>CAXTXE010000001.1:0-435669 GCA_964248165.1 uncultured Terriglobus sp.
GAGGCGGGTGACGGAAGACGCAAGCGCGGCTGGAGACAGGGAGGAAACATCCTCCCTCAATGCATAAACTAAATTTATGCCCTTTATGCGGTTATCGAAAAGTCAGCGCAGGAGTTTAGAGCAAGAGGTTGTGCCATCAGAGGCGCGACTTGAGTTCACACGCTTGATCCGTGACAAATGTTCGGCTGTTACCGACGACCCGGGAGGGGTTATCAACCTCATCCGGGAGAATGAGTTCGTGAATCTGGCCAACACCGTCATGGGAAAGCCGATTTATTCGCTCTCAAGCGACGACTGGGGATTCTTCGAACCGGTGGAGTTTGCTTGGCATCATGGCCAACGCGAACTCATCATGAGGCTCCCGTCTACGGCTGAACTCGCCGAAATCCTTGCCGACTACATTCAAAAGGGAATGTTCCCTCGAAAGACGGTCAATAGAATCTTGAAGCATTACAACTGTGGTTTTAGCTTCCGCGACGCCGGTGATATGGACGGGGTCATAATCGAGGTCGTCATCGAGGATGAAGAGTCTATCCCTGAACCAGATCTTTCCAACGACCATCCGAATGTGCGCCGACTCATTCTTCGAATGGAAGCGGCCCTAGAAGCAAACGATTTTGCGGCTGTCATGCATGCTTCGGCATCCGTATTCGAGACTTTGGCCAAGGATGTGACCCAGAATCCCTCCGTGAACAACCAGACACTCGCCAGTTTCTTCGCAAGCTACCGAAAGAAATCCTTGTTGCCGGAACCTGTGCTCGACTACATGCTGGATGTCTACAAGGCACGCAACATCCAGCCGTTAGCCGGTCACGGTAGTCTCACCGCACCTACAGTCACTCCAGAACAGGCCCTCTCCCTCTTGGAACTTACCAAGACGATCGTTCGCATGGAACGGGCTCTAGCTCAACAGAAGGTGCACTTGAATTCAACTCCGCAGGCCAAGCCAGCAGCAGCCAGCGCCGGTTCGGCTGTTTCAGAAGACCCGTTTTCTCCAGCTACCACTTCGCCCTAGCTGCCGTACAAAGACCGCACAAAACTATGCGAGCGGAGTCCAAACGGCGCGCGTGTCCGATGCAATGAGACCACAGTGTTCCTCAGTGTCACGACCCGTCTGCGTGGACGCATCACTACAATGGCGAGAGTAGATTCGACAGAACACTCGGAGAAGTCATGGGCGGGATAAGCGGTAGAGTTGAATATTTTCGCGATGTCATCACTGAGGAAGTTGGCTGCAAGTCAGGGCTCCTCCTGACAGATTCCGAGGCCCACAGACTTCTTGCCAGGAAGGAGCACGGTGAAGCCGGTCTCTTCGATACTGACCGGGATCAAATGATTCGATTCAGGCCAGAAGAGATTGAGGACATTGTCCTCAATCTCCGTCATCAGATCGGAGAGCTGCCAGATGCGCGATATGGTGCCTACAACCGCATCGTCTGGGTCAAGAGGCTCATGAAGCAAGGCATTGACGTCGGCCCAATCTACGAAGCCTTCGGCAAGGTCGTCGAATCGCGAAAGTACAAGATCCTGGGCGAAGAGGCAGCGGCCGAGATGGTGCAACTGTCGGGCATGCCTGAACGTCTTGTGATCGAATTTCTGCTTCACGTCGGTACTCAGATGGACCGCTCGATGAACTGGTTCAGAGCCGAAGCCTTGGATATCGAATGGGCAATACCGCTACAAGCGGTGTTTGCTTCAGAAACGATTCCGAATGATCCTGATCAGTATCTGGATCAACGCTACATCGACTACTTCGCTCAGAACGGCGAAGATCTGCAGCAGATACACTGGCGCAACTTCGAAAGGCTGACAGCGGAGTTCTTTGATCGGCACGGTTACGAAGTTAAGCTTGGTCCCGGCGGTAATGACGGGGGCGTCGATATCCGTGTGTGGCCGGCTGGATCGAACAAGAACGGGCCGCCCCTGTTACTCATCCAGTGCAAACGACACTCAGACGGAAACGACGTTTCTGCCGTCACGGTGAAGGCATTATGGTCTGATGTTGATTTTGAGGGGGCTAAGCATGGGTTAATCGCGACAACGTCAAGGATCGCGCCCGGTGGCATCAAGGTGTCCAGGGCCAGAAAGTGGCCCTTGGGTTTCGCCGAGCACAAGCAAGTGAGTCATTGGGCTCGAACCATGTGGCGAAACGCTCCAAAAGACGTGTAGCGCAGCTCCGCCGTGAGGCCACTCGGCGAATAGAACCATCTCGGCGTGTAAAGTCCGTCCGGCGAAGCCATTCGTGCGTGGGCGCTTCACTGATCTGTGAATATCTGATCTGAGTGAAGGTATTCAGCCCAGACTGTCCAGTATGTCTTGTGTTCGCTCATCCCGCGCCCGATCAGAGAGGAAAGGACTGCGATCCACGATCTTGTTCATGTTAGCGATTCGGACATTCGCCTCTACCGGGACGGAGTTTACCCTCCCTTGCGGGGGACATTTCTACAGACCAGTGGGCGGAGCGGCGTTTTGTATACCAAGGGAAGCGTGCCTTTTTTCGAGACCTATCCGGGCATGTATGTACCGCGACCTGTTTCGATCAAGATTGCGTCCGGAGACCAGACGCCACTATCCCATGCGAAGGAGATTCTCGCTCTTACGAAGATGAACTGGAATAGCACCCAATTCGACGGCGGTATGCCATTGACGTTGACAGCGGCCCATAGCGTCGGAAACGTGCTCAAGCATTGCGAGCCGAACCAGAGGATCGAGCCAAGATACAGCTTCTACATGTGACACAGACTCAGGTTTGGTTTCATGGCCCGAATCCGTCAGCACATATCTTGTAGGAACTCCGAGGCGGGGCTAACGCACGTGACCGAGAGGTGGTCGCGGGCACGGGTACAGGCGACGTAGAGCAAATGCCGCTCCGTACTGTAGACATCTTCAAGATCACTCTCATCTACTACAGCCTCGATACGCTTTTGAAAAGGAATGACCTCATCGTCGCAGGCCATCACCCCTACAGCACGGAACTCTAATCCTTTGGCAAGGTGCATGGTGCATATGGATAACAGGCCCGACGCAAGCTCTACCTGCTCATCGAGCACGTGATGATTAATGTCGGCCAGTTCGGCAGCCACCTTCGCACGATCTATTTGCGCTGCGGAACGGACGAATAGGGCCATTTCCTGAGATTGAAGCCCCTGTGAGGCAAGCTGTCGTAACCAGATCGCGACTGCTTTACTTTCCTCCTCATCGGTCGAATACGTTTTGATATCTGGCCGTGGACCGTTGAAGAGTGACACTGCCCCCTTCCGACTTTCCACGTTGCCATCTACATCCGCGATTTGCGGATCGAGCAGGCGGTCAGCCTGAAAACGTATCTGGTGCGATGTGCGGTAATTGATCTTGAGCGTCGTAGAGCGCCCGCGCACGTCTGCACCTGCGGCTTTCCATGAGAACGGTTGCTGGAAGATGCGCTGGCCGAGATCGCCCGCGAAGAACAGTCCGTTTGCTCGGCCGCCAGCCATGCTCGCCAAAAAACGAACCTGGGCGATGCTAATGTCTTGCGCCTCATCCACTACCGTAAACTCGAACGGCGCCGGTGCTCCATTCGCATAATGGCGGGCGAGGACGTTGAACATCCCCGCTGTTGTAATGAACCCTTGTTCTCGAAGACCTGCACGTACCGCCTCAAAGATTGTCCAAAGCAGTTTCCGTTGTCCCTCGCGAAGTCGCGTCTTGCGTCCAAGGCGACTCACATCGCGGTACTCTTCCCACGAATCCACTTGCCAGCTATCGACCACCTGATCCCACTCCGTGGTCAGGAATCGAAGCGAAAACTTATGTTCTCCGGCGTTCTTGGACGCTTCCCGTAACAGTTCTAAAACCTGCGACTCGGTTGCAATCTTCAGCTTGCCGATGTTCAGTTCGTAGAGCCGTCGCCCAATAGCATCCATTGCGTAGACTTCGATCCGCTCGCCCAGACGTGGCTCGTTGGTCAATAGCAGGCGAAGTTTGGCTCGCAGAGCGTTGGCCAGCGGCACGGAGAATGTTGTCAGCAATACACGGGCATCGCGATGCTTCCTGGCAAGGTGCGCCGCGCGATGGAGTGCAACGATAGTCTTTCCAGTACCCGCAGTTCCAGAGACACGGGCCGGACCATTGAAGTCTTTCTCGACCAGCTTGCGCTGCTCCGGGTGCAGAAAGACGGCCCAACGCTCCCATGGATAGTCGAGCGCCAACGCCAGTTCTTCCGTATTGTTCATTACGCGGAAGCGGCGCATAGCGTCCGGGTGTTCGAACGGGTTCGTTCCGGCGGTGATCGGCTGCGGAACAGGTGGCCGGATGCCCGTGGCGAGATTCAACAGAGCCTCGGCGGCCTCAGCCGGAAGGTGCTCTGCTATCTCCAGCAGCTCGTCTTCGCTGGCATCCAGTATTTCGGAAAGCCACTCTTCAGGTACGCCGTAGCTTAGAAGAGTTCCCTCTGAGATGTTCGGCAACGCCTTTCGCCTGGGCGCGACTCGCTCTTCTTCGACGTACTTCGGAACGGTGATCTCTTGGACACGTTCGCGAATCTCAACCAACTGCGCCGCGCCGGTCTTCGGATGGGTCTCCATTCGCCGCCGTTCGGCCCACTGGTAAGCATCGTCGTGGTGCCCGATGTAGCAGAGCAGCAGGCTGGCGTCGTTGCGATGGACGATCAGCCGGATGTCACTCGTCACGCGGATGGACCAGAAGTTCTTGTCCTTCGCCTTGTCGAGTTTGTGGAAGCTCAGGCTAGGATGGGCTGGATTGAGTTGCAAGTCGAACGCGGCCATCTTCGCAGCCTTCTGCTCATCGCCCGATAGGCGAGCAAGGCTGTCCTGGAAGGTATTGGCTATGACGAATTGCATTAACTCACCTGACCTGGAGGCGCAGTCGCATCAGCAGAATGCACTGAGTCAACTGGCGGATGGTAGCCAAACTCCTGCACGCCAAACTGGAAGTTGCGGCAGCTTGTATAGTCCTTGCCCAGACCCTCCCAACCATCAGGCAGACGGTCTACCCGTAGGGCGTATGCGTCCCGTATCGTGAGGGTCACACCGTAAACAGAGCCAATGCTCGCCACAGCGCCTGGGTGCGGACGTACCGGCATGTGAACGTTCGATATGGAACGATCTCCCCTTCCCATGGCGAACAGATAGAAATAGGGAAAATCCGTCGCCAATTCGTAGTCACCGTCGATCATCTGGCGGTGCACGGCTGCCTCTTTCCGTCCTTTCAAGCAGAAGATGCAGTGCTTGGTCGGATCGAAAGTCCTTACGTACATTCCCCAGAGCTGAACGAATGTCTGGTTTGCGTTCGCCATTCCTCGTACTTCTAAACGCATCGGCTCTCCTACACTCGAAAGACTTTCATCACTTCGTCGCCGAGATGGTTAATTACCTTCACTGCGATGCGACCCTTTTCCGGCTTGTCGAAGAGGCGTGAGGTCTCGCTCTTGAGTGTCGCCCAGGCCTCTTCGTCTATCTCTGCCCTCAGGCTTGTCTTCAGAGCCTTGTACGGATCGTTTGCACCCAGGAAGTAGGCGTGGCGGACGAAGAAGCTCTCCTCGTTGTAGTCCGTTTCGATGAACCAGCAGGCGATCTCATCCGGCCCGTTTGAGCGAACCTCGCCCGTACTTGGATGGAAGACATCCACACCAAGTACCTTTACCTTGATCTTGCCGCTGCCCGCATCCTCAATTTCGATCTCCGGCTCGCCGAAGACGACAAACAGGTTGCCCTTGCCGGTGTTCTTCAAGTCTTCGGCCATGTGCAGGTCGGCGTTCATGCGGGCCTTAAGCACGCGGATGCGTCCCAGCTTGTTCATCTCCGCTGAATGCGCGTCGTAGCTGAAGGCACAGGAGATCAGCACGTCGAAGTCTGCATCGCCGGCCTCGCGTGCGGCAACCACCAGGTCTTCTCGGGTGACCGTGCCGAACTCCGGGCCGATGAAAATGGCCGCGCGTTTCTCGGTTCCGTCGGCCTCGGTATAGCGGCCATCGGCGCAGATGTACTCTCCGGGCCAAGGCGCAAGCGAGGTAAAGGCGATCTTGTCTTCCTTGTGCGCCTGCTGCACGCCAGCGGTCTTCAGGTTGTCGAGGATGATTTGGACGAAGTCCCGAGCGTCGCGGGTATCGGTGTCGTTCTGCCCCGGCATCTCGACCAGCTCTTCGTTTTCATCCACAGCCAGCACACGGTGCGGCGAGATGCTCTCCACCGTGAACGGGCCAGCGACACGGACCTTGTTCTTGTCCTCATACGGCTTGTCGTAGAGGTTCTCGAACTCAGCTTTGGCGGCGATGGATGTGTCGATGGCCTTCTGACGCGCAATGCGCGCCTCCCACCATGCCGCATGGGTCGCCTTGGCATCATTGCTCCAGCTCTCAGATGCCTCACGCGGAATCTCCCACTCCTGCCAGCTTTGCTTCAACACGGCGTTCAATTTCTCGCGCAGTGGCTCCAGTTGGGTCTGGTACTGCTCCCAGATCACGTCGATCTCGGCGTTGTTGGCAACATTGCTCAGCATAATATGCGGGATACGTTCGCAGACGAAGCCCTGGCGGATGTTGCCGTGCACTGGAGTCTCTGACGGCGCACGGCCTTGTAGGCTCGCTTCCTGTATTTGTCCTTCACGTGAATCCGCCAGAAGGTAAAAGGGATAGCGTGCCCCCATAATTCGCGAGCGAGCAAGTGCAAGTGCAACACGCGAAGTATCGATTGTTATCCAGCGGCGTCCCCATTGCTCGGCAACAAAAGCAGTTGTCCCCGAACCGCAAGTGGGATCTAGCACAAGGTCCCCAGGGTCACTACAGAGTAGTACGCATCGCTCCACTATTTTGGACACCGTCTGCACGACGTAGACTTTTCCTCTCTCAGCGGTGCCCATCGTGTCAGTCCACATATTTGTGAGGGGAACGGCAGCAAAGTCATCCAGGAAGAGGCGATAGTTGATGAAATCTTTGGTAGGGAAAAGGCGGTCGGCCTTTTCTAAGCGCCGCATTCCCTCCAGCGTCATTTTCCAATGCTGGTTTGGCTTATGTCGGAGGGTCGCCCCTCGAAATTCGAAAGGCCACGCTTCCGAAGGTGCGCCGTCAGATGTCAATGGCGCTCCGAGGAACAAACGAGCATCCTTCGGCAGATTCAACATTCCTTCCTCATCCACAAAAGTAGACGCTGGAATGACTGTTCTATCACTGAGGAGGCAAGATTTATATCTCTCTCCGGAGCCCTCACCGAATGCCTTATTGTTGAGCAATGGGCGGTACTTTAGAACTCTGATGTCCTTCGAATACCAAAGTAAATAGTCAGCGATTAAAGGTAGCGATCCTGAATCGAACCCTCCCGTTTTCTTGAATTGAATAACCGCGACGCAGTTAGAATCGCCAAACACTTCATCCATGACCGCCCGTACTCGGTGAACGTTCTCGTCACCAATCTGAAGAAAGATCGACCCTGCGTCTGCTAGCAAGTCACGCGCAACCGTGAAACGATCGCGCAGATAAGTCAAATACGTATGAATTCCATCCCGCCATGTGTCGCGAAAGGCCTTCACTTGCTCGGGCTCTCGTGTGATGTGGTCTTTGTTGCCATCTTTCACATCCCGACTCGTCGTTGACCATTGAAAGTTCGAGTTGAACTTGATGCCGTATGGCGGATCAAAATAGATGCATTGCACCTTGCCGCGCAGGCTTTCACGCTCCGCCAGCGAAGCCATCACCTGCAAGCTGTCGCCAAGGATCATGCGGTTCGACCAGTGGGCATCGTGCTGGTAGAACTCCGTGCGCGCGTCTTCACTGGGAAGCCCGTTGAAGTCCGCAAATAGATCGAACTGTGACTCCGAATCCGACTGTCCGGCCTTTGTCTGGCGCTTCAGATCGTCGATCAGGACCTTAGAATGAACCTTCTCTTGGATATAGAGCGGCGGCGCGGGCACCACAAGGTCACTCCAGTCCTGCTCGTCCTTGCCCCGCCAAACCAGTTGCGGGTCAAGGTCGCGGTTGCGGCGCTCGTACGCCACACGAATAGGAGACAAATCCTCAGCCCGCATCACCGACTGGTACTCGGCGGTGGGGATGTTCTTGCGCGAGGCTTCCTCGTGCACCAGTGTCTCGATCTGCTTCTTCGGTTTCGGCTTTGCGGTCTGTGATCTGTTGGGGGCCATCGTTCTCTTTTCTCTACTGCTGCAGTGGCTGCGATTCGGTTACGGACTCAACCATCTTCTGAAACTCGGTCTCAATGAGCGAAGCAAAGTCAGCATTCATGCCGAAGACTTCAGTGAACTCCACGAATGCCCAGCGACCGAACCTGCCGCTGCCGTTGACGCCGGGAATCCAATACGTTTCCATCGTCAGCTTCTTGTCCTTGGCATCTTCGCGGCGGTATCCCTTGACCTCGACCACAAGGTGGAGAACGTCGTCCTCGCCGTGGCCATCTTCAATCAGCACAATGAAGTCGGGCCGATAGATGCGGCTCTCTGAGCCGTAGCGATAGGGCACATCGAAGCCGAGATTGTGATTCTTGACATATCGCCGGACACGCGGGTGGTTCTCCGCTACACGGCAGAACTCCGCCTCCCAATCGCTGTCAAGAATGATCCAATTAATCTGGCATCTCCGTGCATCGGTCTCGTACCGGGTGGCCTTCGAAGTCGGGAAGTTCACATGGCGGCTGGAACCTTCGGGAATGTAAGGATCGAGCAGCGCCTTGATGGTGGCACGGTCGCCGGCCTGAGCCCCGACAGCACTGTTGATCGCCGCTGTGATGCGCTCCGAGGCCATATCGGCCAGATGGCGGTAGAGAATCTGCGCCGGGTAGGTGTCTCCACGGCAGATGAGGCAGGCGTCCAGCCATTCCTTGACGATGCGTTTGAGCTGACCGAAAAGGTGCAACCGCGCTTCCTCGCCAGGGTCACGCCACTTGGAATAGAGGAGATGCGTGGTGAGGTTATAGAGCACGGTAGAGGGGCGTGTCGCGCAGATGCGAGACGGTGAGGTTTACGCTCTCGCCGACGATGCCGGAGTTCTGGGTCTGCGACGGGCCAGTGAGTTCCGGCGTGACGAAGAGTTTCGAGTCTTCAGTGAACGTCGCGGTGAGGCGCTCATTGGGCAGCTCAACTCTGTAGCCCATGACGCGCGGAAAGCGAATTTCCAGCGCATCGCGTTCCGGAAGAACGGCCCTCACCTGGATGGTCTGTCTCGGCGGCACGGCAGCCACGACGACCGGCTTCGCGGCAAAATCAAACGGTATGCCGAGCACGTCGGCATACTCGACATCGAACAGACCTTCTTCGTTGAGACTGTACGACTGACGGCGCAGTGCGCGTCCGATGACCTGCTCGCACAGCAACTGGGTGCCGAAGGCCCGGATGCCGAGCACATGGGTGACAGTGTTGGTGTCCCATCCTTCCGTGAGCATGGAGACGGAGACCACGCAGCGAATCTCGCCGCCGAGGCGACCCTCCTTGCCGACGGTGTTCATCACCTCGCGGAGGATGGCCACGTCGTCGATGTCCTCGACGCGCTCCTGCTGGCCGGTACGCTCCACGCGCTCCCGGCGGAACCGTTCGATCTCCGGCTCGGCGGCTTTGCGGAAGCTTTCGTCCAGAGCGTCGCCGGATTCAAGCTGCACGCTGTCGATGAGCAGCGTGCGAGGTCGGGCATACGCATTGCCATGCTCATCGAAATTTCGGAACAGCTCCAGACGGCCGTTTTCAAGCGTCGTCGTGCCATCATCGTTCGGGCGGTAGAACCCTGAAATGTAGTCGTAGACGAGCTTCGAGATGGCGGTGTTCTGACAGACGATTATGAAGCAAGGGGGCACCTTGTATCCGACCTCCTGCCATTTCTCGAAGGTCTCCTTATAGTGCCCATAAAGGGCGTCCATCGCTGTGTAGAGCGGAGTCGGTAGGTTGAGAGGGTCTAGCCCGTCGTTCTTACCGCGTGCCTTTTTTGGCATGAGCTTGCGGATGTTGTCCCAAAGGTTGCGGAAGACAGGGACCTCCGCACCCGGGATGTTGTCAGCCACCGGCACACGCGGCAGTTTGACGATGCCGCACTCGATGGCATCCATAAGCGAAAAGTCGGACATAGTCCAGGGAAAGAGTGTGCCTTCCGCATAGCCGGAGCCCCGCAGGAAGAACGGCGTGGCCGAAAGGTCCATGACGCGGTTGACCGCAATTTTGCGCTTCGCTGCTTCGATGCCGTTGATCCAGAGTCGCGCGGCCTCTTTGTTTCGCTGTGCTTCTTCTTTGTCGTCACGCGAGAGGTCTTCTTCGTCGGGATCGCCGGGCTTTTCCTTATAGCAGTGATGGGCCTCGTCGTTGAGCACCATGATGTTCTTCATGCCCATCAGGTCAGGCATGACGCGCTGGAGCATCTGCCCTTCGCTCTCCAGCGTGTTGATGGTGTCGCCATGACGACCTTCCAAGAGGGCGCGGTTGCCCTTGGAAAGTTCGAGCCGCTCTCGGAGCTTGAAAGCGTGATAGTTGGTGATGACGATTTTGGCGCGTTTTACGTCGTCCAGCATGTCAGGCGGTATCAGCTCGCGGCTGGCGTAGTAACTTTCGGGATCACTTGGCTGAAGCACTCGTAGGCGATCTTTGATTGTGAGTCCCGGTGTGACAATGAGGAACCCGCGTGTGAAGTTGGAACTGCCAGATCGGCGAGCAGCATTCACCGCCTGCCAGGCGATCAACATCGCCATGACGGTCGTTTTCCCGGCACCCGTAGCCAGCTTCAAAGAAAGACGGCTGAGTTCGGGGTTGGCATCTGCGTTCGCTTTCGCCAGGTGCTCCTGAAATTTCTTCCACGCGGGGCGCTTCGGAGCGACCTCGCTTAGCCATATCGCTGTCTCAACTGCTTCTACCTGACAGAAGAAGGGCCGGATTCCCTGGAACGGGTGTTGCCTCCAGTGCTGGAGAAGGCGTGCCGTCTCTGGTGTCACAAGCCAGTCGGTCGGACTGGGCAGCCTGCGCCACTCGTCCACCTGATGCCGAACCTCATTGATGATGGGGATTGGCTCGTAACGCTGCTTACTTGTGGAAACGCCTGTCTCATCGTCAAACTCGAAGTCTTCTTGGACGAGAATAGCTTTGCGCTTGCGCGGCTTTGGTATGGGGGTGATGAACTGCGCTGTCCGGCGGGTTTCAATCACCTGTTGAGTCGGTTGGCCGCTCGCGTCCATCTCCCAATGCCGGGCAGGGTACTCGTAGGGCGAGTTGAGAATCGGATGCTCAAAAAAGCGATTTTTCATCGTTCAGGGGCTTCCTTTTGGCCTACTTTTCCGTTTGGTGCGATTCCATTTCGGCTAAGACATCCTGGAATGCTCGGTCGTTTAATACGACGACCGGCGTCTCTTTGATTCGATCCTTCTCTTTAGCTACGTCAATCCGCAGACGCTTGTTGAAGTAGTAAAGGAGTGCCTTCCTCACCGGGACTGCAATCTGGCCATACTCCATGCAGTAGTCCTGTGCGACGACCTCTTGTTGCGCGGGACTCAAATGTGGATTGGGAATCAATACGACGCTAAAGTGTTCGTTCCAGTATCTATCCTGGCTGGCTGTAACTTCTGTGGAAGTCTCCCCGCCTACCTCCAAACACCGCGACAGCAGAAAGTCCTTGAAGGCCTTCGTCTGTGCGCAGAAAGCTCTGACGTGCCACCGAAGTCCATCGTGAGCGAGCGCATGAGGGGCAATCCATCTCCACATGGGACCCGGCCGTTCTTCATTCATTGACTGATAGAAGACGTGTACGGCGGTTCGATTTTGTATAGCTCTCAGCACAGCGCGAAGGACGGAAACATTCACACGACGGCTTGGGATCGGCACGACTTCTGCTGTTGGAATCACATTGAGCCAAGTCTCTTCCAGTGAAAGATTCTTATCGGCGACATTTCGGAGCTGACTGAGGAAGCCGTCCGAGTTCGGCTCTATGAATCGAGGCATGAAATCGGCGGAAGCATAGTAGTGCTTGGCCGAAACGTCGTAAGCCAAGTTCCCTGGAGCTAGGGATTCATAGAGGCTCAAATCCTTTGAGGCCTGGGGCGTCGAGATCGCGAAAAGCTCCATGATGTCTGAGCGGTTGATCCGACCCTCCCAGAAAAGCCGAAAGTCGATGAACTCAAGACGTTCTTTTACTCCGCGACGCACCTCGGAATCTCTGCGTTCCATCAATTCTTTATACGCGATGAAGCTGTTTTTCCACAACGACACGGATTTTCTTCTTGCATAATGGGGATAGCAACTATACGCGTATGGGACTTCTATTGCGCGATGGCGTATCAGGCCGCTCGCAAATCTCCGAGTCTTGGATCGGAGACCACGCAAGTAAAGGCTCAGGAGAGTGCAATGAGCAGGACACATATCGATCACAAAGAGATTCGCGCGTTTGCCGAAGCCCGCGTAAACCTTCCACGGGAAAAGGCGAACGAATACCGGGCACAAGCGGCTCGGCTACGCGAGAAGCTCGAAGGTTATCTTTCGGACCATCCTGACTTTTCACTGAAAAAAATGCTCATCTCGGGGAGCCTGGCTAAGGGCACAGCTCTTCGCTCACTCAATGACATCGACATCGCTTGCTATATCAGCGGCGCAGAAGCTCCCCATGAAGTCAAAGCTCTACTTGACTACCTTGCCGAGAAGCTTCGGAAAGCCTTTCCGAACTTCTCACCAGAGCAAGTGAAACCGCAGACATACAGTGTGACCGTATCGTTCCGAGGATCGGGTCTTGATGTCGATATCGTGCCTATCCTTTATGACAACGACCCACAGTGGTACGGCAACCTAGTGAGCCAGGACGACGGGCATCTACTCAAGACGAGCATTCCCCTCCATCTCAGCTTCACCAAAAAGAGGAAGACGGCCCACCCGACCGATTTCGCTCAAGTCGTGCGTTTGGCAAAGGCGTGGGCGAAGCAGATGAAGGCGGAGCGAGACGGGTTCCGATTGAAGTCGTTCATGATCGAACTAATCTTTTCTCACCTGAGCGACCTTGGGCATTCATTCAGTGACTATCCAGAGGCTTTACAGAGCTTCTTCACCTATATCGCCAAAACCGGACTCCGCGACAAGATCATCTTTAAGGACTGCTATAAAGCTTCGACTGTGGGCTCCTTCACTGAACCCATGCAGATCATCGATCCAGTGAACGCAGCCAACAATGTGAGTTGCCTCTACACCAAGAGTCAGATCGACATGATTGTTGAAGCCGCTCTCGATGCTGGAGATGCAATCGACTCCGCACTCTCGGCTCCGACGAAGGGCGAGACGGTCTATTACTGGCAGAAAATCTTCGGTTCTTCTTTTCAGGGGTAAGGATATGGGAAGTTTTACAGTTACGAATGAAGTCACTTTTACTGCAACACACGCAAAGCACCTTGCCTGTAAGGTGTCAGCAGACCTAAAGCGGATGCAGCGCTTCTACGTGCAGCCCACCGATACGCGGATCGCTGATTATGAGACAGAGTTGATTGAGCTCTTGAAATGTGGGTATCTGGATACCGTGACCATCGGCTTCAAGCGAGATGGGAATTGGATCGAACCCACGCTCCGTTATAAGGCTCGCGACCTGGGCAGCATGCAATCTGTCGATGAAGATCCCGGAAAGGTGAGGCCAGGAGCTGATGTCAGTGGAGCTTCCTTCTACAGCTTCGCAACCTACACCAACAAATGGGATGAGCTGACGTCGGTGGAGCGGGATGCCTTCAAGAAGCGGATGCCGTTCTATCGAGGCAGTGCGGATGAGCCTGGTGTGTCAGGTTATTTGGAGTCAGATCGTACTTATTCATCGGGCGGCAAAGCCCTCAACAGGTCTACAGTACGGAGCTACTGATGAGTCAACTATCCTTAGACGAACTATTCGAGCGTCGTATGACGTATCCAGATTTCGAATTTAAAGAACGGCTGGATCGCTTGGTCGGACTCGACGACTACAAGCTGCGCCTGACCAAGATGCTTGGACTCTTGGTCAACTCCAAGCATCTTCGAGACTGGGCGTACAAGCACCACCCTGGTGCAGAAAGGCTGGTTGCTCTGGTTACCAGTCGCGCCCCCTCTCGTGATTCTGGCTGGTGATGTTGGGTCAGGCAAATCCGAGCTTGCAGAGACGATTGGCGACGCTGTTGCGCGGCAAGAGAACATCGACATCACTCTCTTTCCCCTTAGCTTGTCGACACGGGGGCAAGGACGAGTTGGAGAGATGACTCAACTCATCTCAGCTGCGTTTGACTATACGGTTGCCGAGGCAACAAAACTGAAGGGCAACGGAAAAAAGACGCGCGGCGCGGTCATTCTGTTGATTGATGAAGCCGACGCGTTAGCGCAATCAAGAGAGGCAGCACAAATGCACCATGAAGACCGTGCCGGTGTGAATGCATTGATTCGCGGAGTCAATCGGCTGGCCACCGGGGACCTTCCGGCGGCTGTCATCATGTGCACGAATAGACTCGGAGCATTAGACCCAGCTGTCCGACGTAGAGCAGCAGACATCCTTGAGTTTCACCGACCAGACGAGGTGCAGAGAAAAGCCGTGTTGAGCGGCGCACTGCGAGACGCAGGCTTCTCCGCTCATGATCTTGATGCGCTAGTTACGGCGACGGGGCCCAATACGAAGCACCCCTATGGATTCACCTTTTCGGATCTGACGCAACGGCTGTTACCCAGCCTAATCCTAGAGGCTTACCCCGATAGCCCGATTCAACCTAAGCGCGCGGTTGAGCTAGCAAAGAAAATGCTTCCAACGCCACCATTCAAGGAGGCCCAGCAATGAGCGACTGGTCATTAGGGCAACTTCTTTCGACCCTACATGAGGACATTCATCGAAGGCTGGAGGCTTCGCGAAAGTCCTTCGGTCATTCGACGACGAAAGGCAATGCGACGGAGGGGGTATGGCTGAAGCTACTCCAAGAATACCTGCCTCAACGCTATGCGGCTGAGACTGGTCATGTCGTTGATAGTGAGGGCACGTTCAGCGATCAAATCGACATCATTGTCTTCGACCGGCAGTATTCCCCATTCATCCTTAAATACGAGGATCAACTGGTAGTTCCGGCTGAGAGCGTTTACGCTGCCTTCGAAGCAAAGCAGACCATCTCGGCGGAACAGGTGACCTATGCACAGGCGAAGCTGAGCAGTATTCGTCGCCTGCACCGCACCAGCTTGCCGATTCCTCATGCAGGTGGAGTTTATCCGGCGAAGAATCCAATCACTATTCTTGGTGGGCTTCTGACATTCGAGAGCGACTGGTCGCCATGTTTTGGTGATCCTATCAAGGGAAGTCTTCAAAAGGATCAGTATCTTGGGAGGCTCGATATTGGCTGCATCGCAGCTCATGGACATTTTTTTCGAGACCGAGGCTCTGCCAACTATGAATTCGTCAAAGAGGGGAAACCTGCGACCGCATTCCTTTTGAAGCTAATCTCAGAGCTTCAGTTTAGCGGGACAGTGCCGATGATCGATGTTATGGCCTATGCGAAATGGCTATCAAACTGAACTAACGATGCGCGGTGCTCGCTTTAGATCAAGTTAATAAAAAGAGGGATTAGGAGCCAATGCCAAAGTCACGTTGCTGCTTCGCAGGCTGCGCGATTTCGGGGGCGGCGATCTCCTTTGCAAGTGTGGAGAGCTGCTGCGGCGAGTTGGTGTACAAGGAGAGGTTTACTCTCGGAGATGTTCCGTGTAAATTCTGATGCGCGAAGCCGTCGCCTGTCGCCAGGATGCGTTCGGCGCGAACGTTCGTTAAGCCATCGACGGCATAACCGTAGTCGATGTGCCGTGCCTTTTCGGCAGAGATTTCGGCGTTTGTAGCGGAATCCATCTTCACGGTCATGGAGTGGTCCTGGCCAATGCGCGTGACAGTCCCGAGGTTGCCAGGCTGGATCCCCGCGTTTTTGTCATAACGACTGAAGCGGATCCGCTCACCTTCCGCTATTTCGCGTATCTCTTCCCGGTAGACATGACTCTCGCGTGTCAAGGTGCGGAGCTGCGCGGGATTATAGGAAACTTCTTCGCGGGTCGCATCGAAGCGGACGGAGAGGAGATTGCCGCGTGAGGTCGTGGAAACTACCGTGGCCTGGCTGTCGTGAGGAATCCCGTCACGGCCTGGGCTGCCGGTTTTGTACTGGATCTTGTCGCCGGGCTGGTAGCTCTCGACACGCACCTTGCTTTCTATCTTTTTCTCGATGAGCACTGAGATTGCCAGGGCGTCACGGCCAAGTTTGCCATGCGCGTAGAGGTTCGCGCGAATGAGCTGGGTGAGCTCGGCGCGTTCAGCGCGATCAGGCGCGACGATCACGGATCGTTCGGGGCGGCGGGCATACTCGTCGGCGACGGCGGCGAGCCGCGAGTCACGGTTGTCGTACTCATGCACGGCGACGGCCCGCGCCTTGGGAACCTCTTGCTTTATGGGCGGCTCTGGCCTGGATGTGAAGTCCAAAGCGGCGGTCTTGGTCACGTCGGTAGCGAGGCGCTGGCCTAAAGTTGCAGCATCATTCGTGTAAATTCTGGCGTCTTCAGAGGCGCGGGAGATTGCGACGTAGGCCAGTCTGTTGTTGATGAGACTGCGGCTGGATTCGGTATCGATATTAGCGATCACACGCCCGGTTGTGAGTCCCTGTGCGCTGTGCGATGTCACGGCGTAGCCGTGGTCGAACTGCCGGAACTCAGTGGGGCTGAAGCTGACGGAACGTTGCTCTTTTCCGTCCATGAGCACGGTGAGGCGGTCGGGCTCCATCTGCGTGATGGTTCCCATGTCGCGATTCGAAACTCCCAAATCCTCATGAATTGCCGAGAACTGTATCCGGTCGCCGGTCGCAAACTCACGGCTGATCTCGCGATAGACATTGACGCCATAAATCCGCTTGGGGTCATACTCAACGCTTGAGCCGTTGGGAAACTCGACGGTGAGGCGATTCGTAGACGCATCGCTTGACCGCACTACAGCGAAGCTGCCACGCTCGATCCCCTCGGCTTTACTGCCGCGTTCGTATTGGACGACATCTCCAGGGCGGTACATCGCTGCCCAGGTACGGTCAGGGCCAGTCATATCGGAGCGATGAGACAGCGTAAGAAACTGCCGCCCGTCGTCGGCCAGCGTACCGGCTTTCAGGAGCTCGCCGCGCACGGCCTCATTGATCTGTTGGCGGCTGCGATTGTCCGGGGAAACGATAAGTGTATTCTCCGGCCTGGCGGCGTAATCCCGCGCGATGGCGGCGATGCGCTCCGGCGCACTGGATAGCTCGGTGACACGGCCTTGCTGAGAAAGCAGAGCGATGCCTTTTTCTGTTTCGTTCGTGGCAAGGTACTGGACGGCACGTAGCAACTCAGGGTCTTTCTGGCGCATGATGGTGTCGAGACAGCACCACTTGGCAGCTTCGTTTCACCGGAAACGAAGTCGGCAGGCAAGGCCCCCCCGGGCGCGGGGTTGGCCCCCCCCCCATAGACCAGCCTGTACTTGCCATGCTGCTTGAACGTCGCACCAACGAGCGATTGAATATAGGTCGGGGTATACGTCCGGCGTAACGGCGTCTCTGTGAAGCGGAGAAATTGCCACACGAAGAACAGCGTTGCGAGAACACCCAGCGTCAATGCGCTGAAGGTATAGATGGGCGCGTGCGGCGGCCAAACGATGGTCTCTTTCCGACCCCACTTCTGATTGCTATTCATTGCATTGCCTCCTGTGCTGCGTACTGTTGCATGACTTCCGCTGCTGCCTTGTGCTTGCTGGAACGAATGTCTTGCAGCTCGGCCTGGAAGGCCTCCGGCGTCATGACTGCACCGCAGGCAACATTCCGCAGAGTTGAATTGAGAAGCTGACGGATAGCCACGATCTCAGTAAAGGCAGGCGTGATGGCTTCGCCTCGGGCCGCAGTCAGCAGTACCTCGCGGCACCACTCACTGAGGCTCTGACCTCTCTGCTTGGCAGCCGCCTCCATCTCGTTCTGCTCGTCGCGAGTAACCCGCGCCGTCGCGCTGATGGTTCGACCAGTTCTGCCCTTCGAGCGGCGAAGTCGTGTCTCAACGTCGAGAGACGATGACTGAGTTTGGTTTCTCATCTTGGATTCCTCGATTGACTACCGTTGACAGTCGGTTGACGATAGCCAACCTGTTTCTAATAACTCGTTTGTTTGCAATGAGGTTGACTATCGTCAACCTCACCGGCGTTTTACGACACCCAGGAAGGGATGGAGTGTCAACATTCTTCCGGTGCGCAGCACCGTTGTGGCTTTGCCCCGGAATGAAATGGAGGATCATGCGCTCTTGGCCGGCGATGAGCTGGCTGTAACGGCTGCTGAAGGAGGCTTCAGAGGCGTCGGCTCAGGAGCCTCAGAAGCCGGGGCTTTTCGAATGCGGAGCGTTGAGGAAACCTTCCGGGCTTCCGGAGTCTTCAGGAAGTCCTGGAAGTCACGGTCTTTGCTGAAAACATACGCGAGAGCTTGCTCGACGACATCGTCGGCGCAAGCCCGGATGAAGGCGGCATACTGGTCGACCTGCATGGCGGTTGTATCAGTGAGCCGAATCGACACGCTGATCTGACGGGTTTGGACGACTTCAAGCAGTGGCATTGTGGTTCTCCTTGGGGTGGTGGTTGGAAGTGGAAAGCTGACGGGCGATCATGCGTTGAGCAGTGGTCGCAATCTCTCGCGCTCGGGAGTGGCAAAGGGCGTCAGGAACCTCAGCAGAACGCTGATGTACAAGCATCGCGATCACGCCTTCAATGGACGTACTTTCGAGCAGCGATCTACGGGCACAAGCGATGTCTATCGTTCGTTGGGCGTAGTAGAGAGGATTCGGCTTATCCGATCTCCGCGATGCAAGCTCTTGGATCAGCTTTGCGGCGTCTTCCCCGAGTGATAACTGCTGGATAGCCCACGCCCAATCCTGCTCCGAATGGGTGTTCTTGTGTCCCGCACGTGTGCCTGCGAAGACGCGACGCTGAACTCTGGATATCAGTGCCGAATCATCCAGTCTGAAATCATCTCGGCGGTATGTTGAATTACTCAGGTATGCAGCCGTGACGGCATGCGGGGCCTCATACTTGCAATTGCGGAATCCCGGTATACGGAGAACCCGGTTGCGGTCGGTGCAGGCAGAGTCCCCACCGAAAGCAATAGCGAGTGACTTCAGCGTTGCTTCCTGCTGATCGAAGTCGAAGCCTTCAACGCGCCAAAGCACCTGATACTTTTCGGGCGAAGTCGAAAGAACGATGCTCGGAACCGGAATATCTTCTGACGCTCGAATTGCGGCCAGTCTCTTATCGCCATCCTCGTCGATGTCCAGATAGAGATGGCGAACCTCCGCGATGCAGTCTTTGGTGCGCTTGCGACTTCCTGAGTGAAGCGGATTGGCTGCGACATACACGTTCGCCCCAGAAAGGGTTTTGATAGACCAGCCAAGCGAGATAGCGCGCCGCAATGGCCTGCTCCAGCCGTACGATTCGCTGCGCTGTCGAGGGCGGGTTTTCCCGCCGTAATAGCAAAGCAATCGTCTCTTCGGGCCGAAAGCATCGGGTTAGGAATTCAACGGCAATCTTCGTGTTCATTGCGAGTCTCACAGTGCTGGAAGCCCGGCGTCTACCGGGCTCCCGAGTTGATGGAGGAAAGCGGTTTATGCGGCCGCTTCCAGATTGAGTTGGGGGTCTGCTTCCTGCTCTTCTGGGCTGGCCTTCTCCGCCCGGTCCAGCTTGAGAATCGAGTTCACCCGGATCTCCCAGATGGTCTTCTTCTGGGCTGCCTTCTTGCCGACCTTCTTGGTCTCGTACTCCCGGCTGCGCAGCTCGCCTTCCACCTGCAGATGAACGCCCTTCTTCAGCGTGCCGGCGAACTCACTGAGCTTGCCGAAGATCACGCAACGGTGCCATTCGGTGTGCGAGATGTACTGGCCGTCCTTCTTATAGGAACTCTTGGTTGCCAGCGACAGAGTGGTTAAGCTGCGGTTGTCGTTGGTGCGGACTTCTGCGTCGTTGCCGAGGAAGCCGATGAGGGTGACTTTGTTCTGGTACATGGTGGTGTCTCCGTTTTGTTGAATTTCCCGTATCCTGCTCGGGTCACACCTGGCGAAGCCGAGCGAGTGGGCCCGGCTCCCAAGTGCCAAGCTCTGCATTTGCGGAGGGTCCGGCGAAGCTGGAAACCGTAACCCGAAGGGCGACAAAGTCGAAGCAGAAGAGCGCCGAGCCGCCGGGCGCCGGTTTTGGCCCCGAAGCGTGACCCCGAGTAGAGGACGGGATACGAAACGGCCAGACATCCACTGGACCGAAGTCACTCTCTCGCAACTTGGCTGCGGAAGCTGCCCAAAGCGCAGCTCATCCCTGCTGGCTAGAGTTCCGGGAAAGGGCGGCCTTCCGCCACTATCGTTGCGTTCTTTGCGGCTCAGGAATGGCACGCTGAGGGCATTTAGAGACAGGAGGGGCTGTGCAGCCGGATTGGGAGCATGAGGGAGCATCGTTAAGACCTCGGATACGGGTTGGTTTCTCTAGCGTTTGGACGGGGCGTTAGGCTGCGGGAGCTCGGTAGACCTCCTCGGTCTGGAAGCTCTGGTCCGCATGGCTGTAACCGTTGACCAGAATCAACTCCCGCACGCGACGCCGGCCTGTATGGTCTCGCTCGCAATAGAGCACAAAGTCGATGGCTTCTGCGGTCTCGGATCGCATGAAGGCATGGTTCAGATTTGGCCTGGCACTGAGGGCGAGATTAGCCAAGCGATTCAGCGCGTCCCAAGCCGACTTAGCGTGGATGGTGGACAGCGTTCCGCCATGTCCTGTATTCATCGCCTGGAGCAAGTCATAGCCGCACTCATTGCGAATCTCGCCCATGATGATCCGGTCGGGACGGTGACGGAGCGCGGCGGCTAGTAGCTCACTCGGAGTGATTGCGACTTGTCCCGGAATTTCTTCGACAGCTTCCCAGCGAACCGCATTAGGATGAGAGACCTTCAGCTCTGCAGGTTGCTCAATGATGAGCAATCGCTCGTTTGCTGGAATGTGGTCAAGGAAAGCTTTCATAAGCGTGGTCTTCCCAGACCCGGTTCCGCCACTGATGATTCCGTTGTTCTTGGCCCCGATGAGTGCCACCACGGTGTCACGAACATGCTGAGGCAAACTACCGGACTCGATCAGCTCATCGGACGTGTACCAGCGGTTGAACTTGCGGATGGTGAGCGTCGGGCCGTTGATAGAGGAAGGCGCTCCTACAACCGCGACGCGGGAACCATCGGGGAGACGAGTATTCAGGATCGGATTCTGAGTCGTAAGGTCCTGACCGAGGATGCGGGCGACCCGTTCAATGGCCGCCTGTAACCGCTCGTTCGTGTAGGGCGTGGAAAGCGGGATATGCTGCACTACGCCAGCCCGATCCGCATAGACGCCAGTCGTCCCATTGATCATCAAGTCCGAAATGGAAGTGTCGAGCAAAAGCTCGCGCAACTCCTCTGGAAAGAACGGAAGAATGAGGTGGTAGCTCATCGGGGCCCTCCTACAGCGGACTGAGGGGCTGGCGAAACGACAGGGGCACTGGTACCTGCCGCAATTAGATCGACCGACATGCGGTTTTCGTGGAACTCGGTGATGGTCAATCCGAGCGGGTTGATCGTCTCGAACTGCGGGAAGATGGGGGCCTGATCGCTGACCTGTTTCGGATTCAGGTAGTAGGTCACGCTCAGCAACCAATGCTCCGTCCTGGGCTCACGCGAGTTCCGCTGCGAGTAGAGTTTGTCGATCGTGACAAGGGCCGTTCCACGAGCGATGGTGGCACCCTGGACCGTCTCCTCGGACATCGTAGTGATCGTGACGTTCTTGACTTCTACTTCGCTCTGCTCAACCTGACCGCCAACCACCTCAGAGACGAGATGATTCTGGTTGTCCTGCCCCATCAACTGCGAAGCCAACGTCTGTGACAGGAAGTAGTAGTTGAGCGGATACTTCTTCGCGATAGTGTCCCGGTTGACCGTATACCGATAGTTGGCCCAATCCGTCAGGTACGTCCGAACTTCGCCCTCGCGTGGGCTGTAGTTCAGGTCCGTGTATGCGATCGCCTGAGCCCGGCCCATCTCGTCGATTCGAATGTAGCGATTCGCAATCGGACGGTGCGCTAGGGAGAAGATGAGACCGAAAGCTCCGAGCAGGAGAACGGTCTCCGTGCCGATGACAAATCGGCTGAGCTTCCGTTCCGCATAGTGGGAAGAATAGACCTCGTTACCCATCTCATCAGTCAGCAATGCCTGATGTTCGGTCAATCGGGTTTCATTGGGAAGGGTGGTGCTGGACATGATGGTTCTCCGGGGTGGAACGGACTGCATTGAAAATGATGGCCGCATTTATACAGCCAACGATTACGCCACCGATCAAGATGACTAAGAGCGCGGCTCTCATATATCTCCATCCGCCTGTCGCTCGCCCTATAAGTAACGCTGCAATGAAAGACCCCATATCTAACCCCCTCCTCCTTTGATGGCAGCTCAGCCAACGAGAGCTCCCACCGTATTCATCGCCGATGACGCCATACCTGCTGCCCCACCGAAGATCGCTTGAGTCATGCTCGGAATGAAGAGCATGTTGATGATGAAGGCAATAAATACCATCACGCAGGGGATAAGATTGGCGAGCCACATCTCCATGGAATAGTTGCCGTTGAACGTCTGCTGAATGAACGCGTTCATGAACCCGCTCCACACGAAAATGAAGGCGGCTGCAACGGCACGGATCATGGCGAAGCTGATGAGCACATCAAGGAAGTGGAAGAACTTTGCTCGGAAGCTCTTTGTCATCAACAACGGGATGAAGACTGGTCCGAAGAGCGCTGTCACACCGTAGAGGATGAAGGCGCTACAGTTGATCAGAAACAGGATGGCGGAAGCCAACCCAAGAAGTACCTGTACGAGGAAGTAGCAGAGAATCTGGACAGGTGCCGTAAACGAAGGCATGGCGGTCTGATCGCCGGCAGTTTTCAGCAAAGAGAGCAGCGAATCGAGAGAGCTTTGGTCGAACGCCGCGACCATCGCCTGTGCGATATACGAGAAGAAATGGTTGATGCCGAAGCTCGCGCCGGGGAACGGATTGACCCAGTAGGTCTCCAAAAGACAGCAGATGATGAGTTGGAGCAGAAACTTGGTCAGATCGCCCACTTGAACCTGGTGATGATACAGGCGGAACGTCATGGTTGAGGTCTGCCAGTTGACCACCATGCTTACAAGCATGAAGAAAGAGATGCAAGCTAGTTCGCTCATCCCGAGCTGAGTGAGAGCCCCACCGTTCTGGGTAGTGAGGTTGGTCAGATTGTTGGTGAACTGATACAGCCAATCAACGCCGGAACTCGCGCTTGGAAGGGTCTGTGCTAACAACACAATGGAAGCCATGACGGGTGCTCTCTCTCAGTTGGGTTAGGGGATGTAAGTCTTCCAGGTCTTGCCTTCATGCGCTGCGGCGGAGTTGTGACGCTTCTTGTCAGCTTCAACCTGCCTCCGTAGTGCCTCGTCCTGCTGCTTCCGGTACTCGACATCATCCCGCTGCATCTGGAGGATGGCGGCGGCTTTCACGGCGGCAGCGGCTGCTTTTGCTGCTTGGTTGCGTTGATAAAGGACGGCACCGCCAATGACGGTCAGTGCCGCAAGGATTGCAAGGAGAAGCTTGGTATTGATAGCGTTCAGCATTTCGTCTCCGGTTTAGGGCAGGTACGTCCGCCATGTGCTTCCTTCGTTGGCCGCGCTGGTGTCATTTGCGGCCCGCTGAGCCTGAATGGTCGCTGCCGTATTCAGGTCCTGCGCTGCTGCATTCCGCTGTTGCATGTTCGCCACGGTCATCTGGGAAGCAAGGCAGACCTGCATCGCTCCCTGTGACTGCGCCTCGGTCAGTTGCTGGGCCTGCGCAGCGTTCAGAAGGTTCAACTGCTGAACCTCGCTGTTTGTTGCCGAGGTCGCATCGAACTGCTGCTGTGACAGCGACCCGTTTGCGGTCGTGTTCTGGCCGCGAGTCGTCCGATACTGGCCGACTGCCGTAAGGCAGTCCGGCGAGATCGAATCCGACATCTCGACCATGGCCAGTTGAGATAGCTGCGCGCTATTCCCAACGGTCTGACCCTGGAGGTAGCTAGTTGTCGTGCTGTTGACCGGGACGTTGGCCGTCTTCCAAGCCATCGTCGAGGTGCTCGGCGAGTTACTGTTCAGCGCGATGCTGAATCCAGCGGTCTCGCCGAACATGTTCGCCACGTTCGCGTTTTTGAGAGCCGATAGCGTCGTCTGCCATTGCTGCTTGAACGAGAAGTGAGTGATGTTGTTCTTGAGCATGTTGTATTGCGTGTCCAGCGTGGTGAGCTGGGATACGAGACTCGCGTAGCTCGTGGGATCGAAGACGATATCGCCAATGCCAAAGAGCGCAAAGCTCGGCGTAGCCGTGGCGAGCAGCAATCCGCCTGCCAGGAGGTACTTGTTTCGTTTTCTGAGGTTGAACTTCATGGTGACTCCTTTTGGGTTTAGAACTGCTTGCACTCGGAGCAGGTGGGGTCCATCCGCTCCGGGAGCGTCTTTAGGTTGGTCACGACCTCGTAGAGACGAGCAGGCACGTTGGCATAGAACATGACGCCTTCAGTGACATTGCTGAACTTATCCGTCCGAACTGCCCGATAGACGCAGTAACTAACAGGGACGGCCAAGGCGAGTGACAACCAGATTTTGGGAATACGGGACTTCATGTATGCCTCCGTTGGCATCTGGAATGGTTCCTAGAGAGTGGGATCGACTCGATGATCCGCGTAGGACGGGATCAAGATGTCGGTGCCGATATAGACGCGAGCCCGCGAGCCTTCTTTGAGGGTGATGATCGGCAAGCGATTGAGGAAGTGATTAAGGATCTGTTCGCCCTCATTGGCTGACTGTTCGGAGATGCCATCGCGAATCTGCGTCGAAGGCGAGAGAACGCTTCCGCTATTGCCAATCTGGGCGAGTCCTCCCAACCCGCCAACTGCGGCTGCTGCCGCGAACGCCTGGAGATAGCCGTGATCGATCTTGGTCGCAAGGCCTGTCGTCCCGATCGGATCGAGTCCAACGTACTTGTCCAACTGGAGCGAGAACCCGTCCGGGCAGACCGCGCGATGGAAGGTTACGAACATCTTGCGTTGCTGAGCGTTTCCAACGCTCTGAACTGTCCCGATCAGCCGGGTGCCCTGCGGCATGAGTAGCTGTTGGTGGTCGTGGGAGTAATAATCCGTTGTCAGCATGATGAGAATGGGCCCGGTCAGCCCTCCGTCTATGTGGTTCGTCACCACGCCCTCAAGGACTGTTCCCTCAAAGACCCTGTACAAGTGACCTTGGTAGCCGTCGAAGTTGTAGGGAGCCATCGGGTCGGTCTTGGGGACAACTTTCTGCTGCTCGGCATCGGCGGTTTTGGCGGGTCCGGGAGTGGCAGAGGCGGTCGACTCTGAGGAGTCCGTAGGCGTCATCTCCTCCCGCTGACCCAGCACGGCAGTCGCCTGAGCCGGCGAACCGGGCGTAGCGGAGCTCGCATGGCTGAAGTCGATGGCTACGGTGTCGCTATTTACAGCGTCCTGGTGCATTTTCTCCCGCGCCAATGCCTTCTGCTTTGCCTCAGCCTGTGCCTGCGACACGTTGGAAGTCTGTTTCGGAGCATTGGAACTGTTGCCGTAGATGGCGTCACGCTGTGCGGAAGTCATCTTCGGTGTTCCATCGGCCTCAGGGCCGGGGATAGCCTGCTCCTGTTGAAGCTGTTGCATCTGGGCCGCAAGTTCCTGCTGCCGCTGCCGGTCGTCCAAATCTTTGCGGGCCTGCATCTGCTGCATCGTCTCGAAAGTGGAAACCTGCTGAGCATTTGCAGTCGAGGGACGCATCGGCAATGCGCTTGCCGGGGCGGGCTTCTTCTTGCCGCTGACGAGGCTGGAAATGTTGGCAATTCCGATCAATGCCACGATGGCTATAAGCGCGATCACGACGGGTGTGCTCTTCTTCATCGGTCCAACGGCTTCCCGTTGGGCCGGTACTGTGGCATCAGGGTTCTGGTTGAGTTCGGACATGGCTAGTTCTTCTCCTGACTGCGGTGGAAGTCCACGCGCTTCTTGCCGATGGCTAGGTATCCGTTATCGAGCTCTTTGGGCACGGTGTACAGGCCAGCGTTGTAGTCGAAGTTGATGAGCGAGCCTTTGCCATCCTTCGTCTCGTAGAGTGCCGGGGTCTCCTGGAACTGACCACGCAGATAGGTGAACTTGTCGTCATGCCATATCTGCTGGAGGCCAAGCTCCTTGCCTTTCTTCTCATCCCAGGTGAAGTCGAAATGCAGACTTCCTGGATATTGGCTCCGATAGGCCTCGGCCTTGCTCGCCTCCGCCTTCAACTCAGCCGTCTGTGCCGCTCTTGCGGTCGCCGCCTCCTGCTTCGCCCTCTCCAGTTCCGCTGCTGGCACGAAGACCGGAAGGTCGGTCAACCTGTCTTTAGCAGACTTATCGCCCGGAACGATGAAGACCTTGGAATCGAAGTGAACGTCCGCGTCATTCGAGATTTCCTGCAACTGCAGGGTGTACTCGTTCCCATGGTCCGAGACGATGTGGATGTCGGTCGTCGTGTTCGCAAGTTTTGGCTTGACGCTGATAAAGCGGCTGGCAACATGCCCCGCGTCAAACACCCAATCAACGGTGTCGCCGCCGAACACCGTGGCGATCTTTTCCTCGGCTGGCAGGAGAATGAGTGTCGATTGCAGCAAGCCGGCCCGGATCACGGGAGGCGTCTGCGCTTCGGACACGGTAACGGAACGCGGCGCATTCGGCTGAGGATGATGCGGTTCGGGGGTAGTCGATGCTTGCGCGATGCCACAGGCAAGCGAAAGAAGAGACGAGACGGCAAGCGGGACGGTAAAGCGGATTGGCGGTTTCATAGGGGTCCTCGTGGTGATGGTTTGGAGATGCGTTAGACAGCCTCGCCCTCGGCAAATCGAGTAATGCCCTCGGTGAGTCCGTACTTGTCGATCAGCTTCGTCCGGCGCACCCGGTCCTTCGGCTTGGTAGAGAACGTTGCGTAGCTCCGGCTATCCAGATTCAGAGTGACGACCTTCGTCAATCCGTCACGCCGCATGTAAAGGCCTTCGCGGTCCTGCAAGCTCTCGAAGAGAGCGAGCTGCTGCTCGTTCATCTTGAATAGTTCTGCATACCGCTTCCGGTTGAAGGTGGCATCCTTCAGGAACAGGAAAGATGTGCAGGAGTTCACGATGCTGTCGGCGTTCGCTCCGAGGTCATCGGCGGATTGGCCGATCAGGGTCACGCCGCCAAGGTTCTTGCGGACGGTCTTAATCGAAGCCAAAGCGCCGTCAAGCAACTGCTTGTTCTTCATCGAAGAGAAGATCTCTTCGATCAGGATGTGCTTCGGCACTCCAAGATTGACCGGGTTGTAGAGCACGTCGTTGATTCGCCTGAGCAACCAAACCATCAGAGGCTCGATCAAGTCGGCATACTGCTCGTTATTCACTCCCTGGAAGTCGAAGCATTGGAGGCGGGAGAGCGAAAGGCTGTCCTCAACGTTGTCGAAGACCGCGTTGTAGATGCCAGTGCCAATCCATTTCGACAGATAGCGCTGGAGCTTCTTAGGAAGGTAGAGATTGGAAAGCCGGCGATTGGCCGAATCAAGCATGTACATGTCCTGCACAGCTTTGTGGATCACGTCGTCATCTTCCGGCTCAAGCTCTGCGCCGCCGTTTGTGAGCAGCAGTTTCACAAAGGAATACAGGAACTTGATGTTGCTCTCGGTTGGCTCCAAAGCAAATGGGTTGATGCGCGGACCGTCTTTGCCGACACGATCGACCTTGCCACCGTAAAGTTCGACGACACTCTCGTAGCTGCCGCCGATGTCGAAGATGTAGGTGAATCCGCCATACTTCTGTTCCAGCGAGATGATCTGATTCCCGTGAACCGATTTACCGGTTCCGGTCGGGCCAATGATGAGCATGACCCGAACTCCGTCCACATACACGTCCTGGAAAAACGGCGTCCGAGTGCGTGTCTCAAAGATGTTGAGATATTCGGAGTCAAGGTCCTCGGACTTCAGGTGTCCTAAATGCGGCGCGAACACTGAGGAGAGACGCGCGTGATGATCCTCAGACAGCCACATGGGGAAGACGTTGAACTTCTGATTGCCTGGAAACATGGCATAGAAGGCCGATAGGTTCCCGAGAGTCTCCTCCATCACCTGCGCGCGTGCATCGACGAAAACGCGATGCACTGCGGGCGAGCAAGAGCGAAGGTCTTCTGGGCTGTTGGCCGCGATCAGCAGGCGAAGCGAAAACTCGCCCTGCGCTTTCTTGTCGAGCGAGCGGATGACATCGCTCAGGTCGTCGACGCTGTTGTTCGCAGCTTTCGCTCCGGCTCCAGTATCGAGCGACGCCGTGTCGCGTCCGCTCATTACGCGTGTCAGTACACCAACCTTGAAGAACGAGATGAACTTCTCCTGCGCGTCGATCTCGCTGCGAGCAGCTGAGGAGGACTTCACCCGCCATGTCGAGCAAAGCACACTGTCACAATCTAGGGTGAGCAATCCGGAGAACTGGCATGGACGCGATGCCTCGGGTGTCGTCTTGAGGGAGAACATCTGGATGTGCCGTTTGCCCACCTGAACGTGATCGCTATGCCAAGAGACGGGACTCTTCACGATCTGGCGGTCAACGCCTGTGTCGCCACGAAGTTGATCCTGACTAGCCCATTCCTCAAGGTTGAAGAGATAGCTGAAGAACTGGAAGGCTGCACTCTTGTCTAGTAGCCTCAGACCAAGCGAGCTTCCCAGATGCCCTTCAAGCAGCGTGGCGGTCTTCTCCAGGTCGGAGAGCATCCGCGATGTCTCAACGGCATTTTCCTCCGGCTTCTTGTCGAAAGCCTTGAGCTTCGACGGCTCAAGGGTGAGGCACCAGTGGAGGTCAATTCGGCGAAACGCCGCATTGCTCTGAAGGAACAGCAAGCGATCATTCGCGAATGCCTCTGTAACCTCGCTTGCGTACTGCTTTTGTCGTGGGAGGTCGAAGCCGGATATGACGCGGGTGTACTGATACAGGCACGATCCCTCCGGCAGGGTCCGCAGCGCACCCTCGATCTGTCGGACGCGCGCATCAAGCTCCTGTTCCGTGAGGCCCTCTTCATCCACACCTGCCAGAGAGAAGAGGCATCCGTAGCCTCCGCCTTTCAGCGCGAAGATGCTCGGCCCGACGAAGCGGGAGATCGGGACGATGCTGCACGCCGCTCCCGCCTTCGCAAACCACGGCGTATGTTTGATCTGTTCAGTCTTTGCGCGGGTCATAGTAGCTCTTCTGGCTGAGGCTCAGGCCCCACAGTTGAAACATCTTTGGGTGATTGCGGACGATCAGCCATGCGCCGCCCGCGAGTGTTGGAAAGCTCAGAATCGCCAGCATTCGGAAACCAACGAGGAAAACCGTTACGCAGACGAATACGATCGCCATCCATGCTGAAAGGTCGAGTCCGAGCTTGGCTCGGGGCCTGTTCAACGCCTGATTGATTGGTAACGGTTCTCCCCGTTTGGTCCTGTGCATGGCAACTCCTACATGTTCTGTCCGGTAAGAGAACCAATCCACCCAGCGCCCCAGCCAAGAACTCCAGCACCGAACAGCGCACCGAAGAGACCTGGAATGGCATCCTGAAAGCGACCGCTCATCATCCGAATGCCGGCGAAGATCAAGCCGCCAAAACAGATAACAGCGCCCGCATAGATGGCGAACGTCTTGAAGGTCCCCATGAGCGTCTGAGCGCCGGAGAAGTCCATCGTTCCTTGGGCATGCGCAACGCTCGCGAATGTGAGCGCAAAGAAGGCGGGAGCCATCACGCGGAAAGCGTGGGCAAGAGATTGCTTTGGAAAGGGTGAAGCCTTGCGATTGGCGAGGCGGTTTGGACGACTGAGAGCACTGCTTTGGCGGATCATTGGCTACCTCCAGCAACGATGAATTCCGTTGCGATAGCCAGACCTTATGGGCAGCTCAAGCGCCGCGTCCAATGACTTTACGGAGTTCTCTTATGCGCGAAGCGCATAAGTACGTGCTGGACGGATGGGTAAATACCGGCACCCGCTCGCCCCTCATGCACTCGATGGACAATGAAGCAAAGGAAGACAGGACGTATTACTTAGTTTGATTGGCCCGCACGAGTGCCTGGATGGCGGCACACCTGCTCATCAACGTCTCGAAGGACTCGGAGTCGTCGAATAGTAGTCCGTCTTCAATCATGCGTCGATAGTCGCGCTTGAGAGCGTCGAATGCCGCCCCAGTCGGCACTAAGCTCAGGTCTCCGCGGACAGCCTGCATGTAGTCGATCCGGTTCCCAGCCGAATCCTTTTCGGCGAAGAAAGCGGCCTTGTGAATAGCAACGGCATCGGCAACGTCTTTGGCTGCGAGAGCCTCCGGTAGATGTCCAGCCTCGTCGAGTCGAGCGAGATCATGGAAGTGCCTCGAAAACCGGTCGCTTAGTCCCGGTTCGCCTTGCAGGCAGTAGACGTGGGCCGCAGTGGCTTTCTCCCAGAAGATGCGCGTGAGATTCATGACCCGAGGGGCTGCAACCGGAAACTCAACGCCAGAGATGAGTCCCTCGATATCGCACCGTACAGGAATGACGCTACTCGGCTCGCCACTCGACCGTGCTCCAAACTCCAGCTTCACACGCGGAAGGGCATAGCTCGACGCCGGCGTTGCTGGCTCGTAGTCGATGAAGATGCAGTCCTCGGTGACTCGGCTGGTGGCAGTTCCTACGGCGGTTAATTTCTCTGCAATCAATGGATGTGCGTGGTCGCGCAGCCACGCAGGGAGAAGCTCGCGACGGATTCCATCAGACCACTTCTTTTCCTGGCTACGACTTGGCGGTATGGCGTCGATTCCATTGGGCGCGTTGCCGACCAACTGCGGTGCCAGAGCCCGGATATCGTAGGTGATATCGACATCTTCGGAGAACCTGCCGATGACCTTGTATGCCTTTGAAAGAGCAGTGCCACCTTTGAAAACGAGGTGCGCGCCGAACGGCGACTCGAAGAGCGCAGCAAGCGACCAAACTACCCAGATGTCTTTCTCTAGCAGGTGAGGCGGGCGACCGGAAATCGTCGCCGCCACGTTGAGCGCATCCGCCTTGTCCTTGGAACTCAATTGGAAGTAGTTTTCAGACATGAGCGGAACTCCGGCTTAGGGCGCTCGCAACCCAGCCCGGGAAGCGGGAGACCTGTTGGATCACCTTCTGCAGCTCAGACCTGGGCACCTTGCCGTCGATCTCCGAGAGAACAGATTGGACTCGCTCTGGACCCGCCCACGCAAGCGCACGCACGATCTCTCCGGCTGGCTCCTTGGCGAAGGCGAGTTGCCAGGAGGGAACATGCTCCAGTTGAATGACGAGGTTGCCAAGGTTCAACTTGCGCTTTCGTCCCGATGTCCAATAGATCGTCTGCGTCGGCACCTGGGTGGTGAGTCCCAACGCATTAGCGGACGTGGCACCGGATGGTGCAACGATCTCGCCGCGCTGGGTGGACAGCTCTTCGACCAGGCGCTTTACGGAGGGCGCATGTGTGCCAAACCGGCTTTTGACCGGGGACACATACATACCCCGTCCTGCCCGCAGCAACTTACCGCTACGAGCAAGCCGCGACAGAGACTGATCGATGGCCGACCGACTCCCAAAACCCAAGAGCATTTTTGCGCTCACGGGAGCGCCCTCGGGCAGTTCGCTTGTCCTCCGCAGGATGGTTTCTGTCAGGCGTTCCATCGTTTCCTCTTTGTCGGAATTATATGCGTACTTCTGACACTATTCAATGAGGGCGATTCTATGTGTAGAGAGCGTATTCCCGGAACTTAGCGGTCGGTTTGCCTTCGGATTGCCGATCGCGTGGCACTCTGGCAGGCTGTTCCAACCTTTAATAGCGCGGCGCGTTATTAAAGGTTCACCCCAATCCAAAAGATTTACAGTGCCCGGGTTTTCCTACGTAACGATGCAGCACACACTCTATGGCTGACCCAACGTTCGTGGGCTGCGAAGTGACGCGATCTTCAATGGACACGGGCCTGATATCTAGACTTGGAGAAGCGACAAACTCCCTCTCACTCCCTATAAAAAAGGCGATTCTTTTGAAGTCCGCACCTGGCGCGGGCGGGAAGGCTCAACCTTGGGAAATCCGCCCAAAGGTCGCCGGGCCGTTTACGCCATTTCTTCTCCTACTTTCGCACCATTTTAGGTGCAATGGGCATCTTCCAAAGCGAATAGGAGGCGAACAAACAAAACTCCCAACTGACTCCCGATAGGGTGTCCACTGCGTACTTTTCGGTACTTTTGAGTCGCCATTCGTGCCGTAAAGTCAACAACATACGCGTTCCAGGGGTCGCTCATAACCCAAAGGTCGCAGGTTCAAATCCTGCCCCCGCAACCACTTAGCAAAGACGTCAACCCCAGATAACCTTAGACAAGCGCGTTCGATGAATCTACGCGGGGTTGATCGGGGGCGGGTTGGCTCTTTGCATGGACTTAAGCTCTCCTTAATGGCATTCTCAGCATGGCAAGGCGTCGCAAAACGACCGCCCGCGTGTTGCTGCGAGACACCCGTTCGAACATGAACCATTCTTGACGGCCGACGACGTGGCAAACGATTGCAGGTCAGCACCGATTGGGGTCTGGGATCACTCATCCCGCAAGAAGCCCTTTTGCCAGTCATACGCATAGGCGATGGCACCCTCCGCTATCGAGCAAGCGCCATAGCATTGTTCATCGACGAGCATGAACGTTTGTCAGTTATGCGCCGTCGCGCCTTCTAAAGTAGGAGAGCCCACTTTGTCCCCGTAGAAACAGGAATCATGGGCACATCGCAACAAGCAGGTTGGTCTCGATCGCGGGAAGTACTGGTACGGGTATTACCGCGCGACGGTGCTTGATCCTGAAACCGAGGAACAACGGGTCAAGAAGATTCCGATCCGACTCGCCCCAAAACGCAACTCACGAAGCTCAAGGCACGAAACGTGCTGATGAAGGCAGGCGAGGACAAGAGTCGTTTGCGGATTTGCCGCAAATGCCACAAACTCTTCTGCGGCACTGTCTGTAAGGTGTTGATGGTGGGCACAGCAGGATTCGAACCTACGACTTCCACCGTGTGAATCAGCCAATCACAAGCTAAATAATACAAAACAGGACCTCAGCCGCCATTGAAGCTCTTCTAGATCTTTGCAATGCAAGGAGTTTTGTGCCCTTTCTGTGCCCATTTCTGTGCCCTCGCAAAGTCGTCGTTATCTGTTGCGAGATCTGTGATCGCTTTCTGCGAGGCACCATAGAGGATTCACGAGGCACCACCTTCCGATGAGGAACTTCTCAGATTAAAGGTGCACTTGACGAGCAGATGTACCGGAAGAGCACGAAGGACATCAACAAGACGAGAGCACTGAGCGTTACCTTGCGGACATCCGCAGATACGCCATAGGCTGCTGAGCTCATTAGGGCTTCGCGGTACGAAGGCGAACAGAGTTTCCGATAACGGAGACCGAACTGAAGCTCATTGCAGCGGCGGCGACCATGGGACTCAGCAATAGCTCAAATGCCGGGTACATCATTCCGGCAGCTAACGGTACTCCAAGGGCCTTATGACAGAAAGCAAAGAGAAGATTCTTGCGTATGTTGCTCATCGTTTGCTGGCTGAGCCGTCTTGCCTTCACGATTCCGCGAAGTTCTTGGCGTTCAGCATCTCGTTGGCGCAGAAACTCATAGACGAAACGGGTGGCATCACCTCATTAAGGGTGATCTACTGCGGCGCAGACGGTTCCCGGAAGAACTTTGCCCCAAGTCAAGCGTTGCGCATCTGCTTCCTGCAAAACACGACCGGACCAATCACGTCAGACAGATCCAGTGCGCGCGAAGTCTTTGCTTCTTTAATTGCGGAGACGCACTTCGCAGGAGGCTTTGACCCGCTTGAGCCGCAATATCGGCATCGATTAGCCAACCTGACAACCATACTGGTACCCGCTGTCACGCCATCGGTGGCGGTTCTACTGCAAGGGAAGGGAAATTTCTGCCTGTGGCGGAAAGGCACTCATAAGCGTCTGTGGCGAGGTGCCGCGCCTTTACGGAAGTTGTTAACACTCTTGAGCAGAAAGCCATTGCGATGGTAGTCCTAGCGACGGAGTTCGCGGAACCGAGGTTTCTTCCGAAGCTCTTTGAGGTCATAGAGATCGTAATAGGCTTCTTTCGTAGACTCGCTTCCGATTTGGTTCGAGGTATACGTGGTGTTGGCTGACATGCCCGATCGAAAGCAGAGGCGGACGGCGTTCCTTCGATTGCCACGATTGCGTGCTCCAGCGCATTGATGTTGGATTGGTGCCGGGCGTGTAGCCGTAGCCGTTTATGACGCCGGCTTTCCCGTGAATACACGTGGCAGTCTGATGGATGGGAAACAGGATTCAGTTCGAACTGTTTCTCGTAGCTGCGACTGGAATGGATCACAAGCGTGGACGGATCGAAATCCGGACGGTCCGGCACGTAAGCTCCTTCAACGATCGCCCGGCGCCCCGCTCGCGCGACAAACCTGACGACCGTGCTTGTTCTAGTTAAGGCCCCTCTGATCGTTGTAGCACCTTGCAAATTGGGAACTTGCCCCGCGCGGGGAGAAGGCTGTCACCTGAACGCTTTCTCCTCGGTCAAATGAAAGCGCTTGCATACGCCTTGCGCATGTGTAATCATCACCACCTGACGAAACACCTCGAACGCCCATTCCACCAAGCGGGACGCAAGCGCCGCTCACTTCGCACAGGATGACACCCATGTGAGGAAGTGAGAACTCTTGCAAGACGGTGAAGTCAAGATGTCGCGTCTGGCAGGAGATTAAAACGTGAGCGAACGCAGAAAGCTCGTGCTCATCGGCGCTGGAAGCACGGTTTTTACCCAACGGCTTGTCGCGGACATCATCCTCAGCGGCGAGATCGATCAGTGGGAGCTTGGGCTGGTGGACATCGATCCGGTCACGCTGGACGCTGTCAAACTGCTGGTAGGCAAGATGCTCACGCTGAAGCAGGTCAGCTTCCCAATCACGGCGACAACCGATCGCCGCGGCGTACTTCCGGGGGCGGACTTCGTCGTGACCACCATCGCCGTGGGCGGTCGACGCGGCTGGGACCAGGACGTACAGGTACCACGCAAACACGGCATCTTCCAGCCAGTCGGCGACACCATGATGCCGGGCGGCATTTCGCGCGCCATGCGAATGATTCCGCAGATGATCGCCATTGCGGAGGACGTGGCTGAACTCTGTCCGGACGCCTATTTCCTGAACTACTCCAATCCCATGACAGCCGTCTGCAGGGCCATCCGTAAAAAGACCGGCGTTCCGGTCATTGGCCTGTGCCACGGTGTGCATTACGTGGAGGGCGTTCTGCAGCGCTTCCTTGGCGTGGATGAGGGATCGATTGCCACGTATGGCTACGGCCTGAATCATCTCACGCTGCTGACGCACATCACGCACAACGGCAAGGACGCTATGCCGGCAATGCGCGCAAAGCTGGCCGAGCAGCGCCCTACGTTAGACAAGGAAGTGCGCGAGAAGACGGAGTGGCCCAACGGCATCACGGGCCGGGCACCACGCTACTCTGACGACCCGCTCGCGTGGGACATCTTCGACCGGCATGGGGTCTTCCCGGTCGCGCTGGACCGCCACATTACCGAGTTCTTCCCGGAGCGCTTTCCCGGTGGCCGCTACTACGGTGGAACGCTTGGCATCGACCGCTTTTCCATCGATGGGCGCATCGCGCTGGGCGACACATGGTTCGACGAGATGATGTCCGTAGCCCATTCCCCGGATCCTCTTCCGACATCGTATTTCGAGAATGTGCCGGGCGAATCCGAGCAGTTGATGCAGATGATGCAGTCTTTGCTGAATGACCAGCGGCGTATTTTCAGTGTGAATATGCCGAATCACGGGACGGTGCCGGACTTGCCATACGAGGCTGTGCTGGAGATGCCTGCTGCCGCAGGCGGGGCTGGCTTTACGCCGCTGCAGGGAAAGGCATTGCCGCCCGCGCTCACCGCCAAGCTGCTCTCAAAGATCGCCGCAGTCGAGGTGACAGTGAATGCGGCGCTGACCGGAAGCTTTGATTTGTTTGTCGAAGCGCTTCTGACAGACGCTTCAGTAACTGACCCGGACAAGGCGGTTCTGTTGGCCAGGGACCTCATCGCGACGCACGCGCAATACCTCCCGCAATTCGCCGAACAGGCATGATGAAGGTGATCGAAGCCAATCACGAGCGGCTCTATGACATACCGGGTGTGCCCGGCTTGGCACGCCGCCCTGTCGACATCGATGCGGCGAAGACAGGCTTTGGGCGGCTGCGCTCGTTTCGCGTCTACCGTTTCGAGGCTGGCTTAACCATTGACGGACACGCTGAGGAAGATGAGGTTTTCGTCGTGGTAACTTCCGGTTCGGTGCAGATCAGGATCGGACGCGACGAGTCGCTAGTTGAAGCCGATACACACACGCTTTCCGCGCCGGACTGTAGGGGAGAAAACGCTGCCTTTGTTGCCTATCTGCCACCGCGAGCCGTGTATGAGCTGACCCCGCTCACCGCCGCGGATGTTGCGTACGCACGCGCAACTCCGCATGGCAGCGCGGAGCCAGCGATTTTTGAAAGTAACTCCGTCGACGCCGGCGGTGGCGCGGTCATGCTCCTGGACCAACGCACCCACGCGGAGCGGCTTCGTTTGCAGGTGCGCCAGGTTGCCACGGGGAGCAGTGCGATCACCCTGGACATACCAGGCAGTGACGCTGCTGATGCGGAGGCTCTTGTTCACGTGCAAGGCTCATCGGCGCGGATTGGCCTGGGGTCTCTGCCCGGTGCTCGGCCAGACGCGCTGCAATCCTGGGACACACTGGCTTTCACACCGCATGAACATGCGACGCTGAACGTTGCGCAGGGTGCCGAAGTGCTTGTGCTTACTGTGTTCGCAGTGTGACGGGTTTGCGCTCGAACGCCAGTTGCGTTGTACAAATAGGCACATGCGTTGAACGAGAGCAGCTTCGTTCACAAGAGAGAACTTCATGGCCGAAGTCTGTATCGTCGATGTGCACAAATCGCATGGGACCACACCGGTGATCCGGGGGGTTGACATCGCGATTCGCGACGGCGAGTTCCTTGTGCTGGTGGGTCCGTCCGGTTGCGGGAAAAGTACGCTGCTGCGAATGGTCGCTGGTCTGGAAGAGATTACATCGGGCGCGATATGGATCGGTCCGCGCAAGGTCAACGACGTCTCCGCGAAGGATCGTGACGTCGCGATGGTCTTCCAGAGCTACGCCCTGTACCCACACCTTACCGTGTTCCAGAACCTGGCCTTTTCACTCAAGCTGAAAGGCAGTGACAAAGCCGCGATTGCAGCGACCGTGGCACGTGTTGCGCAGAGCCTTGGCCTGGAAGACCTGCTGCAGCGCCATCCGCGCCAGCTTTCCGGCGGTCAGCGGCAACGTGTCGCCATGGGGCGCGCAATCGTTCGCAATCCACAGGTGTTTCTCTTTGACGAACCCCTCTCGAATCTTGACGCCAAGCTGCGCATCAGCATGCGGACCGAGATCAAGGAGCTGCATCAACGCCTCAAGACGACTGTCATGTACGTGACCCACGACCAGGTGGAGGCAATGACCCTGGCATCCCGCATCGTGGTCATGCGCAATGGCACGGTCGAGCAGATGGGTACGCCTCTGGAACTGTATGACCGGCCCGCGAACACGTTTGTGGCCGGATTCCTTGGCGCGCCCGCCATGAACTTTGTTCCGGCCGAGCTGAAGGGTGACCGCGTGCATCTGCCTTTCGGACCCGCGTTGCCCGTGCTTGCGCCAGTCGATGCAAGACCCGGTGCAGTGACATATGGCATCCGTCCCGAACACCTGCAGGTGGCCAAGGCACCGGCAGAGGACACGCTCTCCGGCACTGTTGCGGTAGTTGAACCCACAGGCGCGGAGACGATTGTGATCTTCGAGTGGGAGGGTGGCCGGCTCACGGCATTGGTGCGTGAGCGCGTGGAGTTGAAGCCGGGCCAGATACTTCATCTGCGCTTAAACAGTGGACTTGGACATCTCTTCGACGCGCATGGAATCCGTGCAGGGGCCGCATGACCGAGACCTTCACACGGCAAAACATCGTGGTCATCTCCGACAGTTTTCATACCTTGCCTTCAGCCATGGACCTTCTTGCGCGGTCAGGCCATCATGTCACGTACGTTTCCGCGCTGACTCCATGGAACGATCTTTCCGGAAGTGCCCGCGCGGCGCTGTACGAAGCGGACGCGGTGGTGATGGGCCGCGTGATGCACACGGACGCGGAGGCGCTTGCCCTGGCTCCCCGGCTGCGTGTCATTGCCCTGCACACCTCAGGCTCTGACAACGTCGATGTGCAGGCAGCAGCCGTGCGCGACATTGTCGTCACCAACGTGAAGGGCGTCAACGCGGAGCAGTGCGCAGAGTTTGCCATGGGACTGATGCTCGCCGCTGTCCGTCAAATTCGTACTGGCGATCTGGCCATCCGCAATGGCTCCTGGAACCGGTGGACGCAGACCAGCATGGACGTCGTTGGCTCGACCGTAGGCGTGATTGGTTTCGGCCAGATCGCGCAGGCCTTCGTGGCGCGGGCGAAAGCCTTCGGCACGCGCATTCTTGTGTACACACGCACGCACGACCGGGAGCTGGCGAACAGATTGGGAGTGGAATACGCGCCGCTGGACGATGTCCTGCGAACGTCCGACACGGTATGCCTTTTCGCCTCACTGACAAGCGAGACGCGGCACATGATCGGTGCGCGTGAGCTCGCGTTGATGAAGCCCACGGCGTACCTCGTCAACATCGCACGCGGCGAATTGGTGGATGAAGCGGCGCTGGTGCAGGTTTTACGCGAAGGCCGCATCGCGGGAGCCGCGCTGGATGTCTTCGAGACTGAGCCGCTCCTGCAATCACCTCTGTTTGCGTTGGATACTGTGCTGCTGACTCCGCACCAGGCAGGTCTGACACAGGGCGGTAAGAGCGGAGCTGCGGAGCGAGCAGCGCGTAACGCGCTTGAGGTGCTGGCCGGCGGGATGCCCAGCGATGCCATTAACGCTGATGCGCTGCGCCTGCGCATGCAGGCTCCTACCGGCGCTTCCATCGGGATTGCGCGTGCATGACCGCATTTCAGAAAGCGCTTGCATAAAGTTGTTTTCTCATGCAGAATTCACATCAATCAACTAAGAGGAGTGCCTCCGATGCGGCTTTGTCGTGGTAGCAACAGACTGTGCGGGCACCCTCGGGCTGCGCTCTCTGTGCTGCTTCTGTACGCCGCGATTTTGGCCGTGCCCTCGCGGGCGGAACAGGTCACGCTCACGATCGCGACGCATTACACCGATGACCAGCGCGCTCCCCTGACCGCATGCCTGCGCCAGTACCAGCAACTCCACCCGGAGATCACGGTTGTTCACACGCAGGTTTCGTTTCGCGACATGCTGCAGACGATTTTCATGGCTCGTATGGGCGGAACGTCGCCTGACATCTACAATCTCTCGACCGCGTGGACGCAACAACTCGCGGACAGCGGAGCTTTGGCGCAGCCACCCGCCGCCATCGCGGACGCTGTGCGTCAGGCATACCTGCCGAACACTGTTCAGGGCATGACCGCCAATGGGCACGCGTGGGGCTTTCCGTCTGAAACAGATGTGTACATGCTCCTTTACAACAAGCGGCTGTTTGCGCGCGCCGGCATCCGGCATCCACCGGCTACGCAGGACGAGTGGGTTGCCGATGCCGCGCGCATCTCCAAAGCCAACCGGCAGGGACAACTCATCACCTCAGGCTTTGCGTTTGGCTCGTCTCAGAACCAGATTGTCGCGCCTTTCCTCGCGCTGCTGTACTCCAGCGGTGTATCGTTCTTGGCCTCCGATGGACGCTCGACCAACCTGACCGGGCCAGCGGCGCGGCAGGTCTTGAGCAGCGAAGTCGACATGTTCCACAGACAAGGTGCAGTGTGGGGCACAGTGCCATATCAGTTCCCCAGCGGCTCGCTGGGCATGGTGATCGTTCCCAACTGGTATCAGAAGTCGCTGCACCAGGGCCTCGCGGATCACTTTGACGACACGGTCGGTGTGGCCCCCATCCCCGGTGGACCCAACTGGCGCTCGGTGCAGTACGGCTTCTTCTGGGCCGTGGACAGTGGAACGAGGCATCCCGCGGAAGCCTGGGCATTGCTGCAATGGCTCAACACCGCGCAGCAGCCAAACGGACGTTCGTGCGTGGGCACCATGATGATTGCCCTGGGTGGACTAACGGGCAATAAACAGGATCTCGCCGCTTCCTCCGGGGAGCTGAACAACAGCTTCATGCGACCGTTTGTGGAGGCCCTCTTCTCTGGACGCGCACTGCCGCAGCCCAGCATTCCGCATGCCAACGAAATCGAGTCGTTGACCAGCAAGTACCTTGAGCGTGCCATGCTCGGCGTCGTGCCCGTCGACGCGGCACTGCGCGAGCTTGATCGCGGCATCCACCAGATATTGGAAGAGAGAGAGTGATGCGGCGGCGTTTCGTTCCCTACGTCTTCCTCGGCCCGATGCTCCTGTTTGCGGTACTTTTCTTTGCCGTGCCGCTGGCGCTTGCGCTCTACCTCGCATGTACAAACTTCCAGGCCTTCGAGCCGTACCACTTTGTGGGTTTGCACAACTACACCTATCTGCTCACCCGCGATCCATTTTTTACCCGCACCATGAGGAACACGGCAGTCTTTGCCACCGGCTCGCTCCTCATGGGCATTCCCTTGTCGCTGCTGGTGGCGTACACCATCTCGAAAAGCCGCTTCAAGGCGGTCTGGCGCTGTATCTTTTTTCTGCCGATGGCAACCAACGTCATCGCAGTCGCGTTCGAGTGGCGCTTTCTCCTCGATGGTCCAACCGGGCTCGTCAATCGCGTGCTGGACGTTTTCCATCTGCCCGGCCCAGGATGGCTCAGCAATCCCCGGCTCGCAATGCTCTCCGTGATCCTTGTGTTCGTTTGGATGACGCTGGGCAGCAATATCCTTCTGCTCTCCGCAGGTCTGGAAGGCCTGGATGAGAGCACCTTTGAGGCTGCGCGCATCGATGGCGCGAACGCACTCCAAATCCTCCTTCGCATCGCGCTTCCGCTGTTGCGCCCGACGCTGCTGTTTGTGATGACCACGGACCTCATTATTTGCCTCAGTTCCTTCCCGCTGATGCTTGTGCTCACAGAGGGTGGGCCGGCGGGAAGCACCACGGTCAGTGCCCTTTACATGTACCAGATGGCGTTCGCCGACCTGCGACTGGGGCGCGCGTCTGCCGCGGCCTTCATCCTGTTTCTGCTCATCTTTGCCGCCACGCTGGTACAGCTGCGCCTCTTTCGGAGGGGCGGCCTGGAGAGTTATTGATGCCCGTCGCTTCCCAGCACGATCTCCCGCGCGGCGAACACGGCACCGTGCGCGGCCTTCAAGCGGAAGCCACACGTGCGCGTGCAGCCATGCGTACCTGGTTTCCCGCGGGGGCAGTCTTCCGTTACCTGTTCCTTGCTGTTGGCTCCGTCGTCATGATGCTGCCTTTTGTTGACATGATGCTCGGTTCTCTGCGCACGGTGCCGGAGCGCCTCTCACGGCCGCCCGTGTACTGGCCCGCGCATCCGCAGTGGCAGAACTTCGCGCATGTTTTTCGGGACTTGCCCATGCTGCGCTGGATGACGAACAGCATTGTGGTCACAGTAACCGTCACCCTGGTACAGCTTGTCACCAGTTCAGCAGCGGGCTACGCGCTTGCAAAGTTTCGCTTCAGGGGCCGGGAACTGCTCCTGCGCTGCGTTCTGAGTGCGCAGATGTTCCCCTTCTTTCTGGTGCTGATCCCCATGTTCTTCATCCTGCGCCTCTGGCCTCTGGCTGGCGGGAACAATCTCCTGGGGCAGGGTGGCACAGGATTCCTTACCAGCTACGCCGGTCTAATTCTGCCGTTCACTGTGTCATGGTATGGCGTCTTCATGATGCGGCAGTTCATGAGTTCCATTCCGGATGAACTGCTGGACGCCGCGCGCGTTGATGGTGCGGGGGAGTTCCGTATCTTCTTCACCATTGTGCTTCCCCTCGCCAGGACTGCACTGGCCACGTTAAGTATCTTCGTTTTCATCTACCAATGGAACGAAGTGATATGGTCCATGACCGCCACACGCATCGCACCTCGTCTGCAGACCGTTCCTGTCGGCATCTTCCTGATCCGGCAGGCGTTCACGGACGAGCGTACACAGTCTCTGCAGCAGGCATCGCTGGTCGTCTCCGTTGTTCCAGTGCTGGTGCTGTTTCTGTTGCTTCAGCGATATTACGTGCGCGGTGTCACGGCGGGAGCCGTCAAGGGATGATGCGGGCGAGAGTTCTTCAGGTGGGTACTTTCATGATAAATCGGCGTGCGGCATTGGCCATCTTCAGCAAGACGATGGTCGCAGGCGCGGGATGGATGATTGCCGGTCCGGCACACTCCTCTCGCTTCCACTTCATCGTGACCAGTACACCGGTCACGCAGGCGCAGGCGTCCAGCACGTATGAGACGCTGGTTCAGGCGGACATGGCCATGCTGTCCAAGCGGGTGTACTCGGAGGAGGGTATCCCGATGATCTTGGCGTGCGAAGACCTGACGGCAACAAGCCCGGTTAGACCGGCTTCGCGGACCATGAATGATGTCGTCGCGCCGGCGTTTCAGCATGTTGTGGAGGCTTGGCAGCACCTGCGCCCGAACGCGCCAGTGGGTGATGTGGCAAAGCTGCTGGAACTGCTTGCCTACCGCGACTTCGCCAGCGGCGGAGAGGATATCGATCTGTGATGCCCCAAACCTTTGCAGCACTTTCAACCGAGATTACTGGCTTGTACCGGACTTGTCCGCTCATCCGCGTGGTGAACTACCACAACACGCCGCGCGTCAGCGCCAGCCACTTTGAACGCGAGTTGCAACAGTACAGCCAGGCGTTCACCTCCGTGAATGAGGCGGAGCTGCGAGACTACCTGCGAACAGGCCGCTGGACCAAGAGCAAGCCGGGCATGATCCCGGTTTTGTACGAAGGCTATCGCGACGGCTACGATGTCATCGCGCCACTGCTTGAAAAGTACAACTTAGTCGGGTGGTATTTCATCATCACGGAGTTCATCAAAGGAAGTATCCCGGATCAGCTAGCCTACGCCAGAAGTCACCGCATCGGGATGCTGACCCGGGAGTACGAAGACAACCGCTACGCCCTGACGTGGGACGAGATCAAGAAGCTCTCAGAGAAGCATGTGATTGCAAGCCACGCACGCAATCACGTGGAACTCTCGACGTTGACGGAAGAGGACCGGCGGCAGGAGATTCTTGGATCGCAGGAAGATTTTCGGAAGAATCTCGGACGTTCGGTGCGCGGCTTTTCTTCACTGCGCGGACCGGCGCAAATGGAACACCCCGAGGTCGACACGGCCCATCTGGTGAGAGAGGCTGGCTATGAATTCGTCTTCTCCAACTACCGCATTCAGCGCGTTGGTAACGGAACCGCCGCATGACAGAGCCAACCACTTTTGAGCAGCAGGTCGCGGCTGAAGCTCCAGACCTCAGGCGGAAACCTCTGGTCCGCGCCGCAAACTTCCACAACACGCCGAAGTACCGCGAGCGGGAATTTGAACAGCAGCTTGAAGCGTGGGCCAAGGCCTTCAGTCCTGTCAACGAAGATGAACTCGACGGGTATCTCACGACGGGCCGATGGCCGAAGCCAAAGCCGGGCCTCATCATCGGGCTCTACAACGGTTATCGCAATCAATACGACATCATGCTTCCGTTGCTGGAACGCTACGGCTTCACCGGCTGGTACTTTGTGCCCACAGCGTTTGCCAGCACGCCCGCCGCGAAGCAGGCCGCGTTTGTGTCCACGCGCACGCTCAAGATCATTCCCAATGAATACGCGGACGGCCGGTACGCTCTGAATTGGGACGAACTCAAGCAGCTCGACAAGAAGCACGTCGTAGCCTGCCACACGCGCAACCATGCACAGGTGGCCGACGATCTGGTCTATCTGCAAAACGAGATTGTGGCCCCTCAGTTAGATTTCGAACAGCACCTCCGACATCGGGTACGATCGTTCGCGTGGCTCTCTGGTTCCGCATATGGCGATCACCCCACGTCAGACCGCATGATTGACCGGGCACGCTATCAATTTGTCTTTTCCAACTACAAAATCCAGAAGGTTCGGCACGCTCCGTCTAGGCTCTGACAGGTTGCCTTCCAAGTCCGCAGCGAAGTATCCGTACGATTCACCGCCGGAGATTGATGAGTACCGACAAAGAGCTTCGAAGCCAGCAGTGGTTTGCACGCAAGGACAAGAACGGCTTCTACTACCGCTCATGGCTGAAGAACCGAGGCTTTCCACAGGACCAGTTTGACGGTAAACCCGTCATCGGCATTTGCAACACGTGGTCTGAACTGAACCCGTGCAACACGCACTTCAAGACGATCGCCGACCACGTGCGCTGGGGCATCCTTGAGGCGGGCGGATTTCCCCTGGAGTTTCCGGCGATGTCGCTTGGAGAAACGCTGGTGCGGCCAACCTCCATGCTGTACCGCAACCTCGCCGCCATGGAAGTGGAGGAGTCCATCAGGGCAAATCCGCTGGACGGTGTCATTCTGCTGATGGGCTGCGACAAGACTACGCCGTCTCTCCTCATGGGAGCGGCAAGCGTGGACGTTCCAACGATCGGTATATCGGCCGGTCCAATGCTGCGCGGCGTGTACAAGGGAACCTACATCGGGTCGGGCACCAACACCATCTCCATGAGCGAGCAGCTGCGCGCGGGCGAGATCACGCTGGCCGACTACCACGAGGCGGAGTCGTGCATGCATCGTTCGCATGGCACCTGCATGACCATGGGCACTGCTTCAACGATGGCGTGCCTGGTAGAAGCGCTGGGCATCTCTCTGCCCGGCAACGCAGCCATCCCCGCTGTGGATGCGCGACGCAACCTTCTGGCGAGGATGTCTGGCCGCCGCATCGTGGACATGGTTCGTCAGGACATCATCATGTCGAAGATCATCACGCGTGCGTCGTTGGAAAACGCCATCCGTGTGAATGCCGGGATAGGAGGTTCCACCAACGCCGTCATCCACCTGATTGCGTTGGCGCGGCGCATGGAGCTTGAGTTGAACCTGGACGATTGGGACAGTCTCGGGCGCGGTGTCCCTTGCCTGGTCAACATCATGCCGCAAGGCAGCTTTCTGATGGAGGACTTCTTCGAAGCGGGCGGTCTGCCGGTGGTGCTGCGCGAACTGGGCGAACAAGGCCTGCTGCATAAAGACGCGTTGACCGTGAATGGCGACACCATATGGGAGAACAACAGGGAGGCACCGTGCTGGAATCGCAATGTCATCCACCCGTATGAGTCCCCGTTCAAACCCGCCGGCGGGATCGCTGTCCTCAAAGGGAATCTCGCGCCAAGCGGTGCCGTGCTGAAACCTTCCGCGGCATCGCCTGCACTCACAAAACACACCGGCCCTGCGGTTGTGTTCGAATCGATCGAGGATCTGCGCGCGCGCATCAACGATGATGCTCTGGAGATCGACGAGAACTCTGTCATGGTTCTGAAGAACTGCGGTCCCATGGGCTACCCTGGCATGGCAGAGGTTGGTAACCTGCCGTTGCCGCCCAAGCTGCTGAAGCGCGGCGTTACCGACCTGGTGCGTATCTCCGACGCGCGCATGTCCGGCACGGCGTACGGCACGGTCGTTCTGCATTGTGCTCCGGAGGCAGCGGCCGGCGGTACGCTTGCACTGGTGCGGAACGGTGACCTGATTTCGCTTGATCTGGACGCTCGCACGCTGCACCTCCACGTGGAAGCCTCAGAACTGGCGCGACGGCGCAGCGAATGGGTGCCAGCGGTTGCAGCGGCAGAGCGCGGCTACACCAAGCTGTACGTTGAGCATGTCATGCAGGCGGACCAGGGTGCCGACTTTGATTTCCTGGTGGGACGCAGCGGCTCCGCGGTGCCCCGGGATAACTTCTAGGACGTATGCCACCTCCGGGTCTGATGATCGTGCAGGGCGGCGGCCCAACAGCCGTCTTCAATGCGAGCCTGGCAAGCATTCTTCGCGAGGCTGCGCAGCAACGCTGCATCGGGGAGGTGTACGGCGCGCGTTTTGGCATGAAAGGCCTTGCCGAAGACGACATCGTTCACCTGAGCACGCTGTCATCAGGCGAGCTCGATGCGCTGCGTGACAGCCCGGGGGCAGCGCTTGGTTCTTCGCGCTTCAAGCCGTCCGAGGACGATCTCGACCGCTGTATTGCGCATCTTCGCCAGCGCGATGTCCGCTCTATGATCTTTCTGGGTGGAAACGGCACCATGGCTGGCGCACAGATCTTCCGCGAGTTCTGCACATCCCGCGGCTATCAGATGCAGGTGATGGGCGCTCCCAAGACCATCGACAACGATATCAATGGCACGGACCGGTGCCCAGGCTTTGGCTCTGCCGCACGCTTCGTCGCTCAATCCATGCTTGACCTGTCCATGGACTTGCGCTCATTACCGCAGCCCGTCTCCATATTCGAAACACTGGGCCGCGATGCAGGCTGGCTGGCCGCATCCTCCATCCTCGCCAGGCGGCACGAGGACGACGCACCGCACGTAATCTGCATCCCGGAAATTCCGTTTATACTGGATGACTTCCTTACGCGGATTGATGCTGCGGTGCGGCGCGTCGGATGGGCTCTTGCCGTGGTTTCGGAAGGAACGCGCTATAACGATGGCACACCGGTCTTTGCGCAGGTACCGCACACCTCCGCGAAGACACCCATGCGGCCCCTGATCGGGGGAGTCGCCCAGCATCTATCGGGTCTTGTCGCGGAGCATCTTGGACTTCGCTGCCGCAGCGAGAAGCCGGGCCTCATCGGACGATCCGCGCTGATCTATCGCTCGGCACAGGACCTGGCCGACGCGGAACTCACAGGACGCGAATGCGTGCGTGCGCTTGCTACAGGCAATACCGACTTCATGGTGTCGCTGCGCCCTCTTGTTCCGGGCGAACACAGTGGGTTCGATCTGCTGCCGCTGGAGGTGGCGGCAGGTCCTCGCCGCGCCATTCCCGCGGACTGGCTGAAATACGACGCCCTTGCCACCAACCTGTACTTTCCGCGGTACCTCGAACCCATTGCTGGACCGCTTCGGCACTACAGCCAGCCGCTAAGCGAACGTCACTCGCCGGAGCGGTGACCCAGAAAACCCCAGGCATCAAACAGCGTCTCGCGCGTCGTCTCCACCAGGACCTCAATTTCTGCTTCAGTGATGGTGAATGGCGGTGCCACCACCATGCTGTTCCCCGTCGTCTTCACGTGCACGCCACGGTCATACAGCCGCTTCTGCAGTTCGTAGCCAATCGAATCCCGTCAACGAAGGGTCAATGTCCACGCCACCCAGCAAGGCGTAGCCGCGCACATCAAAGACACCAGGTGTATTCACCAGGCTGAACAGGCGATGGAGAAAATATGCCGAGAGTTCCGCCGCACGCGCGAACATTCGCGGGTCTGCGGCAAATTACGGTTCGGTGTGAAGGGCGGCCATACCAGTGTGCTCGCCACTATGTGTCACCTCAGACATACGTTACACGTGAAGTTCAAAGGGGCGTACCACACGCGTTACCTGTCCATCGGGGCTCGGATTATCGGGGTCGACACCCGCCTGCACACTGTGCGTATAGGCCAATATTTGCGCGAACAGAACTTCAAACGGCGCACGCAACGCGTCGGGCAGCGACGGTGCAAGCGCAGGCACCCACCAACGGTGTGGCAAGCTGCGATGAGCGTCGGCACCGATCAGGCAGACGTTCCGATTGCCGCGCGCGCCCAGTTCGCGAACGAGATCGCGTTCATACCGCTGGCGCAGCGGGTCTGCTGAAAGCAAGCAGAGGACAGGCGTCTCCTCACGCAGAAAGCTGATGGGACCATGGCGGAAGCCAAGAAAGCTTTCCGCCATGCCGATAGTCTGCCCCCCAGTGAGTTCGAGCGACTTCAGCGTCATCTCGCGCGTAAGTCCATGCATCGTCGAGGAGAGGACCACAAACCGGTCCGAACCTTGGCTGGCGATCTCAACCGCGGTGGTGAACATCCCTTCAAGAAGTCGCCGCGCGGCTGAGGCGATCGATACGATCTCCGCCTTCAACACCCGAAGGTGACGCAATGCGAGTCCCGCAAGCGTCAGGTTTGAGAAGGATGCGGTCATCGCCAGACTGCGGTCATTGGTGCGTTCGTCCAGATGCAGAACCGTGACGCTGGGCATCTCCGCCAACCGGCTGCCGGGATTGCAGGTAATCACCAGATGCTGAACGCGCGGAAACAGAGCTTGCATACGCTCGACCACCCCGGCGCTCTCCGGGCTGTTGCCGGAGCGTGCCAGCGATACCAGCGAACCACCCGCGGCCATGCCTGGAACGCGAACCGTAATCTCTTCAGGTGATAACAGCAGAAGGTCAGTGGTAGCGAGCGCGTATCCTCCGGGCCAGGCCTCTGCAATGCACCGACCCGCGTATGCCGACGTCCCGGCACCGGTAAAGACAGCACCACCGGACACATCGATGGTCCCGGCGGCAAGAAACCGCTCCACTCGCTCCAGCGTGTCTGGCCACAGATCTGGTTGTTGTGCAATCTCCCGTGCCAGAAGGCTGCTTTGCGGATACATCATCTCGACCGTTTGCAACACATCTTCCTCGTACAGTGTTCGCCCCGGCCATAAGCAAGCCGGAGCGGATAAGTCAATCCAGCAGTGGCACCCATGCCGGCCGGAGCAAAACACTCGCGTTCCGCATCGCAGTCAGAAGTAAACCTTGCCAGCGAGCTGTATCTGGCGGTTGCTGTTCGCGCCATCCCGTAGCGTGGTGATCTGGCCAAAGCTTGCCGGCGTGGCGAGGCTGGTGGTTGAAGGATTAGAAAAGTTCGCTGTGTTGAGCAGGTTGAACGCCTCCGCGCGGAACTCGGCTGTGAACCGCTCTGTCACGTGGAAATTCTTGAACAGTGAGAAATCCAGGCGGCGGTACGCTGGTCCGCGATACTGCGACGGACGTCCGCCCAGCGGAGCGTAGCTTGTCTGTCCATTAACAGTCGCGAGTGGCGCATTCGCAAAGGCGGCTGGGTTGAGGAAGTTGTTCACCCTGTACCCCGCAGGGTTGGCTTGTGTATTGGAGTATGGATTGACGCCAGGCACACGATTCACAAAGCAGCCGAACGTAGTTGTTGTCGTCACGGAGCAGCGGATGGTTCCGGGCTGGCCGTCCTCCGTCGTCAGGATCATGTTGGTCGCCCAGCCGCCGAGCGCCGCATCCACAAAGCCGTTTGCGTGGCTGAGAAACTGGCGGTTGCGGCCAACCGGCAGTTCGTATGTGCCGCTGATATGCAGTACACGCGGTATGTCAAAGTCGCATGCACCGTAGTCGCCAGAAATGCCGAAGCCCGGCAGCGTGGCGGCTCGAAAGCTGCCGATGGCCGTAGCGTTGAGAAAGTCGCGTGCATCGGTCATGCACTTAGAGTATGTGAAGTTCGCCAGCGTACTCAGTCCCTGAGCGAAGCGGTGTTCGTACGTGGCCTGCAAAGAATTGTAGCTGCCCGTGGCCTCGAAGCTGGTGTAGTTTCCGCCGCTGGCAAAGTCCGGGAAGGGCGAGAATAACAGCGAATTCTGCCCGGGGACGCAAGATCTGCGAAGGCCTGTTGGGCGCAATGTACACACCCAGGTGCCGGGTCACGTTGCCAACATATCCCACCTGGAACGATTGATTCTGCGATATCTGATATTGCACAAAGAGGTTGTAGTTCTGGTTATACGGCGTGCGGATGTGGTAATCCTCGCCCTGCGCCGTAAGCCCTGTCGGGCTGACCAGCGACGGGTTCAGGCTGATGTGCGCAAGGCCATTCTCAAGCGTTCCCGTCGCCCCATCCGGGTACACAATTGGCACATTTGGTGTGTTGTTGGTGTACGTCAGAGCGAACTGATTGGGAAACGCACCAAAGGTATATTGCGATGAGTTCTCAAAGCCGCCGTAGAAAATGCCGTAGCCGGCCCGGGCCACCATGCGCGGGTTGAACTGGTACGCAAGGCCCACACGTGGCGCAAAGTTTCCCCACTGCACCGTCTGCAGCCCGGGTGTTGTGGAGCACACAATGTTGACCTTGTCCTTTGTCGCTGCCGCATACAGCGCTGGTGAAAACTGCGTGTTGCAATAGGCTGAGGCGAAGAGCCAGTTGGCACCGCCGCCAGCCTGCGGTTGAAAGTTCGACTGCTGTCCACGGCGTTCAATCAGCGGGCCAAACCAGTCCCAACGCAGGCCAAAATTCAGTGTCAGGTTGGTCGACGCCTTGAAGTCGTCCTGAAAATATGCTCCGTTGTAGATACGCTTCATGTCGGTGTTGTTGATGTTGGAGGCCTGCACACTTTCCGCCCCGCCCAGGTTGTTGGTGCCCCCGGCTACCGTGGCGTTGATAGGTGTGAGCAGAAGTTGAGCGATCCCCGTATTGCCTGAGGTCTGCGTGGGCACGTCGGTAAAGGCACCATTGAAGGTGAAGTTCCCGCGCGCCGCAATGGGCTGCAGCACGGAAAACCGCAGTTGCTGCAAAGTGTACCCGACCTTGATGGTGTTGCGGCTCAGCGTCTTTGTCAGGTCATCGGAAAACTGCAGCACGGTGCTGTATTCGACCGACGGCAGATAGCTGACGCCCCCGATCATGATGCTGTTGATGCTGTAGCGTCCTAGACCGCCGTTGACAGAGGTCTGCTGTATTCCCTGGATCCCAAATTGCCCCGGAATGTTCTGGGTGCTCGCATTGGGCTGCAGGCGATTGGCTTCCAGCCGGTTCAGGCCTGCGCGCGCCTCGTTGATGAGCGAGGGCGAAAAGGTGTGGACGTAATTCAACACCGCACCATACGCGGTTGAGTTGGTCGTGCCCTGATTGAATGATCCGCCATCCGCGATCCCTGCAAACGGACCGGGAATGAACTGCGGATTCTTCAGGTAGCTGAAACGCGCAAACGCTGAGTCTGCCGCTCGAAAGATCTGATCCGCGCGCACATCATAGGAGTTGGAGGTGTTCGTCGCCTGGCGGCTGCTCACATAGTTGTTCAGCGTACCGGCGCTGGTCGGCGCGGGAAGCAGTTGCAGCAGCTTGATCGCGTTGGCATCCAGGCGGTTCGCGGGGACGGTGTTCCCTGTCGCATCGAACGGTGTACGCGCGTAGCCCACCACCGTGCCGGCGGCGTTACTTCCACACGCCACCAGGATGCCGGTCGTTGCATCGGGAACACCACAGGCTACAGGGCGCGTCGTCGAGGGATCGAAGAGTGTACCGATGCGGTATGTCCGGCCCAGTACGTCTTTGGTTGTTGTCGTCTGCAGCAACTCGGAGAAGTTTGTGAAGCCGCTGCTCTTCTCCAGCGCTGTGGGGACCGTAGCGGTGACCGTTTGCGCCTGCGTGTTGCGGAGCCCCTGGTAGTCGCCGAAGACGAACGTGTGATTGCGAACGATGGGTCCGCCCAGCGTCCCGCCAAACTGATTCTGGCTGAAGTGTCCCTTCGCGGTGCCGGGCGTGTTGAAGTACAGATTCGCATCAAAAACATCGTTGCGGGCAAATTCCCATGCACTGCCGTGAACGGAGTTGGTGCCTGACTTAGTCGTCGCATTCAGCACGGCACCGGCTGACCGGCCAATCTCCGCGCTGTAATTACTCGTCTGGATGCGGAACTCCTGGATCGCGTCGGGCGGCGGCAGCACCGCGTAGGACGTTCCATTCAGAAAGTCCACCAGGTTTGAGTTGTTGTCGATGCCGTCCAGCAGGTAGTTGTTCTGCGCCGGGCGCGTTCCGTTGGCCGCGAACGTGCCCGTTGCGCCCATCCCGCGCGTATCTGCCTGGTTCTGCGTCACGCCGGCGGAGAGCTGCGCGAGGAACGTGAAGTTGCGTCCGTTCAGAGGCAAGTCGACAATCTTCTTGGAATCGATGACCTGGCCGACTGACGCGTCCTGCGTCTGGAGCTGCGGTGCATCGCCGGTGACGATGACCACCTGCGATGCCGATCCCGGCGCGAGCGATGCATCCACCAGAACACGTTGCTGTACGGCCAGGGTCACGTTCTTGTGTTCGAAGCGCGCAAAGCCGGCAGCATCCACGGTCACCGTATACACGCCGGTCTTCACCGGGCTGAAGGTGTACTCGCCCTCCGCGTTGGCGGTGCTCGTGACGGCCAGGCCCGTGTCCTGACTCAGCAAGGTGATTTGGCTGTTCGGCACAACAGCGCCGCTGGCATCGCGTACAACTCCCACAATCGCGCCATAATCCACCTGCGCTCCCGCCGGTGTGGAGAGCAAAACAACGCCCGCCAAAGCGAAGGTGTATGCGGCCCGCCTGTTGGCCACAAACGATTGTTCCCAGAACGCCGTCATCATGGAAGTTACCTCTTGGGATCCGGTTCAACGAGCTTTGCCGCGGGCTGGAGCTCTTTTAAACCGAAGGTGCAAACGCCAGATATGTTGAAACGACTGCATGTACGGCAAAGACAGAAAGCGTGCTGCAGTCTGGCCGTGTGTGGTTTTTCTTTTCCGGATGCCGCTACACTACTGCAGAAAGAGTGGTCATGCAAGCGTTTTCTGAAATAGCTTGCATGGGACATTCCCGCTCCCTCGCAATCAACCCTTGCGATTGACAGTAGGCCGGGCACGGGCAATACTGTGCAGACGTTTCCTTCTGTGCCGCGCGTTGGGCATACCGCCCCGTGCGGCACCCAGATCGTTAAGACTCCTGCACGTTTTTGAGGTCCGCCCATGCCGATGCACCCCTTGGAGCCGCTCGCTTCCAGCGAAATCAGCCAGGTTGTCGCGCTCTTGAAGGCCGCTCCTCAGTTCACCCCCGCAACCCGCATCATCAGCATTACCCTGCGTGAGCCGGAGAAGGCACTCGTTCTACAGTGGCCCGGTGCGCAAGTATCCGGCAGGCGCGCGGATGCGGTGCTTTTCAGCAACGCAACCAACACCGCCGCAAACGTTCTCATCGATCTTTCAACACGGGCCATCGAAAGCTGGGTCCACGCGGAGCCCGGCCTGCAGCCGACCCTTTCCTTCGACGAACAGATCGAGTGCGAGCAGGCTGTTCTGCGAAGCGAGTCCTTTCGGGAGGCGCTTCAGAGGCACCATGGTGTGACTGACACCAGTCTGGTGATGGTCGATATCTGGAGCGCAGGCAATTACGGCTCCGAGGAAGATCGAACGCTCCGGCTCACGCGCCCTCTGTGCTTCCTGCGCACCGATCCGACGGACAACGGGTACGCGCGCCCGATCGAAGGCATCCGTCCCGTGGTGGACTTGAACCGGATGGAGGTGATCCGCGTTGAAGAGTACGGCACATGGCCGCTTCCACCAAACGAGGGTAACTACTACGACGAGCGTGTGAACCCGAAACGCACCAGCGTCAAGCCATTGGAGATCACGCAGCCTGAAGGTCCTAGCTTCAGCCTTGAAGGAAAGCAATTGCGATGGCAGAACTGGAGCATGGTCGTTGGTTTCACCGCGCGCGAAGGCCTAGTAATTCACGATCTCCGCTACCAGGACGGCGAGCGTAACCGGCCCATCCTTTTTCGTGCCTCACTGACTGAAATGGTGGTGCCGTACGGCGACCCGTCCCGACGCAGGTCCGCAAGAACGCGTTCGATGTGGGTGAATACGGCATGGGTGTCTGCGCCAACAGCCTGACGCTGGGCTGCGACTGCCTCGGTCACATCGCTTACCTCGACGCAGATCTCTGTGACAGCCGGGGCGGCCAGGTGACCATCGAGAATGCCATCTGCATCCACGAGGAAGACTTCGGCATCCTGTGGAAGCACACGGACCGCCGTCATCCAGGCAAACCGGAAGTTCGCCGCTCTCGCAGGCTTGTCGTTTCGTCAGTTTCCACGGTCGAGAACTACGAGTACGGCTTCTTCTGGTATTTCTACCAGGATGGAAACATCGAATTCGAAATCAAGCTCACAGGCATCCTGTCGTTAGGAACCGTGCATGAAGGCGAAAAGCCAAAGTACGGCACAGTGATCGCTCCACTGCTGTACGCGCCCAACCATCAACACTTCTTCAACATGCGTCTCCACTTCGCTTTGGACGGCATTGAAAACACGGTGCAGCAGATCGACGTCGTGGCATCACCCTTGGACGAAAACAACCCGGAAGGCAACGCGTTCCATGTGCGAAAGACGATCCTGAAGCATGAGAAGCAGGCCTGTGCCAAACTCAACGTTGAGACCGGCCGTTCGTGGAAGATTGTGAACTCAAACGCACGGAATGCAATGGGTGACGCCGTGGGATATAAGTTCTTGGCGGGAGACAACGCGCTGCCCTTTGCCTCGCCCAGCGCATGGTGGCGCAAGCGCGCCGGGTTTGTCGATCATCATGTGTGGGTAACTCCGTACAGCGAGAGTGAGCGCTTTGCCGCCGGTGACTACCCCAATCAGAGCAGCGGCGGCGACGGTCTGCCCAGGTGGATTGCGCAGGACAGAGCCGTTGAGAACACCGATCTCGTGTTCTGGTACACCTTCGGCCACACCCACATTCCACGACCTGAGGACTACCCCGTCATGCCAACGACCTACATCGGCTTCCTTTTGAAGCCAAATGGATTTTTTGACCAGAACCCTGCGAACAATCTGCCGGTATCAGCGGCCCAGAAGACCAGCGCCGGGAGTGCCTGCAAACACTGCTGACGGCGAAGGCCGCAGCCTCAGTCCGATTCAAACGCCATGGCGGATACTTGACGGTTCGTCCCGCGCGGACGGTTTGCGCCTGCGGCAGCAGTGGACTTGCGAACGACCAATTCCGTCTCCACCGTGTATTTAGCGCCTTTATGGCGCTTCAGCTTCAACATGCGGTGGAGCGCTTTGAACGCAGTCAACCCAAGCTGCTCCCGAGGCACCCGGATGGTAGTCAGCGGCGGCCGCGCCAGGCTTGAAAAAGAGATGTCGTCGATGCCTACCACGGAGATGTCATTCGGCACGTCGTACCCGGCCTGTTCCAATGCCAACATTACGCCCATGGCGATCAAGTCGCTGCCGCAGAAGATCACGCTTGGCGTCTTGCGTGATGAGAGCATCACCTTGACGGCCTCCGCTGCCGCATCCAGGTTGTAGGCGCTGTGTGCGACCGGGGCGGGATTCAAGCCGCGCCGTCGCAGGCCTTCAACAAGAGCCTGCTTGATCGTGCATGCGGAGCGATTTGTCGCGGGTCCGGCAATCACGGCCACGTGGCGATGACCGAGCGCGGCGACGTGTTCAATGGCTTCGGACAGCCCTCGTTCGTAGTCGATCACCAAGGTGCTGATCAAGCGGCCGGGCGTGACATTGCTGCTCATCAGGACGCCGATGCCCTGCTTTGTCAGCTCCTCCATCGCTCCATCGTCCAGCGACGACGTCATCACCGCGACGCCGCGAACGTCATTCTCAATCAGCTTTCGTAGGGCGGACTCCGTGCGCTTTTCGCTGTATTCGGTGTTCAGCAAAAGTACATCGAAGCCATGGTCCCATGCCTCCGACTGAAAGCCGCGAATGATCTCGGAAAAGTAAGGGTTGGCAATCTCCGAGATCAGCAGACCGAACAGATCGCTCTTTCCAATGGCAAGCCGTCGCGCGTGCACGTTGCGGTGGTAGTGCAACTCCTCCACCGCGGACAAGACATGCCGGATTGTCTCCTTGGAGATGTAGGGGCTCTTGCTCAGAACACGTGAAACAGTCGCCGTCGATACGCCAGCCCGTTTCGCGACATCGTTCATCGTGTGAGACATACGTTCCTTTGCGTGCCTGCACTGAACCACTGCCAGCTTACATGAGGGCCGATGCCTGACGCTGCGTCCGAACCATCTCCGTGTACCAGTAACGCACGGTAACTACACGGGAAATCCATGCTCTCGTAGAAATTCGTGCCGGAGGTGAGTGTCGCGGAAAGCTTCGGTCCCGCCCGCGCCTTGCGTGGACAGCGCGCCTGTGATGTTGCCGGCCCGCGCGCACACAAGCGGCTCCAAACCCCGCAGATACGCCGTCAGAAAACCGGCGTCGAAACTGTCGCCGGCTCCGATGGTATCCACCGGATCGACCGTCACACCAGGAACGTGAACGAGGCCGCCACTCATCCGGATGGAGCAACCGCGTTTGCCGCGCTTGACCACCATTATCGGAACCTCTGGCGCAAAACGCGCCATGGCCAGTTCTGTTTGATCTGAGCCGGCCATCCTGCAAAGCTCATCCTCGTTTGGCATAAAGATATCGATCAGCGGCAACAACCGCCGCAACGGCTCACCCCAGCGGTTCGCGGGATCGTCATTTGTGTCCAGTGAGATCGTCGTGCCAGTTCGCTTCAGGTCTTGCGCGAGTTCCGGCAGGCCATCGTGGAGGGCGGTCTGAAGATACAGCGAACACAGGTGCAGATGCCGCGCCTCTCGCAGTGCATTCCGGTCAAGATGGCTGCACCGCAGCTCAGAGATGGCTCCCAGGTACGTCAGATTGTGACGTACACTGCCGTGGGGCAGCAGGATTGTGATGCCCGTCCTCAACGTGGGATCGATGATGGCTCCGCTCAGCTCGACGCCTGCTTCCCCCAGCCTCTCCAGTGCCATGCGGCCAAACGCGTCGTCACCCGCCACTGTCGCAAACCGTACCCGTAATCCAAGAGCCGCGGCGTTGTGCGCCACAATCGCAGACGAACTTCCCAACGTCGATACAAAGCCAGACGCCAGCAGTTCTCGCTCCGGCGGCATGTCCACGGGCAAGCCATACAGGATCAAGTCGAGGTTCACTTCTCCCGCAATGGCCAGGTCGAAGGTTTTGTCTATCGTCATGGATACTTCTTCAATGCTCGATTCGGGGTGCGGCGTTGCCCGGCGTACGACCGGACTGGGACCGTGCCTGGTCTCACCGCAGGCACAAGCTGGCCACCCAGCATCACGGGTTGCATGCGGTGCCAAACACAGGAAAGCCCGCTGCCAGCAGAAAGGAGAGAGAGCACTTCGTAAGACTTTCGCGAAATGCGACTCCTTCAGCAAGGATGACCTCGACGGACTGCTGAACTCCAAAGGTTCGGCCTTGAGGCGCCGGACGATTACGATTGGTTCGGTGGGCCATTTCAGCGAGCCTTTGCGGTCTTCCCCATGGGAGTCTTGCGGCCTTCTCCCGGAGGGATCTGGCAAAGCCGGGTCACGATGTTCAGAAATAGACCGGCTTACGGCTTGCTGACGCCGGTAAAGGTCGTTCGGCAAGTTACCCGCCGGTTGTTGATACCAGGCCAATGCGCTCATCGATAGCAAGTACTTGAGTCGACATCGGGGACACTGGTCCTGTGAAACCCTGGTCTCGTCAGTAGAAACGATCCGACCACAGTCCTGCTCTACGCGGTCCTGCTGTAGGCAAATTGCCTCTGCATCAGTAATGACAGACGAGTAAACGCCATCTGCGCCGTGGCTTGACTACGCATCAGTGAAACGTTGGGTCTCAGGTAATCGGACATCACTTTCACCAAGGGCCTAGCGAAGGTCATTCGCTCAGTGTCGGACGGAGAAGTGGGCGGCCGCAAGACAGAGGTTTCGCGGCAGCCAGTGCCTTTGGACGACTTAATCCTGAACGAACTCGAGTCGTGGCGGCAGGAAACCATGTAGCTGAGGACTCCGATTGGCTTTTCGCAAGCAACGTGGCCCTCGGGAAGATGCCGGTCTGGGCGGTCTCCTCGCTGCAGAAAGTCGTGCAGCCCGCTGCTCTGAGGGCCGGTATCACCAAACGGATCGACTGGCACACTTTCCGGCACACGGACAGCACGCTGATGGCCGAGTGCGGCAACGATGTGAAGGTTGTGCGGGAGTTGATGCGACACGCAAAGCTTTCTACCACGATGGAGATCTACACTCATGCTCGAATGGAGCGGAAGCGTGAGAGCCAGAGCAAGGGCGTCGACGTGCTGTTCTCACGGAAGCATCGAGAGGAGGCAGGGTAAGATACAACCCGTAGAAGTTACAGGGTTTGTGCCCTCTCTGTGTCCTTTTGTGACCTTGCGAGGCAGCGATCAGAACCTAAGTTGTTGATTTGATGGTGGGCACAGCAGGATTCGAACCTACGACTTCCACCGTGTGAAGGTGGCACTCTACCGCTGAGTTATGCGCCCGCGCACGACGGGTGTTCTGTGTGCCAGCATACCATGGTAGACAGCGCCGCAACGCGGCACCGTGCCGAGGCGTCGAGCCGGGGAATCCGCATGCATTTTCGGAGCGTCCCGTGACTGACCCGAGGCGCCGGAACCGGTACCATCAGAAGCGCGGAACGTCATGCCCGATACGGAAAGCAAACCCGGTCTCCATCACTTCTCCTCCCCGGCGGAGGAGATTTCAGCGGTGTTCGCCGAGGAAATCCCTCAGGAGAATGCGGATTGCCGAACCGGGTATTCCGTTCACCCGGGCGAGACCCCTCCCACGCAACATTTTGAGAGCAACGGGGTTGACGATGACATGGGTACGTTGGCGCTCAACCTGGTGACGATGGGCGATGCGGGACTTGGACCTATTGCGCTTCCTCCACATTCTGCTGATTTAGCGGCCGCGCTGCAGCAGACAGCGGCAGTAGGCAAGCAGTCTGAAGCAGGCGACGCGGATGTCATGCTGCGTCTGAAAGCCGGAGACCTGGAATGCTTCGACTACCTGATGAATAAATACCGGCGGCCGATTGTTCACTTCATGTACCGTATGGTCCATAACCAAGCAATCGCGGAAGAAATGGCTCAGGAGGTTTTCCTGCGCGTCTACCGCTCCCGCGAGACGTACCGGGCAGAGGCACGGTTCACCACGTGGCTCTACCGCATCGCGACGAATCTGGCCGTCAATCACGCGCGCGACACCAAGAATGAGCGCACGGCACCCACGGTTCATCTGGACGAACCAGACCCGGAAACCGGCAGCTTTCACGATGTGGCCGACGAAACGCCGACCATTGAGGCGGACCTGCTGCGGGCAGAGCGCATGCGTGCCATCAAGCAACACGTCATGGCACTTCCGGAGCGTCAACGCATGGCGGTGCTGATGCACAAGTATCAGGAAATGGATTACAAGCAGATTGGAGCAGTGCTGAGGTTAAGCGAGTCCGCGACAAAGAGCCTGCTGTTTCGCGCCTATCAGACGCTGCGCGAACGGCTGAAGGAGTTTGTGTAACTGCGGCTGAAAAGATGAGGGTGTGATGGTCTTCCTTGGAAACAAATCGAAATCCGTGCAGGATGAGCAGGCAATGCACGACGTGATGCGGCTGATGGACGACTGGCAGGTGCCGGAGCCGTCGCCCTGGTTTGACGCACGCATGGCGGCCCGCTTCCGTGCAGAGGTGCAACGTCCACCAGAAAGTCTGTTCGCGCGTTTGCGGGACCGCTGGCTGTTCAGCCGGGAAACGGCACTGAAGCCTGCGATGGCCTCCGCCATGGCGCTTCTGCTGGTTGCAGGCGGCGGCACCTACTGGCAGGCGGCGCACATGCAGCAGCAATCGATGGTGCGCCCGGCGAGCGTTTCCCCTACGGTGCAGGAACTCCAGATGCTGGACGGTAACGCCCAAGCTATACAGCAAATGGGTCAACTCCTGGATGACGACGGCGATGCTTCTCCGCAGAGTTGACGTTCTCTTGTAGATCGACCAAGTGGCTGAAACCGGCGGTACCCTGTCGTCGTCACTACTCTTGTTGCTTGTGGTTTGTGGGTCTGTACTACCCGGTTGGCTGCCTCATGAGGATGTTTGTCACAACCCGGATGCTCGTGGCGGTGTGCGCTGCCCTGCTCTCCAGCAGCGCGGCGTTTGCGCGTCCCCAACAGAGTCACACTGCGCCAGTGCAGCGTGCAGCCCCTTCTTCGCGGCCCACGGGGAACCCCGGCGGCGGAAATCTGCCGCGCACCTCAGCGCCGCCGCGTGGGGCGCACTTGGGACAATGGATGCAGCAGCACAGCAACCTTTCTCCGCAGCAGCAGCAGCAGGCGCTGCACAATGAGCCGGGTTTCAACCAGTTGCCTCCTCAGACGCAACAGCGCATGGCGGACCGGCTGAATCACCTGAACAGCATGCCTGAACCGCAGCGGGAGCGCGTCATCTCCCGCAATGAGGCCCTGGAGCGGCTGACCCCTGACCAGCGGGGCAGTGTGCGCAACGCCATGGGGCAACTGAGCGCGCTTCCGCAGGACCGCCGCCGCATGGTAGCGAAGTCCTTCCGCGATCTGCGCGAACTCCCCGCCGATCAACGTAACGCCATCCTCAACTCGCCACAATACCGCCAGCAGTACTCTGACGAGGAGCGCGGAACGCTCGGCAACCTGCTCTCCGTAAGCCCGCTCCTGCCGCCCAGCCGCTAGCTCCTTGACCCCGCCGCGCGTCACGCGGTAATGTCTCTCTGTGACCTCTCTTCTCCAGACCTGTTGTCGCCGCTGCCTCATATAGCCTTGCGCCGGGTCTGAAGCCGCTTCCCTTCTATCTCCGCGCATGCCATGAGGACAGAGCTGGCCGCGTTTGTTGCGTGTCCACTCCGGTTCTCACCTGATCCCTGACGCCGCAACGAACACATCCATACATACGGGTTTCTGAACGCATGACACACCTCCGGCTTCGCTCGTTTGCTGTTTCGCTGCTCATTGCTTCCGCCACGCACACGTTGGCGCAACACGCCGCCCGCCACTGGATCGGTACGGCAACCGTGCGTAATACCGACGCTTCTTCGGCGCCGAACGTCGTCGCAACCGTGCCCGTCGAACTCGACCTTTCCGCGCAAGCAAAGGACGGCAGCATCACCGGTACCTTTCTCAACGGGAAGGAGCGGTCACCCTCCACGGACGGCAGCCTGAGCGGCTCGCATCTCGTGCTCCACTTCAACTCGTTTGCCCGCACGCTCGAAGGTGACATTCACGGCGATACCCTGCAAGCCACCTTCAGCGGTGCGCGCATGAAGCCGTGGCCCGTAACGCTGCACGCCGACCGCGATGGCAAACCGCGTACCACCTTTGCTGCCGCCAGATCTCCTGAAAAGAACGGCACCATCAATGGTGACTGGGAGATTGCGGGAACCTCCTCCAAAGGCGAGAAAGCCTGGACCATGCACATTGAGCCGTATGCCGGCAACGGTGAAATCCGGGCTGTGATTCAGCACATTGATGGGGACAGTGGCGGTCTCTACGGCCGCTTTGACCCGTCCGCAGACGAGTACCGCGTCAGCCGTTTCGGCGACTTTGGCGCAACCATCATGGCTCTCAAGCCAAATCGAGACGGCACGCTGCAGGTCACCGATCTGCGCGATCCATCCGACTCAAACGTGGCGCGCCGGCCGGATGAAGCGCGCAAAGCAAATCTTGCGCCGCCCACGCTTGCAACCGAACAAACCTCGCTGCTCAATCCATCCGAGCCGCTGAAGTTCTCCGGCCCCAACCTTGCCGGAACTACCATCAGCAGCACCGATGAGCAGTTTCGCGGTAAGGCCGTCATCGTGGCCATCGGTGGCAGCTGGTGCCCAAACTGCCACGACGAGGCTCCGGTTCTCGTTGACCTCTACAACCGCTTCCACACGCAGGGGCTGGAGGTTGTCGAACTCTCCTTCGAAGAGGGCGACCAGCTCAAGAACCCTGAGCGTCTCCGCGCCTTTGTGACGAAGTACAACATCCCGTACACCGTCCTGCTGATGGGAACGCCCGACGACCTGAACGACCGCTTGCCACAGGCTAAGAACCTGAACAGCTGGCCCACGTCCTTCTTCATCGGCCGCGACGGTCTGGTGAAAGAAATCCACGCCGGCTTCTCCGGCCCAGCCACTGGCGACGCCTACACCAAGCTCAAAGCCAACATGACTGCGGAGGTAAAAAAGCTGTTATCCGAGAAGACAACCGCCTCACGTTAGCGCTTGGCAGGTATAGTCCAGCACTTCTCTCCTTGCTCCTAGCGCGATCCGAGTTAGTGACGGGAGCGGCGTTTATGAGGATTAACGACCGGCAGTTTCTTTCGTAGAATCGTGCCATGCAGTGTATCCACCTTTTCGCCGCCCTGAGCATGCTGGGAATACTTGCGACCCACTGCGCGGCCCAGTCTCTAAACCCCAACGAAGCGAACAGAGCCTTTGACGAAGCGCGGCAGCTTTCCGCATCTGCTCGTGCCGGGATCTGGGCCTACCCGTTGTACGGGCCAATGATCTTCGTTGACCCTACAACCAGTGATGCCATCAGCAATGAACCGGACCCGCTAGGTACTTTCAAGAAAGTCGGAGAGGTCTACCAGGGCCGACTACCGGAAACGATACAGATCGCGAACACGGCAATCGAATGGGAGGGAAAGCGCTGGACTATGGTTCAGTGGCCGTTGCCACAAGGCACGCTTGCAAGACAGCGACTTCTGGCCCATGAAATGTTCCATCGGATTCAACCCTCACTGGGCTTACCGGCTGAGGACGCTCCTAACGAACAGTTGGATTCCATGGAAGGTCGAATATGGACCTTTCTTGAATGGCGAGCTCTGGCCGCCGCGTTGACTTCGTCATCAGAGAACTCGAGGGATCGGGCCGTCTCGGACGCGTTGCTCTTTCGCCAGCACAGGAGAGAGCTCTTCCCGGCGTCCGCTTCGAGAGAACGCACACTCGAACTCAATGAGGGGCTAGCGGAATATACGGGGGTGGCAGTTGGTGAGCCGGATGTTCCATCCGCCCGTTGGTACGCGATCAGCAGGTTGGCCGATCCGTCCACTTCGCAAAGCTTGGTGCGATCATTCGCCTACACGTCAGGACCTGCCTACGGCTTGCTCTTGGATGAAGAACGCCCGGGGTGGCGTAAGAAGCTGACCGCACACTCTGATTTGTCCTCGCTCCTGCAGGGCTCCCCTCGTGAGATCTCGATCAGTCTCGATGAACGAGCTACTGTTTATGGCGCAGCATCGATCCGGGTGCAAGAGATAGAGCGAAAGCAGAAAAGCGACGCTACGAAGGCTAGGTACCGTGCCGACCTCGTGACCGGACCAACTCTTACCTTACCCATCCTTGACAAAATGGACTTCAGCTTTGACCCCGGCGAGTTAACGCCACTTCCTGAGGGCATGGTTTACCCGACGCTTCATGCCTCCGATGAATGGGGCTCGATCGAGGTCACTCAAGGAGCCCTCGTTTCATTCGCTAAGCACTTCCTGCGCGTTGCTGGCCCAGTGAAAGGCACAGATGGAACGATTACGGGGCTGGGATGGGTGCTGAAGTTGGCTCCTGGGTGGATCATCAGTTTGGAAGCCGACAAGAGCTTTCAAGCACGCAGGAAGTAGAGCCGGTGTTTCGGTACTCGAAGTCTCATTGTCGTCAGTCATCCGGATTTGCGCTTGTGCCTATCTTTGATCCACGCACCGGTCAGCGGACTTTGCGGTCACGGCCGCTCCCGCCCAAAGAGCCGTTCCAAGGCAGCCAGCGTCGCCGCATCGCCTTCGTTGGCGCTGCGGCGGAGGCTGGTCATGGGTAAGTGCAGGAACTTGTTCATCAGCGACCGGGTCAGCAAGTCCACCGCCGCCTGCTGCTCTGGAGTGAGACCTGCCAGCCGCGCGCGCGCACGGTCCAGTTCAGCCAGGCGCAACTGCTCCGCGTGCTGCTGCAGTGCAAGGATGCCAGGGACGGCATCCAGCGTCTGCAAGCGTTGCTGAAACCGGTCTACCTCGTCGGAGACGATGCGTTCCGCGACCGCAGCTTCTTCAGAGCGCGCCGTTTGGTTTCTCGCCGCAACCTGCTGCAGATCGTCAATGGAGTAGACGAACGCGCCTTCCACCCGGTTCACCGCAGGGTCAACATCGCGCGGCACCGCAATGTCGATGAAGAACACGGGCCTTCCACGCCGACTGTGGAGTATCGCCTGCGCCTCGGCCACGTTGAACAGGTGTTCGCGCGCGCCGGTGCCGGTGACGATGATGTCTGCCTTCGGAGCATGCTGCTGCAGATCGGCAAACGGGACCGCCTGCCCGTGAAGCTGATCGGCAAGGCGTTGCGCGCGCTCCGCTGTCCGGTTTGCCACCAAGGGAGACTTCGCTCCCTGCGCGACCAGATGCCGTGCCGTTAGCTCGCTCATCTTGCCGGCACCCACCAACAAAACCTGCTGGCCCTTCAGCGAGCCGAAGATCTGCTTGGCCAGATCAGCGGCGACCGACGCAATCGAGACCGACGACGACCCTATCTCCGTCTCCGTCCGCACCTTCTTCGCTACAGTAAAGGCGCACTGCAACAGCCGCTCCAGCGTGGTGGAAACCGCGCCCACCTCACGAGCGACGGTGTAGCTCGCTTTCACCTGGCCCAGGATCTGTGGCTCGCCCACAACCATGCTGTCCAGCGACGCCGCGACGCGAAACAGATGCCGCACCGCTTCACGCTCGCGAAACTCATACAGATGCGGCTGCAGTGTCACCGCTGGAACGGAGAAATATTCAGAAAAGAAGCCGCGCAAATCGCTGGCATGTTCACACTCTGTGAGCAATTCAACCCGGTTGCACGTGGACAGGATCAGACCTTCGCGAACTCCCGGATGGTGCACCAGCGAGCGCGTCGCCTCCGCCAGTCCGTCCGGCGCAATCGCCAGCCGCTCGCGCACGTCAACCGGCGCGGAGTTATGATTGACACCCAGCAAAGAGAGGCTCACGGCCGCCCCGCGAACTGGTGCACCGATGAAACTTCGTTCGCCGACCACACCGCCAGCATGATGAAGAACACAAAGGATGACAACCACACGGCCCGCCGTCCGCGCAGCCCGCTGGACCGCCGGATCGCGATCATCGCCACATACGCGACCCACATCGCAAACGACAGCAGCACCTTCGGATCGCGAAAGTATGCCGCGCCGTACGTCACCTGCGCCATCGCCGATCCGATCAACAGGCCCGCCGTCATGCACGGCAACCCGATCAGCAACGACTTCAACGCGATCTGGTCCGTCGTCTCCAGCGGCGGCAGCTTGGACAGCGTTCCCCCCGGCGTTCGCGATTTTAGACGTTTCTCCTGGATCAGATACAGCACGCTGGCCAGCACGCTGACGCACATCGCCGCATACGCCGCCAGCAGCAGCCCAATGTGCAGCCATAGCCAGACCGAGTTCATCAGTGGGAGCTTGATGCTCTGCCGTCCCGGTGCAAACGCCGGCATCAGGCCCAGCAGAAACACCGCTGGCAGAAGCACCACACCAACCGTCAACGTGCGGTATCGCGCATAGACTGCAAGAAACGCAGCAGCAAGCAACAACCCCAACAAAGCCTGCACTTCGCTCGCATTCACCGGTACGAAGTGGTGGGCGGCGTTCAGCATCTCCGCCACGGACACAAAGTGGAACAGCAGTGCGGCGGCTGCTGCGGGCACCGCCACCAGCTTCCACCGTGGCCGGTCATACAGCACTGCGGGCAGTACGGCCAGTGACGCGACGCCATACAACACCACCGCGACTTTGAGCCAGAAAACAGACATACATCCGTAGGTTCGAGACGGCCGTGTATTCAGACCGCCATCTCACAGTATAGGTTCATCGTTCCCAAAGCTTCGTGCGGCAGGACTGTTTTGCAGAGTCGAAAATCGGACCCGCTGCGATGCGTTTAGCAAACGATATTTTCTGCCTCAGGCAGCAGGACTTGGCCGCTCGGGCATCCCATCGCAGGAACGGGCGCGACGACGCACACGGTTCAAGGAGGAGTTTCTTATGGCATTAGACTTAGGCGACCGCCGCGTACGCGCTGGCGACGCACGTGAAGGACAAACCACAGCGTACATCGAAAGCTACACATCTCAGGTGCCCAGCGGCATCTTCCTGTCTGCGGCAGTTGCATCCATAACGGCATCGCTGATCTTTAAGGCGGTCAAGAAGGACTACGCGGCTCTTTTCGTTGGTCAATGGGTTGCACCTTTCCTCATCATTGGTCTATACAACAAGATGATCAAGCAACACGGCTCTGACGCGGAAACCCGGGAAGTTTAATCGCGCTCGCGCTTCCACAAGGCCAGCATGACCGCAACCCGGTATGCTGGCCTTTGGTATGTCCGGGGAAAAGTCCAGTGCGGAAGCAGCAATTCAGGCGGGAACGCCAGCCATGCGGCAGTTTGCCGCTGCAAAGGCCGCCCATCCTGATGCCCTGCTCTTCTTTCGCATGGGCGACTTCTACGAACTCTTCTACGGCGATGCCATTGTCGCTTCCCGCGAGTTGCAATTAACGCTGACGGCACGGGACCGCGAGCGCGCAATCCCGTTGTGCGGCATTCCCTATCATGCTGCTGAGGGCTATCTGCAAAAGCTGCTTCGCCGCGGCTTTCGCGTCGCCATCTGCGAGCAGATGGAGGATCCAAAGCTTGCGAAAGGCGTGGTCCGGCGGGAAGTGACGCGCGTCCTTACGCCTGGGACGGCACTGGACCCCCAAACCAGCCCTGGCGATAACACCTACCTGGCCGCGCTTGCTACCACGCCCGACCCTAAGTCCGCTGGGGTGGCGCTGCTGGACCTCTCCACCGGCGAGTTCCGCGCTACAGAGTTTCGCGGACCCAATGCCCTGCGCGACGCCGCTGAGGAGATCGCCCGTAATCGTGCGTGTGAAGTGCTGCTGCCAGCCGGCCTGCGCTTCAGCAATATCCAGAGCGAACTCGACGGCAAGGAACCAGACGACGGCCTGCTCGCCTCCGTGCGCACCCGCACCCCTGTGGAGGACTGGGCTTTTACTGCCGAGTATGCTCTGCCGCTGTTGCAGGGCCACTACCGTGCACACTCGTTAGATGGCTTCGGCCTGGCAGGCCACACACCGGCGGCCATCGCCGCGGGCGCGCTCCTGCACTATCTGCGTGCCACCAAGCACGACAGCCTTGAACACCTGGATGTGCCTCGCTTTTATGAGCGCTCCACATGCCTGGAACTTGATGCGGTGAGCGTGCGCAACCTGGAACTAATTGAGCCGCTCTTCTCCCGCGAAACCCAGCAAACGACGCTGTGTTATGCCGTGGACCAATGCCGCACGCCGATGGGCAAGCGCCTCTTGCGTGCAGTCCTGCTGCGCCCTTTGATCGACGCGGAAGAGATTGCTGCACGTCACGATGCCGTAGGGGAAGCCGTGCGGTCGCTCACCGCGCGCGAACCTCTCCGGCGAGCCTTGGAAGGAGTGCTCGACCTGGAACGCCTGCTCGCCCGTCTGGCGCTTGACTCCGCCGGTCCGCGCGACGTGGTTGCGCTGGGCCGCACCCTGGCCTCGCTGCCGCCGGTCCGAGATGCGTTGGGCGCTCTGCACGCCGGAAGGTGGCTTGGCCTCCGCGAGGGCTTTGATCCGATGGCAGATATCTGCGCCCGCATCGCAGCGGTGCTGGTTGCAGAGCCATCACTTAAGCTGGGCGAAGGCAACGCCATCGCGGAAGGTGTCGACCCCGAGCTGGACGAACTGCGCAACCTGAGCCGCAGCGGCCGGGAAGCGATTGCCGCCATCGAGGACCGCGAACGCGCCCGCACCGGCATCAACAGCCTGAAGGTACGTTTCAACAACGTCTTCGGCTACTACCTGGAAATCACCCGCGCCAACCTCGCAAACGTTCCGGCAGATTATGAGCGAAAGCAGACCCTCGTTAATGCCGAGCGATTTACTACCCCCGAACTGAAAGACTACGAGCGCAAGATACTGTCCGCGCAGGAGCGCATCTGCGAGATCGAGCGCCGCGTCTTCGCCGACCTCCGCCGCGAGGTGCTGTCAACTGCTCTCCGCATCAGGGACACGGCACGCCGTCTCGCCGAGACCGACCTCCTCGCGAATTTCGCGCACATCGCTGCCCTGCGCAACTGGACCCGGCCGGAGATCATTGCAGACAGCACCATCCTGGAGTTTGCTGAGGCACGCCACCCCGTTGTAGAACTGCGTCTGGAAGAAAGTGGCTCAGGCCGCTTCATCCCCAACTCTGGCTTCCTTGACGGGGCAAATGGACCATCGCTCGCCCTGATCACGGGCCCCAACATGGGCGGCAAATCGACGTATCTGCGCATGGCCGCGCTGCTGGTCATTCTGGCGCAGAGCGGATCGTTTGTTCCCGCTGTGAGCATGAAACTTGGACTCGCTGACCGTATCTTCACTCGCATTGGTGCCAGCGACAATCTCGCGCGCGGCCGCTCCACCTTCATGGTGGAGATGACTGAAACAGCCGCGATCCTCAACTCCGCCACACCTAAATCTTTAGTTCTCCTTGACGAAATGGGACGAGGCACCGCAACATACGACGGCCTGTCTCTGGCATGGGCTGCCGTCGAGCACCTGCACCACCGCATTGGTGCACGCACGCTCTTTGCGACGCACTATCATGAACTCACTTTGCTTGAAGAAAAATTAGTTCACCTCAAGAACCTTCGGGTCGCCTGCCGCGAAACTCCAAACGGCATTGTCTTTCTTCATCAGGTAGAGAGCGGTGCCGCAGATCGCAGCTACGGCATCGAAGTCGCCCGCCTGGCTGGACTGCCGCGAGATGTGATCGCACGCGCACGTACTATCCTCAAGATGCACGAAAAGGCCGAGGGCGCTTCCACCGCAGCCGCGTCGCAGGCCGCTCAGATCGCCGCTCCACCCATGCAGATGACCATTTTCACGCCACTTTCGCAGCGCGTAGTGGACCGCGTGCGAGCCCTCGACGTGGACCGCATGACGCCCATGGAAGCCTTGCAGTTGCTCGCCGAACTCAAGCGCGAGATCGCGGAATGAAGACCCTCCCGCAATCAGGCAAGCCGATGATCGTCGGCGGCGTGATGAGCGGCACCTCCGCCGATGGAGCGGACGTAGCCCTGGTCCGCATCACGCAGAGCAAGAGACAGGCAACAAAGCTGAAGTATTTAGGCCATGTATCCTTCGCCTATCCAAAGAAGCTCCGGGAAGCCGTGCTCGCCGCCATGGACGCACCCTCCATCAGCACTGCGGACCTTGCCCGGCTTCACTGGCGTCTGGGTGAGTTCTACGGCGATGCGATCGTCCACACGCAAGAACAACTCGGCATCAAAGCGGCGTTGGCCGGCATCCACGGCCAGACGGTCTACCATCAGGCGACACCTACTAAGTTCTTAGGAGAACCGCTGCGCTGCACATGGCAACTTGGCGAAGCCAGCGAAGCTGCAGCACGCACATGCCTGCCAATTGTCAGCGACTTTAGACCGGCAGACATGGCCGCCGGAGGACAAGCCGCACCTCTGGTTCCCATCTTTGACCGCATCTACTTCGCGCATCCCAAGCGCAACCGCGTGCTGCAAAACCTGGGCGGCATCGCCAACATGACCGCGGTCCCAGCAGGTTCGCAGGGTCTGCTCGCCTTCGACTCGGGTCCTGCGTCGGTCGTGATCGACGGCTGCATGAATGCACTCTACAACCGCCCTTACGACCGCAACGGTGCGACTGCCAGGCGCGGCAAAGTCATCCAGCCTGTACTAGAAGGACTCCTGCAAATGGCATACTTCTCTGCCCCGCCGCCAAAGAGTTGCGGACGGGAAGAGTTTGGCGGTGCGTTCGTTCCAACGTTCATTCACAGCTGCCGCAGACACGGCGCGCAGGATGCAGACATCATCGCCACCGCGACCGCACTTACAGCAGAGACGATCCTGCACGCCTATCGCACCTTCGTGTGGCCCTTCCTCGGTCAGCAGGCACCGCTCGCACACGCGACGGACTATATCATCGCGGGCGGCGGGTCCAATAACATTACCCTGATGAACCTGCTCCGCGCCGGCTTCGAACCACTCGGAGTCACCGTCACAACCACAGAAGAGCACGGTGTGCCCACGCAGGCCAAGGAGGCAATGGCGTTCGCGCTGCTGGCGTGGCTGCGGTGGCACGGCCTGCCCGGCAACTTTCCTGCCGCAACTGGCGCAAACCGGCCGGCAATCCTCGGCAGGATCACACTGCCGTGACGCGTCGCTGGGCGGCTGCCATCCTGCTGACATCGACCGTCGGTATGAGCGGATGCCGCGAGCGCCCCGATCCAAATACCGTGGTCATCGACATTGAAAGCTCTCCCACAAACCTCGACATCCGCATCGGTTCTGACGCGCAATCGGAGCACATCGGAGCGCTCATCTTCGACTCGCTCCTGCGTAAAGACGAGCACTACAACCTGCAACCCGCCATCGCCACCGCATGGGAGTGGCGGGATCCGCTCACGCTCGTCTTGCACATCCGAGATGGCGTACGCTTCCACGACGGCAAGCCGCTGGACGCCAGCGATGTCGCCTGGTCCATCGAAAGCATGACCAACGGTGCCATCACAACATCGAAGAGCGGCAACTACAGCAGCGTAGACCACGTGGAAGTCATCGATCCACGCACTTGCATCGTGCACCTCAAACACCCAGACGCCAGCTTGCTCTTCAACCTAAGCGACGAACTCAGCGCTGTTGTTGAGCGGGGCGCTGGCAAGCAGATGGGTGAGCACCCCATCGGCTCCGGTCCTTTCCGCTTCGTCCGTGAGATGCAGGATCAGGAAGTCATCCTGGAGCGGAACCCGGACTACTGGGGAGGTGTGCCCAACATTCCTCGTCTTCGCTTTGCCATCGTTCCAGACGCCATCACCCGTGCCCTGGAACTGCAGAAAGGCTCTGCTGACGCCGCCTCCAACGCACTCACCGGAGACATGGTGGCCGTCATGAGCCGCGATCCCAACCTCATCGTGGACACCAAGCCTGGCTCCATCGTCAACTACATGACATTCAACGTCACTGACCCGCTTCTGCGTGACGCCCGTGTGCGTCAGGCATTTGCATACGCGATCGACCGGCCTGCCATCGTGGAGGCGCTCCTGCACGGACAGGCAGAGATCGTGGATACCTTGTTGCCGCTTGGTCACTGGGCAGCTCCGTCCCCGGCTGACTCGCTCACCCGCTATGCGCATGACATCCCGAAGGCAATCGCATTACTGGACGCGGCAGGATACCACCCGGACGCACACGGTATCCGCATTCATCTCACACTGAAGAGCTCGACAGACGACACCATGCGCCTGCTTGCGGCCGTTGTGCAGCAGCAGGTGCGCGCGGCAGGTATCGATCTGCAGCTTCGGCAGAATGAGTTTGGCACCTTCTACTCCGATGTAACGAAGGGCGCGTTCCAGATCTATGTTCTGCGCTGGGTTGGGTCCAATGAAGACCCGGACATCTTTCGCTATGCCTACAGCTCCGCGATGATGCCGCCGAAGGGCAGCAATCGGGGCCTTTTCAGCAATCCGCAAGTCGATGCCCTGATCCAGCAAGGCGCATCTGAAATCGATCAACAGAAACGCCGCGAAACGTATCTGCGGTTGCAGCAGACGCTCGCGGCGGATGAGCCGACGGTGGTGCTATGGTCGCCGGACAATGTGGTGGTTCACGCGAAGCGGCTGCACGGTGTGCAGCCGGCTTCGGGGGGCAGTTTCAGTTGGTTGCGTTCGGCTACGGTTGCGCCGGACGGTCAATCGCGATGATGCTTTGCTGCGTGTAGACTCGCGAACTGTTCAGGTCCACCATCTTGCTGGAGACATTCACCGGTTCGAAGTCGCTGAGGTGGATTGCCGTCAGGCAAGCCAGGTCGTTATCGTTCCACCGCGCATCCGCCGTGGCCACAACACCGCCCGTGATCCCGTTATCCGCGATGATCAATCCATAGTTGCGCATGGCAGTGATCAGCACCTGTGCTTGTGGGTGGCCGACGCAGGCAGCCGGAGTTACAGTGCTGCTCTTCAGCCGGTAGATTTCGCCCATGGGACCGCTTCCCGAGCAGAAGCTCGGCGGATTCGATTGCGAAATCAGCCGGTTGTAGTCCTCGTAGCCGCCGGTGCAATATCCAAGTCCGGCCTGCGCGGTTGCCGGCCATACGTGATAGTTCATGGTATGGTTCAGCGTCAGACGTCCTGGATGCTTGACCACGCCGCACTCCGCGCCTGCAGCGCATCCACCGGCCACTTCGTCGTAGTTCCACAGCAGCGGAAGCACCGGCAGACCTGCGGCATCGGTGGAGCCATTGTCTTGCGGCAGCATGTCATAGCTGCTCAGATCCCAGGCTGCATTGCTGGAATCAGTCCAGCTGCCATCTGGATTGGGAGCGCCCTGCCACATCTCCCAGAGCTTGCATCCATTGCCGCCGCCAGCGGTCTGCAAGATGAGCGTATGGCGGTCGCCGCCCCACACACTGGTATTTTCGGTGTCCTCGATGGGCGCATAGCTTGGGTATGGGCCAGAGGTAAAGTAGCTTTGATACGTGGTGGTGTTCACCGGCACCATCTGCTGGTTGTATGGCACACGCAGGAAGGGGATGCCGCCGTCGTCCAGGTCCGACCCAAACACGAGGTGCAGCGAGGAGGGAGCGTACACCGCGGGGATGGGAGCGATCACCGATGTGTCTACCGGCAGACTCGCCACATTCAGATGCCAGATGCTATCCGCCGGGAACAGTGAGCAGCCCGCCAGCGTATTGTCGCCGCGCATCGGCATGGTCACCTGGCCCGTTGCGACGGTGTTGGTCGAGTCCGTGACTGTGAAGTTCACGTGATACGTCCCCTGTCCGTACACCGTTCCAGAGACAACACCGGTCGCGGGATTCAACGTCAAACCTTCCACCAGGCCGTTGCCCGTAGTCGTAGACCAACCAAAGGTATAGGGCGGCGCGCCTCCGCTGGCCGTGATGGTGCATCCGGCATAGGTCTGGTACTGGGTTCCCTGCGGGCAGGTGGCCGTCATAATCTGCGCGGCAGCCAGCGTACCCTGCCAGCTTGCAATCGCGGACGGGGCGTATCCGCTCAGGACAGCTTGTGCGCGAATAAATCCGCTTGCGGCAAAGTTCACGCCGCCCACGTAGTTAAGCGTCGGTGAGCACGTGTTGGAGGTGTCCTGGCAATAGAGAATCGCGGCACCGCTCGCGGTGTCGGAAATCCGTACCGTCGTGACCGCGCCAGAGTAATTGGTAGGCAGCGAAAACGTGGGCGAAGCAACCGCCGGAGCGGTAATCACATACGTCGCAGTGGTGACGTTGCTTTGCGCGAATCCACTCGCGACGGCGACCGCCTGCATCACGCCGCTGGTCTTGATTGTCACTGGACCGGAGTACACCGCTGAACTTGCTGTGGGCGTCGATCCGTCCGTCGTATAGTGCAGTATCGCGCCCGCGGTAGCCGACGTGATCGATACTGCCTGAGACCCCGCGTAGGTTCCGGCGGCGGGTATAAACACCGGGGCACCAGCAGCCGGCGGTGCTGGTGATACAGCCGCAACATAGGAATCGCGCCACATACCCGCATCGCTGTCAACCGGTGAACCGTCCCCTGCCAGCGCAAATCCAGGATGCGCCGTGCTCAGCGTTGCAGATTTATCCGTCAAGGTAGCAGTCATCACACCGTCCATATACACCTGCAACTTGACCGGAGTTGACCCTGACGCTGCAATTGCGAGTGTGTGATTTATGCTGGCCGAGGCGCCTGCACAGTTCGCACCACCTACAAATTGCCCACCTTTCTCAACATAGCAGCTGGTGTAATAACCGTTGGTCACCTGTCCAAAACCAACGCAGTATCCTCCGCGGCCAGGCGCAAGGCGCACGCATGCCTCCCTGGCGTACGAATTTCTTGCATTCGAGGGACTTACCGAAATCTGCGCGGTATCGGATTGCGAGGAGTTATAGGAGTAATAGGCGTAGGACGTCCCGGCAATCTCCACGGACTCATTGCCAGTAAGGAAGATGATGGCACTGCCGCTTACCTGGCTCCACGCCGGGTTGTACGCGGCGAGTGACAGATTCTTTGTCCCCGTGAAAGTGTCATAGCAACTGCCGCTTCCTGACGGGCAGCCGAAGGAAAGTGTTGTTGGGATGCTAGTCCCTCCATCCGGTGCAGATCCACCCGTGCCGGAGGTATTACTGGCACTTCCAGCGTAATCCTGCCATGCGCTTGCCTCTGTGTTAGAGGGCGTGCCGTCCCCTACAAGGGTGAATCCAGATCCGGACGCTGTCAGCGCGTTGGCATTGTCCATCGTGGTGCCCATCTTGACCCCATCCACATACACGGCCAGGGTCACGCTTGAAGTGCCAGACGCCGTAAGCGCCAGCGTATGACTTGCTCCCGCTACGGGTGAACAGCCGACCGTGCCTATCCACTGCCCGGACTTGGTGACGTAGCAGTTCACGTACGAGCCGTTGCTGACACCGCCCAGTCCCACGCAATAGCTGCCCGCGCGCGACATTCTGACACAGGCATCACGCGTATCGGCAAGCTGCGTGCCAGAGGGATTCACGTTGATCTGCGATGTGTCAGAGGACGACGACGCGTACACGTACGAGGCGTAGTTCTGCCCGCTGATGGCGACGGATCCATCTCCCGTGGTGTAGATATCAGCCGTACCGCCAAGCTTCACCCATCCCGCACTATAGACGGACAGTGTAGTTCCCGAGCTGCCGGCAAAGGAATCCGAGCAAGTGCCGCTGCCTGACACGCAACCGGAGCTCGCATAAAGTGCTACGGGGGAAACTGCCAGAAACATTAGGCAGAAAAGTAGAAAGAAACGGTTCTCTCGCACGGAACGAGCCGCTTGGTAGTTTCTAAACATCCAGAACATCTTGTTTCAACCTCAGGATGGGCTAAGTGGCAGTGTCGCTTTACGTATCGGCTGCCAAGGTATCGACCTGAGGGGAACAGGTGCTGAACGACGGATCCTGCATTCTTCAACACTGCGTAACAACTCAAATAAAACAGGCTCTTTTGTGGTATGTGGAACGTCCAAAAGTGACCTGACAAACTACACCCATCATGATGGCTGGCGTACAACCTGACCTTCGCGCAGGCGTGCACTGTAGAGCCGTGGGCCCATGCGGGCGCTGCCATTTCACATGTGGTGATGGCTTTCACCTTACCAGCGGCCTACTACGAAAATTTTTCCGTAAGTCCTAGTCCTCGTAGGACAATGAAGCTCCACAACAATGAATTTCAATGCGACGGTAGAAGGACTCGGCCAAGGAGACGAGTTGACGTGCGGGGCAGATGATTTAGACTCGTTATTGCGGACGCGCTGACAGGCGTCTCATGCAGCGCAAGTCTTCGCTGCCTCCTCGTTCAATGGTAGGACAGTCGGCTCTGAACCGATCAATCGGGGTTCGAATCCCTGGGAGGCAACCACTGTGCGGCGCGTGCAGCGCATGGCCGGGCTACTCTTCGCGCAGCACTTCCAGCGGCTTCTGACCAAGAACGCGGAAGCTGGCAAGCCATCCGGTCAGCACAGTCAGCACTGCCACTGCCAGAAGAGCCAGCAGATTTGTTCCTTTCAGGAAGTGATAGTCCAGGTCGAGTTTGCCGAGCACCACGCGCGTGGTCAGGTTGGCGAAGATAAGTCCCACAGCCCCAGCCACCAGACCAAGCGTCGCGAACTCGATGGAGAAGATCGCGGCAATGCGTGCACGGGCCGCACCCAGCGTCTTCAACACGACCACTTCGCGGATTCGCCGGTACCGCGTTCCCGCGATCGCGCTGGCAAGAATGACCAAGCCGGCAAAGATTGAAAATCCCGCCAGGAACTGCACCACTAGCGACACCTGCAGGAGCACGCCACGCAGGGTTTCCATGGCCTGCGCGACGTTGATAACGGTGACCGTCGGATACTTTGCATAAAGCGCGCGTTGCAGTTCACCCACATGCAGCGGATCCACGTGGGCACCTCCGTACCACACGGTTGGGAGATCGGCGAGTGGTGCCTTTGGCAGCAGAAATTCAGAGCGCGAGTACGCGTGCTGGCCATCCGACTGGATGATTGCCGCGACCTCGGCGTTGATGGGATGATCGGGATCGCCAGCCGCGGCAAACACGATGTGCGAACCGACATCAACCCGCAACCGGTCGGACATCCTACGGCCGATGGCGACCTGTGGGCGCGTGTCCCCTGCTTTCCAGAAGCTGCCCCTTACAATCTTCGTTCCAGGCGGCACATCTTCCGTCCACGTCAGCGTTATCGATTGCAGGAAGCGCGCGGGAAAGTTCTGCAGCTTCAGATTTGCGGAAGGGACGCCATTCACGCTGAGGATGCGTGAAGCAACGACAGGCAGCAGCTCAGGCTCGCCGCGTACTTCCGGCTGCTGCTTGAGCAGACTTTGCACCCCGTCGATCTCTGATGGGCTGATGTCGATCAAGAAGATGTTCGGGAGCGTGGGCTGGGTAGACAGCTTCAACTCGTTAATTAGGGCGTGGCTCATGAAGAAGACGCTGGCAATCTGCATCACGCCCAGGCCCAACGCGGCAAGCAGCGCCGCGGACGGATTGCCGGGACGGTACAGGTTCGCCAGCCCATGGCGTACTACCGGTGGAAGCGATGCTCGCGTGCCTCGGAGAAAGGCACGCAGCGATGCAAGCACAGCCCACGACGCCAGCAGCAACACGAGCAGCACTGCGGCAAGGCCTCCCGTAAACACACGCCCGACTTCCTTTGAATCCGATAGGGTCGTCGCAATCAGCGTGATCCCGGCTGCAATCAAGAGCGCGGCCCCAACCTGCGCCCCAGAAGCAGACACGCGTTTCCGCAGCATGGGCGAAAACACGACCGTCAAGACGCACAGGATCGCCAGCATCGAGGCCAGCGCTTCCCACTCGCCAGTCCAAGTGAATCCTCGGGCATTTGGCAGAAACAGGCGAGCCAGCCAACGCGCCGGGAACGCACCCAGCAGCGCCGCCCAGGCGATCCGGTACGCATACACGGCGGCCAAGAAGTCCGCTCCCCACGAGTTCCCGGATGCGCCCTCCTCTACGTTCCGGCGAAGGATCAGGATTGGCCGGATGTTGCGAATATCCAGCAGCGGCGGCATGGTAAACAGCACAGTTGTCAGCAGCCCTGTAGCCAGGCCGGAAAGGATTGCGGATGCGGCGATGTGCAGCTCCGGCGTGATGCCCAGCAGCTTAGCCAGCAACAGCGGCAGTACAAGTTGCACCCCGACTCCGAGCGCCACTCCAACCACGCCTCCAATCAGCCCGAGCAGCAGCGTTTGCAGAAGATATATGCGCAGAATGTGCGAGGAACGTGCGCCCAGCGACTTCATGATGGCGATCGAATCCATGCGCTGCAGCAGATGCGTGCGCATCGCCATGGCAACGCCTACCGCGCCCAGCACAAGCGCCACCAGCGAGACCAGCGAAAGCACACCCGTCGCGCGATCCAGTGCCATGGTGATGGCCGGGTTGGTCTCGCGGTAGTCCGTGACCTGAGCCTCCGGCAAAACGGCTTCCAGTTCCGTCTTCAGCCGCGCCACCGAAATATCGTCCTTGCGGGGCAGCTTGAACAGGTAGCGCTGGCCAGCCCGCGACCCAGGTGCAAGCAGGTGTGTCGCGGCCAGCTGCTGCTGTGTCAGCAGGATGCGCGGGCCTGCGGCAAATGACCCCGACAGCCGGTCCGGCTCGCTCAGCACCACTGCGGCAATGCGCAGCGTCGCATCGCCCAACTGAATGCGGTCGCCCACCTTCAGGCGCAGGCGGATCAGCAGGTCGTCGCCAACGGCAACATTGTCTCCGCCGACGGCCTGCGTCAGTGGCATCTTCGGCTGCAGTTCCACGCTGCCGTAATACGGATACTGCGACGTATCGATCGCCTTCAATGCCACCAGCAGAGGATCCAGTGAGTTATACGCCGTGGCCATGCCGGCCATCTCTGTTACCGGCGTCATGCGCACGCCGCGCGTGGAAAGCGCCGCGAGCTGCTGCGCCTGCCTCGCATCTGGCTGCTGAAACATGCGTGCGGCAAGATCAGCCGCCAGGATGGAACGCGCGCGTACCAGCAGCGTCTGCCGGAAGGCGGAGGAAAATCCGCGCACACCCGTCAATGCGGCCACGCCAATCGCAACGGATAGAATGACAAACACAAACTTGCTTGTCGACGAGCGCAGTTCGCGAGCCGCGATGCGGCCTGCGGTGGACCAGGAAAGTGCCGCCACGCGTTACACCATCACCGGCAGCTGGGCATCGTCTGAAACAACTTCGCCATCGCGGACGGTCAGCACGCGACCCGCATGCTTGGCGACGGCGGGGTCATGCGTCACCAGCACCAGCGTCGTTCCCTCGGTGCGGTTCAGTTCCAGCAGCAAACGCATCACCTGCTCGCCGTTGCGCGTGTCCAGGTTACCCGTCGGCTCGTCCGCAAGCACAATGGGCGGCCGCAGGATAAACGCCCGCGCCAACGCGACGCGCTGCTGCTCACCGCCGGAAAGCTGTACAGGATAATGACTCGCACGCTCCTCCAGGCCAACGGCGGCCAGCAGATCTCTGGCGCGTTGCACGCCCGCGCGCTGCTCACTTGCAGGCGCATTCAGTTCATGAGGCAGAAGCACGTTTTCCAGCGCCGTCAACGTCGGTATCAACTGGTAACTCTGGAAGACAAAGCCGATCAGCTTTCCGCGCACTTCGGCCAGCCTGTCCTCCGGGAGATAGCTTATCGCCGTCCCGTTCAGCACCACATCGCCTGTTGTAGGCGTGTCAAGACCTGCCAAGAGACCCAGCAATGTACTCTTGCCGGAACCCGATGCACCCACGATCGCGACGAACTCGCCCGCGCGTACATCAAAGGAGATGCCGCGCAGGATTTCCACCATGCGCGTGCCGTTCCGGATGGACTTCGTCAAACCAGTAACTCGGATACTTATATTGTTCGCTTGGCCGGGAACCGTGATGCTACTCAAACGCACGCTCGCTTTGCAGGACTTCCTTGCTTGAGATGACTTTTTACCCAGGTTGGACGCATGATGACATGGACCAGACCGCTCTTCTGCGCGGACAGGATGAGCTGCACGCCACTCCCGCACCGCTTCTTCTTTACCTTCTTCGCGGTACTGGCGGCGGCAGTTGAAGTCGCAGCAACTTACGCATCAGGCCAGGTAACGGCCGCTCCACGAACCATGACGACACTGACAGCACAAGCCAGATCCGAAGTACGTAACACAACGCAAAGCAGTTCCGATCACCGGCCACTTATCGTCTGCTTTGGGGACAGCCTCACCGCCGGGTACGGAGTGGACGCTGACAGCACGTATCCCGCCGACCTGCAGCGCGACCTGGATGAGGCTGGGTACCACTACCGCGTGGTCAACCTCGGCATCAGCGGCGAGACCACAAAGGACGGTCTTGCCCGCACCGACCGCGTTCTGGCGTTGAAGCCGGCCATCGTCGTAGTAGAGTTTGGCGGCAATGATGGTCTGCGTGGAGTTCCCATTGCAAGTTCCCGGGCGAACTTGGATGCCATCTTAGAGAAGCTGACGCACAGCGGAACCCACACCGTGATTGCGGGCATTACACTGCCACCGCAGTACAGTTCGCCGTACATCACTGAGTTCAACCACACGTACACGCTGCTGGCACAAAAGTACAAGCTGCCCCTGCTCCCGTTCGTATTGAAGGATGTCTACGGAGTCCCCGGCAGCATCCAGCAGGACGGCATCCATCCCACGGCAAAGGGCTGCGTGCAAGTGGCCCGCAACGTTCTAGGTTTGATCAAGCCGCTGCTAAAGAAAGAGGGCGCGTGAACTCTGCGCGCCCCTTTCCGTTCGAGTGATGAATTAGTTCACCGTTAGCGTAAACGTTGTATTCGCGGTGATGGTTGACGTTACCGTGTCTGTGCCCGTCAGCGTGATGAGGTAGGTGCCAGCTGGAGCATTTGTGCTGGACGTGGGTGACGTCGTGGTACTCGAGCCAGCACTGCCTCCCCCGCCGCATCCGCTCATCATACCAAGCAGTATCACACCTGCAACCCCGAGCAACATCCCACGGAACCGGCGCGTACGCAGACCGCAGAGGCCGAAGCCACCCGCCAGAACCCACGCGAACAGGATGCGTGATCCGGAAGTACGCCCAACGGGTTCCCCGTGTGCGGACAGGTTCGCGCTGGCTCCCGGCGCGCGATACAACGGCGTCAGGCTGGCGCAGGACGACTGGCTTGTGTAGATCGTCATCGTGGCAGTCGTGGTGCTTTGCACGACGGTGTTTGGAATGCTGTAGCAGCTGTTGGTTAGGCTGGCCGGGCCGGTCGCTGTCCACTTCACCGTTCCGTGATAGCCGTTGGTAGGCGTGACTGTAACCGTCGAGGCAAACGATGTGCCCGCAAGCAGCGATACATTGGTGGCCGAAAGCGTGAACGAGGGAACAATGACGACAGGGATATTTAGCGTGACGGAGGCAGACGAACCAGCAAACGTAGTGTCACCGGAGTAGATAAAGGTGAGGATGTGCGTTCCCGCTGCATTCGATGAGAAGTTGTATGTCGCAGCACCGTTGGACAAGGGCAATGTTGTGGTAGTGCTTGAGCTGTACTTGTCGGTAATGGTCAACACGCCGGTCGGTGTCGCAGTGGAACTGCTCGAACCGGATGCGATCAGGATAGAGATGGCGTCTGTGGCTCCGGAGGCCGGAGTCAGTGTCGCTGCCGTAGCGGTCGTTGTGGAAACGGTGGACCCGGCCGCGATGGTCAGTGTCACTGAGCCCGTAGAGGAAGAGAAGGCGCTGTCGCCGGAGTAAGCCGCGGCGACAGTGTGCGTCCCTGAGATACCCGAACTGAAGGTATATGTGGCAGCCCCGCCTGACAGAGGCAGGGTTGCAACGGCAGCTCCGTCAACGGTGATCGCCACCGTGCCCGTGGGTGTTGCGGTCGAGCTGCTCGAAGAGGAGGCCACCTGGATCGTGATTGCATCTGTGGCGCCGGACGCAGGCGTCATGGTTGCCGCGGACACTGACGTTGCAGACGCAGCCAGCGTGCTGATATTGGCGGAAGGCCATGCGGTCAGCATGTTGTAGAGATCGACCGATCCGAGACCGGTGGCTTCATCGTATCCAGTTGCCGCGGAGTAGCTGCTGGAGGCCGATGCAGCGCAATATGGGTAGCCGACAACGCACGCATTGTTTCCAGACGTAATGTCATGGAAGGCGCTGGCGTACGTCGCGGTGTTTCCCGCGAGCGCATACAGCTTCTGGTTGACCACGCCCTGTCCTGAAGGGGTGGTGGACTGGTTAATCAACGCAACCATGCCCGCAAAGATTGGAGCCGCGAAGCTGGTCCCTCCGGCGACCGTAAGGTAAGTGTTGTTGGCGTCGCGGAAGCCGTTGGCACAGCTGCCATTGATGCCCACTGAAGTGTCACTGGAGCAGTACAAATATCCCGCGTTATTCGGCGATGCCGTAAGGGACACGTCAGGCACGAGGCGAAAGCTGCCGGAAGGAATGCCCGGCACGCCCGCCTGCCAAGAAGGCCGCGCCGTAAACATGCTGGTGCCGCCACCGCCAGAAGACAACCCGCCCGTGGTGGAATCGTTCCACGCCTGTTCCGGGATGTACGAGAGCGCGGAGGTAATTACATCGGAACCACTCGCTGCCTTCCAGTACGTGGTATTGCCGAGCGCAACGTTGGCGCTGGAGAACTCCGTCCCGCCAAGGCCTGTCACATACTGACTGCTTGCGGGATAGTCCGCGTAGAGGCCGCTTATACCGTCAGCGACGCAATCGCTTGAACCGTCGTCGCCAGCGGCAGCGACCACCGTTTGGCCCTGGGCTGCAGCCTGCTGGTAAACTGCGTTCTCTGACGCATACTCCGTCGCGCCCAACGATTGCTCGCACTCGCCGTAACTGATACTGACGATGCGAGCCACATTGTTCTGGATGGCATAGGTCTCGGCATCCAGCACGCTGGCATTCTGATTGCTGCCAGCAAAGACAAACGTGATGCTTGCGCCAGGGGCGATGGCTCCCGAATACTCCAGGTCCAGATCCGACTCGCTCTCATCGTCTGAGTACACCGTAGACACACCGGTGTTTGGCACCAGAACCGAAGTGGGATCCTTCACCGTAAGCCCGGCCGCTGACTGAAAGTGCTCAATGTCGGAGTTCACGATGGCCGACTGCCCGACAACAGCGATTGTCTGTCCCGTGCCCGTGTACCCAGCGTTGTAGGCCGCGTTGATGTCATAAATCGTGCGGATGTCGCCTGGTGTCAAGAAGTGGCTGCCCGACTGCGAGGACGTGAAGTTGGGATTCGGCGCGACCACGCCTGTCTTGATTCGCAGATGTGGGCGGGGACGGATACTGGTGAGATTGGTGACGGACGTCGTCACTGCGGATAATGCAGACGGCAGGCTAATATCCGTGGACGGAGCAAAGTGCGTTTCTCCACGGATCAGGTAATTGTGGATCTCCGTCTGGAAGGCCGCTTCTGCCTGCGCGGCTGTGCCGGAAAAGGTTATCCGGTCCCTGCTGCGCGATACGGCATTCACGGTGAAGCCCTGCTGCTGCAGCCATGCCGTCGCCTTTGCGAGGTCGGCATCGGACATGCCGAAGCGCGCACCAAACTGCTCGGGCGTAAGCCACTGGTGATATTGCGGCGATGACGCGTCCTGCTGCGCGATCAACAGTGCATCAAGATCCTGCTGCTGCGCTTGGCTGCGCGCGAAGACCAGGGTCATGCCTTCCAGCGGCAGCGAAGAGCTGACACGCCCCATGTCGTTTGCCGCGCGGGCCAGCAGCGGGCGGGACCCGGAGAGCACGCTCCGGCTTTCGCTTGTGACCGCTCCAGCGATGCGCGACTGGGCTGTCTGGCCCCACGCGGAGAGGCTGGGCGCAATGGAACAAGCAGCAAGGCAGAACATGCCGATCCGTCGGAGAACCTTGTTGCTGAGGAGGGGGGACGTTGAACGTGGCACGAGCATAGTCTTGCTGCTATGACGCAGGTTCCTTAAAGACGGTTACAAGCGGGAGCTCCTGTCGCAACCGCAGCCACCAATTTGGGCTACAACAAATTTACGTGTGGCTGAATCAGGGTGCCTGCGATGCGGCGGCCAATCCCCAGCAACTCACGCTGTCCGTTGAAGATGCGCAGCAGCGGGGCGCTGGAAAACTCCGGCAGATTCACAGCCAAGCCGTTGCGCAGCTTGCCCTGTGCGGCCTCGTCCGCCGCGACCGCTGGCATCTCCGCCAAAACGGAACGCGGATGCAGCAGGAGTTGCCCAACCGTGCCTGCGTTGGCAGCCTCAATAAGCTGCTCGCGGGTGACTGCTTCAGCTAGCGTAAACGGTCCAGCCTGCACACGTCGCAGCGCCAGGAGGTGCGCTCCGCAACCCGCCAGCAAACCCAGCTCATGTGCCACTGAGCGGACGTAGCCGCCCGCTGATACCTCCATGCTGAAGGCGGCGCAGCCGCCCTCCAGATCGAGGAGCGTGAACTCGTGAATGGTGATGCGCGTCGGCTTTACTGGAACGTCCTTGCCGGCGCGCGCCAGCCTGTGCGCGGGTACCCCGCCGATCTTCTTGGCCGAAAACACTGGTGGCAGCTGATCGAGAGTGCCGTGGAAGCGTCCGCTCAACGTGCGTATCTCATCAAGGGAACACCGCAGCACCTGCGGCTCCGTGGTGCGCTTCCCATCCGCGTCGTAGGTATCGGTAGCCCATCCAAAGCGGATCGTACCTTCGTAGTGTTTCTCCGCCGCGCCAAAAAACTGCGCTAGCCGCGTCCACTTGCCAAGCAGCAGCGGGAGCACGCCGGTCGCCATTGGGTCCAGCGTGCCCAGGTGCCCAACCGACCGCTCCCCAGACGCGCGCCGCACCAGGGACACCACATCATGTGACGTCAACCCCGCAGGCTTATCAAAGATTAGAAGTCCGTTCATCCGCGTCTCCGATTAGACCACCTGTTGACGATCGACCGGAAAGGTGCCCTAAAGCGATGCGGGGCGGCGAATCAGCGACAGGAATTCATTGCGGGTTTGAGGGCTGTCGCGAAAGGCACCCAGCATGGCGGAGGTAGTCGTCATGCTGCCCTGCTTTTCCACGCCACGCATCATCATGCAGAGGTGCTGCGCCTCCAGGATGACGGCGACTCCCTGCGGTGCGATCGCGTCGACAAGGGAGTCCGCCAGCTCGCGCGTCATGCGCTCCTGCACCTGCAGGCGGCGCGCGAAGACATCGACTAACCGTGCGACTTTGCTCAGACCGATGACCTTGCCCTTCGGAATATAGGCGATGTGCGCCTTGCCAAAGAAAGGCAACATGTGGTGCTCGCACAGCGAGTAAAACTCGATGTCGCGCACGATCACCATCTCGTCGTAATCGACATCAAAGAGCGCGCCGCGCAGGATGTCATTTGGACTCTGCTGGTAGCCGCGCGTCAAAAAGGTCATCGCCTTCGCCATGCGCTCCGGCGTCTTCAGCAGGCCATCGCGGTCCGGGTCTTCCCCAGCGCGGCGCAACAGTTCGCGGTAGAGTTCTTCCGTGGTGGCGGCGTGCAGTTCCTGCGAAGCATCCTCGACGGCAATGCTCGTGTTCAGCCGGCTATCGATCATCACTCTTCTGACGCTGTGCTACGCAATCGGATGCAAGGCGTGCCTCTGTTCCCCGTTCAACCGCATGTCAGAGTTCATGGCGAGGGCAGATCGAAGCTGTTGTTCCCGGTTTCTTCGATGCGTACCTGTTGAAGGCGCAACCTGCCGGAGACGTCCAGCAGGGGAACTTCCCTGCGGAAGATACGCTCCACTTCGATGGCCAGATTTTCCGTGGACGGGACGAACTCGCCCGAAAAGACGCTGTCCGCATTCAGGTGCATGCCGTCAAAGCGGTCCAGAAGTTCGCGCTGCGCCAGCGCATCCAGCGTGGCCAAGTCCACGATAAAGCCGCTTTCCGGATCGATAGGGCCCACTACCGTGATCTCGACAAAGTAGTTGTGACCGTGGCCGTACGGGTTGTTGCACTTGCCATAGGTGTCGCGGTTCTGCTCGTCCGTCAGCCCCGGCGCGTGCAGACGGTGCGAGGCGGAGAGGCGGTAGCGCCGCGTGAAATGGACGACCGGCGTGGACATCAGGCGGCAAACTCCGGCTCGGCAAACTGTTGCGTGGGAGCGGTGATCTGTTCACCGTAGTAGTCGGCGAATAGGTCTGCCATTTCGTAAACCCTGACGCGGTACAGCGTTGCATTTGGGATTTTGCCATCGAGCCTGCGCCAGATGGCTACGGCTATATTCTCCGTGGTGGGAATTGTTCGCGCAAACTCCGGCACCTCGTGGTTCAAGTGGCGGTGATCGTAGACACTGACCACTTCCCGTTCGAGGATGTCCTTCAGCAGCTTGAGATCAACAACAAAGCCGGTGACCGGGTCCACCTTGCCTGCCACGGTCACCTCGAGCGTGTAATTGTGACCGTGGCCGTTGGGGTTGGCGCACTTGCCGAAGACCTCCGCGTTCTTCGCGTCGCTCCAAGCGGTGTTTCTATAGAAATGCGCGGAGGAAAACTCGGCCTTGCGAGTAAGAAAGATCATCGGTCAGTTGGATGTCGAGGACGGAAGTCACGTCGCACCCGAGCGGCTGAGGCGACTTTCGAAACGGCAAAATGTTTCACGTGAAACATCTGCCGAACAACGTAAAACCGGACACTGTCTAGGTGAAATATTCGCGTTCTTTCCATCTGACTGATTTTGCGATGCTCACCTTTTGCCATGATCGAACCAAAAGTCCCGCGAAGAGCGGCAGAGCCAGAACGGACAGCAGCCGGTCCAGGAACGGCGCATTGGAGCGGCCCACGCGGGTGAAGTAGCGCAGCAGCACGCGCAGCCACAGCACGCCGATGGCGAGGATCTGCCAGAACTGCAGATGCGGCATGAGGACGGGCAGCAGCGGCAGGCTAAGCAGCAGGAGGAAGTTGAGCACCATGCCGGCCGCCAGGAAGAGCGGATTACCGAAGAGCAGCGCGAGATTTTTGGTCCAGCCCTCAGCCATGTCGGCAAAGCCACGGTACATGCGCGCGCTAACTGCATCCGGAGCGTAGCGCAAGCGAATACTGTTGCGCCGTTTCAAGAGACGGGCGAGCGCGACGTCTTCCAGAACCGCGCTGGCGACGGCCTGATGGCCCCCCACGTCAAAGTAGGCCTGCCGCCGTATTAGCAAAAACTGCCCGTTCGCCGCAGCAACCGGGCTCGACGGATCGGAGACGCTCTTGGGAGGATAGGTGCTGGCCAGTTCGGAGAAGATGAGTGGCAGCAGCGCGCGCTGGATCAGATTGCTGGCGATCTGGCGCGGAGAGTAGGACAGCATTCCGAGTTCGTGGCGCTCTGCCTCGACGATGGCGCGGTGCGTCGATCCCGGCTCATGCACCGTGTCGGCATCGGTGAAAAGCAGCCACTTGGCCGTATGCGAGAGCGGCTGGGAGGCACCCAGCCACAGCGCTGCATTCTTGCCGGTAAAGCCGTTGCGGCGCGGCGTAAGCTCTTTGGCGCGGAGCACGTGCAGGCCCGGGTTCCCCGCCGCCGCAAGCTGCTCGGCAATTGCGTATGTGCCGTCCGTTGAGCCGTCGTCGATGACGAAGATGTGCCACTGCTCGCCCAACTGGAAACCCGGTTCGGACTGCCGCAGCAGCGATTGGAGACAGCCGGGCAGGATGTGCTCCTCATTGCGGGCGGGGATCAGGACGGTCAGTTCATGCGTCGAAGGTTCGTCTTCCTCCAGCTTGACGGCGGGAGCAGACCGGCGCCTCGCAGCGGTGCTCGGAACGCTGCCGTCCAGCCGCAGGTCGAACTCAGGTTCTTTAGGGATGGAGGGTGATTCGGCGGGTGAACTCTCAGCAGGCATCGCGCTTCGTATTATAGGAAGCGTGATCGCTGCCGTCTTGTCCCGCGCCTGCCACTCGCGTCTTTGCCGCCGCGCCTTGTTCGCCCTGATGCTGGCGCTGGGAGTCCTGACTACCGGCTGTAACCGAGGCGACCACCCGGGGCAGATCGAACAAGCCGCGCCAGACTTCACCGTGCATAACGGTCCGCAGACGATCCGGCTGAGCCAATTTCGCGGCAAGATCGTGGTTCTGAACTTCTGGGCGACATGGTGCGCGCCGTGTATCGACGAGCTGCCCAGCCTGCAGCAGCTGCAGCGCGAGCGCCCCGACATTCAGGTGCTCGCCGTCTCCATTGACGACGACCCGGACGCCTACGCGGCCTTTCTGAAGCAGTACGACATCAACCTCTTGGCGGTCCGCGACGGCTCCCAGGGAGCAAACCTGCGCTACGGCTCCGTGCGCGTGCCGGAGACGTTCGTGCTGGACCGCAACGGCATCGTCCGGCGCAAATTCATCGGTGCCCAGCAATGGACGAATCCAGAGATCCTCGGTTACCTGGCGAAGGTCTAACGACGGCGGAGTTGAATCGGACTTTCTTTGCTGAGGTCTAGCGGAGGTGGGTAAGCCAACTACTCGGACATCTTGTGACCTCAAATTGCTTTCCGGCCGCGAGCACGGTAGCGTGTAGCGGGTGGTGCCTAATCCATTCACGCGTCTGTTTGGCTCTTCCGGCAGGCGTGCCGTGGAGTCGGTTGCGCCGCGCCGCACTTTCAATGATGTTATTCTGCCGCCTGCCACCCGGCGCGCTCTTGAGGTTGCGCTGGCGCAGGTGACTCAGCACGATCTCATCTTCAAGGGATGGGGTCTTGGGGAGCGGCACTCCACCGGTCTTGGCCTTGCCTTTAACTTCGCAGGGCCATCGGGCACAGGCAAGACGATCTGCGCCGAGGCCATCGCACACTCACTTGGCCGGGAGTTGCTGGTCGTCCGGTATGCCGAGCTTGAGTCCATGTGGATGGGCGAAACCTCGAAGAACGTCGCAGCCATCTTCCGCACCGCGCACGAGAAGGAAGCCGTGCTGTTCTTTGACGAAGCCGACGCCATCGCAGCGCGCCGGTCGACCTCCGTTGATAGCGGCGCACAGCGGGAATCAAACAGCGTGGTCAATGTGCTCCTGCAGGAGTTGGACCGGTACACCGGCGTCGTAATCTTCGCGACCAATCTCGCCGCCAACTTCGACCCGGCCTTTGAGCGGCGTATTCGAACGCACGTCCTTTTTGAACTGCCCGGCGAGGCGGAACGCGTCCAGATCTGGAAGGTGCAGCTGCACCCGTCTCGCACGCCGCTGGTGCCTGACGTCGATTTCAACGCTCTGGCGCGCCACCATGAAGTCAGCGGCGGAGACATTCAGAATGCGGTGCTGAAAGCAGCCCTGGCTGCGGCGGCTGAGCGAGTCCCTGACCACGCGAAGAAGATTCATCAGCACCACTTCGATGCGGGGCTGGAGCAAGTGCTGGCAAGCAAGCGCGTGATGCAGCAGTCCATCTTCGCGGAACCGGAAGCCCTCCTGCCGGAGACGGAAGTCGTTACGCCGGCGATCTCGCCCCAAGCCTCGCAACTGTTGGCGTGGGGCCTGCCAGGAGCCGCGCTGCTGGTTGCGCTGATCGCCCTTGCAGTAGCGCTGTTCAAGTAACTTGCCTCGGGCTTACGGAGCCAAGCTCGGAACGGCATCGTCCGCCCAAGTTCATGGGTACCCAGTAATGACCAACCCAGAAATCCTCGGATAGGTCAGTTCTGTAAGCTCATTTTCCGGAAACTTCCGACAACCGCGTTTCTCGGGACCTGAATTGAGGCCCCGAGGCTCAAGTCCCCTCACCTCGCGAATCGGTCGTGGAATTCCCGATTAGGAGGGCGGTAATCGCAGATCCTTCACTCGGCAACCAGAACGGACCGGAACCGTGCCTTGCCTTTGCGGGTATGGTTAATCGCAGCGTTGGCTTCCTGCATAGGAAACGTTTCGATTATGGGCTTGACCCCGTGTCTTGCAGAGAATTCCAACATCTGCTGCGTCTCGTCGATCGAGCCCGGCTGACCACCAACGATGGACTTTTCCCCTCCGATGAGACTCCAGGAAAGCACTGAGATCGGCTTGTGAGGAATACCGACGATGCACAGTTTCCCTTGTGGCCGGAGCGCCGACATGTACTCGTCCCATGGCAGGTCGGCGGAAACGGTTGAAAGAATGAAATCAAAGGCTCGCGCGGATCTCTTCAGCTCATCCGTACCATGGGTGGCAATGAAGTGGCTGGCCCCGAAGCCAAGCGCCATCTCCTCCTTGTCGTGCGTGGAACTGATGGCCGTCACCTCGCATCCCCACTTTGCGAGGTACTGGACAGCCAAGTGACCTAAACCACCTATGCCGACCACGGCAACGCGGTCTGTTGGCCGCACGCCGTAGCGAAGAAGGGGCGTGAAGACAGTGGTTCCGGCGCACATCAGAGGTCCGGCGTGCTCAGAGGCAATCCGTTCCGGCAAAGGATGAGCAAATTGCCAGTTGTTCACGCGAACGACAGACGCAAAACCGCCCTTGTGTTCGCCCATGACTGTCCCAACGACCTGTGGGCAGACATGCTGGGCACCGCCCTCGCACCATTCACATTGCATGCACGAACCGCAAAGCGCACCTACGCCCACACGCTGTCCGACCTGCAGCCGGGTTACAGCAGAGCCCACCGCGGCCACCGTCCCAACAATCTCATGCCCGGGAACTACGGGATACTGGGATATTCCCCATTCGTTGTCAACCTGCGCAACGTCCGTATGGCAAATGCCGCAGTGGGTTACGCGGACATCAACCTGGTCCGGCCCAAGCTCGCTAAGGTCATATGTCCAAGGCGTGAGCGGCTCCCTGGCTGCCGCTGCTGCAAATGTCTGTACCTTCATGTTTTCTCCGCGCGAACATGATTGCCGAATTTTCCAGCTATGTTCCGCCCATCTCTAGAAGACACCAATTGCAAGGCAGAAACAATGCTTACAACTGCAGCATGCTTGCCTATTCCTACAAAATTACTGAAGCTTCGCGGAGAGAACGGGTACGATATTTCCATGGATGTTCTTGTGGCGAACCGGCGCAGAATGGTAAGCGCACTCGGCAGGCTTGGCTCTGAAGATGGCGCTCGCCCATCCCGCGTAGTGGGCGTCACCCTGCTGCGCGCGGCTAAGTCATGCGACCCCGTGCCGGTGCTGTACGAGCCTTGTATCGTCATCGTTGCACAAGGGCAGAAGCGCTTCCATGTTCCGGACGGAGTCCTCACCTACGATCCTCGCAGCTATCTCGTCGTCACCGTTCCCGTTCCAGCCGATTGCGAAACCACGGTCTCACCTGAAGGGCCATTCCTCGGGATCGCGGTTCGCATCGATCTTACGATTTTGGGTGAGCTCCTCCTTACCATGGACAACCGGTCCAGGCCAAGCAGAAACCTGTCCGCTGGATATGTCAGGGTTGTTGCCCCTTCGCTCAGTCCGTCTTTCAGCGACGTTGCTGTGCGACTCATGGAGGCCCTGAACTCCGAGTCAGACTCCAGAGTTCTCGGTCCGCAGCTTGTTCGTGAGTTGCTATATCGGGCTCTTCACGACTCCGGCGGCGATGCTCTGCGCAGCTTACTGTTGGGAAGCGAAGCCCGGGCGCAAATCCATCGCGTCCTGCAACGCATGCACCTTCACTATGCCGAACCCCTGGATCTTGCGACGTTAGCGCGGGATCTTGGCATGAGCTCGTCAGCCCTGCATCACCATTTCAAAACCCTGACCGCGACATCCCCGGCGAAATATCTCAAGACACTGCGCCTGCACAAAGCAAGAATGCTGATGGTGCAGGACTCGCTCCAAGCGGCCGTAGCGGCGGAGCGGGTAGGGTACGCGAGCCCCTCACAGTTCAGCCGGGAGTTCAAGCGACTTTTTGGAGTGCCGCCAGCCGAAGAAGCCCAGCGTGTGCGCTCTGCGTTTGGAGTTACTGATCAGGTCTCGGTGACGCAATGGGCGCTTAATCAGCCATAATCACGGAGCCCGGGTTCTCCGTTGGTTCCTCGACCTGCGATCTCACGTGGTCGTTGCCTCGATTCATCGAGAGTTTCTGAGCATAACCATCGGTATCTCGACGGCATCACTACCAATCTCTGACCTACGCGGGATTAGTACTTACAAGTCGAATTGTGGGAACTTACGGTTCTAAGCAGCAGCCAGAACCTTGGGATCTCATTTCGCGCTGGGGCTGTCGTCGGCTGGGAGGTCTCCTAGGGCGTATTGGATGCCGGCGAGGACGTGATCCATGATGGGGGTCATGGCGTAGATGTGTTCGCTGTGGCCCAGCGCCTCGTAGAAGACGCGGCCCTTGCCTTCGCGGTGGATCCAGCTGAGCGCGTAATCACCGTCGGTGCGTTTGGTGGCGGCGGGTTCCTTGGCCTTGTCAATGTCGGTCATCTTGGCGTAGTCCACGCTGGTCAGCACGTGGACGCGCTTGCGGCTGAAGGAGTCCTGCGCGAAGGTGTAGGTTTCGTCGTGGACCGTGAACTCCTGCCCGTGGAACATGGCAGTCAGCGGGCTTTTTGGGTCGTCGATCTTGACGGTGATGAGCTGCGGATAGACCCAGTGAAACTTGAAGTAGCCGCCAATCATCAGGTCGAACTCCGGCCACGTGCCGGTGGGTGCGTCCGTCGATCCGCGTGCCGGAACGGTGTGGTAGGCGTCGCCTGCGGCGTGGATGCCGGCCAGGCCCTTGCCGCCGCGCACGAACTCGAGCAGCGCTTTCTTGCGGGCTTCCGTTGCGGTGGGATCGTTCGGGTCGTCCAGGAAGCCGAGCGTAGTGCTATCGAGGAAGATGGCGTCGTACTTGGCGAGGTTGGCGGTATTGATATCCGCCGCGTCGTAGGTGATATCTGCGTTGTATGCACCCGTCTTCTCGCCCATCGCCTTGACCGTATCAGCCGCCAGCGGGATGGACGAGTGATAAAAACCCGCCGCATGGGCCAGCACCAGAATTCGGCGGGCTTGTTTGGGCTTGGCCGGTGATGTCAGGGGCAGGTTGTCCAGCATCGCGACGTAATCTTCTGTCTGCGGCTTCTGGATCTGTACGCCATCCTTGATGCTCTGCGGGCGGCCCGGGCTGGGCACGGTGTCTGTCTTGAGCTGATCCTGCCAGGGCGAGGTCTGCTGCGGCGTCTGCTGGCCCACGGCGCATAGCGAAAGAACGGAACATGCGGCAACGGCTGCGATCCGGCTGCGAAGAAATCCTGTTTGAAAGATCATGCTGGAAGAAACCTCAAAATCATTGGCGACGCGCTGCGCCGTGCTGTTTCGTTGCTGTGAACGCTACACAGGTTGAGTCATATGAGTCAATGAGACCGGACCTTACGGTTTGCCCCCCCCGCCTGATGAACGACAGTGCAAGAGGCAGCATCGCCACCAGAAGGATGGTTCCTGCAGCGATGCGGATGTGCGCTTTGTGCCGGTGTGCCAGCAGGGGCGCGCGCGCCAGCGTCTCCGGCGGCGCGGAGTCGCGGTCTGGCCGCGATGCCAGGTCGAGCACCTCCGCCAGGTGGATGCCGTGACGGCCCGTGTTCTGGCGGATGGCCTCGCGGCAGGAGAAGCCGTCCGCGATGATGGCGGCGTTTGCCGGGGCAGCATAGACGGCTGGAACGAGAACCCGGTGCGCGAGCGCCTGCGAGACCTGGTACTTGTCCGCCTCAAAGCCGAAGGGGCCGGCCATGCCGCAGCAGCCTGCGTCCAGCGTGGTGACCGTAGCTCCCATGCGGCGCAGGACGGCCTCTTCCGCGTTCATCTTCATCAGTGCTTTGTGGTGGCAGTGGCCCTGCACGATCGCGTGCACAGGCCATTGCGGCGGCTGCCAGTCTGGCGCGAACTGCTCCAAAAACTCGCTTAGCAGGTACGTTTGCTTCGCGAGTTTCTGCACGCGTTCGTTGCCGGGCAGCAGGTCAGGCGCGTCGTCGCGGAAGACGGAGGCGCAGCTTGGCTCCAGGACGACTACGGGCAGGCCAGCGTCAATGGCTGCGCCGATGCGGTCCACGTTGCGCAGCATGTAGCGCTTGGCCTCGTCCAAAAAACCGAAGTCATACAGCGGCCGGCCGCAGCAGACATGCTCCTGCGGAACGCGCACGCGAAAGCCTGCACGTTCAAGAACACGTTGCGCCGCCGCGGCAGTTTGCGGGTCGAAGTAGTTGTTGAAGGTATCCGGCCACAGCAGGACCTCTCGCCGTCTTTCTGTGTCTTGATTTTCTTCTGGCCCATTGTCATCCCGCAGCGAAGCGCAGTGATCTGCTTTACGCGTTTCTAGAGGCAAGCCCGCCGAAAACGGCACGGGCGCGAAGGCAGGAATGCTCCTCTGTGGGGTGACGCCGAGCATACGTTTGCCAACCCCAGCTACACTTTGGATCTTCAAGCACACGTTTAATAGTTCAGGCGAAGTTGCTGCCGCTGCTTGCGCAAATCGGTCGATGTAACCGAAGGCGTAAGCGTTCAACGGGCGGCGGTTCGCGCGGTAGAAGTGCGCCATGAACTCGGCTTTGTAGGTCGCCATGTCCACGTTGACGGGGCACTCGGACTTGCAGGCTTTGCACGAAAGGCAAAGGTCGAGGGTCTCCTTGACGGCATGATCGTTCCACATCGCCTCACCCGGCCGGCCACCGACGGCTTCGCCTTGGAGCATCTCGAAGAGGGCGTGGGCGCGGCCGCGGGTGGAATGGCGTTCGTCGCGCGTGGCCATGTAGCTGGGGCACATGGTTCCGGCTGCCTCTTTGCGGCATTTGCCGACTCCAACGCATCGTTCAGTCGCGTGCGCAAACGAACCGTCGTCTGTGCGATACGCAAAGTGCGTTACGGGTTCTGCTGGCGCGTAGTCTGCACCGTAGCGAAGGTTCGCGTGCGGCTGTCCGGCGCGCACCAGTTTGCCGGGATTCATCATGCCCGCTGGATCCCACAGGTCCTTGAAGCGCTCAAAGGCGTGGATCAGCTCGGGGCCAAACATGCGCTCCAGCAGTGCGCCGCGTGCCTGGCCGTCGCCGTGCTCGCCGGAGAGCGACCCGCCATGCGCGACAACCAGATCTGCCGCTCGGTCCAGGAAGGCGCGAAACGTGCGAATGCCTGGTGCGGTGCGGAGGTCGAAGTTGATGCGGACGTGCACGCAGGCCTGGCCGAAGTGGCCGTAGTACGACGTGGAATAGCCGAACTCGCTGAGGAGAGCGTCGAAGGCGCGCAGGTACGATCCGAGTCGCTCCGGGGCAACAGCGTGATCCTCCCAGCCTTCGGAGCGGGGCATCTCGCCGGGCACGATAGCGGTTGCACCCAGGCCGTTTTCGCGTACCTCCCACAGGTGCTTCTGATCCGCGATTTCCTCAAGTACCTCGGCGTGGACACCGCTTGGTAGTGTGGCCGCGAAGCTATGTGCCTGTCTGTGTGACTCTGCGGCGGAGTCCGCCCCGAACTCCACGAAAAGCCAGCCGTCACCAGGAGGCAGAAGGGCGATGTTCTCCTGCAACATGGATTTCTTTTCCATCTGCCGGATCAGGGCGCGGTCTACGCCTTCGACGGCGATAGGCTTATGTTGCAGGATGGAAGGCACCGCGTCGGCGGCCTGGAATATGTCCGCGTAGCCGGCGACGACCAGCGTACGGCAGCTTGGGTTGCGAATAAGCCGCAGCTTGGCCGAGAGAACCACGACGCATGTCGCCTCAGACCCGACGAGCGCGCGTGCGACGTTGAAGCCGTTCTCGGGCAAGAGGTCGTGGAGGTTATAGCCGGAGACGCGGCGAGGGATCTGCGGAAAGCGCTCGCGGACCAGCGCGGCGTACTCGTCACGAAGTTGCCGCAGACCCGCGTAGATTTCGCCGCGGCGGCCGCCAACGGCAATGATTTGCTCTAACTCTCTGTCTGAAGTAGGCCCGGCGGTGAGGATGGTGCCGTCGTAGAGCAGCACTTCCAGTTCTAGCGTGTTGTCGTCCGTCTTGCCGCCCAGCAGAGCGTGCGATCCGCACGAGTTATTACCGATCATGCCGCCTAGCGTGCAGTGCGAGTGCGTGGCAGGGTCCGGCGCGAAGAAGAGTCCGTGCTGCTTTACCTCTGCCTGCAGCGTGTCCAGCACGATGCCAGGCTCCACGCGGACCCACTGTTCCGCAGGGTTGATCTCCAGCACCTGGTTCAGGTATTTGGAGAAATCGAGGATGAGGGCGACGTTGCAGCATTGGCCCGCCAACGATGTGCCTGCTCCGCGTGAGAGCAGCGGCGCGCCGAAGCGGCGGCAGACTGCAACGGTGTTGATGACGTCCTCGCGGTTGCGCGGCAGGACAACACCGATGGGGATGTGCCGGTAGTTCGAGCTGTCCGTCGCATAGATGGCACGGGTGCCTCGGTCAAAGCGGACTTCGCCAGTGACCATGCGGCGCAACTCGGCTTCCAGCGCCTCCGCTTGTGCGAAGCTGTCAGCCGGAAAGGCATGAGATGAGGGAGGCAGTGGAGCGATGGCGTACAGCGTGGAACCCATCTTGCCAGCATAGCGCCGCCGCTATGTTGCGGGGGCGAGAGCCAGGTCAGCGTAGTTACGGCTGAGGTGAATGCAGAGCGCCTCCACTGCGAGTTCGTGATCGCTGCGTTGATCCAGGCCGGAGACGGCAATGCTGCCTACCAGGCCCGCGTCCGCCACACGGATGGGAAAGCCGCCACCATCGGCAGTGTAGTCCGCCTCGGGAAGGGCGTGCCGCGCCAACGTCTGTTGCTTGGACGCGAGGTGCAGCGCGAGGCCATAGCTGCTGCGGTCGAAGAGCGCTACGGTATTGCTCTTGCGGCGCAGCCACTTCATCGAGTTCGGCGAGGTGCCGTCAAGCGCCGTAACGAAGACGGGAACACCTGCAATGCAAATCTCAATGGCGATGGCGGCGCTCAGCTGAACCGCGAGGTCGCGCGCGATGCAGCCGACCCGCCAGGCAATCTCCTTAGAGAACCCTGGCAGCATTAGCGTGGCTTCCTGTTGTTTTACTTGGGCGATGTCGGCTTCGAACGCGGGCATGATGCTGGATATGGTACGCGGTCAGACGGCTCCATCGCAGAAGACGCGCATGGAGCGTCCACCAAGAATGACCTTGTCGCCGAGTTCCTCCGTAGCAAACGGATCGTCGATGTTCTGCGTGTCGAGTATCTGCTTCCATTTTGCATGGGAGGGCGATGCTGGCAGCGTGAACTCGACACCCTCCGGTGCGGCGTTCACCATGATGAGGAAGCTGTCGTCATTGACCGGATTCCCTTCATCATCGGCAACGCCGAGTGTCTTGCCATTGAACAGGTAGGCCAGCGAACGTTTCCACTTGGCGTTCCAATCGTCGTCGGGGAATTCCGCGCCGTCTGTACCGTACCAGGCGATGTCCTTCATCATCGAGCCGCGAATCGCGCGGTCCTGGAAGAACTTGCGGCGGTGCAGGTTGGGGTGCTTGCAGCGAAGTTCGATGAGTTTGGTTGCGAATGCCATCAGGCGTTGACGGGGCTGGTCGAGCTGCCAGTCGTACCAGGTGATTTCGTTGTCCTGGCAGTAGCCGTTGTTGTTTCCGCGTTGCGATCGTCCAACTTCGTCGCCGCCGCAGATCATGGGCACGCCCTGAGAGAGGATCAGCGTGGCAAGAAAGTTGCGGGTCTGCCGCTCGCGCATCTCGTTGATCGCCGGATCGTCCGTTGGGCCTTCGGCACCCATGTTCCAGGAGTCGTTATCATCCGCGCCATCGGTGTTGTTATCGCCGTTTGCCTCGTTGTGCTTTTCGTTGTAGCTGACAAGGTCCGTCATGGTGAAGCCGTCGTGCGCCGTGATGAAGTTGATCGATGCATAAGGCTGGCGCCCGTCGTACTTGTAAAGATCGCTCGATCCGGTGACGCGGTAGGCAAAGTCGGACAGCAGGCCCTCGTCGCCCTTCCAGAAGCGGCGAACGGTGTCGCGGTACTTGCCATTCCACTCCGCCCAGAGCACCGGGAAGTTGCCGACCTGGTAGCCGCCTTCGCCCACGTCCCATGGTTCCGCGATCAGCTTGATGGTTTGCAGGACTGGATCCTGATGGATGACGTCAAAGAAGCTTGAAAGCCTGGAAACGGCGGATTCCTCGCGCGCCAGGGTGCTTGCCAGATCGAAGCGGAAACCATCCACATGCATCTCCGTGACCCAGTAGCGGAGCGAATCCATCACCAGCTTCAGCACCTGAGGATGCACCACGTTCAGCGTGTTGCCGGTGCCGGTGTAGTCCATATAGAAGCGTGGGTTGTCAGGTGGCTGGCGGTAGTAGGTGACGTTGTCCGCGCCTTTCATCGAGAGGATGGGACCCTTCTCATTGCCCTCGCAGGTATGGTTGTAGACCACATCGAGGATGACCTCGATGCCATTCTTGTGGAGGGCCTTCACCATGTCCTTAAACTCGCGCACCTGCTCGCCGTTGTCGCCGGTGGAGCTGTAGCGAGCCATGGGCGCGAAGTAGCTGAGAGTGTTGTATCCCCAATAGTCACGAAGTTCACGGTCGACCAGATGCCCTTCGTCAATGAAGTGGTGCACGGGCAGCAATTCCACCGCAGTAACGCCCAGCATCCTCAGATAATTGATGCTTGGCTCAGAGGCAATTGCTGCGTAGGTGCCGCGCAGGTTCTCCGCGATCATGGGATTGCTCTTGGAAAAGCCCCGCACGCTGACCTCATAGATCACGGAGTCGGCGAGTGGGGTGTCCGGCGGGCAATCCCCTTCCCAGTCATAGCGCGGGTCGACCACAACACTCTTCGGGACGCCTGCGGCAGAGTCCTGGCCGTCCATCTTGAGGTCGTCGCCGCTTGTCACGTCGTAGGGAAAGATTGGTCCCTTCCAATCCACCTGCCCAGTGAGGGCCTTTGCGTATGGGTCGACCAGCAGCTTGTTCTTGTTGAACCGGTGGCCTTTTTCTGGTTCCCATGGGCCATCCACACGGTATCCATAACGCTGGCCTGGCCGTATACCACGCACCAGGCCATGCCACACAAACGCCGTATGTTCCTTAAGTTCAACGCAGTCGGTCTCATTTCCCATCTCGTCAAAGAAGCAGAGAGAAACGCCGGTCGCGTTTTCTGAAAACAGGGCGAAGTTGGTGCCTTTGCTGTAGGCAGTGGCACCCAAGGGGTATGGTCTTCCAGGCAGAACAGTGCGGTTCATGCGTATCCTTCACAGGGAATTTGCAAGGGAATGGATGCAAAGCGGCGCGCCGGAGATGTGAAGTACGAGCCACGAGTAAGCGTGGTGCCTCTGCGAAACGGTGCCAGTTTCAAGCTGTCAACAAAGGAATGTATGCTCTCCAGTGAGGATCACGAGCGTATGACCAAGGCAAAACTCGCCTTCATGATGTTCCTGGAGTTCTTTATCTGGGGTGCCTGGTACGTCACGGTGACCACCTGGGTGAGCCAGACCCTGCACTTCACCGGCATACAGACCGGCTTGATCTCCGGAACCACGGCAATCGGCGCGATCATCTCGCCGTTTGTCGCCGGTTGGATTGCCGACAACCTGATGGCGGCGCAGTACATGCTTTCTATCCTGCATCTTGTTGGTGCGGTGCTGCTTTACGTCGCCTCCACGGAGACACACTTCGGCGGGTTGTACATCGTCATCCTGCTGTATGCAATGGTGTACATGCCGACGCTCGCCCTGGTGAATGTGATCGCGTTCCGGCAGATCAAGGATTCCAAGACTGAGTTCGCCCCGATTCGCGTATTGGGCACCTTTGGGTGGATCTGCGCGGGCCTGACCGTGGGGCACATGCACGCGGATGCGACGGCTCTGCCGCTCCGTCTGGCAGCGGGTGCATCCGTGATGCTGGCACTCTACTCGCTGCTTCTGCCGAACACACCTCCCGAGGCAAAGGAACCGTTCTCCCTCTCCACACTGTTTCCGGTGGAAGTGCGCCGCATGTTCCGGGAAAGCAGCTTTCTTGTCTTTGCTGTCGCTTCGTTTTTGATCTGCATCCCGCTGCAGTTCTACTACGCGTTCACCAATCCGTTTCTGAACCAGATCGGCGTGGCTGACGCAGCCGGCAAGATGACGGGCGGACAGATGTCCGAGTTGGGATGCATGTTGCTGATCCCGTTCTTCTTCCGTCGGCTGGGAGTCAAGTGGATGCTGGTGGCCGGCATGGGCGCGTGGGTGCTGCGCTATGTTTTCTTCGCGTACGGCAATCCAGGGCCGGGCATGTGGATGCTGTGGCTGGGCATTCTTCTGCATGGCATCTGCTACGACTTCTTCTTCGTTACGGGCCAGATTTACACGGATCGCAAAGCACCAATCATCTACCGCTCTGCCGCGCAAGGCATGATTACACTCATCACCTACGGCGCTGGCATGCTGGTCGGATCGTGGCTTTCCGGTGTGGTGGTGGAGAAGTTTACCGCTGTAGCGCGGGACGGCGCGGCCCCGCATGACTGGCGTGCCATCTGGCTGGTTGCCTCGGGGTGCTCCATCGTGGTTCTGATCGCGTTCCTGGCATTCTTCAAAGACACGGAAGCGGACGGCGACGCGCCGGCCACGACACCGCTGTCGGTCAACACGGAGACGGCACGCGCGATCCCGGAGGTCTCGCTTTAGCCCGCTGTTTGACAGTCAAAACCGTGCGTTTATAGAGTTCGGTAAGCTGTTCCGTTACGGCGTGACAATGGAGTTTACGGCATGAGACGTGCGGTGCAAATGACGTGTGCGGTGCTGATGCTTGCAACAGCGGGGACGTTGCTATGGTTGCCCCGCGTCCGCGCACAAGCAGGGCCAAGCACACAGGCGCCAGCCCAGACAGAGGCGAGGCCTCAGGTCACCATTGGATCGCAAGGGCCGCTGCCGGTGCATACCGCCTTTACCAAGCAGCAGATAGCCACGGGTGGAAGCCTGTTCCAGCAGAACTGCGCGTTCTGCCACGGGCGAGATGCCATGGGCGGCGAGTCTGGGCCGGACCTGACACGTTCCAAGCTGGTAGCGTCAGACAAAGACGGCGAGGCGATCAGCACCGTGGTGCGCAACGGCCGCCTGGAGAAGGGCATGCCGAAGTTCTCGCTGCCGGATGCCGACATCGTGAACCTGGTGGCGTTTGTGCACTCGCAACAAGACACGGCCATGTCGCAGAGCGGCAACCGCCGCGGAGTGGACGAGGCCGATCTGCGCACCGGCGACGCGGCAGCGGGAAAGCAGTTTTTCGCGGGCGCGGGCGGCTGCTCTGCGTGTCACTCCCCGGAGAAGGACTTGGCGGGCATCGCAACCAAGTACACGGGACTCCGGCTCGAGGAGCAGATGCTGTACCCGCGCGACATCAGCAAGCCCACTGCGATTGTAACCACGCGCACAGGGCAGACGGTGAGTGGGACAGTGACGTATCAGGATGAGTTTACGATCGCGGTGACGGACGCTTCAGGTGCGTATCACTCCTGGCCGACGGGCGCTGTGGAGTACAAGGTAACTGATCCCCTCAAGGGCCATGCGGAGTTGCTGGGCAAGTACAGCGACGCGGATGTTCACAATCTGCTCGCCTACATTCAGACACTTAAGTAAGTAGAAGTCATGCGGAGGCGCACGTTGAGAAAGACACTCGTAGTCACGGCAAGTGCCTTGCTGCTTGGATTGTCTGCGGCGATGCCTGCACAGACGGCAGACGCGGCGATGCTGAAGAATCCGCCTCCGGATAGCTGGCCGGGCTACCACGGTGACTACTCCGGCCGGCGGCACACGGCATTGACGGAGATCACACCCGAGAACGTACACGCCATGACCCTCGCGTGGACATTTCAATCTCAACTGCCTGCCGTGATGAAGTCGTCGCCCATCGTGGTGAATGGCGTCGTCTATCTGACCATGCCGGACAACGTCTGGGCGTTAGACGCACGGACCGGACACACTATCTGGCACTACGCGGCGACGCAGAACAAGGCATTCCACATCGGCCAGCGCGGCGTCAGCATCCTGAAGGACAAGCTGTTCTACATGTCCTCCGACGCGCACCTTGTGGCGCTGGACACGAAGACAGGAAAGGTCTGCTGGGATGTTGTCGTCGCGGACTCCAGCAAGGGGCAATGGGCCACGCTGTCCCCTCTGGTGGTTGGCAATCATGTGCTGGTGAGCGCGTCAGGTGACTTCGACAACCTGCAGGGCTTCATCCGGGCTATCGATCCCGAAACCGGCGCGACGCAGTGGAACTGGTTTGCGACGCCGCCAGCGGGAACCCCGCACTCCACCACCGGCGGCAGTGGATGGATGACGGGAACCTATGACCCCGGTCTGAACCTGGTCTTCTGGGGAACTGGCAATCCTACGCCGGTGCTAAACGGCAAGGTGCGGCCCGGGGACAACCTCTACACCTGCAGCATTGTGGCGCTCAACCCTGACACGGGCAAGCTGGCGTGGGCGTTTCAGCCATCGCCGCACGATACGCATGACTGGGATGCTGTAGAGAGCCCGGTGCTGGTGGACGCCGACTTTCATGGGCAGTCCAGGAAGATGCTGATGCAGGCGTCGCGCAATGGCTACTTCTTCGTACTTGACCGCACCTCTGGCAAGAGCCTGCTGACGGTGCCGTTTGGTCCAGTGAACTGGACAAACGGCGTAGACAAGGAGGGGCGGCCGATCCCGAATCCAGAAAAAGAACCCGCGCCTGACGGACGGATTATCGCGCCGGATGAGGGCGGCATGACCAACTATCGCGCCCCCAGCTTTGATCCTAAGACGGGGCTCTTCCTGGTCAGTGCATCGCCAAGCTATAGCCTCTATTTCTCCAAGCCGGCGGATGGGACCTACGGTTGGGCTGGCGCGGACTACGGCCTGTGGAGCAAGAGCGTCTTGGAGGCGATTGACTACCAGACAGGAAAGATCCGCTGGCAACACGATCTGGGAGATCACGCCGGTTCGGGCGTGCTGACCACGGACTCCGGTGTCACCTTTACCGGCGACAGCTCTGGCAACTTCATGGCGCTGGACACGCGTAGGGGCAAGACCCTGTGGCATGCGGGAACAGGAGCGACGATTGCAAGTTCGCCGATCTCGTTTGAACTGGACGGGCACCAGATGGTGCTCATGAGCGCGGGCGACGTTCTGTACGCGTGGTGCCTGCCGGATACCACGGCAGACGGCACGACGCACGCGAGACCGTAGTCGATGCCTTCCGAGTTGTTCCTGGGCATTGATTGCGGAACGCAGGGTACAAAGGCCTTGCTGGCCGACGCGGGGGGCACGGTCCTGGGGCGCGGCTATGAGCGGCACGCCCTCATCGAACGTGCAAACGGCGCGCGCGAGCAGGAGCCGCAGTGGTGGGTGGATGCACTGCGCACCGCCGTGCGGCAGGCGTTGGCAAAGGCAGGACGCAGCGAAGTCCTGGCACTCTCAGTTTCCGGCCAGCAACACGGCCTGGTGGTGCTGGACGAGAGCATGGACGTCATCCGGCCGGCCAAGCTGTGGAACGACACCGAAACCGCGCCGCAGAACGCCGCACTCGTGGAACGGTTTGGCGGCAAGCAAGCCATGCTGGAGCGCTTCGGGGTCGCTCCCCTGACCGGATACACCGTCTCGAAGCTCCTGTGGATGAAAGAGCGGGAGCCTGAGAATTTCGCCCGCATCCGCCACATTTTGCTGCCGCATGAGTACCTCAATTTCTGGCTCACAGGGAGACTTTGCGCGGAGTACGGTGACGCGTCCGGCACGGCCTTTTTCGACGCGCGCACGCGAACGTGGATTCGAGAGATACTGGACGCGATTGATGGCGGAAGCGGACAACTCTTTGCCGCGCTCCCTCCGCTCTTGAAGCCCGAAGAAATTGCCGGCACGGTCTTGCCCGAGCGCGCTGCTGATCTGGGACTTCTCCCAAGGTGCCTGGTGGCCAGCGGTGGCGGCGACAACATGATGGGTGCCATCGGCACCGGCAATGTGCGTGAAGGCGTCGTGACACTCAGCCTGGGAACCTCATCGACTGTGTATTCCTTCCGCCACGCGCCCTCGCATGATCCAACGGGCGATGTGGCTCCCTTCTGCTCGTCGTCAGGCGGCTGGCTGCCGCTGGTCTGCACCATGAACGCCACAAACGTCGTGACGCAAACGCTGCTGCTGCTGGTAAAAACGGTGGCAGACATTGAGTCCGCACTGATGAGAACGGAACCTGGAGCGCAAGGACTCATCTTCGTTCCCTTCCTGAACGGTGAACGAACACCCGACCTGCCGGGAGCGCGTGGATCGATCCTAGGCTTGAGTGGGACCAATTTCACGGCGGAGAACCTTATCCGTGCCGTCATCGAGGGCGTCACCTTTGGCATCCTGAACGGCCTGGACTTGATCCTTGCCGGTGAACCGGCGCGAACCGTTGTCCTGACCGGCGGCGGCGCACGCTCCGCGCGGTGGCGGCAGATGATCGCGGACGCGACCGGAGCGGTAATCCATGTCCCAGTGGAAGAGGAGTCCGGCTGCCTCGGCGCGATCATCCAGGCAATCTACGCCTTTCGCCACGCCACGGGCGCGCCAGAGAGCTTTTCCGAACTTGCCACGCGGCTGGTGCGCATGGATGACGAGAAGTCCGCGCGGCCGGTGGCAGACCGCGCCATGGCGTACCGCAACGCGCGGCGGGCGTATAACGCGGCGCTTGCGTCTTTGTACCCAGGCCTGCCCTGATTGCTGGCCCTCCAGCCGCTTATCTTCCAGCCAGCGTAGCGGCGGCCCTACACCTTTTCCACCGCAGGCTCCACGCCGGCAAGTTCGCGCTGCACGCGGCTGTGGTACCGGCTGTAGGTGAAGTAAACCACAAGCCCGATGATGAGCCATGAGATCAGCCGGATCCAATTTGCCGCGCCCAGCTTGACCATCATGTAGCCGTTGAAGAGGACGCCAAGCGCGGGAACAATGGGAATGGGCCAGACGAGCGGGGCGCGGAAGGGACGTGGACGGTCCGGGTCTGTCCGGCGAAGCATTACGACCGCCACGCACACAATGACAAAGGCCAGCAAGGTTCCGATGTTTACCATCTTGCCGATGTCGTCGATTGGGGTAACGGAGCCCACAATCGCAGCGAGGCAGCCGGCCAGGATGGTTCCCTTCCACGGCGTGCGAAAGCGGGGGTGGATGTCACCGAAGAAGCGGCGAGGCAACAGGCCGTCCTTCGCCATGGCGTAGAGGACACGCGACTGGCCCAGCAGCATCACCAGCATCACCGAGGTCAGACCGGCGATGGAGCCAATGGTCACGACGTCCGCAGCCCAACCAACCTTGTACTCAAGGAAGGCCCGGACGAGCGGCGCCTCAATGTTGATGGAGGGCCATGGCACCATGCCCGTTAGAACCGCCGCCACCGCGATGTACAGCACGGTGCAGATGGAAAGCGAAAGGATGATGCCGATGGGCATGTCACGCTGCGGGTTGATGGCTTCCTGCGCCGTGGTGGAGACGGCGTCAAAGCCGATGTAAGAGAAGAAGACCAGGCCCGCCGCCAGACCAATGCCACCGACACCGAACGGCGCAAATGTGTGCCAGTCCGTTCCCCAGTTTGCGCGGTGCACGTAGTGCGATCCAAGACCGATCACGAACAGGACGACGGCAAGCTTGAGGATGACAATGCCTGCGTTGAACTTCGCGGATTCCTGAATGCCGATAACGAGGATAGCGGTAATCAACAGAGCGATGATGAATGCGGGGAGGTTAAATCCGATCTCAACACCAAAGATGGTCGGCGCGTTCAGCAGCGCGTGGGCCTGCGCGGAGAGTGCTGCGGAGGGGTGGGTCATCATCCCGGCCAGCGCGTTGCTAAAAGGCAGAGTGCCCGGCTGGAACTCAGGGTGCGTGCTCGCGAGTGACGCGCGTGAGACCGTCTCCAGTGCCCGGCGCAGGCCGGTCCAGTGGTCGTATGCCAGCCATAGTGGAAAGCGGAGGTGGAATATTTCCAGGAACTCAACGAAGTTGTTCGACCAGCCGGAAGAGACGGTGCTGGCACCCATCGCGTATTCCAGCGTAAGGTCCCAACCGATGATCCACGCGAACAACTCTCCCAGCGTGGCGTACGCGTAGGTGTAAGCCGAACCTGCGAGCGGGATCATGGCGGCGAACTCCGCGTAGCAGAGACCGGCAAATGCACAGCCCAGACCGGAGAGAACGAAAGCGAGCATGAGCGCTGGTCCGGCGGAGTGCGCGCCCAGGCCGGAGAGCACAAAGATGCCCGCTCCGATAACGGCACCGATACCGAGCATCGTAAGCGACACCGGCCCAAGCGTTCTTGAAAGGGAGTGGGAACCCTCCTCGTGCGCCTCCGACATCAGGGAGGTCATGCTCTTTTTGGCAAATAGGTCGGCCATTGGCGTGAGGTTACTCCTTCAAATCAAGTCTGCTCGCAAGACGCCGCGGGAACGGTGCGTGCCTCGCGGTTCCAAAGAAAATACACGGGAACGCCCAGCAACACGATGAGCAGGCCCGGCCAGGTGTATTGCGGTTTGTAGCGTAAGAGTACAACACAGATGAACGCAGCCATGACGATATACAGCGCCGGAAGCACAGGGTAGCCGATGGCGCGGTAGGGACGGTCCGCATCTGGACGCGTGCGGCGCAGGACAAACAGCCCAGCGATGGTGAGGATATAGAAGAGCAGAACGGCGAAGATCACATAATCGAGCAGCTGGCCGTAGCTGCCGGAAAGGCAGAGAAGGCACGTCCACGCCCACTGCACCCAGAGGCTAACGACGGGGGTGCGTGACTTGGGCGAAAGTTTTCCAGCGGCGCGGAAGAAGAGGCCGTCCCCGCTCATGGCGTAGTAGACCCGCGCGCCGGCCAGCAACATGCCATTGGCGCAGCCAAATGTGGAGATAAGGATGGCGAGTGCCATGATCTTGGCACCATATCCCGCGAAGGCCTGCTCCATGACTGCAGTAGCGACGCGGTCTTCACTGGCAAACTGGATCCCGCGCGCGACGATGCTGCCCCCGTCCGGCGATCCGTGCAGCGGCAGCACCGCGAGATAGACAAAGTTGCAAGCAATGTAAAGCAGAAGGACAACCCCGGTGCCGAGCGCGAGCGATAGCGGCAGGTTGCGTCGTGGATTGCGAATCTCGCCGGCGGTAAAGGTAACGTTGTTCCAGGCATCGCTGGAAAACAGCGAGCCGACCTGAACAACGGCGATGATCGTAAGAAAGCTAACCATCGCCGTGGGTCCGCCCACGCCGACCGTGACCGGGTGGAGCGTGTGCAGGCCCGCTCCGCGCCAGAAGTTTCCCCCGCTAAAGTTGGCGGCGATGGCGGAGGCGTTCCTTGCAAACAGGCCGAGAACGACAACCATGAGCAACGCCAGCACCTTTGCGGAGGTGAAGATGTTCTGGATAAGCGCGCCCAGGCGGACGCCGCGCGAGTTGAGCACCGTAAGCAGAGTGAGGATGACGATGGCGGAAAGGTTCGCGGTATTAAGGCCCACATCCATGTTGCCCAGCACCAAGGGGCCGGCCGCGACGGGCGGTACGTGGGTGATGTGCCATATCCAGTGACTCGCAGAGACGGATGGGATGAAGACGCCGAGGAACTTGCCAAACGCGACACCCACCGCGGCGATGGTGCCGGATTGAATGACGAGAAACAGTGTCCAACCGTAGAGAAAGCCCCACATGGGCCCGAGTGCTTCACGGAGGTAGACGTACTGGCCTCCGGCGCGCGGCATCATGGCGGCGAGTTCACCATAGGAAAGCGCTCCGATGAGCGTCATCACCGCCGTGACCAGCCACGCGGCGATGAGGAGCGCGGGGGAACCTACGCCGCGCGACATCTCCGCCGAGACGATAAAGATGCCGGAACCGATCATGGATCCCATGACGATGGCCGTCGCGGAGAAGAGGCCAAGGCCCTGAACAAACTCCGGCGGCTCGCTCGTGGCGCTTTGATCTTCTGTTAACACGTGTGATATCGGTTTTACGCGATTGCGCGGAGAAAGTCTCGCGCGGTGTCATCGACTGCGGAAAGCGATGCACCTGCAGGTGGCAGCAGAGCGCCGATGACCGCCACGCAATCCGCTCCGGTCGCGAGCACATCCGGCGCGTTCTCGCGGGTGATGCCACCGATTGCGACCAGCGGCAACGTTGTGAGCGCACGCGCCGTTCGCACACCCTCTAAGCCCACAACCGGTTCAGCATCCAGCTTGGTTCGCGTGGAATGCACGGGACCGATGGCGGCATAGCTTACGGGTTCGGCGCCGGCATAGCGCAGTTGCTGCGGGTTGTGCGTCGAAATACCCACGATAGCCTCGTTGCCGACGGCTATTCTGACTGCACTGATGCTTTGGTCACTCTGGCCCACATGTACGCCGCGGAATCCCGTTCTTGAGAAGAGATGTACGCGATCGTTCAGGATCAGAGTCACATCTGTGCCCGCGAACAGCTCGTTGATTGCAGCGGCGTTCCGCAGGATCTCGAAATCACTTCCCGGCTTGTCGCGGTACTGAAGCAAGCTGATGCCTGCATCACGCCATGCTTTTGCAACTGTCAGCAGGCCGAAGCCGCGGCGTGCGCATGTTTCTGCGTCGAGGATGGCGTATAGCTTCGGCAGCTTCATAAAGAGCAGAACGCGAAGGGCGCTAAGGACGTGCACGCGATGGGCGCAAGAATGAGCCTTTGCAGTTGGATGATCATTGCCACTACAGGCCATTTACTCGACGTGAGATGCCGTCGCGCAAGTGAACTGTGTGGAAATTGAGTAGAAGGCCGAGACGTTTGTCGGCAAGCTTCAGGTAAGAAACCAACTGCGCGTGGTGCACGGGTGCGAGTGCCTCCTGCGCTTTGACTTCTACGATGAGTTCGCCTTCGATGAGCAAGTCCATACGAAACCGATGTTTGCCAACTTCTCGCCTCAGTAGACAAGCGGCACCGCAACTTCTACAGCGACGTGAGGTCCACGGCTCCTCAACTCCGCCGCAAGACAAGCTGTGCAGGCCGACTCCAGCAGCCCGGCCCAAGCTCCGTGTGCACGGCAAAGGCAGCATCCAGAACGCGCCGTGACAATGTCTCAAGCTGCTCACGCATCATCACCTTTCCACCATCATGGCGTGCACGCCCTTAGCCCCTTCATTCTGCTTCCCGGCATGATCAGACGCCATCATTGCGCCCATGGCGTGCACGTCCTTTGCGTCCTTCGCGTTCTGCTTGTCAGACGCCAACCGGCTCGTCTTGAGCGTCAAGGCGCTTGCGTTCGGCTTCGCGCTCCAGGAAGCGTGCCATGAAGTTCGTGTCGAAGTCGCCGCGGCGGAAGTCCGGGTCGGCGAAGATCTTTTGCTGGAGCGGGATGCTGGTGTGGATGCCTTCGACAACGAACTGGCTAAGGGCGCGCTGCATCCGGTTCATGGCTTCTTCCCGGTTGTGACCGTGGCAGATGACCTTGGCGATCATGGAATCGTAATAGGGCGGGACAACGCCTTCGCTGTACTGCGCGGTATCGACACGCACGCCGTTGCCGCCAGGCACGTTGAACGCGGTGATCTTGCCTGCGGAAGGCGTGAATTTTTCAGGGTGCTCGGCGTTTATGCGACATTCAATGGCATGGCCTCGAATAAACGGGCGCTGCGGCACAATGTCGCTCAGGCGTTCTCCGGCGGCGATGCGCAATTGTGCCTTCACCAGATCGACGCCGGTGACGGCTTCGGTGACGGGATGCTCTACCTGGATGCGAGTGTTCATTTCGATAAAGTAGATTTCGCCGTCTTCGTCCATCAGGAACTCGATGGTGCCGGCATTCCAGTAGCCGATCTCGCGTAACGAGCGCTCAATGACGCCGCCGAGACGGGCCCGCAGCTCGGGCGTGACCTGGAGTGAAGGCGCCTCCTCGATCAGCTTCTGGTGGCGGCGCTGGATGGAGCACTCGCGCTCGCCCAGGCTCATCACGTTGCCGTGTTCGTCAGCCAGCACCTGAAACTCGATGTGGCGGGGGCGCTCGATGAACTTCTCCATGTAGAGGTCGCCGTTGCCAAAGGCGTTCAGCGCTTCGGTAGAGGCCTGGTTGTAGAAGCTGGGCAGTTCCTCAGCGGAGCGGCATATGCGCATGCCGCGTCCGCCGCCTCCCGCGACGGCCTTCAAGATGACCGGATAGCCGACCGACTTGGCCCAGGTGAGCGCGTCGTCCACGCTGCCGATGACGCCATCCGAGCCGGGTAGAATGGGCACATTGGCGGCCTTCATGGTCTGGCGCGCGGTCGACTTTTCCCCCATCATGCGGGTCACTTCGGGGCGCGGGCCGATGAACTTGATGTTGGAGGCGCGGCAGACCTCGGCGAAGTTGGCGTTCTCGCTCAGCAGGCCGTAGCCGGGGTGAATGGCGTCAACGTCGGCGATTTCGGCGGCCGAGATAACCGCAGGAACGTTGAGGTAGCTCTCCGCGGAGCGCGGCGGACCGATACATATGGCCTCATCGGCGAACTTGACGTGAAGGCTGTTGCGGTCGGCGGTGGAGTAGACGGCGACGGTACGGATGCCGAGTTCGCGGCAGGCGGAGATGACCCGAAGCGCGATTTCGCCCCGGTTTGCGATGAGGACCTTCTTAAACATCACCTTAGCGCGGCCTCACTGCAAAGAGCGGTTGTCCGTACTCGACTGGTTGGCCGTCCTTTACGATGACACGGATGATCTCCCCAGCGACGTCGCTTTCGATCTCATTCATCAACTTCATGGCTTCGACAATGCACAGCGTCTGGCCGACTTCGACCATGTCACCGGCTTTCACGAAGGGAGTGCTCCCCGGCGAAGAACTTCCGTAAAACGAGCCGACGATGGGGCTCTTGACCTCATGCAGCGGTTCTTCTTCTAGAGGCGGTTCAGGAGCTGCAACGTGTGCCTGTTGGGAGACGGGTACGGCCAGCGGTGCAATGTGTGCGGCGGCGACATGATGCAGGTGCAGCGGTTCCGGCACTGCTGCGGCAGGAGTGGCTTGCGCGAATTTAATGCGAACGTGCTGTTCGCCGCGATGGAGATCGAACTCCGCTATGCTGTTCTCACGCAGAAACGCCACCAGCTCGCGAAGTTCCTGCAAATCGTTCTGTTCCATCATTATTTTCGTAATCCCTGGGTGCTTAAAGTTCCGTCCATCCCTTGTGCACCGGCGTCAGTACCTCCGCGCCGTTTTCTGTGACCACTACGGTATCTTCGATGCGCACGCCGAAGCGGCCGGGCAGGTACACCCCGGGTTCGATTGTAATGGTCATCCCCGCTTGGAGGACTTGCTTCTGCCCTTTTGCGACACGTGGCGCTTCGTGGATCTCCAGCCCAACGCCGTGTCCGGTGGAGTGGGTGAACTGCTTAGCCCAACCTGCTCGTTTGAGTAGAGAGCGTGCGGCATGATCGACTCCGCCGCAGGTAGCGCCTGCTCGCACAGCCAACACTGCGGCTTGTTGGGCTGCCAGGACGGCTTCAAAGACGTCACGCTGCTCTGCCCAGCGTTGCCGCATCTTTGCCGGAATCGGACCCCCGCCGAAGCCCAGCGCAACGGTGCGCGTCATGTCGGAGCAGTAACCATCAAGCAGGATGCCGAAGTCGAGGGTGAGCAGGTTACCTGGCTGCAGAACTGCGCTGGTAGCGCGCGCATGGGGCAGGCTGCCGCGGTCGCCCGCCGCGACGATGGTTTCAAAGCTCATGCGCTCCGCACCCGCCACACGTGCCCGGTGTTCCAGCTCAGCAGCGACGTCGATCTCGCGCATACCCGCTTCGATCCAGGACAACATGCCTTCGTAGAGTTCGCCAGTGAGACGGGCGGCTTTGCGCATCCGGACGATCTCGCCCCTGTCTTTGACCTGGCGAAGCGTCGCGGCGGGGTTGTCCACCGGTTTGAAGAAGGCGGGGCCCGCGTTTGCCTCGCGGGCAGCCTTGCGCATCGCGGTCAACGCTGAAACGGCTGTGTGTACAGGGTCGAAGCCGCAGTACGTCACACCGTTCTTCGCCGCGTAGGCGCAGGCTTCAGCCAAGGCGGACTTGGGCGCAATGCGTACGGTTGCGCCCTGCACTTCCTGGGTGGCCTGGGCCGTGTAGCGGCCATCGGTGAACAGGCGCGCACTCACGCGCGGTCTCCCGAGCACGATCAGCGCTGCATTTGATCCCGTAAAGCCGGTAAGATACTGCACATCGGGCAAGTGCGTGATCAGCAGAGCGGGGACGCTCTTCTCCCTCATCATCTTCCCTAACGCCTGTATCCGGGGTCCAACCATCAGAAGAGAATACGCCGTGAAAGGCTCCGGTCACTCACCAGGTGAACGCTGGCGTGGGAGCATTGGTTGCCCCGCATCTTGTACCTGGATGAAACACCAGAGTCTTCGCCCCAGTCCTTTCGACACGGCAGGACCATATTGTTGACTCGAAACAACTCATGCCTTTGCTTCACCAGCCGATAGGCCCAGCGATGTCAGATTTATTTACCTCGTCCAAGAGCCACATGAAGCGCGCCCATTGCCGTTTCACTTGCCGGCTGGTCACTGCCGCGGCGCTTGCCGCAGGGCTGATCACGCTCGGCGCGGCTGGCCAAGAACCTGTGGGAACGGTGTTGACGACGGCAAAGCAGGTGCACGACCTGCCCTCAACCGAGGCCGCAAAGCACCTTCCAGTACACCTGATTGCGACGGTCACCCGCTATAACGCTTCCACGCGTTTCTTGTTTGTTCAGGACATGAGTGGTGCCGTGTTTGTTTACACCTCCAAGCTGTACCCCCTTACCGACGGCGATCTGGTTGAAATCAACGGCGTGACGAACAGCAGTTTCCGTACCGTGGTCAAAACCGACCCGCAGATTCGTGTGCTTGGACACGGGGCCGTCCCGAAGCCGGTTCAGCTGGGCGACACGAGCTTTCCAGAACTGATGAGCGGGAAATGGGACTGCCGCAGGGTGACGATCCGCGGCAAGGTGCGTTCCGCATTGATCAATCAGAAGGAACTTGGCCGGCTGGAGATGGAGATTATGACGCCGGGCGGCGTCGTGAACGCCTACATCGACCATCCAGAGGGCATAGACGTCCCTACGCTAATTGATTCAGACGTGCTCATGACAGGCCAGACAGGCGCAACCTTCAATGCGAAGTGGCAGGCGATGGGCCCCATTTTGTTTGGCGCGAATGCCACGGACCTGAAGGTGCTTCGGGCACCTGGGCTGGCCATCGCCGGCCTGCCCCTGACCCGCATTGATGACATCATGCAAGCGCAAGCTGTCATGGATGTCTCTCGCCGCGTCAAGGTCCGCGGTGTTGTGACGGCATATCATCCTGGCAGCTCAATCGTGATCCAGCAGGGCGACCGCAGCCTGACGGCAGCCACGCGCCAGCGAATGGATCTCCCCCTAGGTTCCGTAGTGGACTTGAGCGGATTTGCCATCGAGGGCGAGTACGGCCCGGCCATGAAGCAGGTTACCATTCTGCCAACTGGGGAGTGGCATGACGTGAAGCCTTACCGCGCCAGCTACGCGGAGGCGACGAGTGGCGTGTACAACGATGAACTGATCTCCATCCGGGGAAAAGTCCTGTCACAAACACGGACGGACTCCCTTGACCAGATCACACTTTTGATGGATCACCATGCTGTCACGGTGAATCTCCAACATCTTGGAAGTGCAAGGCGGCTGCCGAATATACCTGCCGGCACTGAGGTCGAGGTGCTGGGCATCTGCCGTATCACGCTTACGGAAGAGTGGGGCAATGTTGGCAGCACTCCCATGTTCTTCAGCGTGGACATGCGATCCCCGAATGATCTATCCGTTGTGCGGGTTGCATCCTGGTGGACGATCGATCACCTGATGGAGTTGCTGGCGGCCGTGTGCTTTACGTCGCTGATGATTTCGCTGTGGGCGCTTACGCTGCGCCGCCGTGTGACACGGCAAACCACGGAGATCGAGCGCAGCATGTGGCTGGAACGCGAGCGCAGCCGCCTGCTAGAGGCTGTTAGTTCCACGGTGCCACTGCCAGAGTGGATCGCCGATCTCTGCACGACCTGCCAGGCGATTCTTCCAGATGTTCGCAGCTTCTGCAGTGCGCAAGGCATCCCCGGCACTGCGGTGGATACATACTCAAAGAATCACATACCTTCAGCATCGCGTTTCGTTCAACCATTGCACGATGGCAGAGGCGGCGCTCTTGGAGAGTTTACGGCATTCCGCGAAGATGGCCATCCCTTCTCCGGTCACCAACGGGATGTGCTTGAGGTATTCGCCGGGCTTGCGGCACTTGCGGTGAACCAGCGTCACATATACCAGGAGCTGAATTACACCTCGACTCACGACCAGCTTACCGCGTTGCCTAACCGCCGCATGGCAGATGCCTTCCTGGAACGCGCGTTGTCCCAGGGTGAAATCGCGGAGCCTGTCGTCGCCGTTGCATACATCGATGTGGACGGTTTCAAGCAGGTGAACGATCAACATGGGCACAAGACCGGGGATTTGTATTTGCAGCACATCGCGGCCAGGCTGAAGAAAGCCGTACGGAGCTCAGACCTGCTGGCGCGTATCGGTGGAGACGAGTTCTTGCTGATCGCATGCGGGCTAAGCACCGTTGCGCAGGCAGAGATCTGCCGTGATCGCCTGAATGCCTGCTTTGATGAACCATTCACCTTGGAGGGCCACACCGTCATGGGTGCGGCGAGCGTTGGTTTGGCGATCTCACCGGACCATGGGACACGTCCGGAAGATCTGAAGAGGCAGGCCGACCTGGATATGTACACGGTGAAGTACAAGCGCCGCGCGCCCGCCCGCACGGCAGCCCCCTCACTTTACTCCGCAGCCGATTTAGAGGCAGCGTTGGCCAAGGATCAATTTGTCCTTTACTATCAGCCGCTGTTCTGCCCTGACGGCACGCTTTGCGGTCTGGAGGCGCTGCTACGGCTCCACGACCCTGTGCTCGGAATCGTTTCGCCGGATTCGTTCATTAATGTAGCGGAGGAAAGCAGCGTCATCGTGCCGCTGGGTGCATGGGTACTCAGGCAAGCGGTTGCCGCAGCCGTGCGATGGGATCTGCAGGCGTCTGGTGCCCGTGTGATGGTCAACGTTTCCATGCGTCAGGTGGAGCACCCCGGATTTGCGTCGGACGTCTTTCAGATTTTGAAGTCCGCCCAACTCCCTGCCCATTGCCTTGAGCTGGAAATTACCGAGCGCCTGTTGATGCAGAATCCTCCCCAGGTGATGCGGCAATTGAAACTGCTGCGTGACGGCGGTGTGCAGATCGCGATCGACGACTTCGGCGTTCAAAACTCTTCGCTCAGCGCGCTTCGCAGCCTGCCGTTTGATACGCTGAAGCTCGATCGCACCTTTATCAATGCTCTCGAGGAAGACGAGCGCGCCCTGCACATCGTAGGAGCTATCGTTGCGATTGCACAAACACTCGGCAAGAGGGTCGTCGCCGAAGGTGTGGAGACCGAACAGCAAATTGATGCGCTCGCTATCTTTCGGGACGTCGACCTGCAAGGGTACTATTTCAGCCGGCCCCGTCCAATACACGAAGTGACAGCATCACTCGAGGGGTGGATCGCGGGTGGCAAACTCCCAACGAAGGTCACACCTGTAGCGCTGATGCCGCAGATGGCATTCAGCTCATGAGGCTGGTGCCGGCCCGGTGCTATGTGGAGTAGTCCGCGTTGATGTGGACGTACTCCACGGTCAGATCGCAGGTAAGAAAGCGGCACCGGCCCGGTCCGTCCCCAAGGTTGGCGGCAATGGTGTATTCGCGGTTTTCCATGCATGCATGCACCGCGGCTTCGTCGAAGGTTAGGGCCCTGATGCCCTTTTCGAAGACCGGGATGCCGCCGATGGTGATGGTCACCTCGGCAGGGTCGAAGGGCACACCGGCGTAACCTGCAGCGGCAAGAATGCGGCCCCAGTTGGGGTCGGCGCTGGACCAGGCTGTCTTGCAGAGTGGTGAGTGCGCGATGGCTTTGGCCACCTGCTTGGCCGCTGCATCGTCTGGCGTGCCGGTGATCTCCAGCGTGACCACGTGGGTAACACCTTCGCCGTCATCGATGATGGCATAAGCCAGCTCATCGCAGACTCGCTGCAGTTCCAGGGTGAATGCGTCCTGAACGCTGCGCGAAACCGCGTTCCAGCGCACACCGCTGGCACCGCTTGCCAGAAGAAGGACGGTGTCATTGGTCGATGTGTCGCCGTCGACCGAGATACTGTTGAAGCTGCGCTCGACAGCGGGCTGCAGGAGGTGGCGCAATGCCTCTGGCTCAATGTGCAGATCGGTGAAAAGAAAGACCAGCATGGTCGCGTGTGGCGGGCCAAGTTGCGGTCCGATCATGCCCGCACCCTTGCAGCAGCCAAAGATGCGAACGGTGCTCTCCGCATCATCGATGGCCGCCTGCGCTGTCTTCATGCGGGTGTCGGTGGTCAGGATGGCGGTCGCGAACGATTCTGCTGCAGGTTGCGTATTGCTCAGCCGCTCCGCCGCGCGTGGCAGCGCAGCGATGATCTTCGCTACGGGCAATGGCACACCGATAATTCCGGTGGACGAGGGGAAGACCTCGTCGTTGCGGCACTTGAACAGTTCCGCGGCCCGGCGGCAGGTCTCTTCCGCTGCCTCGATGCCAGCGGCACCGTTGGCACAATTTGCATTTCCTGCATTCACCACCACGGCGCGCACATGGCCAGCGCTTGACATCATGTTGCGGCGGACCACGGTGACGGGCGCTCCGACTACCTGGTTCTGAGTAAACATCACGGCAGCCGGTGCAGGCCCGTCCGCAACCGCAACCGCGAAATCGGTGCGTCCGCTTGCTTTTATGCCAGCCTTCACTGCGGCCCAACGAAAGCCGCGCGGCAGTTCCTTCCGTACCGATGGCAACTGTGCTCCTCTTCCCTGTTCGCGTCGTTACCAGTTCGAAGCGTCTACGGGCATTGTCATGCCGATTTCGCTGCTCTTCCCCGCCAACTCGATCAGCCGTGCGACGCGGACTGCCGCGCGCGCCGTGATAGCGGGTTCCGCTTCGCGGAGGATGGCTGCCGAAACGTTGGCGTAGTACTCGCGGTAATCGCCGGGTTCCGTTTCCACTTGCGAGCGTTGGACCTTTCCGGGTTCGGCAGGATTCGGCACCACGCTGAGTGTTCCCCACATCGTTTGCGGTTCCTGCAGCCACACCTCTGGACTGCCGATCGGAGGCACTGTTCCTCCAGCAACGAGCGTAGGTTCCTGCGGGTCGAGACCGTACTTAACATAGCTGCCACGCGTGCCATGGAGCCGGTATCGAGGTGCGGGATCGATGGCGAGAACGGTGGTGCCCAGGCGTACAAGGATGTCGCGGCCGTCGCCACCGGTGAAGAAGAGGTTGATGTCGAACGCATCCGGCACATTGCCGCCGGTGTCGCGATCGCGCCGCAGATTCGCTTCTAAACGATCCGGCCGGCCGAACAGTACCAGGGCCTGGTCGATAAGGTGCGGACCGATGTCGTAGAGCAGGCCGCCCGCCTCCTCCGCTTCACGCCATGCGCCCGTCTTTGGAATGGGACGGTAGCGGTCAAAACGTGAGTCCAGCGTGACGACGCGGCCCACTGCGTCATCGTCGATCAGCGCCTGCAGCGTCTTGAAGTCACCATCCCAGCGACGGTTGTGGAAGGGAAAGAACAGAAGTCCCTTCTCCTTCGCCAGCTCTTCCAACTCTTCTGCCTGCGCGGAGGTCGTGGTGACGGGTTTGTCGCAGACCACATGCTTGCCTGCCAGCAGCGCCTGTTTGCTCAACTCGAAGTGGGTAGGCGAGGGCGTGGCAACAACCACAAGTTCCACATCGCTGGCAAGCAGTTCATCGAAGGCGCGCATCTGCGTCGCACCGGGGTATGCCTGCTTCGCAGTATCACCGGTCCGCTGCACGACTGCCGTAAGTTCTAGTGACGGCACGGCATGCACAAAGGGTGCATGAAAAACACGGCCTGCAAGGCCATATCCGGCGACTCCAGTTCGTATGCGGCGCACGCTCACCTCCTGCCGCACGCACCTGCTGCGTCCGGGACACACTAAGCATAAACGGAGGTGCGCAAGGGGGCGCCGTATCTGTGCTTTGTTTGATGGAGGGGGAGACGTTTCGCCGGACAGGAAGGGAAATTTCTGCATCGGAACCGGAGGTCCTGCGCATCAGATAGCCGAAGCTGAGATGGCAACGGATGCACCTGTGCGCCCGCGACAGAACTCATCTCATGGAGCGTATGACGCAGAACGATCAAGCATGGTGCGGCACTGTGCGGCAGGCGTCCGGGAGCAAGCGATGCTTGGCGGCTGCAACCGCGCTTGCCATGCTGCCCTTGTGGACGCACGCGCAGACGTCCACGCAGAGCAACAGCAGCAGCGGGCAGAGCCAGGGGTCCTCGACGGGCGGCCAGACCGCAAGCGGCCCCGCTACGGTTCAAGCCGCGCAGCAGGCTTTTGGGGCTGTCTCGAATCCGGGACAGACTTCCGGCTCAAGCAACGGTGCCACAGCGAACGATTACAGAGGCTCCATCATCTCCGGAACGGCCACGTCAGGCACGCTTGACCTTACCCTGGACGATGCTATCCAACGCGGCCTTCGCACAAATCTTGGAATCATCCTGGAGAACAGCCAGGTGCAGATCGCTGCCGGCACCAGGCTGCAGCAACTGCAGGCGCTTCTGCCCACAGTCACCGGATCTTTGACGTATACGCGCGAACAGATCAATCTTGCTGCGTTTGGTTTGAACTTCCCCGGAGTCAAACCAATTGTTGGGCCGTTTCAGGTCTTTGACTTTCGTGCCTATCTTTCCCAGTCGCTGCTGAATGTGCAGTCCATTCAGAGCTACCTTGCCGCGAAACATAACTTCCAGGCAGCCCGCCTCACAGCAGAAGACGCGCGGAACATGGTCGTCCTTACCGTGGGCAACGCCTACCTCCTGTGCATCGCGGACGCTTCGCGCATCACCGCAGAGGAGGCCGAGAAGGCGAATGCAAAAGTGTCGCTGGATCAAGCAACGGCGAATCACGACGCAGGTGTCAGCCCTCGGCTTGATGTGCTGCGCGCTCAGGTGGATTACCAAAACGCAGATCAGCAGCTGATCCAGGCGCGCAATACGCTGGAAAAGGACAAGCTCGCGCTGGCCCGCGCCATCGGTCTGCCGCTGGAACAGCAGTTCCGCGTGGCCGACGTGGTTCCCTATGCACCTGCCACGCCAACCACACCGGAGCAAGCCTTCAGTGAGGCTTTGAAGAGCCGGCAAGATCTGGCCGGAGCAGCGGAGCGTGTGCAGGGCGCGGAGTCGCAGAAGAAGGCTGCAATGGCGGAGCAGTACCCCGTAGTCGCCGTCAGTGGAGACTTTGGCGATATCGGCACGACGCCCGGCCATTCGCACGGTACGTATACCGCGACGGGCGAGGTATCGGCACCCATTCTCCAGATAGCGAAGACACGCGGCGACAAAGAGGTTGCCGACGCGAACCTGCGGCAGCAGCGGGCACGCTACAGCGATCAGGTACAGCAGGTAAACGCGGATGTGCGCGATGCTCTGCTGGACATTGAGGCCGCGGCGAACTTGGTGGAAACAACACGCAGCAATGTGGAATTGGCCAACGAGGCGCTGAGTGAAGCGCAGCAGCGCTTCCGTGCAGGCGTGGATAACAACCTGGCAGTGTCACAGGCACAGGCACAGACCCAACAGGCAAACGATCAATACATCAGCGCGCTGTACCAGCACAACGTGGCCAAGCTTTCGCTGGCACGCGCCACCGGTTACGCCGGTACTAACTACAAGCAGGTTCTTCAACTGGGAGGAAAGTGATCGTGGCAGATTCCGATCAGCAAAACGCCGGGACGGCGCAGCAAGGAAGCGGTGATGGCAGCCAGCAGGGGAGCAATGCGCAGCAGAATGGCGCCCCAGCGAAGAGCGCTGGCAATACGCAACAGGACAACAATCAGGCGACTCCACCGAAGGACGACGATAAAAAGTCCGCTCCGCCCGCGACGCCGGCCTCAAAGGCGCGCCGCAACTTCATCATTGCGACCGTCGTCATCCTGCTTCTGCTGGCCGGGGGCTTCTTTTACTGGCGCTCCACCTTCACGGAAGATACTGACGACGCGCAGGTGGATGGCGACCTGTATCAGGTGTCAGCGCGGGTTTCCGGGCATATTATCAAGGTCAATGTTACAGAGACTCAGCAGGTCAACCAGGGTGATCTGATTGCGGCGATCGACCCCCGCGATTACCAGGTCGCGGTGGAACAGGCAGAGGCACAACTTGCCAACAGCAAAGCTTCGTTTGTACAGGCAAACGCCAATGTTCCAATCACCAGCGTACAGACGCGCACCACGTTGCAGACCTCAGGATCGGACGTCACGACAGCAGCTGCCGCTGTTGCGCAGGCACAGAAAGAAGTAGCCGCAGCGCAGGCACGCGTGGATCAGGCAAAAGCCAATGCTCTAAAGGCTCAACTCGACGTGGATCGCTACACACCTTTGGTTGCAAAAGACGTCATCAGCAAACAGCAGTTCGATCAGGCTGTCGCGACTGCAGCCGCGACAAACGGTGCACTGCTTGAGGCACAGCAGAATGTCACCGCGCAGCAGGCAGCCGTGGCACAGTCGCAATCGAGGCTGGCGTCGGCTCGCAGCGACGCCGAGCAGGCCAAGCAGAACGGCCCCAAGCAGATTGCCGTGCAGCAGGCGCGTGCGCAGGGAGCAAACGCCGATATCGAGCAACAGCAGGCAAAGGTAGATCAGGCAAACCTAAACCTGAGTTACTGCAACATCACCGCACCTGTAACAGGGATTATTGACCGCAAGAGCGTTTCGCTGGGTGAGAATGTTTCCGTAGGTCAGAATATGTTGACCATCGTTCCACTTGACCATCTATGGATCACGGCCAATTTCAAGGAGACACAGCTGGACAAGATGAAGGTGGGCCAGTCCGTCACGATAACCGTGGATGCGCTTGGGGGCAAGAAGTATTACGGCCATGTCACACAAGTCGGCGGAGCCACCGGATCGCGGCTGTCCCTCTTTCCACCGGAAAATGCGACTGGTAACTATGTCAAGGTAGTGCAGCGCATCCCCGTTCGCATCGACCTGGATCAGGGCGAAAACAAAGATCATCTGCTCCGTATCGGATATTCGGTCAATCCAAAGGTCGCAATCAAATAGCTATTTGAGTACCGGTATGACCCCGCGCTGCGTCGCCGCGCGGGGCTTCTTTTTGCACCGCACTGCGCTCGCCATAATGAAAGAAAACGAAGCGACCCGAAAGCTCACTACATCTACAGTGGTGAGCTCGTCTAACATGCCTATCGCTCTTGAATTCTTCGTGCATTACGCGTACGGCATTCTCTTTCTGTGGGTGCTGGTGGAGCAGTTAGGCATTCCTGTGCCGACCGTGCCTTTGCTCGTCACAGCGGGAACGCTTACTGCAACGCATCGCCTCCACACACTGCCAGTGATGCTCTCCATCCTTTCTGCCTGCGCGGTGGCTGATTCGATGTGGTTTTTCGCGGGCGTGCGTTACGGTGGACGCGTGGTGCGGCTTGTGTGCCGGCTCTCGTTGGAAGCTTCCACATGCGTGCGCAAGACGGAAAGCTACTTCGGCAAACACGGTGCTGTAACTCTGTTATTCGCGAAGTTTGTACCAGGATTATCAGCCGTCGCACCGCCGATTGCCGGACAGACAGGTATGAGTTACACGCGTTTTCTTGCCTACGACGTGGCGGGCTCGTTGATCTGGTCTTCGGCGTATGTCTTTGGTGGCCGGTTCTTCGGCGATCTGGCGAAGCGTTCGCTGCCGTTCTTCCACTTTCTCGGGCGATTCGGTGTGTTGCTGTTCGCCGTCGCCCTGATCGCGTTTATCGCGCGCCGCTCTGGCTGCAACGCGACTTTATCAAGAAGCTGCGCGACGCCGGAGTCACTGCTTCTGAGCTGCAATCCATGTTTCAGATGGCTGAAGGAAGCAGCGGCAAGCCGCCGTTCATCGTGGATTTGCGTCACCCGCTGGATTACCTGCCAGACCCTCGCGTGCTGCCGGGTGCGGTTCGTATCAGCCCCACAGACATAGAAAAGTACCGCGATCTCCTGCCACGGGATACCGACGTGATTCTGTACTGCACGTGCCCAAACGACGAGACCAGCGCGCATCTTGCGAAGCGCTTACAGAAGCTGGGCGTGCATCGCGTGCGTCCGCTGCGCGGCGGCTTTGAGGGGTGGCGCGACGCTGGCCTTCCCTTGACAGCGTACGACGCGACGGCCTCGCGCGAGATAGCGCCTGCGCTGGCCCAGTTAGCCGCTGTGTAACCTAATTACTCTGCCCAGCCGTTTTCATGCAGCCAGTGATACAGTACGTCCGGCCAGCCACTGAGCTCTGGGTTTGCCTGTGCCAGACCAGCGCCGTGTGCACCGTGCCGGTAGATGTGCATCTCGGCAGGAACTTTGTTTTTGACCAGTGCCTGATAGAAGACGATGGAGTTGGCGACGGGTACAACCGCATCATCCGTGGTGCTGAAGATGAATGTGGGCGGAGTTTGCGCGTTCACTTGCGTTTCATTCGACAGGTTCTGTACCAGCGCGGGATCCGGTGAGTCGCCCAGCAGGTACGTGCGTGATCCAGCATGCATGATCGCTGGGTCGAAGGATATGACGGGGTAGGCGAGGATGAGGAAGTCTGGCTTGGACGATGGCCGGTCAAGTGGATCAACGGCCGCAGGATTGCCGCTGTCGTAATGGGTGCCTGCCGTGGCGGTGAGATGGCCACCGGCGGAGAAGCCCCACATGCCTACATGATCTGGCTGCACGCCCCACTCCGCCGCATGTGCCCGCGCGTAGCGGATGGCGCGCTGCGCGTCGTGAAGTTCAATGGGATGGTGGTACGCAGGTCCAAGACGGTAGCGCAGCACCACAGCCGCAATGCCGTGCGCGTTGAGCCATTGCGCCACCTGCGAACCTTCATGATCGAGCGCCAGATGCTGGTATCCGCCCCCAGGCGCGACGACAATCACCGTGTGCGTTGGGTTCGCCGCCGGCAAGTAGACGCTCACCGCAGGGATGTCCACCTCTCCCGCCCCCAGCGCGCCGGGAGCGGCATGCGGCCACAGGGGAACCCATGCGTGCAAGTCCTGGCTGCTATCCATGGCGGACCGTTGCGGAGACGCGGAAGGCATGCCGCTGGATGCTGTCGGAGCAGGCGCTGCCGTTTGTGCAGGCAGTGAACAGCCAAGAAAGAGAGCGGCAGCGGCAACGTATCGAATCACAAAAGGTCTCCACATAGCAGCGTACACGGTGCGTAGAGCGGCTGGAAACGATCGCAGGTCTGGCACCTGTCATACTTGTCTGGTTCGAGATTCCCCTGAGTCGAGGAGCGGCGGTGAAGGCAGTCATTCTGGCGGGCGGCCTGGGTACACGCCTCAGCGAAGAGACGGTTCTGCGGCCTAAACCAATGGTGGAGATCGGTGGCCGGCCCATGCTGTGGCACATCATGAAAATCTACTCCCACTATGGCGTGAATGACTTTATTGTGTGCTGTGGATACAAGGGCTATCTCATCAAGGAATATTTCGCGAACTACTTTCTCCATATGTCCGACGTGACATTTGACTTGCAGAAGAATGCGATGGAGGTGCATCAGTCCGTGGCTGAACCGTGGAAGGTGACGCTGGTGGATACAGGCGAAGATACCGGGACCGGCGGCCGCCTGAAGCGAGTGACCGCGTACCTGCAGGATGAAGATGCCTTCTGCATGACGTACGGAGACGGTGTTGCCGATGTGGACATCGCCGCGCTGATCGCCTTTCACAAAGACCATGGCAAGCGCGCGACGCTCACGGCGGTGCAGCCGCCCTCACGCTTTGGAGCGCTCGGTCTCCGCGGAAACGCGGTGACGGCCTTCCAGGAGAAGCCGGAGGGCGAAGGTGGATGGATCAATGGCGGGTTTTTCGTACTCTCACCGCGCGTTCTGGAAGCGGTCCAAGCTGACAGCGACATGTTGGAGCGTGAGGTGATGGATACCATGGTCGCACAGGGGCAGGTGCAGGCATTTCAGCATCGCGGCTTCTGGCATGCAATGGATACCTTGCGCGACAAAAATCAGCTGGAAACGTTGTGGGCGGCAGGTGAAGCACCGTGGAAGGTGTGGTGAGCGCGCCGGACATCGCGGTGTGGCGTGGACGCCGTGTCTTGCTGACGGGTCACACAGGATTCAAGGGAAGCTGGATGTCATTATGGCTCGCGCGGCTCGGCGCGAATGTGCGCGGGTTCGCTCTCGATCCCGCTACAGGGCCGAATCTGTATGAGACGGCACGCGTAGGCGAGCACATAGAGGATGTTCGCGGCGAACTCAACGATCTGACCGCCCTGCTGAACTGCGTTGGCGAGTTTCAGCCGGAGATCGTGATTCACATGGCAGCCCAGCCGCTGGTGCGCGCGTCGTATGCGGACCCGGTGGGAACGTACCGCACGAATGTCCTGGGGACCGCGCATGTGGTGGAGGCGGTGCGGCAGACATCGTCCGTACGGGCCGTTGTTTGTGTCACTTCAGACAAGTGCTACGCGAATCGTGAATGGGACCGTGCTTATCGCGAAACCGACCCACTGGGCGGCTTTGACCCGTATTCCTCGTCAAAGGCATGCGCCGAGATGGTGGCTGCGGCGTACCGGCAATCGTACTTCTCACAGGCGGATCGCTCGTGCGGCATTGCGACCGCGCGCGCGGGAAACGTCATCGGCGGTGGAGACTGGGCAGACGACCGCCTTCTGCCAGACCTCATTCGCAGCTTTCAAGCAGGGGGAACCGCGCGCATTCGCATGCCGGACAGCGTGCGTCCGTGGCAGCACGTGCTGGAGCCGCTATGGGGCTATCTCCGGCTGGCGGAGGAGCTATACCGTGGCAACGCAACGTCTGCAAGTGCGTATAACTTCGGCCCGGACGCGGACGATGCCTGGCCGGTCCATCGCGTCGCCACACGCATGGCAGAGATGTGGGGTAATGGTGCACGCTGGGTCACGGATGCACCTCCTGGCGCGCATGAGGCGGGTCTGCTACGGCTGGATGCAAGCAAGGCTGCGGCTGAACTCGGGTGGCGTCCGGTTCTGCGCTTGGAAACCGCGCTGGGATGGCTGGTGCAATGGCATCGCGCCCATGCCGCTGGGAGGGATATGCAGGCGTTCACTCTCCGGCAAATCGCCCGGTATGAAGCGGCGCTGCTACATGCGTGATAGCTGATATTCTGCCTCTGTGACCACCGTTGACCTGACGTACCACTATGCAGCGCCCGTGCCGGAGCGCTCCGCGCTTGCGCTTGCCAACATCCGTGAGGTCTACGGCATTCGCCGTGTCGCTCTGAATGAGCGCGCAGGCACCATCCAGATTGAGTACGATGCGACACGCCTCTCCGAGCCGGTGGTGCGGCAACTGCTGCGCCGCGCGGGCCTCATGCTGGTGGATGCACCGGCCGCTCCTACGTCCGTAGTGGACGAGGCCGCGCAAAAGGCGAGCGCTTAGCGTCTACAGGTTCAGGCGCTGACTCGCGGGTTGCGCTGCATGGCCTCGCTTGGTACTCTTATGTGAGTTGGGTCGTTCTGCGAACCCTTCCTGTGTGCACCCGTAGCTCAGCTGGATAGAGCAATTGGCTACGAACCAATAGGCCGGAGGTTCGAATCCTTCCGGGTGCACCACCCCGCCCAAACGCTTTATTTCGCCGGATTACTGGTCGCGTTACTTCCGTGGGCGTGGAAAGAACATACTTCCACATGCCTGTCACGGCGAGTCAGACGTGCGCTACCCACGGGCGTCGTAGTCCATCCTCACATCCGCTAGCAGACCTTCGATTTAGCTCACGGCAGCTTGAGGGCAACCTCAGCACCGCGCGGGGCATACCTCTGTTCCGCACCCACCCTTCGAGACGGGATGTTACTTTGACCGGAACACCTGGAAACGCGCTGAGTAGCCAAAGCCTATGACATACCCAGGAGCTGCTGAAGACAGGCCGAACCCGCAGTGGAGATCGAGTTGCTGGTGCGGTGTAGGCTTGTACGCCGTACCGAAGTCAATCAGATGTTGCGGTCCGCCCTGTCCAGGAAAGACGCCGGAGTACTCAACGTAGGCATCCCACGGTGCGAGAAGTTGCCGGTCAAGGTACAAGCTGGTCTGACCAGTTACGTTATGCTTGCGCGACTGCGTTGGCCAGGTGACCCCGAGCTGACCGGCAACCGTCCACGCCTTTGTCAGGGAACGTGACCAGGGCAGCTGCACGGTGGGATCATATCCGTGGCTGGAGATGGAGTTGGCGCCTGTTGGAAGGCTGACAGAGGGAATGAGCGAGATGTCAAAGCCTGCGACCGGTCCAAGCTGTTGTTTGAAGCCCACGCTGAGATCGCTGAACCCATTGGCACCGGACGTTCCGGCTGCGTTCCGTACATAGTCCGGAACGGACATACGGAGTTCTGTTCTCCTGGCAACTCCTAACCGGACGGAAGTCTCCGGGAAGTCGGGGCTTCGTTGTCCGCCGGAACCGGTGACTTCGAATCCATTCTCGAGTTGCAGGCTGCCGCAGGGTACCACGACACTGGAATTCGTGATCTGCGGCCGGTCTGTAGCAATCGAGCTCTGTGCGTTGGCACCGCAAGTTTGCGCCCCTGCCGTACGCGTGAAGGCCGCAGCAATCTGGCCTGCGAGGACCAGCAAGACGGGCGTTGACATGCCAAGGCGGTGGAAGAGAGTGAGCATCCGGAATGCCATAAAGGAAGCGGTTGCCCTAGTACACATTGATCTTGGTTAGATTGCCGCTGTTGCCGTCGTATGTCAAGACACGGTGCCCACTCAGGTCATACGTGCTAAACGTGGACGTGCCGCCTTCAACATCCCGCGTGCGGTGATTCAGAGTCATACGTGCAGGTAGCCGAAACAGCACCATGGGCCCATGACATGGCCGGGTGGCCCGGATTGCTTTTCTCCTCTTTCGTGCGGTGGGTCAGATGCGGACTACCCGCCCCCTGATGCTCCTGGACAGCTCAGGTGGCTGTGCCTTGGAACAACGCGCGGATCCTAGGCGCTATGGCGGCATCCAGGAGATCCGGATCGTCCGGGGTGGCCACGTTGACTTCGGTAAACAGATTCCACTCCTCCGTAATCGTCAGTGACTCGCCTGTAGGGACAACTCGATGCGGGCCAAGCAGTTCCAGTTCCTGGAAGCGGCCTTCGGTATAAACCTCGGTGTTGACGCCATAATCCGGGTAGTCGGCACGCTCGTCATGTGTAAACCGCTTCACGAACAGCAGGTTGCCCACCAGGTGCGCGCACCAGTTCTGCTTGTTGCGCAAGCCTAGCTTCTGAGAGGTTGCGCGCGATGGATCGCCGTGCAGCAGAAGGTACTTCATGCCCAGGGTGAAGCGGGGGTCCTCGAGGTCTGTAAAGGCGCACAGGGCGACGGGTTGCGTCACGGGAACATAGTCGTCATGCGTCTGGAAAGGGACTCGCGGCACAATCGAGGTGCCGGGTTCGACGACGCTGATGGCCCAGGCCGCGATGTCGACTGGCCACAGGTTGTGACTGGTGACTGTCTGCTCGAGACGTACCGATGTCCCCTCCGGCGACATCGAGACGCGGATCTGCTTCTCCATGCCGGCCTTGTCTGCGGGCTGCCGCAGCAGAAGACCGAGCTCTCCTTCGGCAGCGTGCTCGATGGCATCGTTATCCGGCGCGTAGGTTGCTGGAAAGATCTCGGGCCAGACCCAGAGACGATGACCGCCATAGGGCTTCCAGGTTCCGAGCGCGGTTTGCTTGGAGGCTTCGGGAAAGTGTGCAAAGACATTGCTGCCACCTTTTTGGCCATAGAACAGAAGACGCGGACCGACGGCGGTGGAAGCGATCACATCCACCGTGCCATTCGACAGCTTGATGCAGTTTGGCAGACCCATATAGGTCAGCATTTCGAGGCTCATGCGGGTTGCTCCGGGCGATGTACGGGATAACTAAACGGCGGTCCAGCCGCCATCGATCAGCAGGGTATGGCCGGTGATCAGCGATGCCGCCTGCGAGGCCAGAAAGACAACGGCACCGGCTACCTCAGGCGGTTCTCCAATCCGGTGCAGGGCGGCGACGTTTTTTACTGTTTCCGCATAGAAATCCGGCGAGGAGAGTGCGGGCTGCGTCCCAGGCGTGTGAATGAAGGTAGGCGCGACCGCGTTGACGTTGATCTTGTAAGGGCCCCATTCCACGGCCAGGCACTTGGTCAGATGTGCGATGCCTGCCTTGGTCATGCAATAGACCGACTCGGTTGGCAGGGCGACAAAGCCGGCCTGGGAACTCATGTTGATGATGCGTCCTCCACCCTGCTGCTTCATGACCTCCCCGGCCGCCTGGCAGGCGAAGAAGGTGCCCTTCAGATTGATGTTGAGGGTGCGGTCGAAGTCTTCCTCGCGTACGTTCAGGGCCAGGTTCGTGGGTGCAACGCCGGTGTTGTTCACCAGGATGTCCAGCTTGCCCCATTGCGCAGGGACTGCATGGATCGCCTGCCGGACCTGTTCGAGGTTGCTCATGTCCATCTGAATCGGCAACGCCTTGCGTCCGAGCGCCTCAATCTCGGCGGCTACACCGGCATCCTGGTTGGCATTGCGCAGACCAAGCGCGACATCCGCTCCAGCCTCGGCGAGTGCAAGCGCGATGGCCCGGCCCAGGCCGCGTGCGGCTCCGGTGACCAGCGCGGTCTGACCTTCAAGACTGAACGAGGGCAACAATCCCATAGCAACTCCAAATGGTGTGAATACGCTCCGCGATTCCAGCGTGACTGAACCTTTATACCTGTCCTGAGCCTGGAGCGGTGAACCAGGCGTTCAACCGCGATGCTTCCAACGCGGGCTGGATCGGCGTGCGGGAGACCGGCACTCCCTACGGGCTGGAGCAGTCCATCCGTACGTGGGAGACCGGCACTCCCTGCGGTCTGGAGCAGTCCATCCGTACGCGCGAGACCGATCCGCGGGTAGAGTATCGCGTACCGGCAAATCAGCCAGCACCGAAACCGCAGGAGCGCCAAGCCTCACCCGAAGAACGCCGTGCGGAACTGACGCGGTTGCGGCAGCAAGCTCGCGCGGCTGACCGTGCCTCGTAGATTCCCAACTGTCCCGCTTAACAAAAGGGGGAGCGTGAGCGTTAGCTCTGGTGCAAACGTTTCCATGCAGGAACAGTCATTCTGGGGTGACGTGTCACCCTACTCCCGCCGTTCCCACCTGATCGGAAATGTAGTAGCGCGCGGCACCAGGAGTTCCTGCGATGGCTAGAGTCAGCAGAGCCGCTGGCTGGAGGTTGTACATGCCTCCGCCGCCGCGTGTAGTTGGATGAAAATGAGATGTTCTGGCCGTTGTAGAGCGAGAACACAGAACCATCCCCTGACACAATGGCGATGTCGGGGAAATCAATGGTCCAGTTGCCCGTCGTTCCCTAGTCCGGCGTGAGAAGAACCGGGCTGGTGGCCGATATCTGATTTCTCCTCTATTGTGGGTGGCTGCTCCATTCAGGCGGGTTCGTTGCGCATGAGTGGGATTCGCGCGGCAGCGCGAAACCTTCCGTCTCACCATTTATGATCCCGCCCATGACTTCGTCATGTACGGGGCACCCGCCGTACACCTCAGCACTCCCCAGCCCGCACATGACTTCGTCATGTACGGGGCACCCCGTCGTACACCTCATTACTCTCAACTGCCTTGGCCGCGTTCAGACTTTCGTCCAGGACGTTTCGCACCGACGCGCGTCCAGCGTACGTCATCACGCCCGCCGATATCGCCGTCGCCGTGCACCATGAGCAGAGTTTGCGAAACTCCACAACTTGACGGCCTGCGTTGAATGCAGCCGCAGCGGAGTCCAACGCCAGCTTTACCCCCAACATTCTCCTTGCCTTCTGGTTCTGCTTGGAAAGAATAGCTAACGCCAACGTCGTTCCGAAGCTTGCCAGTCCCAGCAAGGCGTCAGGAACGCCAAGCGGATGCGCGGTCTTGGACATCGTGATGCGCTCCGAGTCGAAGACGCTGAAGGGAGGATCGGGAAGCTTCGAAATCAGACGTAGCTGGTAAGCGGCAACCGGAGTAAGCGTTCCCAGCGCAACGCAGCACGCACCGATCAGAAGCGGACGGTTGTCCGACTGAGACGCGCTATCGGACGGAATCGTGCCCTTCACGAGTTCCTCTGTTTCACAACAGCCGCAGCTCCAACGACGGCCAACAGAGCCGCGGCACCCAAGGCAAACATCGTGCGATTCAGAACGACGAAGACCTCTGCGCTTGTCATCGTTGAGCGGTCGGCAAACTTGCCACGAGCGCTGTGCTTGCCCGGGACGAAATTGTAAAGATTGTTCGGGGCGTCCGGATTCTTAGGTTCATTGGGAATTTGCTGCGACTTATAACCAGTCATTCCGAGGTATATGTCAAGGAGGCCGGGAATAAACTTCTGTCCAACAATTGCCATAACAGTTGGTGTGCCCACCCAGTACTCACGGCGGGGGTGCTTGGCCAGCCCGGCCGCCACCACTACTTCAGCTGCCAGTTCGGGCTCATAGATGGGCGGAACAGGCTGCGTGTCGTTCGGCATACGGTTCTTCACCCAGTCGAACTGCGTGGTGTTCATCGCCGGCATCTGGACGACCGTCACCCGCACGTTGCTCTTGTCGTGGTGAAGTTCGCACCGGAGCGAATCGGTAAACCCATTGATCGCGTGCTTACACGCGCAGTATGCGGATTGCAAGGGGATGGAGCGATAGGATAAGGCGGACCCAATCTGAACGATGGTGCCACGGTCGCGCGGAAGCATTCGCTTCAGGGCTGAAAGTGTGCCGTGGACAAATCCGAGATACAGGACATCAGTTACGCGTTTGTAGTCTGCCGGTTCCATCTCCTTCACGGGCGAGAAGACGCTGACCATGGCATCGTTGACCCAGATATCGATCGGACCGAACTCCGCTTCGATACGATCGGCCGCCGTCTCCACAGCCGCGGCGTCAGAAACATCCGTGGGTAGCACAAGAGCCCGGCCACCAAGCGCCTCGCACTCCTCTTTGGCCGCTTCCAGCGCCTCAGGATTACGCGCAATCAAGCCAATGCGAGCGCCACGCTTAGCGAATCCATGAGCAATTGCTCTGCCCAGCCCCGCCGAGGAACCTGTAACTGCAACCACCGGTCCTGTCGCCATTTCTTTCACCTGTTCGCTGATTGTGCAGCGAGCTTTCTTTCGTTCGTTTTTTTACCGCTGACTGCTTCACGCCTTTGTTGACCGCGCCTCAACAAGTGAACTTTGCCATCACCTCTGAGCACTGATGGATGGAGTTGTGGCATGAGCGCGCACCTGCCGGAGTGCTCTCATCCCGCGACTCTTTCTGCCACTCCTAAGCGATTTAGATGCGCCCCTTAGGTGATGGAGAAAACGGGAATCGAGACCTCTATCGTGGAAAAGAAACGCCACAACGCTCACAAGACGAAGCGAAAATAAAGGCTTGTTTGTTGGAAACGAGCTCACCTGCCACGGCCATCACTCGCAATCTTCATGGCCGGTTCTTCTACCTAGCTGCCAGGCGTTTGCCGACCTGAGGGCAGCACATCTCCGGGAGCTCCGTGCATGCTGAGGTCTACAGTATGATGTGGAATTTTATGCGCCCGGTTTGCGCGCGGGCTACTTGCCACTAAGGACTACCTGTTCCCTGATGCTGTCCAGAACCTCGCGCTACAAGATACACTCGCCGATCAGCCAACCACATTTGCCGGGCTACCGCGTTGTAACTGCCGTGTTGTACGCAGCCTTTGCACTCACCGGGATCGGCACCGTTCTGCCGGGTACTCTGCTACCCATGTTGCTGCCGCACTGGCATCTGAGTGACGCAGGTGCAGGCACGCTTTTGCTCAGTCTGTTTGCCGGCAGCAGCGCTGGATCGTTGTGCGCGCGTGGCGTACTTGGGCGCACCCTCGTCGCAGGGTGCTTGATTTCGTCTTCGGCTCTGGTCCTGCTTCTGCGATGGCAGCACGCTGAGACCGCCATGATGGGGATGTACGGGCTCGGGCTGGGCACGGCCATGACGTCGATTAGTCTGTTGCAGTCGCGGCGGGCACCCGCACACCGAACCAGGGAGATGGCAAGGCTCAATCTGCTGTGGGCGTCAGGGGCATTCACCGGTCCCTTCCTTCTGCTGAGGGGCTACACCGTTGCCGGAATGCAGACTGTGTTGGACGTGTTTGCCGGAGTGCTCGCGATTGCGGCGGGGGTTGCGGCGGTGGCTGTGCCGAGGGTGAGCGCGCCACCTGCATCGCCCTCAACCTGGACGCGGGCTCTTCGCGGCGTTTCGCCCATGTTTCTGTTGCTGATTCCACTCGCTACGGGCATCGAAACCGGGGTGGGCAGCTGGCTCTCAACCTACAGCACACGTGCAGGACACCTGCTCAATCTGACCATTAGTACAGTGACGGCGTTCTGGGCCGGGCTTCTGTTCAGCCGATTTCTCGCGGCGCAAACACGCCTGGGCGGCAAGCCGGCGCGCTGGCTTTTGCCCCGTCTTTCCTTGCTGATCCTGCTGGGTATCACATTGCTGCTGCTTAGTATTCGCCCGGCAGCTGAGGTTGCGGGCTCTTTTATGGCGGGCGCGGGTGTGGGTCCACTGTTTCCGCTTCTGCTTTCGCTGCAGCTGGAGGCAGGCGAGGCAAGCAACATGGGATTCCTTGCGGCCGGTTGTGGCGCTGCCCTGTTTCCCTTGCTTACCGGGGCAGTTTCCAGCTGGACAGGATCGCTCCGTGCGGGTATGAGTATCCTTCTGCTTGCGGCGGTGCTGATTCCACTGCTCGGCCGCCGGGCAATGCGGCACTATCCCGCAACGTAAGTTTTGCGCAGATCTCCCGCTCAGAACTTCCACTTCCATGACGATGCCCAACGCAGCTTCTGAGCGCATCGCTGTTCCTTGTTATGCGTCCGACACACGGCGTGAAGAGGTTCGGCTAGACTGCAATACAGCCCATGTCAAAGAACGGCAAGAGCACCGGAAAGCCGAGCGGTCCCGTAAGCCTGAAGTCGCTCGCCGAACACCTCGGGCTGAATCCGAGTACCATCTCGTTCGTCCTGAACGATTCACCAAACCGCTCCATCCCGGAGAAGACTCGGGAGCGTGTACGCGAAGCCGCCAGGCAGTTCGGCTACCAGCCAAGTCACATTGCGCGTTCCCTGCGGAGCCGGCGAACGCAGACCATCGGCGTACTTCTGCCGGAATTGGGCGATGGCTATCACTCGCAGGTGCTGAACGGCGTAGCCGATGTGCTGATGCGCGAAGGCTATTTCTTCTTTACAGCGCACCATCGCCACCGCAAGGACCTGGTCAGCAGCTACCCAGGTGTGCTTCATGCGCGGGGCGCGGAGGCTTTGCTGACGATTGACACGCACCTTGAAACGGCGCCCTCGCTGCCCACTGTGGCGATTGCCGCGCACAATGCATTGCCGGGCGTGTCAAACATCATCCTGGACCACGACCGTGCCGCCGAACTTGCGGTGGGCCATCTGTATGACCTGGGGCATCGTGAGATCGTATACATGCGCGGGCAGGTCTTCAGCTCTGACTCCGAGACGAGGTGGGCGGCGACGGTTGCAGCGGCGCGCAGGCGCGGCTTGACCGTGCGGCCGGAACTGACCATCGCGTTGGAGAAGGATACGAACTCGCCGGAGCTTGGATATCCCGGCGTGCGCGATCTGCTCAACCGGCATCGCAGCTTTACGGCGGTTTTGTGTTTCAACGACATGTCTGCCATCGGCACCATCCGGTCACTTGCCGATGCGGGGCTGCGGGTGCCGGACGACTGCTCGGTGATGGGCTTTGACGATATTCCGGCAGCAGCCTTTCAAACGCCCAGGCTCACCACCATCCGGCAGCCCTTACAGCAGATGGGACAGGCGGCCGCATCCCTGCTGCTGAGGAAGCTCGCGGGCGGCAAGGTTGCCGAAACAGAGTACGTGCCGCCGGAACTCGTCTGCCGTGAGTCCACACGGCCGGTTCAACCGGTTGTGAAGGCAGAGCGGCCGATCGAATCCGCCGTCGTGGCACGGGCACGCCGTACCGGGGCCACGACCCACCCGTCCGTTAGCGTGTGATGTTTCTGCTTTGCGAAGCTTGACTTAGCCACTGGCATCGGCGCTCAATAGAACTCGCCGGTCGCCTTCAAAATCTTGTAAAGCGGTTCGGCAAATTTCATGTCTGAGGCACTCCCCTGCGCGCTTCGTCCCTGTCCCTCTCTCGTTTCCTTTGCGCAGGCGTCTGCGTCCTGATTATGGGCGCGCCACGGCCTGCGCCGGCCGCCAGCAACAGCGTACATGTGTGGCTGACAACCGCCGATCGCTCCAGCCTGCTGAAAGAGCAGAACGAGCTTCGCTGGAAAAAAGGCGCCGCGCCACAGCCTGATGACATCGCCGTGGACGCCAAGCAGACCTACCAGACGATGGACGGCTTCGGCCACGCTCTCACCGGAGGCTCCGCCCAGCTGCTCATGCAAATGTCGCCGCCCGCGAGGACAGCACTCCTCAAGGAACTGTTTGGCCGGGGCCCCACCGACATTGACACCAGCTACATCCGCGTGACGGTCGGTGCCTCCGACATGAACGACCACGTCTATACCTACGACGACATGCCCGCAGGCGAAACCGATCCGGAGTTGCGGCACTTCTCTCTCGGGGAGGATGAGAAGGATGTTATCCCCGTGCTGAAGGAGATCGTCGCCATTCAGCCCCGAATCACGATCCTGGCATCCCCATGGACTGCTCCGTCATGGATGAAGAGCAACGGCGCGGCCAAGGGTGGCGATCTCTTGCCAGCCGACTACGCCGTCTATGCGGCATATCTTGTGCGCTATGTGCAGGCCATGCAGGCCCTCGGCATCAGGGTGGACGCGCTCACGCCCCAGAACGAGCCGGAGAACCCCAAGAACACGCCCAGCATGCTGCTTAACTCCGCGCAGGAAGCAGAGTTTATCGGCAAGGACCTTGGACCCGCGCTTGCCCGTGCAGGGTTAAAGACCAAGATCATCGCCTTCGACCACAACTGCGACCACCCGGAGTACCCGCTCGGTATCCTGCAGAATCCAGACGCGACCAAGTACACCGATGGTTCGGGATTTCATCTCTACCTCGGGCAGATCACAGCGCTGACGGCGGTGCATGACGCCTTCCCCACCAAGAACATCTACTTCACTGAGCAGATGGTGGTTCCCGGCCGCGACGCCACGCACATGAACGTCGCCGAGCCAGTCGCGCGTCTCATCATCGGAGCTCCCGAAAACTGGAGCCGCAACGTCCTTCTGTGGAATTTGGCGGCCGATCCCAACAACGGCCCGCACACAAACAACGGCGGTTGCCCCATGTGCACAGGCGCTCTGCGGATTGATGGAGACAACGTGACCCGGCTTGTGGCGTACTATGTCGTGGCCCACGCGTCCAAGTTCGTCCCGCCGGGTTCCGTTCGCATTGGTAGTACACCTGGTAGTCTGCCGCATGTGGCGTTTCGCACCCCAGACGGGCGTCACGTGCTCATCGTGAGTAACAACACACCCGCTGACAGCCGCTTTCGCATCGTCGAAAACAAGAAGGCCGCGGACGTGTCACTTCCTGCCGGTTCGGCGGCAACCTTCGTTTGGTAGTACCATTCCCCGCGTGCTGACTCTGATCAAAGTTGTAGATGTATGAGTTCATTCCGTTCCGGTATACAGGGTTACCGCAGCGTGCAACTCCACCCAGAGGTTGCGCTTGACATCATCTGTTTGGATGAGTTGTAATCCCGCTTGCAGCTCCGTAAGACAAACGTGTGTCCTCATTTAGGACTGGCGATGTCATTGCTGAGATAGCGTACGACATCACCTGTTGATGTATCACCCTTTGGAGGTTCCATGAGGCACAAGTTCAACTCCGCTCTGCTTGGCATTCCCCTGTTCTTCGCCGCTGTCAGCGCGAACGGTCAGGCAGCCAACGCAGGCGACATTCGCGGTACCGCAACCGATGCATCGGGTGCCCTGCTGCCTGACGTCACCGTCATCATCACCAATACCGGTACGGGCGTCGCCAAGACACTCATCACGAACAAGGACGGCCTGTACGACACCGGCCCGATCGTCACCGGCAACTATTCCATCACCTTCTCAAAGGACGGCTTTTCCAACTTTACCCGCACCGGCCTCAACCTGGACGTGCAGACAGTGACCGTTGACGGTTCGCTGAAGGTAGGCGGAGCGGCGGAGCAGGTAACCGTCAACACGGACGTTGCCCTTATCCAGACAGAGAGCGGCGAACAGTCCGCCACGTTGAACTTCGAGACGATGGAGCAGTTGCCCAACGTTGGCGGCAACGGCCCAGACTGGCAGAACTTCACCAACCTGATCGCGGGCGCGACGGGTACACCGTCCGGTTCCCAGGGTGTTGGTAACCCCGGCCAGATGGTGGCCGTGAACGGCAGCCTGCCGTACACCTCCGTGCTGGCCGATGGTGCGGAAGCGACCTTGCCAAGCTCCGGCAACGCCGACGTTGACGTCTTCGAGACCATTCAGGAAGTCAAGGTGTCGACCTCGTCCTTTTCCGCGCAGTATGGCGTGGGCGGCATCCTGTTTAACCAGATCACCAAGGGCGGCACCAACCGGTTCCACGGCTCGGCGTACGAGTACAACCAGAACGACTACTTCAACTCCGTGCAGTATTTCGCTACCCAAAGGAACCGGGTTCGCTTCAACAATTTTGGCGGCTCCATTGGCGGTCCGGTCCTGAAAGATAAGGCGTTCTTCTACTTCGACTACGACCAGATCATCAACAACTCCGCAGTAAACGGTTTTGCCACCGTGCCGACCGTGGCCGAGCGCAATGGGGACTTCACGCAGTTGCTTGTACCGGGTGTGGCCTGCGCTCCGACTGCTCCGACTACAACCTCCATGAGCAGCCCTGGCTGCATCTACAACCCAGCTACCCAGGTCACGGTTGGCAACAACATCGGCCGCACGCCGTTTGCGGGCAATATCATCCCGCAAGGCTCTCAAGATCCTGTAGCCGTCGCGCTGCAGGCGTACTATCCGCTTCCGAACCGCCCGGGGAACGTGCAGTTAGCGTCGTTTGCAAATGGCTCCTACACCCCGGGTTTAACGACCAACAACTACTTCTATCAGGCATCCCAGCCCAACCCGTTCAAGCGGTATTTTGGCCGGTTTGACTACAACCTGGGCGCAAAGAACCGCCTGACCGCGACGGTGACGCAGCGCGACAATCCTGCGTTTAGCGTTGGCCAGAACATCTGCCCAGTCAACTGCTACAACGGCGATGTGGACAGCACCAACGCCCAGATCACTGACGTGACCACGTTCAGTTCGAACTTCACCAATGAGATCCGGATGGGGTATACGAAGCAGTTGAACTTCTTCGTAGGCACCAGCTTTGGCGCGGGCATTCCGGCAAAGGTTGGTCTGAAGTACGCGAAGGTAGACGGCTTTCCTTCGATCAACATCAATCACGAACTTGGCCTTGGACCCGGCATCAATGCCGTCTACAAGGAACACGTCTTCGATCCGTCCGATGTCGTCACGTTGATTCGCGGACGTCACGTCCTGCACTTTGGCGGTGAGTTCCTCATCAATGAGGACAACTCCACCAACTGGGGCAACCTTAATCCTGGCTCGTTCACCTTCACCGGGGACTACACCAAGGGCAGCATGAACGACAAGAACTCCGGATTCGAGTACGCGGACTTCCTGGTTGGCACGGTACAGCACTGGACCGCGCAGATTCAGCCGGAGTACGCAGCTCGCCAGAAGGCACCGCAGGTATTCATCCAGGACGACTATAAGATACGCCCTAATCTGACGTTAAACCTCGGTCTCCGGTATCAGATACAACTCGGCTGGCACGACGCCAAGAACAACGAGGCGGTATTCGATCCAACCATTTTGAACTCGGCGACCAACACGCTGGGAGCCATCTGGTATGAGGCCAACGGGACCAACGGTCGCACCTCCCTGCAGCAGAACAAGTACACGGTCGTCATGCCGCGCGTCGGCTTCGCGTATACCCCCTCGGGCAACACCAATACTGTCTTGCGCGGCGGCTTCGGTCTCTACAGCTATAGCTGGAGCCTGGACACCTACGGCGCTGGGCAGGGTGCCGCGCTGTCCACCAACGGCGACGTGCAGGACTCCTCCTTCGGTCTGGCACCGATAACCACACTCAACGGTACAGGGGCGAACCTTCCCTTCCTCGCGGCTAGCACAAATCCAGCCAGCAAGAACGGCCAGGGCGTGAGCTATAACGCATATAACACGCCGGTCGCCCAGATCATGCAGTATAACTTCAGCATTGAACGCCAGATGGGTAACAACTTTGCGTTCCAGACGGCGTACGTCGGGAGCCACGGCTATAACCTTGTCTTCCCGACGGATCTTGACGCACTTACGGTAGCGAACCTCGGCAAGGGACAGTCGGCGCGCCCTTATCCCCAGTACACCGGCATCAGTGGAAGTCTGATCGGTGCCATATCCAATTACAACTCGCTGCAGGTCTCCGCGCGTAAGCGTCTCGCTCATGGCTTCAGCTTCGACACGAGCTACGTCTGGTCGAAGTTCCTGAACGAGCAGGATTCCGCCGGATGGGGTGGACGTGGCGGAACGCAGACATACCAAGATGCGTACAACTTCCGCGCCAACTACGGCCCGTCGAACTTTGACGTCCGTAACGCGTGGAAGGGCAACGTGGTCTACAACCTGCCCTTCGGCGTCGGTGGGCAATTCCTAACCAGCAAGCTGCTTGATCCGGTCATTGGTGGATGGCGTGCTTCCGCCACCTTCATCGTTCAGGGTGGCAACCCCTTCACTCCTACGGTGAATACCAGCAGCAGCTTCGCAGAGGCGGGCAACGGTTTCCGCCTCCGTCCGAACCTGGTAGGCAATCCTCGCGGAAACAAGACCCTGCAGCAGTACTTCAATACCGCAGCGTTTCAAGTTCCGGCACCCAACACCTTCGGCAACGCCGGCAGAAACAGCCTGTACGGTCCTGGCTTTGAACTCTTCAACGCGTCTCTTGGCAAGACCTTCCACTATAACGAGACCATCGGCCTCTCGATACGTGCCGATGTCAACAACGTCCTGAACCATCCCACGTTCGGCGTGCCGAACACCGACGTCAACGCTGGCGGTGGCGTTATCACCTCCACCAGCAACCAAAGCCGCAACATGCAGTTGAGCGCGCGGTTCGCGTTCTAACAGCACCCGTTGTTCCTCTACTGGCGGAGAGGCGGTCTTTACGACGCTTCTCCGCTTTCCTTTTGCCCCGCCGACCGTATTCTCATACTGTGAGCCGTTTGATTTTCATGCCCAATCCTTGCAGGTGCCGGGTTCGGCGTCTGTCTCAAGCCGCCGGGCTTGCTCTCGCGCTGTCCTGCACGGGAGCGGCCTTACCGGCACAGGCACCCGCTGCGGGCACGGTGCAGCAGCATCTTCAGCGCGCGCATGCCTTCCTGAACGAACGCAAGCCGCAGCTTGCTGTCACCGAGTTCAAGGCCGCCCTGGCCTCCGACCCAAACAATGCCGACGCGGTTGGCAATCTCGGCGTCCTGCTCTACTTTGCCCATGACTACCCCGAGGCGGAGCCGCTGCTGCGGCAGACGGTTGCCGCGACGCCGTTGCCCAAGCTCCAGGCGTTGCTGGGAATGTGCGAGCGGCGCAATGGCAACACGGAGACCGCGCGGCGCGACTTGACGGCGGCGCTCCCCGTGCTGGATGAACCGGCGATCCGCCGCGAAGCAGGCCTGGAACTGATTGAACTGGAGCAGGCGGCGGGCGACCTGCCTGCCGCTGCGGCCACCGTCTCAACCCTGAAGGCAAGAGCACCTGAGGACCCGGTGATCCTCTACGCCGCCTACCGCGTCTATACCGACCTGGCCGGCGAGTCGATGCTGGACCTGTCGCTGTCCGCGCCCAGGAGCGCGCAGATGCATCAGGCGATGGCGCACGAACTGCTGCGAGCCCGTGACCTGAAGTCCGCCATCGCAAACTACCGTGAGGCATTGGCCGCCGACCCGGACCTGCCCGGCATCCACTTCGAACTGGCGGAGGCTCTGCGCAGCTCGCCCGAAGCCCCGCTGAAGGCTGAGGCAGAGCAGCAGTACGCCCTGGCGCTGAAGGCAAATCCATCCGACGCGAAGTCCATGACACACCTGGCGGATGCGGCTGCCGAGCGCGGCGACCACCTCAAAGCGATCTCCATGTACCGGCAGGCGCTGGCGCTCGCGCCCGGCGAGATCGACGCCGGTGTTGGCCTGGCGCACGAGCTTGTCGAAACGGGGGACCTCCCCGGTGCGCTGCAGGTGCTGCAGGCGATGGAGACCGCCGATCCGACGGACGTTCTGGTGCACTTTCGCTTAAGCGCGCTCTACCGCAGGATGCAGCGCCCTGACGATGCGAAGCGCGAAGTCGCACAGTACGAGAAGTACAAGGCGATCAAGGAGACGATGCGCTCGGTCTACAAGCAGATGCGGCAGGATGCCCCGGGTGACGATGCGCCGCCGCAGTAGCTTCCCGCGCCCGGTGATGTTTGTCGTGCTGTGCCTCGGCTGCCGCCTGGGCGTGCGGTCTCAGACCGCGGTTCCGCAACTGGTGGACATCACGGCTTCCACCGGCATTCATTTCGAGCACATGTCCAGCCCGGACCAGAAATACATCGTGGAGTCGATGAGCGGGGGCGTGGCGCTGATCGACTTTGACGGTGACGGCTGGCTGGACATCTACCTGACCAACGCGCCCAGTGTGAGCATGGCGCTGGCGGGCAAGACTGCGCAGAGCGCGCTCTACCGCAACAACCACGATGGCACCTTTACGGACGTGGCGGAAAAAGCTGGCGTGGCGTCTCCCTGCTGGGCCATGGGCGCGGCGGTAGGCGATATCGACAATGATGGCTGGCCCGACCTGGCGGTCAGTTGCTTCGGCGGCATCGTTCTCTACCGCAACAATCACGACGGAACGTTCAAGGACGTGACCAAGACGAGCGGCCTGGCTGCGGACACGGGTTGGGCGACCGGCGTCACATTTGGCGATTACGACGGCGATGGCTTCGTTGACCTCTTCGTGCCGCACTACGTCGACTTCGATCTCAAGAATCTGCCACAGTTCGGATCAGCGAAGACCTGCCAGTATCACGAGATCGCGGTGCAGTGCGGTCCTCGGGGGCTGAAGGGCAAAGGCGACACGCTGTGGCACAACAACGGGAACGGTACGTTTACCGAAGTCGCAAAGCAGGCTGGCGTGGACGACGCGAAGCGCTTCTTCGGTCTAGGCGCGCTCTGGTCGGACTTCGACAATGATGGTCTGGTCGATCTGCTGGTGGCAAACGACGGCGAGCCGAATTACCTGTACCACAACCTGGGCGGTGGGCGCTTTCAGGAGATTGCGGGCGAAGCAGGCGTAGCGCTCAGCGAGGATGGCGTGGAGCAGGCCAACATGGGCCTGGCGGTGGCGGACTACATGCGCAACGGCAACATGAGCATCGCAGTCTCGCATTTCAGTGACGAGTACATGGAGCTCTACCGCAACGATGGCAAGCTTAACTTCACCGACGTGGCGCACTCCGCGCAAGTGGCGAAAAGCAGCACGCCTTACGTGGGCTGGGGTGACGCCTTCCTTGATACCGCGAATCGCGGTCTGCTGGATTTGCTCCTGGTCAACGGGCATGTCTATCCGCAGGTGGATACCACGAAGCTGGCGACCTATCGCGAACCAAAATTGTTGTACTGGAACGAAGGAAACGGCAAGTTCCGGGACGTCTCTGCGGACGCGGGTCCGGCCCTTCGCATCCCGCAGGTGAGCCGCGGGCTGGCTGTGGGCGACCTGTTTCATCGTGGTGCGCTGGATGTCGTCGTCGAGAATCTGACGGGCGGTCCCATGATCCTGGAAACGCGGCCAGACCCCAGGAATCACTGGGTTCAATTTCGGCTGCTGGGGTCGCCCTCCAACCGGCTCGCTCTGAACGCCCGGGTGTATGTCACCAGCGGCGGGACGACGCAGATGGCTGAGGTGCGCAGTGGCGGCAGTTACCTGTCGCAGAGTGACCTTAGCCTACACTTCGGCTTAGGGGGTGCCGCAACGATTGACACGGTCGGGGTGCTGTGGCCCGATGGAAAGCGGCAGGAGTTTGCAAAGGTGGCGGCAAACCGCTTCCTGTTGCTGGAAGAGGGTGGCATCCTCCAGGCCGATCCAAAGATCGCTGCGAAATAAGGACACCAGGGAAGAAAATTTATGTACGTTAAGGACGTCAGAGGCTGACGAACGGTTGTCGCCGGGAGGGTGTATCGAGTGTTGGCCGGTTCACTTCGCTGACGCGAGTTCTGCCTGATAAAGACTCTGCAGTTGTTTGGTCTTTGCTTGGAAGAGTCGTGCTGCGGCTTTCACCAAACCCGGATCATCTAGCCGGATGTCCATGGACGCAAGCAGTGTCTGTGGTGGTGCATCGAATCCCCGGCGCAGCAACCGTTCATATTTAGCGGCGAAGTCGGGATCGGTATGAGACCGCTCATAAAGCGCGACCGCGACCACGGCGGCGTAGAGGTAGTTCACCAGATAGAGCGGGTCCTCAAACAGCAGCGATTTGCGCATCCATCCGCCGGAGTTCCCTACATCGTTCATGGGCCAATACTCAAACGGCGCGATGGACTTGCGGTAGATGGCGTCGATGCTGTCTCTGTCGAGCATTGGGCGTCCGCTGGCTTCTGTGTAAAGGCTTCGCTCGAAGGTGGTCTCCTCCGCCGACATGAAAAGCTCAGCGGACAGCTTCCATAGCAGGCGCTCCAGTGCGTACTCGCGCTCCGCAGGAGTTTTGGCCACCTGGGCGGCATGATCCAAAAGAAGCAGTTCATTGAAAATGGCATAGCCTTCAAAGAGGTAGTGAGGACCGGTTCGTTCATATACAGGTATGCCACTCGCGTTCATCAGCTCCCGGTGAATGGCATGTCCGCCCTCGTGGGCGATGGTGCTGACGCTCTTCAGCGATCCATCGTAACCTCCAAAATAGAACGCCACCAGGGCATCGTAAACGGTAATGGATGTTCCTGTATGGGCGCGATGGCTTCCGCCGGTGAGGTCAAGCCGGCCGTTCGCAGGGTTCAGTAAGTCCCCGAAACGCCGGATGTAATCCTGTCCAAGAGGCTGAAAAGCAACGAGAATTCGTTGTCTTCCCTCCGGCAAAGAGATTTGCGGCGACGGTGTATACGCGAAGTCCTGCTCGGCTGAAAGAACCGAAGGAACGCCGAGTTTCCGGGCAGCGCGTTCCGCGAGGACCTGCTCATAGCGGCGGTAGACCGGAGCTTCGGCCTGAACCTCCGAGAGCGTCTGGTCGATGAGCATTGGGCTCAGTCCAAGGGAGCTGTACTTGCGGTCGGCAGCATTGGCATATCCTTGGGCGGCGGCATCTCTGTTTTCGATCTCAATCAGACTAGCCAACAGCGTAGCGGTAAGGGGCGCGGCGTGATCATAGGCCTCGTTTCGCGACGCTATGGCCGCGCGGCGTGTGGCCATAGCGAGTGATGTCATGCCTTTGTTGCTGCCAACCGTATTGATCAGCCGGTCATAGGCGTCAGCTATGCTCTGCTCAAAGGGACCTGTGACCGCACCTCGATACCGCTCTGCATCCGCAGAAAAATCATGCGCTGCATCCTGTCGCGTGAGTTCTGCGAAATAAGCATACCGTCCGAGTGTTGCAATCTGGTCCGGAGGCACTTGCCGCAGGCGACTTCTCATTGCGGCGTCCAATACGTCTATATCTGTGCTAACGGCTAGTCTCGCCGCCTTCGCACCCTGATCTTCGGTGTTCTCCAGGCTCTGCACGCGAAGATAAGCCCAATGCCGCTGTAAGGCAATGATGGTTTGCTCGGCCATCTCAAGATTTTTGCTAAGCGAAGCCAGCGTGGATGCAGCGAGTTGTTTCTCCAGGGCAGGGACACAGGCATGGAGCGCGTCCCGGCTTGCCGACTCTTCTGTAGCCGAAGGGAAGTAAAGGGTGGGTGAGAGACGCGCCAGCTCAATCAGTGGCGGCTGAATCGATTGCTGAGAATATCCTGTGATTGAAGCACTTGCGAACACTCCGACCATGACCCAGCTTACGAGGGCTTGTGCGGGTCGGCGCAAGAAGTCGTCCGTATGTTCCCCTTCGCATAAGATCCAGCCCTCTTCTATCTTCAAGTCGTGATCTTAGGAACTGCCCGATAAAAGGCTGGATCGCGTTACGCAGAAACGAGCCGCTATTTAGCAACGCGCATATCAGCGTTTTCAAGCAGGACAATAACGCTCCCCTGTTACTTCGCTGCAGTTAGTGTGAAGGTGCTGTGCAGGGAAGCGGCGGAGCTGTCGCCCACCCAAACGTCAAATGTGCCGGGCTCCAGAACCCACCGCCGCAGGGACGAACTCCAGTAGCGCAGCGCGTCCGCAGGCATTGTCACCTCTATCGTTCGGCTCTCGTTCGGTGCCAGTGAAACTCTGCGGAAGGCCTTCAGTTCACGCGTGGGGCGTGAGGCGCTGCCTGCGCGCTGGTGCGTGTAGAGCTGCACCACCTCAGTTCCTGCCACGCCTGAAGCATTCTTCACCACGCACGTCGCTGTAAGCATTCCGTTTGTCCCGACATTGCTGTTGGGCACCTTGAGGTCGCTTACGGAAAAGCTGGAGTAACTGAGGCCGTAGCCGAACGGGTAGAGCGGCGCACTTGGCATGTCCCAGTAGCGCCGTCCCACAGCACCGGGGTCCATGGTCAGGTTTGTGTTGTAGAAGAGCGGCTCCTGTCCAGCGGCGCGGGGCCACGTCACCGGGAGATGGCCACCGGGGTTGGCGTCGCCTGCCAGCAGGTTTGCCACGGCGTGGCCGCCCTCGGTGCCGGGATACCAGACATTCAGGATGGCAGGAACGTGCCCGGAGGCCCACGTAATATCGATGGGCCGGCCTGTCATTACGACCAGGACCACGGGCTTGCCAAGGGCGGCAACAGCTTCCAGCAAACGTTCCTGACCACCAGGGAGGCTGAGCGACGAGCGTGAAGCGTTTTCGCCGTTCATGGTTTGCGCTTCACCTAGAACAAGAACGGCCACATCTGCTGCCTTGACCAGATCGAGGGCGTGTTGAAACTCAGTCTGACGCGCCTGATCGGTGTCTAAGACTGGCTTGTCGGGTATAACCTGCTCGTCGAAGATGGTGGGGCTGCCGCGCTGGATTTCCACGCCGGTAGTGACGTCAATCCGTGCATTCGGGAACTTCTCACGCAGTCCCTCCGCAATGGTCACGGTATCGTTGCGGTTGCCGTGGATAGCCCATGATCCCATGGTGTCCAGCTTGTTGTCCGCGAGCGGGCCGATTAGCGCGATGGATGCCGTGTTCTTTTTCAGGGGCAACGTTTGCCCTTCATTGCGAAGAAGGACCGCGGCTTTCTCGGCGGCTTCTCGCGCAATTGCCCGCGACTCGGGCGTAAGGGTCTCGCGCTTGTAGCGCTCCACATCGACATATGGATTGGTGAAGAGGCCCAGGCGGTACTTGGCCGCAAGCAGCGGCCGCACCATATTGTCGATTGTTTTTTCCGAGACGGTTCCAGCAGCGACGCTCTTTGCCAGAGTGTCACGGTAGGTGGAGCTGGTCATCTCCATGTTGACGCCCGCGTTCACGGCGCGAGCGGCGGCGTCCTGCGCATTGGCGGCGAAGCCGTGTGTCTCAAGATTCCGTACGGCGTCCCAGTCGCTGACAACAAAGCCCTGAAATCCCCAATCCTTGCGCAGCACATCCTGCAGCAGCCATTGGTTCCCAGTAGCGGGCACTGAGTTCAGGTCCATGTAGGCGGTCATAATCGTCGCGCTGCCGGCCTTCACACCAGCGCGGTACGGCCGCAGGTAGACGTTGTAGAGCAGATCATCACTGACATCAACGCTGTCGTAGTCGCGGCCGCCAAACGCAGCGCCATATGCGGCAAAGTGTTTAACGGAAGTCAGGACGTGGTCAGGTTGGCCAACGTAGTCTCCCTGGAAGCCGCGGACCTGGGCAGCAGCCATCGTCTCGCCAAGATAAGGATCCTCGCCTGCGCTCTCCATGATGCGGCCCCATCGTGCGTCGCGAGCGATGTCCACCATGGGCGCGAACGCCCAGTGAACGCCCGCAAGCCGAGCTTCCTTTGCCGCAACCGCCTGCGCACGCGTCACCAGGTCAGCATCCCACGAGGACGCCATGGCAAGCGGGATGGGGAAGATGGTCCGAAAGCCGTGGATTACGTCATATCCGAAAAGCAGCGGGATGTGCAGACGCGATTGGGTGACGGCGACGCGCTGCAGCTCATTGATGCGCACGGGATCGGTGTGGAACAGAAAGCTGCCTGCCTCTCCATCACGGATAAGCTGTTCCTGCTTTGCGGGCGGCGTGAACATGGGCTGGCCAGCAACCTGCTCCATCTGCCCGATCTTTTCATTCAGTGTCATCTTGCGCAGAAGCCCATCCACAAAGGTGTTTACTTCGGCGTCGCTGGGCGGCCGCTGTGCCGCTGCGGCGCAGCCTCCTGCCAAGACGGCAACAGACATCACGGATGGAAGCAACCAGGAAAAAGCACTGCGGAACGGGAGCCGGGCGGAACAGGAAAGGTTGAACAAGAGAGATCCCTCGATGCGGTCAAGAAGCAAGAGCATTCTAGACAATCGATTGAACTGTTGTCACGGGCGCACGGATGGCGGACATTCCGTAGACGCCGAGACACACCATTGCCTATACTTGGCAGGCTGCAAGCCATGCACAGTGTTGGTCTTCGCTGCGACGCGCTTGTGCAATCGTCTTCACAGGTGTGACAGCACGGCCGCGCAGGCAACGGGTTTAGTGTTTCTTCTGAGGAGATTCAGGATGCCGGTCACGACCACTCGCCGAGACTTTGTCAAACTTGGGGCTGCTGGACTGGCAGCCGTTTCGCAACCGCTCGCTGGCTATTCTCAGATTCCGGGACCGGTCGCGGTCCAACAGTCTGCCGGAGCTGCGCAGCGTTTTGCGCATGGGCGCGATCTCAAGTGGAGGGCAGCCGGTGTCTCCGATGTGAATGCCATTACGGTCGATCCGTCCCGCTCCTACCAGGACGTTCTCGGCTTTGGTGCCGCCATGACGGACGCGGCCACATACATGATCAACCAGCTTTCTCCGGCAGCGCGTGAGAAGTTCATGCATGAGCTCTTTGATCCCTCGGAGCTGGGCATCAATGTTATTCGCACATGCGTTGGGGCAAGCGATTTCTCGCGCGAGCTCTTCAGCTATGACGAGGGTGAACCTGACCCGGATCTGGCGCGCTTTTCCATCGATCGCGACCGCGCCTATCTGATTCCGCAGTTGCTCACCGCGCGGAAGATCTGCCCCGAGCTTTTCATCCTCGCCTCTCCCTGGAGCCCACCGGGATGGATGAAGAACGGCGGCAGCATGCTGGGCGGCAACATCAAGCCAAAGTACTTACCCGTGTACGCGAAGTACCTCGTGAAGTATCTGCAGGCGTACCAGGCAGCGGGTATCCGCGTTGACGCGATCACGTCGCAGAACGAAGTGGATGCCGAGCAGGCCGAGAGCATGCCGGCCTGTGCATGGCCACAGGAAACCGAGATTGTCTTCATCGCCAGGCACTTTGGTCCGGCGCTGCAGGCGGCCAATCTGCAGACGAAAATCTGGCTGCTGGACCACAACTGGAATCTGTGGGGACGCGTGTTCAATTCACTGGAAGACCCCTCTCTTGCTCAATACGTGGAAGGCGTTGCCTGGCATCCATACGTCGGCAATCCCACCGCCATGACGCGCATCCATGATGCATATCCCTCGAAACACCAGTACTGGACCGAAGGTCAGTTCTCCGTGGCAACCCGTTCTCTGGTGGGACAGATCGCCGCCACGCCCGGTCCCATGACCGCGCAGAACACCGGCGACGCCAACCCGGGGATGCAGGACCTTTCCTCCACGCGCAAGGAAGTGCCCGACGACGTAGCCATCGCGCAGGGAGGTACCGGCGGTGCCATGGGACTGCGCAACTGGGTGCGCTCGGTGATCGCCTGGAACGTTGCGCTGGATGAACATGGCAACCCGAATATCGGCCCGTTTGTGCACGGAAAAGGCACGGTCACGATCAACTCCGTTACGAAGGAGATCACGCGCAACCCTAATTACTGGGTCATGAAGCACTACAATCATGCGGCGCGCAGAGGCGCGAAGGTAATTGACTCGCAGGGCGGCATCGACAAGGTCGCGCACGTCGCCTTCCTCAACACCGATGGCCGCAAGTGCATCGTGGTAAGCAACACTGGCGCTCAACAGACGGTAGGCGTGCGCGTTGACGGAGCCATCGCGGAAATCACGCTGCCCGCTAACTCGCTTACAAACCTCAACTGGACGTAGGTTTCCGGCACTCTGTGCCTCGTGAAGAAACTCGGCCAGCCACGAACAAGCGGGATCAGTCAGCGCGGATCACAAGCGCATTGGCTGCTTCCACCCTCACGTGATTGCCGTCGATAGGATTTGACTCAGCGGCACTCCAGCGGCCGGCGCTGCTCACTACGGAACCAGCAAAGGTTATGCCGCTCTTGCTGTCGATTGCGGGCGCGGTCAGCCGCATCGCTCGCGGCTTCTTTACCTTTAGTGAGTTGAGCGATACGTCGTAAGCGGCGGCCCCGCGATTTACTAGAACGACGGATCGAACGGATCGTTCATCGCCCAGTGCGTAGGCGGTGAGGCCGGCCGCGGATTGAGGAACGGCCAGAGGATGCACATGCGAGCAGCCCCGCGAAGCCTCCGCAAACGCAAGCATCCCGTAATACGGCACACCCGCGCTCTGCGTCCCTTTGCCATCGTCTTGTATTGGGGAGTAGTAACTCACAAAACCGAGCTGGTTCACACCGGTCTCAATGTTTACACCGGAACATCCGTAGCGCGCCAGCAGCAGCATAAAGTCGAGCGTCCAGAGCGCTCCCAGAAAGGTGTCACTCACTCCCGGCCGGCCGCCGCCAGAAAACGAGTTGGTCTCGCACATGCGCCAAGGTATCCCGCTGGATCGCGCCGCCGCGCGCAGGCGGATGAGATGTTCCTGCAACGCCGCGTCTGGCTGCGCCAGTTGTTCAGCGCTTCCCCGCTGCTGTCCGTTGCGGTAGTAATGCGTCGTTAGCAGCTGCACACTGCCGCGCGCGTCCGCCGCCATGCGCTCCACCCAATCAATCGACCCGGCAGTATCCGGTGCCGCAAATCGCGCACTCGGTACAGCTTGAAGGATAGCCGCGCGCCACTGGCCGTATTCCGCTCGATAGGTTTCGTAGGTGTATGGCGGTGTGCGGAACGGGTGCGATCCGTGCCCGTAGTTGTCGATCTCGTTGCCTATCTCAAACGCCTGGAGTCTGTCTCGAAGCGCACTTGCGACTGCCTTCGCTTCAACGACGGCCTCGTCCACCGTGCCCTGCGCAAAGTTCAGGCTCCAGATCGCCGTCCATCCGATCCTCCTGAGAAAGCCTGCAAACTGCTGGATGCTGGCCTGCGTGATGACCGTATGCTTCGGCTCCGCGGCAACCGTCCCCTCGGCGTCATAGCTGGTGTAATCGGCGACGATGCCGCCCACCCGGATCACGCCGCGCGCGCCAAGTGCCTGCGTCAGCTGGACATAGCGGCTGTTGTCAGCGCTGAGCAGGCCCATGGGTGCCACCGAAGACATCTCATACCCTAGGCCGGTGAAGTTCGCCGGTAGAGGAACCGGTGGCTCCGGGGCGAGCGCCAACGAGACCGTATCTCCCGGTGCCGCCGCGAAGGTTCTTGTCAGCGGCAATGCCGCGCACGCGGCAGTCTGCGCTGAACGAATCAACACGTGACGACGAGTCAGATGGTTCACGGATGCGAAGGTACAGCGAGTGCCACGCCGTTGTACAGCCGCAGCGAGCAACAGTGATAGCGATGAGACACCCGCAAGACATCGCGCAATCGTTTTCAGAACCGAAAATCACTCGGGTTACGGAAGTTTGGTCACCGGCTCTGGCAAATGGTAGCGTCGCCATGGGAGTCTTAACGATGTGGGAGTATTCGTGGTCACCGGACGTGAAGCGATACTCGCCCGCGCCGGACAGCTGGAGGAACTTGCACTGCGCAGTGGGCAGCCGGGCGCGATGCACGGTCTCCATCTGCTGCTGGGCTCACGGTACGCGCTCCGTAAGCGGCCGCACCTCCTCTGCTTTACTGCCAATCCCATCCGCAGCCAGCAGGAGTCGCTGCAAGGAGCAGTTCTCCTTCTGGAGTATTGCCTTGCAGGCATCGGCACCGGTCTGTTTGCAACCGCGGATTCATTCGGCGTACGAACGGTGATCGCAGCGGGCGGCCTGCGTGGCGGCATCGCTGCGGCCGCCTGTGTCACCATGCTGCGACGGGGCGCCCGCATCGTGCTTGTGTCCTTCAAGCACCAGGAGCCTTCTCTCCCCTTAGGCATGGAGGCGGAAATCCCGGCAGATGCGGCTCACCCCTTTATGTACGCACTCGGAAGACGGGAAACACAAGACACGCTCCGCCTTGGAGCCAACCTTGAAAAGACACTGGCTACGCTAGGCAGACGCACGCGCGTCCACATGCGTGCCGCGCGGCGGCGGTTTGAGAGGATGTTTCCCCACGCGGTGTTGACCGGCGCTGCCCATGAACTTGCCTCCAGTGACACGAAGAATCTGCGTTCCATTAACCAGAGTTCACTCGACACCATCGATCAGCGCGACTTCAATCATCAGGTGCGCTCGATCTGCGGATCTGCGGATAGCTTTGTCCTCGGCCTGCGCGACGGAAACCGCTGGCTGGCGCTGGTGGCGGGATGGCGGCAGGGTCACACGACATGGGTGGAGTGGCAGGTGAATGCCGCCGGTTACGAGAAGCTTTCGCTGGGGTCGGTGATGCGGTCCTATCTGCTGGAGCATGAGAACGCCTTGGGCATGCATCAGGTGGGCTTTCATGGCGGTACGTCCCACTCCATGGGGCACAGCTTTGTCCGCGAAGACGTTCTTGACCTGCTCGGACGGCGGCGCGGATTTGTGAGCTGGCTGCTGGTCACGCTTGCACACCGCATCTGCGCCATGTTTCCCCGGCTGAAGCAACGAGGTAACTTCATGCTTGACGCCTTGGCTGCAGAAAATCTGACCTGGACATCCCGCACCTCCAATGCACGCGAGAAGTTGACGCAGTAAGCCGTCTGCTACTCTCGCTAACAATGCGTGTCGTGCAAACCGTCTTTGGCGTCTTCCATCACTTCGATCTGGCGCGTGAACTGCAGCGGCGAGGCGATCTGACCGCCATCTTCTCCACGTGGCCGTGGAAGCGGCTAAAGCGTGAGGGTCTGCCAAAGGCGAAGGTGCATACATTTCCATGGATACACACGGGGGAATACCTTGCCCGGCGGGCAGGCGCTCTGCCGGCATTTCTTGAAGACTGGACGGGGTACGCCAACGCGCTCGCCTTCGACGAATACACTGTGCGGACGGTTCCAGAGTGCGACGCGCTGATTGCGCTCTCAGGATCATCGTTAAAGACTGGCGCGCTCGTGCAGCGGCGTGGCGGCCGCTTCTTTTGTGATCGGGGATCGTCGCACCAGCGGTATCAGGAACAGATTGTCTCTGAAGAGTACAAGCGCTGGGGCGTTACCGCGCCCGTCAGCGACGAGCGTGACGCACGGCGCGAGGAGGAGATCTACTCCTTGGCGGACGCGATCACGGTTCCTTCAAGCTTCGCGGCGCGCTCCTTTGCGGCCATGGGCGTTCCTGCTGGAAAGGTACACACCATTCCGTACGGTGTTCGCCTGGATCGCTTCCATCCGGCGACAACACCGCCTGCGGGACCAAAGCAGTCGTTTGAGGTCTTGTTCGCCGGTTCCGTCAGTCTTCGCAAAGGTATTCCCTACCTGCTGGAGGCTTTCGCGAAGGTACAGCATCCGCGCAAACGGCTGCGCGTCGCGGGCGCACTCTCCCGTGAGATCGTCCCGGTGCTGGAACGCCTGCCAAAGGACAACGTCGAGTTTTTAGGCGCGCAGCCGCAAGACCGCATTGTCGATCTGATGGGCGAGAGTCACGTACTGGTTTTGCCCAGCATCGAAGAGGGTCTTGCGCTGGTACAAGGCCAGGCGCTTGCCTGCGGTTGCCCCGTTCTGGCTACGGCCAACACGGGAGCCGAAGACCTTTTCACGGATGAGGTCGAAGGCTTCATCGTTCCTATCCGTGATCCTGACGCTCTGCGCGGCCGTATGCAGCGCCTGATTGACGAAGCCGGGCGATGGGAGCGGATGCGAGCCGCCGCTCTTGCACGCGTCAGCAGCCTTGGCGGGTGGGACACCTATGGCGATCGCTGGCATGCGCTTCTCCATGCGACAGCGGCATAGTGGATGGCACTGCTCTAACCCCCACCCACAAAGTGCACCAGCTCGATGCGGTCGCCCGCTGCCACAACAGTCGTGGCCCACTCCGCACGCGGCACGATCTGGCCGTTGCGTTCCAACGCCACGCGGTCAGGACGAAACTCCAGAGCCGCCAGGAGAGCGGCAACCGTTGGCACGTCGCCGAGGTCATCGAACGAGCGCTGGTTGCCGTTCAGCGTCAGAGTAAGGCGCTCCGCCATAGCTGAAGCTTACCAGCCGCATCTATCCATGCCGCACCGGCGCCACCTGAAGATGGAGCTTTTTGACCAGCGCACGCTGCACACGCTTATGCCACGGACTAAGGTCCTCACACGCGGCAAAGACCTGGCGGGAGCAGGACATCAGCGTCTGTACGGCCTGTGCATCGGCCGGAGACTCCCATGTCTCGAACAGACGGGAATCCACGAGGTACTCGATGGCATGGCCAAGCACTTCCAGCGCGCGGCCTTGTTCCGGGCTGGTTCGCCGGCGGATTGGGTTGCGGTGCGGGGCAGAGGTCTGCCGGGAAAATGGGGGAAGAGGATTCATGGTAAGAGGAAGCACGCTTGCAGTGGACATGGCTCATACATCGGCCTGACTAAGGAGGTGCTTAGGAGCGCTCCTGTCCCACAATGGGCCAATAGAGATGAAGCGGACCATTGCCTTGACCACGCGGGACCGCCGAGCGCATCGCCTGCGCCACATACGACTTTGCATCTCCCGCAGCCTCCGGCAAGCTCCTGCCACGCAGCAGATTGCACAACAGCGCACTGGAGAGCGCGCATCCGGTGCCGTGGGTGGACCGCGTGGCAATACGCTCGCCGCGAAACATTGTAATCGTGTCTCCATAGAGCAGCGTGTCATCAGGTGAGGCGCGGTGACCTCCGGTCGCAAGCACCGACAGGCCGGGATAAGTGGCCGCCAGCCGGCGAGCGGCCGCCTCGATCTCCCCGTCTGTCCTGCAGGCCGTCCCGGTCAGTACAGCGAGTTCCTCGGTGTTTGGAGTAACAAGATCAACCAGTGGCAGGAGCTCGGTTTGCAGAACCTGCACGCCCTCCGCACTCAGCAGCTGCGCGCCGGAGCTGGACCGGATCACCGGATCCAGCACCGTAAATGGCCGGGGAGTGCGCTGCCGGAGTTCACGCAGAAATGCACTTACCGCGCTTACTTGCTTCGCACCGCCCAACATGCCGATCTTGACTCCATTTGGTGGCAGGTCCGTATGGAGATGCGCCAGCGTCTCGGTAAGAAGCTCGCCGTCCACCAGTTCGGTCCGGCGCACACCCATCGTGGATTGCACGGTCAGCGCTGTGACCGCGGCTGTGCCAAACACTCCGTGAGCGGCAAACACTGCAAGGTCGGCCGTTACTCCCGCGCCACAGGAGGGATCGAATCCCGCGATGGTCAGCGCAACGGTTTGGTCCGGGGGACGGTTGCCTGCCATGGCCTAAGCATAATGGCTGGAAGGTGTTGCACCGGCAATCCGGCATCTACACTACGAAAGATCATGAATGCAGTGGACCGGCTCATCGTTGCGCTTGACTTTCCCACCCGCGAGCAAGCGCTAGGGATGGCCGACCGGCTTGCGGGTTGCGTACGCTGGGTAAAAGTGGGTCTGGAACTCTACCTGGCGGAAGGCCGCGCGATCGTGGAGGAACTCCAGGAACGAGATCTGCAGGTCTTCCTCGATCTCAAGTTGCACGACATTCCCCATACGGTGGCAAGCGCCGTGCGTGTGGCTGGAGACACCGGTGCAAACCTGCTCACGGTGCACGCAGCGGGCGGACCCGGTATGCTCGCGGCCGCTGTAGAGGCAGCGCCGCCCACCCTGCGTGTGCTGGCCGTGACCGTCCTTACCAGCATGGACAACGGAGCACTTGCGGCTACCGGTGTGCACGAGACTACGGAACGCCAGGCCGTCCGGCTGGGCGAGATGGCGGTTGCCGCAGGCGTGCACGGGCTGATCTGCTCGCCCCATGACATCACGGGGCTTCGCTCAAGCGCTGCAAAGGACGTACATCTGGTGGTGCCGGGCATCCGTCCGGCGTCGTACGCTTCCACTGATGATCAGCGACGCACCGCAACCGCAGGCGAAGCCATTCGGCTGGGAGCGGACATGGTGGTTGCCGGAAGACCTATCACGCGTGCTGCTGATCCCGGCGCTGCGGCACGCGGAATGATTGCGGAGATTGCCGCAGCGCAACGCTCCTAAGACCATAAGAAAGCCCGGCGCATTGCGCACCGGGCATTCATGGTCGTGCTTATTTTTTAAAGCCGTTCGAAGAAGTCGCAGGCCGAACAGGAGATGTAGATGCCGCCGGGCGTTCCACGCTCGCGATCTTTCACGCGCTTGACGATGCGGGTTGGCTTGCTGCACTTGGGGCAGTCCGTGCTCTTGGTGGTGTCCATCGCTTTCTTGCGATCACCGGTTTTGGCAATCTTCGCCATGGGTTGGTCCTCTCTGCGGTGCCTTCCATGCACCTATGGGATCGTGATTCGCGAAATATGCCGAAGCCGCATACGGACCTCAGGGATGAGGAACTACAGGGAGGCTGCATCCTCTTTCGCGCAACTTAGCCAGTATACATCTGCTCGTTATCGCGCCTGAGCCCAAGAAGGGATCAGCGATCCTCTTCAAGCTGCCTCCGTGCCCTAGCCGGGGTGATTTGCGGAGGGCTTCGCAGGCGTCTGCTCGTCATCTGATTTCTCTCCCGGTGCCCGCAGACTCGGTGCCTTCTGCGATGGCGCATCCGTATCCTTGCTTGGAGATTTGGCGTCGCCAAGCGCAATTTCGTGAATCGTGGATGGATCACGGTAGCTCGCAAGCTCATCCCTGTCACGGACTTCCAGCGGCTTCCCGAGCGGGGCTACCTTTGTGAGGATCACGCGGTCACCACGGAAGCGGACAAAGCGGATCGTCTGCGGGGTACGTCCGTAGATCCATTCCTCGAAGACTTCCCCGCTGCTGCCGTCTGAGGCGCGCTCACGCAGCTTGCTCTCCGGCTGACCAAGCGACGCAAGCACCATGCGCCGGTTCATCCCAACCAGCACCTCGTGTTCCTCGACAGCTTTCTTGATCGGCTCCGGCAGCGTATCTGCGTACGCCTGCTCGGAACTCTTCAGGCCGAAGTCGAGCAACGGCTCCAGCAAGGCCTTTAATTCTGCGGAAGACAACCGTGGGGTGGCTCCCTCAAAGAGCAAGGTAATGCGGGTCCCGGTGGGACGTTCGCCCACCTGCCCGTCGCCGGCCAGCGGCATCCCATTGATCTCAATATGCCGGAGATAGCGGTGGGGCAGATATGGTCCGCCGTTGACATCGACGTTGATCCGGTCGGAGAGAACCGCTATGTCCGTCACCATCACCCGATCTCCCGCTGCGGCGCAAGAACCGTCTTTGTAGAGGCGCTTCTTCAGCGTTTCGCTATCCACGGTCAGGCGTCCGTTTGCATGAAGGATCAGCCCAGGCGCTCCCAGCGGCAAGGCGCGATGCGCAAATCCCTGCTCCATGAGCAACATGCGCACCAGTTCGCGGCGCCCGCTCAGGTCCATGGGAGTGTTGGTGTACTCCACCCGCGTGGGTTTGAAACCAATCAGGGGATCACCGACGGCGGTATCCGCGCCCACGACAAACACGTCGCGCTGCGGTACAGGGCCGGCGGGCTGCTTTTGTGACCATGCGGAGAGGCTCGCTGTCGCGAACACCAGAGCGGCGGTGAGGCGCGTAATCTTCATGGGTTGGGGAACCCCCTCCAGGCTCTACGTGCACACACGGTAGACCGAACAGGGGAGCAAATGCAAGTCGTGTCCCGCGCCGTTTTGCGCGCGTCAAAACTGACGCTACTGAAATGGTTCCCGGGGTGCAGCTTGCACAGCAGCCGGTACCCCGCCAATCTGCACCAGCGCTTCCGCCGCGCGCACCTCTTCGCGGGCATGGGCCGGAGGCGGTTGCACCTCCACGGGGTAGCCTGCGCCCTCTATTGGTTGGTACGTGTAACGCCAGGCGTACTCCCGCGTCATCCGGTAGAGGATTGCAAGAGCCAGAATCAGCACCAGAGGCGCAAAGACTGAGCCTTCGGGCCCGGACGGACCGCCGGTCAGCCACGCGGGGCGTCCTATGTCACTATGAACAATGCCGCTCGCCGCCGGCGCGTACTGCGGTGCCACACCAAACAGCAGTGCCAGCACCAACGTCCATCCCAACTGCAGACCCAGCGGCAACCAGATGGCGCGCGTCCGCAGAAATGCTGCGGTAAACAGGGCGGCCGCAAGCACCGCAAAGACGATTGCACCATCCCGGCCCGCCTCCCCGCTCAGGACCAGGCAGAACGCCAGCAACACCATGGCAATCACCGTCCACGAGGGCCCCGCAGTACGGACCAGAAGCCGCGCCGGGAGTCCCGCGACAATTAATTGCACACACAAGGCAAACGCACACAGAACCACGGCGGACAGCACAAGCCGGGAAAGACTTGCTCTGCCGAAATCAACATTCATGCTGAGATTCCTGGAGAGCAGCGCAGGAACGACAAGGACCAGAGCGATGCCCCATCCCAGGGCAAGGCCCAGAGCAAACTCCCGCCGCGCGCCCGGTCTCCGTACGAATCCAATCCCGCTGAGAGGACGCAGGTCATCCATACCGGAACGAGCAATGGCATACAGTCCAGCAGCCAGCAACACCGCAGTGGCGCACTGCCTGACCACATCCTTCCAAAGCGGAGCGGCAACAAGCGCGGCGATGCGTCCGCCAGTAAGCGACGCTGCAACCCAGAGGGCGGCCAGGATAAACAGCAGCGCAGACCGGTTCCGCTGTTCCACCGGGGAACGTGCCGCTGTATTCATCTGCCCGGCCTCATTCACAGTCAAGCCTACGCGGCGGTGAAAAACTGCGCCATGTCGCGGAACTTACGGTAGCGGCTCTCAAGCAGCGCCTCAACCGTTTGACTCTTCAGCTCAGCATAGTAGTGCTGCAGGCAGGCTCGCACACGAGCCTTCGCGTCTTCGGGATCGGCTTGCGCTCCACCAGGCGGTTCAGCAATCACATCGTCCACGCAGCCCAGCCGGAGGACGTCGGGAGCGGTGTACTTCAGCGCTTCGGCCGCCTTCTGACGCTTGCTGGCATCCTTCCACATGATGGACGCGCAGCCCTCCGGCGAAATCACGGAGTAGATTGCGTTTTCCAGCATCAGCACACGGTCTGCCAGGGCAAGCGCAAGCGCACCACCGGACCCGCCTTCGCCGGTAATCACGGTGATGGTTGGAACACGCAGCCGCGCCATTTCAAACAGGTTACGCGCGATCGCTTCGCCTTGTCCGCGCTCCTCAGCACCCAGCCCTGGGTAGGCACCCGCGAGATCAAGAAAGCTGAATACAGGCTTGTTGAATTTTTCCGCCAGCTTCATGGCGCGCAGCGCCTTTCGGTAACCCTCCGGTTCAGGTGAGCCGAAACGGAAGTGCATTCGCTCCTTCGTCGTGCGTCCCTTGCGATTGCAAAGCACCAACACCTCGTCGCCGTCGAACCGTGCCATGGCCGCGTACATCGCCCGGTCGTCGCCGTAGCTCCGGTCACCGTGGATCTCACTCGCATCGGTAAAGATCCCTTCGATGAAGTCCATGGGATGGGGACGCTGCGGGTCGCGCGCGACTTCGGTTTTGCGCCACGCCTCGGGAACCGCGACAACGGCCGCCTTTGCCTCTATCTCTGCCATGTGAACCTGAGGTAAATTATACGGTCCGGCCACTAAACAGAACGTCCAGCGAGATCGTGTTCGCCTCGATCAGCCACAGCATGAAGAAGAAAACGGCGCTGTACATCAGTTGCGTCGATGCACCATCCCAGTTTTGCACGGACGTGGTGCCCACCGTCAGGGCGATGATAAACAGAGCACCCGCCACCAGAGACACGCGCGTAAACAGCCCCAGCATCAGCAGCACACCAACAATCAGCTCGATGTACGGCGTCACATACAGGAAGGCCAGCGACATGCCGTGCGGCAACGGACCCTTGTCCATGCCTTTTACCGCGCCGTTGGCAAACACGCCAGCACCGCGCAGGAGTCTGAAGAATCCATGTCCAAAGAAGTTGATGCCCAGCGACACACGCATCAGCAGGTATGCCACGGCTTTGTGATTCCGAAACATCTCGCTGCCTAGTTAATCACCTTTACGCCGCCCGCGCCCACCAGGTCTTCCACGCGGTCGATAAACAGGCGGTCGGCGCAGACGGCAAAGCCTTGCGGCTCTAACACAGCGCAAAATTCCCCAGGTTCTTCGAAATCGAGCAGCAGCTTGCCCGGGCCGGGCCGTTCCGTGAACACAGCCAGCAGCTTCTGCAGCAGCGCCGCGTCCGGATGGTGCAGCGGCACCTTGATGCGGAGCGCCTCCGGCAGCTTGATCCTGACATCTTCAAGTGCGGTAATGGCGGTCACAGAGAGCTTGGGCGCGGCCTCTTCCTCGCCGCGCAACGATCCACGCACCAGCACAGGCACATCGATCTTGAGGGCTTCAGCCAGCTTCTCGTAATCCTTCGGAAAGGCGATCAGGTCGATCTTGCCAGAGGCATCCTCAAGGCAGGCCGAGGCGTACATCTCTCCACTGCGCTTGGATTTCGCAGCCTTCAGGCAGGTGATCACGCCTGCGATTTGGATTTCATTCTGCGGCTCGCGCTGACCACGTGTAAAGCTGACCGCCTCAGGCTTCATCTCGCACGCGGTGGCGGCGTCCACGACTTTAAGGTTGCGGAGTTTCTCCCGGTACTTGTCCAGCGGGTGGCCCGATACAAAGAAGCCAAGAACCTCTTTTTCATTCTGCAGACGCGTGTGTTCGTCCCACTCCGGCGCACGGGGAAGTTCCTCCACCGTTGGATTGGCAGCGCTGCTGGGACCGGCGTCAAAGAGGCCAAAGAGGCCGCTCTGCCCGCTCAGAGCGTCACGCTGCGACTTTTGCGCGCGCTCCATGGCACCGTCCACCGCCGTGAATACACGGGCGCGAGATCCAAAGCTGTCCATGGCACCCGCCTTGATCAGCGACTCCAGCACACGCTTGTTCAGCAGTTTCAGGTCAACGGTCTCGCAGAACTCCCATAGAGAAGAAAACCCCCGCTTACCTTCGCCCTGCAGAGCGCGCCGCGTGGCAGTGATCGTTTCGATCGCATTGCCGCCAACGTTCTTGATCGCAGCCAGACCGAAGCGGATGGCATTACCACCTGGTGTGAAGTTGGCGTCTGAGACCTGCACATCTGGCGGAAGAACCGTAATGCTCATCTCGCGGCATTCGCCGATGTACTTGACCACGTTTTCCGGCTTGGACGTTTCGCTGGTCAGCAGCGCCGCCATGAACTCCACCGGGTAGTGCGTCTTCAGCCATGCGGTGTGATACGCGAGCAGTGCGTAGGCTGATGAGTGCGACTTATTGAAGCCATACCCTGCAAACTGCAAGATCAGGTCGAATAGCTGCCCCGCCTTCTCCTTCGGATGCTTCCGCTCCGCCGCGCCCGCCATGAACAGGTCACGCTGCTTGGCCATCTCCTCCATGTTTTTCTTGCCCATGGCGCGGCGCAAGAGGTCCGCGCCGCCCAGCGAATACCCGGCAATGACGCTCGAAATCTGCATCACCTGCTCCTGGTAGACGATGACGCCCAGCGTCTCCTTGAGCAGATCTTCGAGCTCGGGCAAGAGATACTCGACCGCGCGACGGCCCCACTTGCGCTCGATGAAGTCGTCGATCATACCGCCCTGGATCGGTCCGGGGCGGAACAGCGCATTCAACGCGGTTAGATCTTCGACCGTGGTCGGCTTGTACCGGCGTAGGACATCCCGCATCCCGCCTGATTCAAACTGAAAGACCCCTGAGGTCAGCGCGCGATGGAAGACCTTTTCATACGTCACCTGATCGTCCAGCGGCACTGTCGCCATGTCCACGTCGATGCCCTGGTTCGACTTGATGAGCTTCAGGCAATCGTCGATCACCGTCAGCGTGGTCAGCCCAAGGAAGTCCATCTTGAGCAGGCCCATCTTTTCGATGGCCTTCATGTCGTACGCGGTGACCAGATCATCCGTCTTGGTCAGCGTTACGGGGACGAGTTCGGTTAGTGGCTGAGGCGCGATCACCACGCCCGCCGCGTGAACACCCGCGCCGCGCACCAGGCCCTCCAGCCGCATCGCCGTGTCGATGACTTCCCTCACCTGCGGGTTCGACTCGTACGCCTGCGCCAACGGCGGTGAATCCTTCAACGCCTGCTCAATCGTGATGCCGATGGTGCCCGGGATCATCTTTGCAATCCGGTCTACCTCGCCGTACGGCATGTCGAGCGAGCGGCCCACGTCCTTGATGGCCGCCTTTGCCGCCATGGTGTTGAAGGTGATGATCTGCGCTACCTGATCCGCGCCGTACTTCTGCTTGACGTACTCAATCACCTCGCCGCGCCGATTCATGCAGAAGTCGATGTCGATATCCGGCATGGAGACGCGCTCAGGATTCAGAAACCGCTCAAACAGCAGTTCATTCTGCAGGGGATCGATGTCGGTGATCTCCATCACGTAGGCCACCAGCGATCCGGCAGCCGATCCGCGTCCTGGACCCACCGGAATGCTCTTCTCGCGCGCATAGCGGATGAAGTCCCACACGATCATGAAGTAGCCGGGGAACTTCATCGCCTTGATGCACTCGATCTCCCGGCTCAACCGCGCCTCATAGGCGGCGGTCTCATACCGCAGCAGCCCTTGCGACCGCAGATGAGCGATCGCCGTGTCCAGCCGCTTGCGCAAACCCTCGCGGCAGACCCGTTCAAAGTAGCCGTCCAGCGACATGCCTGCTGGAACCGGGAATGCCGGAAACGGATCCTTCACTTTTTGGAGTTCCACATTGCAGCGGTCGATGAACTGCATCGTCCGCGTGCAGACCTCTTCATGCCCGGCAAAGGTGCGGTGCATCTCCTCTGCGGACTTAATGTAGAACTCATTTGTATCGAACTTGAAGCGGTTGGGATCATTGATCGACGCCGCCGTCTGCACGCACAGCAGGATCTCGTGCGCGCGGCTGTCATCCCCTGCGACATAGTGTGCGTCATTGGTTGCGATGAGCGGGATTTCAAGCTCACGTTCCATGCGGAACAGCGCATCACAGACGCCGCGATCCGGCTCCAGACCATGATCCTGAATCTCCAGGAAGAAGTTTTCCTTGCCGAAGATCTCGCGGAAGTACCCGGCTAGGTTCCTCGCCTGCTCATACTTGCCTTTGATCAGGTGCTGGTTCAGTTCGCCTGCGAGGCAGCCTGAAAATCCAATCAGCCCAGCGGTGTGCTTTGCCAGGAAGTCTTTGCTCAGGCGTGGTTTACGGTAGAAACCATGAACCGCTGCTTCACTGGTCAACCGCACCAGGTTGCGATACCCCTCATCGTTTTCGGCCAGCACCAGGAAGTGGTTGTAGCCGCCGGTCATCTCGCGGTGATCGTTCGTCTCGGAAAGGTAGAGTTCGCACCCAATGATCGGCTTGATGCCTTTCTTCTGCATCGCTTCTGAGAAGTGCACAGCGCCATAGATATTGCCGTGATCCGTCATGGCAGCGGCGCGCTGACCCAGGCTGCTGACGTGGCCGGCCAACTTATCGACGTCGCAGGCACCATCCAGCAGGCTGTAGTCGGTGTGGAGGTGCAGGTGCGTGAAGTCAGCGGCCATAGCTCAATTCTAGGCTGCGCAGAATGTGCTAGGGAGCAGCCCGGCGTGAGGAAAAGGCGTACCAAATTCGATGCGGAACAACCGGTGCATACCTTCCTCAAACAACACGCTCTCTGGCAACAGCGAGATCACGAGCCAACCACGTTCCGGAAAACCATAGAACGATCCGGGATGCACGGCCAGACTCTGCTGCCGCAGGAGGTGTAGCGCAACATCGATGTCATGTTCGCTGGCCGGAATGCGCAACACCGCGCTCCATCCGCCTTCCACCTTCAACCGGGTGATTGCGGTTCCCGTCAACGCATCGTCCAGCAAACGCAGATTCACGCGAATGCGGTCCGTGATCTGGGCCTGTATTGCTTCACGCTCCCGCAGCCACGCAGGCAGCGCAACCTGAGGCGGAGTAGCGATAGACAAAAATGTGTCCGCAATTACCTCTAGACGTGCCATGGCAGCGTCTGCCTCGATTGCAGGCCCGCACACCGCCATCCAGGCCAATTTCATCTGCGGCAAGGCAAGCACCTTGCTCAAACCGCAAAGGATAAAGGTAAGCGGAGTGTCAATAACTTTGCCCCCTGCGACCTTTGCTCCGCGTTCCTGCTTTTCAGCGAAGCTGGTGTGGCCATCGCCTTCAATCGCGTAGTCGAGAAACACCTCGTCCACGATCAATGGCAGATGATGTGCCCGTGCTACGGCAAACAAGGCCTCACGGTCCGCCGGGCTGCAATAGTGCCCGGTCGGATTGTTCGGGTGTATTGCAACAAGTGCACGGGTGCGAGGAGTCACGGCAGCCGCGAGCGACGCAGGATCGACCTGCCATCCATCGTGGTACACCAGCGGATACGTGACGACCTCCACGTCATGCAACCGCGCCAGAAGATCAAACAATGGGTAACTCGGCGAAGGTACAAGGATGACATCACCCGGTTCGCAGAAGAGCCGCAGCAGATAGCTATACGCCTCGCTGGTACTGGCCGTCAGCAGCAATCGATCCGGCGGAACATCGGCACCGTACGCATCGCAGTACAAGGCAGAGATTGCCATCCGCGCGCTCTTTATTCCCAGCGGATCAGCCTCGTAGCACAGTATTGCCGGATCGCTCATTGCGGCAAGTATCCGTTCCGCTGGATAGTCAAAGCCGCAGCGCGTCGGATTCGAGACGGTCAGGTCAATGAAGTCTTGTCGGGTCCGAGCTTCCGCCAGCGCGTTACCGTAGGCCGAGTCCTCGAAAACAAAGTCGGTTCGTGCGGAGAACTTCACAACATGATGCTACCGAATTAAACCATCAGAAGCGCCTGTCTAAGTAAACCGCACATTCGTTACAACCGATCACCGATAGAATCAACACTATGCCGGAAATCCAAGCGGTTCTCTTCGACTTTGGTAAGGTACTCACCCTGCCGCCAAACCCGCAGGCATGGGATCGCATGTGCGCGCTCTCCGGTTTGACGGACGCGCAACTCAGTACCGCTTACTGGGGTCTGCGCGATGATTACGACGCAGGTGCCATGACCGGAGACGAATACTGGACCCGCATCGCGGGCCGTCCCATGCCGATCGATACGCTCCGCGCGCTCAAAGACACTGACGTTGCGCTGTGGACGGACATGAACGAACCCATGCTGGAATGGGTGGACGCCTTGCACCGCGCGGGCGTTCGCACCGGCATCCTGTCCAACATGCCGGATGCCATGGCAGAAGGCATCTGCGCCAAGTTCGACTGGATCAGCCGCTTCGACCACACGATCTGGTCGCACGCTCTCAAACTGCGCAAACCGCAGCCGGAGATCTACGCGGCAGCCATCGCCGGGCTGCGCGTACCCGCGGCAGACATCCTCTTCGTGGATGACAAGGGGGAGAACATCGCCGCAGCCCAGGCCGCCGGGATGCAGGCAATCCTCTACGATGACCACGACAGCTTTGTGCGCGAGATGAATCGCCGGGGCTTCGCGCCCTTGCTCCACCCTGCACAAACCGCCGCCGCTCCCGTATAGTTACGCAAACGAGACATCCCTGCCAGCGCCTCATATCGGCTCCGGGTCTGTCCCATCGATGCACCTGTCGTAGAACAGGACAACCGTTTTCTCTCTTCTCCGTGGGTTAATAACACCAGCCCCTCATGGGCCGGACTGCCTGCGTATGCTCTGCCTGCTTCGCCGATGTGCTGCTCTCCTGATCGCCCTCGCGGCGTTGCGCCTCTCAGGGCAGCAGGTGACACTCTCTGGGCTTCTGTCGGTCAATGGCCAGGGCACGTTCCACGGTCTGCGGCAGGATGCATCGGGCAATCTGTACACCCTGCTGGAGGCACACGATGGCGTGCGTCTGCTGAAGTTCAACAGCGCGGGAACCCAGCTGCTGGCACAGGTGCAGATCGGGCAACTGGGCGATACTGGCATCGCGCTTGACCTCGACGCGTCCGGCAATGTCTACGTCGCGGGAACTTCCGATTCGCGTGGATCCCTAAACGGAACCTCCGGCGCCGCCTTCCCGAGTAAGGCCGGGACGCGGACCAACTCCTTCGTAGCGAAATTCTCTCCGTCGCTCACCGAGCAGTGGTTAACCTTCTGCGGAGCAGAGCCGATGAGTGTTTCCGGCGTTACCGCGACCGCGAACGCCGTCCTTGTCACCGGTTCCATCTTCAGCGTGGGAGACCCGGCAAACGCACTCCCCGTCACGCCCAATGGCATCCAGCAAAGCCCCGCACCCAACAGCACCGGCAACGGCTTCGTTGAAAGCTTCTCCACGGGCACGGGCTCGCTGCAATACTCCACGTACCTGACTGGTGCTAACGGTGACACCACGCCCGCGGCTATCGTCGCGGACGCAAGCGGCGACGCGTACATCGCGGGAACAACGACCGCCACGGGCTATCCGACAACGTCCGCACTCGTGCCGGTTTTCCGCTCGGTGAACGGCAGCAACGTCTCCGGCTTTGTCACGGAACTGACACCTGCCGGAGACGGATTTCTCTTTTCCACTTTCGTCCCGGGCAACGGACTTAGCGCGGCCGCGCTTGATACCAGCGGTTCCGGTGCTCTGCTGCTCTCCGGCGACATCGCGCCGGGCCTCTTTCCGCTGACAAACATTCAGGCACCTGTCGCGCCTCTCCTGCGCTATCAAACCGCGATACGGCTCGCTGTGGATGGGTCGTCGGTCTTGCAGTCGGTGATTCTGGCACCGGCAACTGAGTCCGTCATTGCGCCCGGACCAAACGGCACCGTATGGGTGTTCTCCTCAAACCAAAGTTCTCCGGCCGTGCCACTCTTGCCCGTGCTACCGGTAGAGACACTCGGTAGCGCCTTCGCCTTTCGCATGGCCAGCAATGGACAGGTGGACCGCGCCGCGCGCTTTGGCGGCCTGCCCACGGCAAACAGCGGCTTCGCCAGTCTGCCGGCGATCGAAGGTGGAGTCCTGGCCGAAGCAGACGGTACGGCTGCCCTGTCCGGCGGCATCAGCCCGACCGTCAGCAGCGACCTGCTAGCGACTGAGACCTACGATCTTCCCCTGGCATACGCACCAAATGCGGCGCTGCCATCGAGCGTGCGCGATGCTCTGCCCTCTCCGTCGTGCACCGGCAGCGCGTGCAGTGGCGGCGCGGGTCTGCTGGCCAGGCTCGATCCAAACGGCAGCGGCGCAACGCCCGCACTTTCCACCGATGACCTGCCCAATCTAATCCTGCGTAACCTGGGTACCTCGACCGCCAACAACGTCACCGTGACCGCATCCGGCTACACCGTGACCAGCGGCTGCGGGCAGTCGCTACCTGCGGCGGGAGAATGCAGCCTGGCCCTAAGCGGCAGCGGGCCGGGCTCCATCACGGTACAGGCTGGCAATGGAACACCGTTCACCACAGTCCTGCCTGCGTCCACGCGCACCGCAAACCCCATCACGGTCCTTCCGCATGAGCTTGATTTCGGCATCGTGACATCAGCGTCCGCGACAGCGATGCGCGTCCTCACCGTCGCCAATCTCGGCAGCACAACCCAGACCTTCTCGTCGCAGAACTCGAACAGCACCACCAACACACCGCGCGCTCCGGCAACGCCGTACAGCCTCACTCAGACGAAGACCACCTGCACACCCGCGCCCGATGGTGTCTCACTTGTGCTCGGACCGGGTGGTACGTGCACCATCACGCTGGGCCTGGCGGCAAGTTCTTCCGCAGCGAACGACGGCGGCATCAACGCACACTGGCAGGTAGGTGGAAGCGACGTCCTGTTGACGGCTTACGCTCAGGCCGCGGCCGAATCGTTGTCCGCAACGACCATCGACTTCGGGCGGCAGTTCACCGGAGGTCTGCGCGCGCCGCGTTATCTCTACCTTTCGAACAGCGGTGACACAGCGCAGGCTCACTCCTCTGCCGTCAGCGCAAATCCCGCGTTCACTGTTACGGACGAGTGTTCCGCCACGCTTGAACCGCGCTCGGTCTGCCGCATTGCGCTCGGCTACCAGGCCAGCGGCGCGCCCTCCAGTGACGCGATGACGCTGACCGTGGACGGCCTGACAGCATCCGTGCTGGGTGAAACGCTGCCGCAGCCCTCCATCAGCGCCGCTGGGCTCAATCCGAACCTGAGCGTGTCGCCAACGTCTGTTGCGTTCACGACACCGGTGGCCGTGACCTCTGCCTCCAGCGAATCGCACGCCGTCACGGTCAGCAACACGGGTGTTGCCTCCTTCACGTTGAACCTTAGCATCGCAGGCGATTTCACCTATCAGACCGGCTGCCCCGCAACTCTGAATGGCGGTGCCAGCTGCACCGTTGTCCTCACCTTTACGCCGACCGGTAGTGGCTCGCGGCAGGGCCTGTTGAGTGTCAGTGCCGGGTCGGCCAGCCCGGTTTATGTCGAACTCAGCGGAACAGGAACGGCGATCCTTCCCAATGCCAACGGCGGCTTGAGCTTCGGCGATGTTCCGCTGAACACGCCTGCGGTTCAGTGGCTGAAAGTTTCGCAGTCGTTCTCCACGCTGCGGGCCGCGTCCAGTGATCCCAACTTCCGCGTCATCCTGGTCGAGGACACCGGCTACGGTCACGGCGATCCCGCCGCAAACGCCTTTGCGGCATCCACCTCCGGGTCGTGCCTGAACTGCTACCTCGGAGTGCAGTTTCTAACTACAACCACGGGCACGCACCCTGGCGTGATCTCGCTGACCTCGCCGGGCGGAGGTATGGCAGAAGCGCTGGACACAACCGGCAACGGCATCGCCCTGACCGGCATTGTGCTTACTCCCGTGAGCCAGGACTTTGGTCCCGTTCCCGTACATAGCACAAGCGCGTCAACCATCTTCCAGCTGACCAACGGCACCTCCGCCACAATCACCGCCACAGGTGCCGCAGTGACGGGCGACTTTGCGGTGACATCTGACCTTACGGGCGGCGCAAGCTGTGCCGGAGACGCAATCGCACCAGGCGCAAGCTGCTTTGTCCCTCTTCGCTTGGTCCCCACTGCCAGCGGAACGCGTACGGGAACGCTGACGGTGTCCACCTCCGCCGGACAGGCCATGTCAGCGCTAAGTGGCACAGGATCTGACGATCCGGGCATCTCGTTCACACCCGGCGAACTCCGCTTCGACAACGTGCCGGGGACGGTCGCGCAACACCAAACCGTTACCGTCACCAACACCGGGAGCTCATCCGCTACAATCGGCACGCCCACCAGCAGTGATTCCCACTTTGCTGTAAACAGCGCCTGCGGCACGCTGGCTCCGGGTGCCAACTGCATCGTCACCGTTTCCTACACGGCAACGAACGCGCTTGCTGGTGGAACGCTCATCATCCCCGTCACGACCGCACCTGCTGGAGCGCCCAGCACGGTGCAATACGCCATTGCGCTGACCGGCCTGTACACGACGGAGTCCGCAGGTCTGCAGATCATCCCCGGCGAACACACCACGGTAAACTTCGGTGCGTCACTCACCGGCACGCCCGCGCTCAGCCGCATCCTGCATGTCAACAATCTCACGGCGAAGTCACTCGCCATCGCCGTGGACGCACCGCGTCAGTTCGTGGTCACCGCATCCACCTGCGCCACGCTCGCACGGGGCGGCGGCTGCGATCTGACGGTCGAATACACACCGCAGACCGGCGGGGACGTTACCGGAACCATCTTCGTCCAGGGAACCCCGTCCGATGGCACGGCCGTGCAGAGTGGCCTCGCCTACATGGAAGGCTACGGAATTGGCGGCAATGGAAGTACCGCCTCGCTCGCCGTTACGGGCAACATCTCGCCCGCTGGCGTCGTCAGCTTTGGCCAGGTTCTTTCTGGCGGCAACTCCTCGCAGACGCTGACCCTCACCAACCCGGTCAGTTCACCATCAGGAACCAGCATCACCGTGCGCCGGGTTGCGACCGACTTTCCCTACGCCGCCACCACGAACTGCGGATCGCCCTTGGCACCGGGCCAAAGCTGCACCGTCACCGTGACCTATACGCCGCTGTACCAGTCGCAGACCGGCAGCGGACAGACCGCGTCGCAGACCAACGATGGCACACTCACGATTGAAAGCGACGGATTCAACGCACCACAATTCGTCGATCTCAACGGCACGGCCACGCCCGCCTTCGTCACCACACCAAACAACAGCGCTCCCATCGCCGCCTTCAGCACATCCGCAGGATCGCTGTTCTTCACCAGTACCGCAGCCGGAACGGCCAGCACCGCGCAATCTGTCACTCTTACGAATACCGGCACCGCCACCGTGCACATTGGCTCGCTCATCGCGTCCAGTGGCTTTACCGCGAGTTCCGGCAACTGCGCAACGCTGGTCACCGGCGCAAGCTGCACGCTTTCCGTCAGCTTCGTGCCCCAGACCGGCGGAACCACGCTTGGCTCCGTCGAGATCCAGACAGACGCCAGCCAGGCACTTGAGTTCGTCACGCTTTTCGGCACGGTCGTTACTCCCGCAACTCCGGTCCCCGTAGCTTCGGTCTCTCTCACCCCGCAGACGGTCGACTTCGGGCGCGTACTCGTTGGCAAAGTCGCGGTGCAGTTCGCCACCTTCACCAACACTGGCCAGGTGCCCGTCACGCTCGGCGACTACACGGTCACCGGCGATACCAGCTTCGGCCTTGCCAGTTCTTCCACCGCGAGCAACTCCTGCCCCGCATCCGGCAGCGTCATCGCTCCCGGAGCGAGCTGTACCATCGCTATCCTTTTCACACCAACATCCGCCGGAACACTGCGTGGCACGCTTTCCGTCGCGTCATCTGCCACAGCGCAGCCCTTAACGGCGGCGCTGTCAGGAGTGGGAACGCAGCCGCAACTCTCCGTTTCGCCCACATCGCTCAACTTCGGAACCGTCGCGGTAGGCAGCACAAGCACGCTCTCCCTAACTCTCATCAACTCCAGCAGCAGCCCGGTCGACGGTCTCGCCTTTAGCACGACAGCGGGATACAGCGTCGCCAGCACGTGCGGCATCACCACGCTGAACGCAAACTCCTCCTGCGCGGTCAGCGTCACCTTCGCGCCCACTGCCTCCGGCGTAACCACAGGCACGCTGACGATCAACAGCACCGATCCCGCCGCACCGTTGACCGTCGTCCTCAGCGGTGCAGGTGCCGTCGCGGGTGCCGCCACGCAGTCTCAACTGAGTGCCGCGCCAAGTGCGCTCAGCTTTGGTAATGTCGCCATCGGCAGCAGAGCGACCCTGGCACTGACGCTCTCGAATCCCACAAGCGTCCCAGCCAACGGCCTGCTGTTCACTGCCCCCGCCGGATACGCGGTGAGCAGTGGCTGTGGCGGCGCTCTGAATGCTTATTCGACCTGCCCGGTAGTTGTATCGTTCGCGCCAACAGCACCCGGGATGGACACCGGCACGCTGACGGTCCAGAACTCCGCGTCCACTACGCCGCTCACGGTCGCGCTGACCGGCACGGGTACCACGGTGCAGCCGCAACTCACCCTGATTCCGGGGTCGCTAAACTTTGGCACCGTTCCTATCGGCGGCAGCAGCACGATCTCCGTCACGCTGAACAATACCAGCGCGACTCCCGTGAACAATATCGCGATCAACGCAAACAGCGGGTTCACCACCAGCAGCTCCTGCGGTGCGACGTTGAGCGCAAACTCCTCGTGTTCCATCCTGGTGTCGTTCACGCCCGTCAGCACCGGTGCCATCACCGGCTCTCTCACGGTGGCCAGCAGCGATCCTGCTTCGCCAATCACGGCGGCGCTCAGCGGCAACGCCATCCAGAGCGGCAGCTTTACGCTCACGGTGGATGGCGGCGGTTCCTCCTCCGCAACGGTGCAATCCGGACTTCCCGCAAATTATTCGCTGCTGGTCACGCCAAACGGTGGCTATACCGGTGTCGTCGATCTCACCTGTTCGGCGGATACACCGGTGCAGTTCGCTGCCTGCTCACTGGTGCCGCCAAGTGTCACGCTCAGCAATGGTGCACCGCAAGGCTCCGTCGTCAGCATAAGCACGGTTACAGCAAGCGACACACTTCCCGCCGCGTCCTTGACACTGCGCAACAAGCCTCTATGGTGTCTCAGCCCCGCACTGCTCATGTTGTTGTTGCGACGCAAGCGTCCTCCGGCCCTGCTGATGCTGTTGTGCGGTCTGGCAACGATTTCCATCACCGGCTGCGGCGGTGGCGGCGACCCGCGCATCCGGTACGTGACCCCAGGCACCTACACCTTCCACGTAACAGCGAGCTCAACCAACAGCACGCCCGCATCGCAAACTGTGACACTTACGCTGGTGGTAACGCCGAAACCGTGATGGCACGGGATGCATCGATCGGCACCTGCTCGACGATCTCAATGCCAAATCCCTGCAGCGCGGGCACATGCGTCGGCCGCGACACGAGTAATCGAATTCGCCGGATACCCAAGTCCGAGAGGATTTGCCCGCCGATGCCGGTTTGCCGCAGCACCTGCTGCTGGTCGGGGCCGGCGGCGCGGTGCTGCACCATCCGAGCCGGTGTAACCGACCGGTCAATGCGGAAGCCACGGCTGCCATTGTGCAGATAAATCAGAGCTCCCCGGCCACGTTCCGCGATGGTGCGCAACGTGTTCTCCACGCTCTGCCGCGACTCGCCGCCATCATGGGAAAAGATGCCCCCGGCGAGCGAATGCGTCTGCACGCGCACCAGCACCGGCTCGCCTCCTGGTGCGTCGCTCACATCGCCCATCACCAATGCCAGATGGCTCTCTCCGGCCTCCACGTCGCTCTCGTACGCGATGGTACGAAATTCGCCCCATGGTGTGCGCAACGACGCCTCCGCTGCCCGGTGAATATAGCGTTCGTTTTGCAAACGGTGGCGGATCAGCTCCGCAACTGTCAGCATGCCCAGGCCATGTTTCTCGCAGAATCGCACCAGGTCAGGCACGCGCGCCATGGAGCCGTCGTCGTTCATGATCTCGCAGATCACGCCTGCCGGAATTAGCCCGCTCATCCGCGCCAGGTCAACGGACGCCTCTGTCTGCCCCGCACGCACCAGAACACCACCCTTGCGGGCGCGAAGCGGGAAGACATGTCCCGGCCGCGCCAGGTCCGCCGCCGTTGTTCCAGGGCTGACGGCAGTCAGAATCGTGCGCGCGCGATCCGCCGCGGAGATGCCTGTGGTCACGCCTTCACGTGCCTCAATGCTCTCTGTGAACGCGGTGCCAAAGCGCGAGGTATTCTCTGCCGCCATCGGAGGCAGGCGAAGGTAATCAGCGCGCTCTTCCGTTAATGACAGACAGATCAGGCCGCGGCCAAACCTGGCCATGAAGTTAATCGCCTCTGGCGTCACATGCTCTGCGGCAAGGGTCAGGTCGCCCTCGTTTTCGCGGTCCTCGTCGTCCACGACGACCAGCATGCGTCCGCCGGCAAACTGCCGCAGAGCCTCCGGCACCTCCACAAACGGACTCACAGCCATCGACGACCTCATCAATTGAGATGCCCTGCGGCACGCGTAAATGGTCCGGCGAAGCGGACCATATGCTGACTTCCGGCTGGCCAACGACCGGGGCACCGCTTAGAGCGTGGACTCGATCTCGAAACCCCACGCCTCCAGCAGCGCCTCCGGGATGTACTTTGAATTCTTATTCCGCCGCGCCCACTCCCGCAGCCGCGTGGATCGCACATACTGATCCGGCGTCAGCTTGTATTCTTTGACGACCTGCTCGAACGAGGTGACGGTCGGTACGACGGGGCCAATTGGCTCCGGCTTACCCCAGTTCGGATTCCCACGACGCTTCGCCATGTGTTCTCCTATATGAATGTTGTATGCTGCGGCACCGGCCTGTGAAAGCGCGCTCTGCACGATTCGCAAACATCTTAGTTTACCGCGTTTTGACACACGATCAAAGCCGGTGGCGGAATGTTCGCCAGGACCCACTTCCGGGACGAAATGTGCCGCCACGCCGGTGAGTCAGCACGCTTGCTGGTGATCGCCACGTCTTGCATGAGCTAAGATTCCAGCTATCACAACGTTGCGCCGAGGCCACGCCATGAGTACTCCCAAGTGTCAGGAATTGGAAGACACCGCACCTCCCGCTTCCACGGAACCTGCCACACGGCAGCAGTGGGAAGTCAGCCGCCGCACCTTTCTCCAATCGGCGACAGCCCTCGGTGCAGGGCTGGCAGTCCATGTCTCTTCTGCTGAGACCGGAGCAGACCCTCTGACGGGGACGGCCTTCACCAAATCCGTCACTCTCAACATCAACGGTCAGGACCACACGCTTCAGCTTGACACCCGCACCAGCCTGCTGGATGCGTTGCGAGACCATCTTGACTTGACCGGCTCCAAGAAGGGTTGCGATCACGGCCAGTGCGGTGCCTGCACTGTGCTGGTGAACGGCCGCCGCGTCAACAGCTGTCTCCTTCTGGCCGTCTCCGCCGAAGGAGATCCCGTCACCACAATCGAAGGCATTGCGCGTGGCGACGAACTCTCGCCCATGCAGGCCGCGTTTCTGGAGCACGACGCCTTTCAGTGCGGCTACTGCACCCCTGGTCAGATTTGCTCGGCCACGGCGTTGCTAGAAGAGATGAAGCAGGGACAGGCTTCTGTCGTCTCCTTTGAGAACTGCACCCAGGAGGCACCCAAGCTCACCGATCATGAGATTCGCGAACGCATGAGCGGCAACATCTGCCGTTGCGGCGCATATCCCAACATCGTGCAGGCGGTCCGCTCCGTAGCAAGGCAGGTGAACCTGTGAACCCTTTTACGTATGAACGCGCCGGAGCGCCGGAGGCTGCGATCCACAGCCTCGCCGGGAACAAGAATGCGAAACTGCTCGGCGGCGGAACGAACCTTATCGACCTGATGAAACAGGAGGTCGAACATCCCACCACTCTGATAGACATCACGCGGCTGCAGATGCTGGCCACCATCGCCCCGGCGGAGGGAGGCCACCGCATCGGAGCGCTGGTCCGCAACAGTGACCTGGCCAATACGCCGGACGTGCGCAAGACTTATCCCCTGCTTTCGCAGGCGCTGCTGGCCGGTGCGTCCGCGCAGCTGCGCAACCTCGCCACGACGGGTGGCAACCTGATGCAGCGCACTCGCTGCTATTACTTCTACGACCCGGCACTGCCTGCCTGCAACAAGCGCGCTCCTGGCTCCGGATGCGGTGCCATCAACGGCTTCAACCGCATTCACGCGGTCCTGGGACAAACCGACGACGGCCCGGCGGGCCCTCATACGTGCATCGCCACCAATCCCTCCGACATGAACGTTGCCATGGCGGCACTGAACGCGCAGGTAGAGATCAGCGGACCGAAGGGCCACCACGTGATGGCAGTGCGCGACTTTCACCGCCTGCCCGGCAAGACCCCTGAGCTGGATACCAATCTCCAGCATGACGAACTCATTACCGGGGTCCTTCTGCCAGCGTCCGCGGCAAAGTTTGCAGACCACAGCTACTACCTGAAGGCACGTGACCGGCAGAGCTATGCCTTCGCCCTCGTCTCCGTCGCTGCGGGTCTGGAGCTCGATGGAAACATCATCAAGTCAGTAGCGTTTGCACTTGGTGGCGTCGCTCTTAAGCCATGGACCAGCAAGGCCGCTGAACAGGCACTGATCGGCAGACCCGCTACAGCGGAAACCTTTAAGGCAGCAGCCAATGCTTCCCTCGAAGGTGCGAAGGGCTACTCCGATAACGCGTTCAAAATTGAGCTTGCAAAACAGTGCATCGTGCGCGCCTTCGCGGTTGCCACTGAGGGCACACACCGCAGCGCGGAAGGGACGGCGGCCTGATGGATTCCATCCTCGATACACTCGCCACTAATCTTGCCATGACCGGCTTCGGGCAGCAGCAGGAAAACCCTGTCGGAAACGGCAAGGAAGTCCCGGTACGCTATGACGGCAAGCTTAAAGTCATGGGCAAAGCGAAGTATGCGGCCGAGTTCGAGAAGGAAGTCGAATCCGCCGCGAACGGTAAGGCGATGCTCTACGCTTGCCTGATCCAGTCCAACATTCCGTCTGGGGAGATCATCTCCATGGACACCACAGCGGCGGATCGCGCCTCGGGTGTTATCAAAATTCTGACGCCGTTCAACGCTCCCAAACTTCCCATCGTTAAGCCGCAGCCGCCTGCCACGCGCAAACTGTCGCTCATGCAAGACCGAAGCGTGTACTACAACGGCGAACCCATTGGCGTGGTCATAGCGAAGTCCCAGGTGGAGGCCGCGTATGCCGCCGCTCTGGTCAAGGTCCGTTACACTCAGGCACCCGCCAAGCTCCATTTCGAGCAGCGCCTGAACGAGAGCCGCCCTCCGAAGCACGCCAACGCTCCAAAGGAACGCACGCCCGGCGAAGCGGAGGCGTCGTGGGCAAAGGCCACCACGGTGGTGGAACACACCTACACCACGCCGCTGCAGACGCACAATCCCATGGAGCCGCACGCGACCATCGCTGCCTGGGATGGCGAAAAGCTTACCGTCTACGACGCGACGCAGTACATCTCCGGCGATAGACAAACGCTGGCAAAGCACTTCGCGCTGCCACTGGACAACGTTCACGTCATCAATCCCTATGTGGGCGGCGGGTTTGGCTCCAAAGGTTCCACCTGGTCGCACGTCATCCTTTGCGCCATGGCTGCCAAGACGGTTGATGCTCCGGTACGCCTTGCGCTGGACCGCCCGCAGATGTTTGGTCCCGTTGGCGGCCGCCCTGCAACCGTACAGACGATCAAGCTTGGCACGGACAGTTCCGGCAAACTTGTCGCCATGAGCCACAATGTCATCCTTCCGGCTTCGGTCATGGAAGACTTCCTGGAGTCCGCCGCACAGGTCACGTCCATGCTGTATCAGTGCGACAGCATTGAGACCTCGCACAAGATGGTGGACATGAACATTGGCGTGCAAACCTTCCAGCGCGCGCCCGGTGAATCCGTTGGCACCACCGCACTGGAATCCGCAATGGATGAACTCGCCATCATGCTGAACATGGACCCGCTCCAGCTGCGCCTGCTCAACTACGCCGAAAAAGACCCTGGCATGCAGCGGGAGTGGAGTTCCAAGAATCTGCGACAGGCGTATACCGAGGCTGCCGATCGTTTCCGCTGGGCCGATCGCAATAAGACACCCGGCGCTCTCCGCGAGGGCAACAAGCGCATCGGGCACGGCATGGCCACCGCCACCTATCCAGCGAACCGCTCCGCCGCGCAAGCCGTCATCCGTCTGCTGCCGGAAGGGCGGATCTATATTGGCAGCGGCACCCAGGATCTTGGCACCGGTACCTACACCATCATGGCGCAGACCGTGATGCAGGAACTCGACGTTCCGTGGGAAAAGGTCGAGGTCAAGCTGGGAGATTCTACCCTGCCGAAGGCACCGGTCTCAGGCGGCTCACAGTCGGCTGCCTCTGTCGGCCCGGCCGTCAAGGATGCGTGTGAGCAGCTTCGCCTGAAGCTGGCCAACATGGCAATCAGCGACCCCGCCTCACAGCTCTACAACGCCAGGGCAGATGACATCGTGGTGAAGAACGGCATGTTGCAGAGCAAGACCATGCCGTCGCACGCTGAAGCTCTGACCATCTCCATCGGCCGCAACAAGGGTATGCCGGTCGAAGAACACGGCTCCGGCGAGCCCAGTCAGGAAGCGCAAAGGGCACTCTCCACCCACTCCTGGGGAGCCGTGTTCGCGGAGGTTGCCGTGGATGACTCCACCCACATGGTGGAAGTGCGCCGTGTCGTTGCCACGTACGACATAGGCCAACTGCTGAACGGTAAAACCGGCATCTCGCAGCTGGAGGGCGGCGTCGTCTGGGGGATCGGACTTGCGCTTACTGAGGCCACGGAACTCGACAATGTTTGCGGCAAGATCGTGAACAACAATCTTGCGGAATATCATGTGCCCGTCAACGCCGACACACAGGTGATTGATGTCACGGCGATCGACAAACCGGATATCAAGTTCAACCCGCAGGGTGCCCGTGGTATCGGCGAAATCGGCATCACCGGCATTGGTGCCGCCATTGCGAACGCCATCTACAACGCCACGGGCAAGCGTGTCCGCGACTTTCCTATTACGCCTGACAAAATCATGATGGCTGGTTGAGGGTCCACGACGCATACCAGCGGCGCCCCTTACTTCAGCCGTCGTTAAACACAACGCGACTTCCGTCATGCCAGGACCAGCGGGCCAGCGAGCCAGGCTGGCGTGTATCGTTTACTGAACGCCGCTGAACGCTGCGGTAAGGAGTGTTCTCCTGTGCCTTCTTTCTCTCGCGGTTGTGGCGTATTGGTTGTTAGTCTCTGTAGCGTGCTTTGGAGCGGTATGTGCTCTGCCGACGGGCCGCCGCCTTGTCCTGGGCCGTCCCGCATCTCCATGGGGAGCGGATCGTTCAGCACGCGGCCGGAGGTTACATTCCACCTCAAGCATTTCCGGGCGATGCTGGTTCCAATGGGCAAGACCTCACCAGTTTGCTTCCAGCATTACACGGACGTTTCGCAAGCCGAAATCTTTGTGACCAACGAAAGCCTCACCGCATTGTTCGGGCAGAAGTTGGCCGCAACAGACACCAAGATTACGGACTTGAAAATACAGAACCGGGCAGACGGTGTAACCATCACAGGCAAAATGAAGAAGTTGATCCCAATCGTTTTCTCGATCTCAGGCCCCCTCACCACCAATGGCTCAGAACTTCGCATGGATGCGAAATCGATCAAGGCAGATGGCATCCCGGTGAAAGCCCTGCTGGGCATGGTCGGCGAGCACCTGAACGCTGTATTGCAATTGAAGAACGCGAAAGGCATCACGGTGCAGGAGGACTCACTCTCCTTTTCGCCGGAGCAGGTCGCGCACCTTCGTGGACATATAGCGAGTGTGGCCACATCACCCGAGGGCTTGACGCTGCGTTATAGCCCGGAGCATGGGCAGCGAGGCACGGCACCGTCTGCTCCATAGGCGGGTGGCTGCAACTCCTTCTCATTACCGCGGGATCATTTAAGTTGGTGGTATGAGTTTTCTGGGCCGCGTTTCTGCCTGCTGTTCCCTCTTGGTGACGTTAGCTCTGCCGGCCCAACTGCAATTGCTGCCTATGCCGCGTGAGATCGCGGCAGGTAAAACTATGCCGTCCGGCAACGGGGTAACCGTTCTGTGCCCCGCGTGTGGTGCGGAAGACACCTTTGCCTCAATCGAGCTTACAAATCAGCTAGGCAACGCGGGCGTGCCCACCGCTGGGGGCGCGGGCACACACATTACTCTGTTGCGCACGGATAGCCCTGCAGGACGCGCGGCGCTTGCCGCGGGACACGTGCAGTGGACCCCCGAGATGCAGGCAGAGGGCTACGCGATTGTGCCGGATGCAAGCGGCATCAGCGTGGTCGGTGCGACGTCTGCGGGAATCTTCTACGGCGCAATGACAGCAAGGCAGATGGTGCATGGCTCGGGTGCGAACACCGTGCTTCAGGCAGCAACCATCCGCGACTGGCCGGCCATGAAGTATCGCGGCCTCCACGACGATCTGTCACGCGGCCCAGTGCCAACGCTGGACTTCCAGAAGAAGCAGATTCGCACTTTCGCCGCTTACAAGATGAACGTGTATTCGCCGTACTTCGAGCACACCATGCAGTACCGGTCAGACCCGCTGGCGTCGCCTCCTGGCGGCTCCATCACGCCAGACGAGGCACGCGATCTGGTTGCATATGCAGCAAAGTATCACGTCACGATCATCCCGGAGCAGGAGGCCTTCGGGCACCTGCACTACCTGCTGAACTACGATTTGTACTCGCAGTTAGCGGAGACGCCACATGGGCATGTGCTGGCACCTGGACAGACGGAGTCGTTCGCGCTGATCGACCGTATCTTCAAGGAGCTTGCAGCGGACTACCCAGGACCGATGCTGCACCTGGGCGCGGACGAGACCGTGGAGCTTGGCAAAGGTCAGACAAAGGCCGCCGTCGATGCGCGCGGTTTAGGCGTCGTGTACCTGGACTACCTGCAAAAGGTGGTCACGCAACTGCAGCCGCTGAACCGGCGATTTCTGTTCTGGGGCGACATCGCCATGAAGGAACCCGCCCTGCTGAAGGCGCTGCCGCAAAGCTTCAAGCAGCAGACCATCGCCGTGGGATGGGAGTACAACCCGCAGCCTCGCGGGTTTGCGCCGTGGATCAGGCCGTACGTGGACGCCGGATTTGAATGTTGGGTGGCACCGGGCGTAAACAACTGGAGCCGCGTCTTCCCCAACTTCAACAACGCATTGCCGAATATCCAGCAGTTCACCGCGCAAGGCCAGGCCAGCGGATGCACCGGGCAACTAAACACCATATGGGATGACGATGGGGAGGCGCTGTTCAACAACAACTGGTACGCGGTGCTGTTTGGCGCGGATGCCGCCTGGCACAAGGGCGAGAGTTCTATTCCGCACTTCCAAAGTGAATACGGCGCTGTCTTCCACGGTGATGCGACGGGAAACGTGAACCAGGCCGAAGAGGAACTGATGGCGGCACAGGCGCTGCTTAAAAACAACTTTAAGGCGTCCGATGCGTCCGACTTGCTCTTCTGGGTTGACCCGTGGAGCGCGGACGGGCAGATATCGGCCAGCCGCATCCGGCCATACACGCGCGAGTTGCGGCTGCACGCCGAGCGCGCCATCGTCTTGATTGAAGAGGCACGCGAACAGGGCCATCTGCGCGAAGTTGACGCGCTGGATGCGATGGAGCTGGGTGCCCGGCGCATGGACCTGATCGGCCTCAAGTTCGAGCTAACAGACGAGATCGCCACCTCCTACGCCGCTGCCTACGCTCTGCAAGGCAAGAAAGACAAGGACAGCCGCGCCGAAGTTTCGCGCGACCTCATCGACATCAATGCCGTGAACGGCAAGCTGCAGGATCTGCGCAACAGCTATTCCCTGCTGCGCGACCTGTATGAGCAGGCTTGGCTGAAGAGCTACCGTCCGTACTGGCTCCAGAACAATCTGCAGCGCTATGACCTCACGATTCAGCTTTGGCTCACCCGCATTGATAAAGTACGGTCAGCGCAGCGGCAGTGGGACCGCTCCCAGTCGATTCCGAGCGCGGCTGAAGTGGGCATTCCTCCTGCTCCTACGGCGTTAGGAGTGGCACAGTGAGTTTGCGCGCAATTGCCGCAAAGGCGCTCATCACCGATAACGACGTTGTGCATCATCCGCTCGTGCTGCTGGATGGCGAGCGCATCGAGCGGATCACAACACAGGAGGCAGAAAGCGCGCCCGCAGACACGCTGCATCTGCCCGAGAGCACGCTCTCCGCAGGGTTTGTGGATGTCCACGTGCACGGCGCCGGCGGGCACGATGTCATGGAAGGTACGTTCGAGGGCATGGCAGCAGTGGCGCGCGTGCTGGCACGGCACGGAACCACGCGCTTTCTTGTAACGACCGTGACCGCTCCGGTGGACCGCACACTTGCCGCACTGGAGGGCATCGCGAACGTGATCGAGAGCGCACCGTCGGAGGGGTGCGCGGTGCCTGTAGGCATACATCTTGAAGGGCCATTTCTTTCACACGCTAAGCGAGGCGTGCATCCCGCAGCAGACCTGCAGCCGCCGTCGATTCCATTGTTCGACCGCCTGTACGAGGCAGCGCGCGGGCATGTGCGATTGATTACCATTGCGCCCGAGGTCCCCGGCGCATTGGAGCTGATTGCGCATGCGGTTAGCCGTGGCGTGCGTGTAAGTCTCGGCCACTCTGACGCACTCGCGGCGGAGGCACGTGCGGGCATCGCCGCCGGAGCCATCTCCGCGACGCATACCTTTAACGCCATGCGCCTTCTGACGCAACGTGAACCAGGCATGCTGGGCGTGGTGCTTGACTCCAGTGACCTCTATGCCGAATTGATCTGCGATGGCGTCCATACCACCCCAGAGGCGGTCCGGCTTTGGCTGCGCATGAAAGGCCCGGAGCGCGCCATCCTGGTTACGGATGGCCTGGCCGCGACGGGCATGTCCGATGGCAGCTACATCCTGGGCGAGATGCAGGTGGACGTTGTGAATGGTGTCTGCCGGAGCAGCGGCGTGCTGGCCGGCTCCGTCTTGACGATTGATCGCGCAGTCGCCAACGTGCAGGCCTTCACCGGCATTGATCTCCCAGGCGCGGTGCGGCTCGGATCGCGCAATCCAGCGCGGATGCTCGGCAGCGACCTCGTCGGCTTTGCGGACTTCAACGTGTTCGATGTTGCTGGACAAATCACAGGGACGATCTTGCGAGGGCAGTTGCTCGCATAGGTTCTACCTGTTCTTCACATCTGAGCACAAGATGTACCGTCGCATACACTCTGCGTATGCCGGTTCGGCTTCATGCCTTTGATCTCGTTCTCATTGCCGTTTATCTGATCGGCATTACGCTCTTCGGTCTGCGGTTTCGTAAAGCTGATAGTTCTCTCTCGTCGTACTTTCTAGCGGCACGCAGTGTTCCGTGGTGGGCGATTGCCCTCTCCATCGTTTCGGCGGAGACGAGCACTCTCACCATCATCAGCGTTCCAGGTATCGCCTTCGGTGGCAACTTTACCTTTCTACAGCTTGTCTTTGGCTACATGTTGGGGCGGCTGCTGATCTGCATGCTCTTTCTGCCGCGTTACTTTGAGGGCGAGTTGTTCACGGCATATCAACTGATCGACCGCCGCTTTGGGCACACGCTGCATAAGGTGACAGCGGGACTTTTTCTGCTGACCCGCGCCGCGGCGGAGGGCGTGCGCGTCTATGCCGTGTCCATCGTGGTCGGCATCGCGATCGGGACGAACGACATCCTCAGCATCGTGATCATCTCGCTGCTGACGCTGGTGTACACGTTTGAGGGAGGTCTGGCAGCCGTTATCTGGACCGACGTGGTGCAGATGGGACTCTATGTTGCGGGTACCGTCGTGGCTCTGTTCACGCTCGGAGCACGCATCCAGGGCGGATGGGGTACAGTTCACACGGTGACTGCCGCGGCAGGCAAACTGCAGGTGTTTAGCTTCGCCGTCAACCTGACCACGACATACACATTCTGGGCGGGACTGATCGGCGGTGCGTTCCTCACCATGGCTTCGCATGGGACGGATCAGCTGATGGTGCAGCGTTTGCTGGCCGCGCGGAACCTGCGTGATGCACGGGTGGCGCTGCTGGCCAGCGGAGGCGTCGTCCTGCTGCAGTTCACGCTGTTCCTGCTTATCGGTGCGGGTCTGTTCGTGTTCTACGGGCAGCATCCGGCGGCGCTTACTGTGCATGGATCGGACCGGCTCTTTCCTGCGTTTATCGTGCAGCAGATGCCAGTGGGTATCGCGGGCCTGCTGATCGCGGCTATTCTGGCGGCAGCCATGTCGAACCTGTCCGCCGCCCTCAACTCCTTGTCGTCCACAACCATCGTCGATTTCTATTTGCGGCTGCGCCCATCTGCAACACATCGCCAGCGCAACCTGCTGTCCCGGGTGGCCACAGTGGTGTGGGCTGCCGTCCTGGTTGGGATCGCGATTTACGCCGTAGCGCATGGCGGCAAGGGCCATGTGGTGGAGACGGGATTGTCCATCGCTTCGGTCGCGTATGGCTCGTTGCTGGGTGTGTTTCTGTTAGGTACCCTAACCAGATACGCAACGCAGACCGGTGCAATCATCGGCATGGTGACGGGCTTCGTGTTGAACGTGGGGCTGTGGCTGCAGCCTTCAGCTGTGCATATGGGTGGCGTGACCGTGCCCAAGATAGCGTTCACGTGGTACGTGCTGATTGGCTCGGTGATCACGTTCGCCGCGGGATCTCTGGCCAGCGTTGTTAAATCTTCGCGGCAGCGCGCGGGCTTGATTGCGCTGATCGTTTGTCTTTTCTGTGCAGCCGCGGCACGCGGGCAGACCTATGACTTCAGCGAAATTGACTCCGTAATGCAGGCGGCACTCACGGCAAAGCAACTGCCCGGCGGTGTCGTCGTGGTAGGCAGCGGCGGGCATGTCGTCTTTGAGAAAGCGTATGGCAATCGCGCCGAAGACCCCGCCATTGAGCCGATGACAACGGACACCATCTTCGATATGGCATCGTTGTCGAAGTGCATGTCGACGTCAATCGCAATCATGCAGATGTATGAGCAAGGCAAGCTGCAGTTTGACGATCCCGTGGTGAAGTATTTGCCAGAATTTGCAGCAGCAGGCAAGAGCAACATCACGGTACGGCAACTGCTCACGCACTATTCCGGCCTGGCACCGGATGTATCGCTCGCTGACGCATGGAGCGGCAAGGCAGAGGGCATCAGGCGTGCGATGGAGTCCGTGCCTGCGGGACCGCCGGGCGTGAAGTTCGTCTACTCCGACATCAACTTCATCACGTTGGGTGTCATTGTGGAGAAGCTCTCTGGCGAGCCACTTGATGTGTATGCGGCGAAGCATGTCTTCGCGCCCTTAGGCATGACGCATACGCGCTACCTGCCTCCCGCCACATGGAAGTCGATGATTGCACCCACGGCGCACAACGATGACAAGCCCCTGGCGGACGACCGCATGTTGCGTGGTGAAGTGCATGACCCGACAACGCGGCGCATGGGAGGCGTGGCGGGTCATGCTGGCGTCTTCTCCGACGCGCATGATGTCTCGATCTTTGCGCAGGCGCTGCTGGACAAGCTGGCCGGCAGGCCAAGTGCATTTCCCCTGAAGCAGGCCACGCTGGAGTTGATGTGCCGCCCCGAGCAGCCGGTGCAGGCGAAGGCGCTCCGTGGCTACGGCTGGGACATCGACTCACCCTACTCGCGCCCGCGCGGCGAGATCTACCCAGTGGGCAGCTTTGGACATACCGGCTTCACCGGCACATCGTTGTGGATGGATCCGCGCAGCGACAGCTATGTGATCCTTCTGGCGAATGCAGTGCATCCCCGTGGACGCCCGGCGATTACGACACTGCGCGGCAAGGTGGCGACGGCTGCGGCCCGGGCGCTGGGTCTGACGAAGCCGCCAGCAGGTCTGGCTACAGTTACCGGCATTGATGTGCTGGAGGAGACGAACTTCCGTGCTCTGCTCGCCTTGCAGGCAAAAGGTGCGGCGCACGTCCGGTTAGGTTTGCTCACCAATCAAACGGGTCTGGACAGCAAAGGGCGTCGCACCATCGATATACTCGCGGAGCGGCACGGCAAAGGTTCGCCGTCACTTGAACTGACAACGCTGTTCTCACCTGAGCATGGCATTCTGGGTGTCGAAGACAAAACCGGTATCACCAACACTGTTGATACCGCAACGAAGCTGCCGGTGATTTCGTTGTATGGCAGCAAGCCGGAAGATCGCCGTCCCAAAGCAGAGGACCTGCAGAGGCTGGACGCCGTGCTGATCGATCTGCAGGATGCGGGCGCACGTTTCTACACCTATGAAACCGTGGTGGGCTACTTCCTGGAGGCTGCCGCGAAGACAGGCACGCCCGTGATCGTGCTTGACCGGCCCGCGCTTACCAGCGGCGTGCAGGTGGGCGGTCCGGTAAGCGATCCCGGTACGGAGAGCTACATCGATTACATGCAGGAGCCGATGACCCTGGGCCTGACGCTGGGTGAACTTGCCGGCTTCTTCAACGGCGAACGGCACCTGGGCGCGCGGCTGACCGTCGTTCCCATGCGCAACTGGGAGCGCGGCCTGTGGTTCGACCAGACCGGCGTACCGTGGGTGAATCCTTCACCGAACCTGCGCACGATGAACGCTGCCGCGTTGTATCCCGGCATTGCTTTTGCTGAGTATACGAATCTGTCGATCGGCCGCGGCAGCGATGCTCCGTTGGAACAGATTGGTGCGTCCTGGATTGCCAGCGACGCAGAGGCGCAGAAGCTCGCGGACACTCTAAACGCGCGCAAGCTGACCGGCATCACATTTGCTCCGGTAAGCTTCACACCGGCGAAGCCTTACCCGTACGCGGACCAGACAATTCATGGCGTCAGGATGACGGTGACGGATCGCGAACGGTTTGACGCGACCGCGATGGGTGCGGAGTTGCTGGCTGCCCTTCACGCGCAATATCCGCAGCAGTTTCAGTTTGACCGGGCGGCGAAGCTTATCCTAAATGCAGCGACAATGCAGGCACTGGTCAGCGGCAAGGACGAGCATGAGATCGCCGCGATGTGGGACGCTGGACTGAGTGAATTTCGCGCGAAGCGCGAAAAGTATCTGCTGTATGGATATCTGCCATCGACGGAGTCACCGGAGACAGTCGTTCCCGCGAAGCGTGAGGTCGCCGCCGGTAAATCACCCGTCGCGCAATGATCCCGGATAACGTGCGCTTCATTACTACCTAAACTCATCAGAGGCTGAAAAGGAAAGCAGGTCCTTCGACTCCGCTGCGCTCCGCTCAGGATGACGAATGTGGATGTCTCGCTCAGCATGAGGTTGAAGAGTTGCTCCGCTTACGACGAGGGAGGGGTTTGCTCCGCTCAGGATGACGAATGTGAATTGTCTTGCTCAGAATGGGGTTGAGGAGTTGGCTCCGCTTAGGGCGAGGGCGGTCTGCTCCGCTTAGGATGACGGACTCTGAAGTGTAGTAAGTTCAGCAGCGGCCTGCGCGATGATGCTTCCCGCTTGTTGATCGCGTTCGCCATCGAGCATAGGTTGCATTGCACGGCCTACGAGAACGAGCAGCGGAGCAGGGCCTGGAGTGAGCGTTCTAAAGCGGGCGAGCGTAGCGGCCGTGTGGTACTGGCGTGGCGTGGCGGCGCAGGAGATCGCGACGCACGGCATATCCTCGGCAACACCTGCCTGGCGCAGGTCTCGCACAAGCGCGGAGAGGTCACGGCCTGGCATATAGATGGCCAGCGTGGCGTCTGTGGGCAAGATGCCTTCCCAGATGGGGGCGATCTCAGCAGCCGCTTTGTCCGCAGCGTGCTGCCCGGTGATGAGGATGAGCTTTGACGCGGCGCGACGGTCGGTGAGCGGAAGCTGCAATGCAGCGCCTGCGGCAAAAACAGCAGAGACCCCCGGGACGACCTCAGTGGAAATACCCGCGGCACGCAGTGCATTCAGTTCCTCCGCCGCGCGGCCAAAAACCAGTGGATCACCCGACTTCAGGCGCACAACGCTGAGCCTGCGGCGGGCGGAGTCGATCATCAGATCGTGAATGCCCGCCTGGGTAATGCACGGACGTCCGCAGCGTTTCCCCACGCTGGTAACAAGCGCGTGGGGGTTGCAGAGCTTCAGGATGGCAGGGGGCACGAGGTCGTCATGAAGGACGATGTCGGCAGTGGCAAGCAAACGCGCGGCACGAACTGTAAGCAGGTCAGGGTCGCCAGGACCCGCGCCTACCAGGTAGACAGTTCCCTTTTGCGCTGGGACGCTCATTTGGAGATTGCCTCACAGGCTAAAGCCGGCTCCTGAACCGTGCTATCCCCGGTGAGTTGCGGGTTGCGTTCAGGGTAGTGCTGGTGGGCATGGGCGCGCGCGATCGCACGCGACGGGCATGCGTCCGCGCCGCACACCTCGCGCTGCGCGAGTTGGTGCAGGAGGAGTTTGCGTGGTTCGCCCAGCGGCTCCATCTGCAAGATTTCGCGGCGCAGGCGGCCGAGTTCCATCAGCCATGGTCCAAGGTCCAGCGCCAACTGCTCGTTAAGTTCCTTCCGGAGTTGCTGCGCGAACGCGGGGCTTTCACCTGCCGTGGAAATGGCAATCTGCAGGTCGCCCCGCTTCACGATGGATGGAAAGTAGAAGTCGCAGAAGGGCGGATCATCGACGGCATTGACCAGGATGCCACGGCGCTCGGCACCGGCGAAGACGGCGCGGTTCACCTCTGGGACATCCGTTCCTGCCACGGCAAGAAAGTTTCCTTCCAGATCACTGTCAACGAATGCGCGAAGATGCAGGTTCAGCTCACCGTTGGCGGCGTGTTCCCTGACAGCACGCGACGCGCGGGTCGCCACCACCGTCACGTCGGCCTCCGCCGCAAGCAGACTTTCAATCTTCGATTCCGCGATGCTGCCAGCGCCTACAACCAGGCACCGGCGGCCTGTGAGCTTCAGGAAAATCGGGAAGAGTGACATGGTGCCTCGCTAAGAATGTTTCACGTGAAACATTTTAAAAACACGACAAGCGAACTCACATTTAGATTTGCGTGCTCAACATGAGTTTGCGGCGCATGAAAACTCAGCAACATCTCAGTCCTACATGTCCGAAGGCGGCTTGCCAGATGGCTTGTCGCGCTCCACGGGGGCCACGGCTGCGCCCGCAAGCTGTCCGCGCAATTCTTCGTCGCTGTGGCGGGCAAAGTACTGGCGCAGGTTTTCCTCTGGCCTCCGCTTGTCCAAGTATGTGTTCAGGAGACGCTCCATAGCCACCGCGACCTCTGGCGCGGGAACGCGATAGCCGACAGCGCGCGCGAATCTCGCTTGTTTGCCCAGCGATCCTCCCAGGCAGAAATAGTATGCATCCACCATCGTGCCGTCATGCTTGATCTTTTTGCCTTCCAGGCCGATGTCCGCGATCCATGCCTGGCCGCAGTTGTTGGGGCACCCGGTGACGTTGATGCGAAGCTGCTGGTCGAAGTTGGGGACGCGCTCCTGCATCTCATCCACCAGCCAGCGAGCGAAGCCCTTTGTCTCCGTGATGGCGAGTTTGCAGAACTCCGTGCCAGTACATGCGACGGTTCCGCGCCAGAAATTGCTCGCTTCGACGCGTAAATGGAGATTGCTGATGCGGGAAGTGACTGATTCTACGAGTTCGTTTCTAACGTTAGCGAGCAACAGATTCTGCTGAATGGTGCAGCGGAGGTCGCCCGTGCCGAATTCGTCAGCAAGGTCCGCCAGAGCGTGCAGTTGCGCCGCGCTCAGCCGGCCACGCAGGATCGAGATCCCAACCGATGAAAGGCCGTTCTGCTGCTGCGGAAGAACGCCGGTATGATCGCGGAACAAATCGTCAGGAACGATCTCATCCGGTGCGGGATCAAGCGTGTAGCCAAGCTTGCGCTCGAGTTCCGCGAGAAAAGACTCCGCAGTCCATCCATCGCGCATGAACATGAACTTCATGCGGGCATGGGTGCGGCTCTCACGCAGGCTGCCCTGCTGATCGCGAAAGATTTCGGTGATCTTGTAGCAGACGTCTTCGGCCTGGTCTGGCTTGACGAAGGCATTGAGGCGGATCGCAAGATGCGGATCTTTCGAGAGACCGCCGCCAACCCGCAGGCTGTAGCCCACCTCGCGCGTGCCGTTGACCGTACGCTCCACCCCGGTCAGGCCAATGTCGTTGATCTCCGGGTACGAGCACCACTCCGGACAACCAGTGATGCTGATCTTGAACTTGCGTGGGAGATTGACAAACTCAGAGTTGGCGGTGAGCTGCGCTGCAACTCGCTGTGCCAGAGGTGCCGCGTTAATGAGTTCATGCTTGTGCAGCCCGGCCAAGGGGCATCCGGTAACGTTGCGCACCACATCGCCACACGCACCCTTTGGGGAGAGACCCGCGCGCTCCAGAGCTTCGACGACCAGCGGCAGCGACTGAATGGTTAACCAGTGAAACTGTATATTCTGGCGCGTGGTTACGTCGGCGAGGTTACGGCCGTGGTCCCGCGCGATGTCTGCGATCACGCGAGCCTGCTGGCTGGTCAGGATGCCGTTTGGAATGCCGACGCGCATCATGAAGTACTCGGTGGCCTTGCCTTCGCCGCCCACGCCGCCTACCGCGCCAACGCCATCGCCCTGCGTGTAGATGCCCCACCACTTGAAATACACACCGGCCCAATCTGGAAGCACGGCTTCGCGGCCCTCGCGCGCAAACTGCTGGACCTCTTCCCATGCCTGCCACGGATTCTTTTCCAGCTTCAGGCGCTCGACCTTCTGGGCCTTTGTTTCTTTCGCCGGCCTGGCTGCCACCGTTGGCTGTGCCGTATCCAGCACTGTGCTGCTCTGTCCGTCTGCCATTCGTACTTACTCCGCAGCCATGGAAGGCTGAGCCTGTTCTGGTGGCAGCGTCTGGACCGTGTGACGAACGTCGGCACCGCGCACCCAGAAGATCACGTCTTCCGCGATATTGGTGGCGTGGTCCGCGCTGCGCTCCAGATTGCGCGCCACCACGATGGAATTGAGTGCGTTCTCCGTGATCTCAGGCCGGCGCGTCATCTCGTCGCGGAGCGCTGCCTGTGTTTCGCGATTGAGGCGGTCGATATCGTCGTCCATCTCCAGCACATGCTCGGCCAGTTCCGCATCGCCATCCAGCAGCGAACGGATAGCAAGCTGAACCATTTTGACGGCAATCTCGCCCATACCAGCGATGTCGCCAGGCAGGCTTTCCGGCCCGGTTTGCCTTGCGTCCTTCATCAGTTCGCCGCAACGCTTCACGATGGCGAATGCCTGATCGCCGACACGCTCCAGATCTGCGTTTATTTTGATGACCGCCAGAAGGAAGCGCAGGTCCACCGCCATTGGCTGCTGTTTTGCCAGAAGCTCGTAGGCCATCTCATCCACCGCGCGCTCCGCAGCGTTGATCGCGGCTTCAATGTCGTGGACGTGATGGCAGAGACCGGCGTCGCGCTGGAGGTATGCCTCGACGGAAAGCTCCAGCGCCTGCTGCGAGAGCGCCGCCATGGCAAGCAGCTTGTCCTTCAGCGCGGCGAGTTGCTGGTGAAACTGAATGCGGGGCACACCGCTATTCTCTCAAAAATCGCCTAGACCGGGAAACGCTGCAAAGTTGCGGCGACGGCGACAGGAGTCCACTCTAAGTGGAAACTGGCTCCCAAGGCAGTTTGAAGTTGGCGGCGCGCAGATCGGCAAGGTTGATATAACGAACTTTCTGAATGACATTGCCCTCGACCCTGATGAAGCGGAAGCCGTTAAAGGTAGGCTCGGGATGCTCGGTCATAAGGCGTTGTGTGGTGACGATTGTGCTCGAACCCACCTTAGATTTTGGTTGGGTTTTTGACTCGACGACCGCTGTGATTGAGCTTGGGGGGAAGTTCCCTTGCGGCGCAAGGTGGTAGGTGACTTGCCAGCGAGGGTCGAAACGCTGGCGGGGATCAATGGGGCCCAGAGCGGATGTTTGAGCGACGATGGGGCGATGATTCTGCCACCAGGTTTTATGGTCTTTGGTGGCGTCTAGGGTGTCGTGGTAGGGAGGCAGAGACATCGTGCCGCGGACTTCGGACAGGACACCTTGTGGTGTGTTCTCCTGCGCTACGGATGCGGAGAACGTGCCCGTCGCCGGAGCTGCGGAGTCGATTTTGATGGCGATGGGTTCGCCCTTCTTCAGGATGTTGTGTCCATCGGAGAAGTCTGCAGGGGCCGTGGTGCTGTAGTAGGTGGAGGGCGATTCCATGTAGAAGTCCATGTAGAACTCGACATCGGAGCCGTTCCATCTTAGGCGATACTCCATGCGCTGATGATGGTGCCCGCAAAGGAACAAATCGACGGGGCGAGTGACCTCCGCTCCCACCCCGGCGAGCAGGCGGATAAAGTCCATGCCGTACTCGCTTATAACGCCGTTATCGAGGCCGTGGCCGTTGCCGACTTCTCCGACACGGAAGTAAGGCGTTCCGCTGTTGGTCCAGCCATCAGTCTTAAAGTGATTGGTTGCGAGGTATCCCTGTGTGAGCTTTGGGTCGGCGGTGGGATGCACCGTCTCGCGGAGAAAGTACGGGAATTCGGAGCCTACCGGCGAGAAGGGCGGCACGTGCATGCCGACGATGACGACGCCATTCTGGCCAGCTTGGGAGAGAGCGGGAAGTGACTGGAGCAGAACGTCGTGACTCAGGCCGGAAGCATCGATCGTCCCGTTGACAGCTCGATCCGTGGCACGGGAGAACCCGCCGGTCACGTCCTCGTACAGGAATTTGACGAGGTCGGTCCAGCCATTGATCTGGGGAACACCAGCATCCCAACCGTTGTCGAGCATAACCAGGCGATTGACACCTAAGTCGACCATGTAGGTGCGGCGCGCAGTAAAGTACTTTGCGAAGTAGGCATAGGCCGCGTTGGTCTGGTCATACTGCAGCATGGCGAGCGCTTTCTTGAAATCGGTGATTCCGTACTTGATCGGCCCCCCTTGAGCAGCGACGGCTTCATCTGGAGTGATGTTAAAGGTGGAGAACTCGTCCATGGGTACGATGTCTTCGTAGACCCAGAGATCGGCGTCAATGGTGAAATTCAGATCGAAGCGGTTGACCCGGTAGTCGTGATTGCCGAAGGTGACGAAGATGGGTATCTGCAGTTCGTCGTAGGTGGGCACACCTGGGTCGAACGGCTGGCCGAGGATCATGCGGCGGAAACGAACGTAGTTGCCGAGATATTTATTATCTCCAGGTTCGGCGACGTAGTCGACGAGGTCGCCAGTTGCCATGATGGCATCCGCCAGACCCAGCGCGTGAAGATGGTTGGCGTACTTGATGAAGTCGCGGAAACACTCCTGGCAATTGGAGTAGTGTTGCGCCGCGTCGGCCATACCGGCGTGATTAAGGGCATCCCGTAATTGCTGATTGCGGAGACTCAGATGGAGGTCCGTGATGTGAAACAAGCCAAAGTTGTCCCAAGACGTTTTCGCGTACAGACAGTGCGGCGATAGATTGTAGACCGCGCCTACGGGCGGGTGCAGCTTCAAGTCGTAGAGCTTGGAGTTCTGCAGTGGTGCGGTGGTGCTGAGTGAAATCGGAACGGCGGTATCCACTGCGGACATCGAGTTGAGATTAGGATCACTCGGATTGAGCCAGACATCTGTGCCGCCGCCTACCGGAGAGAGCGTGAGGCGGTTCTTCCAGACCATCGCAAGAGCTTCAGGCGGAACGATCGCGCCGAGCTTGTGGGTAAGATCGTTTCCCGGCGTGCTCCATTGAATCAGCGCACCAAGATCTACCGTAGCCGCACCAGCTGCGGCGATGACAGGCATACCCATCAGCGGCGGTCGAATTGTACCGACAAAACAAAATCCCTGTAAGCCGGGGTACGTCTAGATCACGCCGCGCTCGCAGTAAAAACCGAAGCCTGTCCAGATGGTTGTGGCGCTGGAGACCGGCAAGCCAAGTTCATTAACGTTTTTTTGGTAGCCCTTGTAGACGTCGCCGTACATCACAACGCCACCAGTACCCTGTGTCCAGTGAATGGCCCCGGTTTCAAAATCGCTAAATGGAGTCTGGCCATTATCGATGGGAGAGAGTAGCTGATCAGTGAGAGGAAAGCCATACTCGCGGAGGCCGTTCGCAGGGTTAATGCCGGGACCGCAGCGGGAAAGGTACAGGGAAAGGATTCCCCCATGAACCTCATGCGCGGAGGCGCCCATTACTGGGTGCCAATAGATATTGCCGTTTTTATAAGAGCGGTATGTTCCACCGTACCCCGCGCTTAGTTCAGCTGAGGTGGGCTGTCCTAAATCAAAGCCTCCAGATCTAAGGGCAGCATACTTTTCGTCAATTTTCGAGGCCACTCGTCGCGCTCCTTTGTGGGGCCGTTATAGGGCCCTGCGTTGAAGAGCAGCAAGTGTAACGCAAGCTTCCAGTGTTGCGGCAAAAATCTGCTCTCCTGCGGGAGCTCGCCGTTTTAGTAGGTAACGCTCGCTTTTCTTCGTTATTGCACTGGCATTTGCAGGCCTTTCCTTGGCGTCCAACCGAGGTGAGGAGGACGGGAAGATGAGTGTGCCGGCGAGGACCATCTGGAGCGCTCCGCCGAAGAAAGTGGGAAGGCCGAGCTTCTTTCGGACCCGTAACGAAGCTCATCGCGGTACGAATGAAGGAAAGAAGGGGAAGAGGCTAATGCCTCTTCCCCTTCACGTTACGAGGATCCCCTTAATTGTTTAAGAGAACCGTCTTGCTGGGCAAGCTTTTCTTCACCGCCGAGGGTTTATCCTTTGCCGGGATCTGGGCCTGGAAAGGAACGATGCCTGACTTCACCGCCAACGTTGTGTTCTCAGAGATTGTGTCTGAGATGGATTTCAGATACGTGGGCGTATCAGCCACATGCAATCCATAGAGGTGAATCCAATCGCCGACACCGTCTGTGCCCACGGCTCCGCTTCCCGTGGAATCGTTGTAGTACTGATCCACGACTCCGGGCGTGGGCGGCAGCATGCCGATGGTAAAACGATCCTGGCCCAGGCTATCCAGTGCTGCTGAGAATGCCTTCAGGTGGGTGATTTCACGTGTCATGAGGAACTGCAACGCCTCCTTCGTCCCACGGTCGTCTGTCAGGTGCATGAGCCGCTCGTAGGTGATCTTTGCGCGAGCCTCCGCTGCAATGTTGTTACGGAGATCGACGTCCAGTTCGCCAGAGATCTTCAGGTAGTTGGCCGTCCAAGCGTTACCCTGGGAGTTCACAAGATTCAGACCGCCGCCACCGGTTACGGCAAGAAGGGGATCCATCTCGGCGTCGTCCAGTGTCTTTTTCTGCGGTTTAAGGTGCATGCGGATAAGGGCACCCACAACTTCCAGGTGGCTGATTTCCTCCGTCCCGATGTCCATGAGCAGATCCTTGCGTTCTGGATCGTCACAACTCCAGCCTTGCACGGTGTATTGCATGGCGGCCGCGAGCTCACCATTGGCCCCGCCGAACTGCTCCAGGAGCATATTGCCGAAACGAACGTCCGGAGTGCCCACATTGACGTCGAACATGAGCCTTTTTACGTGATGATACATACGGTGAATGCCTTCCTTGTGACAGATCGTTGGAACTGGACCGTGTCATCTGTCTGGACACGGCGCGTTCGCCTTGTTGACCCTTCCTGGAGAGATCTGCTGAACATTGGAAGCGTTAGAGGCATTAACTGTTAGCCGGAACCGCTCTATTTCATAAAAAAGACCCAGATCGTCACTCGGCGAGCATTTGCTTGCCTTTGGCTTCGCGGCCACTCGCCGTGAGAAGCGCGACCAGCAGGGCGACAACGATGACGGTTGCGGCAAGGACCATCTGCAACGCTCCGCCAAAGTAGCGTCGGGCAAGCGCGGCCTGGAACTTCGCGTTGCGCGAGGACAGGAGATTGCCCACCTGGTAGGCAAGCCCGGGAAACGTGGCACGGACCGCAGGCGGGGAGAGCTCGTTCAGGTACGCGGGAATGACTCCCCATGCGCCCTGCACCATGAATTGCATGAGAAATCCGCCAAGGGCGACGACAAGCAGTGCATGGGTGAAGGCCCACAGCCAGATCATGGGCAGCGACAAGAGCGCGGCGATGATGATGGCGCGGCGTCGTCCCAGCCGCTCAGAGAGCGTGCCAAAGCTGATGCCACCCAGCAGCGCTCCGATGTTGGCGATGATGGAGATGCGGCTGACCTCCGCCGGAAGGAAGTGTTTGCCCTTCTGTAAGAATGTCGGGTACAGGTCCTGCGTACCGTGGCTGAAGGACGTAAACGCAAACATCAGGACAGCGATGAAGGCGAACGATCCCAGATACTTCTTGAGATCGCGTGCGCGAATGGTTGGCTTGACGGGTTGCGCCTGGCCAGCGGTCCACACGGGCGACTCCTCAACGCGGCTGTTGATGAAGAAAACCAGCACGGAGGGCAACGCTCCGATGAAAAAGAGCACGCGCCAGTTGGTCAACATGCCGGTGCCGTGCAGATGCGGGAAGACGAGGCCGTAGACCAGCGCAGCCAGCAGGTTGCCAACGACGTAGCCCTCCTGCAGGAGGCCGGAAAAGAAGCCGCGGCCTTCTTGCGGCAGCGTCTCAAAGGCGAGCGCGGCACCCACCCCCCACTCACCGCCCATGGCGATGCCAAACAGAGCGCGGAAGACCAGCAGCCAACCGAGCGTGGGCGCCAGGCCTGACGCAAGTTCAAAGACGCAGAAACTGACGATGTTGATCATCAGCGTGGGCCTGCGGCCGATCTTCTCCGCCAGCGCGCCAAACAGGAGCGCGCCCAGCGGTCGCATGACCAGCGTCCAGAAGAGAGCTTCAGTGACCTCTTCCACGCCAACGCGGAAGTCAGCGGCGATGGCGCTGATGCAGTACGTCAGGATGAAGAAGTCGAACGCGTCCAGCGACCAGCCGAGGAAGCACGCAACAAACGTGTTCCGCTGCCTGGATGTCAGCGCCCGCCACTGCGGACCGATGGAGAGTGCCATGTGATGAAGCTGATGCTACACCGGCGGGGCCGTCATGGCGGCGGTCAAGTGATCAAAACATCTCAACAGGAAACAGGAAAGCTGGCATCAGGGGGCTGAAGCCCCGCTCAACAGGGGCATCTTACGGCACAGCTAGGGCTCTGCCCTTCCGAATGTGTGAACCTAACTGGCCACCAAACCGGTGGCTTCCTGGGGATAGTCCTTCAGCAACTGGTGATGCAGGCAGTAGAGCGCCAGTTCCAGCCGGTCAGAGACGCCGAGCTTGTCGTAAATTTTGCGGAGGTAGTTCTTGATGACTTGCTCCGTGGTGCCTATCTGGTAGGCGATCTCCTTGTTGCGCATGCCGCGCGTGATGCAGGTGATGATCGCGATTTCCTTATTGGTCAGATGCGGCCGGTTCTTTGGATTGACCAGGGCTGTTGCCTGTGCGCGATAGGCTTCGATCACCCAGCTGACAGACTGGTTGTCGATCCAGGTTTCACCGGCGGCGATCTTGCGTACGCACTTGACTAGAAGATCCGGTGAGATGGAACGAGGCACAACCCCGCGAACACCGCGCCGGTAGAGTTCAACCGTGTTGACCTCGTCCGCCTCAACCACCTGCACGATAATCTTGGCCTGGGGAGCATGGCGGACCAACTCCGGCACCGCATCCACGATTCCGGTAATCAGCTGTCCCTCCAGCAGAACGACGTCTGCCGGGAACCGCTGCAAAGCCGCATATAGATTTTGCAGGGTTTCAGCCTGCGCCACCACGCGGATGTCGTCTTCCAACGCAAACACCTTGCGTATACCGACACGGTAAATGGCTTGAGAGTCAGCGAGGATGATGCGAATCCCCTCACCTGCCAACTCCTCAGCTGAACCATTCTGGAGTGGAACGTCAGACATGGAAGCTCTCTTCGATGCGATATCCATCAATCACCACACCCACGTGCCGTCCACTGCCTGCCCGGGTATGCCAGACCACCCGGCCGACGCAACTGACCGTAACATCATCACTGCCTCCCATCACGTTGCACGGCAAAAGCAGGGTCCAGGTCACCCGCGTGTTGATCTTTGGTGCGACCGCCATGGTAAATAACACGCCCGTAGCGGAAATGTCTTCCGTCACTGCGTCCACAGGTCCGTCCTCGGTCTGCACGCGGGCCGACAGGTGAAGGGGAAAGCGCACGGAAGTCCGCATGGGATGTGCCGCGGCGATGGGTGGGGTAGAGGCAGGGGAATGGTGCAGCATCATGTAAATTTTCAACTCCGCATTACTCACGTCACTTCTATCATGTTCGATTCTACGGCAGCGTAATACTTGGGAACGTATGGAACAGCTTGTACTGATTTGGGTCAGTCAGCAATCAGACCTGCCGAGCCGCCGACCCAAAGCTGGTCGCGATTGTGGTCCACGCCCATCATTTTGCCGCGTCCCAGCCGCAGGAGCGTGTTCACCGCCTGCAACTCACCGTCGTCCGGCCACAGATACATAACGCGGACTTCCGCCTGGGTCAGGCCGAAGGGCGTCTCCACCGTGGGAGCGAAGTGCATACGCTGCTGCAGGAGATAATTGCCCCGCTCGTTTGACGGAATGGACCGCAGCAGGTCATCGCCCGGCGCGAACTCAATGCCCTTTCCCGCAAAGGAGAAGAGGGGTTTCAGGATCAACTCATCGCGGTCTTCCGGGATCTCCTCCCCGCCTTCGCCGCGCATCCACCCGTCCAGAAACACCGACGGTGGGACCGCCGGGTGACGCAGAAACGGAAGGGAGAATTTGCTGATCTTGAAGTACCAGTTGGGGTGGCCGGCCCATGACACATCAAGATCTGCCGAGAGATCAAAGCCCGGCTTGATTCCCATGCGAATCATCTCGTCAGCGATGGCACGGTTGTAGATGCGCTCCACCGGAGTCCAAACGCCGTCACGGTTGTAGAGAAGGCGGCGGCCCTCCTGCCGCACCGCACTGATGTCCACGGTGCGAATTCCCAACCGGTCCTCGTGCACGTGAAAATCCGGGAGCGTCTTCTGGGACTCAGGTGCCACCTCCATCAGGATGACGTTTTCCGGTGCGTGATTGCCAACGATGACCCGGCGGAGAAGTTCCCAGTAGCGCGTTTCGTCCACGCCGATGAACTGCTGGAGCGCCGAGTCGAGATCGAAGCAGCGCATGTACTCATCATTCAGAACGGCTTGGTACCCGTAGACAGATGGAAACGCCTGCAGTTCGACCAGGCGGGGCGACAGCGTTCCGTCAGGCTCGCGGACCAGCGCAAAGTCGGCGGTCATGAAGTTGGGATGGGCGTCCACCCCGGCCACCCGGAAGGCAGACGGGATGGTTGCTTCCGCCAGGCGGAGATACTGGGTGTCGCCGACCAGCTGGTGCGTCATGGCCGCACCCGCAGCCGCCATCTCCCCTACCATGGCTCCGGGAAGAAAGACGGGCGTTTCCGCCACGCGGAGATCGATCCGGGTGCGCATGCGCCTGTCCAGGTTACGCCGCAGGGTCGCGTACTTCTGACCGGTGTAGCGGCTGTTGAAGTCCTGGCGCAGCGATGGAATCATGGGCAGCAGTGTACCCTGCGCAGCCGCTACACTTAACGTCATGCGGCTACGTGCGCAGTTCTTGCTCTCGGCCTTCGCGCCGGATCAGTTTCCTTCCACTGCCCGCACCGGCGGCGCGCCGGAGATTGCCTTTCTGGGGCGCTCCAACGTGGGTAAGTCGAGCCTGATCAATGCGCTTCTGGGTGAAGGGCAGGCAAAGGTATCGTCCACGCCGGGGCGGACACGTTCCATCAACTTCTTTGGGCTCTATGAGTTGCTGGGTTCTGGGCAGATGCGTCCGCTTCCGGCGATGGTCTTCGCGGATCTGCCGGGCTATGGCTACGCGAAGATCTCCAAGTCCATTTCCGCGGAGTGGGCCGGGTTTATCGATCCTTATCTGCTGGAGCGGGAGCAATTGAAGCTGTGCTGCTGCCTGGTGGACACGAACATTCCGCCGCAGGCGAGCGATCTCCATCTGATTACACTGCTGCGCGATGCGGGCCGCGACTTTGCCGTGATTGGAACCAAGAGCGACCGGCTGTCCAACAATGCGCTGGCAAAGTCAGTGGCGGCGCTGAAGCGGGAGCTTGGGGTCGAAGAGATCATTCCGTGCGCGGCGAAGGACGGGAAGGCCGGGCGCGGCATGAAGGAATTGTGGGCGCGGCTGCACGCCGTTCGCGATGCGGCACCGACGCTCACGCTGTAGGCTTTTCTGTCCAGAAGGCACGCTCCACTGCTCGTGGGAAGAGTGAAGGGACGGCACGCATCCACTGGCGCGAGAGTGCGGCGAATGGAGCTTCGACGGGAATGCCGGCGAGCATCGAGGCGTCTCGCGCACGGCGTTCGCCGAGGTTAGGCGCGATGTCTTCGCAGATATGCCATACCTCGTCTGCCGCGGCATGGACAAGTTGCTGGAGGTCGATCCCGCCGGGTGCGCTCTCCATCCCAAAGCCGCACAAGGTTCGCGCGCCCCTCATTCGAAGCGGCTCTGTCGCGGTGCCGGAGGCTGGATCTCCTGGATTGCAGTGCGCCAAAAACTCTGGCTGGACACCACGTTCCACCATCTCGCGAAGCCACGCGGCAGCGTCGCCGTGGAGCGCAACCGAAATCGCGTGACCTTGCCGCACTTCGTTCTTGAGCGTGCGCAGTGCCTCATCCAGCGTGGTGACGCAGAACGTGCAGCAGCCCTCGCGCTGGGCGATTCGTTGTTGCTCAGGATCGCTCTCAAGAAACAGCGCGGCAGCACCGGCGGCGAGTGATGCGATTGCAAGTGCGCGGCCTGTCTCACCCAGACCAATGCCCAGCAGGAGCGTACCCGCCCACGAAGGTTGCAGGAGACGCAGGCCCGTGAAAACTTCCAGCGTGTGTCGTTGGCTGGTCATGTGAGGTTGCGGGGCTTTACCAGGTGGAGTAGATGGTGCCTTCGGTGGAGAGATCCTGCGATCCGCTGTGCACGTCGTTGATGCCGGTTTCAGTCTCGTCCACATTGACGTAGGCGTCAGAGCGCGCGCCGATCCAGGTGTCGGCACGGTGGGTCATGGGGTCAATGGGCATCTTCTTCATGTAGCCGGAAGTCACGAGATCGTCCAGCGTCTGCGGGGCTTTTTGCTTGTCCACCGTGTAGGAGTCGATTGCCTGGCGCATGGTCTGCAGGTCTTCTTTCAGAACGGCCTCTCGCGCGGACTTCATGTGGCGGGCGAAGGCGGGCACCGCGATGGCTGCCAGCACGCCGATGATGATCATGACGACGATCAACTCAAGCAGCGTAAAGCCGGCCTCGCGGGATGTGCGCTGCTCTGTCATGCTCACCATTCGGAGTATTTCGTTCCGTCCAGCGCGGTGCCCTGGCTCTTGCTATGGACGTCAAAGACGTTCTGGCCGCTCCATCCCTGCGCGTCGGCTTCGTCCTGCATGGAGCGCAACAGCCAGTCAGTGCTGTTGGTCATGGGGTCTTTGGGGATGCCGCGAAGGAACTTGACCTTTTTCGTCTGCACATCGACGCCGTTGACCAGGGTGTCGAGATCGGGCGGGTAGTTAAAGCTATCGACCTTTGTTTGGAATGCGCCCCGGTCCGCAGCGTCCTTGTATTTGTCGATCGCGGAGCGCATCTCCCAGAGTGCCGCGCGAAGTTCGCGCTCCTTTCCCCGTTTGACCTGCCAGCGCGTTACTGGAATGGCGGCGCTGGCCAGAATGGCGATGATGCTGACGACGACTATGAGTTCGACGAGGGTGACGCCGGATTGCTTCGAAAAGGGATGAATCCCGCTAATCCGCTTCGCGTATGAACGGGGCACCCTGGTTCTTGCGGCTGGCACCGTCCCGCTCATCCGCTTCGCGTATGAACGGGGCACCCACGTTTCCACCCGGTTTGAACCACTTCTGAACATCTCTACTGGATGTGGACCGTCGCCCACGAACCGACGGCGGGTAGATTGGTTTGCAAACTATTCTTTCCTCCAACACGGGTCAGCGCCAGGCGTGAGTCGCCAGCCGCAACGGCTTTGAAGGTAAGAACGCAGACGGAACCTTGCCCATCGATACCGCGCACCGCGGGAGGCCGCGAGATGTTGACGGTCACAAGGCCGTTACCCTCATCGCGATGGACAACGGCGACCGACTGCCCGTCGCGCCCCAGGAGCTCTCCGGAATCCACGTTCACAAGCGAGAGCAGCGCTGGGTTGAACTGCACCTGCAGAGGCACGGAGTAGAGATCTTTAGCGCCGGACGCGACCACCGCCACCTGGAAGGTGCTGCCCACCGTCTCCGTGGACGCAGGCGGCGTGATCAGGAAGCTGACCGGTGCGTCCCCTCCTGGACCGGGCTGCTGCGCCGCAGGCGTGGTCAATGCCTGCTGAGCGCTGCGGGCCGCGGGCGAGTTCTCATTGCCGATCTGGCCGATCATGGCCGACGCTGCCTGGGCGGCGGTGATGGGCGGAGCCGCCGGAGCCGCACGTTGCTGCTGGAATGCGCCCGTGGTCACGCTGGCTGAGGTGTCGCCGGCGGGAGGCGCTTGAGGAACAGGTTCGCGGCGCAATTCGATGCCCTGCCCCGTGCCGGTGTCGATAGCCCGCGTGTTCAGGCGTGTCACCAAAGGCTCGCGAACGATGTGCGGGATCAGAAGGAAGACGACCTCGTCCTGCGAGCGGTCACGGTTGTCGGAGCTGAAAAAGCGCTTGAGGATGGGGATGTTGGCAAGGCCGGGCGTGCCGGAGATCGCATCGCTCTCGTTGCGGGTAAGAATGCCGGCCAGGATGCTTGGCTCGCCCTCTTTGAGCTGGATCACCTGCTCGACGCGGCGCTGGCCGATGATGGGTTCGTTGACGCCGGAGATGTTAACCGTATTGGCCTGGTTTGAGACCTCGATGATCATCTTGAGGGTGATCTCACGGTCCTGGTGCACGGTGGGCGTGATGTCGATGGTGACGCCAACGTCAAGGTAGGTGAACTGCGTGTTGACCAGCGGACTTGTGACGGCCGCAGCGACGCCGGATGAAAACGAGCCGGTTGCGATGGGGATACGCTGGCCGATCTTCAACTGCGCACGCTGGCCGTCGGTCGCGCGAATGCGCGGGTTCTGCAGAATACGCGTGTCGCTGTCACTCAGCAGAGCGTTGACCGAGGCGGTGCCAAGCGAGATGGCAAAATTAGCTCCGGTTAGATTACGCAACGAGTTCAGCGTCAGCGAAGTGGCGGTGCTGGATGTGCTGGTCCCGGTTGTGGTGGTGGTTCCGGTCGATGATGTGGTTGTGGTGGCATTGGCTACCTGCGGAGTAATGCTGAACGATTGCGGCAGCGTGATGCCAAGGTTGCGTGATTTGTCCCGGTTAACCTCAAGCACGGCTACATCGACCACCACCTCACTGTGCGGCCGGTCCAGGTTGTTGAGCAGTTCCTGCGTCAGCAGCAGCTGGTCCGGTGTGGCGCGCATGACGAGCGCGTTCTGGCTGGGCACCAGAAACATCTTGGTGCTGGGGTCCATGACGTTGCGGAGAGCGGTCAGTAATTCGTTCTGATCGGCCTGGGTGGCGGCGTTGGACAGGTAAAAGGTCTGGACGGCAAGGGTGTCGACGGTCTGGTGCTTGTTGGGCATGTTCTGCGCGACGAAGATGGTGTTCGCGGTGACTGGCTTGTAGAAGGTGCCCGCCTGTGCCCCCAGGATTCGCAGCGCATCGTCAAGCGGCTCGTTGGTCACGTCATACTGGATGCGCCGGGACGTGTAGTCCGGGTCGAAGATCACGTTCAGCCCAGCAGCCTTGCCGATGGCCTGGTAGATCACCTTTGTGTCTTCCACTGCGTGGAGGCTGATGGGATCGGTGGACAGCGGCTTGAGATGGAGCGGTTCAGAGACTGACCCCAACTCTGGCGATGGTCCGGCAGAAGCAGGAAGATCGAGGGTGCTGGATGGCGATGCGGACATGACGCGCTCGGTGACGGTGATCTCCTGCTGCGCGGCCTGGTTGCCGCCGTCGATGGCAAGAGCACGCTGGAACTCGGTGAGCGCACCGTTGAAGTCGCCGCTCTGGCGAAGAACCCGGCCCCGGTCGACGTGTGCGGCGGCAGCGGAAAAACGGGCGCGCTCGAAATGCGTCTTGTAGCGGAGATCGTTCGGTTTCAGCAGGTGCGCCTGCCGGTACGCTTCAAAGGCCGTGTCGTAGTCCTCGCGGACCTCGGCATCGGCACCACGCTTGCTCCAGGTGGACGCGGACTGAGCGGGAGAAACCTGCGAGAATGCTGCCAAGGCAAGCGCTGCACAGATGCCTGGGAGGAAACCCGGAACTCTTCCGTGGGCCAATGATTGCGTCCACTGCTTATACATCAATTCTGGAGTCCGCCTCTCAGGAAGCAATCGCGTAGTGTTGGACGGGGCGAATGGCAGAATGCTCACACGTACCCCTGTGCGGCAGACCGTTGCAGTCTGCGTAGCCGTGCTGAGTGTACCATTGCAACCCACGCGCCGCGCACAGGCGTGCTAGCATGAGAAACTTCATGCCGCATGCGACCACACAGATTCAGCAGAACCCTACGCGCAAGCCGGCTGATCGCGATCCCGTTGCGATGGGCAGCCGCGATGCCGCGGTGAATCGTTCCGCGTCTCACAACTACTTCCTGACGGACCGGTATGAGGCGGGGGTATCCCTGCGCGGCACCGAGGTGAAGAGCATCCGCGAGGGAAAGGCGAATCTGAAGGACGCCTATGGATTGCTGAAGGATGGCGAGGCCTTTCTGCTCAACGCGCACATCGGCACGTTTTCCCATGGCAACACCATGAACCATGAAGAGACCCGGACGCGCAAGCTGCTTCTGCATAAGGATGAACTACGAAAGCTTGCCATAAAGACGAACGAAAAGGGGTTTACGCTCATCCCAACCCGTTTGTATTTCAAGAACGGGCGTGTCAAATGTGAACTGGCGCTTGCCCGCGGCAAGCAGGATTGGGACAAGCGCGAAACGGAACGGAAGCGCGAGGCAGATCGCGAGGCACGCGCCGCCATCGCACGCGGGCAGCGCCGCTAGCGCTTACACTGAAGCAGTAATGGAATCACAACTGCTGTTTGCGGATGCCGCCCTTTTCCCCACTCCCCTGCTTGCCGTATTTGCCGTCGATATCGCGACTGGCACTGACGCAACACCGTTGCCAACGCTGCTGACCACCTCTGACGCAGTGAGCGATGCCATCGGAGAGCTCCTGACCTCCGGTGAGTTCAAGGCAACAGCAGGCGAGACTCTGCTGCTGCACCGGCCTGCGGGGTTGCGCGCCGAGCGTCTGCTGATCGTGGGTCTGGGCAAGGCCGCCAGACTGGCACCGGCAGAGTTGCGCAAGGGTGCCGGAACTGCGGTCCGGTTCGCCAAGACACGCGCGATCCGTTCTATCGCCATCCACTTCCCTGAAGATCGTGCCCTGTCTGACGAGCATCTTGAAAGCCTGGTGTGCATGCCCACCGCACGCGCACTGGTGGAAGGCGTTCTTTTGGCGGACTATGACCCGGACACCTACCGCACGGATCGCAAGGACCGGGGCATGGAAGCCGTTACCATCCTGGCTCCGGCACAGGAGAAGGGCACGCAGGATGAAATCCGGAGAGGTTTCTCAGAAGGCGAGATCGTGGGTGCCGCGCAGAACACCACGCGGGTGCTGGTGAACGAACCCGGAAATATCCTCACGCCAACCGAGCTGGGCAGGCGCAGCGCCGCCATGTGCGAGCAGGCAGGCCTAGAATGCGAGGTCCACAGCACGGACAAGCTGAAGGAGCTGCGCATGGGAGCGTTCCTAGCCGTGGCGCAGGGTTCGGCCGAGCCTCCAGCGCTCGTGCTGATGCGGTATGAGCCGGAGACCGCACCGGCGGCGGACGCGCCGGTGATCGCGCTGGTTGGCAAGGGGATCACGTTTGACACGGGCGGCATCTCCATCAAGCCGGCCGATGGCATGGACAAGATGAAGTACGACATGGCTGGCGCCGGTGCAATGGTCGGAGCCATGCAGGCGATTGCCGCGTTGAAACCGGCGGTGCGTGTCATCTGCATTCTTTGCTCTGCAGAAAACATGCCAAGCAGCACGGCCTATAAGCCTGGCGATGTGCTGACGGCAATGTCCGGCAAGACGATTGAGGTGATGAACACCGATGCGGAAGGACGTCTGGTGCTGGCCGATGGGCTGCACTACGCGAAGACGCTAGGCGCGACCCACCTGATCGACGCGGCAACCCTTACCGGTGCCTGCGTGGTAGCACTGGGCAAGTTGAACGCCGGCGTGTTTGCGAACGATGAGGATACGTTCGATCACTTTCTTCAGGCGTCGCGCGATGCGGGAGAGTCGTTCTGGCGGCTGCCGTGCACGGATGACTACCGCGAACTGATCAAGAGCAACATCGCGGACATCCAGAACACGGGTGTGGACCGCTTCGGCGGCGCGATTACCGCGGCCATGTTCCTGAAGGAGTTTGCAGGTGACACGCCTTGGATCCATCTCGACATCGCCGGGCAGGCGTGGATCGACGACGCACGAAGCTACATCGCAAAAGGTCCGTCTGGCGTAGCAGTGCGCTCCATCATTGAGTGGGTGCGGGCGCTGGCGGCATGACGTTGGACCAAGCGTCCATCCTGATTGTGGACGACGAACCCGTGCTGAGGATGACGTTCGCCGTTGTGCTGCGCCAGCTTGGGGCTACGGTGCATGTGGCGGCGCATGGCGGGGAGGCACTGCAACTGCTCGAGTCGGAACACATCGACCTGATGCTCACCGACAAGCACATGCCGTTTATGGACGGCATTACGCTGCTGAACACGTTGGCGGAAAAAGGAATGTCTGTGATCAGTGTCCTGTTCGTGAATGAGGTGGAAGGCGAGACCGCCGCAGACCTGAAGCACTGGGGCGTGGTGGAAACGCTTACGAAGCCAGTGCATCCGGTACACCTGGTCACCATGTTACAGAAGGTGCTGACGCGCATGGCGGCCGGTACAAAGGGCTGATCTGAAGCAAGCATTCTGTTAACGGAGCTGATTCTGCGTAGTGCCGCCATTTAGTACCGGTAATACCTTAGACATTCTCTGCTTGCAATGAGTGCGGGAACGGCACACAAAAGATGTGCGAGCCTATCTCAGGCCCGCCGTAGCCAGCGGTCAAAACTTCACACGCAGGGCAAATTCCATTGTGCGCGGATCGGTCGTTGTAGCGACGTACCCAAACGCATTTTGGAACGTTCCCGTGCTGCTGTAGTTACCCTGGTAAAAGCCCAAGTTCGCCGCGTCGGGGCTGCCCAGTGTCGCGTTGATGCTGAAGGGTGACAGATGGTTCGGCACGTTAAACATTTCTGCACGGAACTCCAAGCCGATGGACTCGTGAAGAGGGATGTTCTTTTGCAGCGCAGCATCCCAGTTGTTATAGAGAGGTCCCATGATGGCGTCATACTCCTCGTTGCCGAAGGTTCCAGCCCCTGGAATCGCGAATGCTGTTGAGGTGATGTACTGTTTACCAGCGTGATGGTAGGGGTTGGCGATCAGGTTGGGACGCTGCGCCACGCTGGCAGTCGTCACCGCGTCTCCAGCCACTGACTGGCCGCTTGGCTGGATCACATTGATTGGCAGACCGTTGGCGATACGGGTAATTCCGGAGATCTGCCACCCCCCAATAATCTCCTTGTACCAGGTGTGGCTATTCAGCCAGAACGGGAGCGGATAAACATAGCTCGCCACAAAGATTTTGGGCTGGTTGAAGTTCGCCGGACCGTAATCGGCGTTGAGATTGAGGCTATTCTGGGGCGAGTAGTTATACGTGGAGCCCGTTGTCAACGCCTTCGACCATGTATAGGACAAATTTACCAGCCCGCCCTTGCTGAAGCGGGTTTGAAGACGTGCCTGGAGTGAATTGTAGTTGGATTGCGCGCCATTCGTGTACTGGTAAATCTCAGCATATCCCTTGTAAGGACGTAACGAGTTGCGTCCACTGGCAGAGACCCCTGGATTCGCTTGCTCCGTTCCTGGAGCTGCCTGATTGATGTCGTCGACCCACGTCAGGCTTCCAGAGTAAGATCCCACGTAACTGAGCTCAGCAAGGGTATTGCTGGCCAGCTTTTGCTGAACGCCTATGCTGTAGTTTTGCACGCGCGGCGGCCGTAGATTGGGATCAAACGAGTTACCAATATTCTGCACGGACGATAGTGTGCCAAGTGACGCCAGGGTATCGGCATTACCGTTGGCAAGCTGCGCATTCGCGATGAAGGGCAACTGCGAAGCGGAACCATAGATGTAATTGCCCTCGACACGCTCGTATGACATGCCATATCCGCCGCGGAGCACGGTGTCCTGCTTGCCCGACAGATCGTATGCAAAACCAACTCGGGGCGAAAACGTATTAAACACCGTATTGACCAGGCCCGCGGGCAAGTTATGGAAGAGAGCCTGTACATTCGGATTGTTATATACACTCGGCGGGACGACCTGCTGTGCTTTGCTGGAGAAACCGTTGCCGGGCAGCACCAGGCCGTTGTAAGGCGATGGCAACGCGGTAATCGCTCCCGTTGCCGGGTTGATTGTCGCCGCGAGCGCCGGGTTGTAGTACATCGGATTGAACGCCGAGGTGTTGTTGGGCCAACTGGCGATGGGAGGCATCAACTGCCAACGCAAGCCAAGGTTAAGTGTCAGGCGGCGCGAAACGGTCCAATCATCCTGAAGGTAGGTCTCGAACTGATAAAAACGTGCCTGTATCTGCGGAATAGCGCTGCCTTCGGTGTACTGCGTAAAGTTACCCTGCACCAGATTGGCAAGACTGCTGAAGGTAAATGCGCCATTCAATTGCGGCGGTGCGGTCTGGTTCTTTCGCGCACGCCAGAAGTATGCTCCTGTTCTAAGCGAGTGATTGCCAAGAACGAGCGAAAAGTCGTCCTTGAGGGCGTAGATACGCTGATAGTTGTCGAATGCACGCACGGTGACGGCAGGGTTGCCAAAGCCGGTAATCGTGATCTGCGGAATGTAGCTTGCGGCGTTGTAAAGAGTAGGATAGGTCAGACCGAAGTCGGTGCGGTTGATTTTGGGAGTTCCGAATTGCGGGTTGCTCCGTATGTTATTGCCCTCGCTGATTTTGTTACCGGAGAAAGATCCCACTGCGGTATTTACAGCCTTTGAGCTAAAGGTGTGTATCCAGCTGACTGATGAAGTCAGGCCCGGCAGGAGCCGGTCAAAGATGATGAACTGGGTCGGATTACCGATGTTTGCCGTCTTGTCATGGACGAAGTGACCGCTAATCTGGTTGTGATCGTTCAGGTTGTAGTCGATCTTGACCAGGTACTCCGACTGGTTGTTATTCGCGATGTTCAGGTACGTATAAGTGCCTGCATTGAGTGAGGGACTATTCACGGTAAGGATGCTGGCCGCGAGTTCGCGCCCGGTAGAAGTCGTGGGCCCTGCAAGCGCCACCACCAACTGACCTGTTGTGGGTACGGTCGCGGTGGAAAGGGTTGACGCACGAAGGCGTTTGTACTCCTGGCCGGCAAAGAAGAAGAGCTTGTCGCGTTTCTGATTGAAGAGGCCGGGGATCCATATTGGGCCACCGGCCGTGTAGCCGAAGTCGTTGTAACGCAGCGGCGGCTTGCGGACGGCACCGTTCAGAGGAATGTATTGAAATGCCTGGATTGCGTCGTTGCGAATGTACTCGTAAGCATTTCCGTGGAAGTCACGGCCGCCGCTCTTGATCGCCACCGACACCGTCGCTCCAGAGGTTCCCCCGTAGCTTGCGTCGTAGCTGGATGCCACGTTGCGGAATTGCTGGAGCGAGTCGGGCGAGATATTCACAAAGTTATTGCCGCCACCGCCATTGTCCTTGTTGTCGACACCGTCGATAAAGTAGTTGGCGTCGTCGACGCGGACGCCATTTACAGACTGATTACTGCCGCTGACACCGTACGTGCCGAATAGGGCAAAGCCACTGGCAATGGTCTGGGAGACGCCGGGCTGAAGCGTGAGCAGCTGAATATAGTTACGTCCATTCAACTGAATCTGGGTTGCCTCAGTGCTGGAGATAACACCGCCCGTTTCAGCGCTGGTAGTTTGAATCTGGACGGTTTCGGCGCGGACTTCGACCGACTCGCCCACCTCACCTACCGCCAGGCTTACAGGGATGGAGGGTTTCGCACCGACGTCTACGTTTACACCGTCAATGACAGAGGTCTTAAAGCCCTGTTTGGTCGTGGTGACGGTATATACGCCGACGGGAATGTCGAGCACGTTGTAGAGGCCGTCGTTGTTGGTCATCGCGGCCTTGCTCAGTTTGGTCGCGGTGTTGGTGACGACGACCTGCGCACCGGGAACAGCGGCCCCTGTGGGATCGGTGACGATACCGGTGATCTGTTGACTATCCAAGGCCTGTCCGTGGGACAGGATAGATGCGCTGGCTAGAATCAGGCACCCAAAAAGTTCACGCTTCATAGAGCCTCCAAGGATAAGCGCGTATGCCGCACGCATCTGCAACGCCTGCACATTTCCGGCATGCTGGTGCTATACGCAAACTTGTTTGGTAACTATCTACGCGCAGCAAACTATAGCGGAGAACAGGTTGCCTCTGTCAAGCGGCGCGCTGTGCGCATCGTGAGTCACATGAATCCCAGGATTTCTTACGTACTGGCTCCGCTGCCGGGCAGGCCCAAGGCAGCCGGGTTGCCGGTCACATGGAGGCGGGAACCGCGATGCCAAGCCATCCCAAGACGCGTTCCAACTCGCGGTGAGCGGCGGCGGCGGTTGCCAGGAGGAGTGCGCGGCGGCCCTCGTCGGGTTCGTTAAGTACGTGGTTGCGATGGTAGAAGTTGCTGAACTCCTGCGCGAGCTGGAAGGCGTAGCGGGCGAGCAGCGCTGGTTCTGCGGCGGCGGCCGCCTGCTCCAGCACGGTTGTGACGCGGGATGCGGCCAACCACATGCTCCATATGCTGTCCCCTGCATCGCCGCTCATATGCGGCGCGATCTCCAACGCCGGCAGTGCAGAGAGCGCGTCCTCAGACTTAACGTTTGCCTTGCGCAGGATGTTAGCGGCCCGCACGGCAGAGTACTGCACGTAGGGCCCAGTCTCTCCCTCGAAGGAAAGCGCGTCGCGGAAGTCGAAGGCGATGACCGTGTTGCGCGTGAACTTCAGCATGAAGTAGCGGAGAGCGCCGATGGCGATCTGTTCGGCAGAGGTCTGGCGCTGCTCGTCAGGGTCTTCGGGGTGGCGCGCGTCGACCTCGGATTTGGCGGCTGCAATCAGGCGGTCAAGCAGATCGTCGGCTTTGACACCGAAGCCTTTGCGTCCGCTGACTTCGAGATAGGGCCGCTGCCGGTCTTCCGCGCTAAGCGTGTAGCCCAGGTCCTCCGCGCAGCGCGGCGTCAGCGCCACCATCGCGTAGTTGATGTGGGTGTACCTGTCGGCGGCTTCGGTGTAGCCCATGGCGCGCAGCGACTCGACGACGTTGGCCTGGGGATCGTTCTGGCGTGAGTCGATGACGTTGTAGATGGCAGCGGCCTTGCCGAAGTGCGGGTGTTCCGCATCGCCCTGCATGGTGGAGATCCAGCATGGATGCGTCCGGTACTCGCGGAAGATGCGGCAGCCGAAGTCGCGGCCGGGCAAGAGGCCAAACTTCCACAGGTGATAGGCGATGTCCTTGCCAACGTACGTCACGGTGCCGTTGGAGCGAACAAGGATTTTTGCGTCTTCGTCTGGACCTTCAGTAGCCGCGGCACCGGGCCGCCGCATGACCCAGCAGCCCTTGTTCTTGCCTTCGCTTTCTTCGTAGAGCACGCCGCGCTCAATCATCAGCGTGCGGGCGGCGTGCCAGAAATTACCGTGCAGGATTTCGCTTTCGCGGGGAAGGAAGTCGTATTCGATGCCGAGGCGCTCCATGGTATCGAGGTGGCGCTGGAGCACCGCGGTTGCGACGAGATCAGCTACTCGCGCAACGTCATTGCCGCCTGCTTCTAGTTGGTGCAGCGTGTCAAGGCGAAGAGAGCGCCGCCGCTCTTTCTCCAAGGGATCCGCGTCGTACCACTGCGACACGCGGGCGTAGAGGTCCCACATGTAGAAGTCGATGCGCTCGCCTCGTGCGTGGAGATCGTTCAGAAGGTTAACGACCTGATCCGGTGTCAGATGCTCAAGATGCATCAGGCCGACGACTACATCCGCAACCTGCACGCCGGTGTTATCGATGTAGTTCTGCACGACGGCCGGATAGCCTTGCTTGTAGTCATCCGGGCGCAAGAGGCGGGCAAAGGTGTCGCCGAGGATGGCATTGCGCAGATGGCCGACGTGCGCTGCCTTGTTGGGGTTAATGCTGGTGTGCTCGACCAGGCGCAGGCCTATGCCGCCGATGTCAGAATGTTCATCCGCAGCGATGCGCTTCACCATTGCGGGACGGTCAAGCTGGATGTTCAGGTATCCCGCGCCCGCAACCTCTATAGCCGCCACGCCGTCCATGCCGGCGAGCTTGCCCGCGAGTTCGGCGGCGATGACGCGCGGTGCCTTGCGCAGGCGCTTGGCCAGTTCAAAAGCGACTGGTGTGGCGAGTTCGCCCAGTGCGAGATTTGGAGGCTGCTCGGTTGCGATGCTCAGGCCGGTGATGCCGTACTCGGCGGAAAGCACCTGCTCCATGCGGTCGAGCAGCGCCTGTTTCATGGTGCGGTACATAGCGTCCTAGTCTTGTGCCTCTGCCGCAGCAGCAACCGCGATTGGATCGGAGGCCTCGTCCATCATCAAGGCAACCCCACTGCGGCGGACGCGGTGCAGAATCATCCCGGCACCGCCGAGCGCGCAGATGGCAAAGAAGATGATGACGTGAACCAGAAGCGCGTACAGCGCTGCGTCAGAGGCGAGAGCTCCCTGTGATTGCATGGCGACTTTGGCTGAAGCCTCAAACGGCCCGATACCACCGGGTGCGCTGGGCAGTAGAAAGGAAAGGTTGCTGAGCGCTCCGGCGAGCCATGGTCCACGCGGTCCGCTGCTGATGCCGATCATCTTTGCGCATGAGACAAAGACCATGCACTCGCATGCCCATACACCTGCCGTAAGCACAAGCAGCCAAAGTCTGCCGACGAAACTGAGGTCCAGGATGGCATCGAAAAGCAGGGTCGCCCACTCCGCGATCTTCTTGCCGCGTGGCCCCTCCCCGAAGCGGGCGACGAGCCGTTGCGTAACGCGGTAAAGCAGGCGCGTGCCAAACAGCAGCAGACCCAGCCCAAACGCGACCAGAATCAGGATGGAGCCCGCCGCTTTCAGGACGCCGAAGCTGTGTCCTCTTACAGCGATCGGCGGGAAGTTTGAATCCGCGCCAGTCAGCCCGATCACGAGGAAGGCGAACAGCATCACGGTATCGAGCAGCCGCTCCAGCAGAACCGTGCTCAGAACCGTGGAAGACGGTGCGTTGACATCGGGCGCATAGGCAAAGATGCGCATGAAGTCACCAACGCGAAATGGAAGGATGTTGTTGGCCGCCAGGCTGGTGAGAAGAACGCGCGCGCATGCGATGTAGCGGGCATGGAAGCGGCGCAGCATGTACCACCAGCGGTAGCTCCGCAGAGCGTAATCAGCAAGGAAAAAGGCGAGCAGGCCAAGAAGCCACGCAGGATGCTGCAACTGCATGCTGCGGAGGTCGTTCACACGGATGCTGCGTACCGTTCTCCACAGAAAAAAGGCGGAGATAGCGAGGCCCGGGATCAGCTTCCAAGACTCTTTTAGGCGGTTAGACGCCCGCTTCGGAGCCTGACTCAAACAGATCTCCGTTCCGTGCAGGGACACGTCGGCAGGATTTGCATGCAGGCGCTCATTGTTCCGATTATACGGAGCATGATAACAAGATCGTCTTTCTGGGGATTGACCCTTCGAATGGAGACATCCCGACCTGGTCCTTCTCAGACCAGCATGAGTTCTTGACTGGCGTTGAGCCAGGCCGTCTCGATATCCTCGCGGTCCATTTTTACGAGAGTTCTGCTGATCGCCGTCTCCCACACAGCAGTCGCTTGCTCCAGTAAGGCGCTTCGATCTTCCGAGTTCGTCATTTTGGACGAAAGTCGTCCGATGGTAGAAAGAAGCCGGATAAGGACCGCCGGATTGTCAGCCGCCGCCTGCCTGATCTGATCGAAGGCTTGCTTGATGAGGCGTGGCAGCAGCAGGGGACGCACTTGCAAACGCAGTTCACCACCTGCGTCGTACCAGTTGCCGCCAGTCCGCAGCGTCCCTGCCAGCATGGTCAACGCCTCACCTAACAGGTCCACGCTGGCGATACCCGTAAAGGTATCGTTGACTGCGGGACTAAGGGCACGGATGGCAATCTCCACGATCTGGGCTACGCCGAACTCAAGATCCTGAGACAGAACACGGTGGCGGCCCAGTTCAATCGTTTCCTGTACGAATGGTTCGAGGATCGATAGCGTCGCAGAAGGAGAAATGAAGGCCAGCATCTCGCCTTCCAGGACGAAGTGTCCGGGCCGGAGCGGTATCGAGATGACAGCACCGGCCTTTGTTGCGGCGTTTACAAGTGCGGCATGATCGATCTGCTGCACGTATCCGCTCCTCCGGCAATGAACGGGTGCGCCTTCAGACGGGGCGATCCTGTTTGCGGCAACGCCTGCGCGCGGTTTGCCTCGGTCCTCCTGGCAGGTGCGTTCTGCTGCCCTGCGAAGATCATCGACGATCCTGCCGATAGCATCCGGGTTCTGGATCAGCACGGCGACACGGTGGCTGTAGAAGACCAGAAAGCCGAACGCTCCAAGGACCAGGAACCAGCTTGTAATCAGCGACACTTGCGGGATAAACGAGCCGTGTTCATCCTGGTGGGTCACCAGGAAGACAAGAAACACGTAGATGAACGCACCCATGAAGATGCCGATGCAGGTCTGAGTAACCCAGTCCTGCACGAAGCGGTAGAGCAGCCTCGGACCGAAGAGATTGGCCACCATCGATAAAACAAGGAGTGCTACAGAGAAGATAAGAGCGAGCACGGTGCTGACGCAGCCCAACATGGCGCTGAGGATTGCGCGTGCATCGTCGATGCCGCCCATCGAAAACCAATCAGGGATGTGGATGACATGATGTGCCGCCAGCAGGTCCGGGACCATGGTGATCGCGAACAGGAGGACAGCAGCCAGCGACATCTTGAGCGGCACGAGCCAAAGATTGACGTTCGACTTTGGCGGAACAAAGCGGAAAGCGCGCATAGGGTCACTGTAATCAGGGAACCAGGGAGCAGAAAAGCTTGCAGTACTCTCCAGGGTTTGAGCGCGCGGTTCTTGATCGGCGAGCTACTGGAAAGCTTGAACGTGGAAGCACTTACCCAGGCGAGCACCATGATCGAGATGATCACCAGGTCAGAAGTGCCTGCGGCTTCAGCTTCCATCGAGATCAGACCTGGTGCAGGGGTGTGTTCGGCAATCGCCACTCCATGCAGATGACATGTCTCGGCTCAGGTATGCTGGTAGAGGTTCGAGAGCGTAGCTCAGTTGGTAGAGCATCGCCCTTTTAAGGCGCTGGTCCTGGGTTCGAGCCCCAGCGCTCTCACCATTCCCCTTCACAACATCACGCGGTGGGCCGGTCCGGCGGCGGCATGCTGGCGCAGAAGTCCCGGCTGAAGCGCTCCCGGTAGCTGCTGGTGAGCACTTCCACGCGCTCCGGCGTATTCGCGCGGACGACCAGGCCAGCGTGGTGACGCTTCTTGATGCGGTAGACGATCTCTGGGTCATCGTATGCAGAAAGGTCTGGAACTTCCTGCCTGGCCAGGCAGATGACCGCACCGGCAAAGCTTTGGAAGGCGGGTGAGAGGCGGTAGTCACGGCGGAGCGCCATGGCGGCTTCAATGCGTGCCCACTCGCGCCACGGATTGATGCCGGTGGAGAACTCCATCACTTCCGGGATGGAGGCACCACCCACCCGCGCCGCGGATTCCAGAAAGTACACTGCGCCGTTCGCCGCTTGGATGTACTCGGAGTGCGTGACGCCGCTGACCATGCCGAGCGCGGAGAGCACCTCCGCGTCAATCGCGCGGAGAGCCTGTGTGAACTCACCCTGGACAGGGAGCGTGCGTGTGGTGAAGACGCCTCCGCCCTGCATCAGCGACATGGGCGGCGCCCCATAGGCATGAGCGGCCTGCAGCAGGACCTGCCGGTTCCACGAGACAGAATCAACGTGAAAGACGTCCCCGAGGATATAGTGTTCCAGCAGAAAGTTGGCCTGCTCGTCGCCGAGTTCGTCCAGCGCGCGCCACAGGTCGCCGCCATGCTGGATGCCGCGAATGCCGATGGCCGAGGCGCTGGTGCGCGGTTTGAGCAGCCACGGGCCTTGTGTGTCTGTTAGAAAGCCGCGCAGATCGTCGTAGTTCTGGATGCCGATGAAATCCGGTACGGCAATGCCAGCCTGGCGGGCGCGAGTGCGCATGGCGAGCTTATCGCGGAAGTGACGCGTGGTGCTCTGCCCCATGCCGGGCAAGCGCATGTCTTCGCGGATCAGCGCGGCGGCTTCCAGGTCGAACTCGTCCAGAGGCACGACACGGTCGATGCGGAGGTGGCGCGCGAGGTGCTGAACCAGCTTCAGCACTTCAGTGGGCACGGGGACGTCGGAGAAAGTGTGCGTCTCCAAGATGGATGGCCACGGCCATGCGCCGTCGCGCAGCCTTTCCGCAGTAAGAAGGATGACGTTGCAGCCTTGCGCGTGGAGTTCCTCAATGAAGGGCTGCCCTTTTTCGTAGCTGGCGAGGCAGATGATGTTTGGCCGGATGGCACTCATCGAGATGCCCCCGCAGCCATCTTCTTGACGATGTTGGATGTGGAGAAGCCCTCGACGGTGGGCACGATCTCCACGCGGCCACCGGCGGCGGCCACATCTTCATGCCCGACGACGGTTTCCACGGTGTAGTCGCCGCCCTTGACCAAGACGTTTGGCTTCATGGCGCGGATCAAGTCGATGGGTGTTTCCGCGTCGAAGAGGACGACCAGATCGACCGCGCCCAGGGCGGCCATGACGCGGGTGCGCTCCTTCTCACCGGTGATGGGCCGGGTCGGGCCCTTCAACTCGCTCACGGAGCGGTCCGTGTTCATGCCGACCACGAGCTTGGAGCCGAAGCGGCGGCAATCCTCCAAAAGCGTGATGTGGCCGATATGGAGGAGGTCAAAGCAGCCGTTGGTGAAGACGATGGTTTCGCCGGAGGCACGCCACTCCTCCACGCGGGCGACGGCACGGTCATGGTCCAGCACTTTGTCTGCGGAGCCGACGCCGCTGGAAACGGTCAATTCCGCGACAATCTCGTGCGCGGTCACCGGCACAGTGCCAAGCTTGCCCACAACGATGCCTGCAGCTACGTTGGCGAGTTCGACCGCGGACTCCACGCGAAGTCCACCGGCCAGACTGGCGGCAAGCGTGGCAATGACGGTGTCGCCCGCGCCGGAGACGTCGAACACCTCGCGCGCGCGGGCTGGCGAGCGGTACTCCTCGTCGACGCCGCCCCGCCGCAGGACGTGAATGCCGCGCTCGCTCATGGTGACGGTGAGGAAGTCGATGGCGAGGCCGGCAAGCAGTGAGCGGCCTGCCTCCAGCAAATCTTCCGTAGCGTGGACGTCTACGCCGGTCGCTGTGCTCAGTTCCTGCAGGTTGGGGCAGATCGTGGTCGCTCCGGCATACTTGCGCAGATCGCGCGCTTTCGGGTCGGCGAGAACCGGGATGCCTTTGGCGCGGGCAGCTTCAATCACAGCCTGGCAAAGCGGCTGGCTGAGCGCGCCTTTGGCGTAGTCGGAGAGAATCACAGCGTGGGCGCTGCCTACGGACGCGGCGGCTTGTCTTTGCAACGCAGCAACCTCCAGTGCAGCGGGGTTCTCGCGGCTCTCTACGTCGATGCGCATGAGCTGTTGCGTGCGGCTTACGACGCGGGTCTTCGCAATGGTAGGCGATGAGCCGGTGACAAGGCTGGAAGTGTCCACGCCAGCGGCGTGCATCAAGGAGCGAAGCTCCGCCGCGGAGGGGTCATCGCCGACATATCCGGCGAGCGTGGTCTGCAGGCCCAGGCCGGCCAGGTTCATGGCTACGTTCGCCGCGCCGCCAGGCCGAGCGTAGGTCCGGGACTGCCGAAGTACCGGCACCGGTGCCTCTGGGGAGATGCGTTCGACATCGCCGACGATGTAGCGGTCAATCATCACATCGCCGACCACCAGCACTCGAAGATGCTGGAAGCCCGCCTCCAGTAACTCAAGCACCTTATGAAGCTCCGGCAGCATTACGTCGTCTCCTCCGCTTCCATGGTAACGGGCAGCGCTTCCCGCACTGCCGCGACAACCTCATCCACGGTGATGGAGAGCAGGCATTTGCGGCGCTGCTCAAGACATGTCTCCAGGCCACAGCCCCAGCAGTCAACACGGTGGTACACGACGCGATGCTGGCGACCAAAGGGAAACCAGACGCGCGGCTTGTTGCGTGCGGCGAAGATGGCCACACAAGGCGTTTGCACGGAGGCGGCCAGGTGCATGGGACCGCTGTCATGCCCGATGAAAAGCGCAGCGTGGGAGAGTGCGGCTGCGCTCTCCCGCGGGGTAAGTTGACCGCAGAGATTGATGACTGGTTGGGATGAAGTGCCGCGCCACGGAGCGGCAGCGAACTCGCTGGCCTCACTCTCCTCATGTGCGCCAATTAGCAGGAGACCGAAGCCGGGGTACAACACCGCCAGCCGCTCCAGCAAGGCGCGCCAGTTGGGCGGTCCCCAATCCTTGGCCTGCACCTTGGTACCGGTGCTCACGGCGAGAAATTGCTGCCCTGCCAATGGACGGATCGCTTCCTCCGCTTTGGCATGCTCGGCCGGTGTCAGGCGCATGCTCCAGCTTGCGGGGTCGTCCAGCGCGGCATCACCCAGCACGCTGAGGTTGCGTGCAAGGCGAGATGCCTCCGGCTCAAAGATGCCTTCCGGGTCTTCGCGCGGCTGGTCCATGTCCGGTGTGAGCGGCACGCCAACCAGCCTGCGGATGCCGCAAGCCCAGCGAAAGAAGGTTGCGTCACGACGGGCTGACGGAACGCCGCGCGAGGCGGCAACGTACACCAGCACCTCCGGCCGGAAGCGGCGGATGCGCCAGGCGAGCGCAAGCAGTTCCTTTACACTGCGCGTGCCCACGGTGTAGCGCTCATAGGTTTGGATCAGACCGGAGCCGCCCAGTACCGCTGCTGCCGCAGGCGCCTTTGAGGACACAGGGGAGTTCGTCAACAGCCTTCGTTCCGCGTCGGAAAATGTGCGCTCAATGAGATGGAAACATGGCAGGGCGATGAGCATGTCTCCCAGGCTGCCCAGGCGATAGACAAGAACGCGGCGCACATCAGGCTGCGGTACCCCAATACCCTGCGCTGCCGGTACACTCATTCCCATTGATGCTACACAACCACGCTGCCACGCACGATGAAATGCCGGGGAACCTGCTGGATGCTTATGCGGCTGCCAGAAGGTTCGCACAGTGGTGCGCGGCGTGGCACGGCGATGCCGTCGAGACCGCCCCCGGTGGCACCATGATCCATCTCCATCGCGCCAACTTCGATCTGTGGCACCTGGAAGATCAAGCGCGTGATCCGCACGCCACGGATGGAGTGATCGCGGAGGTCAAGCGCAGCATCGATCGCGTGAACCAGCGCCGCAACGATCTTGCGGAACAGATTGACACGGAACTGATCACAGCGCTTGCTGAATACGGCCTGCCAGATGTGTCTGCGCCTCTGCACTCTGAGGCTCCGGGGCAAATGCTTGACCGTATGTCGATTTTGTCCCTCAAGATCTTTCATACGCAGGAAGAAACCGAGCGGCGCGATGTTGGAGCAGCGCATAGAGAGCGCAACGGTCAGCGGCTCTCCATTCTGCTGAAGCAGAGCGAAGACCTTACCGGATGTCTCGCGATGTTGTGGAAGGATGTGTGCCATCGCGAGCGGCAGTTCAAGCTGTATCGTCAGATGAAGATGTATAACGACCCCGAATTGAACCCGGTACTCTACGGGCGGTAGCCGCCTCGGAAACGGTCAGCGCTTGACCGGACGGCATGGCTCCCGTATAACGCTTATCTAACTAGTCTGGTGACCCCACTGTGACGCAGCGCACCTTCACGTGCAACCAGCACCAACCAGGACCGACATGCCTCCCGCAAAGAACGCCAGCAAGAACGGCAAATCGAATGTAACGCAATTCCCCCCAACGCTCGCCGGAACGGTGGTTCCACCGCAAGACGGTGCGCGCGCGGAACTTCTGAAGCAGTATGAGAAGGCCGTGACCTACATGCAGGCCGGCAACTACGCTGCCGCGCATCCTGCGCTGGAGGCGCTGCTAAAAAGCGCTCCGCCGGAGTTCACCGACCGCATCCGGATGTATCTTGCAGCGTGCATCGCACAGTCGAAGAAGGGTGCGGCCGAGTTCTCGTCGCCCGAGGAGAAGTACGACTATGCGGTTTCGCTGCTGAACGACGGCCAGTATGAGGAGGCGCGCGAGCACCTGGACGAGATTGTCGATAGCGACAGCTCGGCGGACTACGGCTTTTATGGCCTTGCCGTGCTGGCGTCCATTACGGGGGACACGCAGTCGTGCCTGGAGAAGCTGACGCAGGCGATCCGTCTGAATGCGCAGAACCGGATCCAGGCGCGGTCCGACTCTGACTTTCAGGACATGGTAGACGATCCCCGCTTTACGGAGTTGTTGTATCCCGAAGCCTAACGAGGTGGGCGCGTTCTGCCGTTTATTGAGGTGATGCCCCCTTCACAGCAGCTTCGTGTCGTCGCAATGGGCGGTGGAACAGGCCTGTCCACGCTGTTGCGTGGGCTGAAACGGTATGTGGCACCGCCGCCGGGTTCCACACAGGCAGTTGCATGCGGTGGTCTGCCATGCCGCATTGGTCACCTTTCCGCGCTGGTCACCGTCACGGATGATGGCGGATCCTCTGGCAGGCTGCGCGAAGACCTGAAGATGCTGCCTCCGGGCGATGTGCGAAACTGCGTTGCCGCGCTAAGCGAGGATGAGCAGTTGCTGACGCGCCTGTTTCAATACCGCTTTCCGGGCGAAGAAAACAACGGTCTGGGCGGGCACTCGTTTGGCAACCTGTTTCTGGCTGCGCTCACGGCGATCCACGGCGGCGACTTTGCGCAGGCCGTGCAGATGTCGTCACAGATTCTTGCCGCTCGCGGGCACATCTATCCTGCAACAAACTCGAACGTAACGCTGTCCGCCAGCATGGACGATGGATCAGTGGTGCATGGTGAGACCAACATCACAGCCTCTCGCCGCGGCATTGTGGAGCTGTCGTTGAATCCGGCGGATGTAAAGCCTCTGCCGGAGACACTGGAGGCATTGGCCAACGCGGACCTGATTACGCTTGGTCCCGGATCGCTTTACACGTCGCTGATAACGAATCTGCTGGTGGATGGCATACCGCAGGCGATCTCCGCGTCGCGTGCCACGCGGGTGTACATCTGCAATCTGATGACGCAGGCGAATGAGTCCCTCGGTCTAACCGCGTCGCAGCATCTCCAGCGCATCCAGGAGCACTGCGGAGGCCAGCGTCTGTTTGACTACGCCATCGTCAATACGGCTCCGATTTCACAGGCGCTACTGGCCAAATACGCCAGTGAGGGCCAGCAGCCAATCGAGCCTGATCTGGACCGCATCCGTGCTCTCGGCGTCCAGCCGGTCACGGGCAATTTCGTGCATGAAGGGGATGTGCTGCGGCATGACTACGATCGCGTAGCGGAAGTCCTGCTTGACCTGGCAGCCGCCCCGTGACCACGCCTGTGCTGGAAGGCTTCGGGGTCCGCATGGAGCCTGCGGGCGAGCAGCACATCCAAGCGCTGCAGGCGACAGGCGTGGACCCGAGTATCTGGCGCTACATGCCGTTGCGCGTGCACACGACGGATGACGTGCGTGCATGGGTGCGGGACGCCGTGCGGCAAAATGCGAGCGAGGCGGCTCAGATATGGATCATACGGCTGGCCTCTGGCGAACTGATTGGCTCGTCGCGGCTGTTCGATCTTAACTGGGATCACCGCACCGGCGAGCTTGGATTCAGCTGGCTTGCCGCACGCTATCGCGGCACCGGTATCAATCCGCGGGTGAAACTGCTCCAGTTGACGCACGCGTTTGAGGCGCTGGATCTGCGCCGCGTCGCCCTAAAGACGCACCACGAGAATCTTCAATCGCAACGCGGTATCTTGAAACTCGGTGCGAAGTTCGAGGGTACCTTTCGCAATCACATGGTCATGCCGGATGGTTCAACACGGCACACAGTGTGGTACAGCATCATTGCCGAGGAGTGGCCTGCGGTCAAGCAGCGTCTGCTGGAGCGCATCGCCACAGAGCCGCTGCCCGTGCCCTCTGACCGGTAGAATGGAAGGATGGTTGAAACCCTCCCTGTTGCGGAGAACGCAACGATTGCCACTGCCGCCACACCTGCCCGCAGCATCCGCAAAACCAGCCTGCCGAACGGCCTGCTTGTCCTCACGGAGAGGATGCCGCACATGCGTTCAGTAAGCATGGGGGTGTGGATCGGCACCGGATCGCGCGATGAGCAGGCTGCGGAGAATGGCCTGTCGCACTTTGTGGAACACATGGTCTTCAAGGGAACGGCATCGCGCACCGCGAAAGAGATTGCGCGCGAGACCGACGCCATCGGCGGCAACCTGGACGCTTTTACCGGCAAGGAGACGATCTGCTTCAACATCAAGGTGCTGGACGAGAATATGCCGGTGGCCATGGACATCCTCGCCGATCTGGTGCTGCACCCCACGTTTACGCCAGACGATGTGGCGCGCGAGCAGTCCGTTGTGCTGGAAGAGATCAAGATGGATGAGGACAACCCTGACTTCCTGGTTCACGAAATCCACACGGCAAACTTCTGGAAGAACGATCCCCTGGCGCGTTCAATCCTGGGGACGTCGAAGACCGTTTCGAGCTTTGATGAGGCTGCCGTACGCCGCTTTCACCAGACGCGCTTCGTGCCGGAGAACATGATCGTCTCCGCCGCGGGGAATCTCGAACACCAGGAGATGATTGCGCTGGTGTCGCGCTACTTCGGCGCGCTTGCCGCGGGTGGCGGAGCGTTGCCTCGCTTCCCTGCACCGTCGGCCACACCGCACATCACCCTGCGCAAGAAGAAGTCTCTGGAGCAGGTGCAGCTATGCCTTGGCGTGCCAGCGCCAAAGGTCGACTCGCCAGACCGTTATGCGCTTTATCTGCTGAACTCAATCCTTGGTGGCGGCATGAGTTCGCGGCTGTTCCAGAGCGTGCGCGAGGACGCGGGACTGGCGTACTCCATCTACTCCGAGTTGTCGCCTTATCGCGACACAGGCGCGCTTTCCGTCTATGCGGGCACATCGGTTGAGAAGACGCGGGAGATGATACGGCTGATCATGGACGAGTTCCGGCAGCTCAAGTCTGAGCCGGTAGGCGGCGAGGAGCTTGAACGCGCCAAGAACCAGTCGAAGGGCAACATCGTGCTTGGCTTGGAAAGCTCGTCGGCGAGGATGAGCAACCTTGCACGGCAGCAGATGTATTACGGCCGGTTCGCCACGGTGGACGAGATTGTCGCCGATGTGGATCGCGTAACCGCAGCGGATATCCAGCGGCTGGCGCGGGAACTGTTACGGCCGGAGCTGATCTCGTTGACGCTGCTGGGCAATTTGGGTGATCTGGCGATAACACGTGATGAGCTAGAGTGCTGATACATTAGATCGGCGGCAGCCCACCGGTGATCGAAACTCCGGCAGGTGGAGCGAAGCGGAAGTCCGCGTCCGTGGACGGTACGTTCTCCTGCTGATTGGAGAAGGTAAAGGCTGTGATGGTGCCGTCGATTTCCTGCAGGCTGAGGCCGGTGATCATGCCGGTGCCTGCGGCGACGATGACCGTGATGCGCTGGATGCGCTGATCGCCGGGACTGATCTCGTAATGCGGCGAGCCGGTGAGAACGATGCTGCCGTCCGGACGGGGGCTCGCTTGAAGGTTGTCCAACTCCTTCTCCAGCTTGGTGTGTCCCAGCAGAAAGCGCAGGGGTGAGCGCATGTCGTCCAGCTGCTTGGCCGGAATCCGCTGCGCCTGTGGATCACCGGGCGCGTAGGAGACGGCGTACTTGCCGTCGAGCAGGAAGAGTTTGCCGTCAGCGTAGGTCCATCGCATCCGGCCCGGCTTGCGCAGCAGAACGGTGCCGGTTTCACTGCGGTGCCCGCCCATGCCGGTGTAGGTTTCCGTGAACGCGGCGCTCAGGCTGGAGAGGTGGTTGTAGTGCGCATCCACCCTTGCAGCGAGGGCGTGCGCGTCCGCCTGCGCCTGCGCTGCCGAGGGCAAGAGTACAGAGGCGAGAAGAACCGTGCGTGTCACGCGGCTACTGGATGGGCTGCGTGCATGCCGTGCCACCCTTCGGGTCGAACTTGACCTGCTGCGAATCATCGGAGCAGAAGCCGCGGTCACCCGTGTTGCCAACTTTTTGCGGCACCGCGGTGATCTCGTAGCTGGTGAACTGGTCCTGGTTGTTGATCGTCACCTTGTTGCAATTGACCAGGGCAAAGGTATAGCCGGCTTTCTGGCCGCCCGCAAGATCCGTGGCCAGCAGGCCCGCAGCGGCGGGCGATGGCGCTGCGGATTTGTCTCCACCCAGCGCGGCGAGGGAGCAAGCATAACCGTTCGATGGGTAGGTTTGCTGGTACTGCAGCTGCGCCGCCACAATGGCGCGGACGGATTGGATAGCAGACATCTCGTTACCCTGCCGCTTGAGACGGGTAATGTTGGGGATGGCGAAGGTGGCGATGATGATGATGATCGACATTACGATGAGCAGCTCAATGAGGGTGAAGCCATGTTGATCGCGGCGCTGCTCGTCCTGGGGGATTCGGGTCATGCGTAGTCCTCGTTGCGCCGTTCGCGGCTCTGTCGGGTTGACGAAGCGCGCGAACGGATCGACAACAAGAACTGTAGCAAATGTGGTTTGCGTAGGTGGGTCTAAGTGACCCAGAAAGAAAGCGGACTGGACCAAATGCAGATCCCTCCGCTTCGCTACGGGATGACAAGGGTAAAGGGCTTGCTTCGAGCCTACAGCGTGATCTTGCCCGAGTCTCCGATATCCACCTTGTCCGCCCCTATCACAGAGCCGAGCGCAAGTTTGCCGAGACGAACAATGCCGCTGGAATTTTGTTGCCAGTATTCGCCGCCGGTGATCTGCACCTTGATGAGCGCCGCCGCTGGGTCGTCGCTGCCATCCTTGAACCATCCGTCCGCGCCCTTGTACCAGTGCTGCTTGATGGTGGCGCGGTCTCGAATAATGCCGGCGCGGCCTTGCAGCGCGAGATAGGTGCCGTCCTTCGGCTGCTCATAGCTGACCAGGACGTGGCTGTCCTCTCGAATCTCCTCGACCTTGCCCGATTCAACACGGGCGATGAACCATAACGTGCCGTCAAACTCCGCTGCTTCCGTTGCCATGGGCCGCGCCCGGAGCGAGCCGTCATCAGCGACCGTGGTCAGCATGGCAATGTGGATGTCTTTGGTGAGTTCCTTGATCTTGGCGATGCCTTCCGCACCCGCGACGTTCTTTTCTGACATGTGTGTTCTGTCCTCAGCGCGTTTGGATGCAGGTTGCGGCATCCGGGCTGGCGAACGCTGCTCTCAGGGAAGTTCGTACGTAAGGTCGTAATGATGCACGCCGCCGGTGATGTCGATCGTAAGGCTGCCGGTCAGCCCGGTAAGAGCACCGGTACCAGAACTTGGCACCACCGTGACCTCGAGCGTGCCGCTGCGCAGGCTGTCTTTCATCGCCGTTGCGCGGTGCAGGAAGACGAAGCTGCCGGCCTTGCCGTTTACCGATGCGGTGACACGCTCCACGGCAACGTACGCCATCGATCCGGTTTCCGGCGTGATGCCGGTGAGCATCTCCCCTTTACTGGTGCCCTCGATTCCGCCCGACCAGACCTTATCGATGCTCATGCGGCCGACGCCGCCTGCTTTGCCGGGCTCGGTGACGTCGGCCGGTGTGATCTTTACTTCAAAGGTTCCAGTCGCGTGCATGGTGGGCCTCCGGGATGACGGGGTTTGCGCTGAAGCATGGGTGTGGATGCACGAGAAACACATCGTTGCGAGCAGACATGACACCGCGATGCGCAGCGCGGGCTTCATCCACGCCACTGTAGCAGACATGTGTCCGATGACACGTACATGCCTTCGGAAAGGCAGACGAGTACCGCGTGCTTCTATTTCCCGCTACCATAGGTTTGATGCTTGATCTCGCATACATCCGCGCGCACCTGCCGGAGGTGAAAGCCGCCCTCAGACGGCGTAACGGAGACCCGGATGCGCTCCTCGGAGGCTTCGAGGCACTTGATGGCGAACGCCGCGCGGTGATCACGGAGCTGGAGACACTGAATGGGAGGCGGAACCGGCTGTCGGAAGAGATTGGCAAGCTGAAGCGCACCGGCGGCGACACCGCCGTGTTGGCTGCTGAAGTGCGCGATTTGCGCGACCGGTCGGACCAACTGCAGGCAACGGCGAGCGCGCTCGATGGCAACCTGAGCAGCTTGCTTGCCGCGCTCCCTAACCTGCCGGACGCCTCCGTGCCCGATGGCAAAGATGAACATGCGAACGCGCTGGAGAAGACGTGGGGCGAGCAGCCCCGGTTCAACTTCGCGCCAAAACCGCACTGGGAGATTGGCGAGGCACTTGGCATCCTTGACTTTAACCGCGCGGCAAAAATTTCAGGGTCGCGCTTTGTGGTGCAGATCGGTGCCGGTGCCCGCCTGGAACGCGCACTCGCTAACTTCATGCTGGACCTCCACACACGCGAGCACGGCTACACAGAGGTTCTACCGCCATACATGGTCAACTCGGCGTCGCTGTTCGGCACTGGACAGCTGCCCAAGTTCGAGCAGGACTTGTTCTACTGCGTTGATAAAACCGCATTTACCGGTGCATTGGAAGACGAAACAGCCGGCAATGCCATGGCTGGGGTCGACCGGCTGCAGGTGGAACGGGATTGCTTCGAGGGTTTCGATCATTTCTTAATCCCCACAGCCGAAGTGCCGGTCACCAATCTATTTCGCGATGAGACGCTGGACGAAAAACATCTCACCAGGAGCTTATGTGCGTACACACCCTGCTTTCGAAGTGAAGCCGGCAGCTATGGCCGCGACGTGCGAGGGATGATCCGCCAGCATCAATTTCAGAAAGTGGAGCTGGTCAAATTCACCACGCCCGAGAAGAGCGAGGAGGAGCACGAAGCGCTTACCCGCCACGCGGAGACGGTGCTGGAGCGCCTCCAGTTGCCGTACCGCCGCATGCTGCTGTGCACCGGTGACATGGGCTTTGCCGCGCAGAAAACATACGACCTGGAGGTCTGGCTGCCAGGGCAGAACCTCTATCGTGAAATCTCATCGTGCTCGAACTTCGGCAGCTTCCAGGCGAGGCGCGCGAACATCCGGTATCGCCCGGCGGGTGCGAAGAAGACGGAGTTCCTGCACACGCTTAATGGCTCCGCTCTGGCTGTGGGCAGAACTTACCTCGCCATCCTGGAGAACTACCAGCAGGCTGACGGCACGGTGCGCATCCCGGAGGCACTGCAGCCTTACATGGCCGGCGAGGTCGTCATCGCAAAGCAGGCGGCGCTCTGATGCTGACGACTCTGCGCAGATATCTCTTCTGGACGTACGAGCGTGGTTCCTTTCACTACGACGTGATGGTCACGCTTATTCTGCTGTTTATCTTCATTTCTCCGCGCTTCATCAACTACCGCGACCGCCCGCTGTACCAGCTGCCGTCGCAGATTATGGTGGAAAACAATGGGGAGGGCGAACTGGTCTACCAGGTGAAGCAGACCGACGTGCAACAGAGCCTGACGCATGTTAAAGGGTCCGATCCCGATCTCCGGACCCGGCGCGCATTGCGGCGGCTGATAGAACCAATTGCGGGCGACGTTCGTATCGAACGATATCAGCCGCTGGAGGACGACACCGGCCGCGTGAACGCTTACCGGGTCTGGGCACATCGCTAAACACAACGTCATCAGCAACGCTGGAGCACTATGCAACTCATCGTTTCCGCTCTCCTTCTCTTCCTCGCGTTAGGTACCACAGCCGCCCGCGCCGCGGATGATCCCGCTCTGGACAAAGTGCTGCGGGAGATGGATGCGGCTTCCGCTAGGTTCCAGTCCGCGCAGGCAAATGTACGCAAGGTGCAGTTTGAGAAGGTGGTCCGCGAAGAAACAACCCAGAGCGGCATCGTCTACTTTCAGCGAACGAAGTCTGGTACTGAGATGGCCGCGATCCTGGGGTCTACCTATGTGCACTTCGCGAACGGTAAGGGCGAGATCTATGACGCTGTAGGAAAGAAGACAACGCCCTTTGGCGCAGCCCAGGACCGTGCGCGCGTGGAGAGCTTTCTGACCTTGGGTTTCGGCGGCAGCGGCAAGGATCTGGAACGATCCTGGACGATTAAGCTGCAGGGGAACGAAACCATCGACGGTACGCCGACAGTCAAGCTCGACCTGACGCCGAAGGAAGCTTCGGTGACCAATAATGTATCACATATTCTGATATGGGTAGATCACACCCGCAGCGTGTCATTGAAGCAGGAGTACTTCCTGCCTGAAGGCGACACGCAGACTTCGTACTACACAAAGATCGAATACAACAAGCCGGTCGAGACGAAGAAGTACGCATTTCCCAAGCGGTAAAACATCCGCTATTTGCTTACCCTACTGAACTTTGCCCAAAGGCCGCATGCGCGTAAACTCCAGCGCGCACGCCACTGCGGTGCGCGCCCGCAGCTTCAGGTTGTCGGCAGCCATCCAGATGGCAAAGCCTGTCCCGCTCAAGTTTCCTGGCGACGATTTCACCCGCAGCAGGACCTGGCCCTGGCCGGCGGAACTCAGGTTGCTGGGCGGGTCGCCCTCATCGCTGACCAGGTCCAGTGCTTCAGAATGTAGCCCCGCTCTTAACGCCTCCAGCCTGACCGCGTCTGAAAGTTCCACAAACAGCGACACCGCCAGGCCGTGAAAGACGGGTGCCTGTACCATCTGCAGCAGCGGCGATGGAAGCCTGCTGCCTGTGAGTGCCTTCAGGTCCGCCAGGATGCGGCGCTCGACCGCCTGCAGCGGATTTTTGGCGGACTCGCCCAGTTCGGGCAGAAGGTTGAACGCCACCTGGGCGTCGAATTCCTCCCGCGGGACGGTCTGAAACGAAAGCAGATTCACCGCCTGCTGCTGAAGCTCGTCGACGGCTGCGCGTCCGTTCTCGCTGGCGGGCTGCAGAATTGTGGCCGCCGCAAAGCGCAGGGGCGCAACTTCCGCCACCAGCGTCAGCACCGTTGCCAGGACAGTTGCCACGGGGTGCGCGCAACGCACATATGAGGCATCCAGCCCCAGCGGAGTCCCCATGCCCAGCAGCGGCGAGCGGACCAGGGCTCCCCCGCCCTCCTCAGGTCCATCCGTCGCGTCCACGACTGCCGCACCCATCTCTTGCGCCGTTTGCCTGTACTGCCGCAGCATGGCTGCGTCTGTAAAGATGGCGACATCCACATTCTCGAGGGCACCTTCTTCCATGGGCTGAATAAAAGCAGCTTCATCGCCCATCGATTCCAGCGTGCCGCTCGCGTCCTCCGCGTCCAGAAGGATGGTGTTGGCCGCGGCAAGAGGGCCATCGGCGATTTCATCGCCAATCTCTTTACCCAGCAGGGTTGTCGCGCCCACCACCGCAATGCGGTATTGATTCTTGCTCATATGCCTCTTCAGATGCGCCGCCGCGCGATGTTGTGCCTGCGCTTAGGTCTGGCTGGATAACGGCTCGGCCATGCGCCGTGCGCGCCCGCGCGCGGCGTAAATAAAGCGCGCCCACATTCCACTTACCATGTAGGCAAGCGCCATGGAGATCAAGAGGTACTCAGAGAACCGCACCAGCAGCACACAGAAGCCCATGAGCACGACAAAAATCCGGACCGGCTGCCTGCTGCCCAGATTGATCTCCTTTCCGCTCCAGAAGCGCCACCGGCTGACCATCAAGAATCCCGTAAACAGCAGCAAGGATAGCCACACCAGCCCAATCCAGGTGTTATCTACCGGGGATCCGTCAAAACAATGCACCACGCTGGCCACGACACCCGCCGCGGCTGGAATCGGCATTCCGACGAAATAGCGTCTGCCAGGCCGTCCAGGATTGCTTGGCTTGGGGTTCACCGTGACGTTGAAACGAGCCAGCCGGCAGGCACCGCAGATAAGAAACAGGAACGCTGTGACCAGGCCAAACTCGATCACATTCTCCCGGAGATGCGGATGGCTCACGGCGGCGGGAATGATGCGAAATCCCCAGGTATAAGCCAGAATGCTGGGTGCCACCCCAAAGGTGATGACATCAGCAAGCGAGTCCAGTTCGCGGCCAAAGTCGCTCTCTGTGTTGGTCATGCGCGCGATGCGCCCATCAAGAGCGTCGAAGGGTATCGCAAATGCGATGGCAAGCGCCGCGCGGTTGAAGTAGGTGTAATCCGCCGCTGTGCCCTGCAGGCTTTGCGTGATCGCGTAAAAACCCAGCGCGATATTCCCAGCGGTAAAGAGCGAAGGCAGCACGTATAAACCGCGCTGCGGACGTTGCCGTGAACGCTCCCCTGGCGCCGCCAAGCTAGGCTTTCACCGCCGGTGCTGCCGGCAGGTCCGTCACGGCAGCAGCCTTGCGCGGCACCATTGCCAGGATCGTACTTCCACCCTTCACATGATCGCCCGTGCGTACCCGCAGATTGGCATCCGCTGGCATCAGCACATCCACGCGCGAGCCGAACTTGATGAGACCGATACGCTGACCGCGGCGAATACTGTCACCCGTCTTGACCTTGCAGACAATACGCCGTGCCAGAAGTCCGGCAATCTGCTTGACCTGCACGGAGTAGTCCGCGCCTTCGATTACGACGACATTTTGCTCGTTCAAGACGTTGCTGTCCGCGCGCATGGCATTCAGAAACAAGCCGCGCTTGTAGTTCACCTGCTTAACCACTCCGTCAATGGGCGAGCGGTTCACATGCACGTCAAAGACATTGAGAAAGATGCTGAGGCGCAAACGGCTGCCATCCGGCGTTTCAATCCACTCAGCCTCTGTGATTTTGCCGTCAGCCGGCGATACCAGCGCGCCAGCCGCGGCAGGAATGCGGCGGGACGGATCGCGGAAGAACCAGAGAAAGAACGCTGCCAGAATCAGCGGCAGGACTGCGAGTCCCACCGATCCGGTCAACACCCAAAGCAGGGCCGCCACGGCGCAGAGGCCAAGCGCATAGAAGTAACCGTCACGAACCATACATCCCTATGATACGGCGCGTCCGGTGGTTGGGCCAGCGCTCCCGCACCTTGCGGAAGTTTACGTTTCTTCAAGTCTCCGTTCCATCAAAAAAGCGTCTTCTGTGGGATGCGTGTAGTAATTATGGCGGATCCCAGTCTGACGGAACGCCGATTTCGCATATAGGGACATCGCGGAGGCGTTACTTGCCCGGACTTCCAGCATGATGCGGCTCGCGCCTCTCTGCAAAGCCCAGGCGATCGCCGACTGCAGCAGAGCGCTGCCGATTCCTTTCCGTTGGGCTGAAGGCATGACCGCGATGCTCTCCAACTCGGCATCCGTTGCATGCCCGGTGGTAAGGATAGAGACAACCGCAAACCCTAGAACGGTGCCATTTCCCTCGGCCACCAGGATTTGCCTTTGCAAGCCACCGCCATCTGGATGAGCCGCCAGCATGGCGTGCACTTGCTCCAATGTCCACTGGGGTGCCGGGGGATTGGCCTGCATGATAGCTGATGCTGTGGAGAGGTCCTCCGCAGTTGCTTCCCGGATCAGTAACGATGCGTCACTCACGCCGTGCTCCGAGATTGCTCGAGCGGGCTTGCATCTCTCTTGAGAGCCGCGCCAATTCTGCGTCCGGCACGCGCAGGTAGTTGGCGTCCAGCAGCGCGGGATCGGCGAAGTCCGCTACGGCGGCCTTTGCGCAAGCCAGCGGCAGAGCCTCCCGCACACCAACCGCGCGCACCAGATGTGCGGCGGGATAAAGCGATGCAAGCCGCTCTTCCATGATGATGACCGGATCTCCCGCGGCAGCAGCCGCAGTAACCGCATCGACCCCATGCATCATGCGCTCGCCGATGCACGCGCGGTCCAGATAGCTGCCAACGAATACGTCACCACGTCCGGCGTCTATCCACGCCTGCACGGTCCCGTGCTGTGGGGCTTGCGCAGCAAGGACGGCCAGCCGCGAAACCGCGACCACAGGCTTGCCGAGTGCCTCCGCCAGGCCTTTGACCGTGGCTAAGCCGATCCGGACGCCGGTGAATGAACCTGGTCCTGTAACGACGGCCAGAACGTCAAGGTGTGCGGGCGTGAGTGCCGCGTCCGTAAGCACGCCGGCAAGCGCGCCCATTAAGCGCTCCTGCGTCTCACGGCCGGGCAGGGTACGCTCCGCGACTACCACCGGCTCGGCATGGAGACGGGCGATGGCGATGCTCCCCTGCGCGCCGCACGTGTCCACCAGGAGCATCCACCGCATGACCTGATGGTAAAGCCCGTGCGGATGCCTGGTGGCTGGAGTCTCTTGACAAACCAGGGTCCTGAGTGGGATAAGTATGTCGTTTGGCTGAGACGTCTCAACGGGTGTCTCTCCCCGGTCTAATCGTCAACAGGAGAACGCTTGAGGATGCGAAACGTGTTGCTGTGGTCGCTGGCGGCAGCCGCCGGGACGGTTGTCACTCTGTGGGCGGCTGACTGGCCCAGCACCGGCGGCAACCCGCAGCGGGACGGCTGGTCGCAGGGGGAGACCATCTTTTCGCCAGCCTCCATCAGCAAAGTCAAGCTCCTCTACAAGTACAAGTACGACAACAAGTCCAACGGCCTGGACGCCATGACCAGCCCCATCGTCCTGAGCCGTCTCATCGGCTATCACGGCTTTGAGGAGTTGGTGCTGACCACGGGAAGCTCCGGCGCGGCCTATGCCACGGATGCCGACCTGGGACTTCCATACTTTAAGACGCCTTTGCAGTCGCAGGAGAAAACTTCAACGCACACCTCGGTCCTGTGCCCTGGTGGCCAGACTGCCAGCATGGTCATGTATGGGCAAAGTGCCGTCTCGCGCTTTGGTGGATTTGGCGGTGCAAACCCGGTGGCGCGTCTGGCGGCGTATTACACAGTCAGCAGCGATGGATACGTACACACGCTTCGCGCGCAGGATGGGGACGACAGGATGATTCCGGCCGCCAGAATGCTTCCCGCTGGCAGCAACGTGACCGGTTTGAACTTCGCTGGAAGCACCTTGTACGCTGCGACAATCAACGGCTGCGGAGGGGCGAACGGCCTCTATGCCGGAACCTTCACACCACCTGTACTGCCAGCCACGCCAGACCTGCCCATGGTGCAACCCGCAAAGTGGGAGATAGCTTTGTTCATGACCAACGGCTCCGGTTTCTCCGGGACAGGTGGCGTGGCTGCGAACGCTAAGGATGACACCGTCTTTGGCATGGTGCCGGACGGCAAGGGCGAGGTTGCCGGAAGCTACAGCGACACGGTACTTGCACTTCAAGCCAAGACACTCGCCGTGAAGGATTGGTTCACTCCGCGCAATGCCCCACCCGCTCCGAAAGTGGGCCTTCCGGTAACCGGAATCACACCGGCCGTCTTTGCGAATGAAGGCAAGGATTACGTAATTGCGGGCGGACGGGACGGGCGCATCTACATTCTGGATACCACCGCGCTTGGCGGCTCTGACCACCACACGCCGCTGTTTGCCTCACAGCCGGTGATTACGCCAGGTCCGCAGGCGGGGGGAACAGGTCTGTACGGTACCTTTGCCACGATGGTGGAAAACGGCCAGCGATGGGTCTTCGCTGCGGTGCGCGGTCCGTGCGCGTTGAAGTTCCCCGGCATGAACGGCACCAGCAGCAACGGTGGCATTGTCGGCTTCAAACTGACGATGACCAATCACCGCCCATCGCTGACGCCTGCGTGGATGTCACGCGACATGCTTGCGCCGGCGGCACCCGCTACGGCCAACGGCCTGGTCTTCGCGCTTTCCTCCGGGATGCCGGCGCGGACCGGAAAGGACAACGGCTCACTCCTCAGCGTGTCCGAAGTCGAAAAGATGTCCAAACCCGCTGCACTCTACATCCTGGACGCAAGCACCGGCAAGGAACTGTTCGCCGGCGGGCCCGCCTCAAGCTTCAGCAACAGCGGCATTGCCGTCGCCAACGGCCATGTTTACTTCACCACGCACGACAACTCGCTGTACGCCTATGGCGTCCCTGAGGTTTTCTAGCCATGACCATCTGCCGTCCGAGCAAACTTTCTCTGTTCGTTGGTGCGTTGTTGTTCTGTGGCGCGGCCTCCGGCCAGAACTGGCTAATGGACGGCGGCGACAACATTCGCTCCGGATGGCAGCGTGATGAGCATACGCTGACCAAATCCAACGTCCACACGATGAAGCTGCTGTGGAAGGTAAAGACTGACGTGGAGCCGCACGCTCTACACGCCTTGATGACGCCCTTAGTGGTGGAGAACGTGCCGGTGGGCGGCGCGAAGAAAGAGATGGTCTACGTCGTCGGCGCGTCGGACGTGATCTATGCCTTTGACGCTGCCACGCACACCTGCGCATGGGAGCAGCATTTCAAGTCTGCGGCCCTGCCGAACCCCCGGCAAGGTCCGCCGCCGGATGGGGCAGTTGCTGGGGTAAACCGCGCAGCCGCCGCGCCAGCAGTACCTCCGCCCGATCCGTCACGGGGTTCGATGACCGACCCCAAGCATTACAACTTCCTGAACCCGCAGGGCAGCACGGATGTTCCCGCAATTGGTCCGGAAGATGCTCATGGCGTGCGTCCCATCTACGTGGTGGATGGTGGCGGCGTTCTTCACATCCTGAGCGATGTGGATGGATCGGACTATAAGAAGCCGGTCGATATGGGTGCAACCAGCAAGTTCGCGCTTCAGCTCTACAACGGCGAGGTCATCTACGCCGGCCGCAGCGGCATTTACTCCACGAAGGCGGATGGTTCGCAAACCAGACCAACTGTTACAGAGGGCTTTGGTGGCGGCGGCGGCCTGTGGGGACGTCGCGGTCCGGTTATCACTGCGGACGGCACGGTGTGGACTACAACGGGTGACGGTCTGGTGAACCTGAGCAATCCGAAGAACCTGGTTCTGGGCAACAGCGTCGTGGGGTTCAAAAAGGATGGCGATCACTGGGCCATCAAGGACTGGTACACGCCACCCAACTGGGATTGGCTGCGCCGCCGCGATCTTGACCCCAACAACACTCCCACGGTCTTCAACTGGCATGGCAAGGAGTACATGGCCGCCAGCGGTAAGGAGTGCAGAATCTATCTTCTCGATCCGCAGAGCCTGGGCGGTCCCAATCACGACACGCCGCTCTACAAGACGCCATTGGTCTGCAATGAAATTGTGGACTTCCAGAACGCCGGCTCGTGGGGCGCGTTGTCTTCATGGGAGGACGCGAAGGGTACGCGCTGGGTGCTGATGCCCTTCTGGGGTCCGAAGCACTCGCAAATGCACTTCCCGATTGAGAACACGCCGGTGACGAAAGAAGGCGGCGAAGCTGCCTTCAGGATGGTGGAGAAGAACAAAAAGCCTGAGCTTGAACCCGTCTGGGTATCGCGTGATATGCACCGGGGCGAACCAAGCATCATCGCCAATGGCATGATCTTTGCTTATGGAAGCGGAGAGAACACGCAGCAATCATGGAACGACATCGGCCTCAACTTCGATTCATCCATCCGGGCATCGAAGTCAGGCCACGCCACCATCTTCGTTCTGGATGCCGAGACCGGCAAGGAACTGTGGACCAGCGGGGACACGATCACCAGTTTCAGCCACTTCTCCTCGCTCACGGTTGCCAACGGTAAGGTATACATCGGCACCTACGACGGCGAGTTCTACTGTTTCGGCCTGCTGTAAGCGCAATCGATCTGATCGCAAGCCCCTGCCACAGCAGGGGCTTTTGCATGTCTGTAACGCGGATCATGTCATACTTTGGTCACCCCATCAAGAAAAACTGACTGTCTCAGGGTGAAACACCTCTCCTCTTCTCGTGCTGTGCCGATGTGTCACATAAGGCCCTGTCCCGGAGAGAGACATGTACAAGTTTCATGCAGTGTTGTTGTGCGGCGTCGTTGGAGCCCACGGAGCGGTTCGCGCTCAGGAGAGCAAGTCCGCTGCCTCCAGCACCCCGCAGACGTTTGATGTTGCGCTGAGCGGCCACCTGCAGCCGTGGAATACGGCCGCCATCCCAACGTTGCCCGCAGCCGTCCTTCCATCCGGTGCCGCCGCCCCGAGCGCCGCTGTTGTACCAGTCCCCGCTCCTGTCAACGCTGCCGTTACGTTAACGACCAGCGTCAGCGTCCACGCCAAGGACGAACCGGTGCCCGTGCCCCAGGCGGTCAGTACCGTCGAGTTCACTGGCAAGCAGGTACTTGAATCGGCGGGCACATGGAGTGACCTTCCGCGTTATCTCCAGACGCTGCCCGGACTTACCGGCGGATCTGATACGCAGAATGCCTCGTTTGTGCGGGGCGGCAACTCGTTTGAGAATCTGTTCGTGGTCGACCGCATAGAAGTTCCGAACATTAACCATCTGGCGCTGGCGAACTCAACCGGCGGCCTCGGCTCCATGCTTGACACGGAGATGATCGGCAACGTCACCTTTCAATCTGGCGATACGGGCTCCAGCCATGACAGCCATCTGTCGTCGCTGACGGATATTCGCACGCTTGAACTGCCGGATCACACCGTGACAGCATGGGATCTTGGATATTCCGGCGCTGGTGTTCGATATACCCGCACGCTTGCAGGCAACAAGGCACTGCTGTTTTCCGCGCGTGAAAGCGTCACGAACCTGTTCCTGCACGACGTTGGTCTGAACGGATCGCCGGAGTTTACCAATGCGCTCGTGAAGTACACGGTCGATTTATCGCCGCGCGACCACGTGTGGGTCGATTCGTTAAGTGGACGCGACCAGTTAAAGGTCCGGCCCGCCCCCAACGACTCGTGGGAGACGAACGCCTACAACACCGATTACAGTGGCTGGCGCAACACGACGGGGTTTGTCTGGCAGCACACGCTCAAGAACGATGCCGTCAGCACGTGGACGGCGAGCAACTCGCAGAATGTGCAGAACCTGCTGCAGCAGAGCCAGTTGACAGATGCGCCAAGCAGCTTTCGCCAGGACAACGGGGACGGCGTGACCGCGCTGAAATATGAGTACCAGTACGCGGATGAAAACGGCTCAGGATCGCACTTCGGCTTCGACATGCACCAGAACCGCCTGAATTACACCACCGCGCAAACCGGCGATGTCTACAGCCCGTACTCGGCAAGCGCGACGCCCACACCCGCCTTTGCGCTCACTCCGTCATTTTCCACGATCGACCGCGCGGCCTTCATGGATGTTAATCAGAGCGTGAAGCAGCGGCTGTTCATCCGCTCCGGCGCTCGCTTCCAGAGCTGGGGTTTGAAGAGCGCGCAAGGATCAACGAATGCCCTGCTGCCACATGGTTCAGCGAGCTTTGTTGCAGGCCGGGTCAATCTGCGCGCGTCGTACAGCCGCTCCGCGCAGCTGCCGCCTTACGCAACGATTGCCGGAGCACCGGGCAACACCGCGCTTGGCCTCATCCACAATCAGCAATATGTCGCGGGCGGCTCTGTCCGCTTGAACGGCGTGATTTCGATCAACGTAGAAGGGTACAAGAAGACGTACACCGGCTACCCTGTCTCCGTAGATTATCCGCAGGTCTCGCTGGCCACCCTGCTGCCCACCATCACCGAGCCCTTCGTTGGACTCACGATGCAGAGCAAGGGGCTAGGTCGCACGCATGGCGTGGAGTTCAGCGTCACCCAGGCACCTCGCCATCACGTCTTTACACGCGCTAACGTGACATTTTCGAAGGCTGACTTTACGGGTGCCGATGGAATCTACCGCACGGGGACCAACGATCTTCCCTTGGTGGCGAACGTCATGGCAGGCGCGCAGATCAAGCGTTACACGCTGGCCTTTCGCGAGACGGTTAGCTCCGGCCGTCCATACACTCCAGTTCTGCCGCAAGCATCGTTCGACCAAAACCGATCCATCTTCGACCTGACGCAACTCAACGCATTGCGTGGACCGCTGTACAGCCGCCTCGATGTCGCCGTGAACCGCGAGCTTTACCTGCGCAATGGGGTAATGCGCATCCACGCTGGATTGCTCAATGTGCTGGACCGGCAGAATCTGTTCGAGTATTCCTGGCGTCCCCGCTGCCCCATCTGCGGCCCGGTAGCCGAGTACCAGATGGGTCTGCAACCCGACATCAACGTAAGCTACACCTTCTGACGGCAGTACGTGCTTCCATCAACGCTTGTCATCCCGCAGCTCCACCACGGTTTGTCATCACGCAGCTTCACCACCGTTGTTGTCATCCCGCAACCCCACAACCGTTGTCATCCCGCAGCGAAAGCGGAGGGATCTGCATGTCAGATCGCTCCGCTAAGAAGCTCAATCCAACGCGTACATCGCCAGGCCCGAGAGCAGCTTGGGATAAAAGTCGGTCGATTTCTGCGGCATCACCTCGCCGCTTAGTGAGACTTCTTTCATCTGCTCCAGCGTGACCGGCTTGATCAGAAAGGCAATATCCGCCTCGCCCCGTGCAACTTGCGCCGCAGCGTCTTCCGCGGAGCGGAGATAACGCAGGTTCTCCTGCTGGCGAATGCTCTCCGGCGTGAGGTCCAGCAACTGCTCCAGCACAAGCGCGTGCAATTGGACGACATCCAGGGCGCGCTGCCGGGGCGGCACATGCTGCAACGCGCCTTCCACGGCATCTTTCTTGGCCTGCAGCAGCCACGTGCCACCGCGCATGACGGCAAGAAACGCCACGCCTTCTGTCGCGTTCAGCGGAGCCATACGTTCCCCCGCCGTCTCCACAGCTTCCGCGTCCGAACCGCTGGCCGCAGCCCTCATCTCTACTTTGGAGACTTCAAAGAATTCCGCCGCTCGCTCCAGAAAAGCCTCTGCCGAAAAGTTCTTCTTTCCGTACACGATGCGATGTGTCGGGAGGATCGTGATGCCGGGAGCATCCGTGTTCACCAGCGTCATCATCATGGCAGCTTCAGGAAATGGCGGCGCAGGCAGCAATGGCCCGCTTACCATATCCGCGCCGTTCGAGGGCGACTCAGCGGGATCGCCACTCTGCCGCTCACTGCGATCTTCCGTCTCGCGGGTGGGGTCGGGCAGGCCAAGCTCCTCCGCACGCTCCCTGGCGTAGGTGGTAGATGTCTCATACCGGTGATGGCCGTCCGCGATAATGAGCTTCTTATCCGCCAGAGCGCCCACGAGCAGGTTCAACACACGCGGGTCCGTCACCTTCCATACGGAGTGCACCACGCCGTACTCGTCCGTAACCGTCTCATCTGGTGCGGTTGAGGGATTGCCGGTGCTGTTGCCAAAGATGAGGGTTTCCACGGTAAACGCCGGGTCGGAGTAGAGCATGTAGATCTGCTCGCAATAGGTGCGCGTCGCCTTGAACAAGGACAACCGGTCGCTCTTCGGCTTAGCCAGCGTCTGCTCGTGCCGGTAGACCACCTGCTCCGCATAGTCATACAGACGCCCCAGGCATATCAGGCCGCGCCGGACGCGCACCTCGTTCGTGCCCGGCACGGTATAGCGCTGCGCATATCCGAAGAGCGCCGGCCGGCCTTCCTCCACCAGCACCGCCTCGCGCCGCCAGTCCCCTAACGATTGCGCGGCCCGGGTGTACACGTTGCTTGTCTCGGTGTCGTCTGGATTGCGCTTACCCAGGATCACCCGGATCAGGTTGTAGGGACTCCGCTCGTAGTACGCCTCCTGCATGGCAGGCGAGATCTTGTCATAGGGCTGCGTCACCACGTCAGGGAGCGCAACTTTTTGCGTGTTGTAACGGAGAGCGCGGAACGGGTAGATGCGCATGCTGTGCGAAGTAACTCCTTGTTTGAAGGGTGTACAGAGTCATTCTACGGGTGTGACGCTTTACGGCAGAGCGAGAGAAAAAAGTCCAACTCGCATCCCGGCGCATCTGACACCTATTCTTCGCGCGCCACGCGGCGCACGGCACGAACAGGAGATCCATTGGCGGACCAGCAGTGGAAACCACGAGTGAACCCGTGGATCATCGCGGGCACTGTTGCCATGGCGGCCTTCATGGAGGTGCTGGACACCTCCATTGCCAACGTGGCGCTGCCCCACATCTCTGGATCGCTGGCAGCCAGCGAAGACCAGGGCACATGGGTGCTTACCAGCTATCTGGTATCGAACGCCATCGTCCTTCCGCTGGGCGGATGGGCCTCAAGCATCTTTGGCCGCAAGAACTTCTTCCTGATATGCATTGGGCTGTTCACCATCGCCAGCTTTCTATGCGGCATCGCACCTTCGTTGCCGCTCTTGCTGCTGTTTCGTGTGATCCAGGGCGTGGGTGGCGGCGGCCTGCAGCCCATGGCGCAGGCCATTATGGCCGATTCGTTCGATCCTAAACGGCGCGGCGTCGCCTTCTCGCTATATGCGCTTGTCACCGTGCTGGCACCGTCCATCGGGCCTACCCTGGGCGGATGGATCACTGACAATTACTCCTGGCGCTGGATTTTCTATATCAATATCCCCGTCGGCATCCTCGCGATCATCCTGGTCAGCCGCGTGGTGGACGATCCGCCGTGGATCAAGGGTGAGCGGAAAAACTTCTTCCGCGGTGATTTCGTCGGCATTGGACTGCTGACGATCGCCATGGCCGGCCTGCAGATTGCGCTGGACAAAGGGGAGGAGAACGACTGGTTTCAATCAAACTTCATCCGCAGCTTCGCGGCCATGTTCGTCCTGGGCATGATCGGTCTGATCATCTGGGAGCTGCGCGGATCAAAGAATCCGATCATGGACCTGCGGCTCTTCCGCTTCAAGAACTTTGCCATCTGTTGCTTTCTCATGTTGCTGGTGGGCGGCATCCTGAACGCGGGGACGGTACTACAGCCACAGTTCCTGCAACAGCTGCTGGGGTACACCGCGACGAAAGCCGGAGAAGCGCTGACCGGCGGCGGAATCGCGTTGCTGGTTGTGGCACCCATTGCCGGCATTCTGTCTGACAAATTCCCTGCGCGCAATCTAGTCGCGATAGCCTTCGTGTTCTTTGCGTGCGCCTACTGGTACGTTTCCACTCACATCACGCTGCAAATCAGCTTCGACTACAACGCGTTTTTGCGCGTCATCCAGGTCATTCCCATTCCGTTCTGCTTTATCGCGATCACTAACGCCGCGTATGTCGGTTTGCCGAAGGAGGCGAGCAACCAGGTGGCCGGCCTGATCAACTTTGCCCGCAACATCGGTGGGTCTATCCTAATCTCGCTGACAGGTGCAGAGGTAACGAACCGGTCGCTCTTCCACCAGGAACGGCTGGGAGGAGCCATCAACTATGCCAACAACGCCTATACCCACCAACTCAACAGCCTGGGAGCGTACCTGGGCGGCACAGCTGGCGGCCCGCAGGGGCAGTACGCCGCAAACTCCTCCATCTACAACCAGCTCAATCAGCAGGCGGCTGTACTTGGATACGCGGATGTGTACCGTCTGTTGGCATGGCTGACCATCGGCATGTTTTTTCTGGCGTTCCTGCTCAGCAAACCCAAGGCTGGCGAGAAGGCTCCTGAGGGTGCCGCTCATTGATGCGCAACACGGAAGGCGCTGTGCCAACCTCTGCCATTTCCATACGTCAACCAGGCAAACTGACATTAAACTAAATTATCTCTTCATACTCTGACCGCATCAGAGAGCGACGCCTTTCTTTGGAGCCACTCATGACGAATCTTTCCCGGAGCCTCGCCGCCGCGGCAGTGCTGATGTTTACGACAGCATCCTCCGCTTTCGGCCAATCGCAGTCGATTAACGGCACGATCCGCGGTCAGGTCACCGATCCATCGGGCGCACCGGTGCCGAACACGGCGCTCACCATCAGGAACACGGACACTGGGTATACACGCCAGCTGACGACGGACAATGATGGCCGTTATGTGGCACCGAATCTGCCCATCGGTACGTACTCCTTGGAAGCCGCGTCCGCGTCGTTTGCACCGCTGCGCCGGACCGGCATCCATATCGGCGCGGGCACGGACAGCACCATCGATGAGGTGCTGAAGACCGGCTCCGTCGCGACAGAGATTACCGTTACCAGCGAAGCTCCCATGATTGAGGCTGCGCGAAGCGATCTGAGCCGCACCATCACCTCGGAGGAGACGCAGAACCTGCCGCTGACCTCGCGCAATCCGTACAACTTCATCCTCTTCCAGCCCGGCGTCAGCGGCCATCCCAACCCGGAAAATGGCATTCCGCGCACGGTAAACACCAATGGACTGGTGGATCGCATTAACTACCAGCTGGACGGCATGGTCGACACCGAGAGCGACCGCTACGGCCTCCGCCTCTTTGCGATCTCCGACAGCTATGCCGAAACCGTGCAGACCATCTCGAACGCTTTCAATGCGGAGTTCGGCAACACCGCCGGCATCATCTATAACGTCATCACCCCTGCTGGAACGAATAATCTGCACGGAGCGGCGGCATACATCTGGCGGCCGAAGGCGGCAAGCTCCTGCCCTATCCTGCAGAACTGCACACCGGGTGCCACCGGCTACAAACCCAAGCCAGACCTGCATGTGGACGACTTCACCGGGCGGCTCGGCGGGCCTGTCATCCGCGACAAGTTCTTTCTCTTCGGAGCGTACGAGCACCTGAAGCGCGGGAATCCTCAAGCGGTGACGGTCACGGGTGCAAATCAGGCTGCACTGGTCGCTCTTGGTGTCTCTCCCAACGACTTCAACACCGCGCCGCAGGTGCAGCGTGCGCAGTGGGTGGACGTGCGCGGCGACTGGAATATCAACGCCAAGAACACAGCATTTGTGCGTTATAACTACTTCCGCAACTTCTACCCGTTCAACACCAACGCTGGCGGTCTGTATTTGCTGTCCGCCGAGGCTGACTTCCAGGATCGCGCGCACATTATTGGAGCGCAGCTTATCACGACGTTTAAGCCAACGCTGTTGAACGAGTTTCGCGGCTCCTGGCCATACCGGAACGAGCAGCACTTTGCCGGCTCCGCCACTGGAACAGGTCCGATGATCACCATCTCCGGTGTCGTCAGCGGCTTTGGCGGCAGCAACGGCGTAGGCGATAAGTTCCAGGAGAAGATTCCATCGTTCTCCGACAACGTGACGCTTATTCGCGGCGCACACCAGTTCAAGGTAGGCGTTGGCTTCCAGAAAAACAACGACACCCAGCTGGCTGACGTGTACACGCAGTTCACCTTCCCCACCCTGGCTGCCTATACCGCTGCGAAGACTGGTGCCAATCCCTTTGCGTACAGCAGCGTCACGGCTTCCATTGGACGCCCGGGCGCGGGCTATCAGACGGTGTATTTCGACCTGTTCGCGCAGGATACGTGGCAGATCACGCCCAAGCTGGTGGCAAACTACGGCGTTCGCTACGACCAGTACCGGTCGCCCGCCGGGCTTGCCAGTGCTCCCCTGGCCGAAACGCGCACTTTTCGCACGCCGCTTGGAGACTTCGCACCGCGAGTAGGCTTTGCATACTCTCCGCAGGAAGGCACGATTATTCGCCTGAGCGGCGGCCTGTTTTATGAGGCAACACCCACCAACAGCTTCTACAACCCGCTGTACAGCAACGGCCTGACGAACACCGGCAACCTGATTGCAACCATCGGTCCTACGGCGGCGGGTGCACCGGCATTCCCCAACACGTTTGCGAACGTTCCGGTCGCATCGCTGCCGGTACCCACGCCATACGCTCTGACCGCGCGCTTCAAGAATGAATACACCTGGAACGTCAACACGCAGGTAGAGCAAGCCGTGGGAAAGAGTGACGCGCTGACGATTGGGTACATTCTCACCAATGGACGGAATCTTCAGTTTTTGCGCAATAGCAACCTTATTCCGGGCATCTCGGCTACGGGCGGCGCGCTTGCACCGCTAGCGGATGGCCGGCCAACTTACTCAGCCACGGCGAACAGCTTTACCCGCTACAACCCTGCCTTCAACTCCATTCGCTATATCGACATTGGCGCAAACAGCACATACAGCGCATTGGTTACGAATTACACGCACCGTGTTTCGGCTGGCCTAACAGTGAATGCCTCGTACACCTGGTCTCATGCTATCGCTGACGCGCCAGAGGGCAACAGCTACGAGAACTCAAACTTTATCGAAGATCCAACTAATCGCAAGCGCGACCGTGGCAACAGCTATATTAATCGCCCTAACGCGTTCACGTTTTCCGGCGTGTACCAACCAAACACGCATTTTGGGAACAAGTATCTGAACGGCCTTGTGGCGAACAACAATCTCGCTGTATTGGTGAACGCCAGCAGCGGCGACCAGCAAAACGAAGTCACCGGCTCCAACTTGAACGGCGATGCGCTGTCAGTCGGACAGCAGCGGCCATTGTTTGTTGGGCGCAACACGCTGCGCGGCCCTAACATCTTCCAGGCCGACGCTCGCTTCACCCGTACCTTCGCCACGTTGTTTGAACGTGTAAAGCCGCAGATCTTCGCTGAAGCGAATAACTTCCTAAACCGGTCCAACTTCACATCGATCAACACGACAGCCGGAACAAACGCGGCCGGTGTTATCACCACCGCGCCATCGCTGGTACCGACCAGTTCCGTCCTTGAAGCCCGTATCCTGCAGTTTGGAGCAAGGGTGGACTTCTAAGTTGGAGACGCTCTCATGTTGGGTGCCCCACTTACCCGAAGCTAAGGTGGGCGGAGCCGCACAACAGCCAAGGGCAAAGACATGAACCAGCCCTCCGTCTTTCCCGCACCGCTGTACCGCGAACATGTCCTCACGCATATCTTTGCTGACGCGCAGCGGCTCTTTCTGCCTGCGCTGATGGAAATTCATTCCGCGCATCTTGTCATGCTGCATATGCGGGGCATCATCTCGACCCGTACGGCTGTCAACATTCTCCATGCGTTGCGTGCGCTGGATGGCGAGGCGCTGCGGACTGCCGCGTACGACGGCGAGGTGGAAGATTTTTTCTTCCTGGTGGAAAAGCGGCTTGCTGAAACTGCTGGGCGAGACGATGCCGGCCGGCTGCACACCGCGCGCTCCCGCAACGATATCGACCTGACGATGTATCGCATGGTGTTGCGCGAACAGTTGCTGGCCACGCTGGAGGCCTCGCTGCAGCTGCGCGGAACGCTGCTGGCCATCGCACGCGAGCATCGCGGCACCCTCATGCCCGCCTACACGCATAATCAGCCCGCACAGCCGACAACGCTGGGCCATTATCTGATGGCCATGATTGAGGTCCTGGAGCGTGACGCCGAGCGCATGACCGCCTGCTATGCCCGTGTGAATCGCAGCCCGCTGGGTGCCTGCGCGATCACGACGACAGGCTTCCCTATCGACCGCGATCAGACGGCGTGCCTGCTCGGGTTCCGCGGACTCGTACTCAACTCCTATGGGGCGATCGCATCAGTGGACTACGTGGCCGAGGCGTGCAGCGTGCTCGCCACCGCCATGCTCAGCCTGGGCCGCTTTGCGCAGGATATGCTGCTGTGGTCCACCGAGGAGTTCGGTTTCCTGCGTCTCTCAGATGGCTATGTGCAGATCAGCAGCATCATGCCGCAAAAGCGCAATCCTGTTCCGCTGGAGCACACCCGCATCCTTGCCTCGCGCGCGCTGACTGAAGCCCAAGCCGTCCTTGGATCGCTGCACAACACGCCTTTCGCGGACATGAACGATGGCGAGGACACGCTGCAGCCGCTGGGCGCACTCGCTTTTGCCGATGCGCAACGTGCCCTGGCCCTGCTGGCCGGCGCGCTGTCAGAAGCCACCTTCAACACCGAACGGATGCGCGACCGCGCGCATAGGAGCTTTCTCACCGTAACCGAAGCGGCTGACACGCTCGTCCGGGTTTGCGGCATCTCGTTTCACCATGCGCATGGCATCGTCTCCGCGGCCGTACGGGAGGCGAAGAATGATGACCTGGACGCGCTTGCTTCCGGCTTGTATGTCAAAACGTCAGCGGATGGCCTCCTCATCAGCCGCGACCAGCTTCGCTCGGCTCTGGATCCGGATCATTTCATTCGCGTCCGGAGGGTACCGGGTGGACCTGCGCCGGAAGCTCTCGAACCGGAGCTGAGGCGCGCGGAGGCGCAGCTTGAGACGGATGGTAATTGGCTGCTGACAGAGCGGCAACGCCTCCTCGCCTCACGCGAGGCACTGGAGCTTGCCTGCGATGATCTGGAACGTAATGCACGAGCCGGATCTGCTCATAGCGGCGAGGCAATATAATTCCGAAAATCTCCCTTGCCAAGTCTTTAGTAATCCGCTTACACTTCGCTCGTCATGAAGAGACCCAAAATGGTCATCTTTCCGGACAGGCCTAGCGGCAACGCATGCACGGGTACTCGGGCAGCGGTTTCAGTACTTTGGGAGAGCTTCAGATGTCGTGGTACGCCTACTGCATCGCGGAAAGATCTGCATTTCCCGACCTTCTCCGCCACCGTCGCCCCATGCCACTCGTGGGGATCACCGGTCTCTTTAGTAATCAAACATTTGTCTTCCCCGCCAGTGACTTAGCTGTTGTGGTTTCGGAGTACACAGCCGAAGATGACGCCCGCATGGACCAGCAGGCACAGCGCGATCATGCGCGCGTTGTTGCGGAATGTTTTCAGCATTCCACCGTCCTGCCCTTCCGCTTCGGAACGCATTTCGAGGATGATGAGTCGCTCCGCCGGTCTGTGCGTTCCAATCACCGGCACTTCACGCACAACGTCGAGCGGCTGCGCGGCAAGGCGGAGATGCACCTGAAGGTGCTTGTCGACGACAGCTGCCCAGAGACTCGCAAGGTGCTGGATGGCGTGGGCAAGGACTACCTGGCCAGCCTGCGTGAAAGCGCCAGCGCCCAGCGTGAGCGTCAGTCCAAAGCGCGTGCCTTGCAGCTGCAGATGCACCGCATGTTCCTGCCTGACGCGGAAGAGGTCACCTGCAAACGCGCTGGCGAAGGCAAGATGCTGCTTGACATCGCGCACCTTGTCGATAAGAAAGCGGTCGAGCGGTATCAGAACAAATACTCGTCCGCCACCGAATCGCTGAAGGACTGCCGCATGCAGCTCTCCGGGCCGTGGCCGCCGTACCACTTTGTGCACCGGCAACAACCGGCGCACCACTCAGCCAACTAAGGTTGGCTCCTTAACAGAAGCACAAGGTCCGCTCACCAGAGTGGGCCTTGTTGCTTTCTCCATGCGATCAAACCTTCGCTGCTGTGAGGGAATCGTCAACTAGCATCGAACGCGATGCCACGCATTTGTCAACCGTTGGGTACACGAGAGATTTGCTGGCGTGAGACATCAGCGGTTCCGCTTCTGCTTGCGGCAGCCGTATGGGTCGCTCACTTTTTTCATGCCGGCCGCTTTGGCGTCTACGAGGATGACTGGAACCGGATTCCGTACACCGCTGGGATCAGCTGGCACGAACTTGCGAAGCTGCTTCGAAACGCGTTCACCGGCGACTTCAGCCAAGGGCGCCCGCTTCATCCATTCTTTATCCAGCTTTTCTCGTTTCTTGGCTTTAAGACGGGCAGCCTGCTTGGCCTGTATGCCATTGGCTTCGGCATAGAGGCTGGCAATGCGCTGCTCTTCCACGCGTTGCTCATACGAGTATTTAGGGACCGCAACTTCGCGCTACTGGGTGCTCTGGCCTTCTGCGTTTTTCCGGCGGACACCACCCAAGCGTTCCTGACCCATGCGTTCGGCGTACAAACGGCGCTTTGCCTTCTGCTGATCGCGCTGCACCTATACCTTTCGGAGTGGAAAGCAGGGTCATACCTTGCCATCCTGATGATGCTCTTCACCTATGAGACACCGTTCCTCGTCTTTGCCGCGGCACCTCTGCTGAAGCCGCATACAAGACGCGAGCGGTGGAATCACTGGATTGCCATGGCTGTATTGCTGACCATCGCATTATTGTTCCGCCGGCTGAGAGGAGAGGGCCGGGTTGCGCATCTCACGGCGTTGCAGTTGCTGGCAGGTGCGTCAAACATCGTCACTGGACCACTAACGTGCGCGGCTATGTATCTCTATCGCCCGTTTGAGGCGATGCTGAAGCTGCGTGGATGGGACTGCATCATCACCCTGATCGCGTTCTTTGCCATACGTTGGTTTAGCGGGCGGATCACCCCGAAGGCAGGTTCGCGAGATGCAACAGCGGCTTCGTGCAACGATTCACCAACGGTGCCGGACCCAGTTCGTACCGGTGTACTCATGCTGCTGCTTGCCTATCCGCTTACCTTCACCACCGCTGGAATCTCCGTGGCCGGGCGCGGCACACGCGTGCACATCGCAGCAGCGCTCGGCGGCTCCATCCTTGTTACCGGTATCTACCAGCGAGTGCTGACGCACGGAGGCAGCCAGTGGGGTACCGCGCTGCGCCGTTGGGGCATTGCCTGCTTCTTCAGCCTTCTGATTGGCTTCGGCCTGGTCGTCCAGCGGGATTATGCATTAAGCTGGCAGGAGCAGCGCGGATTCTGGACGGACCTGGTAAACCTGGCACCACCGTTGCGTGACGGCGACGTGATCTTTGTGGAGCCGAGCGGTCTGCACGACACCCGGCAGCTGCTCTTCCTGCGCAAGGACCTCACGGGCATCCCGGGCACGCGCCAGATTCGTTCGCTGGACGACCTGCTCACCGGCCTGCAGGCTCTTTACCAGATGCCACCCACATGGAATCGGCCGCCACAGGTCTTTCGCCTGCCGCTGACATGGCGCGATCATCTCTTTACGATCGACGACCGGCTGCGTCTGCTGACCATCGAAGCTCCGTCCGCATTCAATACGGAGTCAAGAGCGCCTGTGCTGCCCGCAGAGGCTGTCTTCGTGCAAACAGGCGGAAGCCACCTCTCGCGCGCAGAAACATTGGTGAACCCGCTCAATCAACATACGGTCAAGCTGAATACCGCACCCGGACCGGTTAACAACCTGCCCAGAAGCACCTTCTACGCTTACGTCATACTTCCAAGAGGAGTGGCTGCGGAGCCGTACCTTGTCCCATGACCTTCGTTCGTCTAGACTCCGCCAGCTGTAGGTCCGACGGTCACGACGCTCTTTTTGCGGCTCATCACGCGGGAGCGTTGTTTGCGTGTATTCGCGCTGGCGTGGTCGATCTTTCCCCAGAATGCGATGAAGTAATCCACGGCACTCAGAATTGACACTATGGTCATCCAGTAAATTGCCACAACCGCGATAACATGGACGGGCACAAAGAACCACCCCGTGCCAGAACGCCATCCCGGACCAATCCACCACGCATTCCAACCGTGCGCCAGGATCGCTGCGACGACCGACACGATTTGTATTACAGTCTTCAGCTTGCCGATTTCACTGGCGTCGATGGTGAAGCCCTCATTGGCCGCAATGGAACGCAGTCCGCTCACCAGGAATTCGCGGCCGATGACTACCACCGCGATCCACGGCTTCACCACATCCGGGGTGAAACTTACCAGGCAGATGTATCCGGCGGTGACCAGCAGCTTATCCGCGAGCGGGTCCAGCAGCATGCCCATGGTGGTGATCTGTCCGCGACGCCGTGCCAGATATCCGTCAAGCCCGTCAGTGATGGAGGCCGCGATAAAGAGCGCCGACGCAAGAATCTCCTGCTGATGTCCACGCACCGGAAAGCTGTTCGAGAGCAGCCAGATGAGCACTGGAACGGCCGCAATGCGGCTCATCGTCATGGAATTGGGCAGATTCACGGTCGCGTCACCACGCGGTGCCCTTATTCTGTCACATCCGGGTACTCGAACGTCCTGTCCGGCCGCGATGCAGGGTGCCAGTCGCGGTTCAACAACAACGTGTCAGTTTGGCTCCTTGCCTAAGCGTAGATGCCCCGTTGCTTGGTTGTATAAGCGACCCGGTCGATGGCGAGCATATACGCTGCGATGCGGTTGTTTACGCCATGCGATTCCGCATACCGGATGACATCCACAAAGCTCTGAATCATTATGCGGTCCAGACGTTCGTTGACCTCATCTTCGGTCCAGAAGTAGCCCATGCGGTCCTGCACCCACTCAAAATAACTGGCGGTGACGCCGCCCGCATTGGCCAGGATGTCAGGCACGACAAAGATACCATTGCGTTCCAGAATCGTGTCCGCCTCCGGAGTCGTTGGACCATTGGCACCTTCCACCACGATTCTGGCCTTCAGAGCGTCTGCGTTGCGGCTAGTAATGGCGTTTTCATGCGCTGCGGGAATCAGCACATCACAGGGGTAGGTCATTAAATCGTCACTGCTTACCGCTTCCGCTCCTGCAAAGCCACGAACCGATCCGGTCAACCGGCGATGTTCCAGCAGCGCGGGTATGTCGATGCCGTCCGCGTTGTAGACTCCACCGTCCAACTCTGCGATGCCCGTGACGATATACCTCTTCTCACGCAGAAGCAGCGCCGCGTTGGACCCGACGTTGCCAAAGCCCTGAATGATGACGCGGCACTCAGCAGGCATGATGCCAAGGTAGTTGAGCGCCTGGTCGCATGCCACGGATACACCGCGCCCTGTAGCTGCGCTGCGTCCGCGCGAACCGCCCATGTTCACAGGCTTGCCCGTCACGACACTTGTTACCGTCTGCCGCGAATGCATGGAGTAGGTGTCCATGATCCATGCCATGGTCTGCTCGTTGGTGTTTACGTCTGGGGCGGGAACGTCTTTTTCCGGCCCAAAGACATCCACCATCTCGGCTGTGTAACGCCGTGTCATGCGTTCCAGTTCGCCCTGGCTCATCTCTTTCGGGTCGCAGATCACTCCACCCTTGGCACCGCCAAAGGGAATGTTTACCACGGCGCACTTCCACGTCATCCAGCTGGCGAGCGCACGCACTTCATCCAGCGAAACGTCCGGCGCATAACGGATGCCGCCCTTCGCCGGTCCGCGCGCCATGGAGTGCTGGACACGGTATCCGGTGAACACCTCAATGCGGCCGTCGTCCATCACCACCGGGAAGTGGACGATGATTTCGCGCGCTGGCTGCCGTAGGATTTTCCAGATGCCGGATTCCAGCTCCAGCTTCCTTGCCGCGAAATCAAAGCGGGCTGCCTGCGCCTCCCACGGGTTCAACTCTTTTTCAATCGAACGTTCCAGCGCTGCTTCCGCGGCCGTCTGTTCCCTTTCAAGTACCGCCATCGTGCTGCCTTTCTTTCTGCTCCTGCGCATGTGCATGCGTGCGGATCACTCTTGGTTTGACGCTCTCGCCCTCTCGCGCAATGCATGAAATTGTGGTGCGCCGGTGCCCAGCTCCGGCACACTGCTGAAGAGCGGCCAAACGGCCAGAGTATAGGCTTTGCATCATTCACTGTGCAATCAGCCGTGGTGTCAGGCCGGAGACGTCTGCGCCGTATGGGGAACCTACAATGTCCCAGTGACATTCACGCGCAAACAACGCGCTCTGCTGGTGATCGTGCCGCGATTGGTGGTTGTGCTGGTGAGAACGCTTTGCGTGACGCTCCGCTTTGTGGAACACGGCGACCTATTATCCCGGCCCGCAGACCACTTCCCGGATGAACCTGGCGTGTACGTCTTCTGGCATCGCGCCCTGCTGCTGGCTGCATACCGTTACCGGGGTCTCGGCATCCGCATCCTCATCTCTGCATCTTTTGATGGCGAAGTGATCGCCCGTGTGGTGCAGCGGCTAGGCTTCGTGCCTGTGCGCGGCTCCAGTTCGCGTGGCGGCGCCGCCGGCCTGCTCGCCCTGACTCGCGCGCGCCAAGCTGGTCATAAAGTCGCAATCACCGCAGACGGTCCTCGAGGCCCTGTGTACGTCGCAAAGCCAGGCGCAGCAGCTGTCGCGCAGCGCTCCGGCAGCAGCGCCTCATGCTTCCATTTGCACCCGGAACGCGCCTGGATACTGAACTCATGGGACCGCTTCATCATCCCCAAGCCGTTTACCCGCGTGCACATCTGCTGGCAAGCACCGCAAGAACTTCCTGGCACTCTCTCTCCTGATGAAGCCACAGCGCTTTTGCAGCAGCAACTTGATCGCGCGGTCCGCGAGGGGGAACATTATCCGGCATGAAAGGGAACTTACCAGCTGCTTTTCCTTCCCTACAATGAACCCTGTGCGCGTCTCCGACTTCGACTACCCTCTGCCGCCTGAGCGCATTGCACAGCATCCGCCAGCGGAGCGGGACGGTGCACGCATGTTGTGCCTTCACAGAGCGACCGGCCAATATCAGGATGGCTGTTTTCGCGATTTGCCAAACCTGCTCCATCCCGGCGATCTGCTTGTTCTCAACGACAGCCGGGTCATTCCCGCCCGGCTGTTCGCCCGCCGAGCCGGTGTCAACACGCAGGGCAACTCACCCGCCCCCAGCGGCAGAGTCGAAGTACTTCTGACGGAGCCGCTCGGAGACGACACCTGGCGCGCCCTTGTCAAACCGGGCCGCAAAGTACCCGTTGGCGAACGCCTCATCTTCGAAACACGGCCGCCTGCCTCAAAGCCGGCCTTGGATTCAGCAGGTCTCGACGCTGGGATGCCTGCAGATATGCTGGCTGCGGGCATCATCGCCGCGGGAGACTTCGGTGAACGTACACTTCGCTTCGATCCCACGGCGGACTTCTTCGAGCGGCTGGATCGCGCTGGTCATATCCCTCTGCCGCCGTATATTCACCGTGAGCACGCTGACGAAGATCACGAGGACCGCGAACGCTATCAGACCGTCTACGCGGGAGAACACGGATCAGCGGCTGCACCCACCGCCGGTCTGCACTTCACTCCTGACGTTCTTACGCGAGTCCGTTCTCGCGGTGTTGAGATTGCCTCGGTCACCCTGCACGTCGGCCTTGGGACCTTCCAACCGGTTCGAGTGGACGACTTGGCAGACATCCGCCTCCACGAGGAACATTACACGCTGCCCCATTCCACCGCAGACGCCATCAACCGTGCCCGCCGGGAAGGACGCCGCATCATTGCCGTCGGTACCACTACGACACGGACGCTGGAGCACTGTGCCCTGCACATGGAGGGCGCTGACATCCGTCCCCACAGCGGAAGCACGAGCATCTTTATCCAGCCCGGGCACCGGTTTCGCCTGGTAGACGCTCTGCTGACCAACTTTCATCTACCAAAGTCAACGCTGCTGATGCTGGCCAGCGCCTTTGCTGGACGCGAACACGTACTGGCTGCCTACCGGCATGCTGTCGAACAAGAGTACCGTTTCTTTTCTTACGGCGATTGCATGTTTCTGTTCTAGGCTGTTACTTCAGCCATTTTTCACGAAGACTTTCGTCATCAAAGAAAGAAGGGTCCCCACCCATGCCACGTGTCTCATTTGCCACTCAGAAGCGGGTTGCTCTGCCGGGCAGCACCAAAGCGCCCTTCGAAGCGCCGGGAACGAAGGCTCCCTTTCCGGGCCGTACGCGCATCACGGTTTCCGTCCTGGTCAAAGGAAAGGCAACGGTCTCCTCTGCCGCAGTGAGCGGTCAGCACCTGACGCGCGCACAGTATCGCGCGGCACATGGCGCATCGCCGGGCTCGATCAAAGCCGTGCGTGCCTTTGCCGCAGAGTTCGGGTTGGAGATGGAAACCGACGTGGCCCGGCGGACGATCCAACTGACTGGCTCGGTGAGCGCGATGCAGAATGCGTTCGGCGTCGTTCTGCAACAGCACACCGGTGATGGCGGCGTCTACCGCGTTCGTCAGGGCGAGATCTGCCTGCCAGAGTCGCTGCTGCCGTATGTGGATGCGGTGCTTGGGCTGGACAACCGGCCCCAGGCAAACCCTCATTTCCGCGTCGCGAGTGCCAAACAGCAAGCTGCAGACACCTCGTTTACACCCATACAGATCGCGCAGCTCTATCAATTCCCAAAGAACTCCGCCAAGGGCCAGACTATAGCTCTGATCGAGCTGGGCGGAGGATACCGCACCGCTGACATCACCGCGTACTTCAAGTCGCTGGGCGTGACCGCGCCGAAGGTGACAGCAGTCCTGGTGGACAAGGCGAAGAACGCTCCTACGACAGCCGACAGTGCCGATGGCGAAGTCATGCTCGACATCGACGTTGCCGGTGCCGCCGCGCCGGGTGCAAACATCGCGGTCTACTTCGCGCCCAACACCGATCAGGGCTTCGTGGACGCCGTTACCACCGCCACCCACGATGCCAAGAACAAGCCCACCGTCATCTCCATCAGCTGGGGCGCGGCAGAGTCAGAATGGACGCAGCAGGCCATCACCTCCCTGGATAGCGCCTGCCAGGCTGCGTCCGCGCTCGGCATAACCGTGACAGTCGCGGCCGGTGACAACGGGTCGTCTGACGGCGAGACGGACGGAAAAAATCATGTGGATTTTCCGGCCTCCAGCCCGCACGTACTTGGCTGCGGAGGGACCACGTTGACCACCAACGGCAATGCCATCAGCTCGGAAGTTGTTTGGAATGAGACCGCCAGCAACGAAGGCGCAACCGGCGGCGGCATCAGCGCCGTCTTCCCGCAGCCATCATGGCAGTCCGGCATTGCAGCCACGAAGTCAGGCCGTGGCGTGCCCGATGTAGCAGGCGATGCAGATCCAACCACCGGCTATCAGGTGCGGGTGGATGGCGCAAATTACGTCTACGGCGGCACCAGCGCCGTTGCGCCGCTGTGGGCCGCGCTGATCGCGCTGATCAATGCGGCCAACAAGACCTCGCTCGGCCTTGTGCAGGCGAAACTGTATGCCGCCAGCGCAGGCTTTCACGACATCACACAAGGCAATAACGGTGCCTTCAATGCAGGTAAAGGCTGGGACGCCTGCACGGGTCTTGGAACACCCATCGGAACGGCACTCGCCTCCTTGCTTGCCCCCAGGAAGCAGAAGTGACCACGGCAGCATGGTGAAGCGCACGGGCGAAGGCAGGCGGGTCAGCTAAACAAACGCTGACTCGCTTATTTGCTGACGCGCTCCTTCTATCCTGTATCTGCATGTCAAACCCCAAGCCTCCCGTCTACCTGCTCGACACCATGGCGTTTGTCTACCGCGCCTACCACGCCATGCAGCGCTCGCGGCCCATGTCTACGCGCACCGGCATTCCCACCGCCGCGACGTATGTCTTCATCAACATGATCAACAAGCTGCGGGAAGACTTTTCCCCGCAGTACATCGCGGCCATCTACGAGGGTGGAGCGCCCGTCCACCGCAATGAAGCCGCCGCTGCGATGAAAACCGTCCGCAAGTTCAACATCAAGACGCAGCAGTTTGATGAGATCGACTACGGCGGCTATAAAGCCACCCGCGCCCAGACTCCAGACGACCTTTCCCAGCAGCAGCCCTATGTTCGCCGGGCGCTGGAAGCCTTCGGCATCCCGATCCTGTCGCACGAAGGTTTCGAAGCGGATGACGTCATCGGCACACTCTCGTGCCGCCTTGCCGAGCAGGGGCACCACGTTTACATCGTCTCGTCCGACAAGGACATGATGCAGCTTGTCAACGAGCACGTGTCTATCCTGAACCCCACCAAAGACAACCTGATCCTGAACCCGGCAAAGGTGGAAGAGGTTCTGGGCGTGCCTCCCGCGCGTGTCATTGACGTCATGGCTCTGCGCGGCGATTCGATCGACAACATCCCCGGCGCGCCCGGCATCGGCGACAAGGGATCGGTCGAACTCATCCAGCAGTTCGGCACCGTCGAAGCGGCGCTGGACCGCGCCGGTGAGGTCAAGCGCAAGACCTACCGCGAATCGCTGGAAAACAATCGTGACGCAGTTCTTATGTCAAAGGATCTCGTCACCATTCACTGCAACCTGCCCGTCGACTACTCGCTGGACGCGATGAGCACCCTGGGCGAGGCGAACCTTCCTGCGCTGCGTGCGCTCTACACAGAGCTTGAGTTCACCACACTGCTCAAAGACCTGCCCGCGCCAGAAGCGGCGAAGATCGAATACCTGCTGGAACCTACGGCAGCCGACATTACAGAACTGCTCGCTGCCGCCCGCAGCAGCGATCTCGGCCTGGCGCTCTTCCTCCCAGAAGACGCTCGCGCCATCGCCGAAGAATCTGCCTCTGATACCGATCCAGACTTGGAAGCCGTTGAAGAACCAGAATCCGTTGCCACCAATTTCGACCTGTTCGCAATTGCCGAACCTACCACACCATCCGTCATCCTGAGCGGAGCGCGAAGCGCGGAGTCGAAGGACCTGCTTTCTTTCGCGGGCTCGATCCAAATTGGTTTGGCCGCCATTCCGAGCAAAGCCCTCCTTCTTGACCTGTGCAGTAAGGAAGCAGAACCACTTCGCGAAGCCCTAGCCGACGAGACCCTGCCCAAAGCCGTCCACGATCTGAAAGCCGTCTTTCGCACCCTGGAATGCGCGAATCTTTCCATCGCCAACGTGCGCGACGACGTCATGCTGTACAGCTATCTCGTCAATCCTACCCACGGCAGCCATACCTTGCCCGACGTTGCCGCCCGCTTTAATGACCGCGCACTGACGGCCGTCGAAAAGAAGCAAGCCGCACCCGAGTACGCTCTGCCCGAAGCCGCCAGCGCCGTCCTGCAACTTGACTTGACGCTGCGCCAGCAGGTGATCGAAGCCGGCTTGCTCACAACCTATCAAGAAATCGACCTGCCACTCGTACCCGTCCTCCTGCGGATGGAGCAGGCAGGTTGCCGCATCGACACAAACCTGCTGCGGATGCAGAACAGCCGGCTCGCCATCATGATGGACGATCTCGCCGAGCGTATCTACGAACTAAGCAGCAACAGGTTTAACATCAACTCACCAAAGCAGCTTGGCGATGTGTTGTTCAACAAAATGGGATTGCCAAAGCCGTTGAAGTACGGCAAAGGCAAGGTTGTCTCCACCGCGCAGGATGTCTTGGAAGACTTAGGCGAAAAATTTGAAGTTGCCAGGCTAGTCTTGGAACACCGCCAGTTAGCCAAGTTACGGAGTAACTACACTGAGCAACTGCCGAACATGGTAGATGCCGAGTCTCGCGTGCATACCACCTTCAATCAAGTCGGCACGTCCACGGGACGGCTGTCCTCGACTAATCCTAATCTGCAAAATATACCTATCCGCACGGAGTTAGGCCGCGAAATCCGGGCTGCCTTTATTGCCGCTCCTGGCAACGTGATCCTGTCGGCGGACTACTCGCAGATTGAACTGCGCCTGATGGCGCACTTCTCGCAGGATCAGCTCTTGCTGCACGCTTACCGCAACAACATCGATATCCATACCCTGACCGCTGCGGAGGTCTTCGGCGTAGACCCGGTCACCATGAGCAAGGAGGTCCGTAACCGCGCGAAGGCCGTCAACTTCGGCATTGTCTATGGCATCTCGCCCTTCGGCCTTGCCGCTAATCTCGGTATCGACCAGAAGGAGGCGCGCACCTACATCGAAACCTACTTCGACCGCTACAAGGGCGTGCAGCAGTTCATTGCGGAGACGCTGGCCCGCACGCGGGAGACCGGCAAGGTCAGCACGCTGTTCGGCCGGACCCGCCCCATACCAGACATCCAGTCCCGCAATCCGAACGCCCGAGGCTTTGCCGAGCGCACCGCCGTCAACACGCCCCTGCAAGGCACCGCAGCCGACATGATCAAGGTGGCCATGCTGCGCATCGACGCCGCCCTGCGCGCCCGCAACCTGCAAACACGCATGACCCTCCAGGTTCACGACGAACTCCTCTTCGACGCTCCCGCCGCCGAAGCCGACGAAGTCTCCACGCTGGTCAAACAGGAGATGGAATCTGTCATCCAACTCACCATCCCCATCGTCGCCGACGTAGGCCAGGGTCCCAACTGGCGCGACACCAAGTGACCCACTCCGCGTTGTCATGGACACTTCCGTGCTAATCGCCGCTTTGCGCAGCAGCACAGGCGCGAGTTACCGGTTCCTTCAGCAAGTGGAGCAGCGGCAGTTCCAGTTGCTGCTCACTCCGTCGCTCGTGCTGGAATACGAAAGCGTCTTGAAGCGCCATGAGCAGATGAAGCAACATAGGCTGTCATATGACAGAGTCGACGTGATACTCGGATTGCTTGTGTCACTTGCCATGCCTATCCGTATTCGACTTAATTACCGTTCGCACTTGACTGACCCGGAGGACGAGCATGTCTTTGCAGCAGCCTTGAACGGACTCGCACATGCACTTGTGACCTACAATGTGTCCGACTTCCTTCCCGCAGCGCTAGGGTTCGGTATCCAAGTCGTGCGTCCTGCGGATATCATTCATGCAGGAAGGTTAATATGAATTCATCCATCACGCTGAATCTGCCGGCAGCTCTCCTCGCCTTCGTCAAGGAGGAGGCGGAGAAGTTTGACCTTTCGGTCGAAGAGTGGCTAACGCGTGAACTCGACGTGCAGCGCAAGTTGCAACAGGAGACGAGGGTGTTCTTCGCGGAGCGCGCGCAAGGCGCAGACCACGAAGGTTGGCAGGCGATCATGGCAAAGGTGCCGAACGCACCGCCTATGCCGGGGGATGAACTGCGATGAGGCAGTCTGCGCCATGACCGCAGTCGTCACCTCTCGCGTCTGAAAACGTGGGACTTGAACTTCTGAATACACCAACCCTGGTTCCAGATCTCTGTAAGACGCCCGGTCGCCCACGCGTACACTGCATCACGCCTTTCTTCAAACAACATGAATCTCACAGCAGCCCTTTGACAACTTCCCGATGCGACAATAGAGGGATGCGTCACTGTAGGATTTCCAGGTTTCACCTCTTCTCCCTCTTCGCCGGTCTGATCTTCCCGTTTGCGCTCGTTGCGCAGGCTAAGGTGCATCATGTCGTCTTCGTCGTCACTTCCCCGGAGGAGGCGGACTGGTCTACGGCGATGACCTTAGCCGACCACTTCATCGCGGGCGTCAAGCCTGATGCGACGGATGTGGAAGTGCTGGCCTACGGTCCTGGCATTGAGAGCCTGAAGGCTGGAGCGCCTGAAGCGCCGGAGCTAGCCGCACTGGAGAAGCAGGGTGTCCACTTCGTCGCCTGCGAAAGTGCCATGCGCGCATTTCACATCGCCAAAGCTGACCTGCTGCCTGGAGTCACCTCCGTCCCATCCGGGGTCGTTGAGCTGGTGCGCAGGCAGGAAGCCGGGTACAGCTACGTGAAGGTGGGCCGATAACCTACGTGTGGCATCTGCGGACAGGGTACAGACCCATCCGAAGACATGTCTGCCCCGTATTCAAAGAGGCAGATGTTCAAAGGAATCCCGTTTAGAGTACCAACATGCGGCAGAGATTTTACAGTGACACCTTGGTTCGCTCTGTCGCATAATGGACATTAGCCCGATTTTGGTGTTCCAATCATCATGTCGCCTCTTGGGGCTTTGCAGTAACGAACAACCAGCTTCCGAAGCAGGATGCGCAACGGCGCCTCCACCGCATTTCTTGTGTCCGATAAAGCGGGAGCTGGAATCTGAGGAAGACACACGTTGCATAACATTGAGCGATACAGAATACGAGCTGGTGACCCGCAGTCCATGGGTGCCAGTTTCGACGGCGAGGGAACGAACTTCGCCCTGTTCAGTGCAAACGCCACCCGCGTTGAGCTTTGCCTCTTTGACGCGACTGGCACCACTGAGACCGTCCGCATCCCGCTGCCGGAGTACACCGATGGCGTCTGGCACGGGTACGTCGAAGGCCTCCGGCCCGGGACGGTCTATGGCTATCGTGTGGACGGACCCTATGAGCCTCTGAACGGCCATCGTTTCAATCGGCATAAGCTGCTGCTTGACCCGTACGCGACCGCGCACACGGGCACGCCTACGTGGGGTCCGGAACTTTACGGTTATGTGATGGAGACTGGCGACGACACGACCTTCGACACGCGTGACAGCGCGCCAAACATGCCGAAGTGCCTGGTGACAGATCCTGCGTTCACATGGAGCGACATGCCGTTTCAGCCGCACGCACATCGTGTTCCGTGGGACGACACGATCGTGTACGAACTGCATGTCAGGGGATACACCAAGCTTCACCCGCAACTTCCCGAGGCGCTGCGCGGCACCTACGCGGGACTGGGCGAGCCAGCGGTCGTCGATTACATCAAGTCGCTGGGCGTGACCTCCATTGAACTTCTGCCGGTTCAATCCTTTCTGGATGAGCCGCACCTGCGTGAACACGGGCTGACAAACTTCTGGGGATACAACACCATTGGGTTCTTCGCGCCCGACCGGCGCTATGCCGCTGATCCCAGCAATGCTTTGCAGGAGTTCAAGTCCACTGTGGCCCGGTACCACGACGTGGGGCTGGAAGTTCTGTTGGATGTTGTGTACAACCATACCGCGGAGGGTGGGGAACGCGGCCCAACGCTCAGCTTCCGCGGCATTGATAACGCCAGTTACTACCACCTTTGCCAAGACAATCACCGCTACTACGTCAATGACACGGGGACTGGCAACACGGTCAACCTCAACCATCCCCGTGTGTTGCAGATGGTCTGCGACAGCCTGCGCTACTGGGTGGAGCAGACCCATGTTGACGGCTTTCGCTTTGACCTGGCCACGACCCTGGCGCGGGAACCGGAAGGTTTCAATTCTAGAAGCGCCTTCCTGCAGGTTCTAAGCCAGGACCCAGTGCTGAACCGGGTCAAGCTCATCGCGGAGCCGTGGGATATCGGTCCGGGCGGCTACCAGTTGGGCCGCTTCCCCAGCCGCTGGATGGAGTGGAACGATACGTTTCGCAACTGTACGCGAGATTTCTGGACAGGCCGGACTTCTGCGGCGGATTTCGCGGAGGCGCTCTCCGGCTCACCTTCCGTCTTCAACCGTCACGGACGCCGTCCCTGGGCCTCTGTGAACTTTGTTACAGCGCACGATGGTTTTACGTTGGCCGACCTGGTCAGTTACAACGCGAAGCATAACCTGGATAATTGCGAAGATAACCGCGACGGCAGCAACGACAACCGTTCATGGAACTGCGGCGTGGAAGGCCCCACAGACGACGCGTTTGTCAATGCACTACGTCAGCAACAGATGCGCAACCTGCTGGCAAGTGTGTTGCTTGCGCAGGGCACACCCATGCTCGTAGCAGGGGATGAGTTCGCGCGCACGCAGCGGGGCAACAACAACGCCTACTGCCAAGACAACGCGATCAGCTGGGTTGACTGGAGTCTTTGCGATCAACATGCTGATCTGGTGGAGTTTGTAAGGCGTCTCGCGGCGCTGCGTCACGGGCTTCCGCCGCTGCGTGGGCTGCTCTATCCGGCTGCGTCTCCAAGGGGGAGCAACAGCGACTCCAGTCCCACATGGCTGGGTGCAGATGGGAAGCCGCGTGGTCAAACTACCGCAGACAAGCAGACCTCATCCATCAGCTTGGTCATCGAACGCAGGAATCGCGAAGACGCCTTCGATTTGGTGCTTATGATTAACGGCGCGCGCGAAACTGAACACTTCACGCTACCAGGCTCCGGTAGCCGCACCTGGACGCTGATGCTTAATTCTTCGTCTGCAGCAACACCAGGCGAGACCCGCGCCGGTGGGGAAGCCTGCACGCTCCATGCGAGAAGCATCGCTCTGTTTGCATCTGGCTCTTCACTTGCCGTGCTCGGCGGCGGCACCGGCGGGAATGCAATCGATCTTGTCGAAGCCTAATGGCGTTGCATGCCTCGCACGTACACGCGGCAACATACAGCACGGTCCACCTGGCTGGGACGCTTGCTGTTTGACGTTAGGAATGCAGTTGATCGAGAGCAAGGTTTAGTTCCAGCACATTCACGCGTGGCTCACCAAATAAACCGAGCTGCCTCTGCGTGGTATGCTGGCGCACCGTTGAGAGAACGGTGTCCTCTGGAAGATGCCGCTCCTTGGCCACGCGCGCCACCTGGTACTCCGCGGCAGCGGGTGTAATGTCTGGATCAAGTCCAGAGGCGGACGCCGTGACAAGATCTACGGGCACAGGCCCGCTTCCATTCGACTCCGCCTTCACGCTGGCGGCAACCCGGTCAATCAACACTTTGTTTGATGGCGCAAGATTGGACCCGCCGGATGCACTCGCGTCATAGCCGTTTCCGGCCGCTGATGGCCGGCTGTGAAAGTATTTGGGACCTGTGAACGGCTGTCCAATAACACGCGAACCCACGGTGTTGCCGTCGCGTGTCAGTAATTGTCCATCTGCTTTGTTATGGAACAAGAGGTGTGCCAGCGCGGTCATCGCGAGAGGGTAGATAATTCCCAGCAGAACAGCAGTAATCAGAGTGTACAGGCAACCGGTAATAAGTTGTTTTTTCATTCAGGACGTCCTATGCCAAATGAACTGCTGTGATAAGCATGTCGATGAGCTTGATGCCGACAAAGGGCACGATGATACCACCCAGGCCGTAGATCAGCAGATTGCGTTGCAGCAGCGCGCTTGCGGCAAGCGGCCTGTAACTTACGCCGCGCAGCGCCAGTGGGATAAGTGCGATGATAATCAGCGCATTGAAGATGATCGCGGACAGCACCGCAGACTGTGAGTTATGCAGGTGCATGATGTTCAGCGCATTTAGCACGGGAAACACACCGGCAAACATGGCCGGAATAATCGCGAAATATTTCGCCACATCGTTCGCGATGGAGAAGGTTGTGAGCGCTCCACGGGTCATCAGCAGCTGCTTACCAATCGCGACAATCTCAATCAGCTTGGTCGGGTTGGAATCAAGATCGACCATGTTGCCGGCTTCTTTCGCTGCCTGGGTACCGGAGTTCATGGCAACACCCACGTCTGCCTGCGCCAGCGCCGGTGCGTCGTTGGTACCATCTCCAGTCATCGCAACCAGTTTGCCTTCGCTTTGCTCGCGCTTGATCAGGTCCATCTTATCCTTCGGTTTGGCTTCTGCCAGGAAGTCGTCGACGCCCGCCTCGCGCGCAATGGCTGCGGCAGTTAGCGGGTTGTCACCGGTGATCATCACCGTGCGAATCCCCATCGCCCGCAACTGGTCGAACCGCTCCTTCATGCCACCCTTCACCACGTCTTTCAGGTAGATCACGCCTAGCGCACGCCCGTTTTCTGCCACCACCAGGGGCGTGCCGCCGCTACGTGAAACGTCTTCCACGTTGCGGCGCACTTCCTGAGGCATTGGTGTGCCATTTTCCTGCAGATACCGCGCCAGTGCATCCACAGCGCCCTTGCGGATCACGCGGCCGTCCACCTCAATCCCGCTCATTCGCGTCGTCGCTGAGAACGGTATGAACTCCGCGTTCATCTGTCCAAGTTCACGTCCGCGCAGGTTATAGCGCTCCTTCGCCAACACCACGATGGAGCGCCCCTCAGGTGTTTCGTCGGCCAGGGACGATAACTGCGCGGCATCGGCAAGTTGATCGTCCGAGACGCCTGGTGCGGGGAGGAACTCGGACGCTTGCCGGTTGCCAATCGTGATGGTGCCGGTCTTGTCCAGCAGCAAGGTATTCACGTCACCGGCGGCCTCAACTGCGCGGCCAGACGTCGCCAGCACGTTGTACTGCACCAGACGGTCCATTCCTGCGATCCCTATCGCTGAAAGCAAGCCACCAATCGTTGTCGGGATCAAACAAACTAGCAGGGATATAAGCACGAACACCGTCTGCGGTGCGCCTGAATACTGCGCGAAGGGCTGCAGAGTCACGACGACCAGTAAGAAGATAATCGTAAGCCCGGCAAGCAGGATGTTGAGTGCGATCTCATTTGGCGTCTTCTGCCGTTCCGCGCCCTCCACCAATGCAATCATCCGGTCAAGAAATGTCTCGCCGGGGTTCGAAGTGATGCGCACGGTAATAACATCGCTCAGCACACGCGTGCCGCCGGTCACCGCGGACCGGTCGCCGCCAGCTTCCCGGATCACGGGCGCAGACTCGCCCGTAATTGCCGACTCATCCACCGACGCAACACCTTCGATCACCTCGCCGTCACCCGGAATCATTTGCCCGGCGGTCACGCGGACGATGTCCTCCGCCCGCAACTGCGAACTCGGAATCTCTTCAGGCTCGCCGCCTTTCGTGATACGGTACGCCATCGTCTCTGACTTGGCCTTCCGTAAGGCGTCGGCCTGCGCCTTGCCGCGCCCCTCCGCCATCGCCTCAGCGAAGTTCGCAAACAGTACCGTAAACCAAAGCCACAACGTAATCTGCAGATTGAAGCGGAAATCTCCGTGATGACTTACCACACCCGCAATCAACAAGATCGTCGTCAGTACGCTGCCTATCTCGACGACAAACATGACCGGATTCTTCATCATGATGCGCGGGTTCAGCTTTGCCAGGGCATCTACTGAGGCGCGGCGCACGATTGCCCGGTCAAACAACGAACGTTTCTGAGCTGCCATGATTTGTCCTTCACAAGTTACAACAGTTAAAACAGTCGCCCTGCACGCAGCACCAGGTGTTCCAGCACCGGACCAAGGGTCAACACCGGAAAGAATGTGAGCGCCCCCACAATCAAGATGACACCCGTCAGCAAGACCACAAAGAGCGGCGTCGTCACAGGGAAGGTTCCCGCGGATGCTGGAACGATCTTCTTGCCCGCCAGGTTTCCCGCAAGCGCCATCATGGGGACGATCATCATGAACCGGCCCACAAACATGGCCACGCCAATCGAAAAGTTATACCAGTGCGTGTTGGCACTTAGACCCGCAAAAGCAGATCCATTGTTACCCGTGGCAGAGGTGTAGGCGTACAGAATCTCAGACAAGCCGTGCGGACCATGGTTTTCCAGACCCGCCAGACCAGGCGCGATGCGCAGTGCAATCGAGGCAAGCACCAGAATTACCAAAGGGAAAATCAGCAGGTATAACATCGCCATCTGCACGTCGTACGCTTCGATCTTCTTGCCGAGATACTCTGGCGTCCTGCCCACCATCAGGCCCGCGATAAAGACCGCGATTACGACATAGACCAACATACCGTACATGCCAGAGCCGACGCCGCCAAAGACGATTTCACCCAGCAGGATGTTGGTGAGTGGAACTAATCCGCCAAGCGGGGTAAAGCTGTCATGCATGCTGTTCACAGCGCCGCAACTTGCGTCCGTTGTGACCGTGGCAAAGAGGGCGGAGTTCGCAATACCAAAGCGAACCTCCTTGCCTTCCATGTTGCCACCTGCCTGCGTGGCTGATACGTGTTGATCCACGTTGTGAAACTGCGGATTACCCCGCGCCTCCGCCCAGAACGACGTCAGCGTACCTGCCAGCCATAGCACGGTCATCGCGGCCAGCACTGCCCAGCCATGCTTTGGCGATCGCACCATCTGTCCAAGTGTCACCGTTAGCCCAGCAGGAATTAAAAAGATGGATACCATCTGCAGGAAGTTTGTTAACGGCGTTGGGTTCTCAAACGGGTGGGCACTATTCGCATTGAAGAACCCGCCGCCATTGGTGCCCAGCATTTTGATCGCTTCCTGCGATGCAACCGGACCCTGCGCGATGGTCTGCACTGTCGCCGTGGCCGTCTTCCCATCGCTGCCCGTGACGGTCTGCGGCTCCATCAGCTTGACGGTGTCATAGGGCCTCATATTCTGCACGACACCTTGCGAAACCAGCACCAGTGCAAACACGATCGAAAGGGGTAATAACACCCAGAGTGTGCCGCGCGTCAGATCCACCCAGAAATTACCCAGCGTCCGCATCTCGCGCCGCGCAATACCGCGAATAAACGCGATTGCGAGGGCCAGGCCCACGGCTGCCGACCAGAAATTGTGAGTCGCCAGCCCCAGCATCTGCGTGAGATAACTCATGGTTGTCTCAGGCACATAAGCCTGCCAATTTGTATTTGTGGCGAATGAAACAGCGGTATTGAACGCCAGGTCAGCTGGCACACCCGTAAGATGCTGCGGATTCAGTGGCAGAGCGTGCTGCACTCTTTGGATCAGATAAGTAAGAGCGATGCCAACAACACTGAAGATCAGCATGGACGACGTGTACTCTATCCACGTCATCTCCTCCTCCGGCTTCACGCCCGTCGCTCTGTAAAGCAACTTCTCCACGGGCCGCATCACCGGGTCCAGCCACGTCCGGCGGCCCTCAAAGACACCGGTCATGAACGTACCCATCGGCTTGGCCAGTAACAGGACAGAGGCGATAAACACCGCAATTTGCAGCCAACCGTTCAGGGACATCAGAACTTCTCCGGACGCAGCAAGGCATAAAACAGGTAGATCATTAACAGAGCGGCCACGGCAAGCAGAATCACGTCCAACATAGTCAACGCCTGCCTTTCAGACGATCGCATCCAGCCGCGTACAAAAGAGCGGCCATCAAGAGTAACAACGTGGCAACAACCGACATAAGATCAAGCATGTTCCATTTCCTTCTTGGCGATTGTCATAAGCTAAGATTATATGCGCTCCCGCCGGATCCCGGAACGAAACCGGAGCGAGCGTCCATAGATGGGCGTTCGGAGTACTTGATGCTAAATTGGCTTGCCGGCAGTCTATAGAGTCCACGGATTCACTGCGGATGGAGGATTATCTGGTGTTTAAGATGAATTGACCAATCCCACGTCCCTGCAAAGCAGGTTAGTTGCACCCGAACAAACGCGATCGTTGGCCACCTGTTTTCTGGCTTAATGGTTTCACGATATTGCTCCCACTTGGCCACGTCTACTCTGGTACATGTACCCCGTTCGGTAGGACTATCCCCATAGACACTTCACCGGAGAAACGCGTTGCGAAACCGTAAAATGGTCAGGAAGACTTCATAAAGCGGTACTGCTTCCTTAAGCTTTACCCCCGGGTTGGAACCGGTACCCGATCCAAGGTTCACCTTGGATGTAGCGCTCGACGTCGGCGGAATCGATCTTCTTACGCAATCTTGCGATCAGCACGCGGAGGTACTCCGGTTGGTGGGCTGCGGCTTCACCCCAGACCTCCTTCAGCAGCATCTTATGCGTCAAAACGCGCCGGGGATGCCGCGCGAAACAGACCAGGAGGTCGAACTCCTTTGGTGTCAAGTGCACAGGCTGCGACCGCACCATGACTGAGTGCTCCAGCGTATCGATGTGGAAATCACCATCCTCAATCAGCGGCTCCACAGGTTCAGCTTCAGCCGCGCCACGCCGGAGTTGCACCCGCACACGTGCCAGAAGTTCCGGCATGCTGAACGGCTTCGTCAGGTAGTCGTCCGCACCGGTGTCCAGCGCACCCACCTTGACAGGCGCGCCATCGCGGACACTGAGAATGATGATCGGAACCTTCGAGATGCGCCGTATCTCCTCAGTGAGGGCAAAACCGTCCATCTCAGGCATACTCATATCCGTGATAACAAGATCCGGTTCCGAGCGGCGGAACGCTTCAAAGCCTTCCATGCCGTTTCCCGCGCTGATCACCTCATATCCGCTGCTGGTAAGCGATGCACGTAACATGCGAAGGATCTGCGGTTCATCATCCACGATCAGAATGCGGCTCATTGAGGCACCTGAGTTACGATGTGGAGATCTACGTGGGGAGCTGCGGACATGAATTTTTGAATCGCCAGGTAATAGAAGTACTTTCTTAAACCGCGAAGTGCGGAACGTCCGAAGAACACTTGTGTAATGCGTTCCTGAGATACAAAGGCGGCCGTGGCGGATGCCACACTGCTGCCCGTCAGCCGGACGATGCGGGCGCCAAGGTTGGTGGCGAATTGCACGTGACTTTCTAACATCAACTTGCGTTCCGGCTGGTCGTCACGGCGATCCCCAACGTGCAGCACAAAAAGCTCTCCATCCAGGCCCTCCGCGAGACGCGCACCTCGCACAATCAGATCCCGTGCCTGCAGATTGGCGCTGATGCAGACCGCCACGCGCTCCGTAACAGACCAGTGGGCACCCAGGTGCTTGCGGCGCACGTAATCATCCAACGTGCGATCGACGGCCCGGGTGACGCGTTGTAAAGCCATCTCCCGCAAGGCAATCAGATTGCCTCTCCGGAAGAAATTTGCGAGCGCACGCTCTACCCGTTCCATGGGGTACACGTCGCCGCGCCGCATGCGGGTCGCCAGCGCCTCCGGGGTAAGATCGCTGATCACGAGCTCGTCCGCCCGGTCCAGAACCCAATCAGGTACAAGCTCGCGCACGGCAATTCCTGTCAACGCCTGCACACGCGTACTTAGGCTTTCAATATGTTGAATATTTATTGTACTTAGGACGTCAATTTTGTAGCTGAGAAGTAACATTACGTCTTCATAGCGCTTGGCAAATCTGCTGCCTTCAATGTTGGTATGTGCAAGCTCATCCACCAGGACAACCTGAGGCGCGCGCGCAATGATGGCATCCACATCCATTTCCTTGAAGAGTGTGCCTCGATATTCCAGCTCCTTTGGCGGGACATGCTCTAACTTGGTGCTCAGTTCGGCCGTCCCGCTTCTGCCATGCGTTTCTACAAAACCAATGACAACATCTTCACCGCGACCTTCTCTGCGGATGCCCTCGCTCAGCATGCTATACGTCTTGCCTACACCGGGTGCGTAACCCAGAAATACCTTGAACCGCCCCGCCTGCTTCTCCGTTTCGCTTGATGCCAGCCAGTCCTCAGGCGTCTTCCGTTCAGTTTCCACTACAATTCTCCTGATGAACCTTGGCCGCTTGCTTGTGGCATTGCGCTGGACGACCGCATGGGCGGCTCTGGCCGGAATTGTACTCGTCTACAGCCGTTGGCTCCACGTCAACCAGACTACCGTTGCGTTGACGCTACTTCTTTTGATCCTTACCCTGGCTGCGAATTGGAGCCTGCGGTACGCCCTCGTCATCTCGCTTGCCGCCACCCTGGCGTACAACTACTTCTTCCTGCCACCGATCGGCACCATGGTCATCGCCGACGCGCAGAACTGGCTGGCCCTCTTTGTGTTTTTGGCAACGGCGCTTATCGGAAGCAGGCTGTCACAGCGGGCGCGCGATGAGGCAGAGGAAGCGCGGGCAAGGGAACGCGAAGTGGAATTCTCTTTCCAGCTAAGCCGGGCACTCCTGCAACTGGACGATGTTGGAAACCTGGTCAGTGCCCTGCCGCTGCTTGTCAATCGAGCCACTGGAGCCGCATCGACGGTGTTGTACCTCTTGGATGGTGACCGCATTTTCCAACACGGAACCGCACCATGGTCGGAAGTGGAAATCCCGCACCTACGCCAGCTTTCTTTCAATCTGCGGGAGGTTGACGATTCACAACATGGCGAGATTCGGATTCCTCTGATGGCGGGTGCACGGCCGCGCGGCCTGCTTACGTTGCGCGGCGTGGTGCTATCGCGGCAAAGCCTGCAGACGATCGGCGGCCTGGTGTCCATTGCGCTGGATCGTGCCCAGGCACTGGAGGACGTTGCAAAGAACGAGGCCAACAAGGAAGGCGAACGCCTGCGAACGTTGATCATCGACTCTATTACACACGAATTGCGGACGCCGCTCACTTCAATTAAGGGGGCGGCCTCCGCGATGATCTTGACGCCGGAGATGCCGAGGGAGTCGCGTGTGGAGCTTTTAGAGGTCATCGACGAGGAAAGTGACCGCTTGAACCTGCTCGTCTCGCGTGCAACCGAGATGGCGCAGCTGGACTCGCAGCAGGTGCACATGAGCTTTAAAGCAGTAGATGTGCGCCCCATGCTGGACGAAGCAAAAGAGACATGCGGCAACGTGATGACAAACCATCTAATCAGCATCAGCGCACCTCCTTTACCCAAAGTCACAGCCGACCCGGAGTTCATTAGTAAGGTTCTCTACAATCTGCTGGAGAACGCCGTGAAGTATTCCGCGCCGGGCACACCCATCTTCCTTTCCGCGCAGCAGCAACAGCATCAGGTACTCATCAGTGTGGCGGACCGTGGCTTCGGGATCGACTCCAGCGAACAGGCGCTGATCTTCGACCGCTTTTACCGGGCACGATCACAAGTTGGGCAGGTGCTTGGAACAGGTATGGGCCTGGCCATCAGCAAAGCCATTGTGGAAGCCCACGGGGGTACTTTGTCTGTTACCAGCCAGTTAGGGCAAGGTTCGGTGTTCACCTTTACGCTGCCGGTGGCAAGCGGATAGCAGCGCCGAAGAACTTACAAATGCCCGGACCCCAGCCGCATGTTACAAGTTTGTCTTACTTGGGAGAGGGTGTCGCATTCAGCATCCGGTCGGTAGCCTTGCTCATCTTCGCGGTGCGTTCCAGCTTGTCCCAGGAGAACGGCCGCCCGTCAATGACGCGCTTAACCGTTTTGAACAGCACAACGCTGAAGACCTGCCGGTAACTGAAACGTTGAATCCAGATATGAACCAGCAGCCAGGCGTCACCCTTGCTGGCCGGGTGCCTGCGTTCCAGCATAAAGGCCAGAGCCGATGCGCTGAAATCAATGATCATGAACGCGAGAAAATAGGTAAGTAGTTTCAAGAAGCTTGCGGAACTTGCCGACTCTGGATGGAAGTGCCGGTCGTAGAGAAATTTGAACAGGCTACTAACAAACATCAGGTCAATTAAGGGGGACACAAGAGGCAACAGGATTTGAAATACGATGATATTCGGCAGGGCAAACAGACCCATGGCGCGGCGTTTTGTCACTGCTCCCAGATGCTTGAAGACGGCCTGCATGATGCCGAAGGACCAGCGGAAACGCTGCCGCATCAGGCCATCCATGTTGATAGGCGCTTCGGTAAATGCCAGCGCGCGGTCTTCATAGATAACAGACAGTCCCTGCTCCAGCAATATCATGGTAAGGTCGGCATCTTCCGCCACCGTGTTGGAATGGTACCCGCCTCCTGCGTGAACTGCCGCAGTGCGCCATGCGCCGATGGCACCCGGTACGACCACGACAACACCAAACAGATCCAATGCGCGCCGCTCGAAGTTCTGGCTGGTGATGTATTCAAGCGCCTGCCATCGCGTCCAAAGGTTCACGCGATTCCCTACTTTTGCGTTGCCGGCAACCGCGCCGATCTGCGGGTTGGCGAAGTGTGGAACTAGGCGGGCTATGGCATCGTGCGCTATGACCGTGTCCGCATCGATACCGACGTAGATGTCCTCGTCCACGTAGCGCTCTAGCGCGTAGTTGAGCGCCTCGGCCTTGCCGCCGTTCGGCTTCTTGACCACCGTCAGCCGGCCGCTCTCAATGTCCTTAGGATAGGCATCGCGGGCGACCTCCGCCGTACGATCCTTTGAACCGTCATCGATCACTATGATGTGCAGGTTCTTGTAAGACGACATCATCACTGAACGGATCGTGCGAACGATGACCTTCTCCTCGTTGTACGCGGGAATCAGGACAGCCACACGGGGTTCGTAATCAGGGCCGGCATAATTTTTGCGGCGCCGGAAACGGTCAATGACGGCAAACAAGCCAATGATGACCAGACGTGCGCTCATCAACACGTCACCGATGAAGAACACCGCAACCACAAGGCGGTTGAACGCCGCAATCCCGAAGAAGGCAATGGAATCGACCACCGCTAAGCGGCGTTGCCGTGGCGTGAGCTTGGGCATCACCTGATCGCGGGTTTTGCCCATGAGCTCGCTCACCGGTACAAATTGATATCCCCTTGCGCGCATAGTGCTGATGAGTAACGGCAGAGCCGCAACTGTTGCTGCGCGGTTGCCTCCGCCGTCATGCATCAGAATCACGGAACCTCGGAGATCGGCTCGCTTCTCACCCAGCGCAATCTGGTCCAGGACGGATTGGGTGATCTCCTGCGGCGTTTTGCGGGGATGTTCGTCCCAGTCGTTGGTATCGATTTTGTTACCGACTACCACATAACCAAGCTGCTGTACTTTCTCGATGGGCGCTGCCTGGTCGTTTGTGTCTGGTTCCTGATCGATGGAGTACGGTGGCCGGAAGAAGAGCGGCTGCACACCGAGCTTTGCTTTGAACAGGCGTTCGGTAAAGTCAAGTTGCAGTTGCAGTTGCCGGTTTGAGATTTCGCTGATATCCGGGTGGGTATAGGTATGATTGCCAACGGTGTGCCCCTCGCGGTAGAGCCGCTGCATCAGGCCAACGTTGTCCTGCGCCTCTTCGCCAATCATGAAGAACGTTCCCTTCACGTTTAACTTCTTCAGCACATCAAGTATCTTCGGCGTCCACTCAGGGTCGGGTCCGTCATCGAAGGTTAGAGCCAGCTTCTTGGGTTGCGCACCAAAGTACGTCACTGTGTAGGAGAGTGGGAAGACGGAGATCTGCTCGGAATCCACCAGGTTTGAATCGGCATCGATCGTTAGCGTGCGATGGCCGTTACGCGGTGTACCGGACACCCGCATGATGTCGCCCACTCCCTCGATGTCCAGGTCCCAACCTGGTGGCAGATCGCTTAACTCCTTTACAGGATCGGAGTGAACCGGCGTATCCCAGATGCGCCACAGCGACTGGTCTTCCTCGCCCAGCCGCCACAGTGCGAAGGTCTGCAGACCAAGCTGACGCGCTGCCCGCATTTCGTTGATCAGCGTGACGGCGTCCAGAAACCAGACCTCGTGCCGCTCGCGCGCATCCACGTCATCGTAGGTGAAGTGCGGATTCAGCGAGGCGTCGTCCAGGTCAACTTCAGACCCGGAGTCGTTCGCCGCCTGCCACACGGCCTGCGTGCTCAAATTATCCGAATGCAGAACTTTAGGTTCCGTCTTAGTGGCACGTTTGGCTTTCAAGCTCTTTGTTGACGTGGGTTCGGGCAGCGGCATCGTCCAGCTGTAACCGTAGCTGCCCACCGCACAGATCAGTTTCTCTTTCGGAACCACTTGCAAGATACGCTTCAGGTTTGCGATGAACCAGCCTTGCCCCGCAATCGGTCCGGGTTCGCTTTCCGTCTCGTGCTGGTCATAGTTCATCAAGATCAGACCGTCAGAGTGCGCCGCCATGTAGGGCAGATCCCAATCCTCATCCGCTACCGGCGTATTCACGTAGAGACGAAGACCTCGGGGATGCATTACGCCATACAAATTGGTGATCAGGCTCTTGTACCCGGGTTGCGCCTCGCTAGGCAGATTTTCAAAGTCAAGCGAGAGCCCGTGATAGCGCCGGTTGGATGCGAGAAGCCGCATCACCTCCGTGATAAACGTCTGCTGCGATGCTGGATTTTGCAGCATCTGCCCAATCTCAGGAATAAAGGTCTGCGTGGCGCCACTGAAATTATTAACCAGTGGAAAGATTTCGGTGTTCGCGCCGGAGGAGGCGATGACACGCTCCACCTCATTGGCACGGTCTACCCCATGCACACCCGCGCTGTCCACCACGTTGTAGTACCCGGTGCCACCCTCGGAGACGCCGGACAATTTGCCGTCCGGCGTGATCACGTGCAGCCACTCCGGAAACAGCAGATCGATTTGTTTCACATGCTGTTTTAGCGAACTGTAGCTGGAGGCATCGTCCACGACATAGAACGCGGCGCGCAGACCTTCATCCTCATTCAACGGAATGTCGGAGGGTTTGCGATCCGTGCGGCGATGCGCTGAGCGTTCCTTTTTGGCCTTATCCGCGGGAATCGGGGGATTCGCCAAGGTCCGGTAGTTGTGTTTCGGCGCCTGCAGCAGAAGTTCCGGCAAGGGACGAATCCGCAATGCCCCAACGGCGAAGATGATGAAGAGCAGTAATCCGACCGCTGCGGCGATGTCTAGAATACGGCGAAGGCGCTTCCACCGGCGCTTCTTCTCGTCATAGAAAATCGGCTTCTCGCCCTGTTCGGCCATGCTCTTCTGTATGTTAACCTGCTGCCGCTCAGGGGCACACCGGAGAGCCACAGGGCAAGTCTGAGCGGTATGATGCAAAGCGTCAGAGGAGGCTGACCCACCGGATGTCCACGCGCCGCTCAACGATTTCAAACATGATCAAGAGCAGAGGTGCCGTCGTGGCGGGAGTCCTTCTGGCGGCGGGATTTCTGCTCCGTATGTTTTTCGTTCGGCACTACGCCTTTATTGCGAACGACTCGATCTTGTACCAGGACATTGCTCTGAACTGGCTCCATGAGCACATCTACGGTCTATCCACCGATGCCGCTCCACGACCCACGCTGATCCGTCTACCCGGATATCCCGCCATTCTGGCAGGCTGCGCCTTTCTGTTCCGCAGATGGGCAGACGACACCGGAACATTGCGCAGCTTTCTGCCCGTCCTTTGGTTGCAGATTGCGGCTGATCTGCTGACATGCTGGCTCGTCTACGGTATCGCTTGGCGGCTGTTCGGCAGGCGTGGCGGACTGCTGGGGCTTGCGCTTGCCGCGCTCTGCCCGTTCACGGCCAACTACACCGCAACACCCCTTACTGAGACGTTCACGCTTACTCTGCTGGCGCTGTCGTTCTCCCTCTTGCTGTGCTGGTTGGACCGGTCACGCTGGACCACGCTGGTGCTTCTGGCGCTCGCACTTTCGGCAAGCATTTTTTTGCGGCCCGACCAGGGACTGCTGGCAGCGGCAATCCTGCCGGCCTTTTTTCTCGGGGAGTGGAAGCGATCAAATTTGCGCTGTGCCGTGTTCCGGGTCTTTGCATGCGTGCTTCTCATCACGCTTCCATTTGTGCCCTGGATCGTGCGCAATGAGCGTACCTTTGATGTGTTTGAGCCACTCGCGCCGCGGCTTGCGAACGACCCTGGGGAGACGCCGCCTCGGGCCTTTCAGCACTGGTTCCGCACCTGGGCTGTTGACTATACGGCCACGGAGGACGCGTACTGGATCTACCCGGAACAGCCGCTGCGTATCGACGATCTGCCCGAACGGGCCTTTGATTCCCCTGGCCAGCGCGTGCGGACGGCGTATGTGCTGGAACGGGCGGCAGCATCCGCTGGTAAGCTGGACCCGAATGTAGAACGGGGCTTTGATCAGTTGGCGTGGGAGCGCGAACACGCTCACCCGTTGCGCACGGCCCTGCTGCCCTTCGCACGCCTCGTGAATATGCTGCTGCATCCTCGCATCGAGATACTGCCGGTTGAGGAGCGCTGGTGGGAGTACCGTAAACATCCTGCGCAGACCATCTTCGCATGGTGCTTTGCGGCACTGAACCTGGCTTACTTTGCTGCGGCAATCGCAGGGTGGCGGCGCACGCGTGAGGCAAATAACGCCCTGGCCTGCTCCATGCTTACCTATATCGTCCTGCGCTGCCTTCTGCTGCTGACACTGGACAACGCCGAGCAACGCTACACCCTGGAGTTCTTCCCCATTCTCTGCGTGTTCGGCAGTGCCTTAGCTCTTCATCGCTCGCAGCGTGAGCACGCGTAAGGCGAGCCAGCAAGGGGCATAACTCGAGCGGACGCACATTCCGCATCTGATAAGTGCATATCTGACCGAAAGTGAGTGCCCAAGCGTTGAAGATTGATTCGCCGTACCTGATCCCGCCTAAACACAAGGTTCGCCTCAAGGACCACGACTCCAGCGATACCGGCGATCTGAAAAGCGCCGAGGATGCGGAGCCGCTGCTTGACAAGCATCGCAAGCGCCTGGATGCCCTGCAGGAGGTGCTCTACGGAGGTGCTGAGCGTGGCCTGCTGGTTGTGCTGCAGGGCATGGACACGGCGGGCAAAGACGGCACCATCCGCCATATCTTCTCCGGCGTCAACCCGCAAGGCTGTGACGTGACGGCGTTCAAGGTGCCGACCCCAATTGAGGCTCACCATGATTTTTTGTGGCGCTGCCATGCCGCCGTTCCGGCACGCGGAATGATCGGCATCTTTAACAGGTCGCATTATGAGGACGTGCTGTCGCCCCGCGTGCACGGCCACATGGACGGAAAGACGGCGCGTCTCCATATGCAGGAGATCAATGACTTTGAGGCCCTGCTGGTGGACAGTGGTATCGCCGTGCTGAAGTTCTTCCTGCACATCTCTGAGGATGAGCAGAAGAAACGTCTGCAGGCGCGCATTGACGACCCGGACAAGCACTGGAAGCTGTCGGCATCCGACTTTGCGGAGCGTAAATTCTGGGACGCTTACCAGGAGTGCTACGAAGAAATTTTCGAGGAAACCAGCCGCAAACACGCTCCCTGGTTCGTGATCCCCTCTGATGCCAAGTGGTACCGGAATGTGGCGGTGTCCGCCATCATCGTGGAGGCGCTGAAGAGCATGAAGCTCCAATACCCAAAGACGACGGTGGATGTATCGACGCTGAAGTTATAACGTGATCAGCACCACGGCAGGCAGCGCCAAAACCATTCCCCAACGCTGGCGCGTGTTCGTCCTCTCATGCAGCAGCCAGGCTGCCAAAAGGATGGTAGACGCGGGATAGATGGACGCAAGAACTGCCGCGACATCAAGCCTTCCAGCGCGCGACGCGGCCAAAAAACTTAGATTGCCTCCCGTATCAAGAGCCGCGCCGGCGACAATCCAGGCAAGGGTGCGAAGCCGGTTCACGCCGAAAGCCGCTCGTTCCGTGGGTCGCTGAAACAGAAGCATAAGGACGAGCAGAATACCTGCGGCGGTCGCGCTGCCGATGCGCGCAGCCGCCATGGGCCACAGGAGACCCGCGTTGCCTGCCATCTTCAGCATGACAAAGTACACTCCAAAGCCGAGGCCGCTGATGATGGCCAGAAGCACGGCATCTCGTGAGCTTTGGGCACCCGGCTCGGCGGAACTTGCGATGAGCCAGATAGCGGCTCCGGCAACCAGGAATCCGGCCAGCCGGAACCATCCGGGAAAGCCTTCGGTAAAGCCCGAGACAACTGCCGGAACAGCCGCGCACAAAAGCCCACTGACCGCAGCAGCGGAACCCATGTGTCCGCTTGCAAGCGCCATGTAGAAGCCTACCAGTGAAATACCGGCGATGACGCCGCCGCATACTCCCCAACGCAGATCTGCTCCGTGCGGGAAGATGTCATGCCGCGCCATCGCGAGCGCACTTACGACGGCAAGGCTAAGCAGGTGGCCTGTGATCACCACGACCAACGCCGCCCGCACACCTTTACCAGCGCGTTGCACGGCAACAGAGCCGGAGAAATCTCCGCCGCCCCACAGGATGGCGGCCAGCAGGCCGAAAAGCGTGTTGCCTGCGGCAGGCCACGTCATACGGCCGCCCTACTGCGGCGTTGCAGACTGCCGGGTTCCACTACTTTGCATGCCCCCGCTGCGAAGGACGTTTTCCGGTGTGGGATAGTAGCCGCGCTTGGCAGTCACGGAGAGATCAGGGCGAAGGACGCGCACTTCGACAGTCCGGAACTTGCCATCCGTAACCGGCTCGTTGGAGTAGTAGCCGACGGTGTACTGCACGCGAACGTCTTCCGCCACCTTTGCAAAGCTCTGCTCTATGCCGCGAATGCGGTACTCTGAAACCGCCTCTCCGCCCGTTTGCGCAACGTATTGCGGCAGAATGTTGTCCTTCATCTCGAACGGGATGTGGTAGCGGTCAAGGAAGCCGATGTATTTGACCGCCGAGTCACCGACAACCGTGGCGTACACCGCAATCCTGTTGGTTTGAAGGAAGCGGACGTTGTCCTTGAACTTGGCCGTGGAGCCAAACTCCTTGCCATCGCTGACCACGTAGATGACGCGGCGGCGGCCGTCGGGACGCTTGGCCAGGCTTTGCGCCGCCATCAGGATCGCGTCGTTCAGCGTATGCGTCTCCTTGGGGATATTCACGACGTTCGAGTTGCTGTTGCGCACGGGCGCGGTGTTGGGGTCGAACTGGTGGCCGTTGATGTTGGTGGTCTGCGACAGCGGCCCGTCCGGCGTGTACAGCCGAGCTTCGCGGCCCCTGGTCTGCGACTGATTCAGGACGGCCTGAATTCGCGGGCTTTGCGCGCCGGTGTAGTCCGTCCGCAGCGTGGGGCCGTTGTTATAGGTGAAGATCGCCATCTCGTCATAGGGTGTGAAGGCACCGGTCACAGCACCAAGCGCCGTGTTGACGCGGTCCATCACGTCCTGCGGCAGCGTCTGATCGATGACAAAGGCAACGGATAGCGGGTAAGGGTCGCTGGTAAACAGGCGAATCTGCTTGCGGACACCGTTCTCATAGACGCGGACTTCACGCCAATCCAAGGCAGGCACGAGAGCGCCGCTCTTGTCTTTCACCGTGAACGGGATCTGGACGAAATTGACGTTGGCGCGCAGAGTTTGCACGCGACCGCCGGGGCCAAGCTCCGGCTTGATATCAGGTGCCGGATCGTCAGGGACATCAGGCTTGCTGGGAGCGCTGCTGGCCAACGTGGAGGTGGGTGCGGGTCCCGCGCTGCCATCGTCGGCAACCGCGCTTGTGCTGGCCGGTGTCCCCTTTCCGGGAGCAACGCCTCTGGCTTCAGGAATCACCTGTGGACGGGGGCTGTCCGGAATGGCCTGTGCCTGCGGGCTGTCAGGAAGGGCGTGCGTGCTTGCAGGCGTTCCCTGCGCGCGCGCCGCCGTTCCAACACTTGCCATCGCCAGAAAACATACTGCTGCTAACCCAGACTTCACGCGAAACTCCTGCTTTGCCAACACTGTTCAGACTACCAGCCCCGCCCGTTGTGGCGCGGTGTTGCCCTTTTGACGCGGTGGCGCACCGGTTCGTTGCTGACACGTACTGCCCCGGTCCGGCTGACCTTCCGGCCACGTAGACGTGAAGGCGCTTCACTCGTCCAATGAGGTGTATGCGTCCTTTTCGACCTCTACTAATCTCTTCCCTGCTGCTTGCCGCCGCGCCTTTGCTGTGTCTGACGCCGTTACGGGCACAGGATGCGCCAACACCCGGCGGTCCTCCGCCGCGCAGCAATGCGCCTCCGCCACCTCCGCAAACCATCGAGGAGGGCCAGACGCTGCGTGTCCGCGTCAACCTGGTGAATACGTACTTCTCCGCTCGCGACAAGGGCGGTTATCTTTCCGGACTGCACAAAGACGATTGCCAGGTGTTCGAGAACAAGGAACCGCAGACAATCAAGAACTTCACCCAGGAAAAGTCCCTGCCACTGACCATCGGCATCCTTCTGGATACCAGCGGTTCGCAGGAGAATGTTCTACCTCTTGAAAAAGAGAGCGGCGCGCAGTTCCTGAAGGACATCCTGACCCCGAAGGATGAGGCTTTTCTGATCTCTTTTGACATCAACGTCGATCTCATGGCTGACTACACCAACAGCGCCAGGGAGCTGCGCCGCGCCATGGAGAAGGCGCAAATCAACACCGGCGCGGGAACCGGTTCCGTCACGGGCAATGTGACGCCTAAGGGAACGCTGCTGTACGACGCCGTCTACCTGGCGACGCATGAGAAGCTGCACGACGAGGCCGGCCGCAAAGTGCTGGTCCTGCTGACGGATGGCGGCGATCAAGGCAGCAACACCAAGCTGAAAGAAGCCATCGAGTCCGCGCAAAAGGCGAACGCAATCATTTTCGTCATCCTCATCAGCGACCAGCAGTTTTACGGTCACTACCTCGGCTTCAGTCCTGCGGCGGACATGGACCGGCTGGCTCGCGAAACTGGTGGCCGCGTCATCAACATCGGACACAACGCGAAGAAGCTGGATGAAGCCTTTGCGCAGATCAGCGATGATTTGCGGACGCAGTATCTGGTCAGCTACACGCCGCTAAACGCGAACCTGGATGGAACATTCCGCAACATCAACATTACCTGCGGAAAAGATGTAAAGATTCAGGCACGCAAGGGCTACTACGCCGTGGCGGACTCAAATACGGAGTAAGTTGAAGTTACGAGTTTGAGTTAGTAGTTTCTACGTCTAGTCAGGTGCAATGATTGTGCCTTGATGGAAGGCTATTTTCCACCCCTCATCGCAGCGCCGCCACAACGTAGTGCGCCGCGTTAGCCTTCCAGGTTGAGGCAGAAGGTAGGTCAACAGATAAAGGTTGGCGCAAAGTCTGCGGCACTCAAAATCGCTTGGCTGCAAATCCTCGACGGCTGGTTGCCGATGCCGTTCTTCCAACATATCTAATACGTACTCGCGGCTGTAGCGTTTCCCGGAAGCGCCAATCTCCGAGAAATCGCTCGTCATCATGGCATCGAAATCCGCACGAGTCGTACCAAATTCCGGAGGATGAAAGATTGGCTCGCGAGCCTCAAGCTCCTTCTGTATCAATGCTGTTTCGACGTCATGCATCACGCGTCCATCGTCCCGCTGTAGACGGCCATGCCGGCCACGGCATCCACGCCCATGGCATCCAGTTCATCCACTTCCCGCCGCTCCTTGATCCCGCCCGCAACGATGAGCTGCTTCGCCGTACAGGCACGCAGAATCGCCGCTACATCCATCGGAAATCCGCTCATCGTCCCCTCCGTATCCACGTGCGTGTAGAGAAAGGCGGCACAGTCATTCTCTAGCCAGGTAACAGCCTCTTCGGGCGTCAAGTCCACCTGCTCTTTCCAGCCTTTCACGGCCACCTTGCCGCCCTTCGTATCGACGGAGAAGACGAGTTGCTCCTCTCCAAGGGCCTTTTGCAGGTGTGCCGCGAAATCAAGATTCAGCACCGGATGCCGCTTGCGGTCCGCCTCGTTGCTTCCGCCGAACAACGTTGACCCGTAAATGACCCGCTTAGCTCCAAGGTCAAGCATGGCTTTGCCCTCATCTGCGGAGCGCAGGCCTCCGCCCACCTGGCACGTCAATCGCGAGGTGAACTGCCGGATCAGCCCGCGATTGTCGCCCTGGCGCATGGCCGCGTCTAGGTCGATCAGTTGCACCAGAGGGTACTTCGCGAAGCGCTCAATCCAGTAATCAAAATCGTCAAAGGCAAGCTCCAGCCGCTCGCCCTGCACCAGCTGGACGATCTGGCCGTTCATCAGATCAATGGAAGGAATCAGCATGTATTGATAGCCTAAGTGTAGCGAACGCTGCTCGCCACTCGCCGCCAGCAGCATTCACGTTGACATAGAATCACCGTGACAGTCTGTGCTGCCTTGAGCACGGCTTTTGGGGGAGGCGCTGTTGAACCGAGCGGGCGTTGCAATCCTTTTCTTCATCCTTGGCGTGCTTGCCGTTCCCGTGTGGGCTTATCTTTACCTCTCGTATGGACATCCGCCTGTCGCGGTAGCCGATCCTTCATTTCCGGCGGAGGCCGCAATCGTGCACAATCCGCTGCATGCGCGCATCGACCGCGAGATGCCCGGGGCCTCGCCCGTGCCGGTGAACGAGCAGACGCTGACCGAGGGTGCCACGCTGTACAAGCAGCAATGCGCCTTCTGCCATGGCGTCCCGGGCAAGAAAGCCGTCATTGCGGACAACATGTTTCCCGGCGCGCCGCCGCTATGGGAACGTCATCACAACGGAGAGGTAGTCGGCGTCTCCGACGACGAAGTGGGCGAGACCTACTGGAAGATCAAGAATGGCGTCCGCCTCTCCGCCATGCCTTCCTACGTCAAGCTGATGAGCGACACGCAGATGTGGGAGATTGCCAATCTTCTGAAGAACGCGGATAAGCCGCTGCCTGAGACCGCGCAGAAGGCGCTGCTGCCTTAACTTCATAAGTCGCATTACCAAAGAACCGGGGTGCGCCACCTTCGCGAAGCTAAGGTGGGTGGGTGCCTTAACACCACTGGTACATCCACTCGAAAGCAGGGCTTAGCGTCCGCAGTTTAGGGCACCAACTGTCCTCAGAGCCGTAGCCGTTCCAGCAATCGCATCACGGAGCCGGTATCGATGACCTCAGCAGCCCGTGCAGTACCGTCAGACAGATCGGTCACTGTTCCAGCCACTACCAGAACAGCGGCCGCGTTCAACAGGACCACATCTCGCTGGGGACCGATCTCGCCATCAAAGACTGCCCGCAGAATGCTCGCGTTGGCCATCGCATCGCCGCCGAGGAGCGCGTCGTGTGAGCGTTTCAGGCCCCCATCTTCAGGTATAACGGTGTACCGCTTGACCTCGGTTCCCTTCACCTCCGCGACTATGCTTTCGCCTGCGAGCGAGAGTTCATCCAGACCACCAGCACCGTGCACCACCATGGCGTGATGCATGTGGCCGGAATGCGCGAGCGCCTCCGCCACCAGCGGAACCAGGTGCGGGGCATAGACGCCGATCACCTGGCGGCGTGCTCCAGCGGGATTCGTCATGGGCCCCAGCACGTTAAAGGCTGTGCGAAACGGCAGCGCCCGCCGCACCGGCGCAACGATCTTCATCGCGGGATGCATCTTGGGTGCCAGCAGGAAGGCGAAGCCATGCTCCCGAAGCGCGGCAACAGCCGAGTCTGGCGTGTGTTCCGTCGTTACCCCAAGCGCAGCCAATACATCCGCCGATCCGCACGCTGAGGTCACCGCTCGATTCCCATGCTTAGCGATCTTTGCACCCGCAGCGCAGGCGACCAGCGCCACGGCAGTCGAGATGTTGAATGTTCCGCTGCCATCGCCGCCAGTGCCGCAGGTGTCCACCAGCGTGTCGCGCTCTGCATCGGTCAGCGGCAGCTTCACTGATGCATCTCGCATTGCATCGGCAAAGCCTGCAAGTTCCGCTGCGGTTTCGCCGCGCTCATGCAGCGCGCTCAGCAGGGAGGACATCTCGTCTTCACTGAACTCACCCTTCAGCAGCGCCCGCATCAGCGCGCGCGCATCTTCAAAGGTCAGTGCGTCTCCACCGTTCACCACGTCTTGTAACAACTCCACCGGCTCCATCGCTCTATCTTCTCGCACAAGTGAAGCCCACCCGTGGGTGCCCCACCTTCGCGAAGCTAAGGTGGGTTCACGGATGCCACTAAGCCCCGTTCGCGTCCTCCGCGAACCTTAGTGTCCTTTCGCGTTCAAACATGCAAAGGGACGATTACCGTACATCCGTGCGGTACTCATTGCGCGCGTCGCCTCCGTTCGCTACCATTCCCGTGTCAGCTACAACATCAGTGCCAGGATCGACCGCAAATGAAGATTCACGAGTACCAGGCGAAGGACATCCTCCGCAAATACGGCGTTCCCGTCCCTGACGGGGAGATGGTGACGTCGCTGGAAGAAGCTGACCGCGCTGCCAAGCACCTGTTTTCCGCCGGTAATCCCGTCGTCGTGGTCAAGGCGCAGATTCACGCCGGAGGCCGCGGCAAGGGTGGCGGCGTGAAAGTGACCAAGTCATTGGGCGAAGCCAACACCGCAGCTAAAGCAATCCTCGGCATGAATCTGGTCACGCACCAGACCGGGCCGCAAGGCCAGCGCGTGCAGCGCCTGCTGATCGAGGCGGGGTCAGCCATTGACCGCGAACTCTACCTCGGCATCGTGCTCGACCGGGCCACGTCCAAGCTGACCTTCATGGCGTCACAGGCGGGCGGCATGGAAATCGAAGAGGTAGCGGCCAAGGACCCTGATGCGATTTACAAGGAAGCGGTCGAACCCGCGCTCGGCTTGCAGCCATGGCAGGCACGCAATCTCGCCTTCAAGCTCGGGCTTACGGGACCGCAGATCAACCAGGCGGTCAGCTTCATGCTCGGCCTGTACAAGGCCTTTATCGAAACCGACTGCTCCCTGCTCGAAATCAACCCCTTCATCACCACGAAGGACGGCAAGCTGGCGGCGCTCGACTGCAAGATCAACTTCGACGACAACGCGATGTTTCGCCACAAGGACCTGCGCGAACTGCGCGACGTCAGCGAAGAAGACCCACTCGAAGTTGAGGCCAGCAAAGATTCGCTGAACTACATCAAGCTCGACGGCAGCATCGCCTGCATGGTGAACGGCGCGGGCCTGGCCATGGCCACCATGGACATTATCCAGTACAGCGGCGGCTCCCCGGCCAACTTCCTCGACGTGGGCGGCGGTGCCAACCAGCAGCAGATTGAAGCCGCCTTTGCCATCCTGCTCGCCGACAAAAACGTCAAAGCCATCTTCATCAACATCTTCGGCGGCATCCTGCGTGTCGATGTGCTGGCAACGGCAGTCGTCGCCGCAGCCCGCAACCTGAATGTCACTCTGCCTTTGATACTGAGACTTGAAGGAACCAACGTGGAAGAAGGCAGGAAAATACTTGCGGAGTCTGGCCTTAAGTACGCGGTCGGCAGCACCATGGCCGAAGCAGCGCAACTAGCGGTAAAGACGGCGAGGTGAGCTATCAGCTCTTAGCTTTTAGCGTGCGTTATGGCTCAGTCATTTGAAGATCTTCTCGTATGGCAAAGAGCAATTGAGATGAGTCTGGCTGTGTATGAAGCAACTGCGCACTTCCCTAAGCAGGAGGTTTACGGCTTGCGTTCCCAACTGCGCCGAGCGGCCGTTTCAGTTCCAAGCAACATCGCCGAAGGCAGAGGCAGACTTACTCAAGGCGAGTTCCGGCAGTTCCTCGGAGTCGCACAAGGCTCTAACTATGAAGTCCAAACACAATTGGTGATCGCTAAGCGTTTAGGTTTCGGTGACGATGATGATCTCGACCGTTCCCGAAAACTAAGTATCGAAGTCGGAAAAATGTTAAGCGCACTTATTGCGTCTATTGAAGCAACAAAGGCTAAGAGCTAAAGGCTAGGAGCTAAAAGCTATGTCTGTACTTGTCGATAACAACACCCGCCTCATCGTGCAGGGCATCACCGGCCGCGAGGGCACCTACCACGCAAAAGGCTGCGCGGAATATTCGAAGCAGTTTGGCAACGACATCGTTGTTGGCGGTGTAACGCCCGGCAAAGGCGGCACGACGCACGAGGGCTGGCCGGTATTCAACACCGTCGAGGAAGCCGTAAAGGCCACCGGCGCCAACGCCACCATGATCTTCGTTCCGCCGCCGTTCGCGGCAGACGGCATCCTGGAAGCGGTCGCGGCCAAGCTGCCGCTCGTCGTCTGCATCACCGAGGGCATACCCGTCCTCGACATGGTGAAGGCGTGGTCGGTGGTGAAGGATTCAGCGTCGGTGCTTATCGGTCCCAACTGCCCCGGTGTGATCTCGCCAGGGAAGGCGAAGATCGGCATCATGCCGGGGCGCATCCACATGGAGGGCAACGTCGGCATCGTCTCGCGCTCCGGCACGCTGACGTATGAGGCGGTCTACCAGCTGACGCAGCGTGGCATCGGACAGTCCACCGCCATCGGCATCGGAGGCGACCCCGTCATCGGGACGAAGCACATTGACGCCATCCGGATGCTCAACGAGGACCCGCAAACCGAAGCCATCGTGATGATCGGCGAGATTGGCGGCACCAACGAGGAAGCCGCCGCCGAATACATCAAGGCCAACGTCAAGAAGCCCGTCGTCGGCTTCATCGCCGGGCAAACCGCGCCTCCTGGCCGCCGCATGGGTCATGCCGGTGCCATCATCAGCGGCGGCGAGGGCACGGCGGAAAGCAAGATGGAGGCGATGACAGCAGCAGGCATCCACGTCGTGAAGTCGCCGGCGGAGATCGGCGAGACCATGGCGCGTGTACTTGGCCGATGAGCATCCAGCGAGCAGTGTCTGCCGGACAGCCGACGCTTAAGTTCTGTGCGGTCACTCGATTTTGAAGTGATCGTCCCGCTGCTTCCTGGAAAGGAGCGGCTCAACAACGCTCTGAGCATACGATCTCCACCGAAACGTGCATCCATGTAATACAGGTGCCTGAACGATGAGCGCCCGGGAGCACGATGAAGCCGGCAGGCAGCAGATCGCAGCAGCATGAGACACAGCCGTTGGGTCCTCGTATCTCCAGCCGGGTGGTTCTGGACCATGCGGCTGCGGCAATCTACGCTGTGGACCATGAAGGCCGCTGCATCGGCGTAAATCAAGCCGCAGTGCAACTCATGGGTTATTCCGAGGAGGAGTGTCTGGGGCGGGACATGCATTCCCTGATCCACGCCACACGTGAGGACGGCTCTCCTTACGCGCCTCAGGAGTGTCCCGTCCACGCAGCCCGGGTGGAAGGCCGTTGCATCTACGACGCAGAAGAGATCCTCTGGACGAAAGACGGGGTTGGAACGCACGTCACCTGCTCCGTAATTCCGCTGCCAGCGAATGGACAGCCGGCCGGTGCAGTTGTGACGGTGGACAAACCCTGCGGCAGGGCAAAGCATGATTCCGTTGCGGACCTGCGGGAAGCAAAAGAGAGGATCGAAAGCCGTCTGCTGGAGTCAGAAAAGATGGCGACGGTGGGACGGCTGACCGCATCGATCGCACATGAGATCAACAACCCGCTGGAGGCTATCACAAACCTGCTCTACCTTGTGCGGCAGGATGATGCCCTGACCTCTGAGTGCCAGGATTACCTGGACAAGGCGGACGAGGAGTTGCGGCGTGTGACTGAAATCGTGTCACAGACCTTGCGTTTTCATCGCAGTGGAACTCAACCGGTGGAATGCACGCCAGAGGCGCTGGTCGAGTCTGTGGTCGCTTTGCACCAGGGCAAGCTGCGCAACACTGGTATTCGCGTAGACCGGCAACATCGCCAGAGTAAGTTGTTCATTTGCCCGGAAGGCGATCTGCGCCAGATTCTGAGTAATCTCCTGAGCAATGCCATTGACGCGACGAAGGCGACGGGCGGAGTTATCACCATTCGAACCACACCCGCGCGCCATGCGCCATCGGGCAAGGCAGGCGTGCGCATCAGCATCTCGGACACCGGGCATGGCATGAACAAGGATACGGCTGCACAGATTTTCGATCCGTTTTATACGACCAAAGGCTCTGGCGGATCCGGGCTGGGTCTGTGGATTTCAAGTTCAATTGCGAAGCGCCATGGTGGACGGTTGTCCGTGCGCTCCAGCACGGACCGGAAGAGGCGTGGGACGACGTTCTCGCTGTTCCTGCCGCACGCCGCCGTGACAGCCCCTGCCGCTTAGGTAGAGTACCTGGTGGTTCCCGGTACAATGAAGCAATCACGAGACTTACAGGGAGCATCATGTTGCAGCGCACCTTCTCCATCGTCAAGCCGGATGCTGTCCGCAAGGGACATACCGGGGCCATTCTGGCAGAAATTGAAAAGGCTGGATTCAAGATTGTCGCCATCAAGAAGATATCGCTGAGCGAGCAGCAGGCACAGGGCTTCTACCATGTGCACAGCGCACGCCCGTTCTTTGTGGACCTGACGAAGTTTATGGCCTCCGGGCCGATCTTTCCCATGGTGCTGGAGAAGGACAACGCCATCGCTGATTTACGCAAGCTGATGGGCGCGACAAATCCAGCCAACGCCGACGAGGGTACGATTCGCAAAAAGTTTGCCGCAACCATCGAAGAGAATGCAATCCATGGATCCGACGGAGAGGAAACGGCAGCGTTCGAGATCGCTTATTTCTTTGCAGGATGTGAATTGAAGTAAGAAGGTCCAGGTAAGAGCAGACTGCTGGCTGGAGCGGCCCTTGATTCTCTCTCATCCTGCATGTGACGCCTCCGCATGGCAGGACGGCATGGATGGCCCCTGTTTTTAGAAGACGCGTGTGCCCAGGCTACTCTCGGGGCGCTTCCGGTGATTGACCCGTTGCCTGATGTTCGGCTTCACGGCTCTTTTCTTTGGCCTTGGCGCGTTGAGGGTGTTCCATAGTCTTAGCCTGCGCGGCTGCTGGTTTCACGCCATCTAGTGAGCCGGGTGCTTCAGCGACTGGGCTGGAGGCAATTGTGCCGAATCCGGTAACCGCAGGTGTGGCCGGCGCGGGTGGCAGGGGAGCATTGGTGTTACGGCTGACGTTGATATCTCCGTGGGATGTATTAAGGCGAACAGCCTGGCCGCCGCCGTTCACGGTGCCGCTGAGGGTGCCACGTCCGCCATGCCTCCCTGTACCGCTGAATTCGCTGGAGGTATCGCCGTCGCTGGTCTCGGCGTTCAATGTGAAGCGAGCCTGTTCTGGCAGGGAGACGTTCACGTTGCCATTCTGATTGTCCACCGTGACGGAGCCGGTTGGCGGGGCAACGTGGACATCCACATCGCCGTGGCTGTTCACGACTTTAATGTCGCCAGTGACCTTGTCCAGCGTGATGTTGCGGCTGCGCGTGCTGACCAGCACGGGGCCAGAGACTTCGTTGGCCGAAAGATCATTGCTGTCGAGTTGCAGATCACCGGTAAGGTGCGCCATGGAGAGGTCGGTGCGACTGCTGTGGTATTGCACGGCTCCCGTGATGTGTTGCAGGTGGCCGCCCCCGGAAAAGTCGCCGTGAATCGTCGCGGAACCGTTAATGTCGGAAAGGTTGACCTCGTCCCCGTTGCCGTCTACGATGACGTCGCCCGTAACGCTGCGTACGTTCAGATCGCGCCGGCGATGGTTGGCGTGCAGTTGCACATTTCCGGTGATGGCCGCAATCTCCACATCGCCATTGTTCGAGGTGACGGTAAGCGGCGACTTGAGATTGGTGACATGCACGTCGCCATGGTCGCTGTTCAGAAAAACATGCACGGTCGAAGGGACCAGCAGGGTAAGGTCAGTGCTGCCGGACTCCACCTGTGGCACCCGGAGCGTAAGGCTGCTGTCTGTTCCCTCAAAGACAGGGGTCAGCTCGCGGAGGAGGTTCGCAGCCGCGCTGTCTGAGTTCGTGTAGGCCTCCTTGCGGGCGGAGAGGTGCACCTGTCCGTCATCGCTAGTGCCGGAGATGGTGACGTCGCCATGCGGGTTTTCGATCGACAGCGTGCCTGTGGCTGCGATGGAACGGACTTTGTCAGGTGCGTTCTCCTCATGCCGCTGGCCGAAGAAACCGTTGTTCCATCCCTCCGGGGTGAAGAAGTCAAAACCATGTTGCCGGTCTTCATGCCACTGCGCTCCATGGGCTACCAGGACCCCGATAAAACTCAGCAGGATCACGGTGAACACGGCACCGCCGCCAACGCTGTACCGCATGGGCGAAGCATCGCCCGGCTGACGCATGCGGTCGATACCCCACTCAATTAAGCGAAGCACGCCCACAGTGATAAGCAGCAGGGGCCAGAAGTGCCCGTACCACGTGAAGAAAGCGACGGCGGAGATGCGTCCCGTGTGGATCAGAAGGAAGACGACACCAATGGCGATGAGCAGCAGCGGGCCGATAATGGACGGCCGTCGCTGCCCGCGCAGGTACATGCGCCATTGGTCGCGCTGTGCCCGGGCCTGCATCTTGAAGGCAGCGTCCTGAGCGCGTTGCGCAGCTCGCTGCTGGTTTGCCTGCGCCCGCTGCTGGCCTGCGTAGTAGCGCTCCTGCGCCTTCTGCCAGCGAGGGTCGTACCGGGGATCGCGGCGGGGATCGTAGCGCGGATCGTTGACGTTTGCGGGATCGAAGGGCTGATTGGGATCGAAGTTCGGTGGCGGCGTGGCCATGGCTAGTGCCCTCCTTGATCGCTGGTGCCGGTCTGCTCCGTGACGATGGGCCGCGAAGTACCCTTGGGCATGATCGACGTGGGCGACGCGGTCTCATGCGGTGGATCAGCCGGGGATGGTGCCGGGTGCGCAGCAACGGGGTACGGGATCCCGTTCACGTTGTTCGCTGCCAGCCGCTCCACCAGAAGGATGACGCCAAGGAAGATGAGGAGAAACGGCCACGACGATGACCAGTAGATGATATGCAGACCTTGCAGGAGCGTTAGCAGGCCGATGATGAAGACGATACCGGCACCTCGCACCGAACGGGCCACATACCAGCGTGCAGATCGAGAACCAGAGGTAAAGAAGGTGTTGTGCAATCCACTCCTGATGAAGAGGAGGATCGAAATACCGATGAGGAAGAGGCCCCCTGTCGCCTCACCCTGTAGAAAACGGAAGGGGCGCAGCGTTCCAAGGAGCGCCAGAAAGCCGAGGCCGATCAGCCAGAATGCTCCCACAGGCACGCTGCTGCCGCGTGATGCAGGCGGAATAAATGGCGGCACGCCGTATGTCTCCGGTGCCGCTGCACCGTACGGAGGTCCGTTGTAGTATCCGGCACCGCTGTATGCGGAAGCTGATGGTGCGGGGTTCGGAACGTAACCCGGCGAGCCCGGCTGCGGTGGAACGTAGCCCGTGCCTCCTGCCGGCGCAAACGTTTCCGGTGGGTTTGCCGAGGCATAGACGTGACCGGATGGATCGACATGGTAGGAAGCCTGTGCGCCGGTAGCGTCCGTGCGGGCGTAGTGAACGGCACCTGTAACGGGATCCACATGAGAGGTCTCGGACACTGGCGGTACGGTCCCTGCGGGCGGGGCTGCCCAGAAGGAACTGAAGTCAGGATTGCTACGGAACCCGAAGCGGTCCCCTATGTTGTTCAGACCGAAGGGGTCCGGCAGCGGCCAGCCGTTGCGGCGCGCGCGGGCCGTCTGGTATGCCTCAAACACCATGTAGAAGATCCAGCCAGCGACAAGTAAGCCGAAGATACTGCCTCCCGTGTGTTCTGACAGCGTCGAGAAGACAGCAAAGATGGCAATATGCGCAATTCCCTTAGCAAATTGGCCGTTGTACATGGCGCCCACGCCGGGGATAAAACCGAGAACGGCCGCTAGCGCCGGGTTTGGCGCTCCGGGAAGCGGAGCGGCAGGTCCGGGGGCATACTGCGGCCCGGGATAGTTGGGTGGCGGTGTGCCACTTCCCGGGAACGGCGTGCCAGCCGCTCCGGACACGGGCTGATAGCCGGAGGAGGTACCAGGTGCATTGGGGAGGGGCTGCTCGTTGGGATAGTTGGTGCTCACGCCTGCACCCCTTTGCTGCCGCGGTTCACGGCGGCGGTATACGGTTCGATTTTGACAGGTAGATTCTTGCGCGTGGAAGCTTCCGGCGGGTGCCGCAAGGGCTGTGGTGTGCTGCTGTGCGGCACGCCCGTGGGCGCCTGGCGGGAAGGCAGATCCTGCGCCGGAGCGCGAAGTATGCCACGCTGCGGAGCGGCGTCCTCGTCTGTCTCGCGCTGCATCTCGCGGACGCGCGACTCCATCTCATACACCACGCGCAGGTTGTCGTAGTAGCGGACCGCGCGATTGTTGACGGCCCAGAAGCTCTTGCGTAAACCGCTGGGGCGCAAATCGCTTGCGCGTAATGCGGTGATCCGAACGCCGACGATATTGAGTGTCAAGGCGATCGAAAAGAAGGCCATGGCCGCCGTCATCATAAAGCGTGGCTGCATCACCGTGTTCACCACGCGTGCGAGCGGCATGCGCGGCTGCGCTACGCGGAAAGGCAGCACCTTACCCGGAGCATTGCCCATCAGCGACGCCGCATACGCGGTTTGCGCGGCAATTTCCGATGCAAGCACCGGGTCGCCAGACGTCCTGGCCAGAATACGGTTTACCATGCCGTCTGGCGGAACCGGCGGATCTTCTTTCAGCAACTCCATCCACGCGCTGCCACGACGCACATCGGCGAAGATCCGGGTGCAGTTGTGGCACTCCGCCAGGTGAAGTTCAAACTGGGTGTGCTCTTCCAGCGGCAGAAGGCCATCTGCCGCATCCAGCAGCATGGCTTCGCATTGAGTGCAGGTCAGGCGGCTCATGTGCTTCCTCGTCTCCTTCGTGGGGGTTAGGTCTGCCATTTACATCACCTGAGTTTCTTCGCGGCCCAGAATGCGGGCTAGTTCGCCACGGCCGCGACTGATGCGGCTCTTGACGGTGCCTTCCGGTACGCGCAGAACAACGGCTATTTCCCTGTAGTCCATGTCCTGTAGATCGCGCAGAATCACTGCTTCGCGCAGCTCCGGGGACAACTGCTTCAGCGCATGTTGGATGCGCGCGCGCAACTCCATCTGAGCCACGCTCTGCATCTGACCGGGCCGGGTGTCCGCCAGCCGGTCTGCCATGCTGAATCCGTCGCAACCCTGGCGGCCAGTATCATCCAGCGAGTCAGTGGCGCGGTCCTGGCGCGTGCGGCGAAAGTGATCAACCAGAAGATTGCGCGTCAGCGTGGTGATCCATGTGGTGAAGGCACCTTTAGCCGGATCGAAGCCGGCCAGGTTGCGGTAGACCTTCAGAAAAACGTCCTGGGTCAGGTCTTCGGCGTCTGTGGGTGATCCCGTAAAGCGGTAGCAAAGGCCGTACACCCGCCGATGCTGTGCCGCGACGAGTTGTTGCCAGGCGGCTGGTTCTCCCCGCATGCAGGCGTAGACGAGCCGGTGGAGCGCTTCCATTTCGGCGGCCTTCGCGGGATCGGTGGCGGGTGCCGGTGTGGCGTCTCGCCATGGTTCCTGCCCGGCGGTGTCTTCTGTCGTACGCAACGCGCTGCTCTCCCGGTACGGTGGCAGCAGTGTACCGCGCGCATCGCGCTGCACTGGCGCATCCGTGTCACGCTTCTGTTTGTCCGGCTGAGCGTGCCAGCCCTGCTTGCCCGGTGTCAACGGCGTCATCGTCATGGTCAACGTGCCCATGTGTGTTCCATACGCAAAGGCGGGCGGATTTGTTCCGAATAGCTTTTCGCCTGTGGTTACAGTCAAACGCTACAATGCCAGCCATGCGGAATTTGCTGCTTACGCTCGCCCTCGCCTCGTGTTCCGTATGCCATGCGCAATCCAGGGACTGGGTGGCAACATGGAGCACAGCGGACATGCTGCTGCCCTCCACTGCGACCGCTGCGGCGGCGCTTCCCCTCGGCAAGCAGGACGTGACGGTGCGGGAGGTGGTGCATATCAGCCAGGGTGGCAGCCGGATGCGCATCACCTTCACCAACGAGTTTGGGACGGAATCTCTGCGCATCTCCGCGGCGCATGTCGCATTTCTATCCGCCGGCAGCAAAATCCTGCCTGCGACCGATCGTGCGCTCACCTTCAGCGGACAGCCCGGCGTGAGCATCGATCCGGGCAAGTTTGTCAGCAGCGACCCGGTCACCGAGACCGTGCCCGTCTTTTCCGACCTGGTGATCTCCATCTCCCTTCCCGCGCAGGACGTACCGGCGATTACCTATCATCCTTCGGCATTTGAAACGACATTTATCGCTCCCGGAGAAGTGACGGCCGCTCTAGAGTTCAACAAACCAGCAGCGGGGCCGGCCGCCATCAGCACGCCTCCCATGGGCACCTCCGTCGCGACCGGCAGCGCGGAGCCTCAGACGAGTGGTGCAAGCGAGAGTCCGGACCTGCTGGCGCAAACCACGTCGTGGTACTTCCTTAAAGATGTCGAGGTGGACCGCACGCGTAAGTCAGGAACGGTCGTGGCCTTTGGCGACTCCATCACCGATGGCGCGGGATCGACCCCAGACACGAACCGGCGCTGGCCGGATGTGCTGGCGCCGCGGCTCGCAGCCAACAAGAACACCTCCGCGCTTTCCGTGGTGAACGAGGGCATCGGTGGAAACCGCATCCTGCACGAGGGTACAGGTCCCAGTGCGCTGGATCGCTTCGACCGCGACGTTCTCAGCCAGCCCGATGCTGCCTACGTCATCATGCTGGAGGGGATCAATGATATCGGCAATATGCACCGTGCGCCTGCCGACATGATTACTGAGCAGCAACTAGTGGACGCCTTTACCACACTGGCCAACCGGGCACACGCAAAAGGCGTGAAGTTCATCGGCGCCACGATCACTCCCTACGGTGGAGCAAGATATTACAGCGACGACGGCGAGCAGATTCGCCAGCAGGTCAACACCTTCCTCCGGACCAGCAAGCTCTTCGACGGTGTCGTGGATTTCGACAAAGTCACCCGCGATCCATCCCATCCTGATCGCCTCTTGCCTAAGTACGACCATGGCGATCACCTGCATCCCTCTGACGCTGGATATGCAGCCATGGGCGCGGCGATCGACCTGAAGCTCTTCCGCAACAAATAGCCGGGGAACGAGCGTGGGATGCGTTCAGAACTGGGCTACGCAAACCCTCACCACTCTTTGCTTGCAGCATCTGGCACGAGTGCCTCCGGGGCAACGGGTGCGTGCCAGCGCAGGATAGGTTTGCGGGCGGCGGCGGTTTCGTCCAGGCGGCGGATGCGGGTGCTGTGTGGCGCGGTCTTGACCAACTCTGGGTTCTCCGCAGCCTCGCGCGCAATCTGCTGGAGCGCGTCGATGAGGAGGTCCAATTCTTCGCGCGACTCGCTTTCTGTTGGCTCAATCATCATGGCACCGCTCACAATCATGGGGAAGCTGACCGTGTAGGCGTGAAAGCCGTAGTCGATCAGCCGCTTGCCCATGTCGCCCGTCTTGACGCCATTCCTGGCCTGCAGCTTGTCGCTGAAGACGACCTCGTGCATGGACCGCGTTTGGTACGGCAGATCAAAGGTACCTTCCAGCTTGGCGCGAATATAGTTCGCGTTCAGCACAGCATCTTCCGTTGTCTGGCGCAGACCGTCCGGGCCGTTGGCCAGCGTATACGCCAGCGCGCGTACAAACATCCCGAAGTTGCCGTAGAACATGCGTACACGACCGACAGACTGCGGCCGGTCGAAGTCGAAGCCAAGCGTGCCATCGTCCTTGCGGATGACCGTGGGCCTGGGCAGAAATGGCTCCAGGATGGCCTTGCACGCGACCGGGCCGCTGCCCGGGCCGCCACCACCATGCGGCGTGGAGAACGTCTTGTGCAGGTTCAGGTGCATCACGTCCGCGCCGAAGTCGCCTGGGCGCGTCTTGCCTACCAGCGCGTTCATGTTCGCGCCATCCATGTACAGCAGCGCGCCTTTGGCGTGCAGAATATCGGCAATTTCATGGATCTGGCTCTCGAAGACACCGATGGTAGAGGGGTTCGTCAGCATCAGCGCGGCGGTGTCCTCATCGACAGCACGGCGCAGCTCGTCGAGATCGATCGCACCTTCGGCATTCGACTTCAGGTTCTGCACCTGGTAGCCGACGACCGCAGCAGTAGCGGGGTTGGTGCCGTGCGCGGAATCGGGCACCAACACCTTCTTGCGCGGATTGCCGTTGCTCTGGTGGTAGGCGCGGATCATCAAGACGCCGGTAAACTCGCCGTGGGCACCGGCTGCGGGCTGCAACGTAATGGCGTCCATGCCGGTGATCTCCAGCAGGCAGTCCTGCAGCTGCTTCATAATGCCCAGCGATCCCTGCGAGAGCGACTCCGGCTGGTAGGGGTGCGCTTCCGCGATGCCCTCGATCCGGGAGACGGCCTCGTTCACGCGTCCGTTGTACTTCATGGTGCAGCTGCCCAGCGGAAACATGCCTAGATCGATGGCGTAGTTCCACGTGGAGAGCCGCGTGAAGTGGCGGACTATCTCAATCTCGCTCATCTCCGGCATCACGCCCAGGTCCATGCGCAGACAGTCGCCCAGCAGCGCAGCTGCGTCCACTGGCGGCACATCAAGCTCATCCATGCGGTAGGCCTTCTTGCCGGGTGAACTCTTCTCAAAGATCAAGCCTTCGTTCTGGCTGGTGTGCGTGGTGGCTTTGCGGGGCGAGCCAACGAAGGGCGCGCTTGCAGCGAGGTCGTTGGGTACTGCCGGGCGGTCCAGAAGTGCTGAGTTTGCCATGCGGTTTACGCCTCCTGCAGCGCGGGTGTGTGGCGCAGGACGACGGCCTGGCAGCGCACGGGGAAGTTGACGGAGTTGGCGATAAAGCACTTCTCATGTGCGGGATGGTGCAGAGTCTCTGCGGCGCTGAGGTCAGAGGCCTCGGCAATCAGAACGCGCGGACGCAGCGTGACGCCGGTAAAGCGGCCCGCGCCGTCTGCATCCAGTTCCATGGTCCCGGACGCGTCATCGCTGTATTCCAGCACGGTAATGCCCGCATCCGCGCTGAGGTGCAGGTAGGAGAGCATGTGGCACGAGGCCAGCGCGGAGAGCAGCATTTCTTCCGGATTCCACTTCGCCGCGTCGCCACGGAAAGTCGGGTCAGACGAGCCTGCCAGAGTTTGCTTGCCTGCGACCGAGAGATCGAATGACCGGTCGTAGTCGCGATAGCCTGACGTGCCGGTACCGCGATTGCCCGTCCAATGCAGGCTCGCAGCGTAGTGGTGTTCCTTGCCGATCATGCGTGCTCCTTAAAACTCAACCGTGTCGCCGTCCGCCGAGGTAAACGACCCCGCCTCGGGTGTATCCAGGTCTTCGTCGCGCAGACTCAGCGCGAAGACGGTGCCGTTTTCGAATTCGACCGTCAGCGAGCGGCCCTCGTTGAACTCCGCCTCGGTCACGTTCTCGCCAATCGCCGAGCACAACGCATCGCGGTAGCCGGGCTGGCCGAAACCAACCGAGATGCCGTCTGCGTCCGCTACATCGGGCCAGACGTAGAGCGTCAGCAGCGGGTCGCCGAAGCGGAGTTGCAGGTAATCACCCACAAACTCCACGGCGGAAAGCTGTTCACCCGAAAGCGACTCGAGGCTCATCTCCACTCCCCTCCACTTACGCCGGAACCAATTCGCGTTGATCCGCCATGATGGCTTGCAGCACCGATGCGGCCGCATCTATTTCCACGCGCGTGGTCAGTTCGGTGGCGCACCACAGGCTGGCGTTCGCGCCCAACTCTGGATACCAGCGCGCCAGCGGCAAACCGCCGATGATCTTTCGGTCCAGCAGCGATGTGTTGATTTCGCCAGCAGACAGCGGCGTGCTGAGGACAAACTCGTTGAAACGCGGAGCACTGTTGAAGAGCACCTTAACGCCTTCCGCCAAGCCCAGTGAAGAGGCCAGGAACTGCGCCTTGGCCATGTTGTGCTCCGCAAGGTCGCGCAGGCCCTTGCCATAAACGGTGAGAAAAATCGTGACCATCAGCGCGACGAGCGACTGGTTGGTGCAGATGTTGCTGGTCGCCTTCTCGCGGCGTATGTGCTGCTCGCGCGTTGAGAGTGTCAAGACAAAGCCGCGCCGTCCTTCGGTATCCACCGTCTGCCCGCACAGGCGTCCCGGCATCTGGCGCAGAAATTTCTCCTTGGCCGCGATCACGCCGCAATATGGTCCACCGTAGCCGACAGCGACGCCGAAACTCTGCGCCTCCAGGGAGACGATGTCAGCCTCGCGCGGCGGTTTCACGATGCCAAGCGAAACGGCCTCCGCAATCGACACGATCAGCAGCGCACCCTTGGCATGGGCAAGGTCCGCGACTGCCGCGACATCCTCAATAGTGCCGAAGAAGTTGGGCGATTGGATCAGAACGCAGGCGGTCTCGGCTGTGATGGCAGCATCCAGCCCGGCAAGATCCACCCGCCCGTTGCCGGCATAACTGACTTCGGTTGTGCGGATGCCTTGGTGCTGCGCGTAGGTGCCCAGAACCTCGCGGTACTCGGGATGCACGGTGCGCGCGATCACGGCACCGCTGCGGCCTGTCACGCGGACCGCCATCATCACGGCCTCAGCCGCTCCGGTGGACCCGTCGTACATGCTCGCGTTTGCGATCTCCATGCCAGTCAGTTCGCAGATCATGGTCTGGAACTCGAACAGCGCCTGCAGCGTGCCCTGTGCAATTTCTGGCTGGTACGGCGTGTAGCTGGTCAGGAATTCGCCGCGCTGCGACAAGACGTCAATCAACACAGGCCGATAATGCCGGTACGCGCCCGCGCCCAGAAAGCTGGCATAGCCGGTCGCATTTCGCGCGGCAAAGGCCTTGAACGCCTCGACGACCTCATGTTCGCTGTGCTGGCGTGGGATGTCGAGATCGCGTCTCAGGCGGTACTCGGCCGGAACACTGTCGAAAAGATCATCAATCGATGCCGCACCGATTTCCCGCAGCATGGCCGCGCGGTCCGCAGGCGATTTAGGTAGGTAACGCATACTCTCCCTTTGCGATGCTTCCCCGAAGGTGTCCGGTGCGGCAATCCGGCTGGTTGCGGTAGGAACGGAACAGCGCAAACATGCCGTTGATCTCATCCAGCCGTAAGGCTGCTAACGCACAGACTTCCTACTTGCCGGTCTCTTCCTCAACGTACGCCTCATACACGGGAGCATCCAGAAGACTTTCCAGTTCCGTGGGATCACTGAGTGTCATCTTCACCATCCACGTGCTGTTGGCGTCAGTATTGATCGTCTCCGGCGCGGACGTGAGCGCCTCGTTGATCTCCGTCACGGTACCCGACGCCGGCGCATAGATGTCACTCACAGCTTTCACGCTCTCTACCGAGCCGAGCGCGGCGCGCTGGTTCAGCTGCTGGCCCACCTTGGGCAGATCGACGAAGACAATGTCCCCCAGCAGGTGCTGCGCGTACTCGGTGATGCCGACCGTCGCCTGGGTGCCGTTTGCCTCGATCCACTCATGCTCTTTGGTGTAGCGGTACGTTGCCGGATAGCTCATGGCTTGATTCTAAAGCCGGGTAGCAGTTACAAAGTTCGCTTATCGTGATCTGAGTGGATAACGGACGCTTCTTCTGCTACGAGCAGTGGAACAGGTCCGCACATGTGATCCATCAGGAGCGCGTTGATGAAACGGCTGTTCGGTTCCGTCCTCTCTGGGTTTCTCTGCGTTCGGCCTTTGCTCGCACAGGGAACCAAGGCTGGCTCGACATCACCGAGGGCCGCGCGGTTTCTTACCGTCGAGCCTGGCGTACAGTTAGAGGTGAAAGACTGGGGCGGGACGGGCCGTCCTGTGGTCCTGCTTGCCGGTCTTGGCGGAACACTGCATGGCTACGACGAGTTTGCGCCGGAGCTGACCGCTCATTATCACGTCTATGGCATCACCCGCCGCGGCTACGGTACGTCCAGCAAACCAGAGCCGACGCCGGAGCATTACAACGCAGACCGGCTCGGTGATGACGTGCTGTCGATCATTGACCAGTTACATCTTGATCGCCCTGTGCTCGTAGGCCACTCCTTCGCAGGTGAGGAGCTGAGTTCTGTTTGCAGTCGCTTTCCGCAGCGCGTCGCGGGACTGGTCTACCTGGATGCGGCCAACCGTTATGCTTTTTCTCCGCCGCATCGTGGAGACTTCCGCATCGACACGCTGGAACTGAAGCGCGCGCTCAACGAATCGCTGGATGCGATCTCACCAGCAGAACAGCAGCGGGCCATTGAGCGGCTCCAAGCGATGTTGCCGCAGTTCCAGGCAGATTTGGCGGAGCAAAAGAAGATGGTGTCATCTGCTCCCGAGATGTCGCAGGGAGATCACGATGCGGTACTCAAGGAACGCGCCACAGAAGAGGGAGCGATTGAGCAGGCTGCGTTGAACGGTGAGCGCCGCTTCGACTCAATCCCCTGTCCGACGCTGGCAATCTTCGCTCTGCCGCACGATCATGGCCTGCCACCAGGACCGAAACGCGACGCCGTGGATGCCTGGGAGATGCAGACTTTTGGTCCGCTGGCTGACGGCATCGAGACGGGTGTGGCGGGAGCGCGGGTTATACGCATTCCCCACGCGCAACACGCCGTCTACAAGTCAAACGAGGTCCAGGTCGTGCAGGAAATGCAGAAGTTCATCGGTACTCTGAAGTAGCCAACGTTTAGCGCAGGGCCACTTCCGGCAACTCGGGCCGCCAAGTTGCGCCCCACTTAGACGGGCTCGGCCCCATGGTGAGGTGGAGTGTGCTGCCGGACTGGATCTCTTCCCAGGTGATAACGGGACGGCTCAGGGGTTTGCCGTTCAGCGTGGCGGCTTGGATGTAGACGTTGGTTTTTGAATTGCCGTCCGCCTCCACAGTAAAGGTCTTCCCGTTCGCCAGCTTCAGGCTCATCTTGGCAAACAGCGGGCTTCCGATCATGTAGTCGCCGCTGGCAGGGTTGACGGGGTAGATGCCGAGCGTGGTGAAGAGGTACCAGGCGCTCATCTGTCCGCAATCGTCATCGCCATCCAGACCGGCGGGCGCTGCGGAGTACTCGGCGGCAGCAATGGCCCGGACCTTGGCCTGTGTTTTCCAGGGCTGTCCGGTGAAGTCGTACAGGTAGCCGTAGTGATGGCTTGGCTCGTTCTTGTGGACGTTGTGGCCTCCAGCGAAATGCCTGTCCAATTGCGCGCTGGCGATCTCGGGGCCGCCCATCAACTGCATCACACCTGCGATGTCGTGCAGCGGTGCCCAGGTGTAGACCCACGCGTCACCCTCGGTCCATCCGGGCGCGTGGCGGTTTGATTCGTCATCACCATCGACGCCCAGCGGTGCCCACTTGCCATCGGAAGTCTTGCCGCGCATCAGGCCAACGCTTTTGTCGAAGAGATTGCGGTCGTTCAGCGAGCGTTTCAGAAAGAACCGGTAATCCTGCTCGCGGCCGAGCGCCTTCGCCACCTGCGCGACGCACCAGTCGTCGTAGCTGTCTTCCAACGTGCGGCTGCTGGCCTCATCCGTCTTGTCCGTGGGAACGTAGCCGAGCTGCTTGTAGTAGGTCAGGCCGGCGCGGGCTTCGTAAGGCGTGTGTTCTTCGCGGTCAAGCCAGCGGCGAGTGGTGTCGCCATCAGGCGGGGTCATCGCGTCCTTGTAGACGGCCTGCCACGCCACATCCCGGTCGAAGCCGTGGAAGCCCTTGCGGATGGCCTCCGCCACCATGCTGTCGGCATGGGTCGCAATCATGATGTTCGTGTAGCCCGGGTTGGGCCATTTCGGCATCCATCCGCCTTCCTCGAAATCCTGCAGCAGAGCGGTGATCATGCCGTCGATGCGTTCCGGCGCGACCAGCGTCAGCAGGCTGTGTTCGGCGCGAAAGGTGTCCCAGATGGAGTAATCGGTGTATGCCTCGCCCGCGTGCACCGTGTCGTCAAACGCGCTGTAGTAATGGCCACCCTCTGAGAAGATGCGCGGGTACAGCAGCGCATGGTACAGCGCGGTGTACACGATGCGGCGCTCGTCCGGGCTGGCACCCTCAACGGAGAGATTGCTCAGTTTCGCTAACCAGGTAGCGTGCAGCTTTGCGCGAGTCGCATTGAAGTCCCACTCAGGTATCTCGCTGCGCAGGTTGGAACGCGCCTGTTCTTCGCTGAGGAACGAGGTGCCGACGCGCACCTCGACGGTGAATGGCTTAGTAAGGTCCGGCGGAACAAACCACGCCGAGGCGCTGACCGGTTGCGCCGGGTTGACGCCGTGCGTCCAGGCCGTCCCCGTAATCTGCTGGCGAAACTGCGCAACGAAGTAGCCGTTGAAGTGCGGCAGGGCCTCCGGGCCGAGGTTGCGGTCGACCCGGTCCGGGTTAGAGCCCACCACTTCGTTGTGGCCACGGTCTATGTTCACCGTGCCTGAGACGCCCGGACGCGAGGCCTCAACCAGCACGCTGGGCTGGAGGCCGGGCGGGTAGGTAAATCGAAAATAGGCGCAGCGCTCGGTTGCGGTCATCTCCGCATGGATCACCTTGCCGTCACCGACTCGGAGGTCAACGGCATAGTAGTCAGGATGCGTAATCTCTGTGGCATGGTCGAACGGCAGTGCGCGCCTCTCTGGATCGGTCTTGATCTCGCGCACCTCCGGCATCAGGGTGACATAGCCGAAATCGCCCATCCAGATGGCGGGCTGGTGCGTGCCCATGAATCCCTGGATAGTTTTGCCGCTGTACTCATACGAGGTGACGCTGAGGCGGTTCTGCCGCGTTTGCGGCGTCCAGTTCGTCATGCCAAACGGCGCGGTGACAAACGGCATCGTGCCACCATAGCCGATGGGACCCGCGCCCGTACCGATCAGCGGATTGACCGTATCCACCACATCCTGCGACCGCGCCTGCGCCGAAACGCAAGCAAGAAGTGAAACAAGCAGCAAAATACGATGGACAGCGGATGGAACCATGGCCGAACGATACAGTCCTCAACAGCAGGAAGCAATGAGCGTCTGAGGCTTACGCGGACACAGACTTGCTGCGGACGCGCTTATAGAACGGTGTGGGGACGACTTTCGCTTTAACGAGCGCGCCGCGAATCTCCACGGCCACGATGTTGTCCGGCACCGCTTCATCTGGCGGCACGAAGGCCATGGCAATGTTCTTCTTGAGCGTGGGTGAAGGCGATCCGCTGGTGACGACGCCGATGGACTCGCCTTCGAGCGTACGTACCGGGTATGCGTCACGCGCAATGCCGCGATCGATCATCTCCAGGCCGACGAGTTTGCGGGCGGGTTCGGTCTGCGAAGCCGCGAAAAGCGCTTCCTTGCCCATGAAGTCCGCTGCTTTGTCCAGCTTGCAGTAGCGGTTCAGGCCGGCCTCGAAGACGTTGATCTCGTCTGAGATTTCGTGGCCGTAGAGGGCCATGCCCGCCTCCAGCCGCAGGGTGTTGCGCGCTCCCAGGCCTGCGGGCACGATACCGAACTCCTGCCCCGCCGCAAAGATCTGCTGCCACACCTTGGCGCTCGTAGCCTCGTCACTGGGCACGTAAATCTCAAAGCCATCCTCACCGGTGTACCCGGTACGGGCAATCAGCACGTTGTAGAACCCGGCCACCTTGCCCCAGGCAAACCAGTAATTCCTGATCGCGGACAGGTCGGTATCCGTCAACTTCTGCAGAGTGTCCTGTGCGCGCGGTCCCTGGATCGCGATCTGCGTATAGAAATCGCTGTAATCGTTGATGTGGACGGCCGGCATCTGGCCGATGTTCTTGCGCACCCACTGTATATCTTTCTCCCGCGTGCCTGCGTTGATGACGATCAGGTAGTCGTTTTCGCTGAGTTTATGCAGGACGACATCGTCCACAAAGGTACCCTGAGGCGTCAGCATGGCGGAGTAGTGCGCCTGTCCCACCTGCAATTTGCCGGCATCGTTCATCAGCAGCCGCTGAACGGCATTGAGTGAACCCGGCCCGCGCAGCTGGATGCAGCCCATATGCGACACGTCGAAGACGCCAACGCCGTTGCGCACCGCGTTGTGTTCTGCGAGGAGGCCGCTGTACTCCACCGGCATCTCCCATCCGCCAAAATCAACCATCCTGGCGCGGAGTGCCTTGTGGGTGGAGAAGAGCGCGGTACGGCGTAGGACAGGGGCAGTGGTCTCTAGCATGTGGGAGCCTGTCTCCAGGGTGAAGTCTTCGGGACGATACGATCTCGTTGCCCTGCATTTGATGGTATCGCGAGCAGATTGGCCCGCATCAGATGCGCGTGAGGCGTTGGCCTATGTTGCACCCCCTGATTGCCTGTGCCGTTCTCTCGACCGCTGCTTGCGCGTTTGCGCAGACGGCGGACCGCTCCGCGGCACCCCCAAGTGCCGCGACCGCGGCCCCCCCTGCCCCCCCAGGTACGTTCACGATCCAGAATGGTGAGCTCGTGGTCGCCCCCGGCCTTCGCATCCCGAACGGTAACGTGCCCTGGGCACTGGACACGGTGGATGGCAAGGAGGTGCTCGTGCCGGTTCATCACACCGCGTTAAAAGCCGGTACCGTCGCGAACACGCTTGCGGAGGAAGCATCCCACACGGCGCTGCGTTCGTCCACGCCTGTTTTCTTTGTGCACACCAGCGACCGCACGGAGAACGTCGGCGACTCCGGCCGGGGCACGCCAACGGGATGGGCATTGCTGCCGGTGCAGACTGATGGAGCCACTCGAACGACGGATCGCGTCAAGTTCGCCGATGTGAGCGGCGCGACCGTGTGCGGAGCGGCCGTTCTGTGCATGCAGGCAGAATCGCTCCCTGAAGGCTGGCTGCGGATGACGCCGCAGCAGGCGCTCCAACCGGGCCAGTACGCTCTTATTCCGGTACAGCGCACCGGTTCCGTCGTAGCGTATGACTTCATCATTGACGCGCAATCGCCGCTCGCGAAAGATGCGATCTCATCTGGGCACAACGCAAGCGACGCTCCAGCCCGGAAGAAACCTTAACGCTCGGGACGCCGGTGCCGCGCCCGGACGAAGCTGCTGATGGAAAAATAGGCAAACAGCAGTGTCAGAGCGCAAAAAGCGTACATCCGGTAGCGATCCTGGGGCAGACTGCTGAAGCCGCTGGCACGACTATGCCACGCGCCAACGCCGAACGAAAGCGCGAACAATGCAAAGAATGTCCCCGTCAGTTCGTGCCACAGTGCTCGAGAGGCGTGGCGCAGCGGAGCCAGGGCGCTCTGGCGCGCTGCTGCAACTGCGGGGCGCAGATTACTTGCCATCCGCGCCGGACGGCTGGAAGGCCGTGCAGGTGACTGGATCTCAGGTGCCGCCCGCACTGATTGCGCCGCGCGTGGCACGGAGGATGTGGCGTGGGGCGAGGCCGCCGTGGCGGCATCTACGGCCTCAAGAGCTGTGCGCGCAGCCAGGCGCGTTCCTTTACCCAGCACGCGGCCCAGCCTCTCTCGGTCCATAGAGGTATTCTACGGGTCTGGGTGTGGCTGCTGATACCGTGCAAGAACGCCAGACCCGTCGTATAAAGAAAGCTGGATACATCGCATGGGAGCGTAGGACAGCAATGAAGAACTTCATCTGGATGATTGGTGGCGTTTGTGCTGCAGCGGCGGGCTGGTTGGTGCTGGGTTCCAAGCGTGTTCAGCCGATACAGGAGCTGGCGCAGCAACTGGAAGGTGCCTGGGCCGACCATCACACAAGGGTATAGGCGGAGCCCGCACAATCTGGCCCACTGCGATACGTGGTTCTCCGAGTGGATTGCGGTACCCGTTGCATACCGATAAGGTAGAAGGGTACAGCCACATCAGGTCCGGCGATGCAGCTGTAGAAGGGGTGGCAATGGACAAGCGCATCAACGCTCGCGTCAAGGAACTGATTCAGCAACTGGGCGAAGCCATCCACGAATCCGTCTCGGAATCAGAACAGATATCAGGCGTGGTGCGCGACATCCGTGAACAGGGATTTGACGTGCTGCTGATGCTGGAAGCGACGATTGGGTTGAATGAAGTTGCCGCGGAACCGGATACCGGCGACCTCGCGGAGCCGGGGGAGACGTTCTCGCGCAACGATCTGAATTTCCTGAAATCGCTCCGCATCTCGTTGCCAGAGGATGGCGAAGAGGACCGCCCGGCCAGCAACGAGGGCTAACTTCCTGCTTGCCGTACTCACTTCCCGTGTTGTAGATTTCCCCATCGCACTTCCAAGCATCCTATCGTCGTCGCCGCAGAGATCGCGGCACCTATTTCACCGCTGTGGGGAACCAAGATGAAAGACACGTTAGGAGTCCTGCTTGCTGGCGGCGCTGGCGAACGTTTGTTCCCACTTACCAAAAACCGCGCCAAACCAGCCGTACCGTTCGGCGGCCAGTACAGAATTATCGACATCACCCTCTCGAACTGCATCAATAGCGACCTGCGCAAGGTCTACATCATGACGCAGTACAAGGCGCTGTCATTGAACCGGCACATCCGCGAAGGATGGGGGCCGGTGGTCGCCAATGAACTAGGCGAATTCATCGAGATTCTGCCGCCCATGCAGCGCGTCAACCGTAACTGGTACCAGGGCACTGCGGATGCCGTCTACCAGAACATCTATTCCATCGGTTCGGAAGAGCCAAAGTACGTCATCATCCTTTCCGGCGACCACATCTACAAAATGAACTACGGATTGATGCTGGACCAGCACTGCCGCAGCGGTTCGGCATGCACCATCGCGACGCTTCCAGTGGAGCCGGATGAGGTTGCGGGGTTTGGCGTGGTGGAAGTCAGCGGGCAGGGAGAAGTGATCGGCTTCCAGGAGAAGCCAAAGACGACAAGCGTTCGCTCGCCCTTCAACCCAGAAAAGGTCGATGCCTCCATGGGCATCTACATCTTCAACACGGATGTCCTGTTGCCGGAGCTGATGGCGGACGCTGACGATCCTGACTCAAAGCATGATTTCGGGCACAACATTCTGCCCAAGCTGCTTGGCCGCTACAAGGTTTCCGCATTCAACTTCGTGGATGAGAACCGCCGCGGCGAGGCTCTCTACTGGCGCGACGTGGGAACGCTGGAGGCTTACTACGAGGCCAATCTAGACATTGCATCCGTTTCGCCGACCTTCAATCTCTACGACAAGGAATGGCCCATGCGCACGCGGCCGACCCAGTATCCGCCGGCCAAATTCGTCTTCGGAGAGATGGGGCGCACGGGCATGGCGATCAACTCCGTCGTTTCACCAGGATGCGTCATTTCCGGTTCCGCGGTCCGGCAGAGCGTTCTGTCGCAGGATGTGCGCGTCAACTCGTACACAGACATCGAGTCCTCCGTGATATTCACCCACGTCAATATCGGACGGCACTGCCGCATCAAACGGGCCATCATTGATCGCGACGTGCATATCCCGGATGGCACGGTGATCGGCTACAACCTGCACGAGGACCGCGAGAAGTATCACGTGACACCGAGCGGCATCACGGTGGTGACACGCGACGGATCTCCGTACGAAAACCCGGTATCTCCAGAGTTTATGCAGACGATGTAGAGGGGCGCTTAGCTGTTAGCTCCTAGCCTTCAGCTTTCAGAATCAGAAGCCGCAACGTGCGACGTCGTGGCAGCTCACAGCTAAGAGCCAAAGGCTAGTAGCTATCATCACCGATCGCCAAAGCGGTAGATTACCCCGCCTGAGACGTAGACGAACTCGCGCAACTCTGTGCCAAAGTGCTCAAAGACAATCTCCGGGGAGATGCGGATGGCGACCCGGGCGGAGCGGTTGAAGTCAACGCTGCCGCCTGCCACACCCATCGCGGACGTCCGGTTGCTGTACAAGCCGGTAGCGGTGTAGAAGGTGGTCGCGTCCAATCCAGGGTTGCTGTGGTCAAAGGTTCCATGCGTGACGCCGGCCAGCGCATGGAAGTTGACTCCAGCGCGCTGGTTGCCAAACCAGTGGTACTGCAGCCCTCCCATGCCAATCATCTGTGAAACCAGCGGGCGCGTCTGCACGCGGGGATTGGTGGATTGCGCCGCGGGCAACACCGGCGTGGTTCCCGCGTCATACCGTGCGTCACCCGTGATGCCGTACTTCGGGGTCAACCAGTAGGTGGCCATGGCCTCGCCGCCGCCCATGTTGTAGCGCTTGGGAATCACCTGTCCAGCCTGCCCGTTGAGGAAATTAATGCCGCCGTAAACCTCGTATTTTTCCGTGTAGGTGACTGGCGGAGGAGGACGAAAGGTATCCTGCGCGCGGGCTGGCACGGCGGCACATAAGGCGGCGAGGAGGCTTGCGTGGAGCAGAAACGAGGCTGCGTGAGGACGGGTGACGGACGGCCCGGCAACGGCTGGCCGGGGACGGTAAGTGGGCATGTTCCTCCAACGGCGCACAGCATCCAGCGCACAAGGCTCTGGCGGGCACGCTTCAGGCAATCGCAAACGGATGCTGTCTTCTTAAAGATATACCGTTACGGCGTGGTCCGCGAAGATGGACGCGACCGAGGAATATGCGACAATAGACTGTCTGTGATGTGCGCCGGTGGTGCGCTTCCAGGGAGGGTTCCTTATGCTCAATGACCTGTTCCAGCCCATGCATCTGCTCATCATCGGCCTTGTGGTTGTGGTGTTCTTTGGCGGCAAGAAGCTGCCGGAGCTGGGCAAAGGCCTGGGCGAAGGCTTAAAGGGCTTCAAGGAAGGCCTGAAGGGCGTGAACGAGGACGTGAAGAACGACGCCCACATCATAACTCCTGCCCCTGAGAACAAAGATACGGTCATTAAATAGCAGCAAACGGCCGCTTCAAGCATGGCATGTACCTGCGCTGTCATATGCGGTGTAATGCAAGGCCTGATGCTCAACGCACTAAGCCACTAACTATCGCCGCAGCTTGGATGCCGTCCAGAACTGCTGCAGGATGTAGCTGTCCGTCATACCAGCAATGTAATCCGCGATGACACGCGGCAGGCCGTCCGTCGCGCTCTCTTCCATGTATCCGGCGGGCAATCTCTCTGGATGATTCATGTAGGACTCAAACAACGTGGTTACGACGTTGTCTGCCTTGTCGTGCTCGGCTTCCAGCGTCGGACAGGTATAGAGCACATCGTGCAGGTAGGCTTTCTCTTCCCGGCGCTGCGTCTCCATGGCTGGCGAGAAGGTCGCGACGCGAGACGGGAAGCGCCGTACATCCTCCACCGTTTGCAGATGATTGCCGGTGACATTGCGGGAGATGTTCTCGATGAGGTCGCGTGTGAGTGCCGTTTGCATGACTTGCATGGCCTCATGGAAGAGGAACTTGGCTTCTACGCCGGTGTGTTCGCAGGCCACGCGCCCGTAGGCCGCGCCCATGATGCTGATGTGTGCGCACACATGGTCAATCTCCAGCAGACCGGACTCCACGCCGTCATCCAGATCAGCCGTCAAGTATGCGATCTCATCTGCCAGATCGATTACTTGCGCCTCCAACGGAGGCCGCTGATCAAGAAAGTACGCCGCGAGTCCCGGCTGCTGACCGGCCGTGTAATCGCGCGAATGCTTGATGATGCCCTCACGCACGCCGAGCGTCAGATTGAGTCCGCGATGCGCTGCATACCAGTCTTCAAAGTGCTCCACGATGCGCAGCGCATGCAGATTGTGATCAAAGCGGAGACCGTGCCGCGAGAGGCAGCGGTCCAGCGCGCGTTCACCAGCATGTCCGAACGGAGGATGCCCAATGTCGTGAACCAGCGCCAGCGCCTCCACCAGTTCTTCGTTCAGGCAGAGTGCACGCGCGACCCGGCGCGCGATCTGCACTACCTCAATGGTGTGGGTGAGGCGCGAACGAAAGTGGTCTGACTCGCGGCTGGTGAACACCTGCGTCTTGCCGGCCAGGCGGCGGAAAGCTCGTGCCTGAACGATACGTTCCCGGTCACGTTTGAACCCGCTGGCATGATCTTCTTGCGATTCCGGCCAGACACGTACGGAGAGATCACGCTCGTGCTTGCCATAGATGCTGCAGTCGTGCAGGTCCAGTAGGTGTTCTGCCACGGCAAATGCGCTTACGGCGTCACCTTGCTGCCGGAGGCATTTCTGGCGAGCTTCACCTTCGCGGAGTCCAGGCGCTTGTGCAGCTTACTCACATCCTCAGGCTCGACGTCCGCTGGCAGCGACCGGTTGTACTCGGTCAGAGCCCGCTCCCACTGGGCAACCGCCAGCTTCAGCTTGCCCTGCTTCTCCAGTGCCTGTCCCATATGATCGTGCAGCGTAGGATCCGTGGAGTTCCGGTCAAGTGCCTTTTGCAGCAGATTCTCCGCGGCGGCATACTCGCCCTGGCGGAAGTAGACCCATCCCTCTGTGTCGAGATACGCATAGTTCTGCGGATCAAGCTCGACAGCCTTCTTGACCATGGTCAAGGCTTCAGGCAGCTTCACGCCACGCTCTGCGTACATGTACCCCAGATAGTTCAAGGTCTGCGCGTTGTTGGGATCGATATCAAGAACCTTCGTAAACCAGGTTTCTGCTTCGTCCTTCTTGTTCTCCTTGTCCGCGATGGTGCCTCGCAGGAAGTAGAGATAAACCTTGTCGTCAGGCTTTTGCGAAAAGTTCTCCGCCTTGTCCAGCGCGGCGGAGGCGTCGTTCCATCGCCGCAACCGAAGATACGCCTGCGCCAACGAGAAATACGTGATGCGGTCGTCTGCCTTTCCATCCAGTTGCTTGTTCAACAGCGCGATCCCCTCGTCGGCCCTGCCCGTGTCGGCAAGCTGACCGGCGTACAGGATCTGCGCGTCATGGTCTGTGGGAGCCTCCTTTGCGGCTGCCTGCGCGACGGCGGCGGCCTTGTCCCACTCATGCGCGTCGCGATATGCGTCAACCTCGCCGCTGATGCCCCGATTCTTGTAGTCGCCGCCCAGGGCAACCATTTGCTTGTAGGCATCGACGGATGCTTCGGTCTTGTTCTCTTCGCGATAGAGAACGGCAAGACGGTCCAGGAAGATGCCGCGGTTATTGCGTTCACTCTCTGTGTAATTGCCGTCTGTCTTCAGCGTGGATGCCAGCACACCCTTCAAGGTCTGCTCAGCGTCGGCGTACCGCCCCAGGCTGTCGTACAGCAGAGCCTCGTTAAAGATCAACTCTTCGGAGTCAGGCACCGTCGCCTTTGCCTTCTGCAGTGTGGCCAGGGCGGTATCGTAGTGGCCCTCGCGGCGCTGTATCTCAGAGATCTTGATATAGCTCTGAGCGTCCTGCGGCTCCGTCGCAACGATGGACGTGTAAATCTTCAACGCATCATCGAGTTTGTCCGCATTCAGCAGGGCATTCGCCAAGCCGCGCTTTGCGTCCGTATTGTCGCTTTCGATGTCCAGGGCGCGCTGATAGGCGGCTGCTGCGTCTTTGTACTTGTGCAGTTGATCGTAGCTTGCACCAATCGCGAGCTCAATGCGGACGGAGCGCTCCGCTACCGGGAGTGCCGTGAGCGTCGCAATCACACGCTGCGTATCGCCTTGCTCACTGTAGAGCCGCGCCAGATTCAGCATGGACTCTTCAGAACCGTTGTCCAGCCCCTCTGCGGCCTTGAACTGCACCTCCGCCTTCGCGGACTCGTGATTGACCTCGTACAACTGGCCCAGCAGGAGGTGATTCTCCGCGACGTTGGGATCCAACTTCACCAGGGTCTCGTACTCGGCGGTGGCAAGCTGCAGCATCTGGGATTGCGGACCGCTCTGCACATCGCCCAGCGAACGGTAGTAGATGCGAGCCAGCAGGCGGTGCGCGTCCAGATCGGCAGGGTTCTTCTTGACCTGATCCTGCGCCACCTCGACGGCTTCACGAATGCGGCCCAGCTTGAAATACAGGTCGGCAAGCCCGTCCTGCAGACGGGTCGAGTTGGGATCAGCGTCCAGCGCCAGCTTATATTGCTCCACCGCCTGGGTAGCGTAATCGGAGCGGCCCTGCGTGGTCGCAAGATCCTCATAAATATGAGCCAGACCGTAGTGGTAGTACGCAGCACTGGCACCGGTAGACGAAGGCGCAACCACCTGAGGTGGGAGCGGAGAGGGCTGATTCTTCTGCGCGGCAACTGAAGCACACGCGGCTACCGCCGCCAGACAAAGCGGCGCGATTCGCACAAGGCGGCAGGAAGAAAACACACGTACAGCATCACGCGAACCAGACATCAACAGATTTCCTTCTGCCGGATCCTCGCTCGCGCGGCCCGGCCCAGGGGCTAGTAAGGGTTAGACGAAGATCTGTACGCTGTGGATGCTGAGTGCCTACCCGTGCCGGAAGTGTCTCATACCGGTGAGGACCATTGCCACTCCCAAACGGTCTGCTGCCGCGATAACCTCCGCGTCCCGCACGCTGCCGCCGGGCTGGATGACCGCCGTCGCGCCTGCGCGCGCGATTGTTTCCAAACCGTCTGGGAACGGGAAGAACGCGTCGGAAGCAACGACGGTTCCAGCCAGCGGCAAAACCGCCTTCTGCGCGCCAAAGCGGGCCGCGTCTACGCGGCTCATCTGCCCGGCACCGACGCCCACGGTTTGCCCGTGACCCTCGTGCGTCCGGGCGTAGACGATGGCATTTGATTTCACATGCTTGCACACCACCCATGCGAAACGCAGCGCCGTCATCTCCGCTTCGGTTGGGTGCCGCTCAGTTGCGATTTTCAACTCTACTTGCGCAAGTGAGCCGTGGTCGGCGTCCTGGAGCAACATGCCGCCTGATATCTGCTTCAGAGCGATCCTGCGTTGTGCAGGCACAATCTTCAGGAGGCGCAGATTCTTCTTCGTGGCGAACCGCTCCAGCGCCTCCGGTGAAAAATCCGGGGCCACGATGGCTTCCACGAAGAGCTTCGCGATCTCTTCAGCGGCAGCACCATCCACGGCGCGGTTGATACCAATCACACCGCCAAACGCTGACAGCGGGTCCGCCGCGAGCGCATTGCGGAACGCATGGAGAACAGATGTACCCGTCGCAACGCCGCACGGATTGGTGTGCTTGATGATGGCCACCGCAGGCTGGTCGAACTCACTTGTCAGATCCCAGCAAGCGTCGAGATCGACAAGGTTGTTGAATGAGAGTTCCTTGCCTTGCAGTTGGTCCGCGTTTGCGATGCCGGTCACAGAACCGTCGGTGTATACCGCTGCCGATTGATGCGGGTTTTCCCCGTAGCGCAACGTCCCTTTGAGTGGCAGATTCAACCGCAGCGACGCAGGAACCACAGTCGTGGTGTGAATTGCAGGCTGTTCCTGCGTACCGTCCGGCTCTGTCATCTGTTCGAGTGCGTTGGCGATGGCCGTGTCATACGCGGCTGTGATTGCGAAGGCGCTTTTTGCCAGCCGCCACCGCGTGGCAAGCGACAGTGTTCCGCCTGCCGACTCCATTTCGGAAGCAACGCTGCCGTAATCCGCCGGGCTGGTCACCACCGCGACATCCGCAAAGTTTTTTGCGGCGGAGCGGATCATGCTGGGTCCACCGATGTCGATGTTCTCGATGACTTCGGCAAAACGAACCCCCGCGCGGCTCGCCGTCTGCCCAAACGCATAGAGATTGACGACCACCATATCGACCGGCTCAATGCCATGCTCAAGTACCGCCGCCACATGCTTCGGGTTCGAACGGACATGCAGGATGCCGCCGTGCACCTTTGGGTGCAGCGTTTTGACACGTCCATCCAGCATCTCTGGAAAGCCAGTCAGATCGCTGATGTCACGCACCGGCAGCCCGGTAGCCCGCAGTGCCTTTGCGGTGCCTCCGGTAGACACAAGCTCAACGCCCATTGCATGCAGCCGCTGCGCGAACGGCAAGAGACCGGACTTATCAGTCACGCTCAACAGAGCGCGTGTGATCTTTCCATACGTCATTCAGTTTTCTTTCGGCGGACAAGCTCTTCCGAGACCCGCGCGAGTAGATCCGGCACCTTGTTGTTCACTATCCACCAGATGCGCTCGTCTTCTACTTCGCGTAGTCGTGAGCCAGTACATTTCGTAATCCGATGATCGAAGATGCGTCGGGAAACAGTGCCGGCATCTCTGGAAGGTATTGAATTCCCCGTCGAACGGCTTCGCCTATGATCTCGAGGCCACGCTCGACAGAATCGCCGACCTGGGCGTTCGCGCTGTAGTGTTGAAGTTTTGGACCTTCCAAATAGTCTTCAGTACGTACGCAAGCCGAGCGAATGTCGTATAGGTATCGTTCCACTTCATGCTGCACACAGCAGTTCTTTCTCGCGATCGGCGGACGCGTTGAAGTACGGGTTCCGGCTGATCTGATCCGTGATAATGTCAACGCGCCGGCTGAAGAGCGACTCCATTGCAGACTTCAAGTCAGTGTATTCGTCCAGCCACCCTTTGTGCACGCCGGGAAGAAACTCAACCATCAGGTCGATGTCGCTGGTTTCTGGGTTGAAGTCGTTACGCAGCACGGATCCGAACACAAGCAGGCGCGCCACCTTGTGTTCGCGGCGAAGGGCTTCGATCTGCTCGCGCCTCTGCTCGATCTCGTGCCGCCCGTTCACCCACCCAGTTTAGCCCAGACGTAAGTGCGGATCAGATTCGCAGACTTCCTTTCAGCTCACTCACTTCACCCACATTGTGACGGGTACACCACTTCTCCAGCCCAGCGGCTATCTTCTCTGGCGCGCGCGGATCGGCGTAGCTTGCCGTTCCCACCTGTACCGCAGTCGCGCCAGCCAGCAGGAACTCAACCGCGTCCTCTGCTTTTACGATGCCGCCCAGGCCCACCACCGGGATGCGCACAGCGCGCCCCGCTTCCCACACCATGCGCACAGCAATCGGCTTGATCGCCGGTCCGCTCAGGCCACCGGTCACGTTGGCGATACGCGGCCTGCGCGTCTCCACATCAATGGCCAGCGATAGAAACGTATTCACTAGCGAGACGGCATCCGCACCCGCCGCCTCGGCTACTCGAGCCATCCCGGCGATGTTGGTCACGTTGGGTGACAGTTTCACCATGAGAGGCCGCTGCGAGACAGCACGGCAGGCGTGCACCAGGTCACCCAGCGATTGGGGATCGGTTCCAAAGACCATGCCGCCGTGCTTTGTGTTGGGGCAGCTCGCGTTCAGCTCATACATCGCGATGCCCTCTGCCCCATTCAGTTCCGTGATGACCGCGATGCAATCCTCAATGGTGAACCCGAAGACATTGGCAATGCAGACCACGCCACGCATGCGCCGGATGCCCGGCAGCTTGTCGCGAACGAATGCCTTCACCCCAACGTTCTGCAGACCGATGGCATTGATCATCCCGCTCGCCGTCTCGACGATGCGGGGCGATGGATTGCCCTCCATCGGCTCACGCGAGAGACCTTTCGTGATGAACGCGCCAATGCGCTCGACGGAAAAAATTTCTTCAAACTCGACACCATAGCCAAAGGTGCCGCTTGCAGCGATTACGGGCGAGCGCAGCCCTACCCCGGCCAGGTCCACCCGCATGTCAGGAGGCTTGCCGCCGCTCAATGTACTATGTCCGCGTAGATGGTGCGGGAACCTTCCGGTTGCATGGCTTCAGTGAGAACACGACCTGTTGCCGCAGACGGCCGGTTGATGCGCAGCATGGACGCGAGCGTCGCCGCAATGTCCACCGGCGCAACCATACCGTGGTAGGTGCCGGGACGAATACCAGGGCCAACCATGTCCAGGGGCACATGGCGGTCGTAGGAGTTCGCGGAGTAGTGCGTTGCACCCGTCTCATATCCGCCATTCTGATATGCGCCCAGGTTCAGGTGCACCGCCCATCCCATGCGGGGTGAGTAACTGTGCAGTTCACGGCGGCCATACTCCGTGTCCGGCACAGCGCCGGTGCGCAGCTGTGTTGCGGTGTATACAAATTGCGCGCGAATGGGCGCGGGAAGACGCCCGCCCGGTGCATCCTTTGCAGGCGTGTCACTTAAGGGCAACGCTTCCAGGTAGGCGTACACCGCGCTCGCGGTCGCACCTTCCGCATCGGCCTCGCTCACGCCCTGCGCACGAAAGGCCGCAGAGTCCAACTGTATCCACGGGTAGTCCACTGCAAGAACGTACTTCACCGTTCCTGGAGGCTTGAAGCGGGCGTGCAGAGCAGCTTCCAACCCCTCCTGAAACGGCTTGGTGGGCAGACTTCGCGCAGGCATGCCGTACGAGATAGCAGATGCAACCGAGGGTGCCACGCCATGATCACCCGTGAACGTCACCACGACGTTGCGCAGTCCCACGGTACTGTCCAGCCACGTGAAAAAGCTGTCCAGCTGCGTGTCCGCTGTGTCGATCATGGCGCGCAACGCCGGATCGTCCGGCCCAATTGCGTGGCCCAGCAAATCGGTGGACGAGATGGAGAGTGTCAGCAAATCCGTGACACCGGCGCTGTTCTGTCCCAAGTGTTCGTGCTCGATCAGCGCCTTCGCAAAGTCCAGCTGATAACTGACCGAAGCTGGCGTTCGGCCTACCTTGTCATAGAAACTGCCGCTTGCCACGCCTGCTTCCGTACGCGCCTGCCCAATGCGCTCTCCATGGTTGAATGTGGCAACCCACTGCGGCAGTGACTTGAGCCAGTACGTCGAGCTGATCCACTCGCCCGTGTCATGATCGGTCCAGTAGGCGGCCTGCTGCGCGTGCCCAGAGGTCAGGATCGCAGCGCGATCCTTGAATGACACGCCAAAGACACGCGCCCTTCCCTGCGTCGCGAGCACAAGTTCGTCTCCCAGCGTCGATGCCATCTCATTCTTGGGTGACGTTCCAGGGGCATCTGGAGTCCCTGCGGGTACGCCCACCAACCGGTAGCGGTCATCCTCAACCGAGGTGACCTGATGCGGCTTGCCGTCGCGGCCCGTCTCGTACCACTCGTTTAATGGCACGCCATGTCCATCGGTATACGCCCCCGTGCCAATGGTGGAATGACCCGCCGCAGTCACCAGATTCGCGTAATCGTAGTAGCAATCCGTAAAGTGGGCACCCTGCCGCAGGAACAGATTCCAGCCATTTTTCGCCGTGAAGTCGGTGCGGTAGCGATCCAGATAGTCACCCCGGAACTGGTCGAATACCAGTTCAATCACCAGCTTCGGCGAACCGTCGTACGCAGCGGCGTGCAGTGCCGCAGCTGGCAAAAGAACAAGGATGGAACTGAGAACAGCAGCAAGGCAGCGCTTCACCATAGCGCTATGCTACCCCGCAGGGCAATTACCCGCGTTCTTCGTTGGGACGAAAGTGCGAAGCCGCTCTGTATCCCTTCTTACGCGAGGGGTCAAGACTAGGTGTGGCATTCGGGCAGACATGCATTCGCATCATCGTGAAGGCCGTACCCAATCAGCTACTTCGTCATGCATCAGATGCAGACCCGTACGCTTGTAGTCTCTGAAGTCGAGTGGTAGAGGTAAGGGCGTAATCTCTTGAACTTATCGAGTTGGAAGCTCATGAGGTACGCCCTTTCGCCTCTTGAAGATGCCCTACAAACCCTTTTCCACCAGAAACAGGATCAAATCCCGAACGCGGCAGCTGTAACCCCATTCGTTGTCGTACCAGGAGATAACTTTCCCCATCTTGTCTCCAACCACCTTCGTCAATGCCGAGTCGAAGATGGAGGAGCGGCTGTCACCCTTGAAGTCGCTGGAGACAAGTTCCTTGTCCGTGTAGCCGAGGATGCCTTTCAGCAGGCCTTCGCTGGCCGCCTTCATCGCTTCGTTGATGCTTTGGACGGAGACCGGCTTTTCCGTGTTGAAGGTGAGATCGACAACCGACACGTTGGGCGTGGGGACGCGGATCGCGAAGCCATCCAGTTTGCCCGCCATCTCCGGGATGACCAGCTTCAGCGCCTTCGCCGCTCCGGTGGTGGACGGGATCATGTTGATGGCGGCGGCGCGGGCGCGGCGCAGGTCCTTGTGCGGGAAGTCGAGGATGACCTGGTCGTTGGTGTAGCTGTGCACCGTGGTCATGATGCCGCTCGTGATGCCAAAGATGTCATTTAGCACCTTGACTACCGGAGCGAGGCAGTTCGTTGTGCAGCTGGCGTTCGAGATGACGTTGTGCTGCGCCTGGTCGTACTTGTCGCTGTTCACGCCAAGCACGATGGTGATGTCCTCGTTCGTTGCCGGAGCGGAGATGATGACCTTCTTGACCGTCTCGCCCAGGTGCGCCTTTGCCTTGGTTGCGTCGGTGAAGTGGCCGGTGGATTCGACGACGACCTGCGCACCCGTTTCAGCCCAGAGCAGCTTGGCGGGATCGCGTTCAGCGAAGACCTTGATCTGCTTGCCGTCAACAGAGATGAAGTCCGCGCCAGCTTCGATTTCGTGCTGGTGCAGGTTGCCCAGGATGGAGTCGTACTTGAGCAGGTGCGCCAGCGTCGCGGGGCTGGTCAGGTCGTTGACAGCGACAAATTCAATCTCGGGGTTGCCGAGCGCGGTGCGGAAGACGTTGCGGCCAATGCGGCCAAATCCGTTGATGCCTACCTTCACTGCCATGCTGTTCTGCTTCCTCTCAGGGGTGTGCTGAAAATGGGTTTGAAACACCGTCTTTCAGTGTACCGGCTCCAGCGTGAAGGCTGGTGACTACCTGTATCGTTTTGCGGGCATCGCCGGGCTATGGTACAAGCGAATCATGCGCGACTGGATGCGCAACAGGATGAGACGACGCGGTAAGCGTGGCCCAAACAACAGCGAGGCCACCGGCAAGATTGGGCAGGAGATTCCACAGGACCAGCCCGCGGCACTACAACCCACCTACCAGGATGCACATACACGCAGACCGGAGGAGCAGAATCAGCCTTCGGTGGACCTGCAGGCGGCAACGGAATCGGCAGGCGGCGAAGATGCTTCTGCTGGCGGGAGCCCTGGCCGGATTGAGGTAGAGACACAGCCGGAATCGCTGGGTGTGCCACCCGCCGAACCTGCGTCGATTCCGGCAGGCGACAAGGCGACGCCACGCGGCTATGTTGTGCTCGCCATTGGCTTGCCGGGCAGCGGAAAAACAACGTGGTTCAAGCGGCGTGGCGTAACTCCGCTGAGCAGCGATATGCTGCGCACGATTTTATTCGACGACATCACGGATCAGCGCTACAGTGGCCTGGTGTTTTCCACCCTGCGTTCGTTGTTGCGAGCGCGGCTGATCGCGAAGATGCCGTGGAACTACGTGGATGCCACCAACCTCTCCGCGCACGAACGGCGGCAGTGGATCAAGATGGCGAAAAGCTTCGGGTATGACGCGCAGGCGGTGTACTTCGACGTGCCGCTCGCGGTCTGTATGGAGCGCAACAGCAAGCGCGAGCGCCGGGTTGCCGACGACGTGATGCAGAAGCTTTCGGAACGGCTGCGGCCACCTTCCTTCCGGGAAGGTTTCAGCAAGATCACGGTGGTGCGGGTCAAGGGCCAGCCGGGGAACACGCAAGCCGGCACGGACGGGAATGCAGAAGCATTCAACGAGCCAGTTCACGATCTGGATGAGCCCACGGGCGTGCCGGATGGTGACACTGGAGAGCCGACGGCCGAGCAGAGTGCCGCTTCCAGTGAGAGCAGTTCTGACTTCAGCCATTCTCCGGAAGGCAGAGATGAAGCGGGTAGCCGCCTCCAGGTAATTGAGTCGGGCGAAACGTCCGTGCGCTAGATGGGAACTGACAATGTCGCGGTGGAATATCGCGGCGTTCGTTACAGCGTGCCGGCCGTTGCTGGTGACAGCCGGTGCATCCTGGATGGCATCAGCCTGTCCCTTGCGGCAGGCACGACGACTGCGCTCCTGGGCCGATCCGGCTCCGGCAAGACGACGCTGCTGCGTACCGTGAACGGTTTGGTGCTCCCTACAGGGGGATCTGTCCTGGTGCATGGCGTGGATGTGACCCGGTCGAATCTGCTCCAACTTCGTCGCGGCATCGGGTACGTCATTCAAGAGACGGGTTTGTACCCGCACATAACCGTTGAACGGAATGTGGCGATGCCGCTGGAACTTGCGGGCAAACCCGTCAACCAGCGGAAGAGCCGCGCAAAAGAGTTGCTAAGCATGGTGGGGCTTGATGCCGCACAGTTTGCCGGACGTATGCCCTGGCAACTGTCGGGCGGGCAACGGCAGCGTGCAGGTGTGGCCCGGGCGCTAGCTAGCGATCCTTCCATCCTGCTGCTCGACGAGCCATTTGGCGCTCTCGATCCGCTGACGCGCGCGGAGATGCAGACCATGCTGCGCGACCTGCTGGCGCGCCTCGGCAAGACAGCCCTGATCGTCACGCACGATTTGCAAGAAGCGATCTTTCTCGCCCATCGCGTCATTCTCCTTGACAGCGGACGTGTGCAGGCTGACCTGCCATCGCACGAAGTGCTTGCGTCCCAGAGTGCAGGCGTGCGCGAGTATGTGCGCGCTGTACAGCGGTTTGAGCCGGCAGGATGACCAGCTTCCTGCACCAGCATGGGTACGAACTGCTGCGGCTCACACTGGAGCATCTGTGGCTGACTGGCTTTGCCATGCTGTTTGCGACGGCGATTGCCATTCCAGCAGGCATCTGGCTGACGCGGCATGAGCGTTGGGCACGGCCCGTGATCGGGTTCGCGAACATTGTGCAGACAGTGCCAAGTCTGGCGTTGTTCGGCTTGCTCCTGCCGGTACCGTGGCTCGGCGATCGCGCCTCGCGGCTCGCCATTCTGGCGCTGACCGGGTACGCTCTGCTCCCCATTCTGCGCAACACGTATACCGGCATTCGCGGGATCGACCCCGCTTTGATCGATATCAGCAATGCGATCGGGATGAACAATATGCAGAAGCTGGTGAAGGTAGAACTTCCACTCGCCGCAAGCGTTCTGCTGGCAGGTTTGCGGACGGCCACGGTGACATGCGTGGGTGTGGCAACCATCGCCGCAGCCATTGGTGCAGGTGGTCTGGGCGAGTTTATCTTCCGCGGCGTGGCGTCGGTGGACAACCGCTTCGTTCTGGCGGGAGCGATCCCGGCAGCGCTGCTCGCCTTGGCTGCGGATGGGTTACTTGGCCTGTTGGAACGCCGGCTCGCTGTGCGGAGAGACGGATGAGGAAGGCAGTGGCGTGCCGCTGGTCCGGGTTAATCCGGCAATGCCAGTTTCTGGTTTCTAAGTCTTTAGTTGTGAGTTGTAAGTTTGCGGTAACGACACACAAACTCAAAACTCACAACTTGAAACTCACCTATTCATGCCTACTGACCATGCTGTTGACCGGTCTTACGGCGTGCGATCCGTCGCATAGCTCGCGAATCGTAATCGGCGCGAAGAACTTTACCGAGCAAGTGATCCTGGGTGAGCTTCTGGCGCAGGAAATCGAAGCAGCCGGGGAGAAGGTGGACCGGCGGTTCTATCTTGCCGGGAGCTACATTGCGCATCAGGCACTCGTCTCCGGCCGCGTTGACGCGTACGTGGAGTACACGGGAACGGCGCTGACTTCGATCCTGAAGCAGCCGCTGGATCATGACGCGGATCGTGTCTTTAAGACTGTACAGCGGATGTATGCGGACAAGTACCAGATAGCGGTGCTGCCTTCGCTAGGGTTTGAGAACACGTTCGCCATGGTGCTGCGCGCGCCGGACGCGGAGCGGCTGCACCTCGTGAACCTGAGCGAGCTGGCACCTTCCGCGCCGCAGTTGCGGTTGGGCGTGGGATACGAGTTTGAGGAGCGGCCGGACGGTCTGCATGGCATGGAGCAGGCCTACGGCATCCGGTTTGCGGGTCCGCCGCGTGTGATGGATTTGGGGCTGCTCTACCGCGCGCTGGCGAACCGGCAGGTGGACGTGGTCTCAGGCAATTCAACAGATGGCGCGATCACCGGTCTGAATCTGCGCGTGCTCCAGGATGACCGGCACTACTTTCCGCCGTATCAAGCGGTGCCGCTGGTGCGGGAGGATGCCCTGCGGCAGCATCCGGCAATGCGAACGGCGTTGGACCGGCTCTCCGGGAGAGTGAGCGAGACCGAGATGCAGGCGTTGAACCATGCCGTGGAAGGCGAGCATCGCGACCCGGCAGATGTAGTGCGCGAGTTCCGGACGCGCAAGGGCCTGTAGCAAATCGCAGGGCGAGAACACGGTGTACGCGGCGGTTGCACGGTGTACACGGCGACTCTGAGCGGGCAGCGACTATCATCGCAACATGTCGACGCTTTCGATTCGTGATCTGGACCTGCATGGCAAGCGGGTATTTATCCGCGTGGATTTCAATGTTCCGCTCTCGAAAGACGGCGGCGAGATTTTGGACGACACACGCATTCGTGAGACGCTGCCAACCATCGAGTTCGCTCTTCGGGCCAAGGCAAAGGTGATCCTGGCGGCACACCTGGGACGGCCCAGAGGTGAGCGCGTGGAGAGCATGAGTCTCCGGCCGGTGGTGGACCGCCTGCGCATGCTGATCGACGCGGACCTGGGTGCGTCGCGCAACGTGGCGTTTTCTCCGGATTGCGTTGGCGGGATCGCGGAAGAGCTGGTCGGCAAGCTGGAAAATGGACAGGCGCTGCTGCTGGAAAATCTCCGCTTCCACAAGGAAGAAGAGTCCAACGACCCGGCATTCGCCGGGCAGCTTGCGCGATTGGCGGATGTCTACGTGAACGATGCGTTTGGAGCGGCGCACCGGGCACATGCTTCCACCGAAGGCATCACGAAGTTCATCACCCAGAGTGCAGCCGGTCTGCTGATGGAAAAGGAACTGAACTATCTCGGCAAAGCGCTCCAGTCGCCCGACAAGCCGTTTGTTGCCATCATCGGCGGTGCGAAGGTGAGTGACAAAATCGAGGTAATCGATAACTTGCTGAACAAGGTGGATGCGATCATCGTGGGCGGCGGCATGGCATACACGTTCCTGACCGCGAAAGGGCAGAAGACGGGCAAGAGTTTATTGCAAGCAGACAAGACCGGCGTCGCGGAGGCTGCCCTGAAAAAGGCGGAGGAGAAGGGTGTCAGATTTCTCCTTCCCATCGATCATGTGCTGGCCGACCGCTTCGCGCCGAACGCGGCCACTTCGGTGTTTCGGGGCACTGAAGACTTCCCTGCTGACCTGATGGCGTTGGATATCGGGCCGAAATCGATTGATCTGTTCGTGAACGAGATAGAGGGCGCGCGAACGATTGTATGGAACGGCCCCATGGGTGTGTTTGAGATGCCCGCGTTTGCAAAAGGGACCATGTCCGTGGCCCATGCGGTCGCGGACAATGTGGATGCGACCAGTATCGTCGGGGGCGGGGACTCAGTGTCCGCCGCTCACATGGCCGGAGTGGCGGACGATATCACCCATATCTCGACCGGCGGCGGAGCTTCGCTGGAGTTCCTGGAAGGTAAGACATTGCCGGGGGTCGCGGCCCTGTCGCAAAGATAAGGTTCATCCTCACACCTGACGTGGGATACCCGCATTATGTTAAGAATCCTCATGCATCAAAAGATCTGTGCATGAGCATCCGGTAAAGGCAGGAGAACGAGGGGCACGATGCGGAAGCCGATTATCGCGGGAAACTGGAAGATGTACAAGAATCCGAAGGAGTCGCTCGCCTTTCTGGACCGCTTTCTACCCATGGTGGAAGGCAGGGAACGCGAGGACATTATCCTGTTCCCGACAGCGACCTCGCTTTCCACTGTGATTGACCGCGTGCGAGGAACCAATGTGCGCGCAGGTGCGCAGACGATGCATTGGCGTAACGAGGGTCCCTACACAGGGCAGACATCGCCAACCATGCTAACCAGCATCGGCACCACCCATGTACTGCTCGGCCACAGCGAACGGCGGCTGTACGCCAACGAGACTTATGAGCAGGTCAACCTAAAGTTGAAGGCAGCCGTGGCGCATGGCCTGGTGCCGGTGCTCTGTCTTGGAGAAATGGCGGCGGACCGGCAGGATGGGTACACAAAGGACACGTTGCTGGCACAGATGGGTGCCGCGCTGTCGAACCTGGCACCCAGCGCGACCGGAACGCTGGTGATTGCGTATGAGCCGGTGTGGGCCGTGGGAACCGGTTCCACCGCTTCGCCGGACGTGGCGAATGCAGCGCACAAGATCATCCGGGATGAGCTGCGAACCCTCTTCGGCGGCGGCGTGGCGGACGCAACGCGGATTCTGTATGGCGGATCTGTTTCGCCGGACAACTGCGTCCCGCTTATGGCCGAGGCGGAAATTGATGGATTGCTCGTTGGCGGGGCGAGTCTGCGGCCGGAATCCTTCGCCGCGATCATCAAGAGCTCGCATTGAGCAAACAAGAGAGGCCGCAATATGCGGCCTCTCTCGTTTAGACAAATGTTAGCGGCCCTGGGCGTGGCGGTGATGGTGACGGTGATGGCGAGCGGCGCTGGCAGAGGGCGTTGCAACGGCGGCACCGGCGATGACAAGGGCAATGGTAAACAGCAAGGTCTTGGCGGCAGTAATTTTCACAAATCTTCTCCTGGGCTGTGAGCCTGTAGGTAGTGTGACCCACAATCCGCTGCCCTGTCGCTGTGAAAAAACAAAACACGCATCTGCCATGATTCGCTCTTACGTCGCTGTCAAGAACCCTCTTGTGCCACGGTCGCCTGGCGGGGTAGTCGAGGCGCGGATCGCAGAGAGCGTCAGTGGATGGCTCCGGCCTGGTCGAACGGCCAGTAGACAAAGCTTGCTTTGCCGTAAATCAGACGGCGATCCACAGGTCCGAAGTCGCGGCTGTCGCTGGAGATGGAGCGGTGGTCGCCCATGACGAAGTACTGGTCTGGAGGGATCGTCATCTCCGGTTGCGAGCGCTCATCCGTGTAGCGCGCTGGAACGTATGGCTCTTTCAGCCGCACGCCATTGACGTACACGCGGCCGTGGTCGATGCGCAGGCGATCTCCGGGAACTGCGATGACTCGCTTGATGTAGCTCTTGGTGAGGTCCCGCGGATAGCGAAAGACCACTACGTCATTCTGCTGCACATCTCCCACCCGGTAGGCTAGTTTGTTGATAAAGAGCCGGTCCTGGTCCTGCAGCATGGGAACCATGCTGGTGCCCTCAACGCGTACGGGCTGGTAGAGGAAGAGGATGATAAATACCGAAACCGCGATCGATGCCAACACATCGCGCAGCCATCCAAGAGAGCTTGGCTTGCTGGAAGATGAGGTCTCGTTTTGGTGGAGGTCGTTCAACGTTCTGCTCCCACTCTAAGTAAGACGATGATCTGCTGACAAGGGCGCATGCGGTTCCCGCAACGGGATCGGGTGTCCCGAGAAAGTGCAAAGGGTATCCCGGCAGGAACTCGTCGCATCGTAGAGGCGTTGGATTACAATGATAGGTGGCGGAGGGACGAAGATCCATGCCAACACTGGAAGAAGAACAGATCGAACAGCCTGCTCCGCGAGAGACGCAGAGCATCCGCTCCCTGGCCACGGAGCGGTCGAACGAAGCCTCAGAAGGCTTCGACACCAAGTCGTCGCTGGAGATCGCGCGCATCATCAACGCCGAAGACGCGAAGGTTGCGGGTGCGGTGAAGAAGGCGATGCCAGAGATCGCCCAGACCATCGATGTGGTGGCACGATGCCTGCGCGATGGCGGACGGCTGATCTATGTGGGTGCCGGGTCGTCCGGTCGCATCGCGGCCCTGGATTCGGCTGAGTGTCCCGCGACGTTCTCCACGCAGCCAGCGCAGGTGCAGTACATCATGTGCGGCGGCCCAAAGGCACTGGCTTCGGCGGCGGACGTGAACGAAGACTCGCCGGAGATGGGGCAAAGGGACATCGCCAAACGGCGGCCGACGCGCCGGGACATCGTCATCGGCATCTCTGCATCGGGCAGGACACCCTATGTCGTGGGGGCGGTGGAATATGCGAAGCAGCGTGGAGCGCAGACGGCGGCTATCACCTGCAACCGCGACACGCGATTGGCCGACGCGGCGGAGATCTGCATCGTGGCCGAGGTGGGTCCGGAGGTCATCAGCGGATCGACCCGGCTCAAGGCATCGTCTGCTCAGAAAATGATTACGAACATGATCACCACGGGTGCCATGACACGGCTGGGCTATGTGTACGACAACCTGATGGTGAACGTGCACATGAAAAACGAAAAGCTGGTGGAGCGCGGCATCAACGTGCTGCAGCGTGTCACCGGCGTAGACCGCGATCATGCCATCCGCACCATCAAGTCCGCCGGAAAGTCGATCCCGATCGCCGTGGTGATGCTTAAGGCAAATGTAGACAAAATGGAAGCGGTGCGACGGTTACAGAAATCCGATGGCAACGTGCGTAGAGCCATTGAGAACTCCGCTCTGGAGTTGTAGCAAGGTGTGTGTGAGGCGTATCTGTGCAGGTTCAGCACAGTGCCGGAACGCCATGAGAATCGTAGAATGGATTTCGGTATAAGGAATCCTATGAAGTCCTTTCGTCACCTGTTTCTTTCTCTGCCGCTTTTTGTTCTAGCCTGCGCCTCCCTGGGTGCCCAAACCCGATGGCTACCCTATGGGCCGGATGGCGGGGATGCGCGATCCTTTGCGTCAGATCCGAAGGATCACACCCACGTCTACCTGGGCACGGTCAGCGGCACCATTTACGACAGCCATGATGGCGGGCAGAGCTGGGCCCGGCTTGCGCGCGTGGGCAAGCGCGACGATCTTGTGCTGGACAACATCCTGGTGGACGCCGCCAATCCGCAGCATGTGCTGGTGGGCGGATGGGTGCTGGATCGCGTGGACGGCGGCTTGTACGTCAGCAACGATGGCGGCAAGACCTGGACAGCAAACGAGCAGATGAAAGGGCACTCGATTCGTGCCCTGTCTGAGGCACCGTCTGATCCAAAAACCATGATTCTGGGCGCTCTGGATGGTGTGTATCGCAGCGTGGATAGTGGTGCCACATGGACGCTGATTACACCAGAGGGCAGCCATGAGCTCCATGAAATTGAATCCATCGCCATAGACCCTAAGGACTCCAAGATCATCTACGCGGGAACGTGGCACCTTCCATGGAAGACGTCCGACGGCGGTGCCAACTGGATCAACATGAAGGAAGGCATTATTGACGATTCCGACGTCTTCTCCATCATCGTCGATCCCGCGAACGCGAAGGATATTTACCTCTCGGCATGTTCCGGTATTTACCGCAGCAACGATGGAGGTCTGAAGTTTACAAAGGTGGCGGGTATTCCCTCCACGGCACGCCGCACGCGCGTCCTGATGGAAGATCCTAAGCAGACAGGAACGGTCTTCGCGGGCACAACGGAAGGCCTGTGGCGCACCACTGACAGCGGACACAGTTTTTCGCGCAATGGCGATCCGGGTTGGATCATCAACGACGTGAACATCGACGCGGAGAACAGCAAGCGCGTGTTGCTGGCCACGGACAGGACAGGTGTACTGCTCTCCAACGATGGCGGCATGACGTTTACCTCATCAAACAAAGGCTTCTCAACCCGGCAGATTACCGCCGTCATGCAGGACCCCTCCGACTCCGCCAAGATTTATGTCGGTGTCATCAATGACAAAACCGCCGGTGGTGTTTTCAGCAGCACAGACGGCGGCCTCTCCTGGGCCCAGCGCAGCCAGGGGCTGAACGGAGCTGATGTCTTTTCCATGACAGAAACGCCTGACGGCACGCTCCTGGCCGGCACGCGGCACGGTATCTACCGCATGGATGGGGACGTCTGGAAGAACTCCGGGCTAACCCTTGCCCTGCCGTCAGAAGAACCCGCGAAGGTTGAGCCGGCGGCGGATGTCCGTTCCAAAACTGCACGTGCTCGCTCCAACAGCAATCCCGTGGCAAAAGGAAAGACGGCACAGATCGCCTCAAAAGAAGCGCCTGCGCGGACCGGTGCCAAACGTGCACGCTCGGTTTCTACAGCGCCGGTGAGAAGCGTTCCGCCGGAAGAGTCTAATACGGGCGTATTCGCCCTCGCATCGAATGATTCGACCGTATTTGCCGGCACAGAGGATGGTCTTCTGAGTTCTACCGATGGCGGTAAGACGTGGAGTCACATCCGGAGCGCAAACGGGACACCGTGGCGGGTCGTGAGTGCGCGCGGCGAACGCGTTTTGGCCGGCGACCTGCATTCCCTCTCGCTTTCGGTCGACAAGGGTGTGAATTTCCGTGCGATTCAGGCTCCGGCCGAGCTTGCCCGCGTCACCACCGTGGCCATCGACAATGGTGGACGTCTCTGGGTGGGCGGAACCGAGGGTGTGTGGTACTCCGACAACGACGGCTCGGGATGGAAGACCGTACACGACTTGTTCGTACCGGGTACCACCGGGATCTACTTTGACGCGACTTCCGAGCGTGTGCTGGTGACCAGCAACCAGAACACGCTGGTCTTTGCCGTGCACACGCCCGACATGAAGGTGTCATACCGTGACACGGGGTGGGTGCTCTCTGAAGTCCGTCCAGTTGGCGATCACCTGCTGGGCATCACACCTTTTGACGGTGTGGTGTTGCAGCCCCGCATGGTGGACTCCGCGCAGCTTCCACGCAGCGGAAGCTAGCACCTTCCCTGCCCGGCCGCACGGACGTCCGCCAGCAGGAGCGTTGCACGGCGAGTTGGCGTCTAATGGATTGACATGATCTCTGAGTCGCCCACAGGCCGTCCCCGCCACGAGTTCCAGACCGACGACGCCAGTCTTTGGCCGGTTGCGGCAAAGGTGGTCTCTGGCGAGCGGCTGTCTGCTGAGGATGGACTTGCGCTCTACCGGTCGCCTGACATCCTGGCGGTCGGCTGGCTGGCCAACCTGGTGCGGGAGCGGCTGCACGGTAACCTGACCTTCTTCAACGTCAACCGGCATATCAACCCAACCAATGTATGTGTGGCGAGTTGCAGGCTGTGCGCCTTTGGCAAGAAGAAGGGTGATAGCGGCACCTACACCATGGCGCTTGAAGAGGCGTGGACCTCTGCCAGTCAGGGTTACTCAGAAGCAGTCACGGAGTTCCATATCGTTGGCGGCCTCCATCCTGATCTGCCGTTCGAGTATTTTCTTGACCTGGTCGCCGGATTGAAACAACGCTTCCCGAAGGTGCACATCAAGGCATTCACCATGGTGGAGGTCGCATTTCTGGCGAAGCGCGCAAAGCTGTCGATTCCCGAGGCGTTGCAGAAGATGAAGTCTGCGGGTGTCGATTCCTGCCCCGGCGGCGGCGCTGAGATCTTCGCGGACCGCGTGCGGCACATCATTTGCGATCACAAGATCGACGGAAGCGAGTGGTTGGAAACTGCGGAGATGGTTCACAACGCCGGTCTGCGTTCGAACGCGACCATGCTGTACGGCCACATCGAGAACGAAGAAGATCGCATTGACCACATGCTGAAGCTGCGCGTGGTGCAGGACCGTACCGGCGGCTTTCAGACCTTCATCCCGCTGGCATTCCACCCGGAGAATACAGTCCTGGGTCACCTGCCACGCACGACCGGCTTTGACGATATGCGGCAGATCGCTGTCGGACGGCTCATGCTGGACAACTTCCCGCACATCAAAAGCTACTGGCAGATGGTCACGCCGAAGATGGCGCAAATCTCGCTGCGCTTTGGCGCGGATGATATTGACGGCACCGTGGTGGAAGAAAAAATCTACCACGAGGCAGGCGCGACCACGCCGCAAGGTATGCGCCGCGCCGAACTCGAACGCCTCATCCGCGAAGCAGGCCGTGAGCCAGTCGAGCGCGACACCCTCTACAACCGCGTTACCCGGACCGACGACACCTTCGTCATCGCGGTGTAGCTCCAGTTAGCGAACGAGCGGAACGGATGTTCCAAATTCATCGTAGATCGCTAGTTCGTGCAATGCACTTCTCGGTAGCGATGAGTGGACCTGAGAACACTCACGGTGTCTATTTCAGTATCGAACGGTTTCCGCGCGTAGCATCTTAGGTGTTGAAGAGTAATAGGTTCGTCCAGTGCAGCCTCACAAGTTCTTCGACGGAAAGAGTTCGCGTATGGACACGTAAGCTTCATTCGTCTCTGCCGCCCTTCTCACCTTCGAACCAATGACTTCTGTGAGTGAAAGTTGGTGCGTGAGCACGCAATGTAGGTCAAATCCGTCCATGCAGACGATCCTCGTAGACCTGCCTCGACTGAATGCTTCTAGACCGTCTCTGGTAAACCCCGAATAGCTAATGAACACTCCGCGTGACCACTGCGCCTTGCCCTCGACCTTGCCCGAAAACGCGAGCAGATCAGTTTGCGCAGTCTGCTGACTGTGCCACTTGGCTTCAACGAGATAGACATCATGACCAAGCTGGAAGCTTCCGTCGATTTGCTCTCCCCTGAGCCGAAACGAACCGCGCGGCGCGAGTTGGTATAGTTCAAATACATGGCTAAGGAACCGCTCGAACGCGTAACCGCGTTCCTGCGGTGACAGAGAATTCAATTTCAGCAGCTGTTCTTGAAGAGGCTTAAGGCTTTCAGCGTTGGGAAAAGAAGCAGGCTTAACGTGCTGAGACGCCTTATCGACTTGCGTATGCGACGATTTCTCCCCGCTTCGACTGGCGAGCCGGTCTGAGATCGCGCGCGCCCTCTCAATCAGGTCATTGGAGTAGTCCTCCGCTTTGAGCCTTTCAATGGCAATCTGCGGGTCAATGTAAACCAGAAGCTGAGTGATGCTTTTTGCGACCAGCGCGTCATCAGAAGCTAGCCAAAAGCCTCTCATCCTGTTTGCCTTAGAACCGCTCGCGTAAGAGTATTTTGGCTGATAGATGTCCAGGTTCATGTCATCTCGAAAAAACTCCGCGAAAGTCTTGTCCGAGAAATTAAGGACGTAGCCTCCGCTCATTCCAAACAGCTTCTCGAGTGTCTGCTTGTCGGTGGTCGTCAACGTGGCCACATGTCTTCCTTTCTCACGAGCTCAGATTCAACTTCCGCAAGTTGTTCACACTTAGAGCGTATCGTTGGCGAGAAACGGCTTTCCTCATGAACTAAGCCTGCTACAGCTTGCCGCCTGCTTTGACTTCGAGGTATTTGGAGATGGTGTCGGCGGCGACGGCGCTGGCGCTGGTTTCGACGATGAGGACGCCTTGCGCGCGGAGTTGCGATAGTGTGAGGCGGCGGCGTTCGAGCATCTCCTGGGCGGCGGCAGAGGCGAACATTTCGCGGGCGTTCGAAGGTGCGGCCGCGGAGAGTTCCTCCAGCTCAGGATGTTGCAGGAGGACGAGTACAACGAGATGCCGACGGACGAGTTCGGTGACAGCCGCGACGATCTCCGGACGGCCGGCGCTTTCCGTCATCTCCGTAATCCAAAGCACCAGCCCGCGGCGGCGCTGCAGTTGACGCAGGCGCGTCGAAGCAAGCAGGTGGTCAGCTTCGGCACTCTCCGAGCGGACCTGGGAGAGCGCATCGATCAAGCGGCGAAGGTGCAGCGCGCCGACGCCGGGCAGCAGTTGCTGCTGGACGCGGCGGCCATACGTCAGCAGAGCGCAGCGGTCGCCGGATTGCGTGATGACGCGCGCCAGCAGACCTGCGGCAGAGGCCGCCTGATCGAGTTGCGTGACAAGCCGGACTGAAACACGATGATCATCATTGTGTGTTTGAGGCTCTGAAGGCAGCATTGATGCGCTGCTCGGTGAGCGCGCCGCCGCTCCACCCAGGTTAGCTTCGCGAACCTGGGCCACCCGTTCTCCGTGGCTTTCCGATGCTGCAGTACTGTTCAGGGCAAGCGCCGTGCGCGAGAGACGGCCCGCATCCAGCATGATCCACACCTGTTGAGAGCGCTCGGTGGTGTATTGCTGCGTGATCAGGCGGTTGTGGCGCGCGGTTGCTGTCCAGGAGATGTTCCGAAGTTCGTCGCCGGGCTGGTAGTCGCGCATGGTCTCGAACTCGCGGCCAAGCCCGAGTTGTCGCAGACGGCGCTTTTCAAGTTCGATCTGCCGCGCCCGTAAGAGGTAGAGCGCGGACGAGTCGTTGGCCTGCTCGCCCGCGGCATAGACGCGCACCGTCTGGCGCAGGTCAGCAACGGCCCATCGCTCCGCCAGGCCAAGCACGCTGCGGTAACGCAGATACGTCTGCCCCAAAGAGAGGTCGCCGCGCCGGGACGGAGTCGCCTGGTAGGTCCCGGTGATGGTGTCGTTGGGATAGCAGACCAGTGTCAGCGGCATCCCGAGAGCCTGCATGGAGCTGTGCAGGTCGTCAGTCATCCGCAGGCGGTAGACACCTCTGGCATCGTGAACGGCGGTGAACTCGATCTCCGCTGGAATGCCAAGCTCGGGGGCATGGATAAAGCGGCGCGTCACGGAAAAGCTCTCGGGCGCGGGCAGCATGGCGGCGTCGGCGAGCGCGGTGGCAAGCAGGACCGCGTCTGCCGCGAACATGAGCCATGGCGTGCGGCTGTGTACGAACGCGGGGATGCTGAGGAGGGTTGCCGCAGCCAGCAGAAGGAGCGTGCGCGCCGTCAATCCGAAGCCGAGTACACGGCCAAAGCGCTTCCCTTTCGGCTGCGCTGCGGCGGTGACCAGGTTTGGGATCAGGGTTTGCATAGCTTGACGTGAGAATTCAGATTCAGAAAGCCCATGTATCAGAAGCGATACATGGGGCACCCACTTACTTTGGCACGGTTGTAGCAGCAAGAATGTCAGCAATGACGCGGTCGTTGTCAAAGCCTTCCAGTTCAGCCTCAGGCTTCAGGATCAGGCGATGACGCAGCGTAGGAACCGCGGCGGCTTTCACATCGTCCGGCAGAAGAAATCCCCTGCCCTCGCGAGCGGCGTATCCCTTGGCCACCAGCAGCAAACTGGCGCTGGCACGAGGCGATGCGCCCAGCGAAAGGGCGGGCCACTCGCGGGTGCGGCGCACAATGGCAAGCAGATAGTCGAAGAGTGCAGGCTCCACCGCCACGGCGCGCACTTCACGGCGCGCGCTTTCCAGCAGACCCGGTGCGATCGGCGTAGTGGGCGCGTCATCAAGCCGCTGGCTGGTTGTGAGTCCATGATGCCGTTCCAGAATGACGCGCTCGTCTGCGGCAGCCGGATAGGTGACGCGAATCTTCAGGAGGAAGCGGTCCAGTTGCGCCTCCGGCAACGGGTACGTGCCCTCAAACTCCAGCGGATTCTGCGTGGCGAACGTGGTGAAGTAGCGGTCCAGCGGATGGGTTTCGCCATCCAGTGTGACCTGGCGCTCTTCCATGCTTTCCAGTAGGGCGGCTTGCGTGCGCGGCGGCATACGATTGATCTCGTCCGCCAGGAGGAATTGCGTGAACACCGGGCCGCGGTGCAGAGCAAACTCGCCCGTCTTTGGCGAGAAGATGTTGGTGCCCAGGATGTCGGCGGGCATCGTGTCCGGCGTACCCTGCACGCGCCGGTAGTCCAGGCCAAGAAAGCGTGCAAGGGTTTTGACGGCAAGTGTTTTGGCAACGCCGGGAACGCCTTCAATCAGCGCATGGCCACCGCACAGCAGAGTAAGCAGAGCCTGCTCGATCAGTTCGTCTTGGCCAGCCAGCACCCGTCCAAGTTCCGCGCGCCCGCTGCGAAACGCCTCGAGCGAGGCGCCTGTCTGCTGTGTCACGCGGTTGCCTCCATGGTGAGCTTACTGTTTACCGTTGCTTCCCGCTGAAGTTCGGTGAAGATTCTCAGGCGTTGGATCTCCCGGTCCAGGGCGCGCACAAGGTCCAGCGCCTCGCGAGGACGCAGCTTTTCGTAGCGCGCCTGTTCCGCGCGGTCCAGTGCGGCTTCAAGCGCGTGGGTGTCGATCCCGAAGCGGCTGTGCACCGCGGCGGCCACATCATGCGCTGATCCCTGCAGCGTAACGATGGGTATGCCGCAGGCATGGGCAAGAAAGTGAAGCAGGCGGCGGCGAGCCGCTTCCGTGGCGGGCTGGGTTGCTCCGGCGCGCTGGTAGAGCGCACCCATGTTGTTGGCGAATTCAATGGGCGATGTGCGCGGAACAAGAACTGGTTCATGGACAGGTCCACTGCGTCGGCTGAAGCTGGCAACCAGCAGGATGAAGAGTAGCGAAGCCTGAAGCAAAAGGGAGCGCAGCGGCAATCCGCGCAGATAATCCGAAGGCGCGCCCTGGACGCCATGGTAGAACTCATCGAAGAGTATGCGCCTGCTCAGCGGGCCGCTTGGCGGTCCCACGGATGCAAGCAGGAGACGCAAGCTGCTGTCCTGGGCGATGCCTCGGTTGGTCAGAGGTTCAGCGGATACCCACCAGACGAACTCGCCTCCGTTTGGATAGGTGCGGTGAACGGCGACAGCGTCGTTGCCGCAGCGCTGGTCTACATAGACCAGGGGTTCGATCGCGTTCCATGGAGATTGATCGTACAACGCGACTGAACCCGCGTTGGCGTAAAGGCTGCGGCCTTCCGGTGTTGTTTTGCAGAGACCGCTGATGAACTGCGTGGCCTCTCCGGTGCGTCCGCCGGGCAGGAAGTATGCTCCACGGAAGCCCGTGGCCAGGACACGGCCACCACGCTGGATGAAGCGCTCCACGGCGGCGTAGTCATTCTTCTGCGCGTCCTCGATTGGGGCCGCAGGGCCGGCAAGGATGTACGTGGTGTGGGGGGCGTCGGCACCGTCAAGCGCGCTTGCTGCGGTTGCGTCGGAACGCACGGTGTTATAACCAAGTGCACCGAGAAGGAGATATGCGGCCTTCGCTCCATGCGTGCCCGTGTTGTAGCTGCTGGGTGTGGGGTCGTCGTCGCGCGTGGCGGGTGCAAACACGGCGGTGAGCACGATGAGCAGCAGCACACCGGCTCCCAGCCACAGCACGATGCGGCGGTCTGCATTGCCCGTGCTCACTCGCTCCCCGCCGTTCCTTGTCTGCCAGCCAATTCGTTGTGATACCTCAACGCGAATTCGTAGTCGCCCGCTCCCGCTGGGTGCAGACCGTACCAGATACGTTCAAACGCACCGGTCTGAGCCTGAAGCGGCTCTCGCAGGTGCGAGGCCGGGTCGACCAGGCGCAGAGCTTCGCGCGGCGTGCGCGTGCTGCTGCGGCGCAATGTGCGGCGATCTTCCAACAGAACGATGGACGCCCAATAGAGTGCGTGGATGGCATCGCGCCACTCCGCCCGTTCTGCGTGGGCGCGCGCCTGTTCTGCCCACGCGCGTGATTCAGCGAGCTGCTGCCCCTGCGCGGCGTCACCATGCAAACGTCCGATGGCCACACGCTGGCGGTCCAGCGCGCGAAAGATCCAGAAGAAAAGTAAAGCTGCCGCGCCCAGGAGCGTTCCCCATTGCAGGGCGGATCCAAGCCATGGTGCCAAGCGTCCCAGCGATGAGACACCGCCGAAGAGCCGGTTCACGAGTTCCGAGAACCACGCGCCAAGGCGGTCACTCCACGTGTAGGTTTCCGCGGTGCGAAACTCCTTGCGTGCGAGGATGGCTGCGCGAGCGGACCTTTGTCCCGGGGTCAACCCGGTGCTAGAGGCCGCTCCGTCAAGCTCCGCGACCTGCTCTGAAAGCCGCTGTGCGGCATGAGGCAGCAGTTCAGAGCGGCGCTTGCCACCCGGATCGTTGCGTTCCTCCAGCAGGTCACGCAACCAGCCATACCGCTCGATCACGTCAGGACCGCTGCCGGTGTGCACGGAGTCATCCATGTCACCCACCGCCTTGGGATTGCACGCGGACGCGCTGCGCTGGCACGCTGCCACGACACCAAGCAGAGTCTGCAAATGACTGCGGTACTGTGCGGCATCGACCGTATGCAGACTCGGCAGGCCAGCGTGGGGCAGCGCCGGCTGCGGTGCCTGTGCGGCAAGCCAGACGTTACCAGTGGCAACAAGAATGGCCGTCCAAAAGAATCGGCAAAGCGAAGATCTGAGGCTCACGCGGCAGGACCTGCCGGTGGAGAGTAGGCGCGATCCGCTGCTGCTGGAGCGGCGGGCTGCACCGCAAAACTGCGGTGCATGAGCAACTCAATATCAAACCCTTCACGGCGCACGCGTTCGTCAATGTAGAAGAGGCAAAGCGCGATGGACGCTATGGGAGTGACCAGCGCCGTCACGACAAACTGCACGGCAAGTTCGATTGCTTGAAGAACAATCTGCTCCGCTCCGCGAGTGGTCGTAGCGAGCAGAACCAGGGGAATCTGGATGCCCCCGGCGACCAGCTGAAGCGCATAGACCATCAGCAGGGCCAGCAAGATGCGTCCTTTGCGGCCGGCCGCGAGAAACCTGGAGCGTCGCACCGCCGCGTTGACTCCGAGGTTCTCCTGCACACCGGCAGGCACAGCCAGCGATAACCGCAGGATGTTGATGATGCTCAGAACGGCTCCTCCGCTCATGAGCACGCCGAAAAACAGCAAGGCAAGCCCGGCCGCGAGGGTGTTATTACGCACTGCGGGTACTGCGAACGCAGCACCAAGCAGCGCCAGCGGAACTAGAAACGGCCACAGAAACGTCCAGAACTGGCGCAGCGCAATGCCGGCCCACCGCAGCCAGTGGGGAAGAACCGCGCGATAAGCTGCTTTCGCGTCCACTGCTAGCCCCTGTGCCATGTTGGCGACAGCATGCACAATGGCCGCGTGCGAAAGGCCATACGCAAGAATGAAGAGTACCGTCGCTGGCAGGAAATACAGTTGCAGCGTCAGCATGTTGCTCAGGGCAGCCAGCGTCACGTCGGGTGACGCGCCGGGTACAACAGAAATCGGGCGGTGCGTGGCGGCGAAGTAGATCAACCGCACCATGGCGGACAGTGTCATGACGGCTGCCGGCAGGGTACCAATGCCGATGAAAAGCCAAAAGTGCCTGCGATACAGCGCAAAGGTGCGGTCAAGTATCTCGCCCGTCGATAGCGGGCGCAGCAACGGCGGCGGTGGTGCGGGCGAGGGCGGTGGTGCGGCAGAAGATGCTGTGCCGTACACCGCCGGTGAAAATCCGTCGTAGCTGGTTTGCTCGCTCATGGGCGCCGCTTTCGCTTGCCGTTTAGTGGTTTGCCGTGAGCCATTGTTGCAGATTTCCCTGCTGCTCCGCACGGAACTGCACGCAACTGTCGATCCGGTCCAGCGCATCCCGCAAGGCGCGCTCAGATGCTTCCACCGGATGCGCCGCGAAGAACTGCTGCACATCGGCGTGCGCCTCCTTTGTACAGAAGGCACCCGTAGCGGAGACCACCCGGTTGCCGCTGGAGGTGGTGAACTGCGTATGAACCGCATTCCAGTTGTTCTTCATGTAGTTCCATGTCAGGTCGCGTGTCTCCGGTTGGCTTAGAAGCTCAGAGAGAAGAACCCAGCTGTCCTGGTTGCGTATCTTGCCCGCGCTGACATTGCGCAGGGTGCGGGTGGCGAGCTGCGGATTGTCAAACTCGGCCAACGCGAAGAGAGCTTCCGTCTGCCGAGCAGGCGAGAGACCGGACTTCGATACGCTCTCGATCCCGTCGTACAGCGCCGCATCGCCGTGCGCCGCTGCCACCGGAAGCGCCGCCTGAGCCAGTTGCGGGTCAATACTGCGGTCGCCATGCACGGACCGCGTGGTGATCCGCCTGGACTCCGCGACGATTGCCGGATCGTCCGCCATGCCCAGCAGCCCAAACAGATCGGCACGCCGCTGTGAGTCCAACAGGCTTTCACCGCGTGCGGGTCCGAGGGAACGGTACACCGGGCCAAACTTCTGCCTGATCCATGCCTTGATCTCGTTGCGCTCCGCATCGTTCGCGACCCGTCCGCTGATGGAGTTCAGCCCCGCAAGGCTCTGCTCCAGCACCTGTGGACTGGGATCGCCTCGCAGGGTGGCAACCATATCCATGTAGGAACCGGCGGTGACCTGCCCGGCGCGCATGAAGGCGTAACGATCTCCGGTTAGAAGGACGCGCTCTGGCGGGCTGAGCGTTTCCACGTGGCTTAAAAGCAGGCCGAGCGTTGCCTGGTCATAGCCGCTGCGGTAATAGCCTTTCGCGCCGGCGTTGATGATCTCAGTGTCTTCCAGCAAGGCGGGAACAGCGTCTGGCGGCAACTTGAGGACGCCTGCCTTGGCAGAGATCACCTGGCAGGACCCACCGCGAACACACACTGGTATCGTCCACGTCTGGCCCGGTCGCGAAGCCGGAGGCGAAAGAAAGAAGCGGCCTTGTTCGAAAGTATAGTCACTGTCCACAGCCTGCGCCTGCAGCAGCGGGACGCCAGGCTGATCGACAAAGCTGGCCATAATCTTGTCGGCTGGCTTGCCGCTGACAGCGGCCTGTGCATTCCAGAAGTCTTCGGCAGTGGCGTTTGCGAACTTGTGCGCTTCCATGTAGTTATGCACGCCCTGCTGGAACGTCTCCCCGCCCAGGTAGTGCTCCACCATGCCGATGACCGCGCCCGCCTTGCCATACGATATGCCATCGAACTGCTCATTGATTTCGTCCGGCGTATCCGCCTTCGACCGTATGGTGCGGGTTTGCGGCGACGCGTCCAGGTCCAGCGTGCTGTTCAGGTCGCGCGCAGCATCTGCGGGAATATCCCACGCCGGCTGCCATTCGCCAACAGCCTTGTACTCCATCCAGGTAGCAAAACCCTCGTTCAGCCACAGATTGTCCCACCACTGCATGGTGACCAGGTCGCCAAACCACTGGTGCGCCATCTCATGCGCAACATCAATGGCCACCAGCTTTCTTGCCGAGAGCGGCGCTGACTTCTCGTCCAGCAGAAGCGCCTTCTCGCGGTACGTGATGCAGCCCCAGTTTTCCATCGCACCGGCTTCAAAGTCTGGTATGCCGATCATGTCGAGCTTGGGCATCGCATACTTCACTCCAAAATACTGATCGTAGAAATGGAGGAAGTGCTCCGCTGCGTGGAGGGCGTACGGCGTGAATGCAAGCTTGTCTGGCGTCGAGCAGCTGCGAATAGGTATGCCGTCCGCCTCGCCTTTGCTGCAGACCCAGTCGCCCACCTGAAAAGCAAGCAGATACGTGGACATCTTTGGCGTCCTTGCGAAGGTCTGCGTGTGCATGCCGTTGGCAGCGGGCTTGTCAGTGAGCATGTTGGTATTGGCGATCACGGTGTCGCCCTTATCGATGGTCAGCGACAGATCAAACGTGGCCTTCAACGCAGGCTCGTCGAAGCAGGGAAACGCTCGCCGCGCATCGGTGGCCTCAAATTGCGTGACGGCATAGTTCCGCTTGGCTGTCCTGGAGAGATAGAACCCACGCAGTTTGTCGTTCAGAGTGCCGGTATATGCAATCGACAGCGTCACAGGCCCGGCAGGCAGCGGCTCGGCAAAGGTAAAGGTGGCCTGCTCCTTTGCCGAGTCGTAGGACACGATGGCGGTCTGACTGCCTGCGCGAACAGTGTTGATCTCCAGTTCAACCGCATTGAGAGTGACGGTCTTCGAGGCGTGATCCAGCAAGACGTCAATCGTTTCCGAGCCGGCAAAGGACGCGCTTTTAAGATTTGGTGTAACGTTCAGCGCGTAGTGCAGAGGATGAACGCCTAGAGGCAAACGTTGTGCAAAGAGCGGTGCGGTGAAAAGAAACACAAGCGTTGCAAACAGGCGAGGACGCATCTGTTCAGTCTATGCCTGCTCACTTTCCTGTGGGTGAGCCACCGGGGTACGGATGCCGGGCAACTTAGAAGAGCGATTATGCCTGACTGGCAGCTCTTTCGCTGTGCCCGGAGATTTCAGCGGCGCGTGCTTCCGCATACGCGGCAGCGCCGTACAGGGCGCATCTCTCCTCCAGGATGATGCGTACCGGAATGGTATGCAGCAGCGGGGAGAGCCGGCCCTTGTCCAGAAACGCCTGGCGAAACGTTCCATTCTGCAATGTTTTCAAAATCTTCGGCGCGATACCCCCACCCAGGTAGACCCCGCCTGAGGCAAGCAACTTCAGAGCCATGTTGCCGCACTCCGCGCCGTACGAAGCGGTGAACAGTTCCAGAGCCTTCGCGGTCAACTCGCTTGAGCCGTCCTCGCCCGTGGTACCAATCACAAAGTTCGGGTCCTCCGCTGCGATGCGCTCACGCAGCCAGGCGGGTTCCTCCATCTTCTTGCCATCTCGCAGAAACTCGTAGACGTTCTTGAGGCCGATCCCGCTGACGACGCGCTCTGTCGAGACACGGCCGTTCAGCTTCTTCATGAGCCATTCCAGCAACTCGATCTCGAGCGGATTCCGGGGCGCCCAATCCACATGGCCACCCTCGCTGGCAAGCGGGATATGACGCCGCGCCGCACTGTTCCACACGAGTAATGCTTCGCCAAGTCCGGTTCCGGCGGAAACCAGCGCACGATGCCCCACAGCGGACTTGTCGCCCGCTTCCAACTCAAAAACCTGGTCGGGACCAAGCTCCGCGATTCCATAGCCATTTGCTTCCAGATCGTTGATCAGAAAAATGTGCTCGATATCGAGGATCTTCGACAGGTCGCGAGCGTCCAGTTCCCACGGCAGATTGGTCAGCTTAAGATGGCCGTCTTTCACCGGCCCGGGGCAGCCGAAACATGCCGCAACCACTTCATGCTCAACCTTGGCGGCGACGTCGGTCGTGCCGAGAAAGGCGATCACAACATCCTGCAGCGTTGGGTAGCTGGAGGCGGGAAATTTCTCCTGCCGAACCACCTTCAGCTTGCCGCCATCGAAATCGTAGAGCGCAAGATCGACCTTTGTGCCGCCCACGTCGCCTGCAAGAATCATCGTGTCAACTCCAACGTGCCAGTCTCCGCTTCGCCGCGCGCGCCAACCTTCGGCAGGCGGCGGGCAGCTTCGGCATCCAGCAGCAGGTAAACTGTGCCGCTGTCTGGCCGGATGAGTTGCGATGGTAACCGCTCAGGGTCGTAGTCGCCAAGCAGAACCTCGTGCAGACGGTCTGCCTTCGCCGCACCTTCAATCAGAAAACAGACCATCCGCCCATGATTAATGACGGGCCAGGTCAGCGTGATGCGCCACGAGTTCTTTGCTTCAACATGGTTTGCGGTAACTAGACGGCCCATTTCGTGGATGGCTGCTGAGTGCGGGAACAGAGATGCGGTGTGGCCGTCATCACCCATGCCCAGCAGGACAAGATCGAAGGCAGGTGCCTGCGCACCCTCCAATTTGAACTGGTTGCGCAGCGTGGCTTCGTACTTTGAAGCTGCCTCTTCGGGGTCGAGTTCGCCTTCCATGCGGAAGACCTTGTCAGCAGGAAGGGGAACCTTGCTCAAGAGTTGTTCACGAGTCATGCGGAAGTTCGAATCGGCGTCATCGGGGCCAACGCAACGCTCATCTACCCAGTAGAGTTCAAGTCTGTCCCACGGAACGTGCGATGACAGCGGGGATGCCCCGAGAAGCGCGAACATACGCTTTGGCGTGGTTCCACCTGAAACGGCGATGCGCGCGATGCCGCGCTCCGCCGCTGCGTCGCTGGCAGCCTTCGCGAAAGCTTCAGCAGCAGCCTGTGCCACGCGTTCTGGCGTGTCAAAGATCAGGTACTCGGCGATGCAGTTCCGTGCCATGGTTCCATCCTGAATGCGTGGGATGCCGGGAGGCACCGGAAGATTGCATGATACCTGCTCAAACAGGAAAAGCGCCGCATGAATGGCGCTTTAACCCGTGCTGGCTGGTCAGACGCGCCAGGCCCGTCCATCCCTCGCCAGCAGGTCGTCACTCTCCTGCGGCCCCCACGATCCCGCGGCGTAGTTCGGGAAGTCCTTCTTCTGTTGCTTCCATGCTTCCAGGATCGGCGTCATCAAAGCCCACGTCGCCTCCACGCCTTGCCGCTCCGCAAAAAGGGTGCCGTCGCCCAGCATGGCGTCAAGCAGCAGCCGCTCATAGCCGTTTGCGGATGACTTACCGAATACTTCCGCGTAAGAGAAATTCATCTGCACCTGCGCAAGATTCGTGGTGGGCCCGGGTATCTTGGCACCGAACTTGAGGGAGATGCCATCGTCCGGCTGAATGCGCAAGGTCAGCACATTGGGCTGGAGTTGCTCCTTACCCTGGCCACCCGCGCCTTTGAACAGGTGCAATGGCGGCTGCCGGAAGGTAATCACCACTTCAGTGACGCGTTTCTCCAGCCGCTTTGCGGCACGAATGTAAAACGGTACGCCGGCCCAGCGCCAGTTCTCGATATTGAGCTTCATGGCCGCGTAGGTCTCCGTCTGCGAATCGGGGCTGACGCGGTCTTCCTGCCTGTAGCCTGCCACCGGCTGTCCATCCACCGTGCCCGGACCGTACTGTCCACGTGCCGTGTCTTCGACCGGAATGGGCTCGATCGCCTTCCATACCTTTAGCTTCTCGAAACGCACAGCGTTTGATTCGAAGCTGTCTGGTGGCTCCATGGCGACAAACGACAGTACTTCCATCACATGGTTCTGTAGAACATCACGCAGAGCTCCTGCTGCCTCGTAGAACGGACCTCGGCCTTCAATGCCGATGCTTTCCGCCGCAGTGATCTGCACGTTGTCGATGAAGTTGCGGTTCCAAACCGGCTCAAAGATGCCGTTACCGAAACGAAAGACAAGGATGTTCTGCACGGTTTCCTTGCCAAGGTAGTGATCGATGCGAAAGACCTGATCCTCGTGCAGGACGGAATTGATTTCCCCGTTGAGCTTCTTCGCACTCTCGAGATCGGTGCCAAATGGTTTCTCGATGATGACCCTGACCCAGCTCCCACCTTCACCGCCAGTCATGCCATGCTTGGCGAGCCGCTGCGTGATGTCTCCGAAGAACTCCGGTGCGACTGCCAGATAGAACAGCCGGTTACCCTTCGTGCCGAACTTTGTATCCAGTCCGGCGAGGTAAGCTTTGAGCTTTTCAAAACCCTCGTCATTGTCGAACTCAGTCGCAAAGTAGTCGATGCGATCCACGAACTTCGCCAGTTTGCCTTCGTTCGCGTCAACGCCGCCACCCTTGATGATGCCGTCGCGCATATCTCCGGCGAAAGTCTTTGATAGGTCCCGGCGCGCCACGCCCACCACCGCGAAATTCTCCGGCAACAGGTTCGACTGCTTCAGGTGATACAGCGCAGGAAGCAGTTTGCGTTTCGTCAGGTCTCCTGATGCGCCGAAAATCACCACAATGCAAGGATCAGGGATGCTCTCCTTGCCTTTGTTTGCCTCTACCTGCTCAGGCGATACGTCCACGCCGGTGGCTGCCATGCATTCTTCCCTTCGTTCCTGTTGATGTAGCGTTGGATGCCGGTGTGCCGCCGCGGTTTGGCCTATTCCTTTTTCATGGCATGTCCGCCAAAGGCGTTGCGCATGACGGAAAGCAGCCGGTCGGTCATGTTATTGTCCTCGCGCGAGCGGATGCGGCGGATCAGCGACTCTGTAATAACGGGTGCGGAGATATTCAGGTCGATGGCCTCGAACACCGTCCAGCGGCCCTCGCCGGAGTCAGTGACGTATGGCGCAACGCCCTCGATCTGCGGATTGTGCTGCAACGCCTCCGCAGTCAGGTCAAGCAGCCATGAGCGCACCACTGAACCGTAGCGCCAGATCTCCGAGATCTGCGCCAGGTCAAGTTTCAGCGGCTCCTTCGCCTTCATGATGGAGAATCCCTCGGCATACGCCTGCATCATGCCGTACTCAATGCCGTTATGCACCATCTTGACGAAATGGCCCGCGCCGCTCGGACCTGTGCGTCCCCATCCCTTGTCCTTGGCGGGTGCAAGCGTTTCGAAGATGGGCCGCAGATGCTCGACGACATCCTCGTCGCCGCCAATCATCAGGCTGTAGCCCTCTTTCAGACCCCAGACGCCGCCGCTGGTGCCTGCGTCCACGAACTCGAAACCTTCAGGCTTCAAAGCGTCATGGCGGCGAATAGAGTCTTTGTAATTGGAGTTGCCCCCATCGATGAAGATGTCGCCCTTCTGCATCAGCGGCTTCAGCTTGGCGATGGTCTCGTCCACCGGATCACCGGCGGGCACCATCAACCAGATGGCACGCGGTGCCTGCAGGTTCTTGACCAGGTCTTCCAGCGTATCGACACCGGTGGATCCTTGCGCGCTCAGCTTCGCCGTGGCTTCCTTGCTGAAGTCAAAACCCACGACCTTGTGGCCGCCCAGGCGAAGCCGCTCCGCCATATTGCCGCCCATCTTGCCAAGCCCGATCATGCCAAGTTCCATCTACCGTTCCTCTTTCTTAATTCTGTTCCGCGCGTCAGTTTTACACGTGCTGCGTAACTGCCTGATCTTGCGCCCACTGGACCCTTGCGCAAAACAGGTAAATTCGAACTACTTGGCAATTGCGGTCTGCGCTGCCTTCACCAGGTGCTCCGGGGTGAAGCCGTACTTCTCCATCACCTCCGGTCCGGGAGCCGATGCGCCGAAGTGGTCTACACCGACGGCATACCCTTCACGACCGATGTACTTCCACCAGCCCATCGTCGAGCCTGCCTCCACGGAAACCTTCGGGACGCCATGCGGAAAGATGCTGCTCTTATACTCTTTCTCCTGCTCCTCAAACACCTTGAACGAAGGCATGGAGATGACGCGCGCCTTGATGCCCGCCTTCTCAAACTCGGGCAGCGTCTTCAGGACAAGCGACACCTCTGAACCTGTAGCCACCACGATCACGTCTGGATTTTCCGCGTCGACCAGCACATACGCACCCTTGCGGACGCCCTCCAAGATCGGGTATTTCGCTACATCCATTACCGGCAAATCCTGCCGCGAGAGCGCCATGAAGGACGCGTTCTTGCGCTCAACGGCAAGCTGCCAGCAGGCGAGCGTCTCGTTCGCGTCCGCCGGTCTGAAGTCCGTCAGCTGCGGAATGGCGCGGAGCGACATCAGGTGCTCGACCGGCTGGTGCGTCGGTCCGTCCGCGCCCAGGCCGATGGAGTCATGAGTAAAGATAAACAAGGAGTGCGTGCTCATCAGCGCCGCCATGCGGAGTGCGCTACGGGCGTAATCAGAGAAAACAAAGAACGTCGATCCGAAGGGGATGATGCCGCCATGCGCAGCCATGCCGTTGACTGCGGCGCACATGCCGAACTCGCGCACGCCGAAGAAGATGTTCTTGCCCTTCGGGTCGTCGTGGAAGCTGGGCGAATCCTTGAAGATCGTCTTTGTGGACGAGGTGAGGTCAGCAGCCCCGCCGATGAGTTCCGGTACGCCCTTGCCGATCGCCTCCAGGGCGACGTTGCCCGCGGTACGCGTCGCGATCGGCTTCTCGGTTGGGAACGGCTTAATCGCAGCGTTCCAGCCGGGCTTCAGATCGCCTTTGACCGTACGGTCGAACTCGGCGGCGAGCTCAGGGTGCGCCAGCTTGTATTTATCGAAAAGTTCGTTCCACCAGGCATGGGCTTCCGCGCCTCGTGTCTGTGCCGTGCGCCAATTCTTCAGCGCTTCATCCGGTACAACAAAATCCTTGTCCGGATCGAAGCCGAAGAATTCCTTCGTCTTGCGCGTCGCTTCCTTGCCCAGCGCTTCGCCGTGCACATGCTTGGTGCCTGCCTTCGGAGATCCGTAACCGATGATGGTGCGCACCCGTATAAGGGACGGCCGGCCGGTCTCTTCCTGGGCAATGCGGATCGCCTGCTCCAGCTTTGGCAGGCTTTCGCCATCGTCCACATACTGCACGTGCCAGTTGTAAGCCTCAAAGCGCTCCGTCACGTTTTCCGTGAAGGCCAGCTCGGTCGGGCCGTCAAGCGAGATCAGGTTGTCGTCGTAGAAGACGATCAGCTTGCCCAGCTTGAGCGTACCGGCTAACGATGCGGCTTCGTGCGAGATGCCTTCCATCAGGTCCCCGTCACCCACAATGCAGTACGTGTGATGATGGATGATATCCAAGTCCTTCTGGTTGAAGATGGCGGCAAGATGCTTTTCCGCGATCGCGAGGCCAACGGACATACCAAAGCCCTGGCCAAGCGGTCCCGTGGTAACTTCCACGCCCGGCGTAAAACCGTACTCCGGGTGTCCCGGAGCCCTGGAGTGCCACTGGCGGAACGCCTTCAGATCATCGAGCGACAGGTCGTACCCGGAGAGAAACAGCGCACCGTACTGAAGCATTGACGCATGTCCGTTGGACAACACAAAGCGGTCGCGGTCCGTCCACTTGAAGTCCTTCGGATCATGCTTCATGTATTTGGTGAACAGCAGGTAGGCCAGCGGCGAAAGCGCCATGGGCGCTCCCGGGTGGCCATTGGCGGCACGTTCAATTGCATCGACTGCGAGCAGCCGGAGTGTGTCAATGGAAAGCTTGTCGAGATCGCTCATTCGTTCCTCTGTGTACTGGCACCGGAGCACCGTGGTTCTGGTTTACAGACGCCCTGATGCAGTGCGCCTCGAAGAAGTTGCCGTGCCATCCTCACTCGGAAAGGCACGTCTCGCCAGTGTACAAGCCGGTGAGGTTTGTATGACACCATCATGACGCCTGACGCAGCGCCACCTGAAAATTACGTCCGAGCCAACGATTTTCAGCCGGCCAGAACAGCGTCAGTTCCAGAGTTCCCGACGTTCCTGGTGCAATGGGCAACTCCGCCGCAAAGCCCGGGGAGCCGATCGGCTTCGAATCCGTTTGCTGCGTTGTCTTCCAGCCGTCGGTCGTCCACACAACGCGAAAACTGTCTTTATCCAGCACCTGGAGCCGTTTGCCCGCAGGCAGCTCCGCGAGGGGACGCGTGACCTGGAAGTACTCAGTTTCGTTCTTGAAGCTTCGTTGCTCCGGGCGCGCGCCGTAGCGATCCTCCACGATGGAGATGCGATCGAAGACCACCCCATCCACGCAGGAACGCAGCAGCTTCACGTACTCAGCATGTGCCCAGACGAGGGGCTGCGCCGAGCCGGCGGAACGGCCAAAGTAGAGACCCTTGTCTGGCATGTCCGCGTAGTCCCATACCTGTTCCGGCAGCATACCCCCAGCAGAAGAGAAACGCTCCATGGCTTGAATGTGCCGGGCATAGTCGCCACCAGCAGCCAGCTCGTAATGTGCTCGCTCGCCAGTCAGGATGGGCCACGCGCGCCCCTGGCCGTAATGGATAAACGGTCCGCCGTCTTTTTGCTGGCCGTATCCATCGTGGTTATAGCGCCTCCAGCAGGCACCGTACGGTGTATCGATCTTGATGATGTGATCCACAACCTTCAGTGAGTCGACGACCAGGGGATCGTCCGCGCGCCTGATCCCGTAGCGCACAAGCTCAAGGAAGCCGCCGTCGATCACCTCGTTCGCCGCAAAGTTGACGCGCTCGCCGGGAGCACGGTTGGCAATGTTGTAGCGGCCGACACCATAGCTGGGGTTGTAGAAAGGTTCGCCCGGTGCTGGCGGTTGGATGCGGACGTAATGCCGTTTCACTTCTGGCAGCAGGACACCATCGTTCGTGGTGGTCCATTCATCCAGGTGATCTTCAATCCAATCCGCGTAGCTTTCCAGGAAATTGCCCAATTCCGCCGAGTTGCGCGCGCGCGCAATATCCGAAGCGCAGAGGAGGCCGGCAATCACGGCAGCAAGCGTTGAAGGCGAGTAACCGGAGGCTTCCTCCCACCGCTCCTGCTGGGTGACCGGCGCGTAGCGGACGAGAAATGCGGCGGCGTGCTGGACAAACGGAAACACGTCGAAGTTGCCCAGCCCGTCCAGCTTCCATATTCGCCACGCCAGGATGATGGGAAAGGCGACCTCGTCCAGCTGAATTCCCGTCCAGTACGGTGTGCCGTCAATCCAGAAGTTCTGCGCAAACGAGCCGTCCGGGCGCTGGGTGCAAGCCAGGTACACAAGCGCCCGCCGCGCTGTATCCACCCGTCCGCAGGCAAGCAGCGCCGTTGCGGATTGGACCATGTCGCGCGTCCAGACAAGGTGGTACCCGCCCAGGTCATCGTCACTCTTTGCATTACCCCAGGGTATCGAGGCCGATGCGATAAATGCGCCGGAGTAGGTCTTGTCCTCGTGCGTCAGGATGATGTTATGGCTGATGCGCATGAGCCGCCCGCCATCGTGCGATGAAGCCGCCAGCCGTTCCGGTGAGGCGGCGCGATGCCACTGCTCGATGAACCTCTTTAGTTGCAACCCGTACGGCACGGAGAGTGACTGCATCATGCAGGAAAGTGCGGCGTGATACCCATCGCCGAGAGCAATCGCGATGGTAAATTCGCGTTGCCGGGAGACATCGATCTCACCCGTGACGGCGATGTTGCCGTCGAGCGCCTGGCCAAACTCCCAGTTCATGCGCTTGTTCGCTTTCAGGTCCTGAAAGCTATCGGATGATCCCACGTAACCGCATGATGTGCGGGAAAAGCCGCCCTCCACTCCCATGGCCAGAGATGTGTTTTCCTTCCACGCAAGAACGCACCGGGTGCCTGAAACTTCAATGGAGCGCGCCGAATTTCCCGCGCCCCCGCCGTTCAGGTGCGGTGCCAGCAGGGCATAACACTTAAGGCGCGAGAGCAAACTCTCCTCGCCCTCCACTTTCACATGCATCAGTACCACGGGATGATGCGGATCGCTGATGATTTCCTTCGTAACGGTGTAGCGGCCACCAAGGCCGGCGGCCACCACACGCACCGCCAGGGCATCGGGGTCGATGTAGCTAAAGTCGTACTCCAAGTCACGCTTTTCCTCGTGAACAAAGGTCTCCCCATCGGTAAAGATCAACTCCATATCACGCGTCTGTGGGCGGTCGATGGTGGGGTAGTAGATTTCGTTCAGGGTGCCATGCGAGACCGTAAACCAGACCCGGCTGCTGGCGGCGTACGCCGTGGACACTGCGTCCTTCTTGCTGGAGGTCCAGCGCGGCTCCAGACCCGGTGCGCCAAAGGCGGGTCCCTGGTCGTTCAGCCATTGGTACGCTGCAGTAAGCGCATTCATGCGATCTCCATCTTCACTTACGATGCGGATTGTGCACGATTCGCCGCCGGTCTAGCTTGCCGGTGCGAGTGCTTGCCCTTGCAGCCTGTCTGGCGCATCCGCGTCCGCTCAACCCGCATCTGAAGAAGCTCTGATGTCAGCCGAGGCGGTGCCACTTAGGCGCTGCGGAAGCGACCGCAACAAAACGCATCCCGTACAGAATCCTGAAGGAGATCGACCGTGCCCTTTGAACTTCCTCCCCTCCCGTATGAATACAACGCTCTGGAGCCGTACATCGATGAAGCTACGATGAAACTGCACCATGACAAGCACCATGCCACCTACGTCACCAACCTGAACGGAGCGGTGGAAAAGCACACCGAGCTGGGAGCAAAAACGCCAGAGGAACTTATCAAGGATCTGGATGCTGTGCCCGAAGATGTGCGCACGGTGGTGCGCAATAACGGCGGCGGCGATGTCAACCACACCATGTTCTGGCAAATTATGAAGCCCGGCGGTGGTGGTCTACCGGCAGGTGCCATCGGCGAGCAGATCAAGGCCGATTTCGGCGACTTCGAGGCATTCAAGAAACAATTCAACGAGACCACGGCGAAGCAATTCGGCAGCGGCTGGGGCTGGCTGATCTACAGGGGCGGCAAGCTTGCCATCGTGACCACACCAAACCAGGACAACCCCATCTCGCAGGGCAGCTACCCTATCCTTGGCAATGATGTCTGGGAACACGCCTACTATCTGAAGTACCAGAACAAGCGCCCGGAGTATCTCGCGAACTGGTGGAATACTGTTAATTGGGAAGAAGTGAACAAGCGCTTCGAGAAGGCGAAGAGCTACTCGTAAGCCGCCCTGTTAAAAGCAAAAGGGCCGCCATTCGCGGCCCTTTCGCTCTGATGCGTTCACCCCCGGTCGGGGGGAGGGGGGTTTACACCAGCGACCGTGCCTTCTTTGCCGTGGCATCCGCCTGGTCCAGTGCGGAGTCAGAGAGGTTGGCAAGTTGCTCTTTCGCGTCGCTGTACGCGCTGTTTAGAGCCTCAGTCGCCTTTGAATATGCTTCGTCAAGTTGCTGGACACCTTTCTTGTACGTGGCATTGGCTTCTTTGGCCAGCTGCTCGGCCTGATCCTTCAGGTAATCGCTTGCTTCCCCAACGTAGTCCTGCGCTTCGTCATAGGCCTGACCGATCTTCTTGCGAGTCTCCTCGCCTGATTGCGGCGCAAACAGGAGCGTTATCACTGCGGTCGCTGTAATCCCGCCAAGAAACGCGATCCAGAACGTTCGGTTGCTCATGTGTCATCCCTCGCTTTCGAAACAAGAATGCGTGTTGTCAAAGCGTGTGATGGAAAGCATACGGTGCAGGTTGTTTTTTATTGCAAACCCGCCAGTTCCCTTGCGCGGACAAAGATCTTCGTAAACATGGCACGGTCAAGCCGGCCGGTGTTGGTATTGCGCAGGGAGGGATGATAGCTCGCGATGAGGACGGTGCCGTTCGGCAACCGGTGCTCCGCGCCATGCGCAAAGGGGTAGTCGCGCCGCGACGCAATGACGCCTTCTCCGATGAGGAAGTTGAGATACCCGTCAAAGCCGATCCGGCCCAGCGCGACCACGACCCGGAGCCGTTTGAGCGCATGAATCTCTGCCGAGAGGTGCGGCGCGCAGTTACGTATCTCCTGCGGCGTGGGCTTGTCCGCAGGTGGGGCGCAGCGGCAGACCGAACAGATGCGTGCGTAGCGGAGCTTCAGACCGTCGTCGCGTGAGGTCGCAACCGGCTGCGATGCAAAGCCGGTCTCGTACAATACCGGATACATGAAGTTTCCCGCGCCGTCTCCGGTGAACGGACGCCCGGTGCGATTGGCGCCGTGCGCGCCTGGTGCAAGTCCCACGATGAGCAAACGCGCATTGGGGTCTCCAAATCCAGGCACCGGCTTGGACCAGTACTCCCAATCGAGGTAGGCGCGTCTCTTTGTCTGGCCCAGCGCGGTGCAATACGCCCTCAGACGCGGACACCGCGTGCACGCCACAACATTGTTGCCGACTTGGATGAGTTCCGCGGCGGCAACCGCGGCGCGTGCTGATGGCATGAGTCTTTCCATAATGGTAGCGTGGAGACGCGTGGCGGCGGCAAGCAGCGCGTCATGAGGTAAAGTCGTGCCAGACATCTATGAAGACGATCCCGGGCCAGACAACGAGGGCGTGAATGAGCTTCGCGAGGGTGTCCGCGCCCGCGGCGAAAGGCTTGCGCGTTCCGGCTTGGTAACGATCATCGGGCTGGTCCTTCTCCTTGCAATTCTGGCCGTTGTCTGGACGGCGCACGTCCATGGCCGCATCCACCAGATGACAACCACACAGGTGACGGACAACAGTGCCTTCGCATCAGTCCGCCCCGGCGGACAGGACGTGATTCGCCTGGAGCGGCTGGAGCGCATGGGCCTGATTGCGCCGGAGTTTACCTCTGCCGCGTTGCTTCCGGGCGACGGCATGATGATGCTGCAGGCAAACCTTGACCTGCCGGGGCGGGGTGAGGTGCCGCTGCTAATGGGCAGCAAGGAAGCTGATCTTAAACAGGCAGTTGGGCAAATACAAGGCGCGCCATTCTCCGCGCTTATGGAACATCGCGAGGGCAATCGCTGGTCCGCTCCCAGTGAGTTGCTCGCGGGGCAGGCGTCCGACAGGCAGAGCAGCGAGGTGGTGCCAGACGGCAGCAGGGCGACTGCCCACTATGTCTCCCCGGCCGCGCAGAGCGGAGTGGATACAACCGTGCAGGCAGCACTCACCGGACGCTCGTTGGATCTGACAGTAACGGCAAAGAACACCGGCAACTCGCCCCGAACCTTGACCATCTCCTGGCAGCCACGGTTTTCCGCAGCGCAGGGATTGGGTGCGTTTGTACTTCAACCACCCGCACAGGAAGGCAGCAGCACCGCTACCCCGCTGGAAAGCATTGCGCTGGGGACGCGCGATCTGGACCAGACCTACAGGACGTTGAAGCCCAGCTACTTAAGCGGCGGCCCGCAAGTGCGTCTGCGCAACACCGCGGACGGGTACACCTTGATCCTGACTGCGATGACGCCTGCCATTCGCAGCATCCATGTGAAGAGCTCCGAGGCGGACCACTCCGTCCTGCTTGCATTTAGTACTGCATCCGGCAGCAGTGCGGAGGATGCGCGCACCGTGGTGCAGCCGGGCGCTGGCCTGCAATGGCGCGTGCGGATGGAAGCAATCCCCAACGCAACGTATGGTCCACCCGCACCGTAAGCCGGTGTGCGGCTGCATCGTTTGACCCCTCTCGCAACGGTCCGTACCATTAGAGGAGCCGTTCGCGTCGCCGCACCCAGCGGCCCATGGCACAGACTCCTCAGAAGGCAACGATTTTGACTCCGAACGAAACAGCAGAAGCAGTCGCCGAGATGCCCGCCCACACGCATGTAGACGAGCAGACTCAGCAACCCGGCACGCCGCAGGACACCCACGATCACGCGGGCCATACGCACTCTCACGCTCCCGCGCTGAACCCCGATCTGACCCGCGAGGTCGCCTTGGAAGTTCCAGCCGAGGAGGTCACCAAAACCTATGCACGCATCACCAGGCGGTACCAGAAGCAGGCCCGTATTCCAGGCTTCCGCCCTGGGAAGGTGCCGGAATCGACTATCCGCAACCGCTTTGCCAAGGAGCTTCGGCAAGAGGTGATGGACGCCCTGGTCCAGGAGCGTTTCCGCTCGGAGATGGAGACGCAGGACCTCCAACCCATCTCGCAACCGCAAATCGTGGAACTGAATCTCCAGGACGAACAGCCGCTACGCTTCCGCGCGCAATTTGAGGTGGCTCCTGTCATTGACGTCTCCGGCTATGACACCGTCCGTGTAGAGCGGCCCGCGGTTGAGCTGACGGATGCAGAGTATGACGCGGAGATGGAGCGCACGCTGGATTCGCACGCAACGATCGAGCCCGTGGAGGACGATCGTCCCCTGCAAGATGGTGACTGGGCGGAGATCAGCTTCAAGGGCCTGCGGCGCAAGTCTGAAGGCGATCCCGCCTCAGCGGAGCCTAATGAAGCCGATGAGATCGACGGCGAAGATGTCATGGTTGAGATCGGCGGCAAGAATACGCTGCCAGCATTCAGCGACGCGCTCCGCGGCCAGAATAGAGGCGCGGAGTTCGACCTTGAAGTCGCATACCCGTCTGACTTCGGCGATGTGCGCCTGGCAGGACTCACCATCGACTACAACGTCACGGTGAACGCGATCAAGCGCAAGGTCTATCCGGAGAAGAACGACGAATTTGCAAAACAGCTTGGCGACTACGAAACGTGGGACGCCTTCGCCAACACGCTGCGCGAGAACGCGACGAACGGCAAGAAGCAGACAGCGGAAAACGAAGCCAAGGGCAAGCTGGTGGACGTCCTTGTGGAGAAGTTCCAGTTCCCTGTTCCTGAAACGTTTATCCAGCAGCAGATCGATGTGCGGCTGGACCGCGGTCTGCGCGCGCTGGCACAGCAGGGCATGACGCGCGAACAGATGCAGACGCTGGACTTTGGCCGGTTGCGGGAGGCACAGCGTGACGAAGCCGCGAAAGAAGTCAAAGCTTCCCTGATCCTGGACAAGATCGGCGAGACGATGGGTGTACAGATCAACGATGAGGACGTTCAGCGCGAGTTGATGATCATGTCCATCCAGTCACGCCAGCCGCTGGAGCAGATGCGTGAACGCATGATGCAGGATGGCAACCTTCTCCGCATGACGGAGCAGATGCGCCGCGAGGCAACCGCCACCTCGCTCTACGAAAAGATGGCGTAAGAAACACCGGGCAACAAGGAAACGAGGAAAACATGGGTCTGATTCCAATGGTGCTCGAGCAGACGAGCCGGGGCGAACGCTCCTACGACATTTACAGCCGTCTGCTGCGCGACAACATCATCTTTCTGGGTACGCCGATCGACGATAACGTCGCGAACCTGATCATCGCGCAGCTGCTGTTTCTCTCCGGCGAAGACCCCGAGAAGGATATCCAGCTCTACATCAATTCACCCGGTGGATCGGTCAGCGCCGGCTTGGCCATCTACGACACGATGCAGTACATCAAGAACGACGTCTCCACGCTGTGCATCGGCCAGGCGGCAAGTATGGGCGCGTTCCTCCTGATGGCCGGCAAGAAAGCCAAGCGATTCGCTCTGCCCAACTCGCGCATCCTGATTCATCAGCCACTGATTATGGGCCATGGCATTCAGGGACAGGCGACCGAGATCGACATCCATGCGCGCGAGATCCTGCGTCTGCGCGAACGCATGAACAAGATCATGGCCGACCACACCGGGCAGACCTTCGATCAGATTGAGCGAGACACAGACCGCGACTTCACCATGGGCGCGGACCAGGCCAAAGAATACGGACTGATCGACGACATCATCACGCGGCCACGCACGTAATCTGCCTTAAGCCCAAAGATGTCCGATAGAACCGCTCCTGCATTGTGGGAGTTGCCGTTCAGAACGGACCTGGCATGATGCGCCAGTGTCCGTCTGGTACCGGACACTGGGTGTAGACTTAAGTTCGTTCAGGCGTGCGTAGACACGCAAGGAGTTGACCTCCCCTCATGAAAACCTCCAAAGGTAGTGACGATTCATTGCGCTGTTCCTTCTGCCACAAAACCCAGGACACCGTCGCTAAGCTCATCTCGTCCCCGTCTGACTACCCGCGCGCCTATATCTGCGACGAGTGCGTCGCGGTGTGCAACTCCATCCTGGATGACGACAAGCATGAGGTGCCAGCCAACTCCCCAGCGCACCTGCCTAAGCCGCATGAAGTGAAGGCGTTCCTTGACGAGTACGTCATCGGTCAGGATCAGACCAAAAAGAAGCTTGCTGTCGCCGTCTACAACCATTACAAGCGCATCCACATGAACCGCCTGCGCGGCAACGATGTGGAGCTAGCCAAGTCCAACATTCTTCTGGTCGGCCCCACCGGCAGCGGCAAAACCCTGCTGGCGCAGACGCTGGCCAAGATGCTGGATGTGCCTTTCGCCATCGTGGACGCAACCACGCTGACCGAAGCCGGCTACGTGGGCGAGGATGTCGAAAATATCTTGCTGAAGCTGCTGCAGGCGGCAGACGGCGATGTGACCAAGACGCAGAACGGCATCATCTACATCGACGAAATCGACAAGATTGGCCGCAAGGACGAGAACCCTTCCATCACCCGCGATGTCAGCGGTGAGGGCGTGCAGCAGGCGCTGCTGAAGATGCTGGAAGGCACCGTGGCCAGTGTGCCTCCGCAGGGCGGCCGCAAGCATCCGCACCAGGAGTTCACCATCGTGGACACGACGAACATCCTGTTCATCTGCGGCGGTGCATTTGTTGGTCTGGAGAAGGTCATCGGACGGCGTATCGGCAAGAAAGCATTGGGCTTCAAGACGGCTGGTATCGATCCGAAGGAAGCCGACGTAACGCCGATACGGCCGCAGCGCGATACCGAACTTCTGCGCCAGGCGGAGCCGCAGGATCTGCTGAAATACGGCCTCATCCCGGAGTTCGTCGGCCGCTTGCCAGTACTTGGCATCTTGGATGAGCTGGACGAAGCGGCGTTGATCGACATTTTGACGCGGCCACGCAACGCCATTCTCAAGCAGTATGCGAAGCTGTTCGAGTATGAAGGCGTCAAGGTCACGTTCACGCCGGATGCAGCGCAAGCCATTGCGCATGAAGCACTTAATCGCAAGGTGGGAGCACGCGGACTCCGCATGATCCTGGAAGAATTGATGCTGGACCTGATGTACGCCGTCCCTACCAACAAAAAGGTGAAGGAACTGGAGATCACGGCAGAGATGGTCAAGAAGCGGAATGTTGTGCTGCCGATGCCGCTGGAAAAGGCCGGATAGCCCTTACTTCGCCTCTGGGAAGCGTGCACGCGATCCGCGAGATGTTTCACGTGAAACATCTGCAACGTGATAGAAAATACGACAGCCGATCCGCACTTCCCTTTCATCTGATGAACAGAGTCGCGAGGATCCCTGCATCTCGCAGATTCGACTATTCCCGCACAATGCAGGCCGAATTCCAACTCAGTTTTATGCGGGAGCTTTGTACATCTGTAGATTCGTTCCGGCGGGGCAGTTCATTTGTTGCTTCCACACGGGCCGCAGTGTGTCGTCCAGGTACATCAGCTGGTTGTTCAGCGTCACCAGCAGGTGCCCTGCATCGAATGATCCCATATCGTCGTACTGCGGGTCCATCACCAGCTTGCCGGAGAGGTCGATCAATCCCCACTTACCATCTTTCTTTACTGGACAGAGGTTCTCGGTTTCGCTGAACTCTCCAGTCTTTTCCCACATGGCCGACAGGGCGACCGTGCCGTCAGGGCGGATGAAGCCCCACTTGCCATCCATCAGCACAGCGCATACGCCCGCATTAAAGCTGGTGACGGTATCGTAGCGAAACGGGAGAATCGTCTTTCCAGACTTATCGATAAAGCCCCATTTTCCGTTCAGCTGCACCGGAGCGATGTCATCACTGTAGCCGTGCACGGTCTGGTAGATAGCCGGGATGACCAGATTCCCAGTGGGATCGATGAAGCCCCATTTGCCGTCCACGCGAACGCGTGCGCGTCCGTTCTGAAAGCTGCGCGTGAGCTCGAAGTGCTCCGGAAAAGCCTCTGAGCCGTCGGGCCGGATGAAGTGCCATTCGTTTCCCATGCGAACGGGGCTGCAGTTGTAGCGGAAGTTGCGCGCTTCGTCATATTGCGGTGGGAGCGTCTCCTGCCCGCTGCGGCCAATGTATCCCCACTTACCGTTGCGGCGGACGGCAGCCCAGTCTGTGGCAAAGGGCAGTGCGGCCTCGTAGCGCGCAGGCACGGCTAGGCTTCCCTTGCTGTCCACGTAGCCGAAGTTACCGCAGACGTTTACCGGCAGCAGGATGCGTGTTGGCTCATCTGCATGCAGCAGGAGATGTGGGCTGGCCGCGACAGCAGAAGTTAGCTTGAGAAACAGACGGCGGTTTACTTGCGGCAAAGTAGTTCTCCTCAGGAAAGTGTTTGGTTAGAAGGTGGCGCGAAGGCCGAACTCGAAGACACGCTGGGTTGCGGTACCGGTAGCCCCCGCATTCAGTTGCGTGGTGATCTGGCCGAAGTTGGTGGCCGATACGTTCGCGGCGGGTAGCCCATACTGCGCGCGGTTGAGCAGGTTGAAACCTTCGCCACGCAGGCTCAGAGCATAGCGGTCGAGGTGCAGCAGGTCCTTTTGCAATGCACCGTCGATCTGCCAGGTGCCCGGCCCGCGAAGCAGGTTGCGCGGTGTGTTCCCAAAGGTGCCGTTCGCCGGTAACACGAACGCCGCCGCGTTAATCCAGTGCTGCGGCGTACGGCCTGTGGAAGGCACAAAGGGTGTACCCAGTACCAGGTTGGGCCGCTGCGGCGAAAGTGAGTTTCCATCAGGGATGCTTGCCGCGCTGCGCGAAATGGTGACGTTCAGCGGCAGCCCCGTGCGGGCTGTGGCAATGCCGCTCACCTGCCAGCCGGAGCCAAGCGCCCCAGCCGCGCCCCGCAAGGTGGACGCCTGCCCGTGACTCACGCCGAACTGGTAGACCACGCTGGCGGTGAAGGATGACCGCACATCCTGATCGCTGCTTGCCCGTTCGCAGATGCGGCACGCCACATTCTGGGGGTAGTCTTGCTCGCCGCCGCCCGTCGATCCGTCATTGATCGAATGCGACCAAAGATAGTTCGCCCCAAACAGCAGGCCACGAGAGAACTGACGGTTCAACGTTGCGGAAAGTCCGCTGAAGTTAGCATTGTTACCACTCAACTTATAGTCCACCTGGCCAAAGGCTGGCAGCGGACGTGTCTTCGTCACTGGATCCAGCAGGTTGACATAGGAGCGCGACGGCAGGTGCGCTCCGTGATTGCCGATGTACCCGACCTCGGAGAGGATCTGAAAGGGCAGCCGCTGCTGGACGGAGACGCCGTACTCGCCTACCTGCTGATCGACGCGGTCTCTGTACAGGCCGCGAGGCGCATTTGCGGTGGTGGCACCAAGCGCAAGGAAGGGCGTGAGCGGGTAGCTGAGGGTTGGAACCTGCGCGCTGCTCAGGAGCAGCCGTGAGGTGAGATTGTTCAACGGGGCGGTCAGATCACCAAGCTGTCCTTCTCCAAAGTACAGGCCGTAGCCTCCGCGAAAGACGGTGTTGCCGCCCAGCGAACCAGGTGCCCACGTGATGGCGAGACGCGGCCCCAGGTCCGCGTGGCTCGCGTTGTAAAACGGACCGCCGGGCGCGCAGAAGCCGCCGGGACAGGTGAGCGGATCGAAGTCCCTGGACCTGCCCAGCACTTCAGAAAATGCCCCAAACGAGTCATACCGCAGGCCCAGGCTTAAGGTCAGATTTGGACGGAACTTGTATTGATCCTGAAAGAAGAGGTCGAACTCTGTTTTGCGCGCGCCACCTGTTGGCACCGCAGCGAGCACAGCCGCGGAGTCCAGTCCGTTCACCGTAAACCGCGCCAGGCTGGTGTAGGTCAACTGTGTTTCCGCGGTGTTGCCCAGATTGATCTGCACGCGCCGCAGGCCGCCTCCCGTGGTGATGCTGTGCTTACCGAAGACTACGTCCACCGTATCGATGAATGAATACGCCGTGGCGTTCTGCACCTGAGTCAGATTGTCATGGAGCGTCGTTAACCCCGGCACCGCCACCTGGATGGGCAACACGCTCGCATTGGAGATGGTGTACGGTGTGCGATTGATGCCGAACTTTGCTTCATTCAGGAGAGAACTGCTGAAGGTATGTTCAAGCGAAATCACGCCGTTCTTGGGGTTGTTCTGGATCTGCTGTGTGTCCTGCAGATACCCCGTGGAGTCGCCATAAGGTACCCGCAGGCGTCCCTGATCCAGGTTGATCCGCAGATAGCCAGAGGTTCGTGCATTGAACACCTGGTCGATGCGAAAGAGGCCGAAATCTTCATTCTGTACTTGGCGTCCAGATGCGCTGTAGCTGTACACACTTGGGTTCGCGGTGGCGGTCTGTCCTGCCGGATACGCGGCAAGAATGGGGGCGAGCGCGGGAGAGCGTTGCGCCGTTTGCTGCGCAAATGCGGGGCTGGGCACAAATCCCACCAGCGGCTGCGTGAGGGCCTGGCGCAGGCCTTCATAATTGGCGAAGAAGAAGGTGTGGTCGCGAATGATACGGCCACCGAGGCTGCCGCCGAACTGGTTCAACCGCAACGGCAGTTGCCGCGTGGAGAACAGCGCGCGTGCGTTCAATACATCGTTGCGCAGAAACTCGTAGGCGCTGCCATGGAGCGCGTTGGTGCCGCTGCGTGAGACAACATCGCCCTGCCCGCCCGGCGTGCCGCCGTATTCTGATGAATACAGAGCCGAGTTGACGCGGAACTCGCGGATAGACTCCGACGCGAGTTGAATACGCAGATCAGACTTTTCGCTTTGCCGCAGGATGCCGCTGGCGTCCACGCCATCGAAGAGTATCTTGTTGTCATCGAGACCATGGCCTGCGAACCGGATGCTTGTCTGGTTGCCGCTTCCCGTGTTGATGGCACCGGGCACCAGGATCATCAGTCCCGCCCAATTGCGGCCGTTGATGGGCAGGTTCTCCACCTGCTGCCGCGCGATGACGCCGCCCGTGGCTGCACTGTCCTCGTCCAGGGTGACGGTGGAGGCCACGACTGCGACGGTTTGCTCGACCGCGCTGATGCCCAGGCGGAGGTCCACGGTGCGGAACTCGCCGACCTGCAGGTCGATGTCGTTGACGTGCTTTGTTTCAAAGCCTGCGGCGGAGACGGAGACATTGCAACGGCCCAGCGGCAGCGCGGAGAGTACGTACTCGCCCGCGCTGGTGGACGAAACTGTCCGCGTGAAACCTGTTTGCGGGTACGACACGGTTACGGTGGCATTGCTTACGGCCGCTCCCGTAGCGTCTGTGACGGTGCCTTTGAGGTTGGCACGATCGATCTGCGCGCTCATCAGAGCGGGCACTATCAACGCGGCCGCTGGAAGCAGCCGTACGCTGCGATGCATCTTCATGGATAGACTTGCCTTTACGCTCGGAATGACGGGATGCGTTTGAGCGTACGTGCGGTCTGTTAAGAGCCTGCAAATTCAGCCATGATTCGCAGAATGTTCACATACTATGCCGCTGGACTTGCCAGAGGCCTGCAGCGCCGGTGGTGGTGAAAGCTTTATGGGCAGCGTGGCTGGGCTTGCTGGCATTGGCGGGTGTTGCGGTTGGGACTGTGGAGATGAGGAAGCTCATGGATGTACGCCGAAGACGAGGTCTGCGCCCTCGTCTCCCTCTCACGTACAGGCCTCAGAGACCCACATCTCTGCGAGATGCAGGGCACCCTCGGTTGAGTACAGATATGCGCACCCATCTGAACCTGAGGTGTCATTTCTGTTCTATGACAACGTCTGTACCATCTACAGGCGTTGCAAAAAACCGATACTTCTGCTGATCGAACAGAGTCACGACTAGCTTCCCGTCAGTCCATTTGACAGAGGGCGGCGGATCAGAACCTGCTTCGACATTCATCACCAAATCACCCCTTGCGTTTTTTTGCGTAGACCCCATGAGACGCACGGCGTAGACCGCATCGTCCACAAACGCGGGAGCGCTGTCTACTTCCAACTGGACGATAGCTGTGCGTTTGCCCGTGGAGTCCACTCTCACGTCCCGGACTTGAGTTTCTGACTTTGAGTAGGAATACACCCGGGATGTATGAACCGCAAACACCATACCTGATCCAAGCAGTACCATGAGCAGAGCTTTGATGTTGTTTGCTTTCATCTTGCGCCTCCTACGGAATGCTAAGCGCACGAACGTTGCCGAACTAGTCTTTGCTGAATGGGAACCTGCCCAGGAAGATGAGGCGGGACCCGCCGGTCCTTCAACATCCCTTCACAAGGACAAGTTTACTTGCAACGCTGTTTTCGAAGACGACTACCCAGTCGCTCTTGCGCAGAAGTTGAACATCTCGCCCGCGAAGCCACGAGTGTTCGTAGCAGTACTGTAGATAAGGCGAGGAGCTACCCACCGGAGTGCGGTAACCGAACTCTGCAGCTAACTGCTGCTTCGTCTTACCGGTTACTATCCTAGACGCATGATTGTCATGCAGCATCACACTCAAGGCACGGTCCGGGTCGAGGGAGCACAAGCCGCTTTTCCAGCAAACGTAACGTATGTTCTTCGGGTCGTACGCGCCGGGATACAAAGTTACCCACAAAGTGAGTATAAGTACGGGAACGCTTAATGCTGAGGCCCAAACCCATCTTCGGAGGCGCATCAGTGGCCTCCCGTCCAATGAACTGCTACCGGGCCGGGGTCGCCCGGGTGTTCTCCGTTTTGTCCAGCTCCTCTGAATCCCCAATCGTTGATTGTCACCACTCCAGCAGGGTTTGTAAGCGCATTCACGGAGGCTGTCAGACCGTTTACTACGTATATGCCGACATGGCCTTCGTTGTCGTCATTATGGCCCATAGCTATAACATCGCCAGGCTGTGCTTGGCCAAGTGAAACAACTTCGTATCCCGACACAATCCCCTCGGACCATTCTTTTGCGCTTGGGTCTCGCGTGACGCCAATTTCCCCTTGTTAACCGCTCTTTGGGACCTGAGGACGATCTCCTCCAGCCGCCTGGATCATATCCGCCACGAACTCATTACACTATTAACTCCAGCCGGGTATTGGATGCTGTGTCCTGAAGGCAGGCCGGGTGGCCTGCATCTCACTTCTCCCTAGGTGGGTGCGCCACATCTCACAGAGATGTGGGTTGAGAGGCGTCCCGGCGTGGGGGGCCGGGCTTTGGTAACGCGTCAGGTCTATGGACATCACCAGCATCAGATTCCACGTCTCAGAAGCAAGACGTGGGCCCTCCCTTTAGGAACGCCTATGAAGGGCTATATATACAGGCCCTGTTAGAAGCGCCCCAGCAACACCGTAGAGGAGGCCGTTTCCAACAACAATAATGAGAATTTCTAATGCCATGCTTAGATGAGCCGGATTTGCCATGAAAAGTATCGGAAACAACGGGCACATTGAAGCTGTAACTCTCTCAACCATACCGTTGGTATTGACACTAAACGGCCTTATAAAGGTTAAGCCAAACCCAAGAATTGAGATAGTCCAACCAAATGCGGCACCTGCGCCTGCTCCCCTCAAAAAGTAGCTTCGGTGCAACTTTTTACGTACGAACAGATCTAGGCAACCACAAGCGAGCATAGCGAATAGCATCGTTAGGGTTTTGGCCGTCACTTGCGCTCCTTTCTTCACATGGACGAAAACGTAATGTTACGGGGCCTGCGTTGTGTTCGCGGCATACTGTTGTGATCGAATGTCGTAGATCATCGACGAGGGCAGTGTATCGCTAGGTGCATAAGCTCCTGTACTCTTCAAAACATCCTCTCCGAAATCGACGCAGCTTTGCCCAACGACTTGATAGTTACTCGGATTGTTGGTGCGCGCATCAATAATGTCTTGCGCGCTGTTCATCTCAGCGTTGGTGAGGTATACGGTAACGGAATCGATTGTGGTCGCACCAGGTGCTCGGATTTCGATCGTTCCTGGCACACTAACATTCTGCAATAGCTGATCATTGGTCATGTCTTGGGCAGGGCCGAAGCCGACTTCTGGACCTGAGTCCAATTGCACCGTTATGTGTCCTGCAGGGTTCCCGTTCTGCCCGCTTACCTTTCTGATTGTCAAAGAATGCATATGGTTAGCATCATGTGCCGGCAGTGGATGATAAGTCGCCGGAGCAGGATCGCCCGTGTACTCATCAGAATCATCATCTATGAATCCACCGTCGGAACTGACCTGTATCTCAGTTCCAGTGTCAGGATCAGCGACAACAGTTACTCCTCCGCCGTAGCTGGAATCGTAGACTACGCTGCCGTCATCAACTCCGCCATCGTCAAGGCCATCTCCGCTGTTGTTGTCATCTTCCCAATCGCCACAACCTTCGTCATCGCCACAGCTCTCAGAAGACAAGCCATGCAGGTCGGTGAACTTGAGCGGATCGTTGGTGACGAAGGCGTAGAGATTGTAGGTTTGGGGGTTGTCGAGGCGGGCGAAATGTTCCGAGGAGGGGTCAGGCGACATCCAGCGGCCGAGGCGCGGGTTGTAGCTGCGGTACTGATAGGTATCGAGGCCGGTTTCGGTGTCGTGTACCTCGTCGGAAAAGCTGATGGACGCCGCAGCTTTGTCGCCCTTGGCCAGGGTTCCGAATGGTTCGAAAACGCCGGATGCCGCGATGCTGCCAGTTGCGGAGAGGCTTGTGCGCGTGACGCCGAGCGGGCTGGTTACGTAGTAGGTGATTTGCGGCGCGGGTGTTACGCCGTTCTCTGCTGGCTTCTGCAGGACGCCCGCGATGCGAACGCTCCCCGCGTAGATGTAATCGGTCCAGCTGCCGTCCGGGGACTTCTCGGCCAGGAGCTGACCGCCCAGCCAGACGTAATCGTGCAGGCCGTCCGTAAGCTGCTTCTGCACACGGTTGCCTTCCGCGTCGTAGCGGTAGCGGACCGCACCATCGTCTACGCTGGTGATGAGGCTATCGCCGTCGTATGCGTAGCGATGGACGCCGTCGAAGGTCATCTCACCGGCCTGATCGTAGGTGAAGCCCTGACCGCCGGTGAACTGGTTATGCGCGTTGAAGGCAGCGCCGCCAGACTCTGCCAGATTGCCGAAGGCGTCGTAGCCGAACTGCTCATGCGCCGCACCGTGCTCGCTCTGGACGCGGCCCAGCTGGTCGTAGGTGTACGAGGAACTGGTGTCGTTGTGCAGGTTATCTGTTACCGCTGACAGGCTGCCTTTCGCGGTGTACGTGAAGGATTCGTCGAGCAGAGACGTGCCGCTGTTCGTCAGCGTCAGGCCGGACATCTGGCGCTTGCCGTTGAAGGCTTGCTGGAGAGTGACGCCGTTTCCGAACGTCACCTGCATGAGATGTCCAGACGGAGCGAAGTACGACGGTTGCGAGAAGTAGAGGTAGCTGCCTTCCGCGATGGAGCTTAGCAGACCCGTGTTCGTCCACATCTGCGAAATCACGCGGCCATCAGGATAGGTTAGTCTGCTCAGACGGCCTGCCGCGTCGTAGGCTTTGCCTACCGTGTACGCCTGGCCGGAGGCGTGCACTGTGAGGCTTGTCAGCCTGCCTTGCGCATCGTTGGCGTAGTCGCGTTCCGCCTCCGAACCAGACGGCGCGCCCACATAGGAGGAGCGGCTGCCCCCGCGCTGCAGATGTAGTTGTGGGCGGGGGTATTGTCGGTGTACTGCTTCGCAACGAGCCGCTTGCTCGCGTCCCATGTGTAGGTGATGGTAGTGCCACGGGCGTCCGTCTTGGTTGCGAGATTACCAGCGGCATCGTAGGTGTAGGTGGTCTTGCCTGCCTCGGGACTGGATGCGGATGTGATTCGTTCCTGCGCGTCGTAGAGGAAGGTACGCACGCGTGGCGCATCTCCCTGCGCGCCACGTTGGGTAATCGATGTTACCTTTCCAGCGGCGTCGTACGCGATCTCGGTGGTGAAAGCGGGCTTACCGGAGACGTCCGGCTCCACCAACTTGACTAGATTTCCCTTGGCATCAAGCGTGCGGACCGTGAGACTCGACCCGCGCTCCTGAAGGCGGCTCATCCCAAGCGCTTTGACCCGCGAAGGCTGGACGCGCACGTGGTGCACTACGGTTTGAGCCACGACAGTTGTTCCAGCCTGACCCAAGAGGCTGTGCGACACGCCAAAGACAAGAAAGCTTCCAGCCATGGCTGCCATGGTCTGTATCTTCATGCCGGTCCTCGTTTCCATACAACGGCAACGCTTTGTTGTGGTGTACGAGAACAATATGTCAGGTTCAGCTTTTCGCGCAAGTTCATTCTTAATTGCGGGCATACATGCTCGCTGCCTGCATAGGCCGGTATTCTGGAGGGATGAACTTTCAGATTGCGACGGAGTATCGACCGCAGCGGATGAGCCGCGCGCGATTGAGGAGTTGGCGGCTGGGCTGCGCGATGGCGAGAAGCACCAGGTGTCACTGGGCGTGACGGGGAGCTGCGAGACCTTTACTGGCCAAGGTCTTTGCCAAGTAAAGCTCAACGCTCCCGTCAGAAACAAACTAAGGCTGACTTAGGCGGCCCGCTTGTTCGACACCCCTAAGAACACACTTGCCGGGACTCCGAACCGTTGAGCCAAAGCGAAAATATGCCTTAACGTCAGGTTGCGTTTGCGGGTGAGGATGAGCGAAACGAGCGGCTCCGATCCGATTTCAGGTGCGAGGTCTCGCTGCGTTAGATTGTCGCGCTCCATCAGGAATCGCAGCACCTCGACAGGGTCCGCCTCCGGCGGCGGAAACCGCTCCGCCTCGTACCGCTCCACCAACATCGTCAGCAGTTCAATAGCCTCGACTTCCGTTGTGGTTGGTTCTTCTTTTGCGGTCAGTGGAAACAGCGCGTCGGTGTAATGCTCTAGTTCCGCGTCTGTACGAATGAGCCGCGGCGCTCCAAGGGTGATCATCTTCACCGGGTCGGCAAGTTTCTCACTTCTCACGTCTGTACTCCTTGTATTTCCGTCCGTCAACATAGGAAGACATCGTCTCACATACGGTTTTAGTGCGGGCCTACAGCCCGCAGATTGTGGTGGGTCGCGGACCTAGGGCTTCGCCCTAGGCTATTATGACGCGGGCCTACAGCCCGCAAAGGCACTCATTGGAATACGTGCGCTACGCGTTCGGGCCAGCGGCGTCGCAGTCTTGCACGAGATAGGACTTCACGTGCATGCCTAATATCTGATGGCCAGCGGTATAGCCGGAGTGCGAGGCAGGCCTTTGTGCAGCCACGGTGCCTTCTGCTCAACGGTATTCTGTAGGGATGGACTTTCAGATTGCTACGGAGTACCGGCCGCAGGGGGATCAGCCTCGGGCGATTGAGGAGCTGACCGGCGGCTTGCGGGATGGGGAGAAGCATCAGGTGTTGCTGGGGGTGACCGGCTCCGGCAAGACGTTCACCATGGCGAAGGTGATTGAGGCGGTGAACCGGCCGGCGCTGGTGCTGGCGCATAACAAGACGCTGGCCGCGCAGCTGTATCACGAGTTCAAGTCGTTCTTTCCGCGCAATGCGGTGGAATACTTCGTGAGTTATTACGACTACTACCAGCCGGAGGCGTATATTCCCTCGGGCGACCTGTACATCGAGAAGGAAGCTACGATCAACGAGGAGTTGGACAAGCTGCGGCTGAGCGCGACGCGGAGCCTTTTTGAGCGGCGGGACTGCATCATTGTGTCGTCGGTATCGTGCATTTACGGCCTGGGATCGCCGGAGGCGTACTACGGGATGCTGATGCTGCTGGAGAAGGGCCAGCGGGTGAAGCGCGAGGATGTGACGCGGCGGCTGGTGGAGATCCTGTACGAGCGCAATGAGGGCGACTTCAGGCGCGGGACGTTTCGCGTGCGCGGCGATGTGATCGAGGTGTATCCCACGTATGACGAGATGGCGTACCGCATTGAGCTGTTTGGCGATGAGATTGAGTCGCTGTCGCAGATCGATCCGCTGTTTGGGACGGTGAAGCAGAAGTATGCGCGGCTGCCGATCTACCCGAAGAGCCACTATGTGGTGCAGCCGGAGCGGAAGATGAGCGCGGTGAACAGCATTGTGAGCGAGCTGACGGAGTGGGAGGCGCAGCTGGAGAAGGAAGGCCGCATGGTGGAGGCGCAGAGAATTCATCAGCGGACGCGGTTTGATTTGGAGATGATTAAGTCCGTCGGATATTGCCACGGGATTGAGAACTACTCGCGGCACTTTAGCGGGCGGATGCCAGGGGAGCCGCCGCCGACGCTGTTTGATTATTTTCCGCGGGACTTCATGATCTTTATTGACGAGAGCCATGTTACCGTGCCGCAGTTACATGGGATGTGGCATGGTGATAGGTCGCGCAAGGGCAACCTGGTTGACTATGGATTCCGCCTGCCGAGCGCGATGGATAACCGGCCGCTGAAGTTTGAGGAGTTTGAATCGCGCACGGGGCAAATTGTGTATGTGTCGGCTACGCCGGGGCCGTATGAGTTGACGATGACGGCGGGCGTGGTGACGGAGCAGATTATCCGGCCTACGGGGCTGATCGATCCGCCGGTGGAGATACGGCCCATCAAGGGACAGATTGATGATTTGTTAGCGGAAATTCGCGACCGGGTTTCGAAAAATGAAAGGGTGCTCGTTACAACGCTGACGAAGCGGATGGCGGAGGACTTATCCGGCTATTACACCGAAGTCGGGGTGAAGTGCCGGTACATGCATTCGGAGATTGAGACGTTGGAGCGCGTAAAGCTGCTGCGCGATCTGCGGCGCGGGGAGTATGACGTGCTGATTGGCATCAATCTTTTGCGCGAAGGGCTGGACCTGCCGGAGGTGTCGCTGGTGGCGATTCTGGATGCGGACAAGGAAGGATTTCTGCGGTCGCAGGGATCGCTGATCCAGACCATTGGGCGGGCGGCGAGGCATTTGAATGGCCGCGCGATTCTGTATGCCGACGTGATGACGGACAGCATGAAGCGCGCTTTGGACGAGACCGGTCGCCGGCGAGAGAAACAGCAGGCCTACAACGAGGAGCACGGCATTGTGCCGCAGTCGGTGGCCAGCCCCATCGGCGAGGCGCTGGTGGGCATCGCGGAAGCAGATTACGTGGATGTCTCCACGGAAGACAGCGGCGTGCCTGAGTTCGCCTCGCAGCAGGAGCTGGACAAGCACATCGCGAAGATGGAGACGGAGATGCGCGAGGCGGCGAAGAAGTTTGAGTTTGAGAAGGCTGCAAGCCTGCGCGACGCCATCAAGGAATTGCGCACGAAGGAGTTCTTCTTCGCATAGCACGCGCTGGCATGGCAAACTACGGATGTAGTCCCCCGCTCTGCTCATGAACGTCCCTCGCTTTCCCCGGCGCGCGGCTCTCGGCCGCCTGTTGTGCAGGTTTGCCATTGCATTGTTCTGCGTTTTTGCCGCGCATGGTGCGGTGGCGCAGGCGAAGCTGGTGCTGCAGCCGGGCAGCACGATCAACACGCTCGCGGGCAGCGGTCTTGACGCTCGCACATCCGCCGGAAGTGCTGCGTCAGTCGCGCTGGGCTTGCCGCAAGGCATCTCGTATGACGCTGCGGGCGATCTCTATGTGGCGGACTCGAAAAATCATCAGGTGACGCGGACTGATCCTTCAGGTCAGTTGACGGTCATTGCGGGTACGGGTCAGCAAGGTTTTGCTGGTGACGGCGCGCCAGCAACCGTCGCGGAGTTAAATGCGCCGATGGCTGCGGTTCTGGATGCTGCCGGGAACGTGTACATCGCGGACACCGGCAATCAGCGCATCCGGCGGGTGGACGTGAACGGGTCTATCACCACCATCGCGGGCAACGGCACGGCTGGCTTTGGCGGTGACGGCGGTCCGGCCATTGCTGCGTCGTTGCGGGCACCATCTGCACTGGCACTGGATGCGACCGGGGCGCTGCTGATTGCAGATACTGGCAATCACCGCATCCGCAAGCTGCGGAATGATGGGACAATCGTCACCGTCGCAGGCAGCGGCGCGGAAGGAGACGATGGGGATGGCGGCCCGGCGCTCACGGCAGCGCTGGAGCAGCCAAGCGGGCTTACCGTTCTCCCGGACGGACGCGTGCTGATTGCGGACAAAGCGGCGCGGCGTGTGCGTGTTCTCAATACGGACGGCACCATCGCGGCGTATGCCGTTGGCAGCAATCTGGCGCTGCGCAGCCCAGCCGGACTCGCAGTCGATGTGAGTGGTACGGTCTACGCTGTCGACAGCGGAAATCAGCAGGTGGTGCAGGGTGGCGTGAATGGCGGGTCCGTGCTGGCGGGCAGCGGCGAACAGGGTGCTTTGACCACGGGCTCGCCCACCGGGTCCCCCCTCAATGCTCCCGCCGCGGTTGCCACGCGTGCGAACGGTGACATCGCCGTCAGTGACCGGCTGAATCATCAGGTGCAACGCATCACGCAGACCACACTCGCGTTTGGCAGTATTCCCGTGGGTAAAAGCAGCAGTGCGCAGACGCTTACTGTGCAGGACGGCGGTTCATCGGCGCTGCAAGTGCTGGCTATCTCTGTTCCCGCAAACTTTTCCGTTGCGCAAGGAGGCTCGTGCGGCGCGGCTCCGTTCACGTTGCAGCCGGGCGCGAGTTGCACGCTGCCACTCACCTTCTTGCCCACGGCGCAAGGTGCGACTGCTGCGACCGGCCAGGTGCAGGTTGCCGGTTCCGCCGCGGGTGAGTTCTTCCTCACCGGAACTGGTATCGCAGGTGGTGTCCTTGCCAACAGCATCACGGCACTGCAAAGCAACGGCAGTATCAGTTATGCGGGCGCGCCGGTTTCGCTGAGCGCGACAGTCGCCGGATCACTGTTGAATGCGCCCACCGGTAACGTTACCTTTTATGACAATGCGAATGGCATCTCCACCATGGCACTTGCCGCTGGTAAAGCGAACCTCGTCACCAGTTCCATGCAGTCCGGGCCGCACACGGTTCGCGCTATTTACAGTGGCGACGCGGTGTACAGCACCAGCAGCTCGCCCAGCACTTCTATCACCGTTGTCCCCGCACCTGACTTCGTCCTGTCTGCCAGCGCAAGCAGCTATAGCGGCACGCTGGGAGGCAGCATCATCGTCCCTTTAACTGTCATTCCCATGAGCGGCACGCTGAACCATGTCGTTCAGTTCGCGGTCGCTGGGCTGCCGGTCGGCGCGACCGCCACCTTCCTGCCTGCATCGCTGACGCTGGGCGGCGACTCCGTGCCCCTGACACTGACCGTGCAGCTGCCAGCAACGGTGGGTCACGTGCACCTTCCCTTCTCAAGAAGGCAGTTCCCGCTTTGCGCCGTTCTCGTAGGCGCTCTGCTGCTTTACCGGCGGAGATCTGCAGCGGCGCTGCTGTGCGCTGGATTGTGTGTCCCGCTTTTGCTGAGCGGCTGCGGCAGCGGCTTCAAGGCAGGCGTTACACAAGATGATCTCTCTGGCACGCACAACTACACCGCCGTGGTGACGGCGACGACAACGGGCGTGCTGGGATCGCCTCTGGCGCACTCGTCGTCAATCGGCTTGGTGGTGACGCCATGAAGGTGCGCACCATGCTTGTGTTCGCGCTGTTCATACCGGAGATAGCGTTTGCTCAATCGGCATCAACTCGCTCCGGTGAAGGCGCGCTGCCCATCGGCATCCGCTTTGTGGCCACAGAAGCGAAGGAAACGCCGGGCGGCTCCAGCTTTCTGCTTACCGGCGGAGGCGCGGATGTGGCCTTTCATCTGCTCCCTGGGCTGTCTGCCGCAGCCGATGTTGCCGGAACGACGATCAGCAACGTGCCGGGTACGGCGCATGGCCTTAGCACGATCACGCTGCTCGCCGGCCCGCGATATACCGTGCCGCTGCGGCGCTTGTCTTTGTCTGGTCAGGCGCTGTTTGGAGCGGTGCATGGCTTTGGTTCTGACTTCTCAAGTGGGGCACGTCAGACGAACACGGCGACCGCGTTCGCCTATGCCGCGGGTGGCTTTGTGGAGTTCAACGTGACGCACAGCATCGCGTTGCGTGCCGCGCAAGTGGAGTACCTGCAAACCAATCTGCCCAATGCAGCGGATAACCGGCAGAGCGGTGTGCGGCTCGGTGCGGGTGTGGTGTTTCGGGTTCCTCTGCCTCAGTCGAGACGTTGACGATGACTACGCGCGAATCCACATCCTGCAAGATGTGGGCATCCAGCTGCGGCATGAAGGCCCCGCGCCTCTCGACGCAACAAAGACCACGTTACCGCGGGTGTTAGCTGTGTCCGGCTATTTACCGCGGGATAGCTCGTCCAAGCGCCCATCAAGGCGACCTGTCTCCTTAAAAAACTGCTTCTGGTCAGCTTCTATCAACGCCAGCCGCTTATCCAAGCGATCAAACTGACGGTCGTTGGCAGCGAAGTGAGTGATCATATCAGTACGAAGGTCGCTGAGACGGCTGTTCTGGTGCAACCATCCCAGCAGGATGAGAATGCATGGAATGGCAATGCCAGTGTAACACTGAGCGTTTGTCATGTCGATGCCACCTTGCGTTTATCGTAGCAGGCCCGGCGAATAGTCCTTGAGTCTTGGTTCTGGCAAGGCACCGGCTGAACGCAGGATACGTGCTGGGGCGATCGAATGCACTTTCTTAGAGATGCGCGCATCCGCAACCGGCAGTTTGGCTTGCTGCGCTTGCGGGAGCAGGTCAACCCCGGCCACGGCGTGGTGCAGATTGTGGAACCCGTTGCACGGCGCTTGCAGATGCGGATCGCTCTTTGATCTTTGGATGGAGTCGGAAACCCACGTCTCTGCCATGATGCAAATCGTGGCCAAACTGCTTCAGTATCTCAAGCATTCGGTGACGCATCCTATCGCGATCGTCGGCGTGGTGAGCACGCCTATGATCGTTTGGACACACAGCTATGACGTTTAACGTGTTGTCCGAACCACCTTCCGATAGGGGGATGATGTGATGTGTTTCTAAGTAGATAGAGCCGTTTGCCGTCTCGAAACCGGTTTCTCCGCAATATTCGCAACGGCCTGCCGCTCTATTCAGCACGGCAGTTCGTACGGTATCATCGCGCATCCAAGACGAGATGCTGGTTTCGCGCTTCTTTGGCAACCCTGCTTCCTGAACCAGAAATTGATCGACATATCGAATTACTGGACCCCGATATAAACGGCAATCACCGGTGATTGTGTCGTAGTGGCTGACCGACCATGGCTGAGGGTCCAGAATACGCTTTTGCATGTTCCCGGCTTTACTGAATTCTGGGTCGTGCAAGTCTTGTATTCGACCGGAGCCTAGAATGACACGCAACGGAAGTTCATTCTCGTAGGCATATCGAATTGCATCGTCAATTGCAGTGGCCCTTCGCGAGGCAGCAGACCGTTGACTTGGACGTAACATGGGCGATTCTCTTGCCTCTGCGGCCCACCTACGTGGGTTCAGATGACAAAACAACTGCCCACTTAGTTCTTCGACGTGCTCATGCCAGAGGTTTACCACAACCGTAACTCCCCGCTGCACGAAGGCCCAGTTGTAACAGTAAGCAGGGTTCGCAGCGGGGTGCTTTACGGGACCTTCTTTCGAGAGCGCCCAAAGAGACACGTCAACGCCGGCATCGGACACAAGATCCATGACGCGCAGCCTCTCTTTTGGCTTCAAGCTTTCTTTTATCGTCAAGGGATCTAGTCACTTCGTTACGGATGACAAAGTAAGGAAACAGAGGCGTTAAGGATACTCAGAGCAACAGGCACCCTAGGGGTGCCTTTCCCGTTGGTGTACGCGATTGTTCTGTTTAAAACTGGCCCCAGAGGAGTTGGTTGTAGACGTCGTGGTGGAACTGCACTTCAGGGCCTTTGACGATGGTGCCGAGGAGGCGCGGGCAGCGGTCCGCTGAGGCCTGTTTGAGGTCGGCGTAGCGGGCTTTTACGTCTTCGCCGAGCAGCCTGGTGGTCCAATCGGCACCGCGAAAGTTTTCCAGCGCAGTATAGATGTTGTCCGGCAGGTAGCGCTGGGCCTGGCGCAGGTTCTCAATCTTGGCTGTCTCGCCGTCGAGGCCGGTTTTGAAGATGGAGTAGAGGACCGCGTAGGGGTTGGCGTCCGGGCCGACGGAGCGTACTTCGACGCGGGCAGACTTTTCGTTGCCGATGGGGATGCGGACCATGGAACCGCGGTCGGTGGCCGATGCCTTGATCTGGTTGGGCGCTTCGAAGTGCGGATCGAGCCGACGGTAGGCGTTCACGCTGGCGTTCAGCAGAAGGCAAAGATCATTGCCATGCGTCAGGATTTTGTCGACAAAGCTCCACGCCATCTCGGACATGCCCTCTTCGCCCTTTGCGTCAAAGAAGAGATTCTTCTTGTCCTTGGTGATGGAGACGTTGGTGTGCATGCCGCTGCCGTTGACGCCAACGACCGGCTTGGGCAGAAATGAAGCGGTCATGCCAAGTTGCGTGGCGACCTGGCGGCAAATCAGCTTGTAGAGCTGGATCTGGTCCGCGGCTGAGACCACATCGCCGTAGCTGTAGTTGATCTCGAACTGTGACGGCGCGACTTCGGGGTGATCCTTCTCATTCTCAAAGCCCATCGCGCGCTGCACTTCTGCGGCAGTGTCGATGAACTCGCGCAGCGGATCACCGGGCAGCGAGTGATAGTAGCCGCCGGCATTGACATATTCAAAAACGCCCGTCTTGTGGAAGTTGCGCTCCGCATCCACGCCCTCAAAGAGGAAGCCTTCCACCTCGTTTGCCGCGTTCAGCGTGTAGCCCTGCTCCGCATACAGTTTGTTAGCATATTGCTTCAGGATGCCGCGCAGGTCGGCTGCGTACGGCTGGCCGTTCTTGTCGATGACTTCGCCAAAGACGAGCACCTTGCCGGCACCGAAGACGTCGGCGGGCGTCCAGTAAAAAGCGTTCCAATCGATCCCGAGGCGGAGGTCACTCTCCTTCTGCGCGGTAAAGCCGCGGATCGAAGAACCATCGAAGGTCAGATTGTCGTACGATCCGACCAGAAAGTTCTTGTCGTAGTCCAGCATGTGCATGCGGCCTTCCAGGTCGCTGAAGACCACCGTGACGGCCTTGATGCCTTTGGTGCCGGTCAGATACTTTAACCGCTCCTCCTGTATCTTGCCGATTTCGACGCGCTTCTTGCGCTGCTCTTTGGCGGCAAGGTTCAGGTCGGTAAGCTCCGCATACGGAAGCTCGAGAAAATCGCGGTAGTTGCCTGACATACGACTCCTTTATGTACGCGCACGAAGCGAGCGGCGCTGGCCGGATTCGCGCGGACGAGACCTGAAAATGGGCTGCAAGTGTTGTGAAGACAGGAACGAAGCGTGTTCCCTCCGTACAAAATATCAGAAGATGGCGCATCGTACCGCAGCGTCTTTTCACATTTGTGCGCCCGTTAGCGCCGCCTGGATGTGATATTTTCAATCGGGTGCGCTGAAAGCTCCGCATGCCTGGAATCATCGCTGGCACGGCGTTGAGCTTGCGTCCGCCGCGCAACATCACCTAACCCCGCATCATGGGCATTTCCGGAGGGATTTCAACATTGGGCATGAACATGGTTCCCAAGCGCCTGTTTTTTACCAAAGGCGTCGGCCGCCACAAGGAGCGGCTCACATCGTTTGAGATGGCGCTGCGCGACGCCGGCATCGCGGCACAAAACCTGGTCCGTGTGTCGTCCATCTTTCCGCCAAAGTGCAAGATGATTACGCGCAAGGAGGGGTTGAAGTACCTCCATCCGGGAGAGGTCGTCTTTGCCGTGGTCGCGGAGAACAGCACCCGCGAGGCTCATCGCCTTGTGGTGTCGTCCATTGGCGTCGCCATCCCGACGGACCGTAACACGTATGGCTACCTGTCTGAGCACCACAGCTTTGGTGAAACCGAAGATCAGGCTGGCGATTACGCCGAGGAGCTTGCCGCCGAGATGCTGGCCACCACGCTGGATGTGGACTTCGACCCGGAAAAAAGCTGGGATGAAAAAAAGGAGATTTACCGCATCTCCAACAAGATCGTACGAACGGCAAACGTGACGCAGAGCGCCGTGGGCGATAAGAAGGGTCTGTGGACGACGACCCTGGCGGCCGCCATTTTGATTTTTGATGATGAGGAAAAGGCGTAGCCGCCCAGCTTGTACTGCTTTGCATTTAAGCGTACCCTTAAGTGGTCATTCTGAGGTGACTATATGGCTACTTACTTAACTTCGTTGCAACCTGATGCAGTCACCGTGGAGGAACCTGCGCCTAAAACCGTGGCTGCCGCGAAGGCAAAGGCTCACCTACTTGAACTACTCACAGAAGTGGATCACGATCAGGCGGAAGTCGTCATTACCAGGCGTGGCAAACCGGTCGCGAAGCTCGTGCCTTACCGCGAAGTTAATCAGCCCGACATCGCTGGCTGTATGAAAGGCACATTCGAGATTACAGGCGATGTTATCGGTCCGGAGCCGGATGTCTGGGAAGCGATGCAGTGAGCCTGCTTCTCGACACGCATGTCTGGCTTTGGCTTCTTTCTGATACAGAGCTCACGTTGGAGACCCTTCAGCAGTGCAGGCAGGCTGCAGCGGAGGGGAAGTTATACCTTTCTCCGATGACTCTGTGGGAGATTGCGCTAAAGGCCTCGCGTGGCAAGCTCGACGTCCCTGCTCCCGTACGATCGTGGCTGCGGGATGCAGTACGGCGAAGCCGCGTCCGGCTTGCGCACTTCAACCTGGAAGTTGCGTGCGAGTGCGCGGAATTACCAGCGCGATTCCATGGTGATCCTGTGGATCGCATACTAGCCGCAACATGCAGGGTGAACGGTCTCACTCTGCTCACCAGAGACCAGCCCTTACTAGAACTCGCGCGCGGCGGAGTTCTACAAGCGAGCCGGGTTTAGAAGCGATGACGCATATCAGCAACGACAATTCGCAGCAGTTTGCCAGCGATAACTACTCAGGTATCTGCCCGGAGGCTTGGGCAGCTACTGCGGAAGCGAATCAAGGGCATGCGACGGCATACGGCGATGATCCCTGGACGCAACGGGCGTCAGATATGTTTCGGGATCTGTTTGAAACAGACTGCGATGTTTACTTTGCGTTTAACGGCACCGCCGCTAACTCCCTGGCGCTTGCCTCTCTGTGTCAGAGTTATCACTCCGTCATCTGCACGCAGAGCGCGCATGTTGAGACGGATGAGTGCGGCGCGCCGGAGTTCTTTTCGAATGGCTCCAAGCTGCTGACCGCCCCGACGAAGGATGGCAAGCTGACGCCGGACGGCATTCGCGCACTGGCCACATCGCGCAAGGACATCCACTTTCCCAAGCCGCGCGCTGTGACCATCACACAGTCGACGGAGACAGGTCGTGTCTATTCCGTGAACGAGGTTCGCACGTTGAGCAGCACCTGCCGCGATCTCGGTCTCCATCTGCACATGGACGGCGCGCGCTTCAGCAATGCCGTTGTTAGTGCGGGATGCACGCCGGCGGAGATGACATGGAAGGCCGGCGTGGAGGTGCTCTGCTTTGGCGGCACAAAGAACGGCATGGCCGTTGGAGAGGCCATTGTCTTCTTCGATCATGCACTTGCCCGGGACTTTGATTACCGATGCAAACAGGCCGGGCAGCTTGCGTCAAAGATGCGGTTTCTTAGTGCACCTTGGGCAGGCATGATTGAGAGCGGCGCGTGGAAGCGCAATGCGGAACACGCCAACGCGTGCGCGAAAAGGCTGTGCCTTGCGATACAAGGCCTGCCTCATGCAGAGGTAATGTTTCCCGTGGAGGCGAATGCCGTCTTCCTGTTGTCCAGCGAGGACCGGCTGGAGGCGTTGCGAGAACGCGGGTGGCGCTTCTACACCTTCATTGGAGGAGGTGCTCGCTTCATGTTCGCATGGGATACAGAGTATGCGCGTGTGGATCAACTGGCGAAAGACGTTCGCGAGATCATGGGGTGACCAGATGGCTGACAACACCGCATTCCACTCAGTGATGCCACTGATACCTACCGGCGGCTCACTTGCTGACGCAGTCGCTTTTTACACCGAGAAGCTTGGCTTTGATGTGCAGTCACGATGGGACGATGGTGCGGTTATCCGGCGTGGCAGCGTAAGTTTCCTGCTGGTCCCGAATAGTAATCGGGAATGGGCTAACAACGCCAGCTTTAGTATCGGTGTGGCTGATCTCGATGCTCTGTATGCGGAGTTACAATCGCGCGAAGTTACCACCGGACGCATCGAAGTCAAGCCGTGGGGCCGCCGCGAGTTTCATCTGATTATTCCATCTGGCGTATGCTTTCACTTCTTCGCCGCTGCAGCTGGGACTTGACGGGGACATATGAAAAAGACACAGGTCGCGCTCATTCAAATGAGTTGCGAACCAGATACCGAGAAAAATCTGGAAAAGGCAGCGGCGCACATCGCGGAAGCCGCAAATAATGGCGGGGAGTTAATCTGCCTGCCAGAGTTATTTCGCGCGCGGTATTTCTGCCAGCGGGAAGATCATGCCTTGTTCTCACTTGCAGAGACAATCCCGGGGGCAAGTACGGAACGGCTTGCCGAGGTCGCGCGTGAGCACAATGTGGTCATTATTGCTTCGCTGTTTGAGCGGCGAGCGCCGGGGCTCTATCACAACACTGCGGTGACGATTGAGCGCGATGGCAGCATCGCTGACATCTACCGCAAAATGCATATTCCAGACGATCCGCTCTATTACGAGAAATTTTACTTCACGCCAGGTGATCTTGGATTTAGGGCAGTTCGGTCGTCGGCCGGCAACATTGGCACGCTGGTGTGCTGGGATCAGTGGTATCCCGAGGGCGCGCGCGTGACTGCGCTGAAGGGCGCGGAGGTGCTGTTCTACCCCACGGCGATTGGCTGGCACCCGAGCGAGAAGGCGGAGTTTGGCGAGGCGCAGTACGATGCGTGGCAGATCACGCAGCGCGCGCACGCCATCAGCAACGGGGTATGGGTGTGCGCCGTTAATCGCGTTGGCTTTGAGCATGGCGATGTTATCCACGAAGGAGTAAACATGCCCGGGCCAGAGGGTGCAGGGATCGAATTCTGGGGCGGGTCATTCATTGCCGACCCGTTCGGCCGCATCGTCGCGAAAGCATCGCATGATGCGGAAGAGATTCTGTACGCAACGATCGATCCCGCGCAGGTGGAAATCACGCGGCAGCACTGGCCGTTTCTGCGGGACCGGCGCGTAGACGCGTATGAAGGTGTGACGAAAAGGTTCTTGGTCTAGCTATGCAAGCAGAGCCGATCATCAATCAAGCTTTAGTACTGGGCGGCGACGAATTAAATACAGCGCTTCTTCGGAAAATGGCTCTGGAAGCTGAGAGCTACATTACATCGTTCGTCTGGTGCGAGCGCCTCATTAAAGGGAAATTTGTTGACGGGTACGGTGGAATTTTCGCACTCTTCCTGTTTCGTGCAGACATCAAGGAGTTAGGTAAGGGTGCTTGGATCTGGGTTCTTGTAGGAGACCTCCCCAAAGCCTACCTTGAGGCAAAAGACTTCCCTGCTCCCCTGCTTGCAGCAAAACGCTACATCGCAGGAGTTCGGGAGTGGATGAGTGCGGTACAGAACGGACAATCAACGAGTGATCTCATACCTATTGACTGTCGACGAGATACGGAATCGTTAGCACAGCTTGAAATGAGACTGCATACGTTGGAGGAGTTAGTGATTCCTCAGTTGAGCAATGAACCGCTCAGGCTATTGGGTGATGATGAGTAAAGCTCAATGCCGGATGCCCGCCGAGTGGGAGCCTCACGCGTCCACGTGGATAGCGTGGCCGCACAATGCGGAGGACTGGCCGGGCAAGTTTCAGCCGATTCCCTGGGTGTACTCGGAGATTGTGCGGCACCTCTCGCAGGTGGAAGAGGTCAACATCCTGGTGAACCACACCAAGGCCGAGAAGGTGGCACGGCGCATCCTGCTGCGTGCTGGAGCGAACCTGGCGCGGCTGCACTTCCACCACTGGCGGACGGACCGCATCTGGATGCGCGACTCTGGTCCTATCTTCGTTAAGCAGGCGAATGATCTTGCGATCACGAACTGGAAGTTTAACGCATGGGCCAAGTACCCCAACTGGCAGCATGACGATCAGATTCCGGAGCATGTCGCCAGGCTGCGCAACCTGCCCCGCTTCGACCCGATGGTGACGGTGGACGGCGCAGACAGGCGCGTGGTGCTGGAGGGCGGCTCCATTGATGTGAACGGCGCGGGTGCCATGCTGACCACGGAAGAATGCCTCTTGAGCGAGGTGCAGCAGCGCAATCCTGGCGTCTCGCGCGAGCAGTTGGAGCAGGCCTTTGCGCAGTATCTCGGCGTGGAGCAGGTGATCTGGCTGAACCGTGGCTGCGCTGGAGATGACACGCACGGCCACGTGGACGACGTTGCGCGCTTTGTGGCGCAGGACACCATTGCCGTCGCGACTGAACACTATGCCGCGGATGAAAATCACCTGCCATTGGCGGAGAACCTGGACCGCCTGCGCAGCGCAAAACAGCCGGACGGCTCGCCGTACAAGATCATTGAAATATCAATGCCGTCGCCGGTCGTCTTTGACGGGCAGCGCCTTCCCGCAAGCTACGCCAACTTCTACATTGCTAATGATCTCGTCCTGGTACCCACCTTCAACGACGCAAACGATCGCATCGCGCTCAATACGCTAGCGGACTGCTTTCCGTCCCGGAAAGTTGTTGGCATCCACTGCGGTGACTTCATCTGGGGCCTGGGCGCGCTGCATTGCATGACCCAGCAGGAACCGGCTTGACCTGCGCTATGATCATTCCGGAGGCCAGACATGCTTGATGTAAAGGAAGCAGTTGCAAAGGCTGAAAGCGAGATTGCCCTCCTATTTCCTGATTTCGCAAATCGTGATCTTAGACTTGAGGAGGCGGAGACTCCGTTAAGAGGTGGTTATTGGCGTTTCACTTTCAGCGCGGCTGTCCCAGATGAGCCAAGCTCTAGTAATCTAGCGGATCTTCTACGACCAAGGCGCATTCGAAAAGCTGTTGAACTGCAACCGGACTCCGGATTTCTGGTTTCGATTAAGGCTGCTTAAAGTAATGGAACCCTTGTTGCGAGGCAACATCTTTTTGGATGCAAACCTTCTTCTACTGCTGGTTATAGGTTCTACGGATCGCACCCTCATCAGGGAGTTCAAGCGGACTCAAGAGTTTTCAGAACAGGACTTCGACTCTCTTGCGGAGATTGTGTCACAAGCGGATAAAATTCGAACGACTCCGCACATTCTTACTGAAGTCAGCAATCTAGCGAATGCATTGCCCGAGCATAAGAAGGAAGACTTTGCACTCGTATTTCGTACGCTTATTGCCGCGTTTGATGAAAGCTTCACGAGAGCAGCCGTGCTCTCACTTAGTCCACTGTTCCACTTTGGCATAGCGGATGTTTCCATGCTCGTGGCGTCTGCGTCAATGCTGATTCTCACAGAGGACGGACGCTTCGCGCATTATGTAAATGCCTTGGGCGGCACGGCTTTCGATCTTAAAACTGCCATCGCGCTTCGCGGGAAGCTCTTGTGAAAGCAGAAAGGTATTCCGGATGAGACGACTCTGGTTGGGCACGCTCTGTGCGGGACTCTGTTCCGCGTTGCTCTGCTGTGCACCCTGTTCTCTGCTGGGCGCAGCACAACCGTCAGCCGCTTCGCCATCCACGATGCCGGTGCCGGCGGACTACCGTGAGTGGATTTTTCTTTCCAGCGGCCTTGATATGACCTACACGGAGCCAGGTGCGGTTGGCCTAACATCGGCGCATGAGTCAGTCTTCGATAACGTCTTTGTCAATCCCGAGGCATACAAAGCCTTCATGCAGACTGGGCACTGGCCGGCTAACACAACCTTTGTGCTGGAGAACCGGATTGGCGAAGGCGCGGCCTCGATCAACAAGGCGGGTAAAACACAGGGCGCGGCTATAACCGGCATTGAGTTGCATACCAATCGCAGCGGCGCGTGGGCGTTCTACGTCCGCGCAAAGGACGGCACAGAGCGTCTCATCCCGAAGCCGGCTTCTTGCTACACCTGCCATGAGGCACATGCGGCGGTGGACACCACGTTTGTGCAGTTTTACCCCACGCTGCTGCCGGTTGCCAACGGCAGGAACACGCTGAGCGCGAACTACCTGAAAGAGCTTCCCCCTGGCGAAGGCAGCGGAGCTTCCGGTAAGCCAGCAGCCGCTCCGGCACCGTAGGTGGCGAGTCAAGCATGAGCGGTCAGGAAGCGATGCAAGCAGCCATGGCAGAGGCCACATCAGCGGCGGAAGCGGGCGAGGTGCCCGTGGGCGCAATCCTGCTGCTTGACGGCGAAGTCATCGGACGCGGACAGAATCGTGTGATCCGCGACAGCGATCCAACCGCGCACGCCGAGATTGCGGCCATGCGCGATGCCGCCAGGCACCTGCACAACTACCGCCTGAACGGATGCGATCTGTTCGTTACGCTGGAGCCATGTGCCATGTGCGCGGGCGCCATTCTTCATGCGCGTATCGCCACGCTGACCTATGCCGCCGCCGACCCCAAAGCTGGTGCGTGCGGGTCCGTGCTGGATGTGATGAATCATCCCCGGTTGAACCATCGCGTTCAGGTGCAGGCACGGCTGTTTGCGGACGACTGCGGAGCCATGCTGCAGGAATTTTTTCGCGCGCGGCGGTAACCGCTTACCGTCTGAGACGTGTTCGGCATCCAAATACGCATGAGCGACGGCAAACTCACCGGCAAGATAGCACTCGTCACCGGAGCATCCTCCGGCATTGGTCAGGGGATCGCGATTCGGCTGGCAAAGGATGGCGCGGATGTTGTGATTGACTACATCGGCAGAGCGGGCGGCGCACAGGACACTCAGAACCAGATCAACGCACTTGGGCGCAAGAGCATCATTGTGCAGTCTGATGTCTCTAAAGTCGCTGACGTGCAAGCACTTGTAGAGCAGGGTTGGAACCAGCTGGGCAAGATCGACATCCTGGTGAACAATGCTGGAGTGGAGAAGGGGTCGGACTTTGCCGACGTGACGGAGGCTGACTATGACCTGGTGCTTGGCGTCAACCTGAAGGGTCCATTCTTTCTTACGCAGGCCTTTGTCAGGCGTCTGCTGGCCGCAAATCTGCCGGGACGCGTGATTAACATCAGCTCCGTGCATGAGGACATGGTGTTTCCGCACTTTGCGAGCTACTGTGCGTCGAAGGGAGGCGTGCGTATGCTGATGCGCGATTTAGCGGTGGAACTTGGACCCAAGAACATCACCGTCAACAATATCGCGCCCGGTGCCATCATCACGCCCATCAACAAGGGTCTGATGGAAGACAAGGCGAAACTCGACCCTCTGCTGCGGAATATTCCGCTTGGCCGCATGGGGACTGTAGACGATGTGGCCGGGCTGGCCGCGTTTTTGGCCAGCGACGAGGCGGCGTACATTACGGGATCAACCTACGTGATCGATGGCGGGCTCATGCGTAATTACCACGAGCAATAGCAGGGGTAGAATGGTGGCATGGACCTGAAGGTTTACACAGCGGCGTGGTGCCGCGACTGCCGCGAAGCAAAGCGGTTCCTTGACAAACACAGCATCGCGTACACGGAAGTGGACATCGAGCGCACGCCGGGTGCCGCTGATCTGGTACAGGAGAATGTCGGCAAGAAAGCCATTCCGCAGTTCGTCATTGACGGTAAGTGGGTTCAGCCGTACCGTCCGGGGAAGGGTTTTCTATATGAGGAAATGTCCGCGCTTCTGGGTGTAAGCTAGTCAGGTTTTGGCGTGCTCTGATACCGCTTCAACACTTCGTCCAGCGTCACCACGCCTTCAAGGACGCCACGCATGGCACGGTTGGAGATGGGCAGCAGTGGCCACGCTTTGAAGTAGGGCAGCGCCTGCGCCAGCGGCTGATCGGGAAACAGCAGGGGCGTGCGTTCGGGTCCGATGCTCTCTTCGATGGTGCTCTCGCCGGATTTCTCCGCGTAAAGTAGAAGGGTTTGTATCTCCGCCTGTGTTGCCGCGTACCATCCGTCGCTGCACTGGATCAGAATCGCGGCGGCAGCGGCGATTTCCTGGCTGTGCTGCGCTGTCTTGCTCATGTCGTTCAGCGCCTCTGAGCCTGGCAGGATGGGCACAGTAACGGCTTGAAGCGCATCCTCAACGTGCAACTGAGAGTCCTCGCGCTCCTCCTCCATCGAGGGCAGATAGAGCCCATCCTGATGCGTAAACAGCTCCAGAATGGGCACGGGCTGAAGCGAACGCGCGATGAGATATGCAATGGTGTTGGCCAGGATCACCGGCAGGATGATGGAGTAGTTGCCTGAAATCTCCAGAATCATGAAGACGGACGTGAGCGGAACACGAATGAATGCCGCGAAGAAGACGCCCATGCCGACCAATGCATACGATCCCACGGAGCCCGTCAGCGATGGAAAGAACATGTGTTCAAAGCTGCCCACGGCAGAACCCAGCATGGCACCGATAAACAGCGCCGTGGCAAACATGCCTCCGGGCGCGCCTGCGGAGAACGACACCGTAGAGGCAATCAGCTTGAATACGGCCAGCAGCAGCAACAGCTTGGTGGTGTACTGCGCGTGCATGGCGGCATCCATTGCGCCGTAGCCCGTACCCAACACCTCAGGGACGCCAAAGTAGGCGATGCTTCCAACAAACAGCCCAGCCAATGCAGGCAGAAACATCTGCAGGTTGGCGGGTTGGCTGCGCAGCCTTGGCCGCAGGTAGGCCAGCGCTCCCGTCAGGATCAGCGACGAGAAGCCGCCCACAATTCCCAGCACGGCATAGGCCAGCAGTTCGCGCGGATCGCGCAGCGTGACGGAGGGAATGCGGAACATCGGCTGCGCTCCCCAGAACCAACGTGCCACCACCACCGCCGATACCGCGGACAGCACAATGGACCCCAGAATGGCTGCGGTCCACTGCCCGATCACTTCCTCAATGACCAGCAAAACGGCGGAGATGGGTGCGTTGAACGCCGCAGCGAGGCCAGCTGCGGCACCCACCGGCGCGAACAGCCGCATCCGCGCCCGCGACAGCCCAACTGACCGGCCGATGCGTGATGCAACACCCGCGCCAAAGTGCAGCGACGGATCCTCCGGCCCCAGCGACTGCCCTGACCCGATGGACAGCGCCGCCAGCAGGAATTTGCCAATCATCGTCCTGGTAGAGATGTAGCCATTATGGATGTAAAGGGCGGCCTTCGTCTGGTTCACGCCCGATCCGCGAACATCAGGGAAAACGTAACGGATCATGACGCCCAAGAACAGGCCAACAATCCCTGGAACAAGTACAAGCCGCAGTTGATGCGGTCCCGGTGCTGATCCCTGCAACAGCACCGTCAGCCACTCGATCGCCATCCGAAACGACACGACCAGAAGTCCGGAGATGATGCCAATAAAGATGGAGAGCACGAGAAAGAGCCGCTCCTCGCGCATGGGCGGGCTTTGCTCACGCTCCGGCGGCTCGCTCGCAATCGGGGTCTGCGTACTCATTCCTTTTGCGCCCCAAACTGCGTCGCTGGATGATCGTGAAGATAGACAAGCAGTGCATCATCGCCTCCCGGCACGCCGCACGCCCGCGTGATTGCGCTCTCCGTTGTCCACAACAGATCGCCGTACTGTTCTTGCAGGACTTCATCGCGCGGAAGCGCCTTGCGGTTTCTCCGTGAGTCCAACTCTTTCCAACGCGTTTGAATGGCTTGGAGTGGAGCGGCGGCCTGCCCGGTTGTTACTGATCTGCCTGCCAGGCACGCCTTTAATCTCGCTTGTGCCATCTGTACATCTCCCAGCAGATGCGCCGTGCGCATCTGCTGTGGAACGTCATGCGCGAAGGAAAGCTCCTGCAACCTGCCTGCGTTCGCCTGCAATGTGGACATGCGCGCAACCTGTTCCGGCGTCCATTGTTTGTAGCGTAAGGCCTTTATCAGAAGATCATCCGCACATCGGTAGTTGCCCATCCGGTAGCAAAGCTCGCCGGCCTTTGCCTCCGCCACTTCGCCCTCCCGTCCGCCTTGCATGGCGGCACGGTAGGCGGCCATCGCATCCTTTGGATCGCCTGCTTGCTCCAGCGCTTCGGCAATCGCGAGCTGCGCGGGCGCGTCGGCGTTGTTGCCGGCGGCGATCAGCAACTCCGCCCGTGCTGCCTGCAGTTCACCGCGCTGGATGAGGTAGTTCGACAGCTCCAGCCGGATGTCACGGCGGCGCACTGGCGCATCACCCTGCCATGTTCCGAAGACTGCGGCACGGTAGTAGTTGATGGCTGACGAGGCGTTGCCGCGCGACCGCTCCAAACGTGCAAGCTGAAGATTGATGAGGCCGTCGCCCGGCGCGGTCTCCCAAAGGACTAGGAAATAAGTTTCGGCTTCATTCACATGGCCGGCCGCCGCCAGGGCCCCAGCCAGGGCAAGTTGGTGATTGCGATCGTCCGGTCCGTATGTGAGCGATGTGCGGTACGCGGCGACAGCCTCCGCCGCATCCCCATGGCTGAGCGCAGCTTTGCCACGCTCCGCCCAGATGGCCGCCAGGTCCGACCGGCGAGCCTGAAACGACCGGAAAAGCAACGTTGTAACAACGCCCAGGACAACAGAAACCAGGGTCAGCGACAGGAACGTAAGGCCATCGCGGATAAGTAAGTGGCGCCACGTCACCCGCTTTGCCGGCGAGATCGTCTCCGCCGCGGCGTCCCCGCTTCGCACGTCCATTAGACTTAGAGTCTACCGCGCTCTTATCTGCTCCCTAACGTCCTGCGCGGCGGGAAGGTTTCTGGATTGATCGATCGCTACACAAGGCCCGTCATGCGCGCACTCTGGTCTGACGAGTCGAAGTTTCACGCATGGCTCCAGGTGGAAACCACCGCTACCGAGGTACTGGCGGAGGCCGGTATCGTTCCGCGTGAGGCGGCGGTTGCCATCCGCGAGCGCGGCGGTTTTGATATCGACCGCATCCGCGCCATTGAAGCCGAAACGAGGCACGATGTCATCGCCTTCACCACGGCGGTCGCGGAGAAGGTTGGCGCTGAATCACGCTGGCTCCACTTTGGACTCACTTCTACCGACGTGGTGGACACAGCGCAGGCGCTGCTGTTGCAGAAAGCCTCCGGGATCATCCTGGAGGGCATGCGTGCGCTCTCCGCCGTTCTGCGCCGCCGCGCGGTCGAGTTCGCGCTGACACCGTGCATTGGCCGGACGCACGGCGTACACGCGGAACCGACGACCTTCGGCCTGAAGCTGCTGCTGTGGTACACGGAGTGCGAGCGCAACGTCGTACGTTTCACGGCGGCGGCTGAGGACATGCGTGTGGGCAAGCTCTCCGGTGCCGTGGGCAGCCTTGGCACCATCACTCCGGCCCTGGAGGAAGAGATTTGCCGCCGGCTTGGACTGCAAGCGGCACCCGTAAGCACGCAAGTGTTGCAGCGGGACAGGCACGCCGCCTACGTGGGTACGCTGGCCGTGCTTGCATCTTCACTGGACCGCATCGCGACCGAAATCAGGCACCTGCAACGGACTGAAGTGCGTGAGGCAGAGGAGTTCTTCAGCGAGAAGCAGAAGGGTTCCAGCGCCATGCCCCACAAGCGCAATCCCATTACATGCGAGAACATCTGCGGCCTTGCGCGGGTGATGCGGGCAAACTCACAGGTGGCGCTTGAAGACGTTGCGCTGTGGCACGAGCGCGACATTTCACACTCGTCCGCGGAGCGCGTCATTCTGCCAGACCAGACCACGCTTGCCGATTACCTCCTGACGAAAACCACGATGCTGATCGACACCCTGATGGTCTATCCCGAACGCATGTTGCGAAACCTCAACCTGACCGGAGGCCTGGTATTCAGCGGGCAGCTGCTGCTTGATCTGGCGTCAGCGGGCATGTCGCGCGAGGAGGCGTACCGGGTTGTGCAATCGCTGGCGATGCAGGCATGGACGGAAGATCTTGTGTTCCGTGATCTTGTCGCGGCTGATCCGCACATTACATCGCTCTTGCCGCCCGAACGGATCGCGCAGGCGTTCGATGTCCGCCGTCGGCTGGGCAACGTGCCGTCAATCTTTGAACGGGTTCTTGGCCAGCCGTCCAGTAACCTAAAGGCTTAGGTGTGCTGCCCACAGGTGATGCCAGGCTGATCCAGATTGTGGATGCGGCGTTTGCCGGTGCGGCGGTGCGCAGCGGAAGCTGGCTCCTTTGCCGCCCAGGATGCAATCAATGCTGCACGGGAGTCTTTCGCATTTCACCGTTGGATGTGGAACGGCTGCGGGACGGTCTGCGGCAACTTGATACGAACAGCCCGCGCCGTGCAGACCGTGTCCGTGAGCGTGTGCGAAGCTCAGCAGCGCGCCTGGCCGGCAGCTATCCTGGAGACCTGCTGACCGGCACCCTGCACAGCACGGAAGAGGCAGACGCGGCATTTGAAGAGTTCGCCAACGACGAGGTCTGCCCCGTACTCGATCCCCTGACCGGGACGTGTGATCTATACAGCCACCGGCCATTGACATGCCGCACGTTCGGCCCGCCGGTGGAGACGGAAGAAGGTCTGGGAACGTGCGAACTGTGCTTCGACGGAGCTCCCGTGGAAGCCGTGAAAGCTGCGGCAATGCATCTGCCACCTTCTGACTTGGAGCAGAGCCTGATTGAGGAGATGGGCGCGCAAGGCGAGACCATCGTGACTTTTACGCTGGCAACCATGGGCTGAAACGTTCCACGCGTCCTCAGCTTTTCTAGGGAGATAGTAGCTAACGATGGCAGACGGGCCGCAGCAGCGGATCTGACGCTGACAATTGCAAGCGAGCGCTGTTTACCGGATCGGGACGCCGGGATCAATGCACAACTAACGCACGCCAGGCGTTCCGTCGAGCATCATCTCCGAGGGAGGCACCGGCGGATCGGCATGGAGAAACCGCAGCGTGACTGGCACTGTTTGTTTGGCGCACTCCGCCGCCGCCAGATGACCGCAGCCGCGCAAACCCACTAGCACCGATTGCGGGATCAACTCATGCAGCCGCTCGCCAAGCTGAAATGGCGTCAGTTTGTCCTCGGTTCCCCAGACAATCAGCACGGGCATCTTCAACCGCGACACACGGAAGTCCAGAACGTCAGGCCCGGCCAACATGCTTTGCAGGGAGCGTTCCACAATCCAGCGATTCTGCCGGAAGCGGCGCAGCATCCCCGGCGCGGCGAATGCGGGGATGTTGATCACCGGCTTGTCCGGCTCCAGGCGCGCCACCAGTGCATCCAGTCCGGCGCGGTCTGCCGGCGTGAAGAGAGTAAGTGGAAACTGAACCTGGAAGTAAAGCCCCGCACTGTCAAACAGAAGCAGGCGGCGAACGATCTCGGGATGATCCAGCGCCGTCATCATGGAGACCCATCCTCCCATTGACCACCCCGCGACATCCGCTTTCCGCAGGTGCAGCGCATCCATGAAGCCGAGCAACACCCGCTCCTCTCCGCGCAACGAGAAATCACCGTTCGCCGGCTTCGCTGAAGCGCCATATCCCAGCAGGTCCAGAGCGTAGACGTGGTATCCACCGGCGGCAAGCTGCGGAATCATGGGCGCCCAGTCGTTTGCGCGCGCGCCCAGGCCGTGTACCAGCACCACCGTACGTTCCGGCCCACCCGCCTGTTGCTTGGCTTCCAGGTAGTGGATGCGGTTGCCGTCCACCAGCACATAGCCGTCCAGCACACCGTGTTGCTCCAGGTAAAGATGAACGCTGCGATCAAGAAGCCAGAATGGGTTCCAGAGAACAAAGCCGCCCGCGCAAACGACCGCCAACAGCAGGGCAAGAAGAACAAGGAGCCAGCGCGGACGCGGCCGCACCGCTCGGGAGCTTGGCGTCACCGCAGGGGTTTCCCAAACTCTTCGGCAAAGCAGGTGTGGTTCAGGTCGAAGCGTCCGCCGAAGTACTTATCCGGCCCTCGCAGATGTCCAATGGCCAGCAGAGAAACCGTCCAGTAACTTAGCGGAAGCCGCAAGATGTCGCGGATTCTATCTTCCTCAAAGCCTTCCATCGAGGCAGTGTCGTAGCCCGTGCATTCCGCCATCAACTGCATGGACATGGCAGCATACGTCACCTGCTTGTTCAGCCAGCCGTGCATCTGATCCGTGTTCAGCGAGTGGAGATAACTTTCCACATGGCTTTTCAGCTGGGCTGCGTAGCCCTCGCTCATGCCTCCACTCAGGCCCATGCGGATGATCTCGTCCGCATCGCGCCGCCAGCTGTCCGCATCACCGCAGCAGGCGATGACTACAGAGGCTTCCTCGACCTTTGCCTGATTGAAGCAGGCTGCCCGCAGGCGCTTTTTCTGCTCGTGTGACTGTACGACGATGAAGCGCCATGGCTGCACGTTGTAGCCGGAAGGTGCTGCCAGCCCGGCCTCCAGAATGGTCCTGAGGTCTTCCTGAGGAATCTCACGGCCGTCAAACGATGGCGTGCTGCGGCGCTCGCGTATGGCGTCCGGCAGCGATTTCAACACAGGAGACATCAAGGTCTAGTGTACCGGACTTGCGCCACGGTCCATCGCTGCGCCAAATCCCCGCCACCCTAGAGCGAGCTTTGACCGCCGCTCTGCGGCACATTCTGCATATGCGTGAAGTCTGCCCCTGCCTGAAATGACGTCCGAGGCCGCTTCAGAGCGCGTTCATCGGCTCTTCGCTGATGTAGGTTGCACCGCCCGGCAGGTCGGCCACGATCCAGACTCCACGAAAGGCGGAGCGCAACTCTGGATATGCGGCCACGATCGCCTTTGCTGCGGCGGCGTTGCGGGCACGCGACGCTACGGGGTCGGCCAGCGCCTGATCGGCTTGAACATGCGCCAGGAGATCGATGCCACCACCTTGCGTTGGAGACTTCTCCGCGCCCAGGCCGGTCACACGGACCTCCCCTCCCCTTGCGGCCGCGATCACCAGCGGCTGAGACGTGCCAATGCCGGAGGAGAGTGCGGCCGGAGCGGCCTTTCCTCGTTCCCCCTCCAGAAGCTCGAGATGTGAACTGCTGACGAAGGTTACGGGCTTGAGGAGTTGCTCGGCTTCCGTGTAGTACACATATGCGTTCCAAGCCTGCTTTTTCGCGGCAAACTCGCGCGCCGTCCGCCAGTACCACAGGCCGTCGTGGCCGCCCGCTGCCGTGGCGCGAGGAAACAGGCCGCCCATCTGCCATGTGCCGGGACTGCTCTGACGCAACAGCATGGCAATCTGCCACGGCTCCGCAGTCCCTGCCGCATCCAGGACGGCCAGCGCATACCTTCCCGGCGGCAACGCCGGAATCAGGAAGCTGGTCTCCGCGGCTCCGCCGTTTAACTTGCAGAAAAATTGTGCGTCCTGCGGACTTCCGTCCGGTCCGGGCTTCGCTGTCGAGGCATCGAGTATCCACAGCGTGTCCGGGATGTAACTGGCACCCTGCAGATGTGGCGCGGCATTGCGGATGGCCTCCTGAATGCCGCCAAAATCCTGCGCGAATTGGGGCATGGTCTGTGCGCGCACACCTTCCGTGTTGTTCGCCGCCGTCAGTGCCGCAAACGAAGTTGCCGCGCGCAGGAGCGTGTCGCGCTCGGCAGGCTGCATGTGCGACTGCGTCACACAGGTCTCCGCGCGCAGCGCAACAGGAACAAACAGGGAGGCAAGGAGCAAAAGCGATTCGCGAAGCATGGGCAAACTCTCCTGTCAGGTTTGACGAAGCGTGCGGCTGCCAGTCTAGAACACTTCAACGCCCAGTGCGATGGACGACATACCCGGTCGCGAGATTCAGCGTCCTATGATGAGAATCACACGGAGGCCCGCCATGCGATCCCTTGCGGCAGTGCTCATGAGTTTATCGCTGTCAGCGGCGGCAGTGGCGCAATCCAAGCCTTCCGCAGCCATCCCCGCGACCGAACCTACGTCTGTTTCAAATCTTCCTTCCGCAAGGCCGGGTGCGACCGGCGCTCCACGCGGTGGCAGCCGTGTGACCTGGGACGGTTCAGCACTCACCATCCAGGCTGGCGGAGACAGTCTGCGGAGCGTCCTGGGACAGGTGGCGCGGTCTACGGGGATGAAGGTGACAGGGGGCGTGCCAGACGGACCGGTGTACGGCACATACGGTCCCGGTCCGGCCCAGCAGGTTCTGTCCGCGCTTTTCGACGGTCTTTATGTGAACATGATGCTGGTGAACGGTAGCCCGACGAAACCGAAGGAACTGATCCTGACGGCCCGGTCTGGCGGCCCGACGCCGCCCTCACCCGCGCAGCCACTGTCTGCCGCGGAGTACACGCATCCCACCTTCTCGCAGCCGGTACAGGTGCAGCCCGTGCAGGTACAAGCGGATCGTGCGGGCCGCCGCACACCACCCAACGGCTTTGGGCAGCCTCCCACCGACCAGCAGCAGCAGCCACTGGTTCCGGGCCTTCCTGAGCCTGCGCAGGGCACTCCAGTGTTGCCGGTGACGGCGGTTCAGGAAAACGGCGTGTCGACTGCAAATGGCGTTACAACGGATGCAAATGGGACGCCAGTCTCTCCCAATGGCACAAGCACGCCGGAGCAGATTTTTCAGGAACTCCGGAGACGGCAGCAGAGCCAGCAGGGACAACAGGGAAGCGCGCCCACGCAGTAGCGACCAGGCACGCTAGAGCGAAGCCTCGGCATGGGGTGCCCCGGCAATCGGTGCTGCCTGACGCCGTGCCGCCCTCTGCTGGGCCACCTGGATGGAGTGGATGCGAAACACGTAAAACATGGCATCGCAGATGCCGTAAGCAAGCAGAACGCCGCCGGCCAGGCTGGCCAGAACCGCGCATAGAAGAACAACCGTCGTCACACCTGAACTCCTTCGCTTAAGCCGCCAAAGCTGACATGGGACGCGCCGGCCCGAATCCAGTTTGCCTTCCGGGCAGCATTCAGGGCAGTAGCAACGTGGATACCGCCTGCTGTGCGGGTGACACTAAGGTCATTGCGGAAGCTGAACCGGACCATCTCCAGTGTGCACCTCGGCGCGCACCCCTTGCATGCCGTAACCTAGAGAGTACGGGCCAAACCGCCGTTTCATCACCATGAGCATCACGCACATCACCGTTCGCGGCGCACGCCAGCACAACCTGAAGAATGTCGATGTCAGCATCCCGCGCAACTCGCTGACGGTGGTCACGGGCCTTTCTGGCTCCGGCAAAAGCTCGCTTGCCTTCGACACCATCTACGCGGAGGGTCAGCGGCGTTACGTGGAGACGCTTTCCGCTTACGCGCGCCAGTTTCTCGACCAGATGGAGCGGCCTGACGTGGACGCCATCGATGGTTTGTCACCGGCGATCTCCATCGAGCAGAAGACGACGTCCCGTTCGCCGCGCTCCACCGTCGGCACCATTACCGAAATCTACGATTACCTCCGGCTGCTGTGGGCGAGCGTGGGCAAGCCGCACTGCCCGCAGTGCGGACACGAAATTTCACGGCAATCCGCCGATCAGATCGTGGAGCGCGTCGTCGCGTTGAAGCCGGGTGAGCGCATCACCGTGCTGGCACCGCTGGTCCGAGGCCGCAAAGGCGAATTTCGCGAAGAGCTTGAGTCGCTGGACCAGCAGGGTTTTCGCGCCCGCGTTGACGGCGAGATGATCGAGATCACCGAGGGCATGCGCCTGGAGAAGCGCAAGAACCACACCGTGGAAGCCGTCGTGGACCGCGTCATCTTGAAGATCGATGAGAATGGCAAGCCGGATACGCGCCGCCTGGAAGCCTCTGTGCAGAAGGCGTTGCAGATGGCCAATGGCCTCGTCATCATCGCCATTCACGGCATGGACGAGACGCTGTATTCGTCGTCGATGGCCTGCCCGGACTGCGGCATCAACGTTCCCAAGCTGGAGCCCCGTTCGTTCTCCTTCAACTCCACCTACGGCGCGTGCGCGGAGTGCAACGGTCTGGGGAGCATCTACGACTTTGACCCAGGCAAGACGATCGCGGACTGGTCCAAGCCGCTGCTGGATGGGGCCATGGGACCGGGCTCCGGCTCCGCGTATCTTCTGCGCCTCATCAAACTCGCCGCTGACAAATACAAGATCGACCTCAAGCGTCCCTTCGAGGATCTGCCGGAGCCGCACCAGAGATTACTGCTGTACGGTCCTCCACGCAATGAGGCCGGACGCACCGGCTTTCACGGCATCTTCGGCTATCTGCGCGACACCATGGAAGAGTCCAAGAGTGAAGCGTTTCGCGAGTATTACATGCAGTACATGTCCGCAACGGACTGTCCCGCGTGCGGTGGCAAGCGCCTTCGGCCAGAGTCGCTTGCCGTCAAGGTGGATGGCAGGTCCATCAGCGATTTCACCTCCATGCCGCTGGATGACGCCATGCGCGCCGCGCAGACCTTCCAGTTCACGGGCCGCGAAAAACTCATCGCAGACCGGTTGCAAAAGGAAGTCATCGAGCGGCTTGAGTTCCTGAACGCGGTCGGCCTCAATTACCTGTCACTGAACCGCAGCGCGGCCACGCTCAGCGGCGGCGAGGGACAGCGCATCCGCCTGGCCACGCAGATTGGTTCCCGCCTGCGCGGCGTCTTGTATGTGCTGGACGAACCCAGCATCGGCCTGCACCAGCGCGACAACCAAAAGCTGATCGCGGCCATGGAGAACCTCCGCGATCTTGGCAACACCGTCCTTGTGGTCGAGCATGACGAAGACACGATTCGCAAGGCCGACTATGTGCTGGATCTCGGTCCTGGAGCGGGCAAGAACGGCGGTGCACTGATCGCGGCGGGTACACCGGACGAGGTTGCCGCCGTGCCGGAGTCGCTGACCGGCCGCTACATCTCCGGCGAGATTGACATCCGCAGCAACGACGCGCCACGTGCGCTCAGCGGCAAGGAGATCGTTGTGGAAGGGGCGCGCAACCACAACCTGAAGGATGTAACCGCACACTTCCCGCTGGGTGTGCTGACCGTCATCACCGGCGTCAGCGGCAGCGGAAAAAGCACGCTGGTCAACGACATCCTCTACCGCTCGCTGGCAAAGGAGCTTTACCGCAGCAAGGATGAACCCGGCGCGCACACCGCTGTCCGCGGCATCGACCAGCTCGACAAGGCGGTGCAGATCGATCAGTCACCGATTGGGCGCACGCCACGGTCGAACCCCGCCACCTACACCGGTGTCTTTACGCAAATTCGCGAATACTTCGCCATGCTGCCAGAGTCGCGCGAGCGCGGCTATAACTCCGGCCGGTTCAGCTTCAACGTCCAGGGAGGCCGCTGCGAAGCCTGCCAGGGCGACGGCCAGCGCCGCATCGAAATGAACTTCCTGCCAGACGTTTACGTCCTATGCGAAGTCTGCAACGGACGCCGCTATAACCAGGAGACGCTTACCGTCAAGCTGAACGGCTACAGCATCGCCGACATTCTGGACCTCCCCATCAGCGACGCGCTCACCGTGCTCGGTGATCTGCCAAACATCAAGCAGAAGCTGCAAACGCTGGTGGATGTCGGCCTGGGCTACATCCACCTGGGCCAGTCCGCCACCACGCTGAGTGGCGGTGAGGCACAGCGCATGAAGCTGGCCAAGGAGCTGAGCAAGCGCCAGACCGGCCGCACGCTCTACCTGCTGGACGAACCCACCACCGGCCTGCACTTCGACGATGTGCGCAAGCTGCTGGAGGTGCTGCAGCGCCTGGTCGATCTGGGTAACTCCGTCCTGATTATCGAGCACAATCTTGATGTGATCCGCAACGCAGATTGGATCATCGACATGGGACATGAGGGGGGCGTGGGCGGCGGCACCATCGTAGCGGAGGGCACGCCGGAGCAGGTGGCGAAGGTGCCCGCATCGCACACCGGCGCGTTCCTCGCCAACCTTTACCGTGAACGGCCCGGCAGCGAACGCGCGCCGGCACCAGCCTACGTCGCTCCCGTCGTGGTGAAGACGGAGGTTGCCAACGCGACCAAGTTTGCTCCGTCAGCCGCGGAGCGTGCCGCAAAGCGCAAGGTTGCCGCCAAAGCAGCCGCCGCGAAGAGCAAGGCAAAGAAAGCCGCGAGGTTGCAGCCCGCATGACAGAGTTCGACCCTCACGGCTTTAACCCCGCGCAGTACATGCCACGGCCCAGGCCCGTTCCGGAGCAGACGCATGTTGCTCTGCAAGAGACCGCACCGGCAAGGCAGCCGCATCTTGGCTACACGTTGCTGCTGCTGGTTTCCGGCTTCGTTTTCATGTTTCTGTTTTCCGTTGCAGTAGGCGCGGCCGGCATCGCGCTGCACCTTCTACCCCGCGATATCGAGCAGTTGAAGACAGGCTTTCCCAAGACCAACATTCTTCTGGAAGCGCTCACCTTTCTTTCCACGCTTGGCTTTGCAGCACTCGTCTTCCCGCGGATGTGGCACCACGCCTTTGGCGAAACGATCCAGTGGCATCGTGGAACAGCGTTGCGCTACGCGGGCAGGCTCGCCGCCGGAGGCGTTGTACTGAGCATTGGCGCGCAGCTGATTGAGTCGCGCCTGAATCTGCAGAAGAACATGCCCGTGGATGCATTCTTCAAGCACCCGGCTGACGTGTGGGTAGTCGCGCTCTTTGGCACGCTGGTCGCGCCCGCCTGCGAAGAAATCTTCTTTCGCGGCTTTCTCCTGCGCGGCCTGGCCATCGCTTGGGACTGGATCACCACACCTAAAACAGAAGAAGGCCGGCTGCGTTGGGTTGAAAACCTGCCCCTGAGCCGTAACGCGTGGATCGTTGGCGGTGTCATCAGCAGCGGCCTGTTTGCCGCCATGCACGCCGCGCAGCTTGGCTTTGCGTGGAACGCAGTCAGCATTCTCTGGCTGGTGGGTGGTGTGCTGACGTATGTGCGCGTGCGGTTGAACTCCGTCGCTGCCAGTACGGTAGTGCACGCCGTTTACAACGGCACCATCTTCGTCATCATCTTCGTCGCGACGGATGGATTCCGGCACTTGGATAAGGTCACATCACACTAACCTAGCTACGAGCCCCTCAAAGCAGGACCTGCTATGATGCACGCAAGGTGAGTGAGATGACGAACCTGCAGTTTCTGTTATTACTTAGCCCTTCGCTTGGATCGTTGATTCTTGTGGTTCTGGCATGGTTACACCAGAACACCCGGTTGGCTGATCTGAAGGCTGATGTTCGTCAACTTCAATCTGATGTGAACAAGCGTTTGGACACCATCGATAGCCATTTGATGAACTTCTACAATGTCAGCGGAAAGCTGGAAGGCCGGATTGAGGAATTGTCGCGCCGGTAGTGCGTCGATGTCTGCCGTTCAGACATGGGAATGTGCTTAGAATCACACCATGGAACTGACGACCGCGCTCCAGCCCAACCGCTCCGCCCTGCTCTCGCTGCTCGCGAAACTGTCCTTTAGGCTGGGTGACTTCACCCTGGCCTCCGGTGCCAAGAGCGACTACTACATCGATTGCCGCACCACGACACTGGACGCCGAAGGCGGTCTGCTGACCGGGCTTCTTTTAGCCGAACTCATTCGTAAGCACGCACCGCAGGCTGAAGCCGTTGGCGGTCTGACCATGGGCGCGGACCCGCTGGTTGCGAACACGGCATCCGCCTCCGCATGGTGGCAGATGGAACATCCTGAAGCGCAGGTGCTGCATGGCTTTCTGGTCCGCAAGAACGTCAAGACGCACGGTACCAGCCGCTTGATCGAAGGCTACGTCCGCGAGGGCGCGCAAGTTGTCGTCGTGGACGACGTGTGCACCACCGGCGACTCCACCATCACTGCCGTCGAAGCCGTGCAGGCCGCAGGCATGACCGTCTCCGCAGTCCTTTGCCTTGTAGATCGCGAACAGGGTGGCCGCACAAACATCGAAGTCAAGGCAGGCGGCGCTCCGTTCATCTCCGTCTTCACTGCGGCGGACATACGCGCCGAAAAGCTGAAATCGTTCGACTAGCAGATTCAAGGCGGCGGGTCCTACAATCAAACCTATGCCTGCGCGAACAGAAGGCGAAATCCTGCGCACCATTGGAGCCGGTGGGCTGCGGCGCGAGATCAGCGCGCGCAATCTCTGGCTGGCTGCGAACCTGCAACACGAGACCACATACGGCAATACGGCCTCTGTCGTATACCGCGAGACGGAAGCCGGTGAGCATGGCAATTTCTTCCCTGCCTCGTACCGGCGCATCCGGGCCAATCCTGAGTGGGCATGGCGGCTGGAGAAAACGTACACCGCATCAAGCCGCATCATGCGCGGCAACGAGCGGGAGCGCGCCGAACTCGACTGCGCCAACAGCTCTGACGCGCTGCTAATGAACATCTTCTGTGCACCGTCCACGATGCGCTCGCAAAAGCTCTGCGCGTTGCTGGGAGTAGAACGCGGCACGCAGCCCAGCTTTGGCGTCCGCGTGCGCACGCCCTTGTGCGGCGGTCACGACGACCGCACGGAGATCGACATGCAATGCGGCGATCTCTTCATCGAAGCCAAGTTGAGCGAGACGGACTTCCAGACCGCGCGCCCAGACCTGATGTCCCGCTACGAAACCTTCGCAGATATCTTCGACATCGATCATTTACCACGGACACGCGGGCAATTCCGCGCATATCAGCTGCTGCGCGGCACTCTTGCGGCGAAGCATTATGGCACGCGATACGCCGTCTTCTGCGACGCGCGCCGCCCGGACCTGCGCGAGGAGTGGTTTGCCGTCCTCTCAGCGGTTCACTCCGCCGAACTCCGCAGCCGCCTGCTCTTCGTCACATGGCAGGAGATTGCCGCCTGCCTGTCGCGCCCACTCAAAAACTTCCTTGCTGTAAAGTACGGCATCGAAGCACGCTGACTCGCAGACTCGCTAACTTCTGACTCGCTGCTTCCAACCGGTAAACTAAGAGGCGATGATTCCCACCCTTGAATGGACGGACGCGGGTGTTCGCTTCCTGGACCAGACCAAACTTCCGCTGGAACAAACATACGTGCTGGCTACCAGTTACCAGGAAGTTGCGACAGTTATCCGCGACATGATTGTGCGCGGCGCGCCCGCCATCGGCGTTTCCGCAGGCATGGGCATGGCACTCGGCATCCAGAACTCGCCTGCGACGACCGTTGCTGACCTTGCAAACGATGTCGACACAATGGCCGGTGTGCTGGCTCGTACGCGTCCCACCGCAGTCAACCTGTTCTGGGGAATTGAGCGCATTCGCACTCTGTTCCTCAGGCTCGCCAAGCAGCAGCCAGCCGGCCGTGCAGAGGCAGACCAGATTGCAGCTATCCGCGCCGAAGTTGTCGCCGAAGCAAAGCGCATGTATGACGAGGACATCGCCACCTGCCGCACCATGGGCCGCGTGGGCGAACACCTGCTGCCGCGTGAAGGTACCGTGCTTACGCATTGCAACGCCGGTGCGCTGTGTGCGGCGGGCTACGGCACGGCGCTCGGCGTCATCCGCGCCGCCGTGGAGGCGGGAGCGAAGATCAAGGTACTCGCCGACGAAACGCGGCCTTACCTGCAGGGCGCACGGCTCACCGCGTGGGAGTTGCTGCAGGACAACATTCCGACCACCGTTCTATGCGACAACATGAGCGGGTACCTGATGCGCAAGGGACGCGTTCAGGCAGTCATTGTGGGGGCGGACCGCATCGCGGCAAACGGCGATGTCGCCAACAAAATTGGCACCTACTCGGTTGCTATTCTCGCAAAGGAGCACGGCATTCCCTTCTACGTTGCCGCGCCGTGGGCAACGGTAGACATGGCGACGGCCACCGGCGAAGACATCCCCATTGAACAGCGCAGCGCGTATGAGGTGACGCACTCCAACGGCAAGCAGATGACACCGGATGGCGTTGGTATTGAGAATCCGGCGTTTGATGTAACTCCCGCGAAGTATGTCACCGCCATCATTACTGAGCGTGGCCTGCTGCGTGCGCCGTACACTGAAAGCATGCTGGCCATGCAGGCCGGGGCGGATGCCATCGCCGTTTAGCACGCATCTGGCGGCGCTTGGCAACTGGCGTCAACGGTCGCTTGTGCGCGCCAACCTGCTGGTGGCCGGCAGCTTGATCATTGCCTTCCGCATCTCTGACTTTCCGCATAACCGCGGCTCCATCTGGATGGTGCTGCCCCTGCTCTTGGCCATCGCGGGCACAGTGGACACGCTGCGCTGCATGCGCTCGCGCTGGAACTGGTATCACGGTGGCGTGATTCTTTGCGCCTACATGGACCTTATGGTCGTTTGCTTGATTCTGTTCTTCCTTGTGTACCCGCTATGGTTGTGACCAAAGACAGCAGAAGTTTGCTGTCGCAAAGTCCAGTCATCGCGATAAGCTTTCATCATTCCCAGGAGTGCTTATGTTGAAGGGTTTTCGCGATTTCATTCTGCGCGGCAATGTTGTCGATCTTGCCGTCGCCGTCATTATCGGCGCGGCGTTCGCCACGATTACGGCGTCACTTACCGCCGACGTCATCACGCCACTCATCTCTGCGCTGGTTGGCGCGCCAGATTTCTCCAGCCTGGTCATCCACGTTCCCGTGCTGCACGCGGTAGCACCGCCAAACCCGCTGCCCGCCAACTATGTTCCGCCGGGCGAACTCCACGTTGGCAAGTTTTTGAACGCTGTTATCAATTTCCTGATCAACGCCGCCGCGATCTACTTCCTGATTGTGCTGCCCATGAAACACCTGATGACGCGCTTTAACAAAAACGAAGAAGTCACGACGAAGATTTGCCCGCAATGCCTGTCTGAAATTCCAGTGGCCGCTACACGCTGCAAGTTCTGCGCGGAGCCAGTACCGGCTCTTTAACTATCCACATACCATTATCCGCCTATAACTTGTCATCCCGTAGCAACGGGAAGGGATCTGCATTTCTCCACCCTGATTTCCAGGTTGAGCAGAATACAGATCCCTCCACTTCGTTACGGGATGCTAAGTTAAGAGTTACGGGATGACAATCATTGGCTGTGCGGCCATCACTAACTCCGCAGTGCCAGTTGCTCCGTCATGATCTGCGTCAACTCCGGCTTCTTCAGGCCATGGACTTCTTCGTTGTACTTATCCACCTTGCTGGACCAATTCATCGAACAAAACTTGGGACCGCACATGCTGCAGAATGCGGCTTCCTTGTAATAGTCGTCGGGCAGTGTCTCGTCGTGCATGCCGCGTGCTGTTTCGGGGTCCAGTGAGAGGTCGAACTGCGCATCCCAGTCAAAGGTGTAGCGTGCGTGGCTGATAGCATCGTCGCGGTCGCGCGCGCCGGGCCGGTGCCGCGCAATGTCCGCCGCATGGGCCGCGATCTTGTAGGCAATGATGCCGTCCTTCACGTCTTTCTCGTTGGGCAGGCCCAGGTGCTCCTTCGGAGTGACGTAGCATAGCATCGCCGCGCCGTGCCAGCCGATCATGGCTGCGCCAATGGCAGACGTGATGTGGTCATAACCCGGAGCGATGTCAGTGACCAGCGGGCCGAGCACGTAGAACGGAGCGCCGTCGCACAACTCCACTTCCTTGTCGACTTGCTCTTTGATCTTGTCCATTGGCACATGGCCTGGACCTTCGATCATCACCTGCACATCGCTCTTCCAGGCTTCGCGGGTCAGCTCGCCGAGGGTCTTCAGTTCAGCGAACTGCGCCTCGTCGCTTGCGTCGGCCACGCAGCCAGGGCGCAAACCATCGCCGAGGGAGTAGCTGACGTCGTACTTCTCCATGATCTTCGTGATGCGGTCGAAGTTCTCGTACAGGAAGTTCTGCTTGTGGTGCGCGGTCATCCACTGCGCCATGATGGCACCTCCGCGGCTCACGATGCCGGTGATGCGCTTCGACACCAAGGGCACGTACTGGATCAGCACGCCCGCGTGAATGGTGAAGTAATCCACGCCTTGCTGTGCCTGCTCTTCGATCACTTCCAGGTAGAGGTCGATGTTGAGGTCCTCAACCTTCTTGACGCGCGATAGCGCTTCGTAGAGCGGCACGGTGCCGATGGGCACGGGCGAGTGCCGCAGAATCGCTTCGCGAATCATCGGGATATCGCCGCCGGTGGAGAGATCCATCACGGTGTCCGCTCCGAAGTGCACGGCGGTATGCAGCTTGCGCAATTCTTCATCCACATTGCTGGTGATGGCGCTGTTCCCGATGTTGGCGTTGACCTTGCAGAGGGAACCGACGCCGATGGCCATTGGCTCCACTTCAGGGTGGCAGATGTTGGCTGGGATGATCATGCGTCCGGCGGCAATTTCATCACGCACAAATGCGCCGGTCAGCTTTTCCTTGTGCGCGACGTAGGCCATCTCCTCAGTGACCAGACCTTTGCGCGCAAAATGCATCTGGCTCATGTTGCTGTCGCCCGTGCGAGCAGCCTCCTGGCGGCGGTTTGCGATCCACTCTGCGCGCGGCTGCGGCACGTCGTAACCGTTTCCGTTGGACTGCGTGTGACCCTTGCCGTTGCTGCTGACGTCTGTGTTCATGCTCGTTCTCCCCCGCGTTGAGGCTTACGCGCAGTATACCCGCCAACCGCGCGTTCACCGTGCACAGCGACACGTTACAACGTGCCAGTAGACGTCTCAACCCTGAGCGATTTGGCTCACCACGGCGTAGAATGATGTCTGGCATGGATAGCAGAAGTTCCTCATCCCGCAACATCATCATTGCCACTGTTGTGATCGTGGCTGCGGTGCTCTACCTGGCGGTAAGCGGCGCGCGCGACAGCAAGAGCTACTACTGCACCATTGGCGAACTGCAGGGGATGGGCAACAAGGCATACAGCCGCAACATCCGTGTGGCGGGCAATGTCAAGCCGGGATCAATTCAGCGTGTCGGCACCCACGCCAACTTCGTCCTTCTGGAACTTGGCAAGGAACTGCCGGTAAAGTATGACGGCACCGAGCCGCCGCCGGATACTTTTAAGGATGATGCACAGGCGCTTGCGATGGGCCACCTTGGCCGCGACGGCGTATTCCAGGCCAACCAGCTGCAGGCCAAGTGCGCCAGCAAGTATGCACCGGCTCAACCTGGGGGCAAGCCTGCCTCCATGGCACCCACAGCTACGGCGCTGCCTCTCTCACGATAGCCGGGCAACACGCCTCGATACAGCAAGATATGGCTGCGCGTGTCAACACAAGCTGCGCAGGGGGCGTGCGTCGCGGTAGAGTAGCTTCTAACGCATGCCACTGGAAGACACCATGTATCGCCCCGCATGGGGCACATTCGTACAGAATGCCGTCTACCTCTACCTGACTGCGCTGCTGCTGGAGCTGGTTGCTGCAGGTCTCTGGATGAGCAGAGGTGCCCGTGATTACGGCCTTCCCGAATGGCTGATCAACTATCACGCTGGATTCATCCGCCGCGGACTGACCGGTGCCATCCTCGGGCTGGTCAGTGAGGTGACGCACCTTAGCCCCTTGCTGCTGGCCGCGCTTGCCGGCATTTGCTGCTATGCGGTTTTGTTTCTCGTCTTTGCCAGGCTGCTCAGACGGTCCTCGTGGCAATGGTGGGTGTATGGGCTTGCGCTTAGCCCCGCCACATTGGCCTTTCCTGTCATCTCACGCACCAGTTTCCGCAAGGACGTACTTTTTCTCGCCTTCCTGGCGGCTGTTGTTGCCTCCTTACAACGCAGAACATCCGTCTCGCGCGATTTTTTGCCGGGAGCAACGTTGGCGGTTGCGCTGCCCGTCATGGTGCTGTGCCAGGAGCCGCTCTTTGTTTATTTCCCCTACATTGTTGCCGCCGTTTTGATCTTTACCGGATCGGTACGAAGGACGCTTCTCATCTGCACTGTGCCGGTCGTGCTTTCCAGCTTGGCACTTGCGGCCGTGTCAAAGGATCGCGGCACACCGGAGCAGGTCAGGATCATCTGTGCTTCGGCGGGCGCGGCGAATCTCAGCAGTTGCCCCGCCGGAATTCGCATTGCGGGCGCTCCACCACTTGATGTGCCCGCCGCGATACGCGAATTTGGCTACTGGAAGCACTATGGCATGGACCTTCTGCTGGCTATCATCCCTGTCGTTGGAGGGTTTTACGCCTTGAGAGGATGCGAGCGCTCTGCTACCCGTGTCTTGCTTGGCGCAGCCGCGATCTCCGCCATTGGCTCCACATCGTTGTTCGCTTATGGCATTGATTGGGGACGATGGATTAATCTCCACATCATCAGCCTTGCTCTGCTGCTGCTTGCCATCCACACGAAGAACGCTGTGACTGAACAAACATCCGCGGCGCAGCTGACGAAGGTGCGCCGGGTGCTGGCAACCGGCGTCTGCGTGATCTATGCAACCTGCTGGAGCATGCCCGGTAACAGGGATCGCCCACTTTTTGGGTATCTCAGCCTCGGCCAGAAGCTGATCCACTGGCGTGGCAGCTTCACAGATTAGCGGCTCTACTGCAAGATCGGCACCCCTGCCAGTTCATGGGTGGCGGCGATACGCGCCTTCCACTCCGCCGGTCCGGTCGTGTGGACGCTTGTGCCATCCGCGCTCACGGCTACGGTCACTGGCATGTCCACCACCTCGAACTCGTAGATGGCCTCCATGCCAAGGTCCTCAAAGGCCAGAACGCGCGATGCCTTGATCGCCTTCGACACAAGATACGCGGCACCGCCCACCGCCATAAGGTAGACCGCGCCATAGTCGCGGATGGCCTCAATGGCTTCCGTGCCACGCTCGCTTTTGCCTACCATGCCCAGCAGACCGGTCGCTTCCAGCATTTGCCGCGTGAACTTGTCCATGCGCGTGGCCGTGGTGGGACCCGCCGGACCAACCACTTCGCCATGCACTGGATCGACCGGCCCAACGTAGTAGATGAAGCGGTTGTTGAAGTCAACCGGCAGACGTTCGCCGCGGTTCAGCATGTCCGTCATGCGTTTGTGCGCGGCATCGCGGCCCGTCAGCAGCCTCCCATTCAGAAGGATGACTTCGCCTGCGCGCCAGGTGGCAACCTCAGCCCGCGTGACCGTGTCAAGGTTAACGCGGCGCGCGTTCATTGGGTTGTAGGTCAGCTCCGGCCAGTCTGCCAGGGATGGTGGCTGCAGCACCGCCGGTCCGCTGCCGTCCAGATGGAAGTGGGTATGGCGGGTCGCGGCGCAGTTTGGAATGATGGCCACCGGAAGGTTGGCTGCGTGCGACGGGTAGTCGAGAATCTTTACGTCCAATACCGCGGTTAATCCGCCCAGACCTTGCGCGCCGATACCCAGCGCGTTGATCTTGCGGTATAGCTCGACACGAAGCTTTTCGATGTTGCTCTTTGGTCCGCGCGCGATCAGCTCCTGCATGTCAATGGGGTCCATCAGCGCCTTTTTGGCCAGAAGCATGGACTTCTCCGCCGTGCCTCCAATGCCGATGCCCAGCATCCCCGGGGGACACCATCCCGCACCCATTTGCGGGACCATCTTCAGCACCCAATCGACTACGGAGTCCGATGGGTTCAACATGGCGAACTTCGATTTCGCCTCGCTGCCGCCACCCTTCGCGGCAACGGTCACCTCGACACGGTCGCCCTTCACCAGTTCCATCACAACTGATGCGGGCGTGTTGTCCCGCGTGTTCTTCCGGCTGAAGGCCGGGTCAGCAAGGATGCTGCCCCGGAGAGGGTTGTCAGGATTCAGGTAGGCGCGGCGCACGCCCTCGTCGCACATGCCTTGTATGTCGAGCGTCGCATCTGGAAATTGCACGCCCATGCCCACCTTCACGAACACGGTGACGATGCCGGTGTCCTGGCAGATGGGCCGGTGGCCCTCCGCGCACATGCGGCTGTTGATCAGAATCTGCGCGATCGCATCCTTCGCCGCATGCGACTCTTCCATCTCATAAGCGCGCGTCAGATTGGTAATGTAATCCGTGGGATGGTAGTAACTGATGTATTGCAGCGCGTCCGCCACGCTGCTGATAAAGTCTTCCTGCCTGATCTGGGTCATCGCCTTACCATTCTAGTTGCGGGCAGCGCAGGAACCACGAGAAGCGGTAGACTGCCCGAATACACCTAATGGGATGACTTGAAAGATCTCCCTAGCCGTTGCTTTGCACCCGTGTAGATGTAGCCCACGTTGAGGCGCACCGGGGTACCCGGTAACGGGGTTGAAAATCCATACCTGAGAAACGCCTATGGTCACATAGTCCATGCACCGGTTGGGCATCCGCGAGAGCGTGTCCTTTGGGGAAAGCACTTCCACACACAACAAAGGCGGTTCCTGAACAATCTCAGGAAGGATATTGTTGGCCGAAACGAGACATACATCCGGCACACGGAAGCGCGTCTCAGAAACCTGTACTCGCACCTCCTGAATTGCGTATACACCCGCTGCTTCTTCGAACTTTGAGAGTGCCAGCAAGATGAGTTTCTGCACGGTTGCATGATCCATCTCGCCCACGTTCCGCTCCTCCAGCACGCCGTCTACGTAATCCATGTCAGGGCGGTATGCTGAGGCAAGATAAATCTGTACTGGAACAAAGGGCACTACGACTGTTACCGGAATTGTTCGCCTCCATCGCAGGGTTATCTACTTCAAGTTACTCATCATCCAGACTTGCAAACACAGCTTCCACATCCAGATGAATGGACGTCTGCCACAATTGCAGCACGCCTGATTTGTGTTCGATCATTCCGCCGTTGGTCAGCACGTATGCGATCCGTGCCTGAGGATCGAAGATCCACACCTCAGGGACGCCCATGCGCAGGTAGTCCTCGCATCTGCGGCGCATCCGCGTTACAGTGTCGCGCGGCGAGAGGACCTCGACACAGAGCAATGGTGCCTCACGGATGATGGGGGTTCGCAAACTGGCTGGCAACAGGCAGACATCCGGGATGCGGAAGCGCGTCTCGGCCACCTGAACACGCAGCTCCTGCATGGCGCGTACACGGGCGGCACGCTCCTGCGCAGTCAGCGCAAATAAGACAGCCTTCTGTAAATATGCGTGATCAAACTCGCCCACGTTCCGCTCCTCCAGCACACCGTCCACATAATCCACGTCTGGGCGGTACACTGAGCCGAGATATTCGCCAACCGGGATGTGAGCAACAGGAACAGCCGTGGTCGCCGCCATGCCTTGCCTCCGTGCGTTTAGCCTACACCGCTGTTCCGCTTCGCCTTTCTCGACTGTAATGATCGGAGGACCTTCTGACACCCCTTTCGGCTTTGCTTGACGATCTCCGCAACGGAGCAACCACCAGCCGCGCCCTTGTGGAGCGCTGTCTCGCCAACGCGAGTGATCCCGAAGGAGAAGGCGCACGGGTCTACACCCGGCTGTTCACCGGGCAGGCCCTGCAAGACGCGGATGCGGCAGACGCATTGCGCCGCCGCGGAGTCAATCTCCCGTTGCTTGGCATTCCCGTCTCAGTCAAGGACCTGTTCGACATCGCGGGACAGGTGACGACTGCCGGATCGATCGTGCTAGCCGACGCTCCACCCGCGCAACATGATGCCCTCATCATCGAGCGCCTGAACGCCGCTGGCGCAGTGATCATCGGGCGCACGAACATGACAGAATTCGCCTACAGCGGCCTCGGCCTGAACCCTCACTACGGCACGCCGAAAAACCCGTGGGATCGTGCGACGGGACGCATTCCAGGCGGCTCGTCGTCCGGCGCCGCAGTCTCGGTAACAGACGGCATGGCTGCCGCGGCCATCGGCACGGACACGGGTGGATCGGTGCGCATTCCCGCCGCGTTGTGTGGCCTGACCGGATGGAAGCCGACGGCGCGCCGCATCCCCATGGATGGCACCTTGCCGCTCGCTCCCTCGCTGGACTCCATCGGCCCGCTTGCGCCCACCGTGGACTGCTGCATCCGGCTGGACGCTGTCCTCAGCGGAGAACATCTCAAAGTTGGTCAAGGCGCGCCGTCATCCCTGCGCTTTGCTATTCTGCAAGGCTATGTGCTGGATGGCCTGGACGATGCAACGTCGCTTGCCTTTAACAGGGCACTCAACCTCCTGGAACGCGCGGGGGCGAGGATAGAACTGGTACATCTGCCCTCGCTCAGCCGCATTCCCGCCAGCAATCAGACGGCGGCAACGGAGGCTTACGCGTGGCACCGCAGGCTGCTGCGCGAGCATGGCGGCCAGTACGATCCTCGTGTCTCCGCGCGCATTCTGCACGGCGCGGGAATGCTGGCGGCCGACTACCTTGACCTGATGAGAGCGAGGCGCGAGATCATCGCGGAGGCAAGCGCGGTCTTTGCGGACTTCGATGCCATCCTGCTTCCAGCAACGCCCCGCCTGGCAATGCCGGTCGCCGCTCTGGAAAGCAGTGATGACGCGTACTTCCAGGCAAATGCTGTCCTGCTTCGCAACACAAGCATCTTCAATTTTCTCGATGGATGCGCACTCACCATTCCCTGCGGTAACCACGGCGAGCCGCCCGTGGGCCTGATGGTCGCGGGAGGTCAGGGCACGGATGCACGCGTTCTGACGGCGGGCACGCTTGTTGAAAGCGTTCTGTTGCAAGCACATACGTCTTCCACGTCTTGACACCCCCGATGGCAAACCTGCCTTGGATCCGCACACCTCCACACTGCGACAACCATCGTCTTCTGCCGCATTGATTCACAAACGTAACCTTATGATGCGCGTACAAGTTATCTAGCAAGTAACCGGCACTTGTATGTATGTTGCCCATAAGTCAAGGGGTCTCTTTTCCCTGGAGTGCCTTGGCTATTTTGTCACTGGGCGGATCCCGTGAAACTTGTTGCATTCCTGGTCTTAGCCATTGCGCTAAGCCTGGCAGGCATTGCCATGGATGGCCTGATCGAACGCCACGAATGCGCGGCAGTCAGCGCGGCCAACCTGAATAACACTCCTCCTTGCGATGGCTACAAGCCTCAGTCGCGGAGCACCGAAAGCGCTGAGTGGGTGGGAGCGTTGCTGCTATTGACGCTGAGTGGATTTCTGTTCAGTACCCGCACAAGGAATCAGCGCGGCAACTCGCGGCTTTTACAGGATCGCCGCTCATCCAGCACGCCGGACCATGTCTCGACCTAAAAGCCGCTGCTCTACCTGCTTGTGGCGGCTGCCATAAACCTAGTTCGCGATCTAAGACAGCAGCAAATGTGTAAGAAAGCAGGCGCACCAGACGCCAGATTGGAGACGATGGAGTGAAACGTGCGGCGATTCTCTTAACCGGCTTCCTGCTGATTGCGGTTCTTTGCTGGATATTTAATAGCAAGCTAGTCCTGCCATGAGCATGGAACAGTGCCGGGTGCCCCACCTTCGCGCAGCTAAGGTGGGTATCGCGAAGGGCAACCCAGGCCCAGCGACATGGAAGCCCACTCATAGCTACGGCACAAGCGGAAACAAAGAGCTTACTGTCAAGTAGAGATATATTGCACGAGCGTGAGCTGCTATTCCATTTGCAGGTTGCGTGTGATCTCGTCGTTCGCCTCAAACGAACTGACAGCCTTCACGGGTGTTTTCTTATCGTGAACCTGCGCCCATACCTTGTATTCCGCGGAGCGTGAGAGCTGCACGAAGCGGAAGGCACCTTTGTCGTCAGCCTGCATGCTGCGTACGTTGGCATTCTTGTCGTCCTTCAGATAGACCATGGCACCCTTTACAGGCGCACCGCTCTTGTCGCGGACGACCCCTTGCAGAACGCGCTGCGGAACTGCCTTCGGCGTACTGTTGTTGATGTCACCAAGCGCACCCAGGTTAAGCCGGGTCTCAGGCCCGGACCTGCTCTGGCCGTTTGCGCCCGGCATCTGGGCATGGGACGCGCCCGCGCAAGCGGCTGCAAGGACGGCCACGATGAAGAGTCGAACAAGACGGGATCTCAACATGGCAGAAGTGTACTCCCCAAGTGCCGTTTACTGCCGCCCAAAGCGGTAGACGAAGCCAAGCTGCACTCCCAGATTATTTTGCAACGTACCGCCAAAGGTCGTCCCCAGATAGGTGGGCTGCACCCGAAATGCAAGATTGTTGTAGATGTTGTAATCACCAATCAAGTTCACGGAAAATACGGCTCTCGAGTTGGAATCTGGCCATAGCCCAAGATCCTGTGACGGCAGGCCCTTTGCGTCGCCGCCAAATTTGCTGAGCGCCACACCGGCCGTTGCTGAAGCGCTCACCGAATACTTTTCCTTGCCGATAAAGCGGTACTGCGGTCCAGCCATAAAGGTGTATTCGCTGATCTGCGGACTGTAGACGCCGTTCAGCGCAAAGACGTTCGGGATGTTGCCGTTCCCATACATGCCGCGCACATCGGCGGCGATGGAGAGTTGCGGCTTCAAGTAATAGTTCGCTGTCCCAAAAAAGTTGATTTCCGTGATCTTCTGCAGGTACTGCCCTTCACGGAACCGCAGGAATCCACCGCCGCCTGCGATCTCATACCGGTGTGAGTAGGTATCCTGAATGTTGCGCGCGATGCGAGCCTGCCGGTTAGCCCGGATACGCCGGCTGACGCTCGATGAAGACGATCCCGGTGTGCTCTGCGCCGATGTTGCGGAAGCCGGCGCCGCGGGAGCGGCCTGCGCAATCGCTTCGGGAACCGTGAAAGATATCGCAGCGAACGCAGCGAGCGCCAATGGCACTGGAAGGGTGAAACGGAACATCAACCAATACTCCTCAAGAGGGCACGCGGCTTGCTACGTTAGGTCTGACAGACAGATCGTCTTTGTGCCGGCGTTCACCCTGCACACCCGCGGACAACATCGCAGATGCACAGCCTCTATTAGAACATCATGGCCGTGCGTACGAAGTACTCAGATCTGAACGGCTTGACACAGGGACATGGCACGAAGTAAAGCGAAAGAACGGCGTACAAGTGCTCGCGGTGGCGGCACGGTGCGGCTGTTCTTTGCTTTCCTGCTTGGCATTGTGATCACTCTCACGGGTATCGTGCTGTACTTCTACGCCGGCAAACCTCCTGTCAGCGCTACAGAGAAGGCCGCACCCTGGGAGCCGCTGTTGAACGTACCCATACACGCAAGCGCGCGTGCCGCCGCCAAATCAGCGCCATTTCCCTCCAGCGAAGATGTTTTTGAAGCTGGTGCTCGCACCTACCGCGCCCAATGCGCGCAGTGCCACGGCGTGCCTGGTCACGAGGCTCCCCTGGGGAGAACCATGCTGCCGCACGCGCAGCAGTTCTTTTCGCCGCGCGACCGCGCATCCACCGTGGCGGAGGCTCCCGGCGAGCTTTACTGGAAGACCGCCTTCGGACTGCGCCGCAGCGGCATGCCCGCGTACAACCGCGCCTTGAGTGACACAGAGCTATGGCAGCTGGCCCTCCTGCTGCACAGCGCGAACGATCTGCCGGACCCCGTGCGCACGCTCCTGACAGAGGGCATGCCATTGCCACAACCCACGGTCGTGCAGCCATAGTTATCGCAGCGTATACGTCACACCCGTTGAAAACGTGAAGCTGTTCTTTCGATATCCGGGTGCAGGATTGTTAAGATAGCTATCCGTTGCCGTGACGTTCAACGCCAGCCGGCGGAAGAGCGGAGCAACCAGCGACATGGCTCCATTCGCTGAATATGCATTCAAGTTGTTCCACGCCGGCAGCACCGCCAGCGACTGCGTCAGGGTAACGCGCAGCGGCAGCACGCGACGGTAGTTTTCAGAAAAGCTGGAGCCAAACAGATTGCCATCTCCCACATCATTCAGAAAGCGTTGCTTCTCGTAATGCGCGTCCGCCTTCAGGTCAAGCTGGTGCAGTGAGGTGTTGAACGCTGTGTACCCGATGCCGCCGCCATAAATCTGCTGCAAATCCAGGCTCTGCGAATAGTTGTGGTCAAACGCCGTGGTTACCAGAAGGTACAGGTTCTTGCGGATGTACTCATCCCTTTCCGCCGCGGCGTGATAGATGCTGGTCTTCACCGTCTCCGCTGGAAGCCCCGCCTGCGGGATCGCCGGTGTGGAAAGCGTTCCATAATCTTCCTGGAAGTTTACTGTCGTCTTGTTGCGTGCTGGCAACCAGCTCAACATAGGGGTTTGGCGCACTAGCGCGACGCCGCCGTTAACGGTTCCTCCGTGCGTCGTGGATTGAACAAAGGTCGTGCCCAGGCTGACCGTCCCGTTCCAGCCCTCAAACAATGTGGCTCGTCGCGCCAGATCGCGGTTGAACGTCTTCGCGTCCACAAGGTACGCAATATCCTTCACCGGCACCACGGAGCCGGTTCCCCCGCTATTCGTCGTGACCGTCACGTCCTTGCTGCTGAGAACGATTTTGCCGGGCTGCACCTCCCGCGAAAGCGCCACCGGATCGTTACGCTTCAGCAGTGCAAACGCTCCCTGTGTGCGGAGTTCCTTGATCTTTGCGAACGGCACCGTAATCTCGCCCGCCATGTCGCTCTTGAAGACGACATTGCCGCCTGCGCTGCGCTCCAGCGTGCCGCTTAATTGATCTCCGTTGGTAAAGATCAGAACGTCTTTTGCGGCGGAAGCCGGTGTCTGCGCAACCATCATGGCCGCGCCGCCGACCAGCGATCCGCAGGCAAGAATACCTGCTTGAAGTCTGAACATTCCCGATAGCATACCCTCGTTAAGACGACCTTTGTATGCACATTTTTCTTGCACTTGGACAGCTGCCCCGGATCGTAGGGGTGATTCCCCTGCCCGCAACGGCGCGGCTTTCGTCCGTGCTCTTCCATTTCTTTGAGATCACCGCCATCACGCTTGGCGCGCTGGGCGGAGCGCTGGCCCTGCGCCGCGAGCAAGGTGCACCATATGACACCATCGGCCTGCTTGGCCTGGGGTTGATCAGCGGCGTGGGCGGCGGTGTGGTCCGCGACGTGCTGCTGGGTGACGGCCCGCCGCTGGCGCTGCAACACCCTTCGTACCTTGCGTACGCTCTGTGTGGCGCGGGCGCTGCCATCCTGTTCGGCAGAAACGTCGGACCACGCCTGCTGGCCACCATGAACATCGTGGACGCACTCGCGCTGGGCCTGTTTACCGTTGCAGGCAGCACGCGCGCTCTAAGCTACGGTCTCGGCTTCCTGCCGTGCCTGGTGCTGGGCGTCACCACGGCGGTGGGAGGCGGTGCCCTGCGCGACGTCTTCAGCGGCCATGTGCCCGCGACCTTCAAGGAAGGCGAGCTGTATGCGCTCGTTTCTACCGTCTCCGCCGCAACCTTCCTTGGCGTGCAGCACCTTGCGATTCCTGTCAACCGCGCCGCCATCATCGGCACGTTGACCGGCTTCGGACTTCGCCTGCTTGCCATCCGCTACGGCTGGCGCACCCGCGCCCTGGGCGTCCTGCCATTGATCCAACGCACCCGCACACGGCTGGGCCGCACACGATAAAACGCTTGGCAACGGTGCCAGCGTACTGTGGTCCAGCCGTTCAGTATTGGGGCTCTGCTACCCTTCCATCGTGGGTCGACGACCAGCTCAGACCGGGATTTACGTCGAAATTGCGATCGACGCGCCCCTCGACCGCGTTTGGGAGCTGACGCAGTCTCCCGCTCTCCATCAGCGATGGGACCTTCGCTTTACAGAGATTAAGTATCTTCCGCGCGGCACCCAGGATGAGCCGCAATGCTTTTTGTATGAAACGCGCATTGGATTTGGCGTGGCGATCAGGGGCACTGGAGAAAGCGTCGCCACGCGGACCTGGCTGAACGGCGAAGCCATCTCGTCACTGAAGTTCTATTCCTCTGACCCGAAGTCCCTGATTCGCGAAGGTGCTGGCTACTGGCGCTATCTGCCGCTGCAAAACGGTGGACTCCGCTTCCTCACATGGTATGACTATCGCGTCCGTTTTGGTTGGATGGGTCGAGTCATCGACACAGCGGTCTTCCGTCCGCTGATGGGATGCGCTACAGCGTGGAGCTTTGACCGCCTGCGCCTCTGGGCAGAGAACGATTTGCAACCCGAGCAGACCATGCGTCTGGCGGTCGCCCATGCCATCGCGCGGGCGAGTATCGCGTTCGTCTGGCTGTGGCACGGCCTTGTTCCAAAGCTCATCTTCCGCGACCACGACGAGCAGACCATGTTGGCCCAGGCCGGCATGGCGCTGCGTTGGCTGCCGTGGATTGGAGCGGCTGAAATCATCTTGGGATTGCTGGTCCTCGCACTGTGGCGGTGGAGGGGTATGTTTCCCTTGCAAATTGCACTGATGCTGTGCGCCTTACTCGCTGTGGCGCTACGATCTCACGCGTATCTCACGCATGCATTCAACCCGGTTACTCTCAACCTGTTGGTGGCCGCGGCTGCGGCGGCGGGTTGGTTTACATCGAAGGATGTGCCGTCCGCAACGCGGTGTCTCAGGATCGATCCTCGCCTGACAGAGGAGCACAGGTAAGGATGTTATCCATCTACCAGCGGGCGCTCGGCACTGACTTCCACCAGCTGCACCCGATGATCCAGCGCCGCTTTTCGCTGACGGCAGATTGTGGCCACGCCATGGTGGGCACAGGTACCATGAGCGAACTCTGGCACGGCGCAGCGTACACACTTCCCTTTCTGTACATTGGAACATGGAGAGCCATCATGTTTCCGGAGGCTGGACGGGATGTGCCGTTCACCATCCAGAACTATGCCTACCGCGATGCTCTGGGCCGTCAAACCGTCACATGGGTACGCACCTTCCAGACCGCTAAGAAGCGGCGCTTCGACGCCTACATGATCTGGAGCGTGCAGCGCGGATGCATTGTGGACTACCTCGGAACGCACCAGCACCTGGCCGTCGATCTCCAACTCTCCGTCGCGGAGAACGGTGGCCTGCGCATCCGCTCTGGCGAACAGCGCTTCTATGAAGGTCCTGTCCGTTTCCGCTTTCCCATGTTCTTCTTCGGCACGGCGGATGTCTGTGAGTGGTATGACGATGACGCCGGGTGCTTTCGTATCAGCGTTGGTGCTGCCAATCCACGATGGGGAAAGTTGTTCGGCTACACCGGCAGCTTCCAGATTGAGGAAGTTTCGCCGGACGTTCCGCGCGATATCCGCCACGCAGAGTCGAACCGCGCGAGTGACAACGGCGCACGCTCGCTGAACAGTATCCTGTAACGATGCCGAAGATTGATCATCTGGAATGCTCACGCTGTCACTACTGCGAGAGTGCGGAAGTGCCACGGACAGTGTGTCCAGTGTGTGCGGGAACATTTTATGTGCGCTATGACCTGAGCGCTGCGCACGGCTTTGCAGTCCGAGACAGCCTGCCGGATGTGCACAGCATGTGGCGGTACGCCGCCGTGCTGCCGGACGCCGAACCGGTGACGCTGGGCGAGGGGTGGACGCCCATGCTGCGGAGCCGCCGCAACCCCAACGTGCTGCTGAAGGAGGAAGGCGCGAATCCCACGGGAACGTTCAAGGCGCGAGGATTGTCGCTGGCCGTGACGATGGCCAAGCACTACGGCCTGAAGAAACTCGCAGTGCCCTCAGCGGGCAACGCAGGTGGCGCGCTGGCGGCGTATGCGGCGGCGGCAGGCATCGAGGCGCACATCTTTATGCCCCAGGATGTGCCGCTGGCAAACCAGGTGGAGTGCATCGCGTATGGCGCGCACATGACGCTGGTGGATGGCCTGATCTCGGACTGCGCCAGGATTGTGGCGGAGCGCAAGGACAAGGAAGGCTGGTTTGATGTGTCCACGCTGAAAGAGCCGTTCCGCGTGGAGGGCAAGAAGACCATGGGATACGAGCTGGTGGAGCAACTGGGATGGCAGTATCCCGACGCGGTCTTCTATCCCACGGGCGGCGGCGTGGGGCTGATCGGCATGTGGAAGGCGTTTCTGGAGATGGAAGAGCTGGGTTGGGTCAGCGGCAAGCGTCCCAAGATGATCGCCGTGCAGGCTGCCGGATGCGAGCCGGTGACGAAGGCCTACCGCGAAGGCGCGGACGCGTCGCAGATATTTATGAACGCGCATACGCTGGCCAGCGGGTTACGCGTGCCCAAGCCGTACGGCGATTACATCATCCTGGACGTGGTCCGGCAGTCCGGCGGAACGGTGTTGTCGCAGACGGACGACCAGATCTTTGCCTCCATCCAGGACTGGGGTTCGCACGAAGGTATCCTGCTCTCGCCGGAAGGCGCGGCGGCTACGGCGGGCTACGACCGTCTTATCGAGAGCGGCTTTCTGAAGCCCTCGGACCGTGTGGTGATCTTCAATACCGGCAGCGGCAACAAATACACGGACGTGCTCAGCACCATGCAGCGGGCGCACCGTACAACCGCGGAGTACGCGTAAGCCAGAATCAGGCGGGGAATAAACCTGGTCAGCAAGTAAACATTCCGAGGTATACTTCCCTCCGTTCATAAAAACAGCTTACTGGAACGCATCTGGAGCACGGTATGGACGTGTTGGGTCTATTTACGGAGATCATCTGGGAGTGTGTTGGTGTCAGCCTGGCCTATGGGCTGATCTCAATGGCTATTCTGCAGTTCATGAAGGATATGTTCTGGCGGGAAGACTTTAACGCGCGCCAATTTTACCGTCGCTTTCGCGGTAAAGACGGAGCGGCACAGGAACTGATTCAATTGGCTGCGGCAGGAGACAGCTACGCACTGTTCGGTCTCACGATCGAAAAGCTGGCGGGCCAGATCAGCCTTGCCGCGAACACTGTGATCGAATCTCCAAAGCGCTACAAAGACCTGCTCGCGTTGATGGCAAACGGTGCTGACCCCAGTGACCTTGAGATTCTGGATAAGACGGAGGGCGAAACACTGAACGCCGATGCTCCTGGTGATGACGACACGGCACGCGCGGAGAATGCAAAAGTACGCGTCCATTTTGCAGATGCGCGTTCGCGGGTATCGCACCAGATACAAAGAAATATTGATTCGCTGCAGCTTTCAGCCACGCAGCGATGGACGCGGTTCAATCAGGGATGGTCACTTGTGATCAGCTGCCTGATTGGTACACTGCCTGTGCTGCTGAAGCACTATCTTCCGAGCAACCTAGGCCTGCTTACAACGGCACGGCTTCTACTGACGAGCTTAGTGTTGTCGTTTGTGGGCGGTCTGCTTGCACCCATACTCCGCGACTTGGCTGCGAACGCCAGTCAGAAAGACTAGACACTCCAGTGCTGCCGCCAGAGTTGAGTGTGCGCGCGAAACCGGCAGGGCCTCCGCTTGCGCAGAATGTTTCACTTTCCGATCCGTTGCAATCGCCGAACGGCCGTGCAGCGATTGCCATTTTCATTCATGGATATAACAACTCATACGACGAAGCAAAGACTGCATATAGTGATTTTGTAAGGGAAATGAAGGAACAGTCGCTCTCTGGCCCTGGATTGCCGGTGTATCAGTTCTTCTGGCCGGGTGACGAGGAGATGAAGCTGTACTCTGCGTTGGCCTTTCCGGCTCAATTGAGTACCGTCGAACGGGCGGCGTTGCTGTTGAATGAGTACCTTTCGACGTTGCGTGGCCCGAGTGGCAGCCCCATCGATGTTCATTTTGTGGGGCACTCACTTGGCAACCGGCTCCTGCTGAATCTATTGAATTTACCAGGCCTGGCTCCATCCATTCGCGTGCGTTCCGTTACGATGATGGCCCCTGCGGTCCCTGTTCACAAGGTGGAGTTTGGCGGTGTTTTATACAAGGGATGCATGATTCCGGCGTACACGCAAGTATTCCACTCGCGCGCCGACACCGTATTGCTATGGGCTTTTCCACCGGGAGAGACTGCATGTGGCGACGGCTTTTTTCCTACCGCGGTCGGCAGACTAGGCGCGCCTGCTGCGAACTGGAGAGCGCACTATGCTTTTGACTCGTTTGCGCATGGCGATTACTGGAGGAAGCCCGGCCCAGCAAATCTTGTCCTGACGGCGCTGGGCAGAAGCGCCGCGCCTGACGTCGCGCGCGATTGTTCCTGGGCGCACAACGCAGGCACGGACTATCGCCGGTCGAACAGTCTAAGTTCAGCGGACGATCGTGTTTGTGAGTGTCTAAGACATGCGGCCAACATCCATCTGTATCGGCTCGTAACATGAGAGGTCCGAATACCGCTTCAAAGCCAGCGTGTTCTGGTAGGCGTAACTGCTAGGCTCTCTAAGTATGGAAACACCAACTTCCCTGCCCGCGTCCACGGATGTGTTGCTGGTTGGCGCGGGAATCATGTCGGCGACGCTTGGGATGCTGTTGCATCTGCTTTCGCCGTCGCTGCGGATTACGGTGGTGGACGCGCTTCCTGAGCCGGCTGTGGAAAGTTCCCATGCCTGGAATAACGCGGGCACTGGCCATGCCGCCCTTTGCGAACTGAACTACACGCCAGAGAACGCTGACGGCAGCATCAGCATTGACCGCGCCGTAAAGATCAACGAGCAGTTCCAGCAGTCACGCCAATTCTGGGCCACGTTGGTGGAGCGTGGCATCATCGGCGATCCGAAACAGTTCATCCGCTCCGTGCCGCACATGAGTTTCGTCTCCGGTGCACCGGCTGTCCGCTTCCTCCGGCGGCGGTATGCAGCGATGCAGAGCAGCCCGCTATTTGCGGAAATGACGTACTCCGATGCTCCCGCAGTGCTGCGTGAGTGGATTCCGCTGATGATGGATGGCCGCAACGCGAATGAGCCGGTGGCCGCCACACGTGCGGATGCGGGCACTGACCTGAACTTCGGTTCGCTGACACGCATGCTGCTCTTATCACTTCAGGCAAACGGCGCAGCGCTGGTCATGCGGCATCGCGTGCGTTCGCTTCTGCAACTGCCGGATGGACGCTGGTACGTCGAGATCGAGAACCTTGCAACCGGAGCTCGCTCGCGCATGACCACGCGCTTCATCTTTTTGGGAGCGGGCGGCGGAGCTCTGCCGCTGCTGCAGGCGTCGGGCATACCGGAAGCCCGGGGATATGGTGGCTTCCCAGTCAGCGGGCAATGGCTGCGCTGCACCAACCGCGCAGTCATCGAGCGGCATGCGGCCAAGGTCTACGGCAAGCCCGCGATCGGCGCTCCACCCATGTCCGTGCCGCACCTGGATACGCGCATCATCGACGGAAAACGCGAGCTGCTGTTTGGACCGTTTGCGGGATTCTCGACGAAGTTCCTGAAGAACGGCTCCTTTGCCGACCTGCCTAGGTCGGTTGGAACGGGCAACATGGTGGCCATGCTGGGCGCGGGCGCGACGAACATGGGTCTGACCCGCTATCTGATTGGCCAGGTGATGCAGTCGCAGGCGGACCGCATCGGTGCGCTGCGCGACTTTGTACCAACGGTACGCAGCGAAGACTGGAGACTGGAGATTGCCGGCCAGCGCGTGCAAATCATCAAGCCCGATAGCAAGCGCGGGGGCAAACTGGAGTTTGGCACGGAGATCGTCCGGTCGGCGGATGGTTCGCTGGCGGCTCTGCTTGGGGCTTCGCCGGGTGCCTCGACTGCGGTCAGTATAATGCTGGAACTCATCGCGAAGAAAACGCCGGTGTTGAGCAAAGGCGAGAGCGCACGTGACGCGCTGCAGGCTCTGGTTCCGAGTTTTGGTGAGTCGCTGCTGAATAACGCCGCCCTGCGTGAACGTGAGCGCGGGCGGACCGGCGATCTGCTGCAACTCAACGCGTTGGATCAGCGTATCCAGTCAGCTTGAAATATCCGGATGGGCGCGTGGTCGGCCTGCCGGTAGAAGGTGGCAAGCGGCGCATGACAGATGGTCCCCATCATCTTCGGCGATGCCGGGCCTGAGTTCGTGGGTTCCGCGACATAGAAGCACCCATCCCGGTCTAGCGCGCCAAGGACCGCGTAGTATCTGGCGTGATAGGCGAATGCCACATCGCGCAGCGGCTGGCCATTGCGCATGCGGGTCAAAAAATCACGGTCCATCACAAGGCCTTCTGCCTGCACAATGGGCTGGTGTGACAGGTATGCCGTCGTACCTGCCTGGTCGCCCATCAGGTAGATACCAGGATGGGCATCCATGTAGTTCGCCACCTCTTGCGACGACTGGAGAATGGACGTTGAGTTGGGTCCTTTAATGGCGTATAGAAGTGCGTACAGAATCAAGACGCACCCGTAGGCACCCGCAACCCGGACCGTCCACTGACCGTGAAGTAAACAGGCCACCAGCACGTACGCAGCGGCCGCGGATAGGGTGATGGAGTAGAAGTACCAGGGCCAGACGTTCCAATCACTCAACATGCTGAACAACGCCAGATGGACGAGCGGGAACAGAAGAAGCGCTACCAGAATTGGGCGTTGCCATGCCAGCACCCGCGGACCAGAGATGCGCCGGAACGCAAGCAGCAGACCCGCAACGAGCAGGATAAGTTCCGGTAGCAGAATGATTGCGCGCATACGGTTGTCAGGAAGGAGGCTCTTCCATGGCGTCACTGATGGCATGTGACTCGCCTTCATCTGCTTCGCCAGCCCGGAGGCGGGTGTCAAGAGATGAAAGTAGTGAACGTTGCTAACAAAGTAGAGCGCGAGCAACGGCAGCAAACCGCAGAGGAAACCCGCAACTGCCACACCTGAGGGACGCCAGGGACGATCTACCGTAAACACTGCCAGAGCAACCAGCGCCAGCAAAATGGCGGAATCGAGACGGCTAAGTACCATCAGGGAGGCGATGAACCCCAACCATGCCGCCTGTCCTAAAGTCTTGGGAGCGCCATCGCGAAGCAGCAGCCAGATCAGCAGCAGCGCAAGTGGCAGCGTCAGCGTCACCTCCATGCCGTAGCGGATGAGCATGAGCGCTTCCATGCCGATCACGAATGCTCCCGCACGCGCGGCCATGTCTGTCAATGAGAGGCGCAGGATGCGAAGCAGAAGCACATACGTGAATGCAGCGCAGGCAAGGCTTACCGCCTGCAGCGCAACGAAGAACACCGTGCCGTGAAACAGCATCCGCAACACCACAAGAACGGCCATCCACAAAGGGTGATAGCCGTTCGTGAGGTGAGTGCCGTCAAACGTGCTGATGCCGCTGGACGCGATGTTCTGCGCCACCTTGAGGTAATAGAAGAAGTCGTCCTGGAACGATCCCAGAAGAAGCTGCCGGTTGCGGAAACGCGCAAAAAGCGCCAGAAAACTCACCAGGAGGAACAAGACGCCATCCCACGTGATTCTTCCTGGCGCATCTCGCCCGTCCCGCCAATCATTGCGGGAGTGGGGACTCCCAGCCGGTACGGTCACTCAGACTCGCTCAATCACAACAGAGTCCAGGGTGATCGCTTTCTTGGGCCGGTCCTGCCCGTCGCGCGCAGTCTTGCTGATCTTCTCCACCACGTCGTACCCTTCTACGACCTCACCAAAGATGGTGTGTTTGCCGGTAAGCCACGGTGTAGCCGCGACCGTGATAAAGAACTGCGATCCGTTGGTGTTTGGACCGGCGTTCGCCATGGCCAGCTTGCCAGGCTGCTGGAAACCATGGGGCGATCCCTTTGTCTCGTCTGCAAACTTGTAGCCCGGACCGCCCATGCCTGTGCCCTCCGGATCGCCGCCCTGAATCATAAACTGCGGGATCACGCGGTGAAAGACGGTTCCGTCATACAGCTTGTCGCCCTTCTTGCTGCGGCTCTCCCACTTCTTGCTGCCCTCAGCCAGACTGATGAAGTTCGCCACTGTCTCAGGTGCGTCCTTCTCAAAGAGCTTGGTAACGACGGTGCCTTCGCTTGTGTTGAAGATGGCGTAGGTACCCGGTGCGCGTTCTGCCATGGTGATTCCTTTCTCGTACTCAAGTGGTTCTGATGCGAATGCTGCGGGCTAGTTTGCGGAAGAGGATGAAGGTGGCGCGGCGGACGCGGGCGGCTCCGGCGGCAGCGGTTGCCCCTCAGGCACAATCGTTACCTTGTTAATCAACACCGGCGTGACCGGCTTATCCTGGGAGTTCTTCTCCACGCGCGCGATGGTTTGCACGATGAGCACGGCGTGCGGATCGCACTGGCCAAAGATGGTGTGCTTGCCGTCAAGCTCAGGCTGCGGGCCTTCCGTAATGAAGAATTGCGTTCCGCCGGTGTTTGGCCCAGCGTTGGCCATGGCCAGACGGCCTTCGCGGTCAAAGCGAAGCCCCGGCGTGAACTCGTCCTTGATGTAGTAGCCGCCGTCGCCCGTGCCATTGCCCGCGCGGTCGCCGCCCTGGATCATGAAGTTGGCAATCACGCGGTGAAAGGTTGTGCCGTCATAGAAGCGCACTCCCTTCATCTTCACACCCGTGATCGGATCGGTGAATTCCTTCGTGCCGGTTGCCAGACCGGTGAAGTTCTCTACTGTAATGGGTGATTCCTTCGCAAAGAACTGGCAGGTCATCCGGCCCATGCTGGTATCGAAGACGACAAAGGGCCCATTTGGCGCGGGCGGAACGACGATGTCTGCTGCCGTGCTGGGCGAGTCCGGCAGATCGTCAGCCGGTTTCGGCTTAGGCGGCGTAGTCTGCTGCGGAGTGCCATCCGCAGGTAATTGCGGTACTCGCGGAGGAGTTGCAGCGGGAATCTGTGCTGCAAGCGGAAGACTCAGTGCCAGGGCGGCGGACGTCGAGAAAAGCGTAAGTTTCAGCTTCATGCCGTCTTCTAGGATACCTTGCTTGCGCTTTCGGCGTAGACTTCCGCATGGCCCAGCACGCGGAGCAGGTTTTCACCCAACATTCCACGTAAATCCTCCGCTGCCCATCCCCGCTCCAGCAGGCCAGCGGTGATCCTGGGCAGGTTGGCAGCAGATTCCATGCCCTCCACCGAAAGGGCAATGCCGTCAAAATCGGAGCCGATGCCAACGTGTTCCGGTCCAGCCACACGCAGCAGGTGGTCGAAGTGATCCACCAGCGCCGTGAACGGCAAAGGTGGCAGGCGTTTCGCGAACGCGCGGTCGATTGCGACCTCATCAGGGAAATAAGGCATCACCTTTCCCTGCTTGCGGTATTCTTCGCGGGCCTGTTCCACCGCAGCCTGGATCCGGGGCTTCTGTTCGTTCCAGGCCTCGCGCCACGTGTCGCTGAGGAAGGTGGCAAAGAAGTTCACCATGACGATGCCCCCCTGTTGCGCCAGGGCACGGGCCATATCGTCCGTCAGATTACGGGCGGCTCCGCAGAGAGCACGCGAGGACGAGTGCGACGCAATCACAGGGACTTCAGTTGTCTCCAGCACATCCCAGAACGCCGCATCCGAGACGTGCGAAACGTCCACCAATATACCCAGGAGGTTCATCTCGCGGACCACATCGCGGCCAAACCCGGTAAGCCCTTTCGGGTCGGCACCGTCGCCGCTCGATCCACACCAATCGTTGTCGTTTGCCCAGGTCAGCGTAAGGTAACGCGCACCGCTCGCATGAAACTCACGCAGGGTGTGGAGGCTGTTCTCAATGGCGTGGCCGCCCTCCACGCCGATCAGCGCTGCATACTTCCCTGCCCTGCGCGCCGCACGAACCTCGGCAACGCTCTTACACACGCAAAGCGCGTCAGGATGGCGTTCAGCCTGCAAGTGAATGCCGCGGATCAGGGTCCGTGAGCGCTCCGCGAAGCAGTCTGTCCAGGGGCCAAGCTGGGGCCACGCGACCATGAATCCGCCGTGCAATTCACCTTGCCGGGCCGTTTCGGCGGACAGGTAGCCCAGGCCGAGTGCATCGCCAACCCAGTTCCAGTCCCCGTCGGCAAAGCGCTGCGGAGTATCCGCGTGGCCATCCAGCACAATGGCGCTCCTGTGCAGAGCGCGCGCTTCCGCCAGAAAATCTCTCATGCCGTTATGGTAGCCGCCCGCGTGTTCCCGGCACCAGGTGTACCCGCGCGGCAAACCCTGTACGCTGTCCCGGCGTCTCATTCCCCGAGGTGACAGGGCTATGAGCAGCAGTATGACGGGCAACGGGATGGCGGGCGAGGGCGAGGGCATCGCGAAGGATAAAGTGAACACGCCGGACACACCGGCTCGTCCAGGCGTCAACTCGCTGGAGCGGCCTGAGTCTGGTCACCAGGCGGGCATCGACCGTGCGGCTGAAGATTCCGCTAAACGCGCGATGAATCGCCAGGCACACAACGATGGCGATATCTTCACGAAGTAAATCTGATGCTGATTGACAAGGGACCTTGCGTTGCGAGGTCCTTTTCTCTTTAGCGATCACGCTCCGTGACGTACGCCGGGACCCACTGAAGCGCGCGTACAGACCTCTCCGCTTGAGCATCGGTACATGGCAGCCCGGCGAGGGATTGCCGCGCAGCCTCGGCGTAGGCACGGGCAGCGTCCATGGCATACTCCAGCGAACCATGGCGGTTCAGAATATCCAAAATCGCCGCATGTTTCACACGTGTGAAGTTCCCGTCGGCAAGCACCGTGCGGATGGCCTCCCGTTCGGCCCCAGTCCCCCGCTCTAATGCATGAATGACAGCGAGTGTGGCCTTTCCCTCGCGTAGATCGCTTGCCGCAGGCTTGCCCATGATTGCTTCCTCGCCCGTCAGGTCCAGAACATCGTCTACGATTTGAAACGCAAGCCCCAGATTGCGTCCGTATTCGCCCATCTGTTCCTCGACCCTCTCGCTCGCTCCAGCCAATGCGGCACCGAGCTGCATGCTTACCTTGAACAGCATGGCCGTCTTACGGAAGATCAGGTCAAAGTACTCTTCCTCGTTAATCAGGTGTCCCAGCTTCTGCATTTGCAGAAGTTCGCCTTCCACCATCTGCTGCGTAAGCCCAATCAGCAAGTCGAGAATGTGGAAATTACGCTCCTGGAGTGCTGTCTGGAACGACTGCATATAGAGCCAGTCGCCAGCCAGAACGCACTTGGACGCGCCCCACTTGTTGTTTGTGGATGGGCGGCCGCGGCGGGTCTGCGCTTCGTCGATAATGTCATCGTGCACCAGCGTGGCGGTGTGCAGCATTTCCACGACTGCACCTAAGCTGATGCGGCTGGCTCCTTTGAAGCCCAGCGCCTTGGATGAGAGCAGCAACAGCAAGGGCCGGATACGTTTGCCGCCGCCTGAAATCAGATAATCGGCAATATCCTGAATGACGTTGATGTCCGATTGAGCCTGCCGGTCGAACTCGCGCTCAACCGCCGCAAGGTCGTCGCGAACCAGATCGAACACCTCTTTTGCCGTCGCAATGACCAGGGGACTCATCCTCCGTTTGACTGTAACAGGGCAAGCACTGACTCGCGGTGCAACAAAGGTTAGCTTGAGCGGTAGTTCGTGAACTGCAATTCCAGGCCCATATCTTTGCCGCGAAGCAACGCGATGACCTCCTGCAGAACGTCACGGTCCTTGGCGGACACACGAACCGTATCGCCCTGGATGGAAGCCTGTGCCTTCTTCTTCGAATCCTTGATGGTGGAGACAATCCTCTTCGCGGCGTCGCCCGTAATCCCCTGCTTCAACTTGATCTTCTGGCGCACAGAGCTGTTCGCGGCGGGCTCAATCTTCTCGTATTCAACGTTCTTCAGGGACACCCCGCGCTTGACCAGCTTCTGCTGCAGGATTTCGGTGACAGCTTTCAATGTGTACTCGTCCTGCGAAGCCAGTTGGATCGCATCCGCGCCTTCCATCTCAATCGTGGATTTTGAGTTCTTCAGGTCGAAGCGGGCGTTCACTTCCTTGCTCGCCTGATCGATCGCATTCTTTACTTCCTGGATTTCGACTTTACTGACCACGTCGAAGCTGTTGTCGTTTGCCATATACCGTTCCTTTCGTGCCAGTACTGCAGTGCGGGCCTCACTCAAGAGATGCCGAAGAGCCGGTGAAAGTTCGCGGTTGTTTGCTCGGCAAGCGTTTCCAGTGAAACGCCGCGCAGATTGGCGACGAACTCCGCCGTGACGCGGGTGCGCGCTGGCTCATTGCGCTCGCCCCGGTATGGCTGGGGTGCCAGAAATGGCGCATCTGTCTCCACCAGGATGCGATCTGCTGGAGCGAGCTGCGCGGCTTCACGAATGGACGCGTAGCGGCTGTATGTCACGTTCCCTGCAAACGAGAGATAGAAGCCCAGTTCCAGAGCGCGGCGTGCCTCTGCCGGGGTGCCGGAGAAGCAGTGCATGACACCGGTGCCGCCGGGCGGTGTGTAGTGCTCCGCGATCAGGCGCAACAAATCCTCCTGTGCATCCGCCGTCCCAAAACGTGCCTTCGCTTGCGGCGTGGCCAACTCGCTGGTGCGGCAATGGATCAGGATGGGCTTGCGTGCTTCCAGAGCAATCCGCATTTGCGCCAGAAAGGCTTCCTGCTGCACGTCAACATCTGGATTCTCGATGTGGTAGTAGTCGAGGCCGATTTCCCCAACAGCAACAACAAGCGGATCGGCAACAAGCTCGCGCAGGTTCTGAAGCGATTTCGCAGTGGCCTGTTGCGCCTCCTGCGGGTGGATGCCCGCACTCGAAACGATGCGCGGCGTCTCTCGCTTCCCGGCATACTTCCTTGTCAAGTCGCGCGCACGATGCATCGTCTCCGGCCCATCTCCTATACCCACGGCAAGAATCGTCCGCACATCCGCCTCCCACGCACGCGACAGCACCTGGTCGAAGTCTTCGGCGTAGCTGGGGAAGTCGAGATGTGCGTGGCTATCAACGATATGCATTGCTGCTACTGGCTTCCTGGTTTGTCATCCCGCTTCCTGGTTTGTCATCCCGCTTCCTGGTTTGTCATCCCGTAGCAAAGCGAAGGGACCTGCATGTGTGCTGTGCAGGTAAGCTTCTGGCATAAGCAAAGATACAGATCCCTCCGCTGCGCTACGGGATGACACATGAAATGTAATGCGTTACACGGCACCTACTTAAGCCGGGCACCAATTTCAATATCTTCGAGGAAGCTGGCCAGCGCGGGCGGGCCATCGCCTAGCGACGCAGCGACGATCATTCCTTGCGATTCATACCCGCGCAGCTTGCGTGGCGCAAGATTGGCGACGATCACGACCTTGCGACCGACCAGCTTCTCAGGTTCGTAAAACTGCGCAATGCCGGCAAGTATCTGCCGCTTTTCGTAGCCCAGATCAACTTCCAGGCGCAGCAGTTTGTCCGCCTTCGGGATGCGCTCGGCGACCAGAACCTGCGCGACTCGAAGGTCGACCTTCACGAAGTCGTCGATGGTGATCTCCGGCGTATCCGGCTTCGGTGGTCGCGAGATTTGAACCACCGGTGCTGCCTCGCTTGCGGGCGATCCCTCCGGCTGCGCCGCAGTGCTGTCGCTGATGGGCGTTAGCTTCTGTTCCGGTTGATCCGGCTGTGCTGTAGCGGGTTTCTGTTCAGCATCGTTCATGCGTGTAATCAACTCCTTGTCCGCGCGGGGAAAGATGGGCGCGATGGTGCCAAGCTTTGTGCCACCGGGAAAGCCGCCCTGGGTCAAGTCGCGAAGCTCTCCCGACGCTGCGGCACGTTCGATGCTGCCCAGGCCAAGCTGCTCCCACACCCGCGCCGTCGCGTACGGCAACACAGGATGCAGCAGAGCCGTCACGATGCGGATGCTCTTGGCAGCGGTTCGCAGCACGGTAGCCAGCCGGTCACGCTGCGATGGATCTTTGGCCAGCTTCCAGGGCGCGTTTGCGGTCAGGTAGCCGTCCGTGGCGGCGATCAGCGCGGCTGCACTCTGCGTTGCCCCGGTGAAATCCTGCTGCGCAAGCCCTTGACTCATGCCAGCAAGCGCGGCGGTGGTCGCGGCGGTCAGTTCCGTGGTCAGCGATGCCTCGGGTATGACTCCATCAAAATTCTGCACAATGAGAGTTAACGTGCGGCTTACCAGATTGCCATATCCATTAGCAAGATCGCTGTTGTAGCGAGCGACCAGCGCGTCGAAGGAAAACGAGCCGTCCTGCCCGAACGAAATTTCGCGCAGCAGGAAGTAGCGCAGCACATCCGCGCCGAACAGATCCTGCTCGTGCTTCGGCGCGTCCGGCTTCAGACTGCCAAAGGCGTCCAGGATCGTCTCCGTCCGCACGATGTTGCCGCGTGATTTCGACATCTTGCTTTCTTCAAACAACAGCCACCCATGCGCAACGATTTTCCTGGGCAGCGGCAGGCCCGCAGCCAGCAGAAACGCCGGCCAGTAGACGCAATGAAAGCGGACGATCTCCTTGCCAACGAGGTGCAGATCGGCGGGCCAGAAGCGCCGGAACATCTCCGAGTCTTCTTCTGTATCGCCGCCGTAACCGACAGCCGTCATGTAGTTGGCTAAAGCATCCAGCCAGACGTAGATCACATGCTTCTGCGTAGTCGCTGACGCCGCCGGTTCTGGCACGGGGATACCCCAGTCGAAACTCGTCCGCGAAACAGAGAGATCCTTCACCGCGCCCGGCACGTAGCTTACCCCTGTGTCGGAGAGCAGCGTCTCCGCACCTCCGCTCACGTTGCCGCGCAGAAAGCTGAGGACTTCGTTCTTGCGCGCTTCTGGCTGAATCGCCAGCTGGTTCGACTCAATCAGGTCGATCAGCGGCTTCTGGAATGCCGAAAGCCGGAAGTAGAAGTTCTCCTCCGTGACCGTTTCCGTCGGCTTGCCATCCGGGCCAATGGTGCCCGGCGGACCTTCGACAAACATCTCCTCGCTGACGCAATACTGGCCGGTATAGGTGTCCAGATAGATGTGGCCGCGCTCGTACAGCGTGGCAAAGAGTTTCTGCACGCCACGCTTGTGCCTCGCATCCGTCGTGCGGATGTACTGGTCGTAGCTGATGCCCATGCGCTGCCACAGCATGCGGAAGCTGGCGGAAACCTCATCCGCGAACTGTTGCGGCTCAATACCCGCCGCGGCGGCGGACCGGGCGATTTTCTGGCCGTGCTCATCGGTGCCGGTCAGGAAGTAGGTGTCCACGCCGTCCATGCGCTTGCGCCGCGCCAGCGTGTCAGCCGCAATGGTCGTATACGCATGCCCAATGTGCGGACGCGCGTTGACGTAATAAATCGGAGTGGTGAGATAGAACTTCTCTGGCATGAGGAGCAGCAGGTAGCAGCCTGAAGTTTAGCAGGGTGCTTAGATCATCTTTCACACGGAATCAGATTGCATTGCTATGAGCATCTTCGCGAGATTTCTCTTGCCAACTGACGTGTGTGCACAGATTATGTTTCCATCCATGGATGCTGCTCCTAGTTCGACTTCTGCCAACCTCGGTCTGCTGGACGACTTCTACAAAGATCTCCGCCTCGTTCGAAACCAAGTGATTGAGTTGCAGCTCAGCGCGACTGAACGCAAGCGGCCATGGTGGCGTCAGAGCTCCACGCTGATCAGCGTCATCGGCGTCATTCTGTCCGGCATCTTAGGCGGAATAGCGTTCACTCAGCAGAAAGCACAGATTAAAGCAGCTGACACGGAACGCCATGCGGATGAAAAGAAGCAGCAGCTTGATGCGGTCAACTCCTCACTAGCAGAGATCATCAATATCCGCACAGAGGACGCAAAACAGCAGGCCACCCTGGGCCTCACCAACATCGCCGCCTACAACGCGTGGAACAACATCATCAACTTGAGACGCCTCTTGCTTTTGCAGGGCGTGCTGCGCACTGCCGAGAAATATCCAGACGATGTATCCTCAATCGCATATTTGACGATTGGTAACGAACTGCTTTCAGACGCGCGGTACAAGGAAGCCGAACAGTACTACAAGAGCGGAATGAGAATCGCCCAGACACATCCTGAGCAGACACCATTCTTGCAGGGAGCACTGGCTCAGGCTTATATGATGCCGGGCTCCCCACTGTTCGATCGGGAGTTGGCTCGAACGACCTATCGTGCTGTCATCGACCACTTCGCCAACTGTGACTTCAACACACTGAACGCTCGCGTTCGTACTACGGTGTACTGGGCAACACAGGAGTACCAGTTCGGCGATGCTTCTCAATCCGCCTCCCTGCTGGGGCTTGCACGTCGATCTGTCGCACAATGCGCCTCTTTGTCAAAGGCTGGTCAACCCACGCTGCTTAACGTCATCGACGGAGCAGACCAGCAGATGTCAAAAAACAACGCCTATGACGTGTCACATTGGCTTGGCACTTGGGATATCTCTGCCGGGCCATCTGGGACGGGCAACATCAACTTCGTTTCGATGCAAGCCGGACTTTCCGCCTTCTCGAAAGAGCAATTTGCAGGTCACGTTCTTACCCAGCGTCAAGTAGGCAGCGTCCTTGTCATAGCCAAGAACAGGATTCGGCTGGAGTGGACCGGATCATGGTCACTGGGCTCGAACGGTGTTTTTTCACCTGTAGGATACTCGATCGTGACTCTCCGTAAGGATGGTTCTCTTGCCGGCAACGACTACTATATTGGATTTCCTACGGCGCAGTGGAGCGCTCATCGTCCTTCCTGATTTGCCGATGCCAGTCAGCTACGCTAGAGGCGGTTCTGCGTCACGTCTACAATGTGAGGCATGGGCGCGATGACAGTGGTGACTGGCGCGGCGGGCTTTATCGGCCGCAACACGGTCGCCGAATTGAACCGGCGTGGACGCACCGGCCTGCTGCTGGTGGACGAGCTGGGCACGGACGAAAAGTGGAAGAACCTCGTCGGCCTGCAGTATGACGATCTGCTGCCGCCGCAGGAGTTCCTCGACCGCATCCACGGCAACGGCACCGCGGCCTTGCCAGAGATCGACGGCATCATCCACCTGGGTGCCTGCTCCGCCACCACCGAGCGGGATGCGGACTATCTCTTGCGCAACAACTATGCCTACACTCGGTCGCTCTGCTGCTGGGCGCAGGCCAACGATGCGCGCTTTGTCTATGCCTCATCGGCGGCGACCTACGGCGATGGCAGCCGTGGCTACGATGACGCGGACAGCGTGACACCGTCATTGCAGCCGCTGAACATGTACGGCTACTCCAAGCACATGTTCGACCGATGGGCGCTGCGCCAGGGTCTGTTCAGCAAGGCGGAAAACCCCATCGCCGGTTTGAAGTATTTCAACGTCTACGGACCGTATGAGGACCACAAGGGCGACATGCGCTCCGTTGTGCATAAGAGCCACGGGCAGGTGGGCGCGGATGGCAAGGGCAAGGTCAAGCTGTTCAAGAGCCACCGCCCGGACTACCGCGATGGCGAGCAGATGCGCGACTTCATCTATGTGAAGGATGCGGTGGACGTCACGCTGTTTCTGCTGGAGAACAAAAACGTCGGCGGTCTTTTCAACTGCGGTACGGGCATTGCACGCACATGGCGCGACCTGGTCACAGCCGTCTACAGCGCGATGGGCCATCCGCCGCAGATTGAGTACATTGACATGCCGGAGCACCTCCAGGGCAAGTACCAGTACTTTACCGAAGCCAGGCCGGATAAGCTCCGCGCAGCGGGTTATACCAAGCCCTTCACGACGCTCGAGGACGGCATCCGGGACTACGTCCAGAACTATTTACAGAAGCAGCCGGTGTAGACATGAGTACCTCCCTATTACAGACCAACATCGGCGATGCAAAAGCCGTCTTCGATACGCTGCTGGCGATGGAGCCGCAAGTTCAGCGCGCGGCAGACATGCTGGCAGATGCCCTGCTAAGCGGCAAAAAGCTGCTGGCGTGCGGTAACGGCGGCTCGGCAGCGGACGCGTCACATCTGACGACGGAGTTCGTTGTCCGCTTCAACCAGGACCGGCGGCCATACCCGGCAATCTCGTTCACCGCCAACGGCGGAGACCTGACTGCGTGCGGCAACGATTACAGCTTTGACGACATCTTCGCCCGGCAGGTGCGGGCCTACGGCCAACCCGGCGATGTGCTCTTCGCCTTCACCACCAGCGGCAACAGCGAGAACGTCTTACGCGCGCTGCAAACCGCGAAGCGCGAAGGCATAGGAACGGTGGCTTTTCTGGGCCGCACCGGCGGACGCAGCGCGGGCATTGCGGATGTTGATATGATCGTGCCGCACGGGGTGACCGCACGTATCCAGGAAGCCCATAAACTGCTTCTGCACACAGTGTGTGAATTGGTAGAGTTGCGGCTGCACGCCGCGGCAGCCGAGGGAAAGCAGCCAAGGACGTAAGCATGAACGGCCTCCGCATCGGAATCGACCTGGGTGGCACCAAGATTGAAGGCCGCGCCTTCGACGCGGGCAATCGCGAACTGGACCGCATCCGCGTCGGCACGCCGCGCGAGGACTATCCCGGCACCCTTGAGGCCATCGCGAGCGTCGCGGAGCAACTTGAAGCGCGTGCGGGAGCAAAGGGAACGGTTGGCGTGGGTATTCCCGGCTCGGTGGTACGCTCGACAGGGCTGGTCAAGAATGCGAACTCGACGTGGCTGAACGGCATGCCGCTGGAAGCAGACCTCTCCCGCCGTATGGGACGGGAGGTTCGCTGTGCCAACGACGCCAACTGCCTGGCCGTCTCTGAAGCGACAGACGGTGCTGGTGCCGGATTTCCTGTTGTCTTTGGTGTCATCCTGGGGACCGGATGCGGCGGTGGCGTCTCCATCAACGGGCGCGTGCATGCCGGGCCCAACGGCATCGGCGGTGAATGGGGACATAACACCCTGCCCATGGAACACCCCGATGAGTTTCCCGGCCCGGACTGCTACTGCGGTCAGCGCGGCTGCATGGAGAAGTGGGTGTCTGGCACCGGCCTTGAACTCGACTACCTGAAAACAACCGGTCGTGCGCTGCGCGGACCTGAAATCGTCGCTCTCAGCGAAGGTGGGGACACGATCGCCGAGGCGGCGCTTGGCAGGCTGGAAGACCGGCTCGCACGCGGTCTGTCCAACGTGATGAACCTGCTGGACCCGGATTGCATCGTGTTTGGCGGAGGTCTGTCGCGCCTCCACCGGATCTACGTGAACCTGCCGCCGTTGATCGCGCAGTACACGTTCGGCAAGGGATGCGAGACGCCGCTTCATCAAGCCATCCACGGCGACGCCAGCGGTGTACGCGGCGCAGCATGGCTGTGGCCGGCCGCTTCTTGACGCTTTCATTTCAGTGGGAAAAGTGCAAAGAACGAACGCTAAGGTGTTCGCTAAGAAGGCAAAGCGGTCGCAACGTCGTGGTTCGATCTCACGGCCTTCGCGTAAACCCTTGCGCCCTTAGCGTTCCTCAATTCTGACACCTGGCTCTTACACCGAGACCGTGTGTCGAGAGGCTGCGGATTACAGCGCCGCGTGTTCCAGGTCCGTCTGCAGCCAGTCACCCTTCTCAATCGCTGCCCGAATCTGCGCGGGCGTGCGGCCCAGTTTCGTTTGCTTGTACGCGAAAACCGCCTCTTTCATGCAAGTGGAACACTCTGCACCATGCAGTCCCTCAAAGCAGGAGTGCAGGCTGTTGTGTCCCATGGAGCGGTCGCAGTGGCAGTAGCACGGCATCTGGTGCAGCACGGCTGACACCTGCGCGGCCATCCTATACGCGATCACCTGGTACGGCTGTGCGAACGCCAGCCCCGTGAGCGCCGTTCCGTGCAGAATCGGCGGCAGAGGGCGTGTTGGCGGCCCAGGGTTGTAATCGGGAATCTCAGCGGCAGGATTAGACCACTGCGCGCACGCGGCAACCGTAAGTGCGGCCAGCGCCAGAAGCGGTAAGAGGCGTTTCATCTCTTTAGGATATGACGGCTGTTGCCCGCACTGCATCTCATCAGGAAGCAAAAAAAGCCCGTATGACGAAACTCGCTCATACGGGGGAGGCCAGTGACGCAACTTGTAGCGGCTGGATGTTGCTCGACAGTCCGCTGAACTTCTGGGCTTCGTATCTTCTTGCCGCCCACAACCATTATGACGCAAGATGGGCCAGGAAGTTTCGGAATTGTACGGAAAAACGCAGATCTATATAAAAAACGGTAGATTGCTGTCCCAGATCAGGACCACCTGACTACTTGCCAACTCGGGCGGCGCGCTTTTTTGCCGCCCACTCCGGTTTCGTCACCTGCCGTGCGCGGCCAAGCGCGAGCGCATCGCTGGGGACATCGTCTGTAATGCAGCTCCCGGCCGCGATATAGGCTCCGGTGCCCACGGTGAGCGGCGCAACCAGAGTCGAATCGGAACCTACGAACACACCATCGCCGATCGCGGTGGTGTGTTTGTGCTGTCCGTCATAGTTGCAGGCGATGACTCCCGCGCCAATGTTGACGCCGTTCCCAATGACGGCGTCGCCCAGGTAGGCCAGGTGATTCGCCTTCGAATCAGCCCCCATTGTGGTTTTCTTCGTCTCAACGAAGTTGCCAACGTGCGCCCGCGCTCCAATCCGGCTCTCTGGGCGTAGATGGGCGTAGGGGCCGAGTTGCGCGCCGTCGCCCACCGTGGAGGCGTCCAGAATGCAACCATTGCGGACGAGCACGTTGTCTCCCAGCGTGCAATCCTGGATGACCGAGTACGAGCGGATGCGGCAGTTCGAACCGATTCTGGACCTGCCGAGGATTTGCGTGAACGGCTCCAGAATCGTGTCCGGTCCAATCTCCACGTCCCCATCGATCGTGACGGTCTCCGGCCGAAAGATGGTGACGCCGGCCGCCATCAGGCGCTTCGCGGTGCCCTCACGAAGGCTGGCGTCCAGGTGCATCATCTCAGCGATGGTGTTGGCTCCCAGCACCTCATCCTCTGAGTCCGCAGCGATGGCGACGACCTTCTTGCCGTCCGCGACCAGCATGGCGGCAATGTCGGTCAGGTAATACTCGCCCGCGCTGTTTGCGTTCTTGAGCGCGGGGAGGCGCGTAAACAGATCCGCAGTCTCGAAGGCGTAGATACCGCTGTTGATCTCGCGCAACCGGTCCGGTGCAGCCAGCAGTTCAGGCGTCAGCGACTTTTGCTCAACAATGGCAAGAACACCGTCGGAACCATCCGGACGACGGAGAACGCGCCCGTAGCCTGTTGGATCCGGCGGGATTGCCGTCAGAATCGTCATGGCGGCCCCGTCGCGAAGGTGCATGTCGCGGACGGCAGCAATCGTCTCCGGGCGAATCAGAGGCACATCACCAGAGAGAACAAGGAGGTGCTTCGGCGGGGCCTCGCCGATGCTGCTGTACCAGTCGCGCACGCATTGCAGGGCGTGACCCGTGCCCAGTTGCTGCGGCTGCATCACAAATCGGACGCCGGTAGCGGACGCTGCCTGCTCTACCTGTCCGGCCTGATGGCCAACCACGACGACGATCTTGTCCGGTTCGGCAGCGGTGCGGGCAGCGGCGATCACATGCAGCAGCAATGCCTTGCCGCCCACCTGGTGCAACACCTTGGGCAAGGCGCTGCGCAGACGCGTGCCTTTGCCCGCGGCCATGATGACAATGCCAAAGTCACTCATGCTTTCATGCTAGCGGAAGGCGCGCTACGCGGGAGCTTGCGCCTCGGCACAAACGCGATGCCAGAGCCGATACGGGAGACGCCCCCCTCATGCGGAAGGTGCCTTCTTCGCTGCCCTCTGGCGAGGAGCCTTCTCTGCCAGGTTGCCGGTGGGCTTGGCTGCGACAGAAGCCGCCTGGGCAGGGGGCTGTGTCTCGCACCGCGCAATTTCCATCAGGCGTACCTGCGCCTCAATGGGGTGAGCACCTTTCGGCGGCCGCGTGTATTCACCGCCCGGCTGCAGGATGCGTGCCTTGACGGTATCGGCGAGATACGTCTCCAGAATTTGCTCACGCAGACGCCGCTTCAGGTCTGGCTGCGTCACCGGATAGACCGCCTCGCAACGCTCATACAAATTACGGGGCATCCAGTCGGCCGATCCACAGAAGACTTCGCTCGTGTCGTTATCACCGGAGCTGCCGTTGGCGAACCAGAAGATGCGGCTGTGCTCAAGAAAACGCCCAACAATGGAGCGCACACGAATGCGATCGCTCACTCCCCGCAAACCAGGACGCAAGGCGCACATCCCCCGGATGATCAGATCGATTTCGACTCCTGCCTGCGACGCGGCGTAAAGCGCCTGGATGGTCTTGCCATCCAGCAAGGCATTCATCTTGGCAATGATGCGGGCTGGCCTGCCTGCACGCGCGTGCCCGGCTTCCCGCTCAATCAGGTCGAGAATATCCTGCGCCAGTGTGACGGGAGCAACCATCACAGGCTGGAAGTTCTCGTCCTGCGCGTCCGCCGTCAAGTAGTTGAAGACGCGCTGCACGGCCGCGGTGATGGCCTCGTCCGCGGTGAGCAGGCTGATGTCGGTGTAAAAGCGCGCGGTGATGGAGTTGTAATTGCCCGTGCCCAGATGCGCGTAGCGGCGGGTCACGCCGTCCGGATCCCGGCGCACCAGAAGCGCCAGCTTGGCATGGGTCTTAAGCCCCACAATGCCGTGGAACACCTGAACACCCGCATCTTCCAGCGTGCGTGCCCAGCGGATGTTGGAGTCTTCATCAAACCGCGCCATCAGCTCCACCACCACCGTCACGTCGGTTGTCGGCGCGGCATCCAGCAGGGCTTGAAACAGCGGGCTGTCGCGCGATGTGCGGTAGAGCGTCTGCTTGATAGAGACGACACGCTCGTCTTCAGTTGCTGTTTCGATAAACCGCTCAACGGTGCGAAAGGAATCAAAAGGATGATGCAGCAGGATGTCCGTCTGGCGCAGTGTGTCAAACAAACTGAGCGGCTGGCCGTCAGGGTCCAGCGGCGACTTGTACTCGCAGCCGCTGAACTTCGGAAACTTCAGATCGGGCCGGTCCACACAGCTGTACAGCTCGGTAATCCGGGTCAGGTTAATCGGTTCTTCCGCGCGGAAGACTTGCCAGCGGTCCAGCTCGAAGTTGACGCGCAGCTGATCGATCAACTCTTCGTTCGCACCGGCCTCAATCTCCAGCCGGACGACATCGCCTTTGCGCCGGTTGTGCAACTCCGCGCGGACACTTTCCAGCAGCGACCGCGATTCTTCCTCCTGCAGGTATAGGTTGCTATTGCGCGTAACGCGAAATGGGGAGCGCGCCAGGATCTCGTATCCGGGAAACATGCGCGGTGCCCTTGCCTGGATCAGTTCGTGCAGAAACAGAAATCGCCATGTGCCTTCCGCGGAGGGCAGGCGCAGCAGCCGTGGCAGTGAACGCGGAACGGTGACAACGCCCAGCAAGCCGTTGGGTGCATCCGTGCGCGAAGCGCGCTTGCGCCGCAACAGAAGTCCGATGCACAACGCTTTGTTCAGCACGCGCGGAAACGGGTGCGACGGGTCGACGGTCACCGGCGTCAACAGCGGGTCCACTTCCCGGTCATAGTAAGCGTTGGCATGCTCCAGCGCAGCTTCGTCCAGATCGTCCCAATGCGGCAACTCAATGCGCTCCGCGCGAAGCGCGGGGATCAGGTTGCGCGTCCAGCAGGCGTACTGCTCACGGTTGAACCGGTGAAGATGATCGGTTAACGCGTCCAGACGCTCCTGCTCGGACATGCCATCATCGTTGTATCCCGCGGGCTGCTGAAAGCCGTCCTCAATCCTCTGCAGCACGCCCGCCACACGCACTTCGACAAACTCATCAAGGTTCGAGGCTGTGATGCCGAGGAATTTTACCCGTTCCAGCAATGGATTGGTGGTGTCCTGCGCCTCCTCCAGAACACGGCCGTTAAAGCGCAGCCAGGACTGATCGCGGTTGAAGAAAAGGTGCTGCGGCTCGTCAGCCTGCTTCTTTGCGCGCGTACGCGGCTTGGATGTGCTGCCCGGTCGTGCTTTCCCTGCCATCTCTCGTCACCCGCTCGCTTCCACGCAAGCAGCTTCGATATTAAATTGCACCTGTGAAATCGGCACATCGCGTTTGGCGGTGGCGCTGCGTCCAACTCGTAACGCCGGATGGGAATCTATCGAAGCGAAGAGATGTACAGGAGAACGATATGAGAAACGCAGCGATCACGACGCTTGTCTTGGCATTAGCCGTCTCAGCAGGAGGCATGTCAGCACAGACAGCCGGCCAGGACGCGAAAAATGCCGGGCACGAAACAGGCGCGGCCGCGAAGGATACCGGGCACGCCGTGTCTAAAGGCACAAAGAAGGCGTATCGCAAGACCAAACACGGAACCAAGACCGCTGCCAGGAAGACCGAGTCCGGTACTGAAAACGTGGCGGACAAGACGGGGCACGGCGTCAAGGTTGCGGCCAAGGACACGGCGCATGGTACAGCGGTCGCCGCAGATACAACGGCGCGGGACACCAAGAAGATTGCCAAGAAGATCGTTGGCGACAAGAGCCCCACAACCACTCCGCACAATCCGCAGTAAGCTGGGATAATTTTGCAAAAGACGAGGAATGAGTGGCCATGATCGCGTCCCTCACCCGTGTTGTGGCTCCGTCGGAGTTGTGTCTGCCGTGGGCCATGGAAAGAACACGGGTACAGCGATCGCCGCCAGTATTATCCAGAAAATGTCCGCGCTAAGCAGGTGAATGATCTGCAGTGTAAGCGGAGCCAGCATGAGCACGTCAGCAACTCCGGTAAGCACTTGCAAGGCGAGGTTTGCTCCCACGGCAGACGCCGCAGTGCGCTGTCCTCTTCGCGCCAGGACGACCGCGCACCACAAAGTACACAGGACAACGGCAACCGCGCTCGCGGGGTGTATCCAGCGCATACGGATGAGCACAGGGGAGCTCGCGGCGAAGTCGGCTGCGATCGCCGCTCTGAGGTTTGGAGACGGAAAGACTGTGTCCGCAAGCGCTGCAACAGAACCGGTGGCACCGGCAAGTAACGTCGCAAGCATCGCCAGCAGCACCGGCGTGCGAATACCCTTGTGTATGTCCCCGCCCGGCACGGTGTCTTTGGTTCTGCCCAGCAGAACGGCTGTCACCGTTGTGGCCGACAGCAGAAGCATCGTGTTCGTGAAGTGAATCCCCTGCACGAACACCCGTGCGGCAGAGGCGTTTTTCTCCACGTAGTGACCCAACACCAGCAGAGCACCCAGAGCGCCTTCAGTGAGCAGCAGCGATCCCGCAACGAGAGAGGCACGCCGCGCAGGGTGCTCCCTCCGCGTGGCCCGGAACGTCCACGCAATCAGCAGTGCAAACATCGCCGTGGAGATGCCGGTAAGCGAACGATGCGCGAACTCAATGATCGTCGCCACACGCGGGTGATGCGGCAGGATTTCGCCGTTGCAGAGCGGCCACCGCGCGCCGCATCCCGCACCGGACGATGTGGCGCGGACCACCGCTCCCTCCAGCACCACAACCACGAAGAAGGCCAGCGTTGCCCACGCCCACGCCTGCACGCCGCGCGTACTGAGTGCGGTCACTGACGGAGAGACGGTGTGGGTTGCCATACCGCTATTATCCGGCTGCGAGTTCCCGGGCGCGCTGTGTTGCGCGTTTAACAGCCTTGATCAGCGTAACGCGAAGACCGCCCTCTTCCAGTTCCAGAATGCCGTCCACCGTGCATCCGGCCGGAGTGGTGACGGCGTCCTTCAGAAGCGCGGGGTGATACCCAGTTTCAAGCACCATGCGCGCGGAACCATACGTTGTTTGCGCTGCCAGATGCGTTGCCACGTCACGCGGCAGGCCGACGTTCACGCCAGCCTCTGCAAGCGCCTCAATGATGATGTAGATAAACGCAGGGCCTGAGCCGGAGAGTCCGGTCACCGCGTCCATATGCTTTTCGTCAACAATAACGGTGCGGCCTACCGTCGCAAAGATGCGTTGCGCGATGGACATCTGCGTTTCCGTGACAAAGCGTCCACTGCACAGCGCGGTGATGCCCGCCGCCAGCATCGCGGGAGTGTTGGGCATGGCACGGATCACGCCAAGTTCCAGCTCTGCGGCAGCTTCGATGGCCGATGTTCTAACCGACGCGGCAAACGACAGCAGAAGCGTGTCCGTGGTCAGAGCTGGGCGGATCTCCTCAACCAGGCCGGGCACCTGGATCGGCTTGACGCCCAGCAGGATGACATCCGCACCCCGCGCTGCCTGGAGGTTAGCCGTGGAGACCTCCACGCCCAACTGCGTGGAAAGCGCATGCGCCCGCTCTGGGTGCGCAACCGTCGCAACAATCTGCTCCGGGTGCAGGAGATTGTTCTTGAGAAAGGCTTGCAGCAGAATGCCGCCCATCTTACCCGCGCCTAAAACGGCAACCTTCACGCCGGGCATAGTTGCTGGCGTCTGCGGCAGATCGTTATTGAATGTCTCTTCAGTCATGCAGCCTATTCTTCTTCCGGTCCAGTTCGGCAAAAAGATTGTTCACATCCAAAGCGATCTCTGTACCGGGCGCACGCAGCACCAAATCTTCCTGCTGCTTCAAACCCTCAACGGCGAAGGTATAAACGAGGCGCTCTTGTGGATCGATGAGCCATATATTGCCTACACCCATGGTTCGATAATCTTCAAGTACCTTGATGGCGCGTGAGAGACGGTCTTCCGGGGACATGATCTCAATGCACACCAACGGCGGGATGGTCGGGACCTGCTCATCTGGCGTGTCGGTGGGGAAGACCGCAACATCGCAGATGCGTACTCGATCCGGTGCCACTAACATCCGCAGCTCGGTAGCTGTATCAACTTGGAACAAAGCCTCGCGTGCGGCAAACCATGCAGCTACCATCGTCTGCATTCGCCCGTGGTCCTTCTCACCCACGTTTCTCTCCTCGATCTCGCCGCAAACAAAGTCAACGTCAGGGCTGTATGCGGTGTGAAGGTACTGTTCAATTGTCAGCAATGCGGGTGTAGTGGCCATGGAAACCTCGTTCAAGCATTAGTCTCGTCGAGTTGTGCAAACATCGTTTCTACGTTCAGCTTAATAGTGGTTCCTTCAATGCTCAGCACATTATCGTGCGCGAGGTGCAAGCCGCTTTCATCGTAATAATGCCCGGCGCGGCCAACCGGATCGATCAGCCAGATGCTCTTCACGCCCATGGCGAGATAATCGGCAAGCACTTTCTCTGCGCGCATGAGGCGGTCTTCCGGCGATAACACCTCGATGCAGATGAAGGGCGGTGTTGTAGCGACCTGCTCTCGGGGATGTCCTGTACGGACAACCGCGACGTCGCAGATGCGGACACTTGTTTCATCAATGCGTATCCGCTGCTCAATCACCGGCAGAGCGCCGAACTCGCTTCTGTGCTCGAGAAACCACGAGAAGATCAGGCCCTGGATGAAACCATGATCAAATTCGCCCACGTTTCTCTCCTGTATCTCACCCCCAATGAAATCGGCGTCGGGACTGTAGCTCGTTCTCAGATACTGCTCGATGGTTAGCAGTGGAGTCGCCGTTGCCATCGCCTTCACCTCGTCATCTAAAGACTACGCCGGCTTCTACTTCGTGGAAGCGAGCGCGAACGAACTCTCCGGATACCACTCCGGCCGTGGCCCGTTGGCGACGCGGGTCATCAGTTGCGCCAGGATGACCGTGAACTGCGCCGCCGCAACCTTGTCCACCGGCTGATTCAGATCGTCGCTGGGTTTGTGATAGCGGGTCGCGACCCAGTCGTTGAAGGTCTTCATCTCGGGAGAATCTGGCGTCCAGCCAAACTTGAACGCAAGCGCCGGAATCCCCTGCTTGACGAAGTTCACCTGGTCGGACCGCACAAAACGGTTTTCGTCCGGCTGCTTGTCATACTGCACCTCGACATCGTTCAACTGGAAGACTGCGCGCGCATCGTTGCCCAGCGTGGACTCGCCCATGCCCTGCACCTCAATAAAGCGCAACGGGAAGAGCGGCAGGTACATGTCCATGTTCAGGTCGGCAACGATGGCTGATTTGGGTACGGTGGGGTTGGTTGAGAAGTATTGTGAGCCAAGCTCGCCCAGTTCCTCGCCGGTAAGCGCGATGAAAAGCAGCGACCGCTTTGGCCGCGGCTGCGCGGCAAGAATCTTTGCGCATTCAATCACGGACGCAACACCGCTGGCGTTGTCCATGGCACCGTTATACAAGTTGTCGCCATTGATCTCGCGGCCAATGCCCAGGTGATCGAGATGCGCGCTGACGACGACGTACTCCTTCTTCAGCCGCGGATCGGAACCTTCCAACATGCCGATGACATTGGACGCGTGGATCTCCGCTCCCTTGGTGACAACCGTTTGCGCTTCCAGCGTGCCGGGTATTTCGAAGTGTGGCAGCGGCTTGCCCGCGTCCGCCAGCGCCTTGATCTCCTGCGCGGTATGACCTGTGCCCGCCAGCAGCTTGTCGAACCCGGCAGGGCTGGCTGATGCCGACACACGCAGACCCTTCAAGCTGTCCAGATCAGCATCGGCGAAGAGCAACTGCGGCCCTTGCGCGCGCTGCGGTTGCGCGGCCTGCTGTTGCGCAGCGGTCATCTTCTCCGTTCCAGGCACCACACGCGGTGGCGTGATGGAGATGACCCCGACAACTCCGGCGGCACGTAGCTGTTTCCAGCGCTGATCCAGGCCACGGGCGTAAGCGCGCTGCGGGCCCTGGAGTCTGTCAGGAGCCGCGTTGTAGAAGACAGCGATCTTGCCCTTCAAGTCGCTTCCTGCAAACTCATCGACATGTTTCTGCGGAACGCGCAGACCATAGCCGATGAAAATAAGCGGCGCGGAGACAGGTCCGTTGCCGTCAATGTGTGGCGAAAGAATCATCTCCTTCCCAAGATCGAAGCTGACCGTGCCCGAAGGAGAGTGCAAAGAAATACCGGACTTCCCCATATCGATGGAGGTTGGTATCAAGGCCACCGGTTGCTGGTAGCGCTCTGTGCCGGCCGGCTTCAGGCCGATGGACCTGAACTGCTCTTCCACGTACGCAACTGCCTTCTCATAGCCCGGCGTTCCGGTCTTCCGCCCCTCCAAACGGTCATCCGCCAAAAACTGCACATGCGACCACCACGCTGCAGCTGGTGCGCTCCAATCGGTACGCTCTGGAACGGGTGTGATTTGGGCACCGGCGAAAGACGTAAGCAGTGCCGCAGCAAACAAAGCAGTAGCGCGGACGCGCGAAAGGCGTGAACTCATTCAGATATCTCCAGAGACGGCGGATAGAAACATGCTAAACCGCCGCGCGTCGCTGCCCGGCTATTTCTTTCCAAAGACATCGCCCATGCGGCGAATCTGCGCGCCCACGCCGCGCAGCTTCTCCTCGATGTGTTCGTACCCGCGATCGATGTGATACACCCGGTCCAGGATGGTCTCACCGTCCGCCACCAGTGCCGCCAGAACCAGGGATGCCGATGCGCGGAGGTCGCTGCACATCACTGCAGCGCTCTGCAGCGGTGTACGTCCGCGAACCGTTGCGGTGCGTCCCTCCACGCGGATGTTAGCGCCCATGCGAGCCAGTTCGCTGACATGCATAAAGCGGTTTTCGAAGATATTCTCCGTCACGCTGGACGTTCCTTCCGCCTGTGTTGCCAGGGCCATGAACTGGGCCTGCATATCGGTTGGAAAGCCCGGGTACTCCACGGTGGTAATGTCTGCGGCCCGCAGTGTTCCCGAGCCTTCGCTGCGCACACGAATGTTGTCGCGGCCCACGTCCAGGCGCACGCCGCACGCCTCCAGCTTGGCGATCACGGCCGCAAGGTGATTGGGATTGCAGCAGTCCACATTCAGGTCGCCGCCGCTGATCGCTCCCGCGATCAGAAACGTGCCAGCCTCAATGCGGTCCGGGTTGATGCGGTGGCGAACTCCGTGCAACCGGTCCACGCCTGTGACGCGGATCGTCGATGTGCCCGCGCCATCAATCTCCGCTCCCATTCCCGTCAGCATGGCGGCCAGGTCACTCACCTCCGGCTCCTGCGCGCAGTTCTCCATCAAGGTTTCGCCTTCAGCAAGGACGGCCGCCATCAGCAGGTCTTCCGTACCCGTCACGGTGATCTTGTCGAAAAGAATGTGCGCGCCCTTCAGCCGTTCCGCCCGTGCCTCAATGTACCCATGTTCCTGCGTGATGGACGCGCCCATCATTTCCAGGCCTTTTAGGTGCAGATCGATGGGGCGCCCCCCGATAGCACAGCCTCCTGGGACCGCCACGCGCGCCATACCCGTACGCGCCACCAGGGGCCCCAGCACCAGCGACGACGCTCGCATGGTCTTGACAATCTCGTATTTCGCTTCGGGATCGCTGAGCACGGCGCATTGAATTGTGGTGCGATGCTGGGCGCGGCCATAGCCCAGTTCGCACGTGGCACCCATCGCTTCCAGCAGACGGCGCTCCGTCTCGATATCGCGGACCTGCGGTATGTTCTCCAACACCACTTCGTCGGCAGTAAGAATAGCGGCCGCCATGCAGGGCAATGCGGAGTTTTTCGCACCAGAGACTTTCACGGTGCCAAGCAAGGGATTCCCACCGCGAACGACAAACTTATCCATCTGTGCAGTGTACGAAAAGAGTGGCCGTGAGTATGTGCCGAAGAAGGTTCCCGGTTTTGTTCCGCCGCCACCGCAAGTAAACCGATCCTTAACCGCATCACAGAAGGGCTGACCGAAAGGTCAGCCCTTCTGCTTTTGGCGGCGGAACAAAACCGGGAACCTTCTTCGGCCCATACTCACGGCCACTCTTTTCGTACACTGC
>CAXTXE010000002.1:0-46947 GCA_964248165.1 uncultured Terriglobus sp.
GGCCAACCACGCCACAAAAAGCAGGGGGGTGGCGGATCGTTCCGCCCGTATCCGTCCCCAGCGACGCAACGCAGAGTCCGGCGGCAACTGCGGCAGCGGAGCCGCCCGACGATCCTCCAGGCACGCGGTCCAGCGCACGCGGGTTGCGCACCGGACCGTAAGCGGAGTTCTCGTTTGAGGAACCCATGGCGAACTCGTCACAGTTCAACTTGCCCAGCAGAACGGCACCCGCAGCCTCTAACCGTGTCACGGCGGTGGCGTCGTAGGGCGGATGGTAGCCCTTCAAAATGGCGGAACCGGCAGTCGCGGGCGCGCCGCGCATCACCAGCACGTCCTTTACGCCCATGGGAACACCCGCGAGCGGCGGCAGGGGATCGCCTTTACGTGCAAGCTCATCGATGACGGCAGCCTGGGTGAGCGCACGCTCCTCGGCAAGGGAAAGGAAGCTGTTAATCTCCTGGCCGGCGATCTGGTCGTGCGTGCGGATGCGTTCTATGTGCTCTTCAGCGAGGGCTGTCGCGGTCGTCTTGCCGCTCTCCAGTTCTGTGCGAATTCCCAAAATGGTTCTAGGTAGGCTCGTGTTCATCAACTTTTCTTCACCAAGTTGTCGTGTTTTATGTTTGCCCACGAATGTTTCACGTGAAACATTTTGGGGCTGCGGGTCACCAGTCTTCAGGTCGGCGATTCACTCAACGCTCGATCACCTTTGGCACCTTGAAGAAGCGTCCATCCGTCTCCGGAGCCTCCTGCATCACAGCGGCGCGATCTACCGACGGCTTCGGGGTATCAGGCCGCAGGCTTGCTCCCGCAGGGGAAGATTCGGCGGCCATCAGTTCGCCCACCTGCGCCATTGGCGGTACACCGGTCGTATCGAGGGCGCTGAGCACGGCGATGTGCTGCAGGATCGCGTTCAGGTCACGCTGCATGCGCGGCTCCTCGTCCGCGGTAAGCTGCAGATTGGCAAGCGCGGCCACGTGGCGGACATCGTCCAGCGTCACCGTCGCGTTTGCCGGATGCGGCGCGGCAGCAGGTGCTTCGTTCGGGTCTAGAGGAAGTTCCGTCATGGACGTGTATGGCGCGCTGCTTCACGGGGCGACAGAAAGAGTATAGCGGTCAAAGGAACGCGGCTGACGCGGGACAGCTCCGCCTGCAGCTGCGCTCCAGAAGAACGCAGCTGCTGCCGCCACGCGGAATCAGGCACGGTCACCATCGCGGTGCCACGTTCCAGGGCTGTCACGGACGAGTGCTCCGCGTTGGCGTGCCCCGCCGCGACGGGCCACGCGGCCGCAAGCCGGTCCAGCGGCGACAGGCCGTCCAGCGACTTCGCAAGCGTCGTCCGAAGAAGATCACGCATTTCCTGCATACCGGCGAGGCCCTCAGTTTGTTTGTACGCTGCCGCTGCACGGCGGAACGGAGTGCCAGTTGAAAGAGTACCTGCTGCGTCTGGAACGTCCCAGCGGATCCACGCTCTTCGCATGAAGACTCACTGATAACACCTGAGTTTTACGTCGGCGGAGAGATCAGTTGCCGCCTCTGGGTAGGCCTGCAACGCCGAATCACTTCCGACAAGCCGACTCAGCGGTATCTACGCATTTGGACGCGACGATTAGCTCGGTGAGTCGCATGGCTACGGTCGATAGAAGAGGCTATCCAGCATTGCAGCCCTGCCGTCCCAAACAGCAGCCTCTCTCTTCGTTCCAGGTCTATCAGAAAGCCACCATGGTGAATCCAGAATGCGCTCAATGATCTCTTCCCAATAGCGCTCATAGTCCATTCCCGTCGGCATAATGCCAAAGCTCTTACACATGTCCACCCTGTTCTTCGAATCGAAGCAGACCAATTGGTCTGGGCGCCTTAGTGCAAGGAGACGACTTGCGGTTGCGATGCCGTTCCCACCGTCCGGAAAGGCCTTCACGAGTTCTCGGAATATTGGTTGTAATGGAATTTAGAGACGAGGCCTTGCAGGGGTATCTGGTCTAGTGCACGCGATATGTGGACGTTATTCTGATTGATCGCCCTGTGAAATCGCCCAGCCCCTTTCATGCTCCCAAACCATCCCCATCTGGTGTCATGTTCATTGGGTAAACCCGCGATTGTTTTGCGAATACCCAACTCCATCGAAGCGAAATCCGGATGTTTGCTGAATGCTCGTCGTACATTGTCGAGAAGATCCAGTCCCTCGCCTATATCGTAGGTCGCTTCAGATGCCCCCTGAGCAATCTCGTTCACGAACTGTTCCCATGTGAGCGACATGATGGGAGAGTCGATGGGATTTTTCTTTGCCTTGGTCTCTCCATCTTGTCCGGAGAGGCGTTTGAGGATCGGTTGCTTGGTCTTCCAGATCGATCTATATCTACTGGCCGATTCGTGGCTCGCAGGCTCCGCGTGAGGCCAATAGGTTTCAATCGCGGACAGCAGTTGGGCTTTCAGATGGTCCGCTCCAGAATCTGCCTTCGTTACGTGTAGCACTGCTTCAGTGTTCACCTTAAGGGCTGCGCAAGTCAGATTTGCGCTGCCTACAAGGGCCTCCCAGTTATTAGATTGCCAGAATATATAAACCTTAGGATGAAAGACGCCAGTGGGCGTGAATATAAAACGGACGTTAGTTGAATTGATGAAGGCATCCAAGACGTCGGGGTGTGTTTGGTAAAAATGAGTTCCGATGACGCCCCTTCTTATCAAGCTTGGTTTGGCTTGCAGCTCGTCGAATATGCTATTCAGCGAGACCCAAGCGACTGCAAAGGACACGTTCGGATACGTTTTGATGAGGCGAGAGAGGGTCTTCAACAGCTCCTTGTTGTCCGCTATTAGCTTCATCACAGTCCCCCGGTTGTGGATCGGAAGATGATTATCGCAAGGGCGGGGCTTCACAGAGAGGGCAAAGTTCAGCCCGTTTGTCTCTAGCCCAGCAGGTAATGAGAAACGCCGTTGTCGGAAGTTTGCGGTTAGACGTTCCACGTCGGACCGTCAGGCGGGCCGCGCAGGCTTTCCTGCGAAGCGTTGCAGAGCTTCCGGGGAAAGGCTTTGCGCAACTGCCAGCATCTTCTGCCAGGGGTTGCTGTGCAGGCGGGTGCCCCCCCAGTCGGGGAAGGTGGCGATGGAGAAGCGGGGGCGTTCGCTGCCGGTCAGGTCTTTCCAGTCGAGCGGAACGCTGACGGGCAGACCTGTGCGGGAGCGCATGCTGTAGGGGGCGACGGCCGTGGCGCCGCGCTCGTTGCGCAGGTAGTCGAGGTAGATTTTGCCGGTACGTGCGGCTTTGGTCATCTTGGTGAGGTAAAGCTGCGGGCGAGCGCGTTCCATGGCCTGCACAAAGCCGTGCGCCCACGCCTTCATGGTGGCGAAGTCGTGATCGGGTGCGATGGGGAAAGCCACATGGAGGCCTTTGCCGCCGGTGGTTTTGACGAAGCTGGTGAGGCCCATGGCTTTCAGCAGGTCGCGCACTTCCATGGCCGCTTCGCAGACGGTGGACCAGGGCAGTGACTCGTCCGGGTCGAGGTCGATGATGATGCGGTCGGGCTGCTCCAGATGCTGGTTGATTGAACCCCAGGGATGAATCTCCAGCACAGACATCTGCGCCAGCCCAGCGAGCGCTTCGGCGTTGTCCAGCGTGATGTATGGCTCGGGCGGGCCTCCCTTCTTATCCGACACCATGACGCTGCCCACGCCCTTGGGCAGAAGGTGGTTGACGTGCTTCTGGTAGAAGCACTGCTTAGCGCTGCCTTCAGGACAGCGGACGAGGCTGAGCGGGCGGTCGCTGATGTGCGGCAGCATCTCGGCGGAGACGGCCCAGAGATACTCAGCGAGTTGGCGCTTGGTGATCTTGCTTTCCGGGTCGACGATCTTATCAGGATGGGTGAGGCGGATGGGCGGCAGCGGCTGCTGCTTCTGCGCGGCTGCGCGCTTTGCAGGCGCTTTTGTTGGTGTGGTGTTTTTTGCTGATGGTTCGAGTTCAGGTGCTGGCGAGTTCGCAAACTTCTGCTTGTACTTGGCCGTGGGTGGACCCATCTCGCGGCGGACTTCGCGAGGATCTTTGTCCTCCCGCAGACCCTGGTAGGAGGCCTGCCGCACCTGTTGATCGCCGGTCCAGGTGGCAAAGCGGACCTGTACCACAAGTTCGGGCTTTACCCAGCGTGCGCCACGGCGGCCTTCGGCGTTGATCGCGGCGAAGGGACAGGTCTTCTGCACAACAGCATCAAGTTTGTCGCGGAGCATCCCATGGATCTTCTGGGTGAAGCCAGTGCCGGTGCGGCCCGCGTAGATCAGCTTGCCCGCATCGTCGTAGTAGCCCAGCAGAAGAGAGCCGACGCCGCGGCTGCCGTTCGAGAGATCAACCCAGCCGCCGACCACGAACTCCTGCTCGTGCACGCACTTTGACTTGAGCCAGCGCGCGCTGCGGCCTGGGCTGTAGGGAGCGTCCGCGCGTTTGGAGATGATGCCTTCGGCGTGGAGATTGCAGGCGGCGGCGAAGATGGGAGCGCCGTCCCCAGGGAGGTCTTCGCTCATGCGAACGTCTTCGGTGTCCTCACCCAGCACGCTGCGCAGGAGACCTTTGCGCTCGCTCAACGGCAGACCGCGCGGATTGCGTCCGTCAAGGTGCAGAAGGTCGAATGCGAAGAAGGTAAGGGGATGCTTCTCGTTCTTTTCGAAGGAGGCCTGCAGGCGGGCGAAACTGGTGAGGCCGTCCGCGTCCAAGACGGCAACTTCGCCGTCGAGGATGGCGCTCTCCGCGTGAACGCCGGCAAGTGCCCGCGCGACGGGCTTCATGCGGTGGGTCCAGTCGAGGCCGCTGCGGGTGAAGAGTTCGACTGTACTGCCGCGCTTGTGCGCCTGCACGCGGTAGCCGTCCAACTTGAGTTCATGCACCCACTCGGGGCCGCTTGGCGGGGTTTGTGTTTCGTCGGCTAACTGTGGTTTCAGGAAGTCCGGCATCGATTCCTTGGGCAGCTTCGACAAGGCTGCGTCATTGTCACTTGTTTCGGCATTGGCTTGCTTCCCCGGCTTTTTCGTTGCGCCTGTGGAAGCCGCGTCAGCCTGCGCGGCGCGTTGCCGGTACCATGCCTGACCTTCGCCCGCAGTCTCTTTGGAGTTCCACACATGCGTGCTGGCTGTTGCGATCTCCTCGAGCGAGCGGCCGGTCACGGCTGAGTTGGGTGCATCTTCCGTGATGCAGGGATCGCCCGGCGCGCGCTCAAAGGCGTCGTGTTCCTTGATGAGGAGCCAGTTGGGTTTGCCCTCGCTTGCAGCCTTTCCACCCATGCGGATCAGGGCCCAGTTGCCATGCATTTTGGTGCCCTTCAGAGCGAACTTTAGGTTGCCTTTGCGCAGGCCCTCGTCCACATCCACCTGCGGCTCCCACGTGCCCTGGTCCCACACCATGACAGTGCCGCCGCCATATTGCCCGCGCGGGATGATGCCCTCAAAGCCGCCGTATTCCATGGGGTGGTCTTCCACCTGCACGGCAAGGCGGCGGTCGTGCACATCGTAGCTGGGACCTTTTGTGACCGCCCAGCTCTTAAGGACGCCATTCCAACCCAGGCGGAAATCGTAGTGAAGGCGTGTGGCAGCGTGCTTTTGGATGACAAAGGGCAGCGCCTGTGGCTCTTGCGCCGACTTAGCGGAGCCGCTCGGCTCCGCCGTGACTTCGAAGTCGCGCATGGTGCGATATCGCGCGAGTTGCTCGTCAACGGCGTCTCCGGCAGATGGCGCGGGCGCAGCGGCGGGAAATTTCTTTGCGGCTCGCTTCGAGGTTGCCACCGGTGGCTCTTACGCAGACTTTCTGCGGCTTACCGCCGCCTTTGCAGGCGTTGATTTAGCGTTTGTTGCAGCTTTCTTTGCAGGAGCTACCAGGGTTGGCCCCGGTTTTGCAGAAGCAGCGGGCTTCTTCTCCGGTTCAGACTTCGCGGCAACCGCACGCTTTGCCGGCGCAGGTGCTTCGTCCTGCTCGTCCCCTCCTGCGTCGGCACGTGCCTGCAGACTGCTGCGCAGGGCGTCCATCAGGTTGATGACCTTGGCACGCTTCGGTGCCGGCTCGTCCTGCGGTACCGGCTCATTGTGGACTTTGGCGTCGACAAGTTTGCGCAGGGCAATCTCGTACCCATCCTTGTAGCGCTTTGGGTCGAAGGTGGCAGTCTTCTTCTTGATCAACTGCTCGGCAAGGTCAAGCTGGTCTTCCTCAATGGCCACCTTGGGAATGCTGCTGAAGTATTCCGCTGGCTGGCGCAGCTCCTCGGCGTAGCGCATGGTGTAAGCCATGAGGCCGGGCATGTTGTCATCCTTGTTCGCCATCAGCGCGACGACATGTTCGCGCCCGGCGAAAGCGACCTTGCCGATGCCGACTTTGCCCGCCTGCTGCATTGCTTTCCGGACCACTGCGAAGGCTTCGGCCTGCGCATCACCGTCGGGAGCGACGAAGTAAGGTTTTTCAAAGTAGGCGGGGTCGATCTCGCTTTCATCGACGAACTGTTCAAGAGCGATGGAGTGCTTGGAGGGCACGCGCAGGTTGGCGATTTCACTCGGCTCAATCTGCACGTACTGCCCCTTTGCGTATTCGTAGCCCTTGACGATATCGTCCTTGCCCACGGTGGGCGTGGCAGGGGCTTCCTCGTCCGGCTCTGCGCCGCTGTTGTCGATGGCTGACTCCAGCACCTTCTGATGGCGGACCCGTTCGCCGGTTGAGCGGCTGATCTGGTGAAAGCGGATCTGGCTCTTGGCTTCCGTCGCGACGAAGAACTTGACGGCAAACGAAACCAGCGAAATCTGAATGGTGCCGGACCAATACGGACGAGCCATAACGATGCGCACTCCTGCTTCCCGTGTGATTGCACACAGATAAACCGAGGATGTATGCGTCGGCAGCGAATGTCAATGCCGTTACCGACTTATAAGTAATCGCGGAGTAACTTACCTGTCCTGAGTTAGGACGCGCATGGACTGTTCCGGGGCCGGCTATGTCAGCCTTTCTCTACGGCGAACTGCATCCCCACGCGACCTGCATTGCTGAAGTGTGCAATCGCCTCCGACCCGGCACCCGCCCAACTGACGCCGGTCCAACTGCCCGTGGTGATCCAGTCGCCCTGTTTGAGACCGTGCGTGCGTGCGGCACCTTCGTTGGCAAGATAGACGAGAAGCCGCACCAAATCCGGTCCCGCAGGAGACGATCCGGTATTCTCCACGCGGACTGCGCCATCGATCGTCAGTGTCACGTGTTCGGCGGACCAGTCGATCTGCTGCCATTCCGGTACTGGGGGCCCCGGGACAAAGCCACCATGCATCTGCAAGTCAGCCAGCATGTTTGCGCGCGGGATCACCATGGGATCGACGTACGCTGATTCCAGGATTTCGATTGCGGGGTGGCAACTGGCAATTGCGGCGATGACTTCGTTGCGGGAGTAGGGCTTGGTGCGCGGCTGCACGTCCTTGCCGATGTGGAAGGCGATCTCCGACTCCACGCCGCGCAGACGGTGCGTCTTTCCCGTAAAGATCGTGCCGTTCTCGCCCATCCAGGCTACCGGCATGGGCGCGAAGAAGGGCACGCCCTCCGGGCCGGAAGCACCGATCTTCCATCCTCCCACCGGCCCGAAGGCCACGCCCATAATATCTTGCACGGCAAAGGCTTCGGTCTCATTTGCCGGTGCAAGTTCCGGGGGCAGATCGGCAACGGGTAGTCCGGTGCGCCTTGCCGCCAGCAACGCATCGGCTGTTTGCTGCAGAACCGCTTCACGCGCCGCGCTCACGCTCATCATCGTGTCCTCGTTGTGTACGGATTGTTGTTCCAGTCACGTGCAACCTTTGGTGTGATGCAAACCGATGGCCCGTGCCGCAACGTCTTATAAGCAGGGTTTATCGCGTGCCCATGGAGAAAAGATGCTGATTGGCAGGGCACCGGAGTTCAGATCGTCAGAAATTACACCACGGGAGAAGTTTCTCAACCGCCGCAACGTCATCTTTGGGGGACTTGCCGCTGCGGGTCTGGCCTATGAGTGGCACAAGAAGATGCCGCCACTCTACACGCCTTCCGTGCTGGCTGCGTCAAAGCTCCAGACAATCCCCGGCAACGCCCCACCGGTCAGTGACCCGGTCACGCCGGAAGGCAAGGCGACGAGCTACAACAACTTCTACGAATTTGGCACGGACAAGGCCGACCCGAAGGCGCATGCCGGGAAGATGCACACGCGCCCATGGACCGTCACGCTTGAGGGCCTGGTGAACAATCCGAAGACCATCGATATCGACACGCTGATGGCGTACAAGCCGCTACAGGACCGTACCTACCGCTTTCGCTGCGTGGAGGCGTGGAGCATGGTCATTCCGTGGGTGGGATACCCGCTGGCAGAGCTGATCAAGTTCGCCGATCCCAAGCCGCAAGCGAAATTTGTGCAGTTTCTCTCAAAGGTAGACCGCGGTTCGATGGAACTGCCTGGCGGGTATGACTGGCCCTACTCCGAGGGGCTGCGCATGGATGAGGCCATGAACGCGCTCACACTGCTGACATTTGGGTCGTATGGAGAGACGCTGGAGAATCAGCAGGGTGCCCCGGTGCGCGTCATCGTTCCGTGGAAGTACGGCTTCAAGTCGGCTAAGTCCATCGTGAAGATACGCTTCGTGGACAAGCAGCCCCATACGACGTGGAACGATACCGATGCGCAGGAGTACGGCTTTTACTCCAATGTAAATCCCGCACACGATCATCCACGCTGGAGCCAGGCGCACGAGCGCCGGATTGATACGGGAGTCTTCCCGCACACAGTGCCAACGCTGCCGTTTAATGGCTACGCGAACGAGGTCGCCAGCCTGTACACAGGTATGGATCTGAACAGGAACTTCTAGTGTCTTCGTGAGTGCCAGGTACGATACTTACGCATGAATAATCGCAGCATCCGTTGGTTAAAGCCTGTCGTCTTCCTGGTGGCGCTGCTGCCATACGGGTATATGGCGCAGCGCTTCCGCACGCAGAATCTCGGCGCCGATCCAGTGCAGTGGCTGACGCACTTCACCGGCAACTGGGCGATGTATCTCCTGCTGATTTCGCTGGCGATTACGCCGGTGCGCCGGCTCTCGCCGAAGCTGGCGTGGCTTGTACGCTTTCGGCGAATGCTGGGCCTGTTCGCCTTCTTTTATGCAACGTTGCACCTGGCAATCTATGTGTTTCTGTTCTCCGGCTTTGACCTTCCTGGAGCAATGGCCAGTCTGCGTGTTCATGACTTCCACGGGGTCCGCCAGCAATGGGCTGCGGTGTGGCCCACCATCGCGGATGACGTAAAGAAGCGGCGGTTCATTCAGGTGGGTTTGCTGTCCTATGCCATCCTGCTGGCGCTCACGATTTCATCCCCACAGCGGGTGATGCGCGCAATGGGCGGCAAGTCGTGGCAGACGCTGCATCGCATGGTGTACATCGCAGCGGTGCTGGCGGTCATTCATTACTGGTGGCTGGTGAAGAAGGGCAACTGGGAGCCGTGGAGTGACACAGCCGTTCTTGCCGTGCTTTTGCTCGCGCGTCCTGCTTACCTTATGTTGAAAAAGAAACCTGCGCAGGCGATGGTCGCGGCAGCACGCTGACTGAACGATCATGCGTTTGAGAATACTGGCAGGGACGCCATTTACTCTTTATTCCGGAGTTAGATACGAGACGATACGTGCAATGCTCTCTGGGAGCCAGTTAGCGCCAGTATCAAGAATCTCGTAACCAGCTTCCACCGCTTCTTGATGCAGGTAACGGCTCCAACCCATCATGCTCTCATTTGCGAGTTCAGGCTGCGGGCGATCATGTGTGAGCCGTGCCGTGCGTATGTCGTCATCACACTCCACCAAGATGATTCGTGCCTGAGCGATGCGGCTCGCCTGGACGGCTTCATGGATGAATGCAATGCGCATCTGTCCCTCGAACAGCACGGGCCGTCCTGCAGCCAGAACGGGAGCAATCCGCTGAAACCACTGCAAGGTCATCGCTCGTTGCCACGCTCCGCCTGGTTGGTGCCCGGTGCCGAAGGTGGCCATGACCTCTGCTGAAGGAACTCCAATCGTGTCGAAGCGGAAGACGCAGAACTCTGGATGGAGCAATTCAATCGATTGAGCGACGGTTGTCTTGCCTCCACCAGAAGCTCCGGTAAGTACGACAAACGGACTTGCCATCAGGAATCTCCCCTGTGGCGCAAAACAAGACGGTTCACTCGTTAGTCCTGACTGACTTTGAACATGCTGTGCGACAGCACGGCAGCTTGCGGCGACGACACAGCGGCAAGTGTGTAGTGTTCCTTGCCGCCGTACTTATCCCAGAAGGGCTGTACTTTCGGCAGGATCGGCAGTTGTGACGTGTGCTCACGGAAGGCTTTTTCCTTCTTGTCCTTTACGGAGGAGATGTCTAACTCCACGGTCCATGGCGCGGGCAGCAGAGCTTCGCGATCTGGAATGGTAAACGCCGTGCTCTGGTGATAGAGCCGTTGCGGCGTGAAGGGTGCCAAGCCAAGCTCCGGAAAGCGTTTTGCCCGTCCAGACCAGTGAAATGCCGCGCTGGTGAAGCAGCTGGTCATGGTGTGGTCAGGATGAACGTTTAGCGAACCATCCAGACCAAAGGTAAGCACGATCTGCGGCTTCCACGTGCGCATGCGCTGTACCAGATCGCGGGCTACGGCACTCAGCGGCTCAAACTCAAGCTGGCCATCGTGGTAAGAGAGCATCTCGTGCTCTGTAACGCTCAGCACAGCGCAACTGCGCACAAACTCCGCGCGGCGCATGCGGCCCAGTTCCTGCGCATCCGCTGACGTGCCACGGTTCGTTGCCGCCTGGCCGTCAGTCAGGCAGATGACGGAGGTTTCAAAGCCGGCCTCGACGGCAAGCAACAACGCTCCACCAAAGGCGAAGCACTCATCGTCAGGATGCGCCACGACGCACATCAATCGCTTAGGCAAGGCTCGAGCTCCTCCTGTAATTCGCTGTCATCGAAGAGCAGATCAGTCATAGCGATAGCCTGCTCCAACGCCTCTTCGCCGTAGAACTTTGCAACGGGAGCGAAGGAACGCCGGTGGAGCGGTGTCGGCCCATGTTTTTCCAGTGCGCGGCGATGTTCGGGGGTGGCGTACCCCTTATGCGATGCAAGCCCGTATTGCGGATGCTCCAGATCCCACGCACGCAGCTTCGCGTCGCGGTAGACCTTCGCAATGACGGATGCCGCGGCGATGGAGATGGAGAGCGAATCGCCGTAAATGAGCTTGGTTTGCGCGCAGGGATGGTCGAGCCGCAGCGCATCGATCAACAAGTGATCGGGGCCACAGGAGAGCGCGTCAACTGCCAGCCGCATGGCGAGCCGCGAAGCCTGATAGATGTTGATCCGGTCGATGGTTTCGGAGTCAATCTCAGCCACACCGACATCGACGGCACACCGGCGAACCTCGCGGTCCAGCCGTTCGCGTTCTTCGCGAGTCAGTTGCTTGGAGTCACGCAGTCCCAGCCGCTGCAGCCTGGATGTCCGTATGGGAAGAACGACAGCCGCCGCCACTACGGGACCAAACAGCGCGCCACGGCCTACCTCATCCACACCGGCAATGCAGGCAAAGCCGTGATACCGCAGCGCTTGCTCCGGCGCGTCAGAACAAACCAGTTCCTGCAACATCTGTTGCTTGGTCTTGCCTTCAGGGATGAGCTGGTTTTTGCGGCGAAGGACGGGGGCGGTGAGCATGTTCGCTTCCCAGTGTAATGACGCCCGCAGCGGTCAGAAGGTGGAAATCGCGTTTCTAAACGGGCAAGAGCGCCGCAAGCGGCGCTCTTGTGATGAGAAAACCTGGCTACGCGGTACGGCCGACCTCGCGCAGACGCGCTGCCTTGCCTCGGAGACCGCGCAGGTAGAACAGCTTGGCCCGGCGTACTTCGTAGGAGCGAACTTTTTCGACCTTATCGACCACTTTCGAGTTGAGGGGGAAGATGCGCTCAACGCCTTGGCCGAAGCTCATCTTGCGGACGGTGAAGCTGCCCTGCGGGCCCTTCTTGCGAGCGATGCACATGCCCTCAAATGCCTGGAGACGCTCCTTATCGCCTTCCTTAATCTTGACCTGGACGCGAACGGTGTCGCCTGGTGCGAACTCTGGAAGGTCGGTGCGCTCAAGCTTTGCAGCGAGCTTCTGCATGATGGGATGGATGGACATGAGGCGCTAAATCCTTGCTTGAAGTCGTCTCAATTAGTGTAGCGCAGATTTCAGCTTTTCGGCGCTCTAGAGAGCACATGTAAAGGGCAATGTGAAAAAGCCGAGCAGCGGGTTGCTGCCTTTAATTCTTGAGCCATCTTCAGTCAGACGCGGGACCGCGATGATCATGCTCGTGTTGAAGCTCCGTGATGGTTAGTTGGTCTTCTTCGCTCAAGGCCGTTCGTTGCAGCAGATCGGGCCGGTTGCACAGTGTCTTGCGCAACGCTTGCTGACGGCGCCAGCGGCGGATGGCGGAGTGGTCGCCACCCGCGAGTACCTCCGGTATGGCCAGGCCACGGAACTCCGCGGGACGTGTGTAGTGCGGATAGTCGAGGAGGCCGGCTGCGGGCGATGTTGCGAGAGGCGGGCCAGCACTGCCGCAACCTGCATCATGAGCGTGCCCGAAGCTCTCATAATGCGACGAATCGGCGTTGCCTAGAACGCCTGGAAGCAGGCGGATAACCGCATCCACCACAACGGCAGCGGCTAGTTCACCACCGGTAAGAACATAATCGCCGATCGAAAGTTCGCGGTCGCAGAGCAGGTGATTGACGCGCTCGTCCACGCCTTCATACCGCCCGCAGATCATCACGATGCGGTCCAATGTTGCCAGTTCATGTGCGGTGGTTTGGGTGAACGGCTTACCTTGCGCGGAGAGCAGAATCACGGACTCGCGATTCAGATCGCGTTGTGGTTTTGGCATGACACCGAGGGACTCTACTGCGGCGGTGAGTGGTTCTGGCTTCAGGACCATGCCTTCACCGCCGCCAAACGGCCGGTCGTCCACGGTGCGATGCCGGTCGATGGCGAACCTGCGGAGATCGACCGTGCGGACCGTAGCGATTGTTCTTTCCAGCGCTCGTGCGACAACGCCGTAGCGCAGAGAACTCTCGAAAAACTCAGGAAAGATCGTCACGATGTCGAAGGTCAGCATCGGCTGCGTTAACCATTCAACTCGACAAGACCATGGGGAAGAGACATCTCGATGACTCTCGCTGCGGTATCAATGCGCCGCACAAACTCATTGGCGAATGGGATTAGGAGCTCGTCACCGTCAGAACGGCGCAACACAAACAGTGGCGCGATGTCGAGACGTTGCCGTCCGGTGGAATCAAGAGGAAAATGTACATCCTCCACGCTGCCGAGCGTGATTTCGCCATCCAGCAGGACGCAGCCAATCAGATCGCTGACATAGTACGTGCCATCGTCTAAGGCCAAGCGCTTATCCGCTGAGATCTGCAACTCGCATCCTGAGAGGCCTTCTGCTTGCGAGATGGAGTCAACCGTTGCGAGTTTCAGCACAATACGGCCGGCACTGCGCCCGGTTGGCATCCACTGAGCCTCTATCGTAACGACGCTGCGTTCGCCATTCGCATGCAACAATGAGAGCGGCCTGGACACGAGCTGCGCGGGGGACTCCGTGAACAGATCAGCAAGCACTTCTCCTCGCCGCCCTTGCGGGCGAACGATGCGGGCCAGCGTGATCCACTTCTCCGCGCCTTGCATCAGGGTTTCAAGTTACTCATCCGGCTGCACATCCAGGCTGAAGCGGTGCTGCAGCTTGCTGCCCGCAGCCCCCAGAATGGTTCGGAGCGAGCGGGCCGTGCGACCCTGTTTGCCAATCAGCTTGCCAAAGTCATCCGGCGAAACGTAAAGCCGGATTACGGTTTCCGTATCGAAGCTCTCCGCTTCTACCCGTACCCGCTCAGGACTATCTACCAGCGCTGCGGCCATCGCGGTAATCAGGCTGCACATTCTTTGCACAGACTCACCGTGAGAAGAAGAAGTTTCCGTCATATTCACCCTGGGCATCCAAATCGCGCTCACTCTATCCGGTGAGCTTTACCTGCCGTGCGGCTGGCAGACATGAGACATCCCTATGAAGATTAGATGACATGGGGCAGAAATGTGTGAGCAAACGTCGGCGTGGCAACCCGTCGAGGCCCCGCAACATGTTCAAAGCAGGATGGTTATGGGTAAGTATTCCGATTCGGGAAATACCGTCATGCTGTAACGGTTTCTGATACCGTCGCGTTCTTAACCAGTTTGGCGACGATCTCTGACATCTGCGCGCCGACTCCGGTCCAGTACTGAATGCGGTCGCGCTTCAGATCCACGGTCTTTGGTTCGGTGCGGGGATTATAGGTGCCTACCACTTCGATGGACCGGCCGTTGCGGGCGCGGTCTTTCTCAATGACTACAATGCGGTAGTAGGGCTGCTTACGCGCTCCAACGCGCGCCAAACGAATCATTACCACGTGCTTGGTTCCTCAATTCTGGAAGTGTTTATCTGGCACCGCTAAACGGCAGGCTCGTGAACTGCCGCGCATCATGCCGCTGAGCGCTTCAACCAACCTATTGTCGGCTAAACAACGGTATTTTGCAACGGAAGCTGGTTTGCTGCCGGGTGACCGGTGTTGTCGCAGGCGGGAAACAGGAAGCGCAGAATCTCGGGAAGGCGGGCTGCCCAAGCCTCTTCGTTGTGCATCCCGCCATCGATCTTCCGGTAGATCAGGTCCTCCCCCTCGCGCCAGCCTTTGGTTTGCAGGGCGTTGGCCAGCAGGTCAGCGTTGTGCACGTGCCGCGCGCCTTCAGCCGTCCCCATATCAAGCCAGATGCGGAGCGGCAGCTTGTCTGAAAGGGAACGCACGTCCTTCAGGATTGTGCGGTCGTCCCACCAGATCGATGGCGAGATCACGCCAACGCTGCTGAAACAGTTAGGATATCGTAGAGCGATCGCAAGAGAAATCAGCCCGCCCAGAGATGAGCCTGCGATGCCACATGACTCCGGGCCTTCCTTCAAGCGGTACTCGCGGCACATCATCGGCAGCAGTTCTTCAACCAGAAGCCGGGCGTACTGACGGCCGCCGCCACCGCCAAGCCGCCGGTCAGCTGAAGGCGTGTACTCTTTCATACGTTCCACGCCCGTATTTCCAACGCCAAGGACGATCAGTGGCGCGACGCGGCCTGCAGCGATCTCCTGGTCCGCCGTGCCGCCCACCCGCCATGTGGAGTTCTTTACATAGGACAGGTTGCCATCGAACAGGTTCTGTCCATCCTGCAACATCAGCAGGGGAAAACGGCGCTCAGGCTCGTCCAAGTACGCCTGAGGCAAGTAGATGAACAGGTCGCGCGGCGTGGGTAGAAATCTCGATGTCCAATCCCGGACGCGACGGTAACGCCCCTCCGAATCCGCCATGGCAACCCATGATCCCCCTGTCGCGGACTCTTGCGGCGCGGATTGAACGGCAATGCTTTGCATGTGCGACGATTTCAGGGTAGCTCTAGAGGATAGCTGTCTGAGGGTAGCAGAGCAGGGTAGGTCCTGTAGGCGGGAGAATATGCATCGCGAGTACCACGTGGACCATTCCACCGCGCTTGGCCGCCCCATGGAGAGGCTCGTCTTTGGCCATGACGGCCTGCCCGTCATCGTCTTTCCTACGTCGTCTGGACGCTTCCATGAGTTCGAGGACAGCGGCATGGTGGCCGCGATCGAACACAAGATCAACGGGGGACACATGCAATTGTTCTGTGTCGATTCTGTCGATGCGGAAAGTTGGTATGCGGAGAATGTTGAGGGCAGGTGGCGCATCGCGCGGCACATGCAGTATGAGCAATACATCATGCACGAATTGCTGCCACATATCCGTTGGCGCAATTGGAGTCCGCAGATTGCCATGATCGGGTGTTCCTTTGGAGGATTTCATGCGGCCAGCATGGCGTTACGGCATCCTGACCAGGTCACCGGAGTGCTTTCCATGGGCGGCGCATTCGACATTGGGCGGTTTCTACGGGGGCACTACGATCAGGACTGCTACTTCACATTGCCCATGGATTTCCTTCCCAACTTGGATGACGGATGGTACTTCGAGCGGTATCGCTGCAACTCCTACGTGCTGGCAACGGGGCAGCATGACCAATGCTGGAACGATAATGAGCGGCTGGCGGAGATCATGCGGCAAAAGGGTATTCCGGTGCGCCTGGAGGTGTGGGGCGACAGTACGGGACACGATTGGCCCTGGTGGCGCCGGATGCTGCGAAGTTACCTGTAAGCGAACGCAGCCCGGCATTCACGCATCCACTTCCATGAGGAGATCAGCATGAAGAAGATCGGCATCCTGTTCGGCATGGAGAACACGTTTCCGCAAGCGTTTGTGGACAAGGTGAACTCGATGAATGTGGACGGGGTCACCGCGGAGTTTGTGCAGATTGGGCCGGTCAAAGAAGCTGTGCCGTGCGGCTATTCCGTTATCGTGGACCGCATCTCCCACGATGTGCCCTTTTACCGGTCGTACTTGAAAAACGCGGTACTGACGGGAACGGATGTCATCAATAATCCCTTCTGGTGGAGCGCGGACGACAAGTTTTTTAACTATGCGCTAGCTGCCAAGCTTGGCGTTGCGGTGCCAAAGACGGTCATCCTGCCAAGCAAGCAGATGCCTCCGGAGACGAATGACATCTCCTTTCGCAATCTGCAATATCCGTACGATTGGCAGGGTGTGTTCGAATACGTAGGCTTCCCATCGTTTCTGAAGCCGCACGATGGCGGTGGCTGGCGTGACGTCTACCACCTGCACAACGTCGATGAATTCTTTCAGGCCTACGATCAGTCACGTGATCTCTGCATGACGTTGCAGGCAGCGGTGAAGTTCCGCGAATATTTCAGATGCTATGTTGTGGGCCAGCGCGAGGTCCGCATCATGCCCTATGATCCCTCACGTCCGCATTCCGAGCGGTACATCAAGAATCCGCCGACATATGCTCCCGAGTTGCTGGCGCGCGTGGAGCGCGATGCCCTGACCTTATGCAAGGCGCTCGGATACGACCTGAATACCGTCGAGTTCGCTGTGGAAGATGGTGTTCCGTATGCGATCGATTTCATGAATCCCGCGCCGGATGCAGACCGCAACTCCGTTGGCGAAGAGAACTTCAACTGGATTGTGGAGGCTGTTGCGCGGCTGGCCGTGGAGCGCGCGCGGGCGAACGACGGTACACCGCCGGAATTGCGTTGGGCCAGCCTGCTGGGGTCCGAACCAAAGCCTGCCATCACAAACAGCGCTGTGCGGCAAACCGCGCCTGTGAAGTAGCTTGTTTCACATGACACGATGGTGTGCGGGAGCGCTTATGGCGGGTGTCAGCGCGTTCGCGCAACAGCAGACCGGTGCCCCCGCCGGAATTCCTGTTCCCCCGGCGCCCAGCACCGGTGCAGCGTCCGACACTGGCAGCACATCACCTGGCGAACTGCACTTCCGCGTGCGCGTTGTGGATGGACGCAACGGTGCTCCAATTCAAAACGCGCATGTCAGGCTCTGGTATGACGAACCAGCGGGTCTAGGATACGAGTTCGCCACGAACGCGCATGGCGTTGCCAACATGCCTGCGCCAGCGGGCGATCCCGTGCGCGTGCTGGTGGCCGTTACCGGCTACGCTGACTGCCGCAAGCCACTGCGTAGTGATCCGCAGACGGGCTACAGTTTGCGTGTGATCGCGCGTTCCGGAGTGTTAGCAGAGAACAGCTGCGGGCAGGTTGCTGTTCGTCCGCAGCCAGGCGAACTTGTCCTGTTTGCGCGACCTCAGCACTGGTATGAGGGGCTGAATCGCGAAACCGGCAACTGAGCACGCGCGCTGGCATCACTGGTGTAGCATCGGAGGTCACATGCGGCCATCCTTCACGCTCGGTATCGAAGAGGAGTACCAGACAATCGACCCGGTGACGCGCGACCTCCGCTCGCACGTAGCGACAGAGATGCTGGAACATGGCAAGCTGCGCCTGGAAGAGCGTGTAAAAGCGGAGTTGCACCAGTCCGTCATCGAGGTCGGCACCCGCGTGTGCCACACCATTCAGGAAGCACGTGAGGACCTGTACGATCTGCGCCGCAACATGATCCGCCTGGCAGAGGAAAACGGGTTGGTGCTGGTGGCAGGTGCCACGCATCCGTTTGCTGACTGGCGTGCTCAGGAGATTTATCCCGATCCGCGATATGCGCAGGTTGTCGAAGATTTGCAGTTGGTGGCGCGGGCGAACCTCATCTTTGGTCTGCACGTGCATGTGGGGATCGAAGACCGGGAAGCGGCAATCCGCATCATGAATTCGATGCGCTACTTTCTGCCGCATATTCTGGCGCTCTCTACAAATTCACCCTTCTGGCTGGGCATGGAGACCGGCTACAAGAGTTACCGCGCCAAGGTCTTCGAGAACTTCCCCCGAACCAATTTGCCGGACAGCTTTGGAAGCTATTCGGAGTTTGAGAACTACGTTAATCTGCTGATCAAGACCAACAGCATCGACAACGCAAAAAAGCTGTGGTGGGATGTGCGCCCGCATCCGTTCTTCAACACTGTGGAAGTCCGCGTCTGCGATATCCCCATGCGCGCGGAGGAGAGCGTCGCCATCGCCGCGCTGATCCAGGCTACGGCGATGAAGCTGCATTGCCTTCACGCAAACAACCTTGATTTCCGGCAGTACACCCGGGCTCTCTTGATGGAGAACAAATTTCGCGCGGTGCGGTATGGTTTGGATGGCAAACTAATTGACTTCGGTAAGCAGTGTGAGGTTCCTGAGCGTGAGTTGATTGAGGAGTACCTGCACTTTGTGGACGATGTGGTGGACGAACTCGGCTCGCGCAATGAGATCAACTACATACGAACGATGCTTACGCAGGGCAGTGGAGCGGACCGGCAGCTGCGGGTTTGGCGGGAAACCCATGATTTGAAGGCCGTGGTTGACTACATGGCCTCAGAGACCCGTGCCGGGTTGTAAACAAAGTGAACTTTTCCGCAGCTTTCGTGAAAAAGTTTGTGCGTAATCGGCATTTTCACGCTATCGTAGTGACATTCGCCATGTGACCAGCCGTCCACATGGGCGATATCCGTTTCAGTTAAAGGTTCTCAGCACCCGCATTCCCGCGTTGCGCAGCACACGTGCATCGCCCGGTCACTCGCAGTTCACCTGAGGAGAGTCGTACATGGATCTGAAGAATTTCGCTTCCGCCAAGCAGTACTTTTCCCGCCGTTCGTTCATGCGTTCTGCGGGAATCGCGTCCGCCGCAGTGGCTGCCATTCCGGCACTCGGCCTGCAACAGGCACCTGGAACCCAGTCAGCGGCAGGCCCGAGCCACCGCTACGGCGGCGGCCAGGGTGACGACATGGGTGGCGGCTTCCGCAAGCCTCTTTCACCCGACACGGTGGTCATCTCCTCCAATGAGAACCCGCTCGGCCCCGCGCCGTGCGCTCTGGAGTCGATCGGTATCGCTGCGAAGAAAGGAGGACGGTATGATCGCGAGTACAGCGCCGCGATGACCAAGGCGATCAGCGAGCAGATGCAGCTCAAGCCCGGTTACGTGCGTATTTACCCCGGTTCAGGCGGCCCGCTGGATCTTGCGCTGTACTCCAACATTGGTCCGGACAAGCCGCTGGTCCTGGGCGATCCCAGCTACGAGCAGGGCTACCGCGCTGCCATGACGATGAAGGCAAAGTACATCCAGGTCCCGTTGGATAAGGCGACCTACAAATTCGACGTGAAGGCCATGCTGGCCGCGCATCCCAGCCCGGGCGCGTACTACATCGTCAACCCGAACAATCCGACCGGTACGATCACGCCAAAGGAAGATATTGCCTGGCTGGTGGCCAACAAGCCGGCGGGTTCCGTCGTCATTGTGGATGAGGCCTACCACCACTTCTCCAACCAGGACTCCGTCATCGATCTGGTTGCTCAGGACAAGGACATCATCGTTCTGCGCACGTTCTCCAAGATCTATGGCATGGCGGGTGTTCGCGCTGGCTTCGCGTTTGGCCGTCCGGATCTCCTTGCACGGTTTGAGACTGTTACACCGAACGACCGTCAGATTGGGAGCATCTCATTAACATCGGCCGCTGCCGCCGCAGCCAGCCTTAACGACAAGCAGTTGGTGCCGCTCCGCCGAAAGATCAACCGCGACACCCTGGATGACACACTGGCGTTCCTTTCCAAGAACAATTACACCTTCGTTCCGGGATCGCAGGCCAACATGTTCATGGTGGATGTGAAACGCCCCGGTGCTGAAGTGCAGCGTGCCATGCTGGGCGAGAAGGTGGCGATCGGTCGCGTTTGGCCGGCCATGCCGACCTACGTTCGCGTGACCGTCGGAACTCCGGACGAGATGAAGAAGTTCCAGACTGCTTTCTACAAGGTCATGAATGAGCCAACCGCACCTACGGCAGCTCACCTGGACCACAACGACATCCCGCACGAGCTGTACCGCGCGTGATCCAACGTCAAACCGACAAGGAGAAACCCCGGCGGGAAAAACGCCGGGGTTTCCTTTTGGTGGCCCCATGATGCGTTCAAAGCCTGGCAGCATCAAACAGAGAAGACAATGACCGCTGTAACCGCTGCTACCCGCCTCTCCGCCGTCCCATTTCCTCCTTCCTTTCAGCGAGGTGCACGCAATGCTGTGTCCACTTGCCTGCGTATCCATCCGGATGAGAAGGTCACCATGATTACCGACGAGAAAACGATGTCCGTCGCTGCATCGATTGCTGCCGAACTGGATCGTGCGGGATGCTTTTGGAATGGATTTGTTTTGGAAGAATTGGCGTCCAGGCCTCTGACCAGCATGCCTGCTGCTGTGCTGGAGGATATGGAGACTAGTCAGGTAAGTATCTTTGCTGTTGAAGTGCAGCCAAACGAGCTGCGTAGCCGCATGGAGATGACAGACGTGGTCAATCGCCGCCGTATGCGGCACGCGCATATGGTCAACATCACCCCAGAGATCATGGTGCAGGGGATGCGCGCCGACTTCAGCAAGGTGGACGCACTCTCTCAGGAGGTGCTGGACCGTGTACGCAAGGCGACGTATGTCCGTGCGACCACACCGGCAGGCACAGACATTCATGCACAACTGAACCCCCAATACCGATGGTTCAAGACGTCTGGCATCATCTCCACCGAAAAGTGGGGCAACCTGCCCGGGGGTGAATGCTTTACCGCGCCGGGTGAGGTAAACGGTGTCTTCGTGGTTGATGGAGTTGTCGGAGATTTTCTATGCGCGCGCTACGGCATCCTCCGTCAAACACCACTCTCCATCGCGATTGAGAACAATCGAATTGTGCGCATCTCCAGTGACAACAAGGATCTGGAGCGCGATTTCTGGGCCTACACGCATACAGACGAAAATTCGGATCGCGTGGGTGAATTTGCAATTGGAACAAACGTCGGAGTAGACCAGGTCATCGGCAACATCTTGCAGGACGAGAAGTTCCCGGGTATTCACATCGCTTTTGGAGATCCATATGGAGCGCATACTGGCGCGCCATGGAAGTCCTCCACGCACATTGACGTGGTAGGACTGAAGTTCAACATCTGGCTCGGTGATGCCGCCGGAGAAGAACAGATCATGCGGGATGGATTGTTCATAATCTAGTGAATGGTGGGCCGAAGCATCTGATACTTCGCCCGTACCTGCTACCGGCCCTTGACCTGAATTGCGCTCTCCAGTGTGAAGCTCACGGCACTTTCAGAGGGTATCACCACGTCGCGACCGCCCGTGAGTCCTCCAGCAGCAGTTCCTGCGCCGGCACCAGCTAGACCCCCGATTAACGCACCTTTCCCGCCACCCGCCAAACCGCCGATGAGAGCGCCGATACCACCGGCGCCTCCAATGAATCCTGCGGTACGCTTACCGCGGCCTTTCGCTCGGGCAACATATTCATTCGTTTGGACCCGGTGGCCGCCAATTTCGGTGAGGGTAATGCCAAGGACGCCCGCACCCTTAAACCGGCCGCGCCCCTTTGCGCTGCTGATCTCGCCGCGAACAGACGTGCCCCGTGGAAATGCAACAACACCATGTACGGTGATGGGTGCGCTCAGCACGCCGCTGAAGGTCCCGCCAACGTCGCTGTGTTCAGCAGACAGGGTCTCTGTTGTGCGGACGCTCACATGGGTGTGGGATGGGACAACCAGCTCCGGCAGAAGTGCTGGAGCTGCCGCAGCAGGGGCAGGTGACGGCGCAACGGGTGCCGATGCCGTTGTTTGGGGAGCAACCGGCGCGTCCGCCGCAGCGCTGGCAGGAGCTACCGGCTGCGACGCTGACGGCACCGGAGCTGCAGACTTTCCACCGTCTGCAATCACCGTTGCGCCTACCGGAAGGGATTGACCTGCGGGGATCACTTGGGTAGTGCCGTTCGGCAGGGATACCGTGACGGGACCCGCAGCAGCCTGCTTATTGCTGTGACAGCCGGCAAGGAAAGCACTCAAAACCAAGGTGCAAGACGCGATGCAACGGCTCAGGTTCCGCATGGAAACGCTCCTGGCGCGTGACTTGAGTCGGATCATGCACGCGCGCGTTAATTTGGTAGATGCATCACCCACGTTTATGGCGCTACACAACACCACATTTTCTGTTCCCAAGAGGTCCAGCGCAACACAAAAGCCGTAACGCTGAGCGTTACGGCTTTGGCTTACATCGGCAAGGAGAGGTTAGATCTTGGCTTCACGATAGGGTACGTGCTTACGTACAACCGGATCGTACTTCTTAAATTCCAGCTTTGTGCTGGTTTTTCTGGGATTCTTGCTGGTGGTGTAGAAGTGGCCAGTTCCGGCGCTTGAGACAAGTTTGATGAGCGTCCGCATGGCGTTATCCCTTCGCGTTCAGCAAGGCGGCTTCAACCCCTAGCTTGTTGATGGTGCGCAGGCCGCGCGCGGAGACGCGCAGGCGCACAAACTTCTTTTCGCTTGGAACCCAGATGCGTTTCCATTGCAGATTCGGCTCCCAGCGGCGCCGCGTCTTGTTGTTCGCGTGCGACACCTTGTTCCCAGCCATCGGCCGTTTGCCGGTGATGGGGCATACTTTTGCCATACTGATCTCCTGATGAGGGGTCTCGTGTTTCAGACCAACCCTACTATTGTGCCATGTTTTCGCCTGAAATGCACACGTCCGGTCGGCACCCGACGAGATGCACTTGCGTAAGGGACGCCCGTGATCAATTAACTGCGATTGGCCCTTGTAACGATAATGGCTTTCGCGCGTCTGCCTGAATCGCAGGTGTAATGCCGCTTGCGAATTGCATCGAGCCACGCCACGTCGCCGGGTTCCAGCACGCGCGTCTCTGATTCCGACGTCAGGGTGAGGCATCCCTCCACCACTAACGTGAACTCGATGCCGTCAAAGATGCGGGGGCGGAATACGACCTCTTCACCGTCCGCCCGAAACTCCGCAATGCAAGGCACCATGCTCTGGTCTGTGATCAGGGCGCTCATGCTCTCAGACAGAAACGTGGAACTTGGACCGGAGTGGCGTTGCAAACGCACCCGCTCGGCCTGGCGCATCACACGAAAAGAGACGGGTTGCTCCTCCCGGAAGAAGTACGCTAGATCCTTGCCAAAGGTCAGGGCGATTCGAGCTAGATTTCGGACCGTTGGTACGACACGTCCTGTCTCAAGCTGCGAGAGAAAACTTGCGGAAAGGCCGGTTTTCTTTCCGAGGTCGACCAGCCCCATGGAGCGGCGCATCCGCAACCGGCGAATACGCTCACCGATCTGTTTTGCTTCGATTGTCGATTCGACCTGGTCCAGCCCTACCACATCGACAGCGGTTTGAAGTCCCGCTTCTTCGCCTGCTCGCATTTCTTTTGAGATGGTGAACATGGAAAAGAAGCTGCCCGCAGGCAGCTTCTCTAGTATTTTATCGGGATGTGACAGCGGTGATCTGGAGTTTTCTGCCGTTAGAAGTCGTCCTCAAAGGCGACCTCGCCCGCAACCGCCGTCTGATAAGCGGAGACGCGGCGCTCAAAGAAGTTGGTCAGTTCCTGCACGTCCTGCAATTCCATGAAGCTGAACGGGTTCTTGGTCTTGAAGTGTGGAGCAATGCCAAGCCGCTGCAGACGCGAGTCCGCCACATAGCCCAGGTATGCACGCATGTCCCGGACCGAGAGGCCGGCAACTCCGCCCGAGAGGAGATCTTCAGCAAATTGTGCCTCGCAATCGACGGCTTCTTCGAGCATTTGCACAATCTGTCGCTCCAGGTTCGCGTCCCACAAGTCCGGTTCCTGCTGGCGGACCGTGTTGACTACCTCAAACGCGAACTCAAGGTGGCAGCTCTCGTCGCGGAAGACCCAGTTCGTCCCGGACGCTAGTCCATGCAGCAGGCCTTTCGAGCGGAAAAAGTAGACGTAGGCAAAGGCCGCGAAGAAGAATAAGCCCTCAATCGAAGAGGCGAAACAGATGAGGTTCAGCAGGAACTGCCGCCGGTCGTCGCGCGTCTGCAACGTTTCGAGCGCTTGAATGGAGTCCATCCATTTCATGCAGAACTCGGCCTTCTTCTGGATGGATGGGATGTTTTCTACAGCGGCAAAGGCTTCAGCGCGCTCCTCGTGGTCAGGAACGTAGTTGTCCAGCAGCGTCAGGTAGAACTGGACGTGCACAGCCTCTTCGTACAGTTGGCGTGAAAGGTACAGCCGCGCTTCCGGCGAGTTGATGTGCTTATACAGGTTCAAGACAAGGTTGTTGGAGACAATGGAATCTCCTGTGGCGAAGAAGGCGACCAGACGCTTGATGGTATGGATTTCGGCCGGGCTCATCTTCGAGCGCAAATCCACGAGATCGGTGGAAAAATCGACTTCCTCAACGGTCCATGTGTTCTTGATGCCGTCGCGGAACATGTCGTAGAAGACGGGGTACTTCATAGGCCGAAGCGTGAGGCACATGCCCGGATCCAGGATGGAATCCGGAACGGCAACGGAAGACCCGGTGGTGAGGGGCGCGGCAACAGTGACGGGATCGAGTGTGGCGGACATTTTGGTTCTCCTGGGAGTTGAACGGATCCCGCACATCCGCTTCGCGCATGTACGGGGCACCCGGCTACGGGATGACAAAGTTCCTGCTACTGGCAAGCCTCGCAGCTCTCCGGGTTTTCGAGTGAGCAGGCGATGGCTGAGGATGCATCGGTCGGCTGCTGCTCGGGTTCCGGCACAGCCACTGCTTGCAACTGGGCGATCACGGACGCCTGCAGACTGCTGGACATGGCACCTTTCTGTACGGTGGTTTTTGCAATCTTCGTTGCGGGACGCGAGCGCAGATAGTAGGTGGTTTTAAGGCCGCTTTTCCAGGCGTACATATACATGGAGGAGAGCCGGCCGATGTTGGGCGATTCGCTGAAGAGATTCAGCGACTGTGACTGATCGATGTACGCATTACGCGCCGCTGCCATGTCGATGAGGCCGCGCATTGGGATTTCCCACACTGTGCGGTAGATCAGCTTCAGGTCGGCGGGCAGCTCCTCAATGCCTTGCACCGATCCTTCAGACATCTTTAGCTGCATGCGAATCTCCTCTGTCCACATGCCACGTGCCTTCAGTTCATTGATGAGATAGCGATTTACCTGGAGGAATTCCCCAGAGAGAGTTTCACGTTTGAAGAGGTTCGATATCTGGGGCTCAATGCACTCATAGCAGCCGACGATCGAGGCGATGGTGGCTGTGGGAGCGATGGCGATGACGAGCGAATTACGCACGCCGGACTTCAGGATGCGCTGCCGGAGCGCGTCCCAGCGTGCTTGATTTGCCGGCTTAACGCTCCAGAGGTCAAATTGGAAGAGGCCCTGCGCCATGCGCGTTTCCGCAAAGGAAGTGTGGGGGCCATAATTTGCCGCGAGCTCCGTGGTGGCCAGCATGGCGTAAAAGTAAATCTCTTCCTGAATTCTGGTGGAAAGCGCCTGTGCCTCCGGTGAATCGAAGGCGAGCCGCATCTGGAAGAAGACATCCTGCAGGCCCATGACGCCGAGACCCACGGGACGCCAGCGGGAGTTGGCCGTGGCTGCAGTTTGCACCGGGTAGTAGTTGATGTCGATGACGCGGTCCAGCATGGGCACCGCGATGCGAACGGTCTCGGCGAGTTTTTCGAAGTCGAAGACGACTTCACCTGCGTTGTTCGTGGTGACATGCCGCGCAAGATTGACGGAGCCAAGATTGCAGACGGCGGTTTCATCCTTGGAGGTGACTTCGGTGATTTCCGTGCAGAGATTGGACAGATGGATGACGTTGCCGGGCGCGGCGGTCTGGTTGTTCTTCTCGTTGCAAGCGTCCTTGAACGTCATCCAGCCGTTGCCGGTTTCTGCCAGCGAGCGCATCATGCGTGCGTAGAGGTCCCTCGCCTTCACCTGCCGGTGATAGATCTTTCCTTGCTCGGCCTGCAGGTAGGCTTCCTCAAATTCCTTGCCGAACAGGTCAGGAAGGTTGGGCACCAGCTTTGGATCAAAGAGCGACCACATGCCGTCCTCGTCAACGCGCTTCATGAACAGGTCAGGAATCCAGTTGGCAAGATTCAGATTGTAGGTGCGGCGGGAGAGATCGCCGGTGTTCTCGCGCAGTTCCAGGAAGCTTTCAATGTCGGCGTGCCACGGCTCCAGGTAGACGCAGCAGGCACCCTTGCGCTTGCCGCCTTGGTTGACTGCGGCTACAGAAGAATCGAGCGTACGCAGCCACGGAACGATGCCGTTTGAGAGGCCATTTGTTGCACGGATGAGCGAACCTTCGCTGCGTACCCGGTGGAAGGCAAGGCCGATGCCGCCGGAGAACTTTGACAGCAGCGCGACATCCTTGTATGCATCGTAGATCGACTCCAGCGAGTCTTGGGGCGAGTCGTGCAAGTAGCAACTGGACATCTGCGGATGCTTGGTGCCGCTGTTGAACAGCGTGGGCGAACTTGGCATGTAGTCGTGCGAGGCGATCAGACGGTAAAATTCAATGGCCTCGTTCGGTGTGCCGGCTAGACCGCAGGCAACCCGCAAGAAGAAGTTCTGCGGGGTTTCGATGACCTTGCGCGAGAGCGGGTCGCGCAGCAGGTAGCGGTCATACACGGTGCGCAGGCCAAAGTATTCAAAGCGGTCGGAGAGGTCTTCGTCGATGGCGTGGTTCAGTTTGCGGGCGTGCACGCGAACGAACTCCGCGGTTGCGGGAGAGACGATACCCTGGGCCGCGCCGTGCTCCACGGATTGCGAGAATGAATGCAGGTTCTGCCCAGCAACCTCCTTGATGATGGTGGCGAGAAGCAGCCGGGCAGCCAGCTTTGAATACTGCGGCTCCTCCGCAATGAGTGACGCGGCTGTGTCAATGGAGATCGCGTCCAGCTCACGCGTGGTGGCTCCGTCATAAAGGCCGCCAATGGTCTTCGACGCAATGCGGATGGCATCCACGTGCGACAGTCCGTGCGAGCAGCGCTGCACGGCTCGAACGATTTTGTTCACGTCCACGGTTTCCAGGGTGCCGTTGCGCTTCTTCACGTGCATAGTGGGCGTCTCATCGCGAACCGGGAAGCTGGGGGTTAAGTCTGAGAGGCTGGTCTGGAGGGTGGGTGCCATGGTGCTCCTTGGATCAATTTCGGTGGTGTGAAGGCGCTGCATGTATTCGCCGTATGTTCGCCAGTATACGCGTCCCGTAGAAGCGGGGGCTTGGCCCGCCTTGGGAGTAGATGTACTCTACCTCGGGCTGGATGCCGGTGCAAGCACAAGATGTAGTGCAAGCTGTGGGAAAGCGAGGCACACTTGCGGATGGGGAGGAAAGGCCGCCTGAGGCCCGGTATTTCTTTACTTTACAGGTGTACCCGAAGCAAATCCGGGTACCGATTCGGGCAGATTCGGTTACGTCTGCGGCGTTCGGGAACGTTCCTTCGCTGGTTCTAGCAACGCTCCCGGAGAACGCGAGCAGAGCAGACCCCTGCATAGCCAAGGCCATCGCTTTCGACTAAACTTGAGCCACGGAGAGTTGGCAGAGCCCGGTTGAATGCACCTGACTCGAAATCAGACATCGTCGCAAGGCGATCGGGGGTTCGAATCCCTCACTCTCCGCCACTTCTTCTCACCTCTAATTTCACAGCTTGCGAAGCAGGTCCTGAACCGTAATGTTCTTACACTCAGCAACGTAACTGAGCAGATCAGAGAAGATGCCCGTCTTCAGCGGCCTGTGCGCAGGAATTGAGACGTGAAAAGCGGGTATGTCAGACACAAGGATGATGTAACTGCCTGTTTGCCGCTCTTCCGTCAAGCCCCAGCGACGAATCAAATGGTTGGCGAAGTCCCGGCTGTGTATGTCGCGCGGTACTTTCACGCGACTCTTAGAAGCTCATCCCCGCTCTGTAACTAAGTGCAGATGTAGTACGTCCGGCAATGCGGCACCATGGAAGTAGCCCTTGGTCGCGTCCAGGACCATCTCTTTTAGCTCATCCCAGGTATCACCTTGCGTGAAGATGCCTTCACCCGCCGTGCAAGCATAATAACCGCCGTCCACATCTTCTCGCACTTCAAAGACAAGTTCGCGCATGACGCAAGAGTGCGCTGAGTTGTCACGCGGTTTCAACGGGTGGAGAACTACCGGACGAAGAAATCCTTCACCTGTTGCACGATGACGTCGCGGCTGATGTCGCTGATGGCCTCGGTTAGGGGCAGTTGCTTGGGGCAGGCCTGGACGCAGTTCTGGGCGTAGCCGCACTCCTGCACGCCGCCGTCGCCGGCCAGTGCGCGCAGACGCTCTTCCTTCAGGACAGAGCCGCTGGGGTCCATGTTGAAGAGGCGTGCCTGTGCAATGGTGGCCGCGCCCACAAAGTTGGTCTGATCGTTGAACTGCGGGCAGACCTCCATGCAGATGGTGCAGCTGATGCAGTTGGAGAGCGGGTAGCGCGCCTCCTGTACCTGCGGGAACTGCTTCGGGCCGGGGCCGAGATCGTAGGTGCCGTCGATGGGCACCCATGCCTTGACCGCCTTCAGGTTCTCGAATAACACGCTGCGGTCCACGGCGAGGTCGCGCACCACAGGGAACTTGGACAGGGGCGCAAGCGTGATGGTGCCGTTGCCGCTCTCGGCCAGCAGTTTGTCCACCAGCGCGGAGCAGGCCATGCGCGCTTTGCCGTTGATCAGCATGGCGCAGGAGCCGCAAATCTCCTCCAGGCAGTTTGCATCGTAGCTGATCGCGGTGGTCACCGCGCCAGAGCTGTTCACCGGGTCCATGGCAATGTCGCCCAGGACGCTGGTGATGTTCAGGCCCTTGCGGTAGGGCAGCTCAAACTCTTCCGTGCGCGCGGGGGCGTCAGGCGACGCCTGACGCTTGATGGAGACCCTGTAGCTCGTACCCTTGTAGGGTTGCGCCTTGGTGCCGTTATGGCCGTTCTTTGTCATTGTGGACATACCTACCTCGTTGTGCCCGGTCTTCGCAGACCCAGGTATTGCTTTGCTTGTGCTACTCGCGATGCTTCTTGGGTACAAACTCGCCACAGTCAACGTACGAGACACTTCCCGGTACAAGCATAGACAGAGCATCTCGAATCGGCTGTACCTTATTTCTCATCGCCTTCCAATCGTTCGTTGAGAGCACGAGTGTGGCGAATCTGAACTGTGACATCGGTTGCTGGTGAATCATATTCTTGTCTGAAGTGATAAATACATCGAATTGCGCCGCATTGACCAGCCGAAGCAGCTTTCCGTTTTGTATACCGCGCCAGTCCATACTCGCTGCTGATTCAACAGCGTGGCCCTTCAGCCGGTACGCCAGCGGCTTCGGCGCGCTCTCATCGAGAAAGATGTTCACGCGTGCAGTTCAACTTCGTGTGTCTTGGTGTACGCCAGAAGGCGATTGATCTGGTCGACGGAGACGGTTGGGAAATAGCTGTGGACTAACAGAGCAGCTTCTTCTTCTGTCAGGTCATCTTCCATCGAACTTTCCATGTTGTTCAAGATTGTCTCCGGTGTAACGCGTGTGCCCTTTAGGCAAGGCGCACCGCCCATTCTTTCGGGATCAATCCAGATGTCTTCGTAGTCTGCCCAGTTCATGTTCGCCTCCAAGCTGTCCCTCAGCGGCTAAAGCCGCCAACTATTTCCCCGTCCGAGGGCACGGCTGAAGCCGTGCCCTTCCGAAAGCTTATGTCGTTTAGTCTTTGTTGGCATACTCCCTCGCTTCCACGCTGCCGTCCGGTTCTGTACCGGGTGCAGCCCTTTCTCACGTACTGCCTGCCGCCTGCCATCAATCCACGCGCCCAGGAAGATGAGGGCTCCGTAGCCCGCGATTGCAACCAGCACGCGTACAACGACGAGGATGAGTGTTCGTGTCATGCTCTCGTTGTCCTGGTCTATCTCAGGGCTAAAGCCGCTCTCTTTGCTCGGCTGGTGTCGCGTTGTTAAATCCTGCTCTTCTGCTCTTCGTAATCATTCTTGTTTTGCAATTCAATATGTTCAGTCTGAGTCTCTTTTGATGGATCAAACATCATCGGCTCGACTGTTAGAAACGCATGTACTACAGAATCACCGCGCACCCACACTGCTTCATCCGCAGCCATCTTTGTAGGTTGTCCGTATTGCTTCTTCAGCTCTGTTAAATAGAGATTCCAATTCCAATTCTGGTGCGGATCACCGATGATACCTCCTGCACCCACACAATCAATCTTTCTTAGGTGCCCGTCGACGAAAGTAAAATGTGCGTTATCCATTTCGATTGGAGATTTATCGAAGCTGTGATGACCTGAGCAATGATCGCCCAAAGTTTGGGTCTCAAAGCAGTGCACTACACCCGTGTAAGATGTGCCTGGAGGTAGCTCTAAAGACGGCTTCTCTATTCTGCTAAATTCTTCAAAGCTCTCGTTGATCTTGTGACCAACGAAGGGAGTGGCTGATTGACGGCAGCCCGACAACAATGCGACTGTAAAAGCCGTAGTATTAATACAAGAAGCTTCATCTGACGTTCCACTTTAGCGAGTGACGCATGTGATTGCTCTTGGTTGTGTGGAGAACGATGTGGAGGCGTTCACCGCCTACTTCGGTCATCACGTACTCAACCTTTTCTACTTCATAACCTTCACCCGAGAAGTCGAGCAGGTCTCCAACACGCGGAATCGGAGGACAGCCCTCGGCAGGTCCGTGATACATCATTAGGCGTTCTTGAGACTTGGTAAAGACATCAAGGAATACAGTCATATCGCCTCCTATGCTGCCGCATCATAACGTCGCGGTCTTGGTTTGATCCACTGGGTATCCACTTCGTCGTAGCCGATGATGGGGGCGTCGTTGGAGGTATCGTAGCTGGCCATGGTGGTCTTTAGGAACTGTTCGTCGTTGCGCTCGGTGAAGTCGGGTTTGTAGTGTGCGCCGCGGCTTTCGTCGCGCTTTTCCGCGCCCTGCACGATGACGCGGGCCAGTTGCAGCATGTTGTAAAGCTGCCGCGCGAAGGCGAAGCTGGTGTTGGCCCACTGGCTCTTGTCGCTCAAGTTGATGCTGCGGTACCGGTAGAGCAGTTCCACGATCTTTGCGTCGGCTTCGCGCAGGCCCGCGTTGTAGCGGATGATCGTCGCGTGGCGGGTCATCACGTCGCCCAGCTCGCGCCACAGTTTGAAGGGGTTTTCCTTGCCCGTGTTGTTCAGCAGGATGTTGTTGAACTCCATCTGGCGGACCTTTTCCGCCGCGTGCCCGCCGTCACCCTGCTGCGCGGGCAGGTTCTTCGCGTACTCCATCGCGCACGGCCCGGCCATGAAGCCGCCGTAGATGCAGCTGAGCAGGGAGTTGGCACCCAGGCGGTTGGCGCCGTGGATGGAGTAGTCCGCCTCGCCCGCCGCAAAGACGCCGGGGATGTTGGTCTGCTGGTGGAAGTCGACCCACATGCCGCCCATGGTGTAGTGGACGCCGGGGAAGATCTTCATCGGCACCTCATGCGGGTCGTCGCCGACAAATTTTTCGTAGATTTCGAGGATGCCCTCGATCTTGCGTTCCAGCGTGGCGCGATCAATGTGCGAGACGTCGAGATAGACCTGAGGCTGCCCGTCAATGCCCAGGTCATGCTCGTAGACGATCTTGTGGATGGCACGCGTGGCGATGTCGCGCGGCACAAGGTTGCCGTACTTGGGATACCACTCCTCCAGGAAGTAGAAACGCTCGTCCTCGGGGATAGACTGGCCGGGGCGCGCGTCGCCCTTCTTCTTGGGCACCCAGACGCGGCCCCCCTCGCCGCGCGCGCTCTCGCTCATCAGGCGCAGCTTGTCCTCGCCCGGGATGGCGGTGGGGTGTACCTGGATGAACTCGCCATTGGCGTAGTATGCGCCCTGCTGGTACAGCGCGGACTGCGCGGAGCCGGTGCAGACGACGGAGTTGGTGCTTTTGCCGAAGATGGCACCGTTGCCGCCGGTGCAGATGATGACCGCGTCGGCGGGGAAGGTGCGAACTTCCATGGAGCGCAGGTCCATGGCGCAGATACCGCGGCAGACGCCAGTGCTGTCGAGGACGGCGGAGAGGAACTCCCAGCCCTCGTACTTGGTCACCTTGCCTTCGGACTCGAAGCGGCGCACCTGCTCGTCCAGCGCGTACAGCAGCTGCTGGCCGGTGGTGGCTCCGGCGAAGGCGGTGCGGTGGTAGAGCGTTCCGCCAAAGCGGCGGAAGTCGAGCAGGCCCTCCGGCGTGCGATTGAAGGGGACGCCCATGCGGTCCAGCAGGTCGATGATGGCCGGGCCCTGCGCGGTCATCTGCTTGACGGGTGTCTGGTTGGCCAGAAAGTCGCCGCCAAAGACGGTGTCGTCAAAGTGCTTGTCGACATTGTCGCCCTCGCCCTTGAGGTTCTTGGCCGCGTTGATGCCGCCCTGCGCGCAGACGCTGTGCGACCGCTTGACCGGCACGATGGAAAACAGGTCCACCTTGCCGCCCGCCTCGGCAATCTTCATGACCGCGGAAAGCCCGGCGAGGCCGCCTCCAACTACGATGATGCGTGGTGTTGCTCCTGCCATTTGCTGATGACTCCGTCCGCGCTACTCTGGCGCGATGTTAGCGGTGTTGCTCTAAGTTCGTGATGCGTACATCGTGGCGCGCCTGCTCCGCATAAAACTCGCGCATGTCCTTCTGGATAGCGTCCAGCTTGCCCATCACTTCTGTTCTCAAGGCATTTACCGCCGAGTTGCTGAAGAAGGCGGCACCGAGAATGGTAGCGAGCGTGAGACCTACTGAGATGACGTCATGCATAATCTGCGCTTTGCCTTTCTTTTACTTGGCTAACTTCACTCTACGATGATGTGTGTTGTTTCTTTCTTCTGAATTAATAGAAAGCCTGAAGCACGATGATGCTGCCGATCGAAAGGGCAAAACCTGAACCTAGAATCACCCATCCAGTCGTGACTTGTTTGCCGAGCGGGTCAGTCGGAAACATCTGCTGGTAGCGCTCATACACTCCGAACGACTTGCCGAGTGGACCTACTGCGTAGGTTGGCACGTGTTCCTCGGGTTTAGTCGCTTCTTCATTCACTAGCCGAATCATCTTTCGATAGGTCACACTTCCGTAAATCGGAGCGACAATCAGCATGATAAGTAGTCCGCCAAAGAAGCCAACCAGCGGAGCCCACTCTCTCACCTCCGACGCCAAACTCATGAGAGTACCTCGTCACTGCTGGGGTGCTGCACTGGGTGCAACTGGCTGACCGTTGCTGTCGCGCTGATAACCATTACTATCTTGCTGCAAACCGCTGTTAGCCGGGTACTCCGCCGCTCCGGGTACGGTGGGTACGGTGGGTACGGTCGGCATAACGACGCCGTTGGGCTGCGCGGGCATGACATCCACCGGCGAATAAGGCCGGGCGTAGGCGACCCAGAAGATGGAGACCAGGCCCATCGCGCAGAGTGCCGTGCCGACCGCGCCGCAGACATAGCCGAACTTCTTGCGGGCGTTGTCGCCGGGCGTGATGCCCCACTTTGCCGCGAAGAGCCAGATGCCGTAGGCAAAATGGAAGCAGGTGGCGACCATGGCGATAACGTAAATGGCCAGCATCCACGGGTTAAGCACTTCGTACTGCACCTTGGCATAGGCCAGGCCGGGGTGCTCCGGCAGGCTGACTCCTGCGAAGCGCTGCCGCCAGACGTGCTGGATGATGTACGCGAAGGCGATGAGGCCGGTGATGCGTTGCCACACGTACATCCAGTTGCCCGCCCAGGGGTAGACGTTGACGCTGGCGCGCCCGCGAAACGCAATGAAGACGCCATAACCCGCGTGAAACACCAGCGGGATGAAGATGAAGGCCCACTCCAAGACGCGGACGAGCGGCAAGCCGTTGAGGAACTTAACTTGTTGCGCGTAGGCCAGCGGGCCGTGCACCACCTCGAAGTTCGAGATGATGTGCTCAATGAGAAACGCACCAATAGGAATGATGCCGGTCAGCGAGTGCAGCTTGCGCCAGAGAAAGCTGTGGCCCTCCCCGGCACGCAGTGGTTGCACGCCTCGGCGGCGGGTGGAGTTATCCGGTGGTGCAACGCCTGCAACTGCGCCCATGTCGTACGCGCTCCTAGCCGATCCACGAAGTTCTCCTAAAGCGCTGATTCGCGTCAGTAAGAGGCTTGCATAGTATCGGGCGTGGAGAAAACCGCCGTCAATGCGGATTCCAGACGAGGTACGGTATTCGCCGAAGCGTGCGGTATTCAGTTCACTTGCGGAAAGATCATTCCTAGCAGCTTGCGCAGAGCACGTCCGCGATGGCTTACCCGGGTGCGATCTTGTACAGAGGCCTGCGCCATGGTGCAGCCCAGTTCGGTCACGTGAAAGAGCGGATCATATCCGAAGCCCCCTTCGCCTTCGGGTTCGGACAGGATCGTCCCTTCCACGCTGCCGGAGGCCGCGGCTTCCACCCGGCCATCGCGGGCCAGCGCCAGAACGCACCGGTACCGGGCCCCGCGGTCTGTCTGCTCCAGCATGGCCAGCAGCAGGGCTTCGTTGTTGCTCGCGTCCAAGCCGCGCCCGGAATCGAGCAATCCCAGGTCCTGTGCGAAGCGTGCGGAACGCACACCAGGGCGACCATCGAGCGCGTCCGCCTCCAGCCCGGAATCGTCGGCAAGCACCCATAGACCAGGTGCGGAGCGCGAGTAATACTCTGCCTTGAGCCGCGCATTTGCTTGGAAGGTATCGCCGGTTTCCTCAGGCGGCGCAATCTCCGCAAGTCCGGGCAGCGGATGCAGGCGCACGCTGCCGCTAAACTGCTGCGTGGCGGCCTTGAAATCGCGCAGCTTGCCGGGATTGCTGGTGGCGATGTAGAGGTCGATCACGCGAACACTGTATCGTGCGGCGCGGGATAGACTGCTTCGTAGCGTATGCCGGTTGCGATCAGTTCTTCAATCGTGCTGACCTCGCGTATGCCGCCACGCGCGCCGGACGCGGTGCAGTTCAGCGCGGCTGCGGCGCAGGCGAACTCAAGCTGGCGGTCCAGCGGCCATCCCTGCAGCAGGCCGTAAATATATGCCGCGTGGAAGAGATCACCCGCGCCGGTTGTGTCAACCACGGGCACACGGAAGGCCGGGGTGTAATGGAAGTCTGCGCCGTCCCAGGCGAGCACACCGTCGTGTCCCAGGGTGGCGGCTGTGATGCGGCTGCCGTACGCCTGGCGCATCATCTGCAGGGCTTTTTCCAGGTTTGGCTCGCCAGTCAGCCGCCCCGGGAAGTCGCGCGAGACAATCAGGTGATCGATTAGCGGCAGCAGGTGTTCAACACCATCGTAGATCTCGTCGAGGTCGGCAATAACGGGCATGCCTGCGGCTCTGGCCCATGTCGCCGCTAACGTCGCCGCCTCGGTATCGAAGCCATCCACATGCAGGGCGCGAGCGCGGGTGATCCAATGTCTTCGCAGGTCTTTCGGCTTGAGGCTCAGCCGTTCATCACGCTTCAGCAGAACAGTGCGTTCGCCCGACCCGTCAACCAGGATGATGGATTGCGCGCTGGACGTGTTCTCCGCCGTCAGAATCTGTGCTTCCGCGCCAGCGCGGTCAAAGGCGGCACGGTGGATGGCAGCCGCGCTGTCATCGCCCAGCTTGCCCACGTAGCGCGTGCTCAGTCCCCACATCTGGCAGGCCACAACGGTACTTGCGGTCTGGCCGCCGGGCAGCACCTGTACGGTCTGAAACTCCACCTTTTGCCCGATAGCCGGGAAGCGGTCGAGCGCGATGAGTGTGTCGGTGGCGTTCAGCCCCACTCCCACCAGATCGACCATCGCGGCATCCTGCATACCGTCATCGTAACTCTGCCGGTGCCAGAAAAACGCAGAAAGTACGAAAGCGTTAACGTACCTCTGAGTTAGCGCTAACCTCTGCCGCCAAGGCACAAGTCACATACGATGAGCTATTTACAGCGGATTAGAAGCGCGTATGGTGAAGGCTGAAGCCCCCAAACACCGAGGAACGGCGTGCAGACGCAAAAGGAGAAAAATGATGCATGGAAACACCCCGGCCGTGGCAATAGCGCCGGCGCAGGGGAAACTCGGCATCATGATGCCGGGCATGGGAGCCGTGGCGACCACTTTGATAGCTGGCGTGGAAGCGGTTCGGCGCGGCATGGCTAAGCCCGTAGGATCCATGGCAGAGATGGGCACCATCCGGCTGGGAAAGCGGACAGACAACAAGGCGCCGTGGATCAAGGACTTTGTGCCGTTGGCAAAGCTGGATGACCTCGTCTTCACGGGATGGGACATCTTTGGCGGTGACTTATATGAAGCAGCGAAGACAGCGGGTGTGTTGGACCGGGATCAGATTGAGGAGATGCGGCCATTTCTTGAGGGCATCCAGCCGATGCCGGCTGCGTTTGATAACCGCTATGTCAAGCGGCTTGAACCAAAACACAAGAAAGCCGGCAAAAACAAATGCGACTTAGCGAATCAAGTGCGCAATGACATCACAGCATTCAAGGCCACGACGGACCGGCAAGTAATGATCTGGACCGGTTCGACCGAAATCTTCTTGAAAGAGACCGAGGTTCATCAGTCACTTTCCGCCTTTGAGAAGGGCCTTGTCGAGGATGATGAGAACATCGCGCCATCGATGTTATACGCCTGGGCTTGCCTGAAGGAGGGCATTCCGTTCATCAACGGTGCACCGAACCTCACTTGTGATATTCCGGCCTTGCGTGAACTGTCAAAGCAAATGGGTGCGCCGATCGCTGGCAAGGACTTCAAGACTGGCCAGACGTTTCTCAAGACGGTGCTGGCACCGGCGCTGAAGGTCCGGTATCTGGGCCTGAATGGCTGGTACTCAACAAATATCTTGGGCAACCGTGACGGCGAGGTGCTGGATGATCCAGATAACTTCAAGACCAAGGAAGAATCAAAGCTGGGCGTGCTGGAATACATCCTGCAGCCGGATAAGCATCCTGACCTGTATAAGGATTTCTACCACAAGGTGCGGATAAATTATTATCCTCCGCGCGGGGACAACAAGGAAGGTTGGGATAACATCGATCTGTTCGGGTGGCTGGGTTATCCCATGCAGTTAAAGGTGGATTTTCTCTGCCGCGATTCGATCTTGGCCGCTCCACTGGCACTTGATCTTTGCCTGTTCATGGACCTGGCTGCGCGCACGCCCGTTCTGAAGCACCTTGGCATTCAGGAATGGCTCAGCTTTTATTTCAAAGCACCGGATACCGTACCTGGTGTTTACCCCGAGCACGACCTGTTCATCCAGAACATGAAGCTTAAAAATACGTTGCGGCACATCATGGGGCAGGAACTGGTTACGCATCTGGGGCTGGATTACTACGGGGACTAGACTTCAGTGCTTCTGACTGAACAAGCCGCTCCTGAGAGCGGCTTGTGCTTTTGGTGCCGATTCTTGTTGCAAGCCGGACGGGCCTGGAAGATGATGCGTTCAACGCGACATGACGCCACTCTGCATGGCCGCATTCACTCCCCAGGAGGTACCCATGAAAGGTCACTTACTTAGATGTGGGCTTTTGCTGAGCGCTTCGTTCCAGACTTCCGGCGCACAGGGGCCACCAACCCCCGCAGCCCGTGCCAAGCACCCGCCCTTGCCCCAAGCCATCTAATCTCCAGGTGTTACCAGCGGACATACGGAATCAAGATCTCATTCCTGTGATGATCGGCTTCGCGCAGGGTCTCGGGGTTGGTTGCCCATACTGCCACGCGGAGAAGCCCGGGGTTGACCCGGAGTATGACCTGAATTTCGCGTCGGACGCCAAGCCGCAGAAGCGGACGGCACGTGTGATGCTGCGGATGGTGAACGAGATCAACGGCAGATACTTGACCGGGATTGCAACCACTCACCGGGGCCCTGTCGTCGTTTGTGGAAACTGTCACCTGGGGCAAGCTATTCCACCGGCCTACAAGCCTTCGGCACCGCCCCCGGAATAGACTCGCACGCTGCATCATGATGGCTTCTGGTGCTACTGTGTTGTGACCATGCACATTCAAGCGCGGCACGTGCTCATTCTGTTTGCTCTCGGCTCCGTTGCTCTTCAGGCGCAGGTGCGATCTGTTCCAGACCGGCAGCAGTGGTTCCTGACTGCCGGTGAGACCACCTATGCGGTTGGCTTGGATGAGAAGCAGATGCTGCAGTCGCTGTATTGGGGACCGGCGCTGCCTGTGGATGCTGCGTTGCCGGCTGCCCACTCCAATCCTGAGCGCGCGTCCTTCGATGCATCGATCAACACCACTCCACTGGAATACCCGGCGCAGGGTGCCGCATTGTCTCTGGAACCCGCGCTGAAGGTTGATTCACCGAATGGAGACCGCACGCTGGTCCTGGTCTATGACAGCGCAAAGGTGCAGCCCGACGAACTGGAAATTGTGCTCAAAGATACCGTGCAGCCGCTGCGTGTCCACTTGCATTACCAGGTGTATCCGGAGGGCGTGCTGGCGCGCTGGTCCACGATTGAGAACGCGGGCCAGCAGAGCATCCGCATTGAGCAAGCTGCTTCGGCTACATGGAATCTGCCAGGAGGCAGGGACTACACCCTGAGCTGGCTCACAGGGCAGTGGGGCGCCGAGTGGCAGCTGCACACTGCGCTGCTACAGCCTGGCTCGCAGGTGTTGGAGAGCCGCCGCGGCAGCACCGGGCACCAGGCAAATCCGTGGTTCAGCATCGGACAGGAAGGCCGCACCACGGAGTCCTCCGGGCCGGTGTGGTTCGGCGAACTTGGCTGGAGCGGCAGTTGGCGCATGAATGTGGAGCGCACCTCGATGGACCTCCTGCGCATCACTGCTGGCTACAATCCGTACGACTTCAGCTATACGCTTGCCTCCGGGCAAAGCCTGGAGACGCCACGCTTCTATGCCGGGTACACCAGCGGCGGCAACGGGGAAGCGTCACGCATCCTGCATCGCTTTCAGTTGGCGCGGATTCTGCCGCTCGGGCCGCTGCCAAAGCCACGCCCCATCATCTTCAACTCATGGGAAGCCACCGAGTTTAACGTCACGGAAGCAGGCCAGATGTCGCTGGCCGAGAAGGCGGCGAAGCTTGGCGTGGAACGCTTCGTAATGGATGATGGGTGGTTTGGGCAACGCAAGGACGACCATGCAGGGTTAGGCGACTGGTACGTCAACAAGGAGAAGTTTCCCAACGGTTTGAAGCCGCTGATTGACCGCGTGCACGCGCTCGGGATGAGCTTCGGCCTGTGGGTTGAACCGGAGATGGTGAACCCGGACAGCGACCTGTACCGTGCGCACCCGGATTGGGCGATGCACTTTCCGGACCGGCAACGAACCGAGGCACGCAATCAGTTGGTGCTGAATCTTGCCAAGCCCGAGGTGAAGCAATACGTCTTTGACTTTCTCGACAAGCTGGTCAGCGAGAACGACATAGCGTTTCTTAAGTGGGACTACAACCGCAACTGGAGCGAGCCGGGATGGGATGGTGCTCCCGGGGCCAACGCGAGTCTAGATGCGCGGAAGGAAATCTATGTCACGTACGTGCGAAATCTCTACGACATACTCGCTGAGCTTCGCGCGAAACATCCGACGCTGGAGATCGAGTCCTGCTCCGGTGGAGGGGGACGTGTTGATCTCGGCATCCTGCGCTACGCCGATGAGGTCTGGCCTTCGGATAACACGGACGCGCTGGACCGCCTAAGCATTCAGGATGGATTTACCCACGCCTACACGCCGCAGACCATGGCTGCGTGGGTCACGGATGTTCCGAATTTTCTGGACCGCCGCTCGATTCCACTGCAATTTCGCTTCCTTGTCGCGATGCAGGGCGCGCTGGGAGTTGGTACTGACTTGAACAAGTTCACACCGGAGCAGATGGATCTTTCCACGCGCATGGTCAGCTTCTACAAGAGCGTGCGAACGACCGTTCAGCAGGGCAAACTGTACCGTTTGCGCAGGCCGGAGAACAGCGAAAGCGCCAGCGTTGAGTACGTCTCACAGAACGGTAAGCAGGCCGTACTTTTTGCCTACCTGCACAGCACGCATTACGGTATGGCGCAGCCGCGCATACACATGGAAGGCCTGGACTCAAACGCGCGCTACCGCGTTCGCCCGCTGGACGGTAAAAAGTACATCGGAGAGGCCAGCGTTTCTGGTGCTGTGTTGATGGGCAACGGGGTTGCGCTGGGGCTGATGGGCGATTACGACAGCACGGCGTTGCTGCTGGAACGGGAGTAGGTTTCTGCCTCTTGAATTGCTCTCGAAACGGTAGGAGAGTGAAGGCATGACCATCGAGTTAGCACCGGAAGCCGAAGCCGCGCTGCAAAGAGTTGTGACTCTGAGCGGAAAAACCGGTGATGAATTAGCCACGGCGGCTTTTATCAGTTACCGCCGCTTGGTAGGAGTTCGAGGCCCAAAAAATTGCCGAATCGATTGCTGCTGCGGAACGTGGCAACGTCATCGATCATGATGAGTTATTTGACGAACTCGAGCGCCGGTACTCCGAGTGAGTCGAATTACATGGACCGCTCCGGCCAAAGCTGATCTTGAAGCGGTCCTTACTTCCATCGGGAATCATAACCGTTTCGCCGCAGTACGGTGCGTTCGCCAAATCCGTGCAGCAATAGCTTCGTTCGAAGATTTTCCCTACGGTGGTCGTCCAGGCGAAATGGGAACACACGGGAAATCATTGTGCCCGGTCTGGCCTACATCGTTGTGTACAGAACTGTTAACGACAGGATTCAGCTGCTACGGGTACGTCATGGTGCACAGCTATGGCCACCTGTGAGCAAGTATTGACTCGTTCATAAAAGAACGTAGATCGCTAATGCGAACTCCAGGTTTTATCGCTGGAGTTGCAGAGCGTTTCCAGCGAGCAGTCCGCGCACTTGGGTTTGCGTGCTTCGCAGATTTGGCGGCCATGGTGGATCAATTGGTGCGAGAAGCTGATCCAGCGGTCCTGCGGGATGATCGCCATCAAGTCCTGCTCAACTTTGACCGGATCGTCGTTTGTGGTCAGTTCCAGGCGCCGTGAGAGGCGCAACACGTGCGTGTCCACGACGACGCCGGAAGCTATTCCGTACCACGATCCGAGCACCACATTGCTGGTCTTGCGCGCCGCGCCGGGGATGCGAAGCATCTCGTCCATCGTCTGTGGGATTTCGCCGCCAAACTCCTCCACCACCACCTTCGCCGCGCCAACAATCGCCTTCGCCTTTTGACGGAAAAATCCCAGGGGAGCAACCAGTGGCTGCACGGCTTCAGGGATGGCATCTGCGAGTGCCTGCGGCGTGGGGTAGGCGTGGAATAAGGCTGGCGTTGCTTGATTTACGCGTACGTCCGTGGTCTGTGCGGAAAGGATGGTTGCGACGGTCAGTTCCCACGCGTTCGTGTGATGCAACGCGCAGACTGCGTCGGGGTAGGTCTTCTGCAAAGCGTCAAGGATGGCGGCGATGCGTTCAGGGGCAAGAGGCTTCTTCGTCTTGCCGGGTTTCCGTTTAGGGGAGACAGGTTCGCTCGCGGCAATCTGGCGCGCATGGACCGCCTTCGCTGCGACCGGTGCGAGCGTTCGAAACGATTTACGTGCCGCCGCCACGGCTAGCCCAACCGGTCCAGCATCTCCGCCGGGGTCAGGCGCACGCAGGAGAAGATGGGGAAGTCCTTCAGCGTGTACATGGAAATTTCCGTTTCGCGTAACTGCTGGACCAGGTCGACGAAGTCTTCGGGAAAGTTCGTCTCAAAGGCGACGACGAACTCCTGATCGTCAATGCCGAAGGAGTACGTGGTATTCAGCTTGACGCGCGGGAAAGCCAAGCCGACGCGGATGTGTTCGTCCATGAGGCGCTTCCGCTCTGTCAAGGAGAGCAGGTACCAGGGACGCGTCTTCCAGAACGGGTAAACGAAGATGTACTTGTGGCCACCGGGGCGAATCGCACCGCGGCCCTCGCCTTCGCTCTCGTCCTCGCGGTCAATCTGGTACTGGGATCGCTTCGTCATGGAAAGAAAGCTGTGCGGCGTTTCCAGGTAGCCGCCCAGCGGCGTGGCCAGCAATTCCGCACGCATCCGGTTCATCTCCTCCACGGAGTAGCAGATGGACCACACGCACATATCTACGTCGCCGCGCGTGCCGATGGTGGAGTAGGTGAGCGAAAGGAACTCGCCGGGCTTGTTCCACCGCTTAATGACGTCAGCGAAGGCGGCCTTGTGAGCGGCTTTCTCCTCCATCGGAAGGCGCTTCCACTCCGGCAGCACGCGGTAGAACGAAAATGCCACGATCTGCCGCTTGACGGGTGCTCCGCCACCATGCGCTGCCTGCGGCCGGGCGGCATAGCCGCTGGCCGGCGTGGGTGCCGGCAGAGTTACGGAAGGTGCGCCGATGGTGGGAGCTTCGGGAAGGGTCGCGGTGTCAGCCATGCCTTTTAGAATAGAAGCCCAACATGCAGGTAGCAAGCGGCGGATATACTCAGCGGGAGCGTATGACTGAAAAGATCATCAACTTTCTGCTGCCCTACGTGACGGGCTTGATTGCAGCCATCGGCTACCCCGGCGTTGCGCTGTTGATGGCCATTGAGTCCGCCTGCGTTCCGTTGCCTAGTGAGATCATCATGCCGTTCGCCGGATATGCTGTCTGGCAGGGCAAGATGAACCTGTACCTGGCGGCAACGGCAGGCGCTGTTGGCTGCAATGTTGGATCGATCGTCGCATACTGGCTTGGCGCGCACGGCGGACGGCCGCTGGTAGAGAAGTTTGGCCGCTATGTGCTGATGAGCCGCAGGGACCTTGACCGAGTGGAGCGCTACTTCCTCAAGTACGGCAACATCACCGTGTTGATCGGGCGGCTTTTGCCCGTGGTGCGAACGTTTATCGCGCTTCCGGCGGGTGTTGCGCGCATGCCCCAGCTGCGCTTCCATCTGTATACATTCGTCGGGTCGTGGCCATGGTGCTTCGCGCTGGCCTATGTGGGCATGAAGGCTGGCGCAAGCTGGAATGATCCTACTGGAAAGCTGAAACAGGTTCTGCACAAGGCGGATGCGGTGGTGCTGTTATTGCTGATCGCTGGGATTGTCTGGTTCGTGTGGTCGCACTTAAAGCATCGCAACCAGGCGGAGGCATCAGCGTAATGGCGCAGCCAGTATCAGCTTTGGGGCAGACGAAGGCGTATACCGAGTACCTGACGTTCAACACGCGGCAGCAGTACGAGATGGTGCACATCACGCAAGAGGTGGAGCAGATTGTGCGCAACAGCGGCATCGTGGACGGCCTGTGTTTTGTCTCGCCCATGCACATTACCGCAGCCATCTACGTCAACGATCACGAGAGCGGGTTGATTGAAGACATCAGCACATGGCTGGAGAAGCTGGCACCGCGACGGCCTGGCTACAAGCATCACCGCACTGGCGAAGACAACGCCGATGCGCACCTGAAAGCGCTGCTTCTGCACCACGAGACGACGCTTCCCGTGACCGCTGGGCGGCTTGACCTGGGCACGTGGCAGCGCATCTTTTATGCGGAATTTGATGGTCAGCGCTCGAAGCGCGTCATCGTGAAGGTAATGGGTGTGGTGCCGCAGGCTTAACTGTAGAGGCATGCTCCGCCGCAGGTGCTGACCGCAGGAGTATGGATGGCGGAGGCACCTCAGCAGACGTCTTGGTCCCGTCTGGTTTGTTGCGGATCAACACGATGTCCACACGGCGGTTCTCCGCGCGGCCACTCTCGGTGCTGTTGTCGGCTACCGGATGATATTCCGCATATCCAGCGATGGCGAAGTTTGCGGGCGGCACGCTGCTTTCGCGCATCAAGACTTCCGCGATGGCAGCAGCGCGCGCGGCTGAAAGATCCCAGTTGGAGTGGAACCGCTCCGTGTGGATCGGCTGGTTATCCGTATGGCCCTCCACACGAAGCGTGCCTTGCGGGAGCGACGCTGCAATCTGTGCCAGAAGGGGCAGTGCGGCAGGACGGACCTCTGCCGACCCTGACGGGAAGAAGCCCGCGCTGTCCAGTGAAAGTGTCAGACCATCGTCGGCATCGCGCATTCTCAGCATGTGCTGCTGAACCGCCGGTGCCAGAGAGTTCTCCATGGCTTTACGGGTTGCGTCACTGCCACCCTTGCCGTTGCCCGCACCATTGTTGTGCTCCTCGGGTGTCTCAAGGGGCATCTCGATGGGCTTGGGATCGCCCTGAGAGGTGCCCGCGCCGGATTCGAGAGGCGGCGTACTCGAATGGGCATCAAAGATTCCCTTTTGCTGGAATGCGGTTTGCATCGCGGCTGCCATCTTCGCTGTCTTCTTTTTGTCGCTGACAGAAGACGCGAAGAGCACGACGAAGAAGGCAAACAGGAGCGTCAGCAGGTCAGCATAGGAAACCAGCCAGCGTTCATGGTTGACATGTTCCGCGTGTTTTTTCTTGCCCACGTCAGGCTGCCTTTTCCGCCGCGTGACCTTCGGCCAGGAAGGTGCGCAGCTTGGTCTCGATCATGCGTGGGTTCAAGCCTTCCAAAATGCTGATAACGCCTTCCAGCATCATCTCCCGCAGCATGACGTGTTCCTTGTGGCGAATCTTCAGCTTGCCCGCAGCAGGAAGGCAGAACAGATTGGATAGTGCCACACCGTAGATTGTTGCGACGAAGGCCACCGCTATACCCTTGCCCACCTCGTCGATGTTGTCGAGGTGCTGCATCACCTGGATGAGGCCGAGCACGGCGCCGATGATGCCCACCGTGGGAGCAAAGCCGCCGGCGGACTCAAACACCTGCGGGATCTTTTCTTCCATTTCGGATTTATTGTCGATTTCTAGTTGCAGGATCTTGCGGACTTCTGATGATTCCGTGCCGTCAACGGCAAGCATCAGGCCCTGCTTTAGGAACGGATCGCTTATTTTGCCGAGGTCGCTGTCCAGCGAAACGATGCCGCTCTTGCGAGCCTTATTGGCGAACTCGACGATCTGCGCCAGCGTCTTTTCCGCGTCCGCGCCTTTATGCATGAAGACGCCCATGACACCCTTTGCCGCAGCCAGAAAGATGTTCAGCGGGAACTGCACCAGGACTGCGCCACAAGTGCCTCCGACAACAATCATGGCGGCAGTGAGTTGCGTTACCTGGGCCAGCTTGCCACCCTCCATCATCATGGCGCCCAGAATGGCAACAAGCGCCAGGACGATGCCGCCAATGCTTGCGATATCCATAAATGATCTCTGATTCCTGCTTACTTAGGAGTGTGCGACGCGGTTGGCATGGTGCGCGGCCAGCGCGTTATCGGCAGAGGGCCACGCTTGCTGGAGCACTGACGAACGGTAGTGCAGGGTGCGGGCAAGAACTTCCGCGCAGGTCTCCAGCACGACGAGTTTCTCTCCGGTGACCAGCGTCAGTGTCGTGTCGGGAATGGCTTCCACGTGCTTGATAAGGTCGCTGTTGACCAGCAGGTGATGTCCGTTCAGCCGAGTGAGTTCAATCATGAGGGCGTGTTTGCTCCAGCTAACTCATCGGCGGGGGCAAGATGAGGATGAGCGTGCCCGTGACGTTATTCACGTGGTGCGCGCACCATGCGGCTCACCCAGGGAAGCTTCTTCCGATAACAGACCCGTGAGCGAAAGGCAAGTCCCGCTGCGTCGCAAGACAAAACAGAAGAAGTTTTACTCATGTACTAACCCGGGACGCCGATAGGGCCTGTGAGCGCCAAGCAAACGGCGTAGCAGTCAACTTCATATTCACGCTGAAAAGCAGGAGCGAACGCACATGTCCCTTGGTGTACTCAATAACATCTCCGCAATCTATGCGCAGAACAACCTGAACACCACGCAGAACGCCTTGTCCAAGACGTTGCAGCAGTTGTCGTCAGGTTCTCGCATCAACTCCGGCGCGGACGACGCAGCCGGCCTTGCCGTGGCAGACGGATTGGCCGCAAACGAGGCCGCCCTGTCGCAGTCTGGCCAGAACGCCAGCAACGCCACCGGTCTGCTGCAGACTGCGGACGGCGCTCTGTCGCAGGTAACCACTCTTCTAACTCGCGCAGTGACGCTGGCGACTGAAGCCGCCAACAGCACGCTGACCAGCAGCCAAATTGGCTCGGCCGATCAGGAATATCAAAATATCCTGACGCAGATTAACGACATTGGGGCCAAGACCAACTACAACGGAACGGGCGTGTTCAGTGGAACTGCGAACACCTTCTTTGTTTCGGACGGCACAACGTCCGGTTCCACGACCTACAGCGATACCGTAGGCGTTCTGACTACCGCGAGCGTTGGTACAACCACTGGTGGCGGCGCGGGCGTGGACTTCACGGCAACTGGCGTGGCGACTCTTACCGCCGCACACGCACAGGGTATTCTGACTGCTCTGAATACCGCGATTGGCGATGTCGATTTCCAGCGTGGTGACATCGGTGCGAACATCAACCAGCTCTCCTCCGCGCAGTCGGTTGCGGCGAATGAGCAGACCAACCTGACTGCTGCTGAAGACAGCATTCGCGCGACTGACTATGGGCAGGCTGCTTCCAACCTGTCCAAATACCAGGTGCTGAGCCAAACGGGTATTAGCGCCCTGGCGCAGGCTAACTCCGTGCAGCAGGAAGTCACCAAACTGTTGCAGTAAGCGGTCGGCAAGCAGGCGCGGGTGGGCCAACCGGGCCTACGCGCGTTATTTCGTTTTGGGAAATGCTG
>CAXTXE010000002.1:46957-379936 GCA_964248165.1 uncultured Terriglobus sp.
GCTCAGCCGCGCTTTCTTACGTTTGGCTAATGCGTGTGGCTGGGCAACGGTGCGGCGCTTGCATCAGCAGCAACCGGAGAAGGACAAAGCATGTCTGTTGTCGGAATCAGCTTCGGCGCGGCCACCAGCGGCGCCGGATTCGATGTAACTAATACCGTGACGAGCATCCTGGCGAATATGCGCGCGCCAGAGACCGCCTGGGCGACGCAAACGACGGCCTTACAGGCGCAGGATACCGCCCTGAGCACCATCGGCACGGACCTGTCGGCCCTTTCAAGCTCCTTGCAGACGTTGACCGCGTTCGACGGAACCCTTTCACAGAAGGTGGGTGCCACCAGCGACAGCAGCGTTGCCGTCGTCTCGAATGCAGAGATCTCCGCGACGCCAGGCACCCATACGCTCACCGTGCAGCAGCTTGCCACTACCAGCACGCAGCATTCCAGCGCCGTGGCCAGCGATGCCACGTTAAGCGGAAACTTTACCTTTCAGGTGGGCAGCGGCACGCTCCAAACCATTACGCTGGACTCCAGCGACAACACTGTCTCCGGCCTGGCGAGCGCAATCAACAACTTGAATGCGGGAGTTATCGCTAGTGTGGTTACAGACAGCAGCGGATCGCGCCTGTCTCTGATCAGCAATCAAAGTGGTGCCGCCAATGAGATCAGCACAAGCGGCACCAGTCTCACCGACTCTAACGGCAATGCGGTCACAATCACCGAAAGTCAGGCCGGGGTGGACGCGCAATACACCGTCGATGGCATCGCGTTGACGAGCAGTTCCAATACAGTGTCCACCGCACTTCCCGGTGTCACCTTCCAACTGGTGGGGAAGTCCAGCAGCAATGTGACGCTGCAGATTGCGAATGATACAAGCGGTGTATCCACGGCCGTGTCCACGTTTGTGTCCAGCTACAACACCTTGGCGACAGCACTTTCCGCGCAGGAGGGCAAGGATGCCTCCGGCAATGCGGAGCCGTTGTTCGGCGATCAAACGCTATCGCTGCTGCAAAGCCAGTTGTCGTCAGCACTGACGTTTGTCACGGCAAATACTGGCACCAGCAGCAACCTTGCGCAGCTGGGGATTACGTTCGGCACCACGGGTCAGCTTTCACTTGATACAAGCGTGCTCTCCACGGCGCTGACCAACAACTTTACAGGTGTGACAAACTTCTTCCAAAACGCGAACGATTTCGGGCAGAACCTGACGACGGTACTGAACAACCTGGGCACTACCGGCAACGGCGCGCTTGCGCTTCGCACTGCACAGAATACGGCGGAAGAAAAGACGCTGGCGGACAACAAAACCAACCTGGAACTGCGCGTCACCGCCTATCAAACGCAACTGACAACCGAACTCAACACGGCCAATCAGGTTCTGCAGGCAATCCCAGAGCAACTCGACGAGCAGAAGCAGATTTACGCGGCAATTACAGGGTATGGCAACAGCAATTAAGGGTGGGCAATGAACTATCAAGAGCAGGCGCTGACAGGCGCCACTGGAATCGACCTGATCGTGTCCCTTTACGACGGCTGGATGCGCTTCCTGTACCGTGCGATCACCGCCGTGGAAGCAGACGATGTGATTGATCGCCGCTATGCGATTAAGCGCGCGCTGGATATCAATATGTACCTAGAGGCACGCTTGCGCCCCGACATTGGTGGCGCTCCGGCAGCGTCGCTCTCTGACTTTTATGCAGCCATGTTCAACATGACGCTGGAGGCATCCCACGCTTCCTCAAAAGAAGGTCTGCTGGAAGTAATTGCCTGCGTGCGCAATGTGCGTGAGGCCTGGGCGATTGCAGCTCGTGATCCGGAAGCAAACCGGGTCTTGCCGCGCGAGTTGCGCACCGCGGCCGAGCGGAAACCCGCGCCCGTGCCTGCCACCGCGCAGACCGCACCCGCACAAGCGCTGCGGTGGAGCGCGTAGCGGCCGCTAGCGAAACATGCTCCAGTTCTGCTGATTCAGGCTGCGAAACAGCGCCGTGATGCACGCCGTTGCAAGAATCAGAAGAAGCAGGCCATCGGCAACCCGGCCAAACAGCAGGTTGCCGATGCCAAAGAGCGTCGCATAGACCATCGTTGAGCCAAGTACCCAGTGCAGTGTGTTCCATCGCAGTGTGTGATCCGCCAGCGCGCTTTCTGGTGCAAAGCGGCGCCAGCCAGGCGCGGGTGGCCGTACACGGTCAAAAAAGGCTTGCAACTTTTTCTCTGGCTCCGGCGCGGTCAGCAGTGTGACCGTAATCCATGCGCATGTCGTCAAGCCTGTGGTTAACAGCATTAACCACGCAAAAGCATGGGGATCGTCCGTGTTCAGGGGTGCAAGCGGCAGGCGCGGATCCATGCCATGCAACGCGCGCACGACCGGCATCCCCGCCGGCGATTGCAGCGCAAGCGATATGACACCCGCGGCAAGCATGGCGGAGATTTCGCTCCACGCATTGATACGCCACCAGAACCAGCGAAGAATGAAGACCAATCCAGCGCCAGCGCCGATCGCGATGAGGAACTTCCACGCGGATGCGATTGAATTCATGTAATACGTTGCCACGCCAGAGAGCACCGCGCAGAACAGCGTGGCCACGCGGGACGCGTTCACGTAGTGCCGCTCGTCTTTCCCGTAGACCAGAAATCGACGGTAAACGTCATTGATGAGGTACGAAGCGCCGAGGTTCAGGTGGGTGCCGATGGTTGACATATACGCGGCAGCGAAGCCGGCCAGCATCAAACCGCGGAGGCTTGGCGGCAGAAACCGGATCATCACCTGGATGTATGCGCCTTCCTTGTCGCCAGCGGCGGGCAGTAAAACCACCGCCACCAGGGCCGTTAAAATCCACGGCCAAGGACGGAGCGCGTAGTGCGCAATGTTGAACCACAGTGTCGCGCCCAGTGAGTGCTTCTCGTTCTTTGCGGAGAAGATGCGCTGCGCGATGTAACCACCGCCGCCGGGCTCCGCGCCGGGGTACCACGTCGCCCACCAATTCAGACTGAGCAGCACCAGAAAGCTGAGAAAGAACGCGCTGCCTGGGTTGGGAAAGAAGGAAAGCGTGTGCGTGCCGCGCAGTACGTCGGATGCCTGCACCCTTGCGACAAGCGCATCCATGCCGCCAACCCCGCGCACGGCGAACCAGGCCAGCAGAACGACCATGCTCATCTTCAGAACGAACTGCACCATGTCCGTCCACAGCACCGCCCACAGGCCGGAGATGGTGGAGTAGAGCAGCGTGACGGTGAGGCAGACAAACACAGCCCGCAACTTGGAGAACCCAAGCGTCAATGCAAGCACCTTGGCCATGGCCAGGTTCACCCATCCCATGATGATGGTGTTGACCGGGAGAGCCAGATACAGAGCGCGAAATCCGCGCAGAAACGAGGCTGCCTTGCCGCTGTAGCGGATCTCAGCAAATTCCATATCTGTGAGCACCTGTGCCCGCCGCCACAGAGGAGCGAAGAAGAAGACGGTCAGCATCCCGGACAAAGCGAAGGACCACCATAACCAGTTGCCCTGAATCCCGCCGTTGTATACCAGGCCCGTGACCACAAGGGGCGTGTCCGCGCCGAAGGTGGTGGCTACCATGGAGGTGCCCGCCAGCCACCACGACACGGAGCGCCCGGAAAGGAAGAACTCACCCAGGTTCCCGGAAGCTCGGCGCATGTAGAAGAAGCCGATGGCAAGGTTCATCGCGAAGTACAGGACGATTACCAGCCAGTCGGCGGATGTCAGGTGCATGTAGCCTCGGTGAGCAGACGTGAAACGTTCATCGTACCGTCATATGCCGCATTCTGGAGATTTCCTGCTACTTTCTTTCAGCTTATAGCGGCCTGCGAGATACCCAACAAACCACCACGCCATTTTAGGCGTCTATTCGGTTGAATCCGTGGTGCAGGCGAGACCACCTGGTCAGGGTATTGCGAGGTGTGGCTGTGAGCAAGATGTTGAGTTCGTGGAAAGAGATCGCGCATTTCTTCGGCAAGGGCGTGCGCACCGTACAGCGGTGGGAAAAAACATTGGACTTACCCATCCATCGTCCACCTGGTGCCCCGAGTAACGTTGTACTGGCGCGTACAAGCGACCTGGAAGAGTGGATGCACCGTGGTCCGGTCTCGCGGGTTGTTGGCAATGGAGCAGTTGCATCGTCCAGCAGCGATGGCGTGACGCACATGCTCTCGGAGTTGGAGCAGGAGATACTTGAACTGAGCGATGCGGTGGACGTTCAGGCATTCGAAACAAAGGCCTCGGGTTCCACGGAGGAGCGTATTTTGGCGCTTACCGCACAAGTAGCGAAGATCAGCACGAAGTTATCCTCTGCACCTGTGGCGCGCGCCGCATAATGGTATAGTCCGCGATGCGTTTAAGCACCCGCCGCGAGCGGGTGCTTTGTTTTGTGCCGTCGTCACGTCGAGGTGGGATCAACCTGGAGTAAAGCGGAATGGCTTATCGTGATCTTCGCGAATGGGTCTCCCGGCTGGACAAGGCTGGTGAACTGAAGCGCATCCGCGTCGAGGTCGATCCTGAGCTGGAAATGGCGGAGATCGCGGACCGTGCCGCCAAGATGGGCAGGGGAACTGCCGCTGCGGGTGGCCTCGCGCTCTTGTTCGAGAATGTGAAGGGTCACCCGGGCGCGCGCGTGCTAATGAATCAGTTCGGCAGCATGCGACGTATGCAACTTGCGCTTCAAACAGACTCGCTGGATGCCATTGCCGGGCGCATTGAAACACTCATCAAGCCGCAGATGCCTTCCAGCCTGGTGGACAAGCTGAAGATGCTGCCAATGCTGGCTGAGATTGGATCGTACTTCCCTAAGGTGATCGACCGCCGTGCCGCGTCTTGCAAGGAAGTGATCCACAGGGGCAAGGACATCGACCTGACAAAGCTGCCCGTCTTGAAGACGTGGCCCGGGGACGCGGGCCGCTTCATCACGCTGCCCCTGGTCATTACACGCGACCCCAAGTCTGGCAAGCGCAATACGGGCATGTACCGGATGCAGGTCTACGACCAGCGCACGACGGGGATGCACTGGCAGAGGCAGAAGGTCGCGGCGGAGCACTTGCGAGACCGTCTGCGGGCGGCTGCCACAAGCGATGCTGACCGAGTAAACCTGATGGCGATGACCGCTGGCGCAACTGTGTCCTCAGGCGCCAGGAGCGCGGACTTGCCGGGTGTGACACTTTCCCGCATTCGCGGTGAGCGCATGGAGGTAGCCGTTGCCATTGGCACCGATCCGGCAATGACCTTTGCAGCCATTGTGCCCGCGCCGCCAGAGATCGAGGAGTTCCTCATTGCGGGCTTCCTTCGCCAGTCACCCGTGGATCTGGTGAAATGCGAGACGGTTTCGCTTGAAGTCCCAGCGCACGCCGAGTACGTGCTGGAAGGCTACGTCGAACTGAGCGAACTGCGCATGGAAGGGCCGTTTGGCGATCACACGGGGTTCTACACCATGCCAGAGGAGTACCCCGTCTTTCACCTTACGGCGATCACGCATCGCAGGAATCCGATCTATGCGGCGACCGTCGTGGGCAAACCACCCATGGAGGATGCCTGGCTGGCAAAGGCAGTAGAGCGGATTTTTCTGCCGCTCATCCGGCTGACGCTGTCGGAGATCGTGGATATCAATTTGCCCCCGGAGGGCGTTGCCCACAACCTGATGCTGGTCTCCATCCGCAAAAGCTACGCTGGACAGGCGCGCAAGGTGATGAACGGTATCTGGGCGCTTGGGCAGGCCATGTTCACCAAATGCATCGTGGTGGTAGACGAGGACTGCGATGTACAAGACGTAGGAGAGGTGGTCCTGCGCGTCGCCAACAACATTGACCCCGAGCGCGACATCCAGTTCACGCTTGGTCCGGTGGACTCGCTCGATCACGCTTCTCGCCTCCCCAACTTCGGATCAAAGATGGGCATCGATGCCACGCGCAAGTGGGCCGCCGAGGGGTTTACGCGGCCATGGCCGGAGATGCTGGAAATGCCTCAAACCGTGAAGGCGCGCGTGGATGCGGTGTGGTCAAAGCTCGGGATCAGCTAAACCGGACCTGTCAGTAGGCAAGCGGGAAGGAACGACGCTCTGAAAGGCTGTGACAAGGTTCGGGCTAATGCCGCAGTGGCGGTACGGAGCCAGATGGCTTTAGCTAAAGGATAGGTTTGTACACGTGAAACGCTGAAGAATGTTCAGGGTGCGTCTGTTGCCTTTCCACCTCTTCCCTTTGTGTTTGTCGTCAGCTTCTTCAGGAAGAACTCCTGGAAGACGCCGTTCATGGCGTCGCCCGCAATTCCAAGCAGGCCGTTCTCAATCGTCAGACTGGCACCTTGCCTGTCCTCCGGCGCATAGTACGCGTTGGAGAGTGCGCCGGCCGACATGTCCCCCAGCATCCCCGACCAGTTCGGCTGCGAGCGGCCGTTATCGCCGCGTGTGACAACGGCGCGGGTGGTTGCGTACCAGACGCGGGAGGGCGTGCTTCCTGTGCCCTTGTAGAAGTAGCGCGGGTCCTGGTGAAAGAGCGAGGGAAGCACCGCCCCACCCAGAAACGTGCCGGAGACCAGATTTCCCAGGTCCGCGCCATAGCGGCGGCCATAGCCTTTGGCACCCTGCCCGTAACCGGGGAAGGAGTTCGCCGCCTGCTGCACGCCAGCTACGACGCCCACCAGCAGCAGGTTACCGGGATCGCGAGCGTTTTTCCAGGCAAGACCGAACTTCTGCCGCGACGAGAGCGGCGCCGCACGCCACTCGTAACTGGCAAAGAAATTTGGAAAGATGCCGAGCAGCCGCTGTTTCTCTTCCAGTGTCAGTTCAGCCTGGGCCATCTCCGTTTCTGACGCTGTGACGGTTACGCTGGCGTTCAGAGGCTGAATCTGCAGGGTGATGGAGATCTGTGCGGTGCCGCCCTCCTCCGGCAGGACGGCCTGATACCGGGCGGGCAGAAAGCCCTGCATCGTCACGTTGACGAAGTAGGTGCCTGCGGGTATGCCGTCCCAAGCGTATGAGCCATCGGGGTTTGAGTCGGCCTCACGCAGTACACGGTCTCCAGCGGAGAGCGTGATGTGCGCTCCCGCAATGGGACCGCCGCCGCTGCTGCGGATTACGCCGCGAAGATGACACGTGCCCGGTGCGTCCGGCAAGGCGGCGCGTGGCGGCGGAGCTATCCCGGATTGCTGTGCGCCGGCGTCCTGGGCACCCAACTGCGCTGCCATCGCAAGGCCAGCCAGCAGGCAAAGCCGGACGCGTTTGTCAGAGTGTACCTTCACTGCAATCTGAGATGCGGATGTCAGCCAGTCCCTCGTTGCACCAGCAGCCACGTGCATCTTAAGCTTTAGACAAGGGAGATGAGGTGAGCCGAATACGGGCTGCGTTTCGCATGAACTTATGTGCGAGTTTTTTGCTGGTGCTCCTTGCACTTGCATCCAAGCCTGCCTGCGCCTCGCTGACGGTCTTTGTGGGAGAGCCGTTCGGCAAATTCGGCACGATGATGCCGGTGGGACATACGGCTATCTACCTCGACCATGTCTGCGCAGCAGGTCCGCTGAATGTGCGGATGTGCCAGCCAGATGAACCACCAGGCGTGGTGCTGGCTCGCTATCACTCCATCGGCAAGTACGACTGGCTAGCCACGCCTGTGATGCAATTTCTGTATGCGCGTTCCCGCGCTGATGACGTGCCCGCCTACGCCACGCGTGAAATGGTGTGGGAGTTGCGTGAGGAATACCGGCGGCGCTACCTGCGCGCCGTGGTGCCGGATGGCAGCGAAGGTCATTTCTACGGTGACGGGCGCGCCGCCGGAGCCAAGGATTTAGAGGAGTGGTGGGAGTCTGCGGGCATGGCCTACAACCGCCGCGTCTGGGCCTACCAGGTCAACACAACGCCTGAGCAGGACCGCCGCCTGGTCGAGGTGATGAACGCCGACACGAACCGTCATTCGTACAAGCTGCGGAACGCCAATTGCGCGGATTTCGCGGCACATCTGGTGAACCTATACTTTCCGGGCGCGGCTCGCAACGACCGCATTGCGGATTTCGGTCTGATGACGCCGAAGGAGGTGGTGCGCAGCCTTTCGGATTACGCTGGCGCGCACCCCGAGCTTGAACTTAGAGTCTGGGAGATTCCGCAAGTGCCCGGCAGCTTGCGCCGCAGCCGCCCTGTCCGGGGCGTTGCGGAAAGTGGCTTGAAGACGAAGCGCTATCTGTTCACGCTTCTGGCAATCCAGCCGGAAGTCCCCGCCGGGTGCGCCATCGCATATCTTTGGCATGGCCGGTGGAAGGTAGGGGAGGGCGCACAACAATGGCCCGGCGCACCGCCGGCGTGGCTGCAAACAGCCGCTACGTCTCAGCCCGAGGAACCTTCAGCACTCTCCGAGGAAGAGTTGCCGAAGACGAGATCAGATGAGCAAACCCTTACACCATCGCACGAGGCGGCAGAGGCTGGGACCGATCCCTCGGGCACAGAGACCGGCGCGTCTCAATAGACTACTTGACCGTCCAAGCTCTTCACCGTCAGCGATTGGAGGTTACGCGCCCAACGCGCCGGCCTCTTGTCTTCCGTCAGGATCAGTTTGAAGGCACCATCGGTCTTCAGGGGTTCGCCATTCTCGCTGTCGGCCACAATCGCCTGGCCGCTGCGGCACTCGGGGTTTAAGTCACACAGGGTGATTGCCACATGGAAACCATCAGTGGCACCAGCAATGACCACCTGCATGTTCGCGGAAACCTTTGGACCTGGACCCGGAGCCGCTACTGCTAGCAAAGTTTTCAGCGCCACACCGCTGTAGCTTTCTTCCTGGTTGTTGTGGGCATTGTGTACGGTTACCGTGACGTGCGGAAGTGCCCTGAACTCGGCCGGGGAGAACGTCTTGGAGGCTCCGCCCAGACCCGTAACGACAAGTTCCGTGGAAGGTTTCGCGATGGGCTTGCCTGCGGTCATTGTGCCGTGGCTGTCCATCTGCGCCGGTGGTGCCATTGAAGATAACAACGCCAGGGCGAGTGCTGCGTATCCCATCATTTCGAAGCTCCAAATGTCTGACCGGTCTCATTATTCCGGATGCAGCGGGTGTAGTTGTAGATAAAGGTGTCGCGCATGCGCGCATATTCGTCGAGCGACTTGAACGGGCGCTTCGACGGATCGTCGTTCAACAGGTATACGGTTGCTACAACGTGGGTCGCGTCGTCGATCAACAGGTAAATTCCGAGCGTGTTGCCCTGCAGTTCCTTGCGATCCAGGCCAGTAACGAAGAGGCCGCTCTGCGTGGGCTTGCGTTTGAGATTGCGTGCAACGGTTTTATCGGAGGCGACCATGTCGTCGAAGTCGTCCAGCAGCAGCTTGCGGTCTGCGGCAAAGTTGGCTGAAGGCAGCAACTCGACCTTAACGTTTGCGTAAGGCCCGCTGCCGGGATAGCCAAAGACGATACGCCGCCCCGCCAGTAGAGGCACTGAACCTGTCTTGCCGTGGCTTTGCACCGGACGTTCATGCACATCAGGAGGCATCGGAGAATCCTCAACCACCTGCAGACCATCAGGAAACGAGCACGTTTCATACGGCTTGATGCGTGGTGATTGCTGCGCAAAGGCCATGGAGGCCGCCAGCGTACCGAGGGCGGGCAGAAGGTTGGTGAAGGAACGCCTCATGCCTGAACAGTACCGAAGCCCCGGCGTATACTCAAGTTCATGTCAGTTGTAAAGAACATTACGGGCATTGCCAAGGGCATGAGCATCACCTTCAAGGAGATGCTGCAGCCGTCCGAGGTGGAAAACTACCCTGACGGCCCCGGCCCAATGCGCGGCGCGATCTTTCAGGAACGCTATCGCGGCAAGCACCAGTTGCAGCGTGATGAAAACGGCCTGGAGAAGTGTGTTGCCTGTTTCCTGTGCGCGGCAGCTTGCCCTTCCAACTGCATCTACATCGAAGCTGCGGAAAACACCGAGGAGACGCGAATCTCCTCCGCCGAGCGTTACGCCAAGGTCTACAACATCGACTACAACCGCTGCATCTTCTGCGGTTACTGCGTCGAGGCCTGCCCTACTGACGCCATCACGCACGGACACGGTTTTGAACTCGCCAGCCTGAACGCGACCAATTTGGTCATGCGCAAGGAAGATTTGCTGGTTTCCACGGCACCGATGCCGATCATGCCCGGCTCCAAGGAAGACCAGGTCGAACTGCTCTCATAATGGTCTCGTGATCGGACAGCATACCTGTAAGGCATTGCGTGCAGGTTGCGTTCGCGCAATGATACAGAGAGCATGAGTTCAACCGATCTACTTGAAGCGCCCGCCAGCGCGGTTTCCGGCGTCACTCTAGACGAGACCAATCCGTTCTTTGCCCCGAGCACCTTACCCTGGGGTGCACCGCCGTTCGACCGTGTGCAGGATGCGCACTACATGCCTGCGTTTCAGGCCGGCATGGAAGCCCAGCGCATTGAAGTGGACACCATCGTCGCGAACAGCGAGCCCGCTTCCTTTGGCAACACGGTGGTGGCCCTGGAACGGAGCGGAACCCTGCTGACGCGCGTAGCCAGCGTTTTCTTCGCGGTAGCCAGCGCACATACCAATCCGGTGTTGCAGCAAATGCAGCAGGAGATTGCTCCAAAACTTTCCGCCCACAGCGACGCCATCAATCTGAATGAGCGGCTGTTCGCACGCATCAGGACTGTATACGAGCAGCGCGAGACGCTGGACCTGGACGGTGAATCGCGCAGATTGCTGGAACTGACATATGACGGCTTCGTGAGGGCGGGGGCACTACTCTCTGAACCGGACAAGAACACGCTCACCGCCTTGAACGCCGAACAATCGGGGTTGCAGGCGAAGTTTCAGAACCGTGTTCTGTCCGCGATGAAGGAAGGCGGCCTGCACGTGACCTCACGTGAGGCGCTGGACGGTCTTACCGATGCAGAGATTGACGCGGCTGCTCAAGGTGCGGCGTCGCGTGATCTGGACGGCTTCTATCTTACGCTGCAAAACACAACGAACCAGCCTCTGTTAGGTTCTTTAACCAACCGGGAGACACGCCGGTCTCTTTGGGACGCCTCACTGGGACGCGCGGAAAAGGGCGATGAGAGTGACACGCGCGAAATGATCGCGCGGCTGGCACAGCTTCGTGCGCAGCGTGCGGGTATTCTAGGTTACGAAAACTACGCCGCGTGGAAGCTGGCCGACCAGATGGCGCGCACACCTCGCGCTGCCATCAAGTTCATGGACGCGCTTGTACCGGCTGCGGTCGCCCGTGCCGCTGGCGAAGCGGCTGCCATGCAGCAGATGGTTGACCAGCAAGGTGGCGGCTTCCAACTGGCTCCATACGACTGGGCCTTCTATGCGGAGCAGGTTCGCAAGCAGAGGTATGATCTGAACGAAGACGAGTTGAAGCCGTACTTCGAGTTGCATCGCGTCTTCCACGATGGTGTGCTGTATGCGGCCACGCAGTTGTATGGGATCACGTTTCAACAGCGTACAGACCTGCCTGTGTGGCACCCGGACGTGATCACCTACGAGGTCTTCAACGCGGACGGATCGCACCTGGCCTTGCTGTACTGCGACTTTTACCGGCGCGACTCCAAGCGGGGCGGCGCGTGGATGACATCGCTGCTGCACCAGTCGCGCCTGCTGGCTGAAGGACCCATTGTGTGCAACATCTGCAACTACACCAAGCCGGCTGAGGGTGAGCCTGCGCTGTTGAGCTTCGATGATGTGCAAACCCTCTTCCACGAATTCGGACACGCGCTGCACGGCTTCCTGTCTGACGTGACGTATCCCAGCTTCTCCGGCACCAGTGTGGCGCGCGACTTTGTTGAGTTTCCCTCGCAGTTCAATGAGCACTGGAGCACGTACCCTGAGGTGTTCGCCAACTACGCCAGGCAATGGAAAACCGGTGAGCCGATGCCGCCGGAGCTTCAAACAAAGATGCGTGCCGCCAAGAATTTTAACGGTGGCCACGCCCTGACTGAGGTTCTTGCCGCTGCGGAACTGGATATGCAATGGCATACACTTCCGCCTGATGCGGACCTCCAAGAGCCGGTCCAGTTTGAACATGCGGCGCTACAGCGTTGCGGAATCGATGTGCCTCTGGTGCCCCCGCGTTACCGCTCGACTTACTTCTCGCACAGCTTTGGTGGCGGCTACTCCGCCGGATATTACGCTTATTTATGGGCAGAGATGCTGGACAGCGATGCCTATTACTGGTTCGAGCAGAACGGAGGTCTGAACCGCGCCAATGGAGATCGTCTGCGTAAGATGGTGCTTTCGCGCGGAAACAGCGCAGATCCCGCAGAGCTTTACCGCCGGTGGGCGGGGCGCGATCCAGTGATCGGACCCATGCTGCAGCAGCGCGGCATACCAGGCTCCGCTGTGACGATCTAAGAGGGGCCAAGATGCCGCAAAGTGGTTGCGCACAGTGTGCGGCTCTTACGCCGGTACAGCTTCCGGCTTCATGGTGAGCGGTTCGGTTCGCGCCTCCGGATCGTAGTGCAGGTTCGGCCCCAGCCAACGCTCGACCTCAGCCAGGCTCATGCCTTTACGCCGCTGGTAATCCGCCACCTGGTCGCGGTCGATCTTGCCCAGGCTGAAAAAGCGTGACTCAGGATGCGCGAAATAGATGCCGCTGATGCTCGCACCGGGCCACATGGCATAGGATTCGGTGATCTCAATGCCGGTGTTCTCCTGAACGTTCAGGAGCCGCCAGATGGTCCCCTTCTCGGTGTGGTCCGGACACGCAGGATATCCGGGTGCGGGGCGGATGCCGCGATACTTCTCCGCAAGTATCTCCACGGTGGAAAGATGTTCGGTGCGGCCGTAGCCCCACTCTTCACGCACCTGTTTGTGCAGGCACTCGGCGAACGCCTCCGCCAGGCGATCTGCAAGCGCCTCCGCCATGATCGCGGAGTAATCATCATGCGCAGCGATGAAGCGGCTTGTCAGGTCCTTCAGGCCAAGACCGGTGGTGACGGCAAATGCGCCGATACTGTCAGGCAATCCCGTTTCGCGCGGTGCGATGAAATCTGAAAGGGACCGGCACGGTTCGTTGCCTTCGCGGGCAGCCTGCTGCCGAAGGAAGTAGAACGTGCTTAACGCCGTGCTGCGACTGGTATCCGTGTACAGTTCCACGTCTTCGCCAATCGCATTGGCTGGGAAGAAGCCATACACGCCACGCGCGGTCAGCAGGTTCTCACGGACAATCTGATCCAGCAACACCTGCGCATCGGCAAATAGCTTGCGCGCCTCCTCGCCCTGTCTGGCATCATCCAGGATGCGCGGATACAAGCCTTTTAGACCCCATGTGTGAAAGAAAGGCGACCAGTCGATATACCCGCGCAGCGTGGCAAGCGGGAAATTGTCCAGCACGCGGACGCCGAAGAACAATGGCTCCGCGATATCCTCCGCGCGCCAAGCGATGGGTGTGCGGCGCGCACGCGCCTCCGCAAACGGCGTGAGCGCCTGCTTGGGAGCAAGGTGTGCCTTGCGCACAGCGTCGTACTCCGCCTCGTGCTGCGCGATAAACAGAGCGCGGCTGTCCTCACTTAGCAGGCTGGTACTTGCCGGGACGGCGCGGCTAGCATCCGTCACATGCACCACCGGCTGCTTGTAGTGCGGAGCGATCTTGATAGCGGTATGCGCCCGGCTGGTGGTAGCGCCGCCGATCAGCAGAGGAATGGTGAAGCCCTGGCGTTCCATCTCGCGCGCAACATGCACCATCTCGTCGAGCGACGGCGTGATCAGGCCGCTAAGTCCAATGATGTCGGCGTTGACAGCTTTGGCGCGCTCCAGGATCTTTTCCGCGGGCACCATCACGCCCATGTCGATCACATCATAGTTGTTGCACGCCAGCACGACGCCCACGATATTCTTGCCAATGTCGTGCACGTCGCCCTTTACCGTCGCCAACACGATGCGACCCTGCGTGCGCACTTCCTGGCCGGTGGCGGCCATGGCGGCTTTCTCTTCTTCCATGAAGGGCGTAAGGTACGCGACGGCCTTCTTCATCACGCGCGCAGACTTGACCACCTGCGGCAGAAACATCTTGCCTGCGCCAAAGAGGTTCCCCACGACACTCATGCCCACCATCAACGGACCTTCAATCACCAACAAGGGACGACCCAGCTTTGCGCGCGCCTCTTCCGTATCCGTGTCGATGAAGGTGTCAATCCCTTTGACAAGCGCATGCGACAGACGCTCCTCCACGGTGCCGCTGCGCCACTCTTCGACCTTCCTTTCGGAGGTGTCAGATGCGCTTGCGCCCGCGTTCTTCAGTCGCTCGCCAAGCTCCACCAGGCGCTCCGTTGCATCAGGACGCCGGTTCAGCAGGACGTCTTCAACCAGGACTTTCAGTTCCCGATCGATCTCCTCATACACCTCCAACATGCCGGCATTCACAATGCCCATGTCCATGCCTGCACTGATGGCATGGTAAAGAAAGGCAGAGTGCATCGCTTCACGCACCTTGTTGTTGCCGCGAAAGCTGAAGGAGATGTTGGAGACGCCCCCACTAACCTTGGCATGGGGCAGGTTCTGCTTGATCCAGCGGGTTGCGTTGATGAAGTCGACAGCGTAGTTGTTGTGCTCCTCCATGCCCGTGGCAACGGTGAGAATGTTGGGGTCGAAGATGATGTCTTCAGGCGGGAAGCCGACCTGGTCAACGAGGATGCGATAGGCACGTTCGCAGATGCGGCACTTGTCCTCGTACGTAGCGGCCTGGCCCTGCTCATCGAACGCCATCACCACAACCGCTGCGCCATACTTCAACACTGTGCGCGCGTTCTGACGGAACTTGTTTTCGCCCTCCTTCAGCGAAATGGAGTTTGCGATGCCCTTGCCTTGCAGGCATTGCAGACCTGCCTCGATCACCTCCCACTTGGAGGAGTCGATCATGAAGGGAACCTTGGCGACTTCAGGCTCGCTTCCCAGCAGCGAGAGGAAGCGCCTCATGGCGGTGACGCCGTCGATCATGCCCTCGTCCATGCAGATGTCTATGACATTGGCGCCGTTCTCCACCTGCTGGCGGGCGACGCTCACCGCATCTTCGAACTTGCCATCGCGGATCAGCTTGGCGAACTTGGGCGAGCCCGCGACATTGGTGCGCTCGCCCAGCATGATGAAGACGCCCTGCTGCTGCGTGAACGGCTGCGAGCCGGAGAGGCGCAGCGGCCTGAACGAAGTGTTGCCGATGCTCATGCTGCGAGCTGCTCCACAGGGAAGGTCAGCGAGCGTGGCGCACGATGTTCCAGCTCTTTGGCGATGGCGGCGATGTGCTCTGGTGTGTTACCGCAGCAGCCGCCCGCGATGTTGATGAGGCCGTCACCAGCGAAGCCTCCCAGATACCGCGCCATGTCCTCCGGCTTGAGATCATAGCCGGTGGGCGAAAGCGGATTCGGCATACCGGCGTTCGGATAGCAGGAAATCGCCACGTCTGCTTTGGCTGACAGCTCCGCCAGGAATGGGTACATCAGGTCCGGCCCTAAGGAGCAGTTCAGGCCGATGGCGATCGGCTTGACATGCTTCATCGCGGTCCAGAAGGCTTCGATGGTTTGGGCGGAAATCATCGTTTCGCCGCCACGTCCCACGGCAGCGGAGATCATCACCGGCAGTTCTTTGCCGCCCTCATCGAAGACTTCGCGGATGGCTACGAGAGCGGCTTTCGCATTGAGCGAATCAAAGATCGTCTCGACCAGCAGCAGATCACTGCCGCCTGCAATCAGGGCGCGCACCTGGTGTTTGTACGCAGTGACGACCTGATCGAAGGTGACCACGCGGAATCCGGGGTCTTCCGCATCTGGCGAGTTGGACAGCGACACCGTCAGCGGGCCGACGGCTCCGGCGACGAAGCGCTGCCGTCCGGTGGCGTTGCCCACGCGGTCTGCCCAGGTGCGGCATTGCCGGGCAGACTGCTCATTGATCTCCCAGGCAAGGCCGTTCAGCTGGGCATCTTCGATGATCTTCTGGTAGAACGCGGGATCTTTGCGACCGCCACGCTCGCGCGGGTCCTCGATGAAAAACTCGCTCTGCGCGATGCCCGTGGCACTAAAGGTATTGGTCTCGATGATGTCCGCGCCTGCCTCCAGGAACCGGCGGTGAATGGCGCAGATCATCTCCGGCTGCGTCAGCGAGAACAGGTCCCCATTGTTCAGCAGATCCTTGTGTGCGTTGCGAAACCGCTCTCCCCGTATGTCGGCTTCCTTCATGCCGTAGGTGCGGATGGTGGTTCCCATGGCGCCATCGACGATCGCGATGCGCTCCTCAAGAATCTTCCGCAATGGATGGATATCCGCTCTCATCTGAGAAACCGGGCCGTGCTGCAGCCCTACTCCGATGATACCGAAAGGGACCTGTGGCGAAGGCCGTCGCTTAAAGTTGGCACGGGCAGAGTCGTTCGCTACACTAGCGCTACATACTTCATGGCCTGTAGTACCTACGCGTCCATGCTCCGCCATACTGCACCTTTATCATGTTGCCGATTCCATCTGAGATTTCTGACAAGACCATCCTGCACATCTGTTCGCGCGAGACGCTTCGCCCCCTACGCGATCAGATTCTGCGGCTCTCTGGCTTTGGCGTTGATTCGACCCTGTCCACGGCGGAGGGCCTGTCGCTATTCTGGGCTAAGCATTATGACCTGGTGCTGATTGATGTTGAAGGCGAACATAAGGTGGGCGACGCCGAAGGGATGTGCAGTTCAATCAAAGAGGCACAACCGGAGCAGATGGTAGCGTTTGTGTGCAACTGGCGTGTTGCCATCCTGACTGACTGTCCCGACGAGATACTGCGCACAGAGTTCGATCCGCAACGATTCGCATCTGGTGTGCGTACCATGCTGCACTGTTAACGGCGCAGTTGCATTTCATTCGTACCAGGCTGCACCGCCGGGACTCTACTTGCATCCCATAGAAGCAAGTGCTACAAACAACTATCACGTCTACGCCAAAGCAGTGCACCGCCAACAGCGCAGGCCTGAGTTTCATGAAGAGTGGTTGAGGGACGAGCCCTGCGACGCCACGACAACCGGACGAAGTTGTACCGGTGTCAACTCTCTCCTGGGGGTTACTCGCGTACGCCGCGAGGCATCAGGGAACATGAGATTCGGAATACAGCCCCATGTACGTTGTGGACCAGCGGTATGACCGTCTAATCAGACTTCCTTTACGGCATGCGCAATGAGGCGCCGCCGCACCCAGCAGCAGAGCGCCGCCGTGTTCCTCGCGTTCGCCACGGGAGAAGAGATCTGATGTCGTCTGCCTCGTCTGCGTGTACACCGTATGAGCTTTACTCAAAAGAATCCGGAAAGAGCTATGGCAACCAGCCGCTCTCGATCTGCGATGAGTCCTTTACGCCGCTGGAAGTCCGCTACAATCTGGAATCCGCCCACGGCAATGTGACCCGGAAATCCATTGAGGCGGGTCCGCAAAGCATGTGGCGATACCGTGCACTGCTGCCGGTTCCAGAGGGCTTTGAGCCGGACTTGCCCGTTGGTTACACACCCCTCGTCAAAGCGGGAAACCTGGGTAGACGTATTGGCTCGAAGAACCTCTACCTCAAAAATGACGCGGTCTGTTTTCCCACGCTTTCCTTTAAGGATCGTGTGGTGGCGGTCGCTCTGGCGAATGCGCAGGCCTTCGGGTTTGAGGTTGTTGGCTGCTCCTCAACCGGCAATCTAGCCAACGCGGTAGCTGCGCAGTCTGCGCGGCTCGGCCTGAAAGCCTGCATTCTGGTTCCCGCCGACCTGGAACCGGCAAAAATCTTGAACACGCTGATCTATGGCGCGCGGCTGGTTCGTATCGACGGCAACTACGACCACGTGAATCGTCTGTGCTCGCTGATTGCAGATCAATACCATTGGGGGTTCGTGAACGTGAACCTGCGGCCCTACTATGCGGAAGGCTCCAAGACAGTGGGTTTTGAGATCGCGGAGCAGATGGGTTGGCGTCTGCCGGACAACGTCGTCGTACCCATGGCGGGCGGCTCGCTGATCCGCAAGATCAAGAAGGCCTTTGACGAATTGGTCTACCTTGGACTGGTCGAGCCAAAGCATGTGCGGTTTTTTGGTGCGCAGGCGACGGGATGTTCGCCCATCACGCAGGCAGTAAAGAACAGGACGGAAACGATCACACCGCAACGGCCAAACACAATCGCGCGCTCACTTGCCATCGGCAACCCGGCGGACGGGCCGTTTGCCTCGCGCATGATCCGTGAGAGCGGTGGATGGGCCGAGGATGTGTCAGATGTGGAAGTGGTGTCTGGCATCCAGGAGTTAGCTGAGGCGGAAGGTATTTTCACGGAGACCGCCGGTGGCGTAACCACGGCAGTTACCGCGAAGCTGATCGCGCAGGGTCGCATTGCACCGGATGAAACCACTGTGGTGTGCATCACGGGTAATGGCCTGAAGACGACCGATTGCATCAGTGACCGCTTCCGCCTGGGCCGTGCAGTTCGTCCGCGCCTTGCCGACTTTGAGGAATACATCAACGAGCTTGAAGGCATTGCCGCAGAGCCTGAGCTGGCACTTGCCGGAGGAGATTGAGTTGTCGATTCGCGTAATGTTGCCCGCCGCATTTGCGCGGCATACTGCCGGGACCAAGCAGGTCCAGTCCGAAGCCAGCAACCTGCCTGGTCTTATAGAGGACCTCGGCGGTAAGTTTCCTGAACTTGGTGCCCACATCAAAGATGCCGACGGGACGTTACGTAAGTTCATTAACGTGTACGTCAACGACGAGGATATCCGCTTTTTAGGGGGCGACACCTATCAGTTCCAGGACCGCGATGAAGTCATGTTCATCCCCTCGATCGCAGGAGGAGCGTTGTAAAGAGTGCGCCAATACAACTTCACGTACTCAACAACGCTCTATGTAAAGCGTTGCTCCGTGAGGCAACTGGAGTAAGAGGAGGATACACAATGTTTTTCGCAATCGCGGGTGTTCTATTCGTAGTCTGGCTGCTGGGCGAGATCTTTGCCAAAGGCGCAAGCCTTCTGATCCACATCCTGGCAATCATATGGATCATTTCACTAGTGATTGGGCTGTTCAGCCGTAAATCTGCTTAGCCACTCATCAAATAGAAAGGCCAGCTTACGCTGGCCTTCCCCTCTGTTACTGCCGCGCTTCGCTGCCCGGCACATGGATCGTTTGTGGTGGCGGCATGTTGGCTGCCAGGATCTCTGGCTTATCCTCCTCCAATTTTGGAAGGTCCGCCTCCAGCGCGAGTTGCAGGACATCGTCCATCTCACTGACGAAGTGCAGCTTCATCTCGTCTTTAATCAACTGGGGCAGTTCGTCATAGTCCTTCTCGTTATCCTTCGGCATCACTGCTTCGCGGATACCTGCCCGGTGTGCTGCCAGCAACTTCTCTTTGAGGCCGCCGATTGCTAGGACCTTGCCGCGGAGGGTTACTTCACCCGTCATCGCGATGTCACGCCGCACGGGGATCGAAGTAAGAGCGCTGGTGAGCGCGGTAGCCAGTGTGATGCCTGCGGATGGTCCATCCTTTGGGATGGCTCCCTCTGGAACATGCACATGAATATCGACGTTGCGGTAAAAATCCTTCGGCAGGCCTAAGTGACGTGCCCTGGACCGCACATAGCTCATCGCGGCCTGTGCTGACTCCTGCATGACATCGCCCAGCTGGCCAGTCGTCGTCAGCTTGCCTTTGCCATCCAGCACTTGCACTTCGGTTTGCAGAATGCTGCCGCCAACCTCTGTCCAGGCCAGACCTGTTACCAGGCCGATCTCTGATTTTTCCTGCAACACAGAATCCCGAAACTTGTGCGACCCCAGGAAGTCGGAGACGTTTTCGGCTGTGACAGACTCCTTCGTATGTTTCTCGCCTTTCTTCACCACCCGGCGAACGACTTTGCGGCAGATATTTCCGATTTCCCGTTCGAGGTTTCGCACACCGGCCTCACGCGTATAACTGCGGGTGATAACCTTCAGGCCGCCGTCTGTGAACTCGATGTTGTCTTCTGTCAGCCCCGTCGCTTCACGCTGTTTCTTGATCAGGTACTGCTTGGCAATTTCCAGCTTTTCAAGCTCGGTATAGCCATGCAGACGGAGAACTTCCATGCGGTCCTGCAACGGTCCAGGAATGGTGTGCAGAACGTTGGCGGTGGCAATAAACAGCACCTGCGATAAATCATATTCAACGTCCAGGTAATGATCCTGGAAGGTAGCGTTTTGCTCGGGGTCAAGGACCTCGAGCAAAGCGGATGCCGGATCGCCGCGGAAATCCGCCGCCATCTTATCGATCTCGTCCAGCATAATCACCGGATTCTTGGTACCAGCCTTTTTCATGCTCTGAATAATCTGCCCCGGCATGGAACCAATGTATGTCCGGCGATGCCCCCGAATCTCCGCCTCGTCGCGGACGCCGCCGAGAGACATCCGTACGAATTTGCGGCCAGTCGCCTTTGCGATGGACATCCCGAGGGACGTCTTGCCGACGCCGGGAGGTCCGGCAAAGCAAAGGATCGAACCCTTCGGATTCTTCACTAACTGCCGGACGGCTAGGAACTCGAGGATGCGGTCCTTGATCTTGGGCAAGCCATAGTGGTCTTCGTTCAGGATTTTCTCCGCATGATCGATGCTGCGGATGTCCTTGGATTTCTTCTTCCAAGGGACCGCCAGCAACCAATCCAGATAGTTGCGCGAAACCGTGGACTCGGCCGACATGGGCGGCATCGCCTCTAACTTCTTGAGCTCCTGAATAGCCTTATCAAAGACGTCCTTGGGCATTCCGGCGGCGTCGATCTTCTTCTTCAGATCGTCCCATTCACTCTTCTCGCCCCGGCCCAGTTCCTTTTGAATGGCCTTGATCTTCTCGTTCAGGTAGTACTCTTTTTGCGCCCGCTCCATCTGCCGCTTTACGCGCGATTGCACGGTGCGGTCCATGTTCAGCTTTTCGACAGCGATATCCAGGACATCTGCAATCTTCGACAGGCGCTGCACGGGATCGAAGATATCCAGGAGCTCCTGCTTCTCCTCAATCGAGAGTTGCAGATTTGCGGCGATCACGTCGGCCAGCTTTGCCGGCTCGTCGGTACGAATGCTGGCGGCAATCATCTCGTGGTTCAGCGATTGCTGCAACTTGATGTGCTGCTCAAAACGCGATTGCACCAACTGCATCAACTGCTCGACCTGCTGATTCATCTGCAGTTCAGTAGGCTGGGTGCGAACGGTGGCAACGAAGAAGCCGTCATCGTCGTTCAGTTCGAGCGTGCGGGCGCGCTCAACGCCTTCCACCAGCACCTTGATATTGCCGTCGGAGCCCTTCACGCTCTGCACAATGTTGCCGATGGTGCCGGTCTGGAAGATATCGTCTGCGGTGGGCTCATCGACGCTGGCATCGTGCTGGGTGGCAAGGAAGATTTTACGATCACCGGTCAGTGCCTCCTCCAACGCGCGGACGCTTGACTCGCGTCCCACGACAAAGGGTGTGACCATATGCGGGAAGATGACCATGTCGCGAATGGGCATCATGGGGAGCTTGCGAACGTCGCCGCTGGGGGTAGTAGATTGCTTTGGCATAGTCTCCCTCGTTAGACGTTTCCCTAGTATGCACGATGCGGACGAGTGAAAGCGCTTCACGTGATTGTACGTCGTTCAGTCCGTGCGAACCGTGGCCGGATCAGGTACTTGACACGCTGCAAATATCCCGCTCCAACATGAAACTCCTATCATGGAACAATTCCACCTGTCCCTGCGTTTTAGGTATGCAAGCGGCCTTTTCAGTGTTAGGCTGCACGGCAAACCTCACACGTTCCAAACAGGGGAGCACAATGTCCAGCACATCCGTCGCCTTTGACGAAGCTCCAATATCCGCGTCCGCGCCAGAAGAACTCGCTGGACCGCCCGCATCCCTGCAGTTTGCGCCGGTCACGCGGGCGGAGCGCATCAACAGCCTGGACGTGCTGCGCGGCGTGGCGTTGATGGGCATCTTGCTGATGAATATCACCAGCTTCGGCCTGCCATCGTGGGCATACGACGTTCCACTGGGAACCATGCTGCCGGTCTTCAGCGGCCCGCACGCCCATGCCAATACCGCGGCGTGGATGCTCCGCTGGATTTTTGCCGAGGGCAAGATGCGCGGCTTGTTCTCCATGCTGTTTGGCGCGGGTGCGGTTCTGTTAACAGAACGCGCGGAGCGGCGTGGTGGCGGTGACCGGGTAGCGGACATTTTTCTGCGCCGCAACATGTGGCTGGTGCTCTTCGGCGCGCTGCACGCGTATTTCATCTGGTACGGTGACATTCTCTTCTGGTACGGCGTCACGGGCTTGCTGTTTCTGTATCCAATGCGGCATTTACGTTCCAGGACGCTGATGAAGGCAGCCGGCTGGATGCTGCTGATTTGGGTGTTGATCGCCGGTCTGGGCCGCACCATGGGCGTGTACTCGACGCAAAAGAAGGGCAGGGAAGCCATCGCGAAGGTACACGCCGGCAAGGTTCTTACGCAGGACGAGAAGGACGCCATCGGCGACAAGGTCAAGCAGGACCAGCAGTGGTGGCACTCCACCAAAGAGGTGGAGAAGAACATCGCCAAGCACAAGAGCTACGGTAAGGCATTCACTGCGGATGTGAAGGATGTCTACGAATCGGAGACTGCTATCTATTTCGCATTTTTGGATGTGTTGATCTTCATGATGTTGGGCATGGCGCTGTACAAGAATGGTTTCTTGAGCGGCAAGCTCTCCACCCCTGTCTACGTCAAAACAGCAGTGTTTGGAGCACTGATTGCGCTGCCGCTGGGAGCTGCGAGTGCGATCCAATCATGGCGAAGCGGATTCGAGATTGTCACCACGACCGCATGGCTGTTCATCCCGTATGACATCTGCCGTGTCTCTGGAGCGCTGGCGATCGCTGCCATTGTGCTGCTTATCCTGCGTGCAGGCGCGGTTCGACCGGCAACCAAGCGGATTGCAGCGGTTGGGCAGATGGCGCTTAGCAATTACCTGCTCACAAGCGTGATCTGCCGCTTCCTCTTTGTCTGGGGACCAACGCACTGGTACGGCTATCTGCAATATTACAAGCTGTACTTCGTCGTCGCGGGCGTGTGGGCCGTGAATCTGCTGTGGAGCACATGGTGGCTGAGCCGCTTCCAATTCGGGCCTGTCGAGTGGCTGTGGCGTTCGCTCACATACTGGCACAGGCAGCCCATGCGGCTGCGTTCCGCAGGAGCCATTACAGTGGAGGCTTGAGCAACTCGTCCACTGCGCTCGATCCATCCACCCTGCGAGGCCACGCGCTTGCCGTGGCTCTGCTGGCCGCGGGAGCGCTGTTCATGGAGAACCTGGACGCGACCATTATCGCGACGGGCCTGCCGAGAATGGCCCGCAACTTTGGCACAAGCGCGGTTGCCGTAAACATCGGCATCACGGCGTACCTGCTGACACTTGCCGTCTTTATCCCGCTCAGCGGATGGACTGCGACGCGTTTTGGCGAACGGCGGGTCTTTGCTTCGGCGATCCTGATCTTTACGGCTGCTTCCGTTTTGTGCGCGGGGAGCCGCACGCTGCCGCTGTTCACCATGTCACGCGTGCTGCAGGGGATTGGCGGCTCCATGATGGTACCGGTCGGTCGACTGATGGTGATCCGGGCCTCCACCAAGGCGCAGTTACTGAAGGCAGTGGCCTATACCATCTGGCCGGCTCTGGTGGCACCCATCCTTGGCCCGCCGGTGGGTGGCTGGATCCTGTCGTTTGCCAGCTGGCCATGGATGTTCCTTCTCAATGTGCCCATCGGGATCACCCTTTTTGCGCTGGCGCTCAAGGTGGTACGCCGGGATGAAGCCCGCGCGGCAGAACCATTTGATCTTCGCGGCTTCGTCCTTGCCGGAGGTGCGTCGTTCCTTCTCGTCTTCTTGCTGGAACGGCTGCAAACTCCCCACACCTCATTCGTGGCCGTAGCTGGGATGCTTGCCGCGATCGTGACACTGCTGTGGGCTGCGTCGCGGCATCTACGCAGAGCGAAACGTCCGCTCTTCCGGCTTGAAGTGTTCGCGATTCCAACGTTCTGGACGGCAAATGTACCGGGGTCGCTGTTTCGCATGGCCGTCTTTTCGGTTCCATTTCTGCTGCCGCTGCTGTTTCAGGAGGCATTCGGCCTGTCCGCGCTTGCCTCCGGTTCGCTGACCATGGCCGTGTTCGCCGGCAACCTCGCCATGAAGCCGCTGACGACACCTCTGCTGCGCCGCTTCGGCTTCCGGCGTGTCCTCATCGTCAATGGCGCTTTGACCGTGGTGACGCTTGCGGCGTGCGGCTGGTTACGCCCTGAGACTCCGCGACCGGTGACATTGCTGGTGCTCTTTGCGGGCGGCCTGGGCAGGTCAATGGAACTGACCGCGCTGACAACCATGGGGTTTGCAGACCTTCCAGAAGCTCTCAAGGACAGCGGAACGACGTTATCTGCAACATTGCAGCAGGTGACGACAAGCCTGGGCATCGCCGTTGCCGCGCTGGTGTTGCATCTCAGTTCTTCAGCACACGGCGGCAGCAGTGCATTCGACTTTAAGATGGCATTCTGCGTGATGGCTGGGATGGCAGCCGTTGCCATTCCATCGTTTATGCGTCTTCACCGCGAGGCCGGGGCTTCTGTCACGGGAGCCAGGTTGCTGCAGGAGAGAGAGACCACCGCCGTTGAGGGTTAGGAGAGAATCTGGCAGAGCGCGGGGAGCCATTGCGTTGGACTCTCCACAATGAGATCGGGCGCGCTCGCTCTGAGACCCACTTTATCGAGGCCGTAGCTGCAGCCGATGCACCGGACACCTGCCGCACGAGCTGTCTCTACGTCCACATGCGAGTCGCCGATGAGAACCGTCCGGTGCCGTGCCACGTCCAGGCCAGCCAGGGCGGAAGCCTCGGCGATCAGAGTACAGAGGCCAAGAGGGTCCGGCTTCTTCGTTGCGAAGCTGTTGCCCCCGTAAGTCTGAAAAAAGAACGGTGCCAGGCCGAGCGCTGTGCAGATCTCGCGTGATGGCCGCACGGGCTTGTTGCTCAACACCGCCATCGGCAGCAGCGGCATCACCATGCGCAAACCACGCAAGGACTCAAGGACGCCGGGATAGAGATGGGTATTGTCCAGCATGTGCGCCTTGTAGTACGCCAGGAAGGACGGCATGGCCTGCGCCAGCAGAGACACATCGAACCCGCCGGTTGCCTCTAGAGCGCGCTGTACCAGCATCGCTGCGCCATCGCCGATGAAGCTCGCTACGAGATGGGGTGCTAGCGCAGGCCGGTTGAGCGAAGCCAGTGTCGCATTGACTGAGTGGACCAGATCCAACTGCGAATCGATGAGCGTGCCGTCCAGATCAAAGACCAGCAGATCGCACGGCGGCATGCCTTCCGGCGTGGTGTCAGGACCCGGCTCAGGCATATTTGCGCAGCATGCCCAGCACTTTACCCTGGATCGCAACCCGGTCAGCCGGAGCGAAGATGGGTGCCATTTCGCTGTTTGAGGGCTGCAGGCGGATGATGTTGCCTTCGCGGTAGTAGCGCTTCAGCGTCGCGTCCGTTCCGTCTACCAGGGCAACGATAATCTCGCCTTCGCGTGCGCTTTGGGTGCGCTCCACCAGGACATAGTCGCCATTGACGATGTGCTCGTCACGCATACTGTCGCCCCGCACTTCCAGCGCGAAGACTTCGCGGTTGCCGATGATCTCCGACAGGGAGATACTCTCGGCGGACTCGATGGCTTCGACCGGGCGGCCCGCTGCGATGCGGCCCATCAAGGGAAGGCGGTCGCCGCCTTTGCGTGTACTGCGTTGGGACAGAACGTCAATGGAGCGGCTGCGATTGTGAGCTCGTTGGAGCATTCCCTTGTTGTGCAGGTTCGTAATGTGTTTGTGTACGGTCGCAAGTGAGTTCAAACCGAGCCCGGCGGCAATTTCCTCGTAAGAAGGCGAGTAACCCTTCCGCTGGGTGAAGCCTGAAAGAAAGTCCAACACCTCTTTTTGCCGCCGTGTAATGGCCATGTACGCTATCGTAGCGAAAAAAAAGCGAACCACAAAGGAAAAAGAAACAGAGCGGTAAGCAACGGGGAGAATCTGGGATGATTCCCGATGTGGCACGACTGAAGGGAGCCGAGATGTTGACGCAAATTTTCGCACCGCGAAACTTTGACATCTTGCTTAGAGCGACGGCGATGGCCAAGAACGTCACGACGATCACTCGAGCTGCACACTTTGGGAGTCACCATGCGGGTTTTAATTGCCGAGGACGATAGGGCACTTTCGCTGTTTCTGCGGAAGGGCCTGGAGCTTGAGGGAAACATCGTGGAGTGCGTTGCGGATGGCGCGACGGCTCTGGAACGTATTTACGGAGATGCGCCAGACTTGCTGGTGTTGGATCTTGGCCTGCCCATGGTGGACGGGGTGGATTTGCTGCGGACCATGACGGGCCGCGCACCAGGAATGTCGATCATGGTTCTGACGGGACGTTCGCAGATCAACCACAAGATCGATTGCCTGAACCTTGGCGCGGATGACTACCTCGTCAAACCGTTCTCGCTGCAAGAGCTGCTGGCACGCTGCCGCGCAGTCAAGCGGCGCAACGGCAAGACGGCGTCCGGCCTGTTGCAGCATGGCGAGTTGCAGATGAACCGCATTACGCGCGCCGTAAGCTTCCGCGACGAACCGATTGAATTGACGGCGAAGGAGTTCACCCTTCTGGAGTACCTGCTTCTGCAGCGCGGGCGTGCGGTCTCACGCCAGGAGTTGCTAAAGGAGGTCTGGCGCATGGCACCGGATACCGGCACGAACGTTGTGGATGTGTATGTGAATTACCTTCGCCGCAAGCTGGGGCTTGCGGGCAGTGCTTCCAGCATGATTGAGACAGTGCGTGGCGAAGGTTATGCCATCGGTGCCAAAGCCATCCCCTCCAAGCCACCAGGGCGGGCGCTTGAGACGCTGCGGTTCTCGCAGGCAGGAGCCGCATGAATTATCCCGTCATCGCCTCCGGCGCGGAGGATGCCTCAGGGCTGCGGGACGTAGTCGATAGAGTGGCAGTACAGCTTCACGATGCGGTGCATACTCTTGCACAGCCATTGACCGCACTTGCATTCCTGCTGGAGTTTGGCCGCATGCAGAACACTCCGCTTGGATGGCGCAGCACAGTGGAAGACGCGTCTGCCGAGTGCAGGCGCGCCTTTCTTGCACTGCAACAGATGCGCGAAGCGGTTCACGCGCTGGATGATGCTGGAGGCAGAGGGCAATGAGTTTCGCAGTCCGCCCAAGTCCCCCGCAACGAAGCGTGGTTCTCGTCACCCCCGATTCCGATCTGCGTCAGCGTCTGAGCGACCGGCTCACCCGCATGCGATGGAACGTGCTGCCGGCAGCCGGTGGTGCGGAAGCCATGGTTCATCTTGGTGAAACCGGTGCGGAAGCCATGATCGTCGATCATTGGCTGCCGGACCTGGATGCAGCGGAGTTTATGGAACATGCGGCATCCCTTTTTCCTGAGACTGACCTGCTGAACATGGATGGGAGCGCGGTGCGATCTGGAGGCAGAAGCCCGCGCCGCGATGAATTGCTGCATACACTTCGAGAGGCGCAGGAAGAAGTTTACGCCTCAGCCGCAGCTGTCCAGAGTACGTTCAGCAACGAGACCGGGCCGAAGCGCAAGTCCGATGGAGCTGCGTGGCTGGAAGCACCTGCCGCCGTTCCAGTAGCGGATCCGCAGGTGTTTTCCTCAGTGCCCTTGAACGCCCCCCGCAGTCCAGAGAACCTGATGCACGCGGAAGTGCGGATGCACCTCCCGGAAGTCGTTGGTGACACTTCCGCGATGCGCGAACTGGCGCGGCTGGTACGGCTCGTGGCGCCCCATTCCTCGAGCGTGCTCATCCAGGGGGAAACCGGCACGGGAAAGGAGTTGATTGCCAAAGCCGTGCATCGGCTGAGCACTCGTGCGGCAAAGCCTTACGTGGTGCTGAACTGCGCCGCGATCCCGGAACAACTGTTGGAAGCAGAACTGTTCGGCCACACGCGGGGTGCCTTCACCGGGGCAGTCACGTCACGCACCGGACGCATTGAAGCCGCGCACGGAGGAACACTCTTTCTCGATGAGATTGGCGAGATGCCGTTGAGCCTCCAAGCCAAGATGTTGCGCTTCCTTGAGAACGGAGAAATCCAGCGGGTTGGTGAGAATGATACCTCGCGCGTGGACGTACGGATCGTGGCTGCAACGCATCAGCCCCTGCAGGAAAAGACCGACGACCGGCTCTTTCGCCTGGATCTATATCACCGCCTTGCCGTATTTCCGGTGTTTGTCCCGCCATTGCGAGAGCGCCGGGAGGACATTCCCATGCTGGTGGAATACATTCTGGGCAAATTTGGCGCGAATGCACCCAAACGGTCCATCCAGCCAGAAGCGCTGGACATCCTTGTGCAATATCCCTGGGACGGCAATGTGCGCGAACTTGGCCATGTCTTACAACGGGCAGCAATCCTGTGCGGCGATGCGCCGGTCATTGGGCCAGAACATCTTCGTTTGCGCAGCCACACGCGAAGGAGTGACTGATCTACGCATATCTGGTTGTTAGGCCGCTCTCAGGAGCGGCCTTTCTCCTTTGGCGGGATACGTGCATTTTCATCGGCAAGTGCAGGAAGACTCTTGAGAGGGGAGGTGCTGACGATGTTGGAAATGCCTGCAGCCGATGCACTGCAACGGTACCTCTCGCTTTCCACGCAGCAGATGAAGCTGACAGCTGCCAACATGGCCAACGTGGACACTCCTGGATACAAGACGGTCGGTATCGATTTTGCTGGCGAGTTCTCGAAAGCTCTCGACGCGCATGGCTCGCCAGTGGAAGCCGAAGCGGGTGAGGTCAGCGACCTGATCGCGCGGCCCGACGGCAACAACGTCTCCACGGATCGTGAAGCGATGACGATGGCCGCGGCACAACTGCAGTTCCGGGTCGGCGTGGAACTGCTGCGGCACGAGTTCAGCGGCGTCATGGACGCCATCAAGTCAGACATGAAGTGACAGGCAGATGAACCTCTTTGGGATGCTGAACATTAGTGGCTCGGCCTTGCATGCAGAGCGTGTGCGCGCCGAGGTGGTGGCCGCCAACATGGCAAATGCTGAGACCACGCGCACGGAAAACGGAACGCCATACCAGCGGCAGACGGTGCTGCTGCGAAGCGCCGGCAGCGATCTGTTTGCGGGTACGATGCAAAGCCTTGGCGTAAGCGGAGCGAATACACCGGAGGGTGGGGTCGAGATTGCTGGCGTGGTGCCAAGCGATGCTCCCGCATTGCGGCGCTACGATCCCACGCACCCTGATGCGGATGGAGATGGTTATGTTTCGTACCCGGATATCAACCCGGTCACGGAGATGGTGGACCTGATGGGCGCAAGCCGATCGTACGGCCTGAATGCGAGTGCGGTGCAAGCAGAAAAAGGCATGCTGACCGCGTCGCTGGACCTGCTGAAGTAATCGCGCCTGTGCGCGTGGAGAGACGATGCTGCCGATTCAAAACGCCACTGCTTTGCGGGCGTCGCTGCTGGACCAGCAGCGAAGCAGCAGCGCGACCGCGAAGCCCCCGGCGCCGAGCGGCAACGAAGGTCTCTTCAGCGGAGTGCTGCAGGCCGCGCAACAGCAGATCAAGGCGACGGACACGGCCGCGCAGCAATCGGTGATTGGCCTCTTGAGCGGGCAGGGAGTTGATGTGCATGACGCCATGATTGCCACTCAAAAGGCGGACCTGACCTTTGAACTCGCCTTGCAGGTGCGCAACAAAGCGGTGGCCGCCTACCAGCAGATGATGGGCATGCAGTTCTAAGCGATGAGCACAGCACTTGAACCCGTAAATGCATCGGCCGGAGGACGCGGCGGCGCTTTGTTCACCACAGCGCAGAAGCGCTGGACGGCGATGCCCGTATCGCAACGGCGTTTGCTGATGGTGTGCGCCGGTGCTCTTCTTGCGCTGTCGGCTATATCACTCTGGTGGAGCACCCGGACTGACTGGCGCACGCTCTTCAGCGGCCTTGACGGACGCGATGCGGCTGCAATGGCACAGCAACTGAGTGCCGCCGGTATTCAGTACCAGGCCACGCCTGATGGTGCAACGTTGCAGGTACCAGCGGAACAACTCGATAAGGCGCGCGTCGCCATCTCCACTGGAGGTCTGCCGCAGTCGGGCCGGCTGGGTTTTGAGTTGTTCGATAAACCGAACTGGATTGGCTCTGAGTTCGATGAAAAGGTGAACTTTCAACGCGCTCTTGAAGGTGAGTTGGAGCACACTATCGGCAGCCTGGAGGCAGTCCGCTCAGCACGGGTTCATCTTGTGCTCGCCAAACAGGGCGCGTTCGCCGCGGAAGACCAGCCGGCGAAGGCTTCCGCTGTGCTTAAACTGCGCCGTGCAAATCTTCCGCACGAGCAGAGTGAGGCCATCCGCAACCTGATTGCCGGCTCGGTGGAGGGTCTGCGTCCGGAGGCCGTCACGCTGGTGGATGCGGATGGGCGCACGGACCTGTCGCCAGCCAATCGCAACGGCCAAGACCGGGAGAATGAAACCGCACTTCAGAACAAGCTGATTCAGGTGCTGGAACCGTTAGCAGGTGCTGGGAATGTGCATGCTACCGTCAACATCAGCTACCTGGAAGGCAGCGAAGAGCACACGGACGAGGTTTACGATCCGCAAAGTGCCATCCCCGTCAGTACACAACACACGGAGCAGAACTCGCAGGCCACGCGTCCCGCTGGCGCTGTTTCAGGCGCTACGGGCAACACGCCCTCGGCACAGCCAACGGCGGCTCAACCGGCCACAGCCGGAACTACGGGAACACCCGCAACACCAGCGCAAGCGACGGTTGCCGCAGGGCAGACGCAGAGTTCAAAAGAGGACAGCAACAGCTACGCAGTGTCGCGCCATGTGACCCACACTGAGGAGGCTCCTGGCCGCGTTCGCCGGGTTACCGCCGCCATCGTCGTAAACGACCGCGAAATCCAGCAGATGAGCGGTAAAACGATGCATACCGCGTGGCAGCACCGCTCGCCGGATGAGATGAAGCGCCTGCAGCAATTGGCGCAGGCTGCCGTTGGCTTCGATGAAAAGCGCGGCGATCAAGTGGTGCTGGAGAACATCGCCTTTTCCGGCAACGTCGATCCAGCCGTGCCCAGCGGGCTGGCGCGCTTCACAGACATCGCCCAGGATCTGCTGCGTGCACAGCCAACGCTGCCGCGTGCCATCGCAACAGGATTAGGCATTCTCGTTTTGGGGATGATGGTGCTGCGTCCGCTCACAAAGCAGACGCAACAACTGTTCCTTGGCGAGAGCAAGCCTCAATTACTGGCTGCTGGGCTCCCGGTCGCTTCGGTGACCGAAGCAAGCACAGCACCGGCCGCGGGCGCGCCCATGACGACGCAGCATATCTTTGACCGTGTGTCGCAGCAGATTAAGTCCGATCCCCGGGCCAGCACGAGATTGGTTGGATCATGGATTGGCGCGAGTGAGGAGGAAGGCTGATGCCCGCCGCTCCTGAGGCTCAGCAACTGGCACTAACGGCTGCCCCGCCGTCCGTGACACCCGCTCTACCGCCTTCGCCGCAGTTGACCATAGCGCCGCTCCGCAAAGCAGCCATCTTGATCGTGACCCTTGGTGAAGAAGTCGCCAAACTTCTGCTAAAGAACATGGGCGAGGCGGAGGTGCAGCGTCTGACAGAAGAGCTGTCGCGCTTGGGCGACATCAGCCCTGATGAGCAAACTCAAGTCCTACTAGAGTTTTACGGTCTTCAGGAGACGCAGCAATACATTCTGCGTGGCGGCCCGGAGTACGCGGCGCGGCTCCTTGCCGAAACATTTGGGAGACAACGGGCGGATGAACTGCTTCGCGACGTGTCGCGGATTGGTGATACGCCGGTGGGCGATTTGGCTGCCTTGCAGAAGATGGAACCTGCACAGCTGAGTAAGTTTCTTGAAGGCGAACATGCCCAGACCGTTGCGCTGGTTCTGGCGCACCTCAATCCCAAGCGTGGTTCCGCAGTGCTGATGCAACTGCCGGACGCACTTCGTGTGGAAGCGGTACGGCGGCTGGCCGAGATGAGGCAGTTCTCACCAGAGATGGCCCAACGCGTGGCTATGATCCTGTACAAACGCATTCACGCGCTCGGCTCCAACGGGCGCCAGTCATATGCGGGATTCAAGGCGGTGGCGGACTTGTTAAACCGGATGGAGACAACGGCGAGCCGCAGCATTCTGGAGAACATTGAGCAGCAGGAACCCGCGCTCGCTCTTGGCATCCGGAACCTGATGTTTACCTTTGACGATCTGCTGACGGTGCCTGCCAACAGCATTCGTGAGCTGGTTGGCGCGGCTGATAAACGGACACTCGCGCTGGCGTTGAAGTCTGCCGATGACAGCTTACGAGCGCACCTGTTTGCCGCCATGAGTTCGCGCGCAACAGAGATGCTGCAGGAAGACATGGAAAGCATGGGCCCGGTGCGCGGCAAAGATGTCGCAGCCGCGCAGCAGGAACTGCTAACACTGGCCCGAAAGCTGGAAATCGAAGGCAAGATGATTCTGAAAGTGGAGATGGACAGTGACTTTTGAGGCGAAGATACCTGATGCAATCAAGGGAAGAGCTGGACGTCCCGCAGAGCGGCTCATGTTTCGCAACATGCGTGAAAGCGTCATGGACCTGCCTCCGCTCGACGCCGTGCAGCCGCCGCCGGTTGGAACGGAGGGTGAAGCTGTCGATCTCCAGGCCGTGATCCAGGCGGCGGAAGATCAGGCCAGGCGGGAAGCAATGGCCGCTGCCACCTCTGCTTATGAAAGCCAGATTCGCGTGGAACGCGAGTCGATCTCCCGCTCCGTTCAGCAGTTTCAGCAGGAGAAGCAGCAGTACTTCGCAGATCTGGAGCAGGAAGTCGTGAAGCTCTCGCTTGCGATTGCGGAACGTGTCCTGCGCCGGGAGTCCTCCATGGACCCCATGCTTCTGGCAGGTGCGGCCCGGGTCGCGCTGGAGCAGGTGGCCGATTCCAGCGAGGCCGTACTGCGCGTCTCCCCAGAAGAAGTGCACCAGTGGAATCAAAGCGGGTTTCCCGCCGCGAAGGGCGTTGTGATTGAACCCGACGACGACCTCGCTCGCGGTGAATGCGTGCTAAAAACGCGCAGCGGCACGGTGCAGCTAGGCTTACGCGCGCAGCTTCAGGAGATTGAGCGCGGCTTCTATGAGCTGATGGGCCGCCGTCCAGCCATTGCAGCTGCTTGCTGAGGTCTTGATGATGCGTCTGGAAAGCTACTTTCATCATCTGCGCACCGCGCCTCCGGCACCTTTGTATGGAGAGGTGGTGGAAGCCAACGGAAACTACGTGCAGTCATTGGGGCCACCGTGTTCGGTCGGCGACTGTTGCGAGATCCTGGGTAATGACGGCATCCGTCATAATGCAGAGGTTATTGGTTTCCGCGGCCACAACGTGCTTGCCATGCCACTTTCATCGGGAGCGGGAATCCGCTTCGGTGACCGTATGCTGGGCCACGGGAGACGTGCGCAGCTGGCAGTAGGGCCTGCGGTTCTGGGACGCGTGCTGAATGCAAACGGCTCTCCATTGGACGGCATGCCTGCTGTCACCGGTGACGCCATGGTTCCGCTGGACCGTAACGCGCCAGGTCCGCTGGAACGCGTCCGTATGGCTGAGCCGCTTGGCTGCGGCGTGCGTGCCATCGACACCATGCTGACCGTTGCGCGTGGGCAGCGCATTGGCATCTTTGGCGGATCGGGAGTGGGCAAGAGCACGCTCATCGGCATGATGACCCGCAACACCGCCGCAGACTTGACCATCGTCGGCCTGGTGGGTGAGCGAGGCCGCGAAGTTGGCGAGTTCCTGGAAGATTCCCTTGGCGATGAGGGCAGGGCGCGCTCGTCCGTCCTTGTCTCCACGTCTGATGAAAGCCCGTTGCTGCGCCTGCGTGCAGCCCTTGCCGCGACAGCCACGGCGGAGTACTTCGCGGCGCGCGGCAAGCATGTGCTGCTGATTCTCGACTCGCTGACGCGGTATGCCATGGCGGCCCGCGAGATTGGCCTTGCAGCTGGTGAACCGCCTTCGACCAAAGGCTATCCGCCATCCGTCTTTGTCAAGATGGCACGGCTGCTGGAGCGCGCTGGTAACTTCCGCAACGGCAGCATCACGGCCTTCTACACGGTCCTCATGGAAGGCGATGACGAGCAGGATCCAATTGTGGACAGTGCCCGCTCCATCCTGGACGGGCACATCGTTCTTTCGCGTGATTTGGCGGGGGAAGGGATGTATCCGCCGATTGATATCCTGCGTTCGCTCAGCCGCCTGATGCCTGCGGTCACCAGCGAACAGCACCAGGTAAATGCTCGTGCCGTGCGGCGTCTGCTTGGCGCGTATGCGCGTGGTGAGGACCTGCTCCGTGTGGGAGCTTACCGCCCCGGTTCCGACCCTGAACTAGACCAGGCCATCGCGTTGCGACCGCAGATTCGCAAGCTGCTGCAGCAGGGCATCGCGGAGCGCTGCGGCTTTGCCGATGCAGTCGCGGCTCTCCGCGGCATCCCCGGTCTGGTATGACGCCGCGGGAACATCGCCTGCACAGGCTGGCCGAACTTCGCGAGAAGCAGCACGATGTCTCCGTCATGCACCTTCGCGCGGCACAAAGTTCCTTACGTGCGGCCGAGACCGCAGTGTCAGACGCAAACGCCACGGTGGGTGCTGCGGTAACGTACCGCAACGATGCACTCCGTCAAGGCTCTGCGGACTGGCTTCTGGCCTGCGCGGAGGCGGAGCTGTGCGGCGTGACTCTGAAGAAGCGTGACGCAGCACGGGCCTCAGCACGTATTGCCGTTGACGCCGCCGCGATTCATGAAACGGAGGCACGCCGGGAACGTAAGCAGATGGACACAACGCTGAGTCGCATCCGCCGGGAGATATCCATAGCGTCCGTGCGTGCGGAACAGCGCGCCCTTGATGAGGCAGCCCGAATAATGCGTGCCCGCTAGTGAAGGTCTGCCGGTACAGCACAGCATGTTCTAAGAATCGGCCTGCAGTTGTGGATAGGGAGATGCAACGTCTGCCTGCATGGCAAGGGCAGAACTCAGCATCGGCACTCTTCCATCTGCAACGGCAACCGCTCCGGCAAGTTCCACCGGTGCCTTTGCGCAGAGTGCAGCGGGCGAGAAAGGCTTTGCCTCGATCCTGCAAGCCATGCAACATGCATCGCTCTCGCAGGCAGCAGAACATCCCTCTCTTTCGCAAGCTGCTGAACGCACCATCGTGGCATCGGCCACTGCGCAGCAAACTGGGGAGCCGGTCAGCGCCGCGAGGGTTGCGCAGGCAAGTGCCAGGACTTTAGTCAACAACGATGCCGTCTCCACGATAACCACAAGCGGGGCGCAGACTTCAGGAAAAACGTTGGATGAACCTGCAGCGGGCGTGCTTACGAGCGCCGTGCCGCCGAACCTGTTGCCTGTTTCAAGTGCGGCTCCAACAGTCAACCCCGTTGCAAAGACGCCACCGCAGGTATCTCGCCCGGTTTCGGCCACTGACGTGCCAGACGCAGCCGTTGAAGTCGAAGCAAAGCAGGTAAGAGTTCCGGGCAGCGATGCTGCAGATGCGTGGGCTGAACAGTCCACGCCGGTCAAGGAAGCGTACACATCACCGGCGCGACCGCTGCAAGGCGCGGGGCATGCACGCGAAAAGAACCACCCTGGTCAAGAGGGTCCCACTGCGTCGGCAACTACGGGTGTCGCACCGTTCGCGTGTGACGCAACGGCTCTCGCCGCCAACGCAGTGCCACTATCTGCGCCCGGGAATGTGGCGCCTCCTATTGTTTCAAACCTCAACGAGCAGGTGGCTGCGCCGTCAGCAAACACTTTGGGCCCAGCCATCGGTAGAACGCCAGCACGGCCCGTTCTCAGTGCGGCCGCCAAGACCTCGGCTCAGTCTGTGAGCACGCCTCCGGTACCTGCGAATGCATCGCTCCCCGCCAAGTCAGAGGATGCAACCACTACGGAGCCAGCGCTCCGTGCGGCAAATCACGCGGAGCATGGGCAGTCGAAAGAGGACGCATCGTACGGTTCGGCAAGAGGTGAAACGCATGCGGCGGAATTCAGCGGAGTCTTCACCAACGCGCACGCCGCAGTCACGCCGCACGCTGTAGGAGCCAGCTTTTCCCTGGCGTTCGGTAACACCGCAACGCATGATGTACCGTCAGTCGCAACGGGCACGAATCCCGTGACACGGGCCGGTGCTTCAGCCGAGCTCCCCTCGCTGCCGGCGACATCCTCTGCCCCACTGAAGAAGCTGGAAGTTTCCGTGCAGGACCCGGTGCTTGGCGCAGTCGGTGTACAAGCCGAAATGCGCGGTGGCGTGCTGCACGCGTCTGTGTCTGGTTCGCAGGAGGCAGTGGGCGCGTCCATGTCCAGCCTGCATCATTACCTGCAGGATCAGCAGATTGCTGTGAGCACGCTAAGTTTCAGCGCACCCGCTGAACGCGTGAATGGCCCGGCAAGTGCAACTGGAGCAGGTGGCTTTACGCACACCAGTGAAGGCTCCCCTTCACGGGACCGGCAGGACCGGCGCGACTCTCAGGATGGAACTCGTCTCACGGACGCGGCAACCAGCGGCACGGCTGTGGTAACCGGCAGCGCTTGGCATGTCCAGGTGACACATGAACCGGCAGCGTACATACCGGCTGGCAGCACCCTAAGTATCCACATCTAGCAAGACCTTAAGGAGAAGACTTTTATGAATGCCACCACACTGGATCCAAACGCACTTGCGGCGAACTTGCAACGTGCTACAGCACACGCGGCTGCCGTGCCGGGCTCGGCGAGCACCAGCAGCAGCGCGAGCGGCAGCACGCTCGGCTCCAGTGATTTTCTTACTCTCCTTGTCTCGGAGTTGAAGAATCAAGACCCGACCCAGCCCACCGATCCCACCTCGTATATCACGCAGCTCGCGCAGGTCAACAGCCTGGAGCAGCTTATCGACATCAACACACAACTCACGTCGCTCGGCGGTTCCACCACGGGCACAACGCCCACGAGCTCGAACGGATCGAGTTCAGGCACAAGCCCAGCGACCCCTCTCGGCTAAGAAGTCGATCCATCCAACCCTGAAAGGAATTCAGTATGCCATCGTTTTCCATCCCGCTCAGCGGATTACAAGCCGACTCCACCGCACTTAGCACGATCGGCAACAATCTCGCCAACCTGAATACAACCGCCTACAAGGGCCAGACCGCCAACTTTGAGGACCTGTTCTACCAAAATATCGGCACATCGGGATCAAGCGCGCCGTTGCAGGTGGGCGTGGGAACCCGCATTTCGTCCATCGATAGTAACTTCACACAAGGCAATCTTGCCCCCACCGGAAATGCGACGGATATGGCAATCAACGGCAGCGGTTTTTTTGTCGTATCGCAGACCGGCTCACCCCAGCTGACCCGCAACGGCAACTTTCAGCTAAGTGCAACTGGCAACCTGATTACAAGTGACGGGTATGGTGTGCAGGGATTTCCCACGTTAGCGAACGGAGCCATCGATCTGAACGCGCCATTGCAGACGCTGAACATTCCGCTGGCCAAGACGCAGCTTGCGCACCCATCTACGCAATTTTCACTGAACACCAGTCTTGATTCAAGCGCGGCTTTGGGCACTGCTTTTACTTCCTCTGTGGGGATGTATGACTCACTGGGGGACAAGCACAACGCAAATATCACGTTTACCAAGACGAGCAGCAGCGCGTGGGCGTATTCGGTGGTGTTGCCCTCTGGTGACGCAACCAGCAGCAGTGGGAATACGGGAACGCTCACCTTCAACCCGGATGGCACGCTCGCATCACCTACGAGTAACGTCAGTAGCATCACCTTCTCTGGGCTGTCTGACCACGCGGCGGATATGTCGCTGAACTGGAATCTGTATGATTCGAGTGGCAACAGTCTAGTAACACAAGGCGCAGCGAACTCTTCTACGAATGGCAACTCTCAGGACGGATATGCCAGCGGCATCTACAAAGACTTCTCCGTAGACGCTAACGGTGTGGTTACCGCGAACTTTACGAACGGCGGCACTGAGACCGTCGGGCAGGTGGCCGTAGCGACCGTGTCGGATCCGCAGTCGCTCGCTCGCAGTGGAAACGATCTTTACTCCGTTGATGCCGCGTCCGGTGAACTCAATCTTGGAACGGCAAATACTGGCGGCAGAGGATCGATCAGTGACAACTCCCTGGAGCAATCCAACGTGGATATTTCCACGGAGTTTGCGAACCTGATTGTGGCGCAGCGAGCCTTCCAGGCGAACTCGAAGACTGTTACCACCTTCGACAGCATCACGCAAGACACGATCAACATGATTCGCTAAGTTTCACGACAGCAGGGTGCAGATTGAAGGGCTGCGTTAGCCACGGCTAATGCAGCCCTTTGCTGTTCTGGAACTGCACATGCACATACCAGGAGCATGTCGAGTTCAGCCGCAGCAGAGGCTCCGATCCAGGTCACGGCACCGTCCGCGAAGGTCGGGATGATGTCCATTCTTATTCCGGTGCTTCTTTCCACGGTGGTTACGTTGGGTGCGGTGGGAGGCGGTGTCTACTGGCTGATGAAGTCGGGCAAATTGGGTGGCGCGGCTGCACCGTCTGCGACTGGAGCGGCACCTCCGATCGAAGTCATCGCACCTGCCGCCTCACACGTCCTGGCTCTGGAACCCATGATTGTGAACCTGGCCGATCCTGGCGGGCGCAGCTATTTGCGCGCGGCAGTCAGCCTGCGTATTCGTGATGAAGTGGACCTAAAGGGCAAGAAGGAAGAAGCGCCGAAGGATCCGAAGGCTGTGGACGGAGCTGCCGCGGCTCTGCGCGACACGACTCTGTCAGTGCTGAGCAGCGAAACGTCGGACAGCCTGCTGGCCGCCGGCAGCCGCGAAACCCTGAAGAAGAAGCTCGACGAGCAGTACAAGCTGCACAACGTGGAGACGCGCGTGCTTGAAATCTACTTCACTGAATTTCTGGTGCAGCGCTGATGAACAAACCCGACAGTGGACCGGAGGTGCAGGAGCCGGCTCCTATTGAGTTGCCTGCGCCAGAAGTGCCAGCCTCATGGCGCGCTGCACAAACGGTGCCCTTCCGGCTAAGTATCGCAGTTCCAGTCACCGGCATGAAGCTGCGCGATCTCCGCGGATTGTCCGCGGGCATGGTGTTCTCCACCCTCATCTCGGCCGCGGAGGATGTTCCCGTTCGCGTTGGGGGAGCCGTGATGGGCTGGGGCGAACTGGATAACGTGGATGGCCGGATGGCCGTCCGCCTGACTCGCCTGGTTTGAGGTTTCATGCGGCCATGAGAAACAATGCGCGGGTTGCGGCTCTTTCGGGTGCGCCAAAGTCGATCGCCGGCACAGCATGGCTGGAGCGTCTGACAGCGATGCTGCGTGGTGTCACCAAGCCGCAGGCGCGTTCTCTGCGCTGCGTGGAGACGCTCCAGCTTGGCCCGAAGCGGTCGCTGTACCTGGTTGAATGCGAGGGGCAGCGGTTTCTTGTGGGTGCCGGAAGCGACGGCCTGAGTGCGCCCGTTCCATTGAATCAGCACGCTACGCGATCCGGCAACTTTCCTCTGGGAGATGCCACCCCGTGATTCCGTCCCGCTGGATATTGCTGTTGATTGCCCTGCTTGCCGGAGTTCCAATCATCGCTGCCCAGCAGCGCGCTTCCGGGGAGATCAGGCCGCCCGTTACCCCGCAAAGCATTGTTTCACGTGCTGCGCTGCGTCCTGCTGCCACGGGCATCGGGAAACCACACACGGCTTCGAAGGACACCGCTCACCCTCAAACTGAAGCAGCAAAGCCCACACCGCCGACGGCGTCGAGCACCTCGAACACAGCAGCTGCGGCAGTGCCCCGCGACCGCAGCATCGCGGAGGCCCTGGCCACCGGGCAAAGTACGCCGTGGGCAATCGCCGTTGGTCTGACACTTCTCACGCTGGTTCCGGCCGTCCTTCTTGCCATGACGCCGCTAGTGCGGCTGCTTGTGGTCTTCCATTTCTTACGCCAAGCATTGGGAACCCAAACAGCGCCCTCCAACCAGATTCTGATGGCACTTGGCCTGATGATGACGTGGTTCCTGATGCAGCCCGTCATCACGCAAATCGATCAACAGGCCGTCGCGCCGTATCGCGCGGGTACACTCTCCGGTGAAGACGCATTGCAGCGGGGTGCGGCGCCGATGCGCATGTACATGTTGCGGTATGCGCGCGACAAGGACCTGGAACTGTTCGCCTCCGCGTCGCAAACGCAGCGGTTGACCCGCCGCGAGGACGCGCCCATGCAGATTGTCGTCCCGGCCTACATGCTGAGCGAGCTCAAGTCCGGCTTCCAGATTGGCGCGATCCTCTTTCTGCCATTTCTTCTGGTGGATCTGGTGGTGGCCAGCGTGACCACCTCCATCGGCATGTTGCAGATGCCGCCCACCGTGATCTCGACCCCGGTCAAGATTCTGCTGTTTGTCATGGTGGATGGCTGGCATCTCCTGGCGAGTTCGCTGCTGAAGAGCTTTTAGGAGGCCGGTTGTGGGTCCTGACCAGGTTGCCGAAATCGTCCGCCGCATGTTGCTGGAAGCACTGCTGCTGAGCGCACCGCTGCTGATCCTTGGCTGCGTGGTCAGCGTGGGCCTCACGCTTGTGCAGACGCTTACCGGCATTCAGGAGCAGACCATCACCGCTGTGCCGAGGCTCATCGTGGTGTTCTTCGCCGGGCTCGTCAGCATGCCCTGGTTCCTGCGGGAGGCAGTTACGTATACGGTCCGGCTCTGGTCTGACTTTCACCGGTACCTGGGATAGATCATGGCTGTTCCTATGCAGCAGAACGGATTGGAACGGCTGCTGACGGTTGGGCTGCTGCTTCTGCTGCGGCTTGGCAGCGCGGTGGTCACGATGCCGGTGTATAGTTCGCGCGCTGTTCCGGCACGGGTGAAGGCCCTGTTTGTGTTGGCTCTTGCGATTCTGCTTACACCGGTGGCCTCGGTGATCCCAGGTTCGGCCGTTTCGTTGAGCGGTCCCGCTTTGCTGAGTGAAATTGGGGTTGGACTCTGCTTTGGCCTGATTCTTTCCTTGCTGAATGAGGCTCTGTTGTTTGCCGCAACGCTGATGAGCACGGCCTTTTCATTCTCGTTGGCCAACCTGCTTGACCCTAATTCAATGGTGGAAACGGAGGTGCTGGGTACGGTGCTGAGTTGGCTTGGCACCCTGGTGTTGCTGGCGGCGGGGCTGCACCGCACGATGCTGGCAGCGCTCATGCGGACGCTCGTCACGGTGCCTCTGGGACACGCGCCTGCGGCGCTGCGCAGCGGGGATGCGCTTGCTTCGATGGCATCGGGGATCTTCCTGTCCGGCGTGCAACTTGCCTCCCCAGTCATCGCAGCTGCGCTGCTGGTTGAGATTGGCATTGGACTGGTGAGCCGCATGGCACCCGCCCTCCCTACACACATCGCGTCGGTGCCGGTCAAAACACTGGTCTCCTATGGCGTGCTGATTGGTGCTTTAGCCGTGTGGCCGACGTGGATTGAGCATCGCTTTACGGCCCTGCTGGACATCGCGCAGAGGAGTGTGCGCCTGTGAGCGGCGAGCGTTCAGAAAAAGCTTCGGAGCAGCGCAAGAAAAAGTCCCGCGAACGCGGTGAAGGTGTGCGTAGCCGCGAACTAACGTCGTCTGCGGCGATGCTGGCTGGATTGCTTTTGCTGCGGAGCGCTTCCACGCAATTCGTAAAAGCGTGGAGCGGAACGTTTGCCGCTGCGCTTGACGCGGGAACCCGCACCTACCAGACCAACGATGCGCTCCTCCGTGTCTTGCCAGGCATGTTGCTTCCCGGAACCGCACCGCTTGCCCTGTTGCTGGCAGCTGCCTTCTTCGGCGCGGTTGGGGTGGGTGCGATGCAGAGCGGCGGCTTGCAAATTCGTCCGGCGGCGCTGGCCTGGAAACCTGGAAGGCTGAATCCAGGCACCAACATCAAGAACGTGTTTTCCGCGCGCTCCTTGCTCCGGCTGATGAAGTCGCTCTTACCTGCAGCGGCAGTGGTCATGCTTGCCACCTTTGCACTACGGCGGAGTGTGTTGCCAATGCCGGTGAACAGCAGCGCGCGTCTGCCGCTCACGTTTGCCGCGGCGTATGGGCTTGCCGTGGATGCGGCATGGATCTCGGTTGGCTGGTCAGCCCTGGACTACCTGAACGAATGGCGGCAGTGGAACAGCGGCCTGCGCATGACAAAGGAAGAGGTCAAGCAGGAGATGAAGGAGAGCAACGGCAATCCGCAAACAAAGGGCCGCATCCGGCAGATCCAACGAGCCATGCGCAAACGCCGCGTAAAGGCCGACCTTTCGCGGGCAGCGGTCGTGATTACGAATCCGACGCACTACGCGGTCGCGCTCCTGTTCGACTACAAAAACATGTCCGCGCCGCGCTTACTGACGAAGGGCCGCGATCTCCACGCACTTGAGATTCGCGAGCAGGCACGGTGGGCGGGCGTCCCCATCGTTGAGAATCCGCCGCTGGCACGGTCTCTCTACCGGAGCGTGAAAGAAGGGCAGGCGATTCCGTACGAGTTGTACGCGGCGGTCGCGGCCATTCTGGCCTTCCTGTTCCGCGAAAGCAACGAGCGCAGCAAACGGGAGACGCAGCGGCCCCAGCATCGTGGCTACGGATATGCCGCGCCCTCGCGTGTCCTGCTGCCGGGTTGAGTACAGCGCAGAAGAAACCGCACAGGGTGACCAATGAGTGAAGCCGCCAAAGCCGTACGCGCGTCTTCCTTCGCGCAAGCCAAGCCCTTCCTGCTGCCAGCAGGCGCCATGTGCACCATCTTTGTCATGCTGGTGCCATTGCCAGGCGTCATCCTTGACCTCTTACTGGCCCTATCGATCACCGCATCGCTTCTGGTCTTCCTGACAGCCGTACAGGTGCGGAAGGCAACTGACTTCTCCGTATTTCCAACGCTCCTTCTGCTGCTTACACTCTTCCGGCTATCGCTCAATCTGGCATCCAGCCGCCGGATTCTGCTGCATGGCAGTGAGGGCACAAGCGCCGCAGGCGATGTGATCCAGGCGTTTGGCCAATTCGTTGTTGGAGGAAACTACGTCGTCGGCTTTGTTCTGTTCCTGGCTTTGATCGCCATTCAATTCCTTGTGGTCTCGCATGGAGCGGTACGCACCGCGGAAGTGACGGCGCGCTTCACGCTGGATGCTCTACCCGGCAAGCAGATGGCGATTGACGCCGACATGAACGCGGGCCTGATCGATGAGCAGGGCGCGCGCAAGCGCCGCGAAGCCATCGCGCGCGAGGCGGAGTTTTACGGTGCCATGGACGGCGCCGCGCGCTTCAATCAGCGCGACGCCATGGCAACGATCCTTATCACAGCCATCAACATCATCGCCGGCCTGCTGATCGGCGTCATCCAGCAGGGGGTGGACCTTGCGACCGCCGTCAAGACCTACACCATCCTGACGGTTGGCGATGGTCTGGTGACGATGATTCCCAGCCTGCTGGTCAGCGTGGCGGGCGGCCTGGTGCTGACGCGGGCATCCTCTGCCAACGCACTAGACCAGGAACTGAATACGCAGCTGTTCACCAAGCGCAATACGGTCTTTCTTGCCAGCGGCGTTCTGTTCGCGATGGCCATGATTCCGGGCATTCCGAAGATTCCGTTCGTGCTGGTGGCGGTCGCGCTTGCCGCGTTTGCACGCAAGCTGCCCACAGATGAACAACGGCTTGCGGCGGACACCGCGGCGTTCGCCGCGGCATCTGCAGGTCCCGATGCCGTGGCGTCAGGATCGGAGGATCTGGCAAGCCTGCTGAAGGTGGACGAACTCACGCTGGAGATCGGCTTCCAGCTGATTCCCCTGGTGGATGAAAAACAGGGCGGACAGATGCTGAACCGCGTGCGCGCTCTGCGGCGGCACCTGGCAACAGAGCTTGGCTTCATCGTGCCGTCAGTGCATATCACGGACAACCTGCGGCTGCGTCCGCGCGAGTACGTTGTCATGCTGCGCGGCGTTGAGATTGGGCGATGGCAGACGGAGGCGAACTGCCTTTTGGCGGTCAACGCCGATCCCAAAGCGCGCGTCTTGCCGGGCATCGAGACAAAAGAGCCGGCGTTCGGCGTGTCTGCAAAGTGGATCGAAATAGGACTCGAAGAACAGGCTCTCGCCGCGGGATACTCCGTGGTGGACCAGACTGCGGTCATTGGCACGCATCTGGCGGAGTTGATCCGCCGGCATGCGCATGAACTGCTGGGACGCGCGGAGACAAAGCGCCTGCTGGATTCCGTCAACGACAGCCATCCCAAGCTGATGGAGGAACTTCTGCCAAAGCTGATGAGCCTGGGCGAGATTCAAAAGATCCTGCAGCAACTGCTGCGCGAGCAGGTGTCCATTCGCAACCTTGGCACGGTGCTGGAGACGATGGTGGAAGCTGCCGCACGGTCAAAGGATGTGGTCTTTCTCACGGAACAGATCAGGCAGGCGCTGGGCAGAAATTTCATCCGCCCCTTGCTGGATGGGGATGGTGGGCTGCCTGTGTTGACGCTGGACCGCAGCATGGAAGAGCAGATTATTTCCACGTTTGATCCAGAGGGCGCGGCGCGCCTGCTGGGTGATGGTGCGCGGCCGGCTTCCGGTGCCAACTTCCTGCGGCCGCTCCTGGAGTCTGTGAAGCGGCTAACCGGCGACGGAGGCACGATGGCACTGCCCGTGCTTCTTTGTCCATCGCCGGCACGTTATCACCTGCGCCGCTGGCTGGAGCCGTTTCTCCCCAAGATCACCGTGATTGCGCCTGCTGAAATCCCTCCAGAGGTGCGGGTGCGAAGTCTTGGGACAGTCGGCAATCAGCTGGTGGGCAGTTAAGACAAGCGAGCGCCTGACATAAGTGTCGCGAAGGAGAACAGCATGACTGGGAATACGGAAACCCAACTGGTAGAGATCGATCTCTTGCCGCAAAGCATCCCTGGCACCGAGATGCCCGGAAGCATGCTCCGGGCGAAGCCCGTGAAGGGGAAAGCAGCCCCAGCCTACGGCAGCGCGGCACCCGCATCGACGATTACCCCGGCGGAGCGTGACCGCCTCCTTCTGGAGCATCTGCCCACCGTTCGTTTTGTGGCGCGGCGCATCCATGAGCGCCTGCCGCAGCACGTCGATATCGAGGATCTGATCTCGGCTGGCATGGTGGGCCTGATCGATGCGTTTTCCAAGTTCGACCACACCAAGCAGGTGCAATTCAAGAGCTATGCGCAGTTCCGTATTCGTGGAGCCATCCTGGATTCGTTGCGCACGCTTGACTGGAGCCCGCGCGAACTGCGCCGGAAGGGCCGCGCCATCGAGGAGACGATCCGGACCTTGACAGCACAGATGGGCCGCGCGCCCTCCGACGCCGAGATAGCGGGCAGCATGGACCTCTCGTTGCAGGACTTTCAGCAACTGCTGGGCGACTTGAAGGGGCTGGAGATCGGCAGCCTGAATCTTGAGCGCAATGAGGATGGTGGCGATGATGAACTTTCCTACCTGCCTGGATCAGAAAGTGATGAGCCGCTCTTCCGCTGCTTGAAGGGTGAACTGCGGCAACGGCTGATCGACGCCATTGAGACTCTGCCGGACAAGGAGCGCATGGTACTCACGCTGTACTACTACGAAGAGCTCACCATGAAGGAGATAGGTTTGACGCTGGGTGTGGTGGAGTCGCGCGTCTCGCAGATTCACTCAGCTGCCGTGGTCCGGTTGCGTGCTGCCATGGCCGATCTTGGTGCGGAAAAGACTGCCGGGAAGGGCAAGCGGGCGAAGGGGTCGCATGCCCGCTGAGCAGGGGGGAGAACAGCGTATCGCACAGCACGAAGCCTTCAACTTCAGCCGTGCGGGCCAGATTGTTGGCGACCAGCTGCGCACATTGCGGACGCTGGATGAGCAGTTCGCCCGCAATCTGACGCATACGCTCGGGGCGTGGCTGCGCAGCAACGTCGCAATTGCGCCGCTCGCGGCCGAGCAGCAAAGTTTTAGTAAGTTCGCGGAGCAAACCGCGACTGGGTGCCACGTGTTGCCGCTGCGCGTTGCCATGGAAACACAGCAGGTTCGCGGCGTGATGTCGTTGAGCCTGACGCTGGCACCCGCCATCATCGATCTTCTGCTGGGCGGCAGCGGCCGCACGGGGGGCGCAAGCAGGGAACTGACAGAGATTGAGGAAGCGGTACTGGGGTCGGTGATCGAATTCGTGTTGCGTGAATGGAGTGCCGCGTGGCTGCCCTTTGGAGCGGAGTTTCATCCGGAGACCGGCGAGCGCGAGAACCACGGGCAACGGCTGATGCCGGTGCAGGAGCGTGTCTTCTGCTGCCGCTTCCAGGTAACGCTGGCGGAGCTCACCGGCGATCTGCGATTCTGCCTGCCCGCTGTCAACGTCGCTTCGACGTTGCGCGCGGTGGCACTGCGGCGTGAACGGCAACGGCACAGGACACCGGAAGAGCGTGCCCGCATGATGAACCGTCTGCGTTGCGTCAATGTGCATACGACCCTTGCATTTCCGGTGATGCGGCTTTGCGCCACTGACCTGCAGGAAATGCAGCCCGGATCATTGCTGCCTTTGCCGCTGGTACACGGTGTCTCCGCGGAGTTGCGCGCGAGTGACGTTCCCGTCTTCCGCGCGGAACCGGTGCGCGCAGGCGAACATCGCGCGGCCCAGATTGCACACCCGTTGGAGATCGTTCACGAAGGGGGGCATGGCGAATGAGCGAACCGGACGCGGATACCGGCGCGGAGCGCGACAGTGCCGCCTTTACCACTGAGGTGGTGCAAAGTCTGGATCTGGACACCCTTACGCCGGCAGAGTACAGCGGCAACACCGCCCTGCTGGATATCGAGTTAGAGGCAAGGCTGCAGTTTGGCGCGCGGGAGATGCCGCTCTCTGAATTGCTGGAACTGACCTCCGGCGACGTTCTGGAACTTGACCGGCTAGTCTCTGAGCCGGTGGATCTGGTAGTGGGGGACCGCATCGTCGCGCGCGGCGAAGTCGTCGTTGTTGGCGGCAATTTTGGATTGCAAGTAACAGAGGTGCTGCAGCCAAAGCCGCGCCTGGAGAGTGTACGATGCCTGCTGTAAATACCGTAACGAATGCGCCTGCGCGCCAGTATCCGCTCTTTAACGACGTTGCATTGCCCGGGGCATCTCCTGATGCGCGACAGGCATTGGATTTGCGGCCATGTCCTTGCGGTGCGCGTATGCCGCTGCAGGTAAGGCTGCATCTTCGCAGCCGCACGCGTCCTGTGTTTGAAGGCCGGTGGTGCTGCAGCCCGGCGTGCCTGGAGGCGAGAGTTGCAACCGCGGTCCGCCGCGAGACCAAGCGCGAACCCGTTCGACGCACGCATGAGCATCGCATCCCTTTGGGTCTCCTGTTGCTGTCCACAGGGGTGATTTCGCAGGAGGACCTGCGGCGGGCGTTACAGGTGCAGCAGGGTAGCGGCAAGCGCATCGGTGACGTGTTGACTGCAGAGTGCGGCGTACCCGAGCGCAAAGTCACCGAAGCCCTGGCAACCCAGTGGAGCTGCCCCATGTGGAACGTGGGCGGCTCCCGGCTGGACGGCATGGCCGCAGTCGCGCCGCGTGTCATCCTGCAGCGCACGGGAACACTGCCGCTCCGCTTGGTTCATGAGACGAGTGATGGCGTCCAGGCACATGGGCGCGAACACCGGCTTGCTGTAGCATTCACTGACGCGATCGATCCGCAAGCTGTTTTTGCGTTGCGCTGGATGCATGATATGGCCGTGGATGCCGGGGTTGCGCCAAAGACACAATGGGCTGAAGCGCACGCGGGCATGCTGAACGCGCAAGGCGTCGCGGCTGAGGAGATATCCTGCGCAAGCCTTCAAGAGATGGAAGCATCCATTCTGCGTACGTTGAAGCGTTTACAGCCGGTGGAGAGCCGATGGGCGCGCGTGCACGAATTCTTCTGGCTGCGCATGTGGCTTGAACCAGCGGCCGTGGCCGGAGGTCCTCACCAGACAGAGGATGTCATGGACATGGTGTATCGCATGCCGGACGCGCTGGCCTCTGCCGCGGCGTGGTGAGTGCAGATGTTTGTATCACCGGTACGAGCAGGCTGTTTAGCTTGCTCTTACTTTGGGAAGCAAGGGTTTGGCGCGGCGCGTGCATTTGCTGTAAAGCATGAACAGCGGCGTCTACGCGGCATATACGGGATTGCTCTCGCGCACACAGGCGCTGGAAACGGCCGCGAACAATCTGGCCAATAGCAACACCAACGGATTTCGCGCGGAAAGCGTTTATTTTCGCGGCGTGATGGCAAACGTCGCGGAACAGGGACTGGCGTTACCCAGCGATCTGGAGAACGCAGTCAACCAGTTTGGCATTCTTGGCGGCAACCGGCTTGATCTGGGGCAGGGGCAAATCACAGCCACGGGCAATCCGCTTGATCTTGCCCTCAATGGTGGAGGCTTCTTCCAGATACAGACCGCGCATGGCGTGCAGTTGACCCGCGATGGAGCGTTTCTGCGTGGTGCCGATGGCACGCTGACCACACAGCATGGTGAACCAGTTCTGAACAATACCGGACAGCCTATCGTGCTGCCTACGGGCACTGTGCACGTTGGCTCCGGCGGCGAGATCTCGGTCAGCACGGCGGATGGCACCAGTGCCATTGCAGGCGTGCTGGGCCTGGTCAACTACGCCGCAACCAGCCTGACTCCGGTTGGCACGAACCGCTTCACCGCAGCAAGCGATGCCAAGCCGGTCGCGGTGGACGGAACCGTGCAGGAGGGCGCGCTGGAAGGTGCCAATCAGGATGCGGTGCACGGCACGCTGCAGTTGATGCTGGTGCAGCGCCAGGCAGAGATGATGCAGAAGGCGCTCAACGTCTTCCACAACGAATTCGACAAAACGGCAACGGAAGATCTCGGGCGTGTTTAGGCAAGCACACAAGGAGCAACAATGATTCGTGCATTGTATACGGCAGCCAGCGGCATGAGCGCACAACAGGCCAACCTGGACACTGTAGCTAATAACCTGGCGAACTCGTCGACGACTGGCTTTCGCCGCCGCAATCTTCAGTTCGAAGACATGATGTATCAGAACCTTGTGACGCCTGGCGCGGCGCAAAGCACCAGTACCGTTTCCGCAGGCCTGCAGATTGGACTGGGCACCCACGCCGTTTCCACCGAAGTGGTCAACACGCAGGGCGACTTCAATCAAACCGGCAACCAGCTGGATCTTGCGATCTCGGGTCAGGGCTTCTTTCAGGTGACCCGGCCGGACGGCACCATCGCCTATACGCGCGACGGCAGCTTTCACTTGAACAGCCAGGGTCAGATGGTGACTTCGAACGGCGAGTCACTGAACCCGGCCATCACCATTCCGACGAATGCGACCAGCGTCACCATCTCGCAATACGGCGTGGTCACTGCCACTGTGCCAGGGCAGACGCAACCGTCACAGCTTGGACAAATTCAGTTAGCTACGTTTCCTAATGCTGGCGGCCTCAGTTCCATTGGCGGCAACCTGCTGCAAGCGTCTGGTGCTTCCGGCACACCGGTTGTTGACGTGCCTGGTGGAGCGACTGGATTAGGGACGCTGCAGCAGGGATCGCTTGAAGCCTCCAACGTCGATGTCGTTGAGGAATTCGTGCAGATGGTGCTGGCGCAGCGCGCGTATGAGAGCAACTCAAAGGTCATCAAGACCGCGGATGACATGTACTCGCAAGTGAATAACATGGTGCGCTGATGCGGCCATCACTCGCCGCCCTTTTTCTCCTGCTGTATGGCATGCGCCTGCCCGCGCAACTCTGTGCGGCGACTCCGGAGGCAGCCGCGCAGAGTGCGATTGGGACAGGTGCTCCAGCCGCCGCAGGTGGCAGTGCCAGCGGATACCGCGTGCAGGACGTGCAGGTGGATGCAGTAATGCACCGGGTGTGGGTGCGTGTCAGCCACTGCGACGATCCCAGTCAGCCGCTTGTGCTGGTACCCATGCGTGCAACTCTGGCATCGGGCACACCGGTGACCCAGAGTTCATCTCCCAACACGTTAGGACAGCAGCGAACCATTGCATCTCCGGTTCAGATCGCAGCCATCCATGCCGGCGACGCGGTCAAAATCTTCTTTGCTTCCCAAAGCGTGCAGATGGAGATCGAGGGGACGGCCGACACTCAGGCAGCCATCGGTGAGGGCGTCAGCGTGACGCTGAAGCGGATGAGAGATGAGCCGCCGCACAGAATTCGCGGCGTGTTGCGTGCAGACCACAGAGTCGAGGTGGAGCCGCAATGATTGATGCAGTTAAGAGACGGCGAAGGCAGGTGCGCGGCATGGCCGGCTCCGTCCTCGGCATCACATCCGCATTATTCCTGCAGGTCTACTTGCTGCCTGGCCAGACGCCATCGGTAAAGGGCAAGGCGGCAGTTCGTACCACGAAGGATCCGGCGGCAAGCTCGCTGGACGATTACCTCCGCCGGGTGCGCGCGGATTCCGCCGCCACACAGCCAGCTCCGGGAGCACTGTGGACGGAGTCAGGCCGCTTTGTACGCCTTTCCGCGGATGTACGCGCCATGCAGCCGCACGACCTGATTTCCATCGTGGTTTCAGAAGAACTTGAATCCTCGACAGACGGCACCGTGAAAGGGACACGCAGCTCCGCCGCAAGCTCCGCGGTCACCGCGCTGTTCCAGAAGCTGTCCGCAAGCTCCGCGGCGCAGAACCTGGTGAACATGAATGCAAACTCCGCGTTGAATGCACAAGGCCAGAGCGCGAACAACTCCAGCTTGAGCACCACACTCGGCGGCGAAGTGATGGAAGTGCTGCCGAACGGCATGCTCTTGATTGAAGCCGCGCGCCAGGTGGAGTTCAGTCAGCAGACGCAGACCGTTGTGCTTCGTGGGCTGGTACGGCCTGAGGATATTTCGCAAGCGAACAAGGTGCTCTCAACCGCGATCTCTGACTTGACGTTGCAGGTGCGCGGCAATGGAATCGTGACCGACTATACACACAGGCCGAACCTGCTGGTCCGCCTGCTGCAAAAAGCCCTGATCTTCTAAACGGATGGCCATGACTTTTACCTACTCAAAACTCGCGACACGTCTCTTTGGACTGCTGTTGCTGTCTCTGGCACAGGCCGCTCTTGCCGCGGAGATACCGGTCTCTGGACTCCAGCGCTCCGTGCGACTGAAGGACATCTCGTCGATTGAAGGTATCCGCGAAAATCAGCTTGTCGGGTATGGCATCGTTGTCGGCCTGAATGGCAGCGGCGACAGCCAGCAAACCACCTTCCCGGTACAAACGCTGGCATCGACGTTGCTGCGCATGGGCGTCAGCGTTCCCGCGAATGCCATTCGCGTGCAGAATATGGCTGCCGTGTTCATCTCAGCGGCGTTGCCGCCGTTTTCGCGCTCCGGAACACGGGTTGACCTGACGGTTTCATCGGCTGGCGACGCACGCAGTCTTGAAGGAGGCCTGCTGCTTCTGACGCCGCTGTATGGCCCCGACGGAAAGATTTACGCCGAAGCGCAAGGTCCGCTGGTGCTGGGCGGCTACACGGTGTCAGCGAACGGGAATACCAAGCAGATGAACCACCCCACAACCGCCCGCATTCCACTGGGTGGATCGGTGGAGCGGGGTGTACCCCTCGATCTGGCGGGGCGCTCCAGCTTTTCCATTCTGCTGCAGGATGCCGATTTTCGCAGCGCGCGCTCGGTCGCCGACTCGATCAATCACGAGCTGGGACGAACAGCTGCGCACGCAACCAATAGCCGCAGCGTGGAGTTGCAGGTTACGCCAGGCGAGGACATTCCAGAGCTGCTCTCACGCGTCGAGGCGGTGCAGGTGATGCTGTATCCGCGCGCGAAACTGGTGGTGAACGAGCGTACGGGAACCGTCGTGATCGGCGGCAACGTGGTGCTGCAACCGGCGTCTATCCTGCATGGCGGCCTGGCAGTCAACATCGTCAGCGAGTTCCAGGCATCGCAGCCCAATGCTTTTTCCAGCGGAGGCACAACGCAGGTCGTGCAGCAAACGCAAATCCAGGCAAAGGATAAGCCGGTTAACCGGATCGATCTGAAGGTGGGTTCGACGGTGGAGGACCTGGTGCGCAGTCTGCAAATGATTGGAGCAACGGCGCGCGATGTTATTTCCATCCTCCAGGCGATGAAGTCCGCGGGTGCCGTCGAAGCTGAAATCGAGGTTCTGTAATGACTGCATTGAACTCGTCCATCCCACAACCTCCGGCTGCTGTCCCGGTTACCTCCGCGGACACGAACACGGGCGCACGGCATGCCAAGCTGCTTCACGCGGCGCAACAGTTCGAAGCCGTTATGCTTGGTGAATTGATGAAGCCCCTGGGCAAGTCATCCGCTATCGGGGAGGAAGAAGCGCCGGGCGAAGCCGGTACGCTGCAGAGCTTTGGCGTTGAGGCCATGGCCGGTGCCATGGCGAAGTCAGGTGCTCTTGGATTTGCACACCGCATTGTGTCCTCGGTGGAGGCACATGAGAAAAATCTTAGCGAAATAGGAAAAATCTTCGCCTAGTGTGGCTCTTGGCAACGCCGATAACCCAGGAGGAGGGAATAGAACATGTCAAAGACATCGGGTGTAAACACGCAGGTTCTCAGCACAAACGCATCTGCCACGGAGCGTACTGCGCACGCCAAGAGCACCGCGCCGAAGACCGCGGTCAGGGAGTCCACAAAGACGAACAAAGCCGCAACAACCGCTTCTCTGAGTGGCACAGGCAGCAAGCTTGCCGCCGCCGCCACCGACACCGACGATGTGCGCACAAGCAAGGTCGCCGCACTAAAGTCCGCCATTGACAGCGGGAGCTATGAGGTGCCCGCATCTGCCGTTGCTGACAAGATCATCAGCAGCCTCCTGGGATAGATCAGTGCAAGCTCTTCTACGGAGGGCCTCACTGGCCCTCAGCGCACATGACGCAGACACGTTGGAAGAGCTTGCCGCAGCGGTAAGTGGCATCAACACGCTTCCGCCGGAGACTGATCGTGCGCAGACCGCGCGAGCGATTGAAGTGCTGCGGCAGCAGGTGCGCGCTGCGTCCATGCACCTGGCATTACGCAGGCGCCTCAACAGCCGGTCCAGCGTGGGAGGGTACCCATGGGCACTCTGAGCGGACTTCTCAGTGTCACGACAAGTGCGCTGCTGGCGGATCAGACGGCGCTTAATGCGACGTCTGACAACATTGCCAACCAGAACACCGCAGGCTACACGCGCCGGTCTACGACCTTCAACGAAGGTGACCTGGTGACAGTTGGATCAAACGGCCAGCCCGGCGTTCGTGCCACTGTGTCCGCAACCCGCGATGGCGTTCTGCTGAAGTCAGTGCAGCAGGCCACAGAGGCTTCATCGGCCAGCGGTGCGCGGTCATCAGCCCTGGATAATTTGCAGAATCTTTTCAAGATCGATTCGTCGGGCAACGATGCATCGGGTATCGGTGCTGCAATCGGCAACTTCTTCGCTGCGGCATCCACGCTAGCCGGATCGCCCAATGACGCCACTGCGCAGCAATCGCTATACTCTGCCGCGCAAAGTGTTACCAGCACGCTGAACCGGACGGCGGGGGAGATCACTTCGCAGACCGCATCCTTGAATCAGCAGGTGACGGATTCCGTGCAGCAGGTCAATACGCTCATCTCGCAGATTTCCGCGCTGAATCAGCAGATTATGACCGCGGGAAGCGGAGGCAATCGCGACACCCTGATGGATCAGCGGGACACGCTGGTCACAAGCCTGTCGAACCTCGTGGATGTCAATACCATTTCCAGCACGAACGGCACGCTTGATCTGGCGCTCTCCAATGGCATACCACTGGTCAGCGGATCGACCGCGCAGCCTCTTGCAACGGCCACCGTCTCCGGCACTGTGCAAATCTACGCGTCCCCAGCAGCGGGCGGCGGCAATGTTACGAACGCGATTCGTGGAGGCAGCATCGGTGGCGCTCTGCAGGCTCGGGACAGCGACCTGCCCGCTGTCTCAGCACAGCTGGATGCTCTGGCGTCGGCGATCAGCACTGCCGTGAACACGCAGAATGCTGCCGGAACGATTGCGTCCGGTGCCGCTGGCGGACCGATCTTTAGCGGGACGACGGCAGCGACACTGACCGTGGTTGCGGCTGACGGTACCGCCTTTGCCTCTGCGGGATCAGCCGGAGGTGCAAGCAACGCGCTTGCGCTCAGCGGGCTTCAGGATTCGCCGTTGGTTGGCGGGCAAACACTCTCTGACGCATTTGCCACTGTGTTGAGTTTCGTCGGCAACACTGCCTCCGCGGCAGGCACGCAAAGCACCGCGGACGCGTCCGTGCTGACCCAGACGGGCACACAGCTTGATCAGACGACTGGCGTCTCGCTCGATCAGGAAGGTTCCAACCTCACTCAATATCAGCGGTCGTATGAGGCAGCCGCAAAAGTGTTGACCATTGTGGACGAGCTGTTTGCACAAGCCATCAACCTGGGCGAGCAAACGACTGTCACCTAATCCCTTCGGAGTAAATTATGCGCGTCGACGCCACCGCCATCCAGAACCTCGTCAGCTCTGCCGCTACCCTCAATACGCAGGAAGCTGATATCTCCAGTGAATTGTCCAGCGGGTTGCGGCTTAACAGTTTGAGCGACGATCCTTCCGCGGCGGCCCAGAGCGCGCGCCTGGCCAGTGCGTTGCAGCGAGACGATTCGTTCATCTCCAGCGCGAATACGGCTGGAAATCGTCTTCAGGCCTCTGACACGGCACTGAGTTCGGTCATAACGCAGATCACGTCTGCCGTCACGACGGCAACAGGCGCATACAACAGCACGAATACAGCGGCGTCACGGGCGACCGCGATTGAGCAACTGAAGTCGATTCGCGACAGCCTCGTATCACTCGCAAACAGCAGTTATAACGGCTCATACCTGTTCTCCGGCACGTCCGCCAGCCAGCCGTTTACAGAAGCGGCGAATGGCACGGTCACCTACTCCGGGACCACCGGCACATCCGCGATTCCGCTTGCGTCTGGCGGCACGGTCCAGGGATCACTGGCGGGTTCGTCAGTCTTTCTTGCGTCAGGCGCGTCAGTGTTCGATTCGTTGAATGCCGTGATTTCAGACCTGGGCAACGGCGGCACGGATCCGGCGGTCTACGTGGGTGCCCTGAGGGACTCACTCACCAACGTCACCTCACAGCGAGCAACACTGAATACGTCACAGAACCGGCTCTCTGACGAAAGCACGTACGTCACCACGCAGAAGACAAATCTTTCCGCGGAGCAGAGCACGCTCTTATCCGCAGACACCGTGGCGTTATCGACCCAACTGAGCGCGGTGAATACGCAACGATCCGCGCTGCTGGACAGCCTCAGCATCGTGGAGAAGGGAAGCATCTTCGACTACATCCAGTAGAGAGCAGTAAACTTGAAGGCGTGACCGGCGCAATCCAGTTCCTGTGGAACGCAACGCGCGGCTACCGTCTGCGGCCATGGCGCAGTCCCTATCTGCAGTGGCGTGTCGAAACCTACTCAGGTATGCACGCGGAAAAGGTGGGGTTCAGCGCGATGGCACAGTTCCTGTGGCGTGAAAAGTCTCACTTTCTACGGTTTCTTCGCTGGACGGAGCAGATACGCCGCGAAGCTCGCTAAAGGCGCTTATAACTGCCGAGTCGGCCCTCGCCAGGCTTTTCCCGGCCTATGAAGGGTGGTATCCTTTCCGTAGACAACTACGGTTATTTGATATCAGGAGTACCCTACCCTCGTGCTTGCAACACAACAGAAGAATGACATTATCACCAAGTATCGTGTGCACGATACGGATACCGGCAGCCCGGAAGTGCAGATCGCGATTTTGAGCGAACGCATTGGGCAGCTTACCGAGCACTTTAAGACGCACAAGAAGGATCACGGCTCGCGCCGGGGTCTGCTGATGCTTGTGTCCAAGCGGCGCAGCCTGCTGGATTACCTGAAGAAGAACGACTCCGATCGCTATCGCGATGTTATCGGCAAGCTCGGGATCCGCAAGTAGACACTCATCCACAGCTGTACAGCAATACGTTCCAGAGCAAGGGCCGCCATCGACGTGCCGCAAATGCATACTTTCGTCAGGCCGGGACACAGGTGTACCCGCTGCGTACTCCCATACCGGAGCATGATCGGCTGATGCTGCAAGTCCGCGTAAGCACAGGTCATCGCGGCCATCAAAGCCGCGCAGCTACCATTCCTTTCACTTCAAAATCCAAACGGACGCCGTGCCTTCTGCATGGCGTCCGTTTCTCGCGTCCGCAGGCATGTGCCGCACGCGCCTCACAATTTCCCATACATAAACCAAAGAGAGAACAGCAATGAAACAGGAAGTGACTGTTGAGCTTGCCGGCGGCAAGCGCATAACATTTGAAACAGGACGGATCGCCAAGCAGGCGTCCGGAGCCGCGTTCGTCAGCTGCGGCGACACCGTCCTTCTGGCGACTGCCGTCGGCGCACCAGAACCGAAAGAAGGCATCGACTTCTTCCCGCTTACCGTGGAATACCGCGAGACCAGCTATGCCGGTGGACGTATTCCCGGGGGCTTTATCAAGCGCGAAGGCCGTCCGTCCGAGAAAGAAATCCTGACGTCACGGCAGATTGACCGGCCCGTCCGCCCGCTGTTTCCTGAAACGTACCGGAACGAGACCCAGGTCGTTGCGTTCGTTTACTCCGCCGACAAGGAAAACGACCCTGACGCTGTCGCCATCAACGCTGCAAGCTGCGCTCTCACGCTCTCAGACATCCCCTTCCAGGGACCGATCGGAGCTGTCCGTGTGGGCATCGTAGACGGGGCGTTCGTCGTCAATCCCACTTACAGCGAGCGTGCCAAAAGCCTGCTCAACATCATGGTGGCAGGGACCAAAGACGGCATCGTGATGGTCGAGTCGGGTGCCAAGGAAGTTTCTGAAGATAAGGTCGTAGAAGCCATCGAGTTTGCGCACGAGCAGATCAAGCTGATCTGCGCGAAAATCACGGAACTCGCCGGTCTCGCAGGCAAGCAGCAGCGCACTCTCAAGGAAGCGGAGAACATCAGCACGTACTACGACGAACTTCACCGTGGCCTGGGCGAGCAGCTCCGCGATGCTCTCGATACGCAGAAGTACGGCAAGGCAGAGAGCTACAGCAAAATCGCCGAGATCAAGGCAGAAGCCAAAAAGTCTGTTCCAGAGGGCGATTCCGCCGCTTCCAAACGCTTCGGCAAGGTTTTTGAGTTGCTGCGCGAAAACATCTTTCGCGAGCAGGTGCTGAAAGAGCGTATCCGGCCTGACCGCCGTGCCTTCAACGAAGTGCGCAAGATCGACATCGAAGTGGGGATATTGCCGCGTCCACACGGTTCTGCGCTGTTTACCCGCGGCGAGACGCAGGCGATTGTTACCGCGACACTGGGTACCGGTGATGATTCGCAGCGCTTGGAATCCTACGAAGGCGAGCAGAAGCGCCGCTTCATGCTGCATTACAATTTCCCGCCGTACTCAGTGGGCGAAGTTGGACGCATGACGGGCACAGGCCGCCGCGAGATCGGCCACGGTGCGCTTGCCTACCGTGCCATCGAAGCCGTCCTGCCGGACGAGAAGGATTCCCCGTATACCCTGCGCGTCGTCTCTGACATCACGGAGTCGAATGGCTCATCGTCCATGGCCACCGTTTGCGGCGCATCGCTCTCGCTGATGCACGCCGGCATCAAGCTGAAGGCGGCGGTCGCGGGCATTGCTATGGGTCTGGTGAAGGAAGGCGACGACTACGCGATCCTGACCGACATTGCCGGCGCCGAAGATCACTACGGTGACATGGACTTCAAGGTGGCCGGCACGCGCGACGGCATCACCGCGCTGCAGATGGACATCAAGATCATGGGCATCACGCCGCAGATCATGCGAGAAGCGCTGGCACAGGCCCGCGAAGCACGCATCTTCCTCTTGGACAAAATGGATGCCGTCATCTCCGGCGCACGCGAAGAGAAGTCACGCTACGCTCCGCAGATCAAGACGCTGCAGATCCCAACGGACAAGATTCGCGACCTGATCGGCCCTGGTGGCAAGGTTATCCGCGGCATCATCGAGGCGACGCAGGTCAAGATCGATGTGGACGATACGGGCAAGGTGGATGTTTCTTCCAGCGACCCGGATGGTCTGGCGCGCGCCATCCAGATGATCTCTGACCTGACCGCGGTGCCGGAGCCCGGCAAGACCTATCTCGGCAAGGTCGTGCGCTTGGCGGAGTTTGGGGCATTTGTTGAAATTTTCCCCGGTACCGACGGCCTTCTGCACGTGTCGGAGATCGCGGAGCATCGCGTAAAGGACGTGAAGGACGAACTGCGTGAGGGCGACCAGGTGTTGGTGAAGGTGCTTGCCATTGAAGGCAACCGCATCAAGCTGTCGCGCAAAGCAGTGCTTCGTGAGCAGCGTGCCAAGCTGGGGCTGCCCGACCCGGAACCGCAGGCGGAAGATCGCGGCGGTGAACGGACTGAGCGTGGTGGAAACTCGCAGCGCTCCGAACAGCCCCGTTTCCAGCGCCCTGAACGTACCGCCCCACCCCCATCGCAAGAGACCATCACGCTTGAAGGCGGAGAGGCCCTTGACGACGACGATGAGTTCGAAGATGACGATGAAGAGGGCGAGGAGCCGGAGAGCACTGAACCGCAGGGCAGCCCAGTTCTTGCCGGAACTGCCCCGGCGCAGGGCCAGCGCCCGCCTGGTGCGGGAAACAAGCGCCGCCGACGCCGTGGCAGCCGCCGCAGTGGCGGCGGAGGAGGCACAAGCCCTGGCGCGCCACGCGTGTAGGCTTTCCCGTGAAAAGAGCCGCTGCGATGCAGCGGCTTTTTTACGTTGCTTCAACGAAGAGATAACGCCGCAGGATCCTGGACTATGATGTGTACGCCAATGATCCTTGCGTTCCTAACGGTGCAGACCGGGTGAGCAGCGACGCGTTCCGTAAGGTGCTGTACACGTACCTGCTTCTGTTGGTTCCGCTGGCGTGTCTTTCCGCAACGTACGATCCGTATGCGCTTGATGGTGACGCTGTTGCCTACATGGATCTGGCGGACCTGATTCATGCACATCGTTGGGCCGGTGCAGTCAACGGGTATTGGAATCCCCTGTACCCTGCCTTGCTAGCCCTTGGGCAGATACTGTTTCATCCCACCCGGGCAAACGAATTGCGCGTGTACTATGCCATGAATCTGCTGCTGTTTGCGCTGCAGATTGGGGCAATGCTTGTCTTCACACGCGCTCTTGTCCGGTTGCGCACGCGCCTGCAGCCGCATGTCGAACAGATGTTCTGCACAGCTGAACTCCAACTACTTGGAGTCGCGTTGCAAACAATGTTTCTTACGCGTGAGCTGTCCATTGCGAAGGTGCGCCCGGATGGCTTGCTGGAAGCGCTTCTGCTTCTCGCGCTAGCCATGCTGATGGAGTCTCTGGCTGCCAGGTCATTGCCGCGATCCCTGTGCTTTGCCTCATTGACTGGCATGTTCTTTGGACTCGCGTATCTTACGAAATCGATTGCGTTTCCCGTAGCTGTCATTGCTATCGCAGTTCTGGTTTTGTTTTCATGGATGCCTAGGACGGCGAGCGTATCGCAGGCCATGTTGCGCGGGCTGGCATGCCTTACGTTGTTTGCACTGATGGCGGGACCATACGTCAGCGCTCTGTCGCATCAAAAACACCGGCTGGACGTGGGTGACTCAGGTGGTTTGAATTATGCATGGTGCGTTTCCGGCACGTGCAAGATGCACCTCCAGCCCTGGATGGCGGGGCAATACGGCTCGGCGACGGTGCACCTGACCCATCCTGAGATCGAGTTGATGCGGCAGCCTGGGATCTACTCATACCGCGCGCATGCCGTTGGGACGTACCCGCCGTGGTTCGATCCATCGTACTTCAACGAGCGCATCAAACCTGTATTCGTACTCAGAAAGCAACTTCGTACCAGTGCACGCAACGTGGTTCTGACCGCGCGGTATGTTGTGGAACATCCTGAGCCGCTGCTTCTCCTGATTGTCCTTCTAACATGCGGCGTCCGCACGGAAGGTATCTGGAGCGTTGGTGGGCCTTGTCTTTGCACTGGGTTGGTAATCTGGAGTCTCTACCTTGCGGTTGCGCTGGAGGGGCGGTACGTTTCCATTGCGTACGCCGCTGTTCTCCTGCCGCTGTTTGCCTCACTCACGCCGCGCGGCTTTTCTGAAGGGAGAGCAGGCGAAGTGCGCCGAACCACTTCCACGCTGCTGATTCTGTATGCGTGCATTGCCATGGCCGACCTGCTGCGCCTTACGGCAGAGAACCGGCGCAACGAGAGAGCACAGCAGGCGGTACCGGCCTGGCGGGATCACAATATCTACGGTGCTGGTGAAGCGCTGACGCAACTAGGCATCATGCCTGGCGACGCCGTCGCGTGCATCGGCACCAAGGCATGTGTCTACGATCATTACTGGGCACGGCTTGCAGGGGCTCGTATCCTGGCGGAGGTCTACATGCCCGCAGAAAAGCACCTTGCCGATCAACTCGACGGCATGGCGAATCGCGAGGACGTAATCCGCAGGGTGCAAGGGCAGGGTGCCCGCGTGATGGTGGGGAGCTTCGATCCTGGAGAGATGAACGGACTCCATCCCGCCGCAAACGGCTGGATACGGCTCGGCGAAACAAACTTTTATGCTCTGCCTCTGAACATCACGCCGACAACAGGCGGCGCGGTACACTAACCCGCAGATGGCGGCGTCCATGTACATCGTGGTGGAAGGGGAAGACCCCGGCTTCGACACGTTTGTCAACGGCCGTGCGCTGGCACGCAACGACGATGCCATGGAACGCCTGGCAATCCGCCTTGGTGTGCGACCGCTGCTTGACTACTTTTCCGCGGATGCGAACTCCATGCTTCTGCTGATTGAGGAAGGTGCCGGAAACTCGGGCCTGCTGGAGAGTTTGCCGCCTCCGCAGTGGTTCGATGGCGAGGCGGGTCTTGGATCAGTTAGACCCCTTCTGCAAGCGCTTCGAGATGACCCGCAGCAGCTTGGCAGCGAAGGGGAGTACCTGCGCGAAGAGCTTGAGGAGTTCGAGATGGTGCTGCAGAAAACGGCCGACCGCAACCTCCGCTGGCATCTTGCGGTAAGTTGGCGCTAAACGCAACTAACCGTCAGCACATGTATAAGTCGTCATCCGGAGCGTAGCGGAGTCGAAGGACCTGCTTTCTTCCAGCGGCCAAGCTTCATCGTGTCGCTTAGTATCGATACAGTTAACTTCTGATCGGGAGAAGCGCTTTGATCCTTGCACCGCATGAGTTTGTCACGCTGGATACGCCGTATGGTCCGATGCGGACACATATCCTCCGCCCCGCTGCGCCGGGGCGCTATCCCGGCCTGGTGCTGTACTCCGAGATATTCCAGGTCACAGATCCCATTCGCCGCACGGCGGCGCTGTTTGCAGGGCACGGCTACGTCGTTGCGGTCCCTGAGGTGTATCACGAGTTTGAGCCAGCCGGTACTGTGCTCGCGTACGACCAGGCAGGTTCCGACCGCGGCAACAAATGGAAATACGACAAGGAGCTCGCAAGCTATGATGCCGACACGCGCGCGGTGCTGGACCATCTGAAGTCTCGCAGCGATTGTACGGGTATGCTGGGCGCGATCGGCATCTGCCTGGGAGGCCATCTCGCCTTCCGTGCCGCCATGGAACCGGATGTGCGCGCGACCGTGACATTTTACGGAACGGACATCCACAAAGGGACACTCGGCAAGGGTCAGCATGACGACTCCCTCACTCGCGCCGAAGAGATCAAGGGTGAACTGCTGATGATCTGGGGCAGGCAGGACCCGCACGTTCCACGGGAAGGCCGCCGTACAATCCTTGCGCGTTTGGATGAACTGAACCTGCGCTATAGCTGGCACGAGGTCAATGGAGCGCACGCGTTCATGCGCGACGAGGGTGCACGCTACGACCCGGAACTTGCGTTGCACCTCTACCGCGAAGCGCTGGACTTGTTTCATCGAACGCTCGGCGAGGGAGTCCACTAGCGTAACTTCCTATAAAACGACATCTCGGGATCTATTAGAGCGGAAAGCGTCTACTTCAAAACGGAGAATAAATAATGGTCAGGATGACATTAGCAGCCGGAGTTGTTCTTGCTGTCTCAGCAAATGCCCCGTCGGCGACCTTTACAGTTCCAGACGGATCGCGCCTCGCTCTCGGCCAATACTGCTACACCATGACTGCCATGAAGGATGGCGCTGCGAAGCCGATAGGAATCACTTACCAGAGCATAGCCCGCCAGCAAGTTCACGGCATCGATGCGCTGGCCATCGTCGTTCACCAGCACATGTATAGCGGCAAGTTCGACATGCGAGACAGCTTTCTCCTCCGCCGCGATGATCTACGTCCGATTCAGCTCGACACGGACCGGGACGGAGTTCCTCATGTTCATCTCGACTATAGCGAGAAGCTAATTTCAGGCTGGAAGAAGGTGGGCGCGACGAATCAGCCGGTTCATATAGAACTGAGCGGCCCCGTATGGGACGGCAATCTCTGGGGTGAGACCTTTGCAGCCCTCCCCCTTACTTCTGGCGCAGCCCTTACCCTACCGACTTACCAATACGATTCCGGCTTGGGCACGTTCTATGTCGACGCCTTGAATCAACGCCAAGAGATCACTCCCGGCGGAATAGTCCAGGCGTGGCACATCAAAGCCGGGCTCAGCCGAGCCGAGCAGGTTGAATATACCATCTCCACGCGTCCTGGGCTCGAGATTGCTTACAGTGCAGGTCCATCGTCTCAGCGATTGGGTGGCGACTGCAGTGGGATCAAATAGCTTGTCGGATCGGTCAAGAGTAAGCGCCAAACTTCCGGTATTGCGACATACGAGTACTGACCGTTGTGCCTACTCAGCTTCGAAAGGTTCAGGCGTGGCGTCGTCGCTTACTTTAGACTCGCGAGAAAACTACTTATCTCGGCAGCGACCTGTGCACTGTTACTGACGTATACATAATGATCGGCGTTCGGGATCATGACTATACGAGCGGTCGGCACTCCGCGTCGGAAAACGTCAGCCCACTCACTGCATCGAGCTTTGTCATCTCTGATCAGGGCGGCTTTACGTTCACCGCCCGGTACGCGGTCCCAGTTGTGGGGGCAGGCGTAGATCGCGAGCACCGGAACGGGAATATGTGTGTACTTCTCCATCCCAAAGTTGAGGGCTGCTGCAATGGGGGAACGCGGAGGTAGCGGCGGCATATTAGCGACCGCCAGGTTGTTCTGGTGAAGAACGGCTTCGAACCTCGCAACAGCGATTTCCAACTCCAAGAGCTCCTTCTGCTCGTCCACTCCACCGGCCTCGATCTCGTTTATGCGCCTTCTGATATCGTTCATCTCGACTTCGATTGGCGGATGTGCGGGATCATAGAAGGCGAAACCGGTTGCAGCGTCAAGGTAGACGAGGCCAGCGACTTTGTCCGGGAAGCGGCTGCCAATTGAACTGAGTTCCTGCCCTGCAAGCGAATGCCCGACCAACACAGGCCGCCCAATGCCCAGTGCTTTCATTACGGCAAGAACGTCATCCCCGAGATGATCTGCTGTGTAGTTCCCATTCGCCGGGGCGGGGCTGCTCGAAGCGCCGGTTCCCCTCCGCGTGATGCCGTAAACGTGATGGTGATACGTAAACTGTGGAGCGAAGTTGTCGAAACGGTGGGCGGTATCACCAACTCCCGCTAGGAAGATGATCGGAGCACCGGAACCGCCCCAATCAACGACCTCCAAGCGAACGCCGGGCTCGACTAGTACCAACTCCATCTTGTTCATCGTCGCGTCGCGTTCAGACAGAGCAAGACCTGAGCGAAGAAGCACAAGCAGAGTGATGCAGAAGTAAAGTCTTAAGCGTTTGGGCACACCATCCTCCGTACAAACGATAAGAACAATGTGTCACAGTTCGGTCTCAAAAGTCTCCACAAACGCCGTTGTCGGAAATTAGATGCTATGGGCACAAGTGCGACGCGTTCGCGTCCTGTTATGCCAGGTAACTCTTGATCCAGGGATCGGTGGAGTGCGTCAGTTCGAGCGTGCTTCCATTAAAGATGATCTTGCCTTCGTTCAGGACGAGGAACTTGGTGTTCTCGTCCACGCCGTTGTCCGGGATCGGCTTCATCTGATTGCTTTCCGGGTCGAAGCGATGCGTGGCCAGCACAAAGGCGTCCTGCAGGCGATGCGTGATCATCAGCGACGTGGTATGCGAGACGTCGCGCTGCTTGACCACAAGCTGCACGATGGTGGTGGAAGTGATGGGATCGAGGCCACCTGTTGGTGAATCGTAGAGAATCAGGTCCGGCTTGGTGATGATGGCGCGGGCGATAGAAACGCGCCGCCGCATGCCGCCGGACAACTCAGAGGGGAACTTGTCGATGGCCTGGCTCAGTTCGACGAACTGCAAGGCTTCTTCCACGCGCTTGTGCGTCTCTTCCGGGGCCACGCCCTCCTCATTCAACCGGTAGGCGACGTTGTCTTCCACATCCATGGAATCGAACAGGGCGGACTCCTGGAACACCATGCCGACACGCCGCCGCATCTCAAACATCTGGGTTTCGCTCATGGTCGTGATCTCGTGGCCGAAGACCTTGATGCTGCCTTTGTCCGGCTTTATCAGCCCGTTGATCAGCTTCAGCAAAACGCTCTTGCCGCCGCCCGCCGGTCCCAGAAGGACGAGTGTCTCTCCGGGAGAAACGTCGAAGGTCACGCCATCCAGCACCTTATTGCGGTCGAAGGTGATGCTGACATCCTTAACCTCGACCACCGGCCCACTGTTCCGCGCGGGTTCTTCAGCCATGTCAGCGCCCGAACATGCCGATGGTTAGGCGGCTGATGAGAAAATCGACCACAATCAGAAACACGGAAGAGACGACGACGGCCTGCGTGGTGGCACGGCCCACGCCCTGCGTGCCACCTTTGGTGTTCATGCCGAAGTAGCAACCAACAGTGGAGATGATGAACCCAAAGAACAGCGGCTTGATCATGCCCTGTACAACGTCACCGTAAACCAGTGCCCGGTACGTGGAATGAAAGTACGAGGAGCCGTTCAGCCCCAGCATATACACGCTGACCAGGCCGCCGCCGGCAATGCCCACGGCGTCGGAAAGCACCGTCAGCCAGAACAACATAAAGACCGTCGCCGTCACCCGCGGCGTGACCAGCTTCCGAATGGGGTCAACGCCCAGCGCACGCATGGCGTCAATCTGTTCGGTCACCTTCATGGAGCCAAGTTCGCTGGCCATCCCGGAAGCATTGCGGCCGGACACCATCAGCCCCGTCAACACCGGGCCCAGCTCTTTCATCATGGAGAGTGATACCAGACGGCCTGTCATGCTGATAGCACCAAACTGCTGCAGGGCCGTCGCCGACTGCAACGCAAGCACGCACCCTGTGAAAAAGCCAGCAAGAATGGTGATGGGCAACGAGCCAATCCCAATGGAGTCCATCTGCGCAAAGATATCTGCCAGGTACAACGGAGGCGTGAACAGCGCCGCTGCAGCTTTGCCGCACAGCAGGGCGTAATCCTGTACAGCGGCCAGATTCGCTTTGATGTACTCCGATGGTAAAGCAAACTTCATGCGTAAGCCGCGTATTTACCCGTTCGTGGAATGTGGATCAGACGTATCAGATGCGCAAAGGATGCGTGCCGTTCCGAACGGCGTGGAGCGATGCGGGTCCATCAGGACAAATGCGAGAATAGACAGGATGCCCTCGCAGATGCAGGCCGTCGTACTTCATGGCAGGGAAGACCTGCGCCTGGAGTCAGTCCCTGTGCCGGAGCCGGGGTACGGAGAAGTTGTGCTGCGCGTGGGAGCGGCCTTGACGTGCGGGACGGATCTAAAGACCTATCGCCGCGGCTACCACGCCAAGATGCTGATGTTACCCGCGCCGTTCGGGCATGAGGTCGCGGGAACTGTGATGTGCATTGGTCCCGGCGTGGAGCAGTTTGCCGTCGGCGACCGCGTTGTCGCGCTGAACTCCGCGCCATGCGGCGTGTGCCTGTTCTGCCGCAAGGGTCAGCCGAACTTATGCAGCGATCTGCTGTTCAACAACGGCGCATACGCGGAATGCAATCGCATTCCCGCCCGCATCGTCGAAAAGAACATGCTGCGCATCCCGGATGGCGTCGCTTTTGAACATGCCGCTTTAACTGAGCCGCTGGCGTGCGTCGTGCGCGGTATGGAAGAGAGCGGAACGCAGGCAGGTGACACCGTGACGGTCATTGGGGCAGGGCCGATTGGTTTGATGTTCCTGCGCATGGCGCACATCGCCGGTTGCCGCGTGATCGCGATTGTCAAGCGCGAAGATCAAGCCGCCAGTGCCAGGCATTTTGGCGCGGATGAGATCGTTCGCATCTCGCAGGATTTGGACACTGTGGCGGCTGTGCGTGCATTGACTGCTGACGGCGAAGGACCGGACGTGGTGATCGAGTGTGTGGCCACGCCAGGGACATGGGAACAGGCTGTTGCCATGGTCCGTAAAGGAGGCACGGTCAACTTTTTTGGTGGACCCCCAAGTGGCACGCGGGTTTGTCTGGATACCAACCGCTTGCACTACGGCGACATCACCCTGAAGGCAAGCTTTCACCACACTCCAGCGACCTGCCGCCGGGCGTTTGATCTGATTACAAGCGGACGGGTTCGCGCGCAGGATTTCATCACGGCAACTGCCGCGTTGCGCGACGTGCCGGCGATTTTTCAACGCATGATGACGCGCTCCGCTGACGGCCGGCTTGATATTAAAACCGCAGTGTTCCCGGAGATGCGATCATGAGCCCTGCAGTCATGACGCAGCGGCTGGAAGGCGCGCCAGCGGAGTTGCTGGAGCCACTCACGCGTCCTACGCTTGCGGAAGCGCAGGCATGGTGCAAAGCGCTTGCCGGATCGCACTACGAGAATTTTCATGTGGCAACTCTCTTTCTGCCCAAGCAGCTGAGGGCACATTTCCACGCTTTGTACGCATACTGCCGCGTTTCAGACGATCTGGGCGACGAGGTCGCGGATCGAGGCACGGCGGCACGCCTGTTGAACACCTGGGGCGAGATGCTGGATGAGTGTTACGACGCTCCTTCGCAATCACGCCATCCAGTCTTTGTGGCGTTGCGCGAAAGCATCGTCGCGTGTGATCTGCCTCGTCAACCCTTCCACGATCTCCTGCGAGCCTTCCGCGAGGACCAGGTGAAGACGCGGTTCGCGAATCTCGCAGAGGTGGTCGAGTATTCCCGCTACTCGGCAAATCCTGTGGGATCGTTGGTGCTGTACGTCTGTGGGTACCGCGAACCGGCGCTTCATGCGTTGTCGGACAAGACCTGCACAGCACTTCAGTTAGCGAATCACTGGCAGGATGTGGGAGAAGATCTCCGTCAGCGTGATCGCATCTACGTGCCGCAGGACCGTCTGAAGGCACATGGGTTGAAGGAGGCAGACCTGCTGCAGGGTAGAGAAACCGATGCATATCGGGCCATGATGCGGGATCTGCTCCGGGAAACGCGGGGGATGCTGCTGGAAGGCGCACCGCTCATCGACCTCGTAGACCGGGAACTCGCGGCAACGTTGCGGCTATTCACTGCTGGAGGCCTTGCCATTCTGGACGCGATTCAGCGTATCGACTGCCGTACCCTGAGCCAGCGTCCCGAGGTCAGCAAAGGCACCAAGTTCAAGCTGCTGCTTTCCGCCGGCCTGGGCAGAGCAGGCGTACACAGGGGTTCGCGAGGCCCGCGTTAGACGTGAGCACAGAGGGAGAACTCACGGCCGCCTACGCGCATTGCACCGCCATTGCCAAGCGCGAAGCCAAGAACTTCTACTACGGCTTCCTTGCGTTACCGCCGCACAAGCGGAATGCCATGTGCGCGGTGTATGCCTTCATGCGCCGCGCGGACGACATCGCCGATGACGAGGGCCTCACGCTGGAGCAACGGCGGGCGGAGATGGCGCGCTGGGTTGAATCATGGCACGGCGAGGTAGAAGAGGTACCGCAGGACACTCCCGTTTTCCTGGCAGTCCGGGATGTGCAACGGAGCTTCGGCGTGAGCGGTGATCTGCTGGAGCAACTGGTGCATGGCACGGCCATGGACCTGGACAGCAACCCACCTGCGGGCGTGCACCGCATCATTGCAGGAAACCGCACGGTTGAACAGTACGAAACGTTGGAATCGTTGGAGCGCTACTGCTACTTTGTCGCATCCGTTGTAGGTTTGGTGACGATACGTATCTTCGGCTGCAAGGATCCGCGCGGAGATGGATACGCGGTACAGCTTGGCCTTGCCTTTCAGCTGACGAATATCCTGCGTGATGTGAAAGAGGACGCGGAGCGCGGGCGCATTTACCTGCCCGCTCATGTGCTGGAAAAACATGGCGTTACTTCGTGCGATGTTCTTGCCGCCTCTGCCGCAGGCAGAGCGTCCCCGGAGATGCGAGCGGCGCTAGCTGAAGTTGCTGCCCATGCGGAGCAGAAATATAAGGCGCGGGAGCAACTGATTCCGCTGCTCGCTCCTGATAGCCGTCCGGCCATGCGCGTGCTGGTTCGGATTTATCATCTGCTCCTGCGCCGGATTGTGGCGAAGCAGTATGAGGTATTTGGCCATCGCGTGCGCGTGTCCACGCCGCGTAAATTGCTGGTGCTGGCCCGCGATCTGCTGGGTAGCTTGATCTCCCGCACGGTTCGCCGTCTTCTTGGGAGCCCATCGCAGTGAAGACAACCGACGTGATCGTCGTTGGGGCAGGCGTTGCAGGTCTTGCCGCCACAAGTGCGCTGACTAGCGCAGGAGCCAATGTGCTTCTGCTAGAGAGCAAGCCGTTTGTTGGCGGACGTGCTTACTCCTACGAGCACCCATCGCTACATGAAGTGATCGACAGTCAACACGTGTTGTTAGGTTGCTGCACAAACCTTCGCGGCCTCTGCGCCGAAGCCGGCATCGCTGATTGCATCCGCTGGTACAAACAGTTCCACTTCCTCCAACCGGGCAACGCAGAACATACAGTGCTAGCGGCGGACGCATTGCCTGCTCCAATGCACAACACTTTTAGCTTTTTGCGTGCATCGATTCTGTCAAGCGTGGATAAAGCAGCTGTCGCACGCGGCCTTGCGGAGTTCGTACGGGGGTATCCGGGAAGTGACGAGGAAAGCGTTGCAAGCTGGCTAAAGCGTACCGGTCAGACGGATCGCGCCATCCGGCATCTGTGGCGGCCGGTTATCATCTCCGCGCTGAACGACACCATGGAGAACTGTTCGGTGAAGTATGCCGGGCAGGTCTTCCATGAGTCCTTCCTGAAGTCCGCCGAGGGTGGCTGGCTCGGCTTTCCGACGGAGCCACTTTCATCGTTTTACGCGCACGTGGCGGAGCACTGCGTGCGCCAGGGTGCCGAGTTACGGCTACAGGATGCGGTGGTGTCGCTGGAGCATGACACTGCTGCTCAGATGTGGTCTGTACATACCAGGGACAGGATGTTTACGGCACCGGCAGTGGTGTTGGCGCTCCCATTCCGGCAGACGGCGCAACTCATGCCGGAGGGCTTTCATCTGGATCATGGCCGTTTCCGGAACGCGCCGATTACCACGGTTCATCTCTGGTTCGACCGGGAGATCACGGCACTGGATCACGCGGCATTGCTGGACACCACGATCGAGTGGATGTTTCACAAGTCGCGGATTCGCCGCTGGCCGGGGGAGCGCGGCAGCTACATGGAGCTGACGATCAGCGCGTCGTTTGCGCAACTGCACCAGAGCCGGGAAGAAATCCTCTCCTGCGCCTTGCGCGAACTGGAGATGTTTTTTCCTGCTCTCCGGGGGGCGAAGCTGGTGAAGAGCGGCATCCTGAAGGACGCACGCGCGACCTTCTCCGTTACGCCCGGTCTGGATGCGTACCGGCCCACACAGGAGACAGATTGGCCAGGTTTATATCTTGCGGGTGATTGGACCGCGACTGGTTGGCCATCCACCATGGAAGGCGCGGCGCGCAGCGGCTATCTGGCTGCCGAAGCATTGACAAGAGCCTGCGGACAGGCGCGCACGTTCCTCAAGCCGGATCTGCCTGCTGCCGGGCTGATGAAATTCCTAGCGCGTTAGGAGCGCGACCCCAGCGGCGACGAACAACGCCGCCAGCCATCGCCTGCGATCTACGTTTTCTTTCAAGAAGACCTTCGCCGCAAAGGCGGTGGCGATGAACGTCAAGGAGTTCGTGGCAGGAGCGACCAGGCTCAGGTCCGCGCCCGACAACGCAAGCAGCAGCGCGAAAAAGCTCAACGCCATGAACGCTATGCCAACGGCAAGCAGCGGCGAACGGACAACAATCCAAATGGTGCCGCTAAGACCTGCCTGCGCGCGTATTGTGTCGAGATCCCCCACCCGAGTTATGGCAGCAGAGATCAGCGTTTCACCCGCAGTGGCACCAGCCACCATCGCAAGAACAGATACCACTGTTCTTGTCGCGTGAGGCGTGATCATACCTGTTTGCCTTCTACTTCGGCCAGGCCCGTGCGTTCTGTTCGCGCGGGACCATTAGCAACGAAACCGACACCGATGACAATGCACGCAATGCCAGCCCAGCGCATCGGCGTAATCACCTCGTGCAGCCAGACGCGGCCAATCAGCGCGGTCACGACATTGCCAAAGGCCGTCGCAGGCTGCACAAACGTGAGGTCAGCCCAACTGAGTGCCGCCATGTAGCTGCCCATAAACGTGATGAGCACGGCTATACCAGCCAGCACCCAAGGATTTAGGAGGGCATGAAGAAGCAGGGCAAGGTGGTCCAGAGAGATAGGTCCCACCTGCCGCATGCCACGGCTAAGCAGGGCGTCACCAACCGAAGCGCCAATCATGATGAAAACCAGGATGGCATACTGCGAAGCGCGAAGCCGGTGCTGTGCCTTTATATGCAAAGAAGAAGCCGGCGCAGGGCCGGCTCTCGTCTCGAGTAATGGCCTGGAATCAGGCATTCATGCTGACCGATTCCTGCTGCCGCAGGGCATTTTCCTCACGCTTGGCACGCGACGCCTTGTTGCGCTGCGCACGAAGTTTCATAAACGACTTTGCTTCCGTGTAAAGACGCGGCACATCGCGATTAACGACCGCCTTCCACACCACCCGGAACGCTGCCTTCGGACGGAAGTAGTATTCGTCGTAGAAGCGATGCACCATCTCCATCACGTACTCGGTTGGCAGGCCGGGGTATTCAATGTGCGCCATCTGATGACCACCGGTATCATTCATGATTTCGTTGGTGATGAAGCCGTTCTTTTGTGCGTAGTCGTAGAACTCCGTTCCGGGGTAGGCATGCGCAACGGAGACTTGAATCGTCTCGCAGTCGAGCGTCTTGGCGAAGTTGATCGTGTTGCGGATAGACTCCTTCGTCTCACCCGGCAGACCGAGGATGAAGTCAGCATGGATGACCAGGCCAAGGTCATGGCAATCCTTGACGAAGTCGCGCGCACGTTCGACAGTCGCGCCCTTCTTGATGTTCTTCAGGATCTGCGGGTCGCCCGATTCAAAGCCGACGATCAGGAGGCGGCAGCCCGCTTCCTTCATCGCCTTCAGCGTCTCGCGGTCCGTTGTCACGCGGCTGGTACAGGACCAGGTGATGCCGAGCGGCTTCAGCTTGGCGCAGAGTTCGACGGTGCGGGCCTTCTGGATATTGAAGGTGTCATCGTCAAAGAAAAACTCCTTAACTTCCGGAAAGTTCTCCTTAGCCCACTTCATCTCGGCCGCCACGTCATCAGACGAGCGCTTGCGCCAGGCATGACCGCTAAGCGTCTGCGGCCACAGGCAGAAGGTGCACTGTGCCGGGCATCCCCTTGTGGAGTAGAGCGAGATGAAAGGGTGCAAAAGGAACGGGACGTTGTAACGGGTCACGTCCATATCGCGCTTGTAGATTTTGGTGGCCCATGGCATCGCATCCAGGTCTTCTACCTGCGCGCGGTCCGCATTGTGCTGGATAACGCCGTTGGCATCCTTGTAGCTGATGCCCAGGATCTCCGGAAGCGGCTTGCCCTGTGCATACTCAACCACGGAGAAGTCGAATTCACGGCGGCAGACAAAATCGATCGCATCGCACTCGTTCAACGCGCGGTCAGGATCAGTGGTCACCGGAGGCCCAACAAAAGCGATGCGAATGGATGGGTTGGCCCGCTTGATGGCTTGCGCCAGCGCGTGGTCGCCGGACCAGCCCACGGTGGAGGTGAACAGGACTAGAAACTCGTAGCCCCTCGCGATTTCAATGGTCTCGTCCGCGCTAATGTGGTGAGGTGGAGCATCCAGCAGGCGTGAACCCTCCAGCATGCCAGCGGGATAGGCCAGCCACACCGGATACCAGTAGGATTCAATCTCGCGCGTCGCGGGCCAGCGGCTGCTGGCACCACCATCGAAATTTTCAAAGGAGGGCGGGTTCAAGAGCAAGGTTTTAATCGGCATAAACACCTCTCATCTTAGCATCCATGCACGTGTCAGAGACCCTTCCGGAGCCTTGCAGGATACGTGTGGACCTTTGTCACCGGTGGGGCGTGGTGGGAACCGGAATCACGGCAGGGGATAAAGTTCCACCTGGTTGCGCGCCCGGAACTCCGGGCGTGTTGGTTGCAGGTGTGACGACAGAAGACGCTCCGGAGGTGACAGGTGCGCCACTGCTGGGATTACCCAGCACCCACACGCTTAGCCCATCGGTCTGGCGAAGCAGGTTGACTTGAGTCTGGCTTAGCTGCAACTCAACGTTCAGCAACTCCAGGGTACGCTGCCGTTCCTGCAGTTGCGCGTTCAGGAGGTCCTTGGGAGTCGCTTGCACCCCGTTCTGCGGATTTGCCTCAGCCTGCAATTGAACCTGCAGGGCATCGAGTTGATCTTGCGCGATCTCCTGCTCGTCGCGGGCCAAGTCCGCCCGTAGTTGCAGTTCGACGGTGGCATTGCGCAGCTTTGCACGTGCCTCTCGATAGACGCCACGCTGCTGTTCAGCGTCAGCGTACGCGCGCGCCGCATCTGCTGCGGATTCACGTGAACGCGAACGGTGCGCCATATCGAGCAGGGGCAACGTCACTTGCAGGCCGAAGCTGAGGGCGTTCTGACTGTTCGGACTTTCCGCGGTGCCAGCATAGCGAGGGTAGTACGCTGCGTAGGAGGACAGGCCGGTATCGACGCGGCTGTAATTCAACCCAAGCGAGACCTGCGGGCGCAGCAGATACCGGTGATCGCCGAAGGCAGCATATTCCTTCGCTCTTGCGGTCGAGAAAAGAGCTGTAATGCCTTCTCCATCCTCTTCCTGCGCCCCAGTTGTTAGGACTGCTGGTGCTGCCGGCGGAACAAACTCTGGAACGCTGCTGGGGTCGGTTTGCATGCCCGCTTCCGGCAGGCCCGTGAGCGTGGCAAGATGCCGTGCGTTGCCGACAATCTCATCCTGCAGTTGCAGGGCCAAAAGCCTGAACTGCGTTGCGGTGCGGCGCGATTTTGGCACTTCCACCTTTGCGTCCACACCTACGTTGACACGCTCCAGCGTGATGTTGACCAAGCGCTCAGCCATAGCTGCCGCCTCGCGCAACACACGCTGCCGCTTGCGCCCATTGTCCAGTGCCAGGTAGGTATTGGCCGTGTCCTCCACAACCTCAATCTGCTGATTTCGAAGCGCATGTTGCGCAGCATCCACTGAGGCCCGCGCCGAGCGGATGTAGTCTCGCTGCGAGTAGGAGAAAACCAGACTCTGAGACGAAATGCTGAAGATGATGGGAACGCCGAGGGGAGCGCCGGTGGCCTGTCCGTAGCCTGCCTGGGTATTAACGACAGGCACGTAGACGTCTCTTGCCTCGCTGCGGGCGGCCAGGGCGCGGTCCATATCCGCCTGCGCGGCCTTTATGCGAGGGCTGTTCTTCAGCGCGAGATTCACCGCGGTTTGCAGAGAAATCTGCGCCTGTACGGCAGCGCCAAGCGCAAACGGAGCCAACATGGCTGCGATTATCCTGAGACGTTGGACGAGCTTCACTTTGCCGCCCCCTTGCGTGCAGCGTCGTAGTCATGTGCCAGCGCCAATGCCGCGGCAAACTCCTTCTTCGCGCCCGCATCGTCACCGCTTGCCTGCAAACTCCTCGCCATCAGGACATGAGCTTTGGCGAAGAAAGCTACTTCGCCGGTTTGGGGTGTGGCCAAGTATTTGAGAAGTCCGGTCTGAGCGGCTTTCCAATCGAGCTTGAGTTCGATAAGGATGGTTGCAGCGTCGAGAGTATCCGGGCCGTGATGAGTGTCATGCTCCATCGCCAAACGGGCATACTCTGCGGCGCGGTCCATTTGTTTGCGGGAGCGATAGAAGTTTGCCAGATCCACATAGGCCTCTGGAGAACTTGCCACTGCCAGCTCCGCTTCGAACTCCTTCAGGGCTGTTGCGTCATCTTTGTCTTTGGCTGCAATCATACCGGCCAGCCGGTGCGCTCGCGCAGGAGAAAGTGCCTGCAGCTTTGAGACAATCGGGCGTGCTTTATCAGTACCGCCTCCAACAAGGCCCGGCGCTTCCACATAAAACTGCCCCAGATCGCTGAGCGCGTCCACGTTCTTGCCGTCAAGCTGTACGGCGCGTTCAAAGGTCGAGCGGATCTTTCCAACCATCCGCATGCCTGTCAGAGCACCGCCCGCGCTTGCTTTGTTGCCGTATGCCCGTGCGAGCTCCAGCGCATACTCGCTATTGGACGGCGCAGCCGCGACGGCCGCTTCGCACGCCCTGACCGCTTCGGCGCGCTTATCGATTGAGCCGTACAACTGGCAGAGCAGGGCATCAGCCTCTGCGGAACTCGTTGCACCCGCAAGATCGGCAACCGCCACATCAACGTTGCCGGTCCGTGCCGCTGTACGTGCAGCACTCAGACCCTGCGCAGTTGCAATGGAAGTGAGGTGAAGGAAAGTCCACAGCAACACGGATGGCGGGAGGTGTGTCACTGAACAACCTTGACGTGCAAACCATCGGAAAGATCGACGCTGCTGCTCAGCGGGTTCAGAGCAACCGTGTCTCCATTTGAAATACCAGAGAGGATTTGCACGCTCATCAGGTTCAGCGCGCCCACCTGCACCGGATGCTTCCGTAGCGTCCCGCCCTCCACCACATACACGAAATTGTCACTTCCGTCAGTGTGCAAAGCCTCGCGTGGCACGCTGAGCACCTGATAGATCTGCTGCGTCGTCACGTTCACGTTTACGTTGGTGTTGGGCAAGAGGTCACCAGCACTGTCATCCACTGCGATCAGGCATTCGCCGACGTTCCGCGTGCCGTAGGTGATGATCGTCGTCGGCGTGCGAACAATGTGGCCATGCCATACCTGTGTGGGTCTCGCATCCCACTTGATGACAACGGCATCGCCGTTATGCAGCTTCCCGATCTCCGGCTCGTCGAAATAGGCGCGAATCTGCACCCTGGAAAGATCCGCCAGTTGGAGCAGTTCCTCGCCTGCGCTGACAAAGTCGTACTGCTTCACCGGAAGGGAGTAGACAGTGCCCCCAAAGGGCGCACGCACAATCGACTGCGACAAAGACTGCTCGGCAGCGGCCAGGGTTGCGTGGCTGTCGGCAAGTTGTGCCTGCACGCGCTGCCTGTCAGTCGGCGCATACCGTGCTGTGGAGCGTTGCTGGACGGACTGCAGCGAAGTCTGCGCTGCAGCAAACCGCTCCTGCGCGCCCGCCACTTCATTTGCTGACGCGGCACCCTTTGCCTGGAGTGCCTGGAGCGCGGCTAGATCTTTTTGCGCCTGCTGCAACTGCAATTTCGCGCGCTGAAGATCACCCGCGATCGCGATGCGTTCATCCGCAGACCCGCCATTGCTGATATCGAACTGCGCGGCCTGGGCCTGTGCGATGGCGGAGCGTGCCGTCTGCACACGCGCATCGTCCGCGGCGGCGTCCAAGCGGAGCAAAACCGTTCCGGCCGAGACCTGCTCTCCGCTATGCACATAGACATTGCGGACAGTTCCAGGTTCCGCGGCATGCGCCTCGAAATTCTGAATCGGTTCCACTTTTCCATTGGTGGAGATGGAACTCAGCAGGTTGCCGTAGCCCGCCTTCGCCGCCCGTACCGCTACGTCCGTATGCGTCGCGGACCTGATACCGATCACTGCGGCAAGCAGCACCACCGCGCCAACGGCAATCTGCAACCCCACGGTGCGTCCTTTGCCGGTTGTTTTTTCACTCATGTCCGATGCGCCATTATATGAGACTCCCACATCGCAGAGGAGGCTTCGAAATCTTTGACTTACAGAATCTTCCGCGTTGTGGAAAGGCGCAAGTCGCAGAGTTCCATCTCCGCGCCACCAAACTGCGGATGCCGGTTCTCGCGGACACGAAAGAGCACGTCCACACACGAGCCAGCGCGGACGCCCATCGTCTGCAGCCGCTCCGGCCAGTTCACCGTCCGGCTCCAGCAGAGGCACGCTGCAGCGCTGCCAAGCGAGGACTTAAGAAGCAGTTTCAGGTGACGTTCCTTCAACAGGCACGGCTCCTCAGCAAGTGTAGCGGAGCTAAGCAGGAACACCGGTTCGTGATTACCGTGACCGCACGGCTCAAGCAGCCGCAGGGTTGCCAGGAGGTCAGGCGTAAGCTCTTCAAGCGCAAGTTCGGCGTCGATGCCTTGCCGTCGCTGCAGCACTTCCGGAGTCAACCGCCCGGCGGAATACCCGGCAAGGCGCGTCCGCAGGAGAGGGACGCGTTCCGACGGCAGCGAAAACCCGACCGCAAACGCGTGCCCTCCAAAGCGGTCGAACATTCCCCCCTCGTGCCCGGCGTGCGCGGCCGTAAGTGCGTCCAGCAGATGAAATCCCGCAATCGACCGGCCGGAGCCGTGTGCCTTTCCGTCCTCATGCGCGATGACAACGGCGGGCCGGCCCATCCGCTCCACCACGCGCGACGCCAGAATGCCGATCACGCCGCGATGCCAGCCCTCGCCATCCAGCACCAGGCATCCTGCCCCGTTGAGAGCATCTTCGTCGGCGCGCAGACTGGCCATGTGCTCCTCCAACGCGCGCAGAACATTCGCCTCGACGGTGCGGCGGTCGTCGTTCAACCCGTGCAGCTTCTCAGCCAGAGCACGGCCGTCCGCGGCGTCGCGCGTCAGCAACATGCGAACCACGTCGCTGGCCACGTCCATTCGTCCCGCAGCGTTGATTCGGGGTGCGATACGAAAAGAGACCTCAGTTGCAGATGGACCGTTCTCTGTACCGGCATCCACTCCCGCCATCTCCATCAGAGCGCGCAATCCCGGCTGGCGGGGGTCGCGTAACGCCCGCAGGCCAACCGCGGCAATGATCCTGTTTTCGCCCGTCAACGGGACGGCATCCGCCACTGTCGCGATAGCCACCAGCTTCAGCAATGAGGGCAACAGCTTTTCGTGCAGAGCAGCCCCGTCCACCCTCCGGTATGCATCATGCGCTGCCGTGGAGGCGGACGCAGCCAGCAGAAGGGCATGCGCCAGCTTAAAGGCCACCGCCGCGCCGCATAACCCTTTGTACGGATAGGTGCAGCCCGGCTGGTTTGGATTGATGACGGCAAGCGCATCTGGGACACCCGCAACTCCGTCCGGCAGGTGGTGATCCGTCACGATGAGGTCAAGCCCCAACGCCTTGCATTCGTCCGCGGCGGCAAAGGCGCGGATACCCGTATCCACGCTGATGACCAGACGAATGCCCTGCGTTGCAGCTTCGGCCAGCACGGACTCCTGCATGCCATAGCCTTCGCGTATGCGGTGCGGGATGTGATATCGCACCAGCGATGCCACACTGCCTGGCGTGATGCGATCGATGGCTGTTTTCAGCAGCACCGTAGCTGTGGTGCCGTCAACGTCGTAGTCACCGTAGATCAGGATCGGTTCACGCTTTGTGACCGCCTGCAGCACACGTTCCACAGCGCTGCCCATGCCACCGAGCAGCCCTGGATCATGCATCTGCTCCATGGCAGGCTGCAAATAACGCTGCGCAGCATCCCGGTCACCAATGCCGCGTGCAATGAGAATCTGCCCGAACCAGGGCGCTTGCCCCAGCTCTGCGGCTAGAGACCGCGCCTCGACCGACGGCGGTCCCGGTTCGATCCATTGCACCTTTGCGGCAGTTTCCACTTGCGGCTACGTTGGCTATTCGTCTTCAGAGTCATCCAGGACGATGTCCCCAATGTCAGAGACGGTCTCCAGCCACTGCTGATAGCGCTCGTACCACTCCGTCGCGGTCTCGTACAGGAACATCACACCGCCGTGAGCAAATCCCAGTTGCAGATATCCGGTCTTTCCGACGAACTTCAGAAGGTATTGCGCGTCGTCCAACTCCTGCCCCGCTTCGTCTGGGAAGCGGTGCACGCGAGTGCGCTCAATCAGGGTCTCGATATCCTGCTTTTCCAGGACAACTTCGCTCATGGTCACGAAGGGTACATCGCTAGCCTTCGCGTGCTCCACGAAGTCCTTCCAGCCGTCCGCGTTCTCCTCCTCAAACATTACGGAAGGCACTTCCTCAGGCACGTATGCGCTCAGGCGGCGAAGTCCGTTCCCCGCGATGAACGCAATCATGTCGTCTTTCAAGGCAGCGAGGTCATCAGGATTCATAGCAGCGATTGTCTCATCCCAGGCGTACGTCCGGCATCGTCACTGTAAAGCGCGTCGCTCGCGTGCTATTCTCCTTTTCGTCATGCTCTTTTCAAAGGACTACGTCGGCTACCTGTCGCGGCAGGTGGTACGCAGGCTGGTGGAGTCAAAGGTTATCCGCACAGAGAAGCCGGCCGTCTTGGCTGCCCGTGTGAATGCAGGATTGCTGGATGAACTCTCCCTGGAGGATCGCATCAACGACGAAGCACGCGTCATTCTCGAGAGTATCCAGAGCGATATTGTCCGCAGCGGTGCCAGCTACCCGGAGATGTTCAAGAAGATCAAGCTCCGGCTGGTGCAGCAGTACAAGGCGGTTCTGTAATGCGTATCTCCCGGGACAAGGTCAACAAGCTGGCGCACGTGGTGGCAGATACACTTGCCGACACACCTGAGGCCGAGTTTCAGGAGGATCGCAACACCATCCGGCAGGAAGCGCGCAGGATACTCGAGGTGCTCTTCATGGAAGAAACCAAGATTGATGCCGCCGCCCGGCAAAAGATTTCATCTCAGCAGCGCATCATCCTGGAAGGCTCTCAGGAGTGGGACATCCTGTACCGCAAGTACTACAACGACGAAGTCAAGAAGCTCGGCATTTAGGTAGTTCCAGCAACGATTAGTGTTCAACGAGCCTGGTTCTGGAAGGGCACATCGGTTGGGCCAACTTCGTGATTCCGGAAGGGCATGCTTTAGCTGTGCCATCCGCGCCTTCGAGTAACAGGGCTTTAGCCCCTGAGGTCAGCTTCCGAGCTGTTGCATCCGTTGTTGTCGGGGGCGCGTGATGCGATATACTCGGGAAGTCGCAGCGCAGCCGCACCCACGTGGCGTTATGGTGTAACTGGTTAACACGTCGCCCTCTCAAGGCGAAGAGTCCGGGTTCGAGCCCCGGTAACGCTACCAAATCTCATCTCTACGCTACAGGATTTTCCTGATCGCTGTGCCGGTGCCTCGCGCAATCTTGCCCATGCCTTTCACCGTACCCACGGCCACGTTCTTCCCCGCAGACACGCCTCCTTTACCGATGTCAGCTGCGGCATTTAGTGGGTGCAGGGTGACCAGGTCAACCGCACCTTTGCCCGCACCCACGGCGACGTTGCCCGCGCCTTTGCCGAGCCCTTTTGCAACATCACCGGTACCACTGCCGATATCGCCGACAGCACTCCGCCGGTGCTTCGTGGCGATGGTCGTCGCGGCCTGAGGAGGCTGTGCTGTTGTCCGGGTCTCTGGCACCTGGCCTGAGAGAAGCACGCTCCACCCAAAAAACACCACAAGAATCAACAATGCTTTCGCGCTCACGGATGAAAATCCTCTCAACACGTGAGACGCTGGACGTGAACAGGTGTTGCTCTGCGTTTTATCCTGCGTAGTAGACTGCACCTCATGGCCCAACCTGGTGACAGCTTACTGCTGATGCCTCCTGAACCGGAGCGGACGATCTCCGTGCGAACCTGGGTGATGGCGGCATGTGCGGTGCTGCTGGCTTTGGTGATCGCTGCATTCGCGACGCTGCGGCGAACTGCGGCAAGCACGGGCGCTGCGCAAGCGCCAGCCACGTATGCTGCGCAGTTGCCAATCTCCAGCATCACCATGGCAGAGGCGACCAATGGTGCCGGTGGCAAATCAACCTATGTTGACGGCATCATCGGCAATACGGGTACCCGCACGCTGACTGCGGCGCAGGTGCAGGTGACATTCGGAATGGTGGACGGCTCGCCTCCGTACCGGCAGACGGTACCTCTCACGTTGATTCGCACACGCGAGCCATACGTCGATCTGCAGCCGGTATCAGCTGCACCAGTCCGGCCCGGTGAGCGTCGTGAGTTCCGGCTCATCTTCGAATCAATTCCGGCAAACTGGGACGTGAAGCCGCCCGGTATGCAAGTTGTGCATGCTGATCTGCGCTAACCGCCACTGTCCCACTTTGGGACAAATTTTCAGCGCGCATATGGAAGAAACTTCCATCTGCGATCCAGGCCCACTCCCGGTGCTCCGCTAAGTCATTCATTCTAGGGGCATAGCTGCGCATGGTGAATTGGCATATGACTTGCTCTTCCTGACCCCATTGAGATTTCTGTTCCTCTCCCACAGCACTGTCCTACTGTTGCACCGAAGGAGCACCATGAAGTTGACGAGGGTCACATCCAGTACTCTTAACACGCTGCTTGTATCAGGAGCGCTGATGGTATCAGCCAGTGCGCAGACGGCAAAGCAGAGTACCCCGGAGGTCTACGGAGCCAAGCAGGACGCTACGGATATCAGCAGCTATTCCACAGGACAGCCGCTGGAGATGCAGTCCAAGGAAGGTTTCTGGGGACACATGAACCCGTTTGCGCGCAAGAAGTGGGTGCGGCGCGAGATGGATCCAGTGAAGGACCGCGTGAACGAGCTCGATCAACTCCAGGCCAAGAACGCCAATGACATCCGTGACGTGGACTCCAGAGCCACCGCAGGTATCAAGCGGGCTAGCGAGTCGGCAGCCCTCGCTGACCAGCATGCAACAAGCGCGGCCAGCCGTGCTGACGCGGCGAACAGCACAGCGACGGCTGCTTCCACCCGCACAGACGCGCTCCACGGCACAGTAAGCAACCTGGACCAATACCAGGCAGTGCAGACACTCCCTGTTACCTTTGCGGCGGGCAGGACCACCCTTGGCCCGCAGGCAAAGGCGGACCTGGATGAGGTAGCAGCACGGTTGTCATCGGAGAAGGGCTATATCATTGAAGTGCAGGGTTACAGCCGGGCCGGAGTAGCGGCATCGCAGGCCATGGCGGACTCTGTGGTCCGTTACCTAGTCACGGAACATCAGGTTCCCGTATATCGAATCTATCGTACGGGCATGGGGAAGGTGGCCGCAAAGAGTACCTCAGGCGGCGAAAGGCTTATCGCCAATGGGGTGCGGGTGACAGTGTTGCATAACAGCCTGGCGACGATGGACAGCGCTCCAGCGGCCTCCAACACAACGTCGCGGAACAATGCGACGGCCATAACCAACTCAGGCAGGTCGCTCTGAATAGAACGTTTTGCCAGTAATGCATGGTGCAGACTGGGCCTTTGCTATCCCGCTCTTGGCACCGTAAATCAGATGAATTCGCGAACCCGGCTGTGTATACGCGATGGTCGCAACAAGCTCTCCTAAGCAGAGAGAACCAAGGCAGATTGGCCCTCCTAAGAGGAGGGCCGTTTTTTTCTGTGCGGAAGCTGTTCGCCGAGTACCTCAGACCGGAGGTCGTGTGTCAACGCACCGTGACTTGTTGAAATCCAAGTCCGTGCAGCAGGGCTTCCATGCTGGCGCGGGCGTTGCTGCGGGCTGCGTCACGGATGCCGTCATTGGTTGCGGCTTGCAGTATTTGGTTCTCAGCGGTGTGGCGCGCGTCGCTCTCCAGGTTGGGGTCAGCCTGGGTCAAAAGGCCGGTGGTCCGGGCGAAGACACGTGTCTTGCCGCTGTCGATGCGGGTCATGAATATCTGTGATGGTGGCAGGTCCAGCGTAATTGACCGCCCATTCACCTGCACAGCATCCGGCCTGAGTTGCGACAGGTCAACTCCCGCCACAACCTGCCCATGCACAACAAGAATCAGTCGGTCTCCGAAGAGCAAATCGGGAAGAACAGTATTGGTGTGCTTGCCTTCAACGACGGTGTCAACGGAATAGCTCACAGTCTCAAGCCGGTTAAGCCGCTGGATTTGACGTACAACATCCGGGACGCCCGTGTTGAACGATTCATGGCCGCTTATCAGAAGGCTTGCGAGTTGGCCGGCCGTACCGGCTCTCCCGGCATGACGAAGCAAAAGAACGGCGCCAAGCACTCCGAGTGCAAAGAACAGAAGCAAAGCGAAGAGTACTGCTCCCGCGCGGCTGCGCGGCTTTCGCTTGTATGCGATCCGCTGTTGGCGTGCCACTTCTTGCTGTCGAAGACGTTCGGCGTTGCTTGGTGCTGGATCGATGGCCATGATGCGGTGAGATGCGTCAGGTGGAGAGTCGCTGCCTGAAGGGACCGGAGCATCATCCATTATTGAACTTGTGCGATTGTGTCGAAGCTTACCTGTGAGAGTGCGCGGCCACGGCGCATGCGGTTGCGGTAGCTTGCAGCGACGAACTCGCGAAACAGTGGATGCGGTTCAAGCGGCTTGGATTTGAACTCCGGGTGGAACTGGCAGGCTACGAAGTACGGGTGTGAGGGTATTTCGATGATTTCGACGTAGGTGGCGTCTGGCGTGGTACCAGTAAGGCGCAGGCCGCCGCCGGTCAGCACGGGTTCGTACTCACGGTTGAACTCGTAGCGGTGGCGGTGGCGCTCGCTGACTTCAGTGGTGCCGTAGGCCAGCGCGGCTTTTGAATCCGGCTCCAACATGCAGGTCCACGCTCCCAAGCGCATGGTGCCTCCCATCTCCTCCACGCCGGTTAACTCACGCAGTTTATAGATGACGCGGTGCGGAGTCGCAGGGTCAAATTCGCTGGAGTTCGCGTCCCGCAGGCCGCAGACGTTGCGCGCGTATTCGATACACGCAGTCTGCATGCCCAGGCAGATGCCAAAATACGGGATCTCGCACTCCCGGGCATAACGGATCGCGTTCAACATGCCTTCAATGCCGCGCTTGCCAAAGCCGCCCGGAACCAGAATGCCGTCGAAATGCTCCAGTTGCTGCTCATAGCTGCGGTCGTCAGTCTCGAGACCTTCGGCCTCGAGCCAGGTCACGCGCAACTTCAGGTTGGCGTGCAGCGCACCGTGAACAAGCGCTTCCTTCAACGATTTATAGCTGTCCTCGTACTCGACATACTTGCCCACAATGCCGATGTGCACCTCGTCCTTCGGATGATAAGCGTGGTCAACAAGCTCGCGCCATTTGACAAGATTAGCTCCGCGCGCTTCAAGGCGGAGGTAGTGCAGCACAAGCTCATCGACATGCTCCGCTTCAAAGGCCAGCGGCAGTTCGTAGATGTTTGCAACATCTTTGGCGGCGATAACGGCGCGCTCTTCCACGTTGCAAAAGGCGGCAATCTTGCTGCGCATCTCCCGGGGCAGGTTGCGCTCACAGCGGCAGAGCAGAATGTCCGGCTGGATGCCAATAGAGAGCATCTCCTTGACGGAGTGCTGCGTAGGCTTGGTTTTGAGTTCTTGCGCGGCAGCGATCCAGGGAACCAGCGTCACATGCACGAACAACGTGTTCTCGCGATGGAGGTCCTGGCGCATCTGGCGGATAGCTTCGAGGAAGGGGAGCGACTCGATATCGCCGACCGTGCCGCCGATCTCGACGATGCACACCTCGCACTCCGCGGCAACCTTGCGCATGGCGTTCTTAATCTCGTTCGTCACGTGCGGAATCACCTGCACGGTCTTGCCGAGATAGTCGCCGCGGCGCTCTTTGGTGATGACTTGCTCGTAAATTCTGCCGCTGGTCAGGTTGTTGTCGCGCGAGAGCCTGGCATGGGTAAAGCGCTCGTAATGGCCCATGTCCAGGTCGGTCTCCGCACCATCGTCCGTCACAAAGACTTCACCGTGCTGAAAAGGGGACATCGTGCCTGGATCGACGTTAAGGTACGGATCGAACTTCATCAGGCCGACGCGGATCCCGCGTGCTTCCAGCAGGCAGCCAATAGAGGCTGCCGCAAGCCCCTTGCCGAGCGAAGACACGACACCGCCCGTCACAAAGATGTATTTCGCTGACATCTCCGCCTCGTTCTGTTCTGTTGTAAGGTTTGGCCGTGCAAGGTGTGCACATCTGAGTATAGCAATGCTCTAAGGAGTAGGTTGCGTGCACAATCATCAGGCTGATCCGTCCGCTAAGGGAGCCTTCGGCATCTCAGTTACGGAGCGCGAACTCAACGAGAATTTCGTTCCATGTACATGCCATTGGTCTGAATGTACTTTCCGGCAACTTCGCCCGGCGAGCCTGGAGTATGACATACCTGTTAAATCAGGCTGAAGGGAAACGTTGACCGGTATGATCGAGGTGCCACGCTTTAATGGAAACGCCGCTGCGGGCAGCATGGGCCAGATGCCAGCAGGAACAAATGGCGTGGATATGGACCGGCTGATTGGACATCCGCACCTGTTTGGGAAGCTGAAGTCCCTCCGCAACGGCGTTCTGGTGCAACCGATTGGTGTTCTGACACTGCAGCCTGGGGGCAGGATCACAGGGTATGCCCATCCCAACGAAGGCAGCTGGGTGCCGTACGAACATGGTGAGGTGCCAGCCGGAGAAGCGTTCGCCTTGGTGACGGCCGCCAATGATTGGATCCCGAGTTCGACCTGGACACAGTCCTTCGGACACATCCCCGTGGGTTTTTTCTGCGATGAACCCGAGATGACAAACGCGGTGGACCGGTTGTGCATGATCCCGCACCGGACCAACTCGGATCCATGGGCAGTCGTCTACCTTGTCGCATCCTGCTTGAAGTTTTATGAGAGAACTGTTCCGCTCCTCCTAAGTCAGCTTTTTGCTGAAGGGATTGAGCCTGGCAGGATCAAGGTGGTGGTAAACGGCTCTGAATCGAACAGCGACTGTACGATCGAAGGCGTCGAATACGCCTTCACTACACACGACGGCTGGGAATGGAGTGCCTTGTATGAAGCACCGCTGCGGTGGAGTTTTCGTTACTGTTTCCTGATTCATGACACCAGCGTCGTGTTTCCTGGATTCCGCAGAAATGTTGAGGCCTTCAATGATTATCTTGAGTGGGACTGTTTGCCTGCTTCGCCCCTGGCGCGATGTTTGCTGGGCTTGTACTCGCACGACTTTCTGATGCGATGCAATCGCTGGCTGCAACGTACGGACCGTATCTCAAAGAAGGACGGGGTTTTTGCAGAGGTTGGAGCGGAGTTATTGCTCCGCGCACAATCCGCGCTGGTGATGAGCGACCCTGAACACTCGGGAGCGGCGCGGGGAGCTGAATGGCGGGAGATAGTGGACTATTTCAACACGGGTTCGCCGCGCGTGCGTCGTGTGTTTCCGGCAGTTAAGGTGCATAAATTCATCCATACCGGCGCTTCCACCGCAACCAGCCTGTAACGAGTCTCAGCACGGGTCGTATGTTGCCTATACCCCGCCACATACGGGCGAGGTTCGACTGACGATGCACTATCGTGTAACTGGGTGATTCACCGAGTTCCCGTGTGAGAGTGGCCGGTACTTCTTTGGCGTCACTCTTCGCGAACTTCGCGTGCGGTGCGCATCGTACGCATGTGGAGGTGGGCAAAGTGGCGGCGAACGCGGACGAAGACAGCAAAACGCGGCACGAGGAGAGTTCGTGGTTAGAGTATCCGCGGCCTCGTCTGAGACGGGATACGTGGATCGATTTAAACGGATCGTGGGACTTTGCCCTTGACGCTGACGCTGCGTTCCCAGCTCCAAAAGACGTGCTGTGGGACCGCACGATCGTGGTCCCATTTGCGCCGGAAACGCCAGCCAGCGGCATCAGCTACCGGGGGCTATACTGCGCGGTATGGTACCGCCGGCTGTTCACGGCACCGGCGCTGAAAGCAGGCGAGCGGCTGAAGCTGCATTTCGGAGCGGTGGATTACGCGGCAACGGTATGGGTAAATGGGGTCAAGGTTCTTGATCACGAGGGTGGATATACGCCCTTCGAGGTGGAAATCCAAACCTTCCTGCGTGACGGGCCAGAACAAGAGATTGTGGTGCGCGCCTTTGATGATCCCGCCGATCTCGAGAAGCCCCGGGGCAAGCAGGACTGGAAGGCCGAGGCACACTCGATCTGGTATCCGCGAACCACAGGCATCTGGCAGACGGTCTGGATGGAGGTTCTGCCGCAGGCGTACATCTCCGCCGTCCGCAGCACCTCAAATTTGACGCGCTGGGAGATCGACCTGACCGTTCAGACGTGGGGTCCGTTGCCACGCGGTGCACAATTGGCCGTCACAATGCAGGCTGGGGGGCAGCCTCTGGCGGATGACCGCTATGGCTTTGTAGCGCGCCCGGCCAACGCGGGTTCCGTTGCCTCGGGAGAGCTCCACCGGAGCATTGCGCTCTCTGACCCAGGCATTGACGATTTCCGTAACGAGCTTTTGTGGAGTCCGGCGAATCCGACTCTGATCGACATAAAGCTGGAGTTAGTGGATGGTGAAGGTGCCTTAATCGATGCAGTGACAACCTACACCGCCCTGCGTTCGATTGGCGTGGAGGGAGACCGGTTTGTGCTGAACGGACGTCCGCTCGCGCTGCACCTTGTACTGGATCAGGGTTATTGGCCGCAAAGCGGATTAACCGCACCGGACGCGGAAGCCTTCCAGAGAGACATTCTGCTGGTTAAGCAGCTCGGCTTCAACGGCGTTCGTAAGCACCAGAAGCTGGAGGATCCGCGATTTCTGTATTGGGCGGACCAACTGGGATTGCTGGTGTGGGAGGAGATGCCCAGCGCGTACCGCTACACCAAGCGATCCATTGAACGGGTCACTCGTGAGTGGGTAGGCGCCGTTGAGCGGGACATCAGCCATCCCTGCATCGTGGCCTGGGTGCCTCTAAACGAGAGTTGGGGCGTCCCTGATTTGCCGGACAGCCCCGCGCAACGGCACTATGTTCAGGCCCTCTACCACCTGACCAAAACAATCGACCCAAGCCGCCCGGTGATCGGAAACGACGGCTGGGAGAGCGTCGCCACAGATATCATCGGCATCCACGACTACGATGCGAATCCACAAGCGATTGCGCGGCGCTACGGCGTCGACGAAGTGGAGACCCGGCTGTTCCAGTTTGAGAGGCCGGGGGGGCGTATCCTTCGCCTGGGCGCGGAGGGATCGCAAGAGCGTCAGCCCATCGTGCTGACGGAATTTGGTGGAATCGCACTGCGCGCCAGCGGCGACCCGACGTGGGGCTACAGCACGTGCCGCACGCCGGAAGAGTTCACAGAACGTTATGGAGAGCTCCTGCGCGTGGTGCGGTCGCTTCAGGCGCTTGCAGGCTTCTGCTATACGCAATTCACAGACACCTACCAGGAGGCAAATGGCCTGTTGCACGCCGACCGCAGCAGAAAAGTTCCAGAGCAGGTGATCGCGGAAGCAACAAGCGGCGAACAACTCCCTGCCTACAACCTGATGGACCAACGCTGGCGCGAGCGCCTGATGCACCTGCAGGGTAAGGGACGGTAGCCCTTGCCCTGTGAATGTTACTGAACTGACGCTTCGAACTCGGACCACTCCGCATCGCTCAGTTCCAGGTCCTGGGCTTTCACATTTTCTTCCAGGTGTTGAATAGAAGAAGTGCCTGGGATGGGCAGCATGACAGGGCTGCGATGGAGCAGCCACGCCAATGAAAGCTGGGCGACCGTAGCGTTATGCTTCTTGGCAGCTTCGTCCAGCTTGCCCCCGGGCTGGGCTAACTTGCCGGCAGCGACGGGAAACCATGGGATGAACGCGATCTTGTTTTGTTCGCAGTAATCGAGCGTCGCCTCGGATTTGCGTTGGCCGAAGTTGTACTCGTTCTGAACGGAGACAATTTCGACGACCCTGCGCGCCTGCTCGATCTCTTCAGGTCTCACCTCGGAGAGGCCGATGTGTTTGATCTTGCCCTGCTTCTGGAGCCGCGCGATCGGGGCAAGCGATTGTTCGACTGGCACCTTCGGATCGATGCGGTGCAACTGCCACAGGTCGATCACGTCGAGTTTCAGGCGGCGCAGACTCATGTGGACCTCCTGCTCCAGGTAATCCGGCAAGCCGACCTGCCGCCACTTGTTCGGCCCGGTACGGACGAATCCACCTTTGGTCGCGATCACCACGCCTGGCTTGTAGGGTGCCAGCGCCTCCCCAATAAGTTCTTCACTGATGTAGGGTCCATAGCTGTCTGCGGTATCGATGAAGTTGACGCCAAGTTCGACAGCGCGCTGTAACAGCTTCTTTGCAGCCTCGCTGTCTTTCGGATGACCCCAAATGCCTTCCCCGGTAATGCGCATGGCTCCAAAGCCGAGCCGGTTAATCTGGAGGTCGCCGCCGAGTTTGAAGGTCTTCTGTACGCTCATGGTCCTTGGATGATGTGCGGGTCATCGCAGCTTCGTACCGGCTTCCAATTTCCCCCGGTTGGCGCACATCGTTGCAATCAGCAGCGTGTTCTTCCCATGACGCGAAATACGCTTGTACACCGTCTAAACTGCTGGCCATGATGATTACGTTGCGCCTGCGACTCGCCTTCACGCTGCTGGTCCTGCTGCCGGTGTATGCCCGTATGCGTGCACAGGAGCGGCCCGCGCTGCCCCGGGAGACAACCCCCGGCAACGGCCTGAAACGAACCCGGCTGTACTTGAAAGATGGCTCGTTCCAGGTGGTCCTCTCGTACCGCGTGCAGGGCGAGAACGTCTTCTATCTGTCAGCGGAGCGTGGCGCCGAAGAGGAGATCATCCCGCTGCGGCTGGTAGACCTCGCCGCGACACAGCAGTGGCAGAAGCAGCGCGACGCCGTCCGTGACGGCGTGCCTGCGGTGCAGATCGATCCTGAACTGGCGCGTGAAGAAGCAGACCGCATGGCAAGAAGCCCGGAGGTTGCCAAGGAACTGCGGCTTCCGGAGGACGACTCCGTGCTGGTGCTGGACACCTACCATGGGCAGCCGCAACTGGTACCAATGCAGCAGACTGACGGCGAGTTGAACCGGCAGACCTCGCACAACATCCTTCGGCAAACGTTAAATCCGATGGCGTCCGCGCATCAACTGTTTGAAATAAAGGGCGAGACTGCGCCCGTGCAACTGCATGTTTCTGATCCAGACATATATGTACGCATGGAAGATAACAGCGATTCCGAACCGGTGCATGGGGGTGCGTTTCAGGTGGATACGGGAGGCAACCGGGGCGGACGAAAGGTGGACACGCCCTCACCCAAGAGCCAGTACGTGGTGGTGCGCGTGGATGTGCGGAGAGGCGTGCGCGTGGTGACAAGCTTTTCCCTTGGCCTGCTTGGCACTGCACGGCGGCAGGCGGACGTCATTGAGACAACACGCACGCTGACGGCCGGTGGACACTGGTTGAAGATCGTACCCATGGAGCCGCTCGCCTTTGGTGAATATGCGCTGATGGAAGTGCTGGATGATCGCACCGTGAACACGGGCGTGTGGGATTTTGGCGTGCGGCCTACCGCAGGTCCAAATCGGGATGCGATTCTCCCGGAGGAGCGTCGTACCCCGACTCTGGCTCCTCGCCGCTCGCAGCCATAGGTTCGGCTTCCTGGTGCTCGTCCTCAACGGTGCCGGGACTTGCTGCCACCGGCTCGACTATTTCCTCGTCCTCACGCGCGTCCGCGGGCGTGGGACCGGCTGGATCGGCACCTGCAGATGGATCGGCACCTGCGGCTTCTATGCGGCTGCCCTCGATGGTTCCCGGAGCAAAGATGGAACCCAGTCCCGCGATCGCCAGGTTGTCGCGTGTGGTGCCCTTGACGTGGTACATCATGTCATCGGCAGCCTTAATAATACGTTCGATGGTCTCGCCATCTTCAGGGAAGGTAGCCAGACCGAAGGAGCCACGGAGCTCCAGTGACAGGCCCTCGCCGGTGAGGAAGCGGCTCTCACGAAGGGTGTAAAACAGTGTGGTAGCCAACTCACGCCCCTCCTGCTTCGCAAGGTCTGGCAGAAGCACGACAAACTCGTCTCCACCGTAACGGAAAGCAGGATTAGCGCTTCCAACGACGCGTTTGATCATTTCCCCAACTTCAAGCAGGAGGCGGCTGCCAACCAGGTGACCATGAGTGTCGTTAATGCTCTTGAACCGGTCCAGGTCCATGAACAGCAGGCTGAAGGGCGGCTTGCCTGGCCGCTCGAGCTCTTCCGCAAGCAGCGTATAGAGATGACGCGCGTTGTAGAGGCCCGTGCAGTCGTCTGTGATAGACAGCAGGTGGATGCGTTTCATGTCCTCCGCATTGCGCACCGCAATGGCTGAGAAGTCGCAGAGAACTCGCAGGAACTGAACTGAGTATTCTGATAGAAGGTCGATCTTGCTGTTCAGCAGCTGAATGACGCCGATGACTCCCTCAGCGGAGCGGACCGGAACGCAGGCAATGGATTGAATGCCAAGATCGGGATGTTTGCGGCTGAATTCCTGCCAGAGCGGCTCTGCACTTGTATCTGGCACGACCAGCGGTGTGCCGGTGGATGCCACCCAACCGGCGATGCCTTCCCCAAGAGGCACACGCAAGCCCCGAAGGCTGTTGCTGTCCTCGCCTACCGCGATCACGTAATACAGGTCGTTTTGTTCTTTATCGACCAGCATCATGGACCATCGTTCAGGTCCGAAAAACTGCGCCATCTGCGTCATGATGGTGGTCAGGACGACTTCAAGTTCCAGCGTCGAAGTGAGGGCACGCGCCACCTCGTGAAACAGCCGGGTGTAATCCTGCTGAATGGCCTTCGTGAACTCGCGTTCAATCTGCTGTTGAGACTTTCGAAACATCGATCTCCGCCGACGGGTCCTGCTCTATGTACCAACAACCCCGCTCGATCTACTACATGCGCACACTGCTCCACCTGCGGCTAGACAATCCCGGCGCAGCACACGCCTAAACCACACGGTTGCAATATATCCTGAGAGGGCAGCTTACGCCCGATGTGCGACTTTCAATAGCCTCTTCGCGATGCTTTTTGATACTGCTTCAATCCTGATTAGAAGATAACCCCTACCCTGGGTCAGCGCCCAAGATGGACATTTCACTCTAGTGCGATTTGCATTCAGATTGGGAGAGTCAGCCGCCAATCTGCACCATGTTTCGCGAGGGCTTCAGGAATCCAATCTCGCCAACGTGGTGCCTTTCTTCTTTGCTGTCGACGACTGCCCGTATGTACGCGCGAAGACTCCCGTGCGATGCGCCTCGCCGCATACGGCCATATAGGTCGTGATCCACCTGCGAGAAGAGGCAAGTCCGCAGCTTGCCGTCGCTTGTCAGCCTCAGGCGGGAGCAGTGGCCGCAAAAGGGACGAGAGACAGGCGCGATGATACCAATCTCTCCCACGCCATCGCTGAAACCGTAGCGCCTTGCCGTCTCGCTTGGCGCATTTGAGGGCAGCGGCACGAGCGCGAGAATACGTTGGAGACGTTCCAGAATCTCCGCCTCAAGAACCACGGTGCCCGGTGCCCAGACGCTTCCTTGCTCCAGGGGCATGAACTCGATAAAACGGAGAATCACGCCCTCCGTCCGGGCGAAGTTGCCAAACGCTTCAATCTGGTCGTCATTGATGCCACGCAAAAGCACGCAGTTGACCTTGATGGGTGTAAGGCCAGCGTCCTGAGCCGCGTGGATGCCATCCAGCACACGTCCAAACGTGCCCGGGACGCGTGTGACTCGCTCAAATACCGCAGGATCAACCGCATCCATGCTGACGGTAATTCGGTTAAGCCCGGCGGCCTTCAGGGCGTGTGCCATACCAGCGAGCATGTGTCCGTTGGTGGTCAGGGCGATGTCGAGAGGTGTTCCTGCCGCTGCCGGCTTACCGCCGTCGTCATATGCGGTGCGCAGGGTACGGACTTCGCGGATCAGGTGCAGCAGGCCAGAACGCAGCAGCGGCTCACCGCCGGTAAGCCGCACCTTCTCAATGCCCATCCCGGCCAGCAGACGGACGATGCGCGCGTAATCGGGAATGGCAAGTTCGCGGTTCGAAGCACCGGCTTCACCCGTCCGGCAATAAACACAGCGGTAGTTACATCGATCCGTGACCGACACGCGGAGATCTGTGATGGCGCGTCCAAACCGATCCCGTAAGCGGTGTTCCACATCCACCGGCTCAGGCTGAAGCAGTGCCTCTTCAGGCGGCGGGATGGGAAGAATTTGGCTCATCGCGTGTTCACACGGCCGGATGGAACCGTCTCAGGTTAGACGCTCTGACCGATGGGAACGACTGGACCACTTCAGAAGCACGGGACGCTTTAGCGTGCCTCACGGCGCACCTCAGTAACTGGTGAACTCGCTGAAGCCGCGGCGCAGTGCCAGACCCCACATAAAACAAACGACTGCGGCTGCTCCCGTGAGGCATACCCAGTAAAACAGAGGGCGTGACCATCCTGGAGAATACGTCAGGTCTTGTCCCACCCAGAGCACTCCTACCAACGTGGTGACTACCAGCATTTGCAGGCCAATGGTCAACAGAAGCTGTCCCCTGCGGCGGCGACGGTCTACTCGTTCCACTTCCGCTGGCGTAAGTGTGCGTTCTTCAATGGGGATCAGGGTGTTTGCCATAAAATTCTGCTCCTGCACTTTGTACCACTATATCGCTTCCGCTCATCGTCTTGAGAGCTCTTCTACGCGGCCTTCCAACTTACCTGTAACGCCATAGAAGGTGCGAAGGTCACCTTCTATCGAGGTAACGCGATCATTCAACTTGTCAATACGCTCGCCCAATGTATCAAGGCGCTCACTGAACTTGTCCATGCGCTCATTCAGCTTATCGATCCGTCCATCAAGCCGGTCGATTCCGGATTCCACCCATGCAAGACGCGCGTTCGACTGCATCCAGGAGAGAATGACCAGAATGCTCGGGACAGCCATCGCGAAATAGAACTGCATATTGCTCATGCGACCGCCCCGTGGTCCTTTATCATAGCGAATGTTGAAGCGTTGCTCAATCCAGAAAGGCCATCGTCTTGATGCCTGCGATCTCAAACCGTTTGCGGCAACGCGGGTTGGTGCAGTTGGCGGTGTCGTCGCGCAACACCATGTAGCTCTGTGCCTTGGCAAAGCGGGCGCGGTCGCGCTCGTCGGCGCGGCCTGGAACCTGCGGCTTTTTGCGCCGCACAATCCAGCTCAGCGTGTAGTCGCTGGCCACGCCGCATTTGGTGCAGGTCAGCGTCAGCGTGCGCGGTTCGGTTCGTTCGTCAAAAAAGTCGCGTTCTTCCATCCTTGGTACTCCTCGCGACGTGATGCGCAACCACTTCGCCTCAAAGGAGAGGATAATCCTTTTTGCGGGTACCTTGCGAGACTTCAGGCAGGACGACGCGCCGGGGAATGCGATGAGCAAGGGCAAGAAGTCCGTCTTCTCAGTCGCGAAGGCGGTCAAGGCGAACGCTCGCGAGCGGCTCGGGACCCCGCCCCCTGAGCTGGTGCTGCCGGACGACAAAGCTCGCGCGGCACGTCGCACGTCCAAGCACAAGGTGACGCTGGAAAAGCTGCTCCAACGCGAGGGTGAACGATGAGGCTTAATAAGCGTCTGGTAAAGGTTTGTCTTTCGGAAGGGCGTAGCTTCAGCTATGCCGTACGTGCAGGAAAGCGCGGTCTGGCTTTAGCCGCTGGGGGCTGTTTTTCTTACCGTATTGGACTTCAGCACACCGGAAGAGCCTTCGCTGTTCTTTGCGGGATATTCGCTCCCGGCATGGCGCATGCTCAAGTAAACCAGACGCTCGGCATCAGCAAGGAAAACCGGACCATCACGGTCTCCGCTTCCGACGAGGCCTTTGCGCTAGCCGACCTGGCGGTGGTGCACATCGCCTACCAGGCCTACGGTTCAGATGAGGCGGGCGCGTATGACGAGGGTTCGCGCCGCTCGTACGCAATTATGGACGCACTGAAGGCATCCGGCATTCCAGCCGGCAGCATCGAGAGCGAGGACCAGAACCTGCAGCCGCTGAACGATTATGAATTGAAGAATCTGGCATCACCGCTTAAGAACATGCGCTACCGCATCACGCAGAGCTGGAGCGTGCGCACCGCTCCGGACTCCGCAGCCAAGGTGCTGGACACAGCGGTGAAGGCCGGTGCCAACCAGAGCGGCAACATCACCTGGGAGATGAAGGACGGCTCCATGCTGGAGGCGCAAGCGTCGGCCAAGGCGCTGGCACGTGCGCAGGCTGTTGCGGCGCGCATGGCGGAGGGTCTGCACATCAAGATCGGACCACTGCTGTACGCCAGCAACCAGGCGCAGCAAACCACCATCCGCCCGGTAATGGCAATGGAGATGAGGGCAAATGCACCGTCTGCAGCCGCTCAGCCGCTCAGCATCTCCACCCGGCGCGTGGCACGCTCCGCGACCGTGTTTGCAATCTTTGCCATTGAGTAGTCTGCATCACGAAGCGCAAGAGGAGTTCGCAATGCCTGAAGTGATCAGCCTGCCCATGGCAGCAGCGCAGCCGGAGATACCGAAGCCGCAGCCCGAGGCGGAAGCCATCTACCGCCGCTGGCTGGCGCACCTTCACAGCGAATTCACGCGGCACACCAGCTGCGAGCGCCGCAGTGACATCGTCCGCGATGAACTTCACATGCTGATGCTAGGCAGGCCGCATGGCGGACGCACGAACGCAGCACTGACTTCAGAACTGCCACTCGCCGTGCTGGCGGAGAGCTTCGACCCTCGCAACGTCACATTGCCCGCAGAAATGCAGGCTGATCTTGACCGCAGCCGCTTCAGTTCCATCAAGCCGCTGCTGTGGTTCTGGCGAGGCTTCGACCGAACGGTGCTGGGCGCAAACCTGTGGCTTGGGTTGCGATTTCGTTCCATGCTGGGATCGCACATCTTCGCAGCCATGGGCAAGAACGTGCGCTTCTACCGCGATGTCAGCTTTGAGCGTGGCTACACGCTGACCTTCGCCGATGACACGATTGTGCGGCCCGCCGTGCGTATCGATGACCGTGCACCGCGTACCCTGAGCGGCGACATTGCGTCGTGAATGTGCTGGTAGACTCGCGAGAGCATCATGAGCCAGGAATCCGCTCTCATCCTGTTTGAGTTTGTCGCGCTCATCTTTGCGCTGACGTTTCACGAGTTCGCCCATGCGTGGACCGCCTCGTATATGGGTGATCAGACGGCGCGCCTTATGGGCCGCGTCACGCTCAACCCGGTACGGCATCTCGACCCACTGGGATCGGTGATCCTGCCGCTGGTGTCGGCGTTTGCGCACTTTCCGCTGCTGGGCTGGGCCAAGCCGACGCCCGTAACCACGCGCAACCTGAAGAACATCAAGCGCGACGAGATCATCATTGTGCTTGCAGGGCCGGCTTCGAATGTGCTGCTCGCCGTCGTTTCGCTCGTGCTCCTGCTCATCATCAAGCACGTAGTTCCCGGCGGTCCCGCAGCCGTGCTGAACGCGGCGTTTCTCTCCATGCGCATGGAGGGCGCGACGCTTGCCGGGCAAGGCGTGATCTACCCCATTGCTCTGCTGCTGTACTGTTCCATCGTGATCAACCTGTTGCTGGCCGTTTTTAACTTGTTCCCGGTACCGCCACTTGATGGATCGCGCATTTTGCGGCACTACCTGCCCTATCGCGCCTTGCAGGCGTATGACAGCATTGGCGGGTTCGCGAACCTGATCATCCTGTATTTGCTGATGCGAACCGGCGTGCTGAACATCTTCTATGCGCCGGCGTTGCTGTTCTTCAACCGCGTGCTGCTTTCCGCCTGAACGCCCGTCATTCTGAGCGAAGCGAAGAATCCTGATCCACTCTCCGCAAACCTAGACCTTCAAGATCTCTCCAAAGATGCGAAACCCCGTTTCGGCTACCATCTCAAAGTGATGGCTGAAAAGATAGAAAAGCGCCGCGTGTTAAGCGGCATGAGACCCACCGGCCGCCTCCACCTGGGCAACTACATGGGCGCGCTCTACAACTGGGTCCGCCTGCAGGATGAGTACGACTGCTTCTTCTTCATCGCGGACTGGCACGCGTTGACGACGGACTATGCCAATCCGGGGAACGTATGGGAGAAGTCGCATGATGTGGCGCTGGATTTTCTCGCGGCAGGATTGGACCCGCGACGCACGGTGATCTTCCGTCAGAGTGATGTGCCGCAGCATGCGGAGTTGAGTCTCTTGTTTGGCATGTTCACGCCCCTGGGATGGTTGGAGCGTGTGCCCACTTACAAGGATCAGCAGGAGCAACTGCGGGAAAAAGACCTTGCCACCTACGGTTTTCTTGGGTATCCGCTGTTGCAATCCGCTGACATACTGCTGTACAAGCCAGCCTTCGTGCCAGTTGGGCAGGACCAGGTGGCGCACGTGGAACTGACACGCGAAGTGGCTCGCCGCTTCAACCAGCTTTACAGTTCGGCGCTCACGCCGGAGATCGCTGGGGCCAAGTCGGACAAGGAGCTGATCAAGGCAGAGTTAAGCGAGAATGTCATCGAAGAGACGATCTTCCCCGAGCCCCAAGTGCTGCTCACGCCATCGCCAAAGTTACCCGGCCTGGACGGCCGCAAGATGTCAAAGAGCTATGGCAACACCATCGGACTGACCGAAGCACCGGACGATATCCGCAAGAAACTGAAGACGATGGTCACGGATCCGGCAAGAGTGCGGCGCACCGATCCGGGAAACCCTGATGTCTGCCCTGTGGGCGATCTGCACAAGGTATTTTCATCGGCAGAGACCTTAACGAAGGTCTACGACGGCTGCCGCAGTGCAGGTATCGGATGCATCGAATGCAAGAGTTGGGCAGCAGATAGCATCATCCGGGAGCTTGAGCCGGTTGCCGCACGCAGACGCGACTACGAAACAGACCCTGGCCGGGTCGAACACATCCTGGAGGAGGGAGCTGCGCGTGCCCGCCGTGTTGCGGAAGTGTCCATGCGGCAGGCCATGGTCGCTGTCGGCCTTCGCAGAGCCTGATGCGCTCCGGGTCAGGCATGCATCACACGTGCTGAGGACGCCCCGTGAGTGACCCGCTAATGAGCAACGAAAAGCCCGTACCCGATCAAGACAAGCCAATGCCGGCCATGGACCCGCACCGGGCGAGCCACGCCAACCTGGCTCCGCAGGGTGAGGTTAACCTGAGCGATGAGGTGCCAGACAGCAAGTTCACGCCTGAAGGCGACCATGAGCAGGTGCCGAACATCCCGCCATCCGCGACCGATCCTGCCTAAGCAGCACTTGTCGACGTATTACGTCCCGCGCTTTCCTCAATGGCTAATGCAGCCTGCGAGATACTGAAAGCACTGTGGCTGAGACGGCGTTTGACGTGGAACATGGTGTACTGGAAGCGAACGCACCGGCAGAGGATGTAGCAAGCACGCAACACGGCGCGCGGCTGATTTTGCAGTCGCCATCGGTGCCGGAAAAATCCGCCAAAAGAAAAGATACTGAGCAGCCCAGGGAAGAAGCGTCGCAATCTCCCTATTTGCTGACCGTAGGCAAAGTGTACGAAGGGCCCCTGGACCTGCTGCTGGATCTGATCCGCCGCCAAAGCATTGACATCTACGACGTCCCCATTGGGACAATCACGGAGCAATTTCTCGCCTACACAGAGACCCTTAAGCAGGCTGATGTCGATTCAGCGGGAGACTTCATCTACACGGCGTCGCTGCTGATCCACATCAAGAGCAAGATGCTGCTACCGCTCGAGGTCAGCGGCATCGCAGCTGGGCAAATCGAAGATCCGCGGCGCGAGTTGGTGGAGCGCTTGCTGGAGCATGAGCGCTTCAAAGCCGCCGCGCAGATGCTTCTCCAGAAGCAGCAGATCGAAGATGCTACCTGGACCACGCCCGGCATCCGCGAGTTCAAAGAGCAGGCGACCGCGGACCGTGAGATGGCGGCAGACACGACTGACTTGGCGCGCGTCTTTGGCGAGATATTGGAGCGGCTGCGCAAGCGTCCCGTCCTTGATGTCGACGAAGACAGCGTCACCGTCGCGCAGATGATCGAGTACACCAAGCGTCGCCTCATGCTGGAGGACCGGCCCACCAGCATGCGCAAGCTTCTGCAAAACACGCACTCGCAGCAGTCACTCATCTGCATGTTTCTTGCCATGCTGGAATTGGTGCGCCTGCAGGCGATTCTGCTGCGGCAAGCAGACAAGTTCGGCGACATCCTCATCAAGAAAACAGATCAGTTCGACGAGGTACTGACCCATCAGGAACGCATGCGCGACGACTGGCGCTAACAGAAGTAAACTCAATCAGAGGTGATCCAATGGACTGGACAGGATGCACGGTTGTAGAGCGAATGCCAGGAAAGTTGGGAGGTACTCCCGTTTTGCGAAACACCCGGATGACTGCGGATGGAATCATCGCGAATGCGGAAGATATGACACCGGAAGAGATCGCAGAGGATTTCGACCTCGATCCCGAGGACGTTCGTACCGTGATCGCATTTCACCGGATACATTGTGAACTGCCTGTTGCCTGGTGAAAGTCCTGCTGGACCATAATCTCTCGAAGAGAATCCGTCACTTCTTACCTGATCACTTCGTACGCACGGCATGGCAGGAAGGATGGTCCCGCCTAGTGAACGGTGATTCGATCCGTCAGGCTGAATTAAGCGGGTACGATGTGCTGGTCACTGCTGATCAGGACATTTGGTACCAGCAGAACAATCTGCAAAGAAGCATCGCTCTTGTAGTTCTCACGTCCAATCGTTGGAAATTAATCGACTCGCGTGGTGAGACTATCCGGTCCGCTGTCGATCAAAGCTTACCCGGCAGTTACAAGACGGTGTACGTTCCATTGCCCAGCAAATCCTGGTAGAGCCATTCCGTTTCGCTGTTGAAGCAGCAGAAGATCACACGATCCACGCCGGAGCCGGGCAGAGCATCCCGCACGGTAGCAACGGCGATGCGGGCGGCGCGATCGGGCGGGAAGCGGTATACACCGGTTGAGATGGCCGGGAACGCGATCGACTGCACGCCGTACTTGCACGCTAACTCCATGCAACGCCGGTAGCAGCTTGCCAGCAGCGCGTCTGCCTTCTGCATGGCGGTGTCTCCACCTCGGCTGACGCTCCACACCGGACCGACGGCGTGGAACACCCATTTGGCTGGCAGAGCAAAGGCCGGCGTGGCTACGGCGTCGCCTGTGGCACAGCCACCAAATGGCGCAGTGGCTGCCAGCAGATCGGCTTTGCCTGCGGCGCGGTGGATGGAACCATCCACGCCTCCGCCTCCCTTCAGCTCTGTGTTGGCCGCGTTTACAATCGCATCGACGTGCAGGGTCGTGATGTCGCCGCGAAACACTTCTAACTGGGCCATGGCGTCCCCTTTAGCCTTTGTGATGCCGCGTGCAAGGTAAACTTCTCTAGGCGGCATCTTCACGGGCCATGCAGGGCAGGGAAGCGCAAGGTACGAATGAGCCTGAAGTCTAAGATCGAAGCCGTCATCTACGCCTCAGAAGAGCCGGTCACGCTGCAGCAACTGGTTGGTCTGCTGGCGGATGAGGCGCAGGCTGAGCTTGACGAACTGGCTTCGCTCCAGACGCGGCTGCCACTTGAGAGCGACAGGGACGAGGCCGTCCAAACATCTGCGCGCAACGTGCTGGAAGCTGGCACACGCGAGCCACACGTGTCAGAGCTTGCAACCACAGACGTCACCATGGAATCCCGCGCGGTTGATGAGGGCGAAGTTGTGTCTTATGGTGCTTCTGGCATGCAGACAGGCACGCAAACGGATCTGTCTGACCCGGCGAAGATTGAGGCTGGGTCAGCCCCGGCGAACCCGATGGCCGATGAAGCTGTCACGCAGACACCGGCCGACGCCTCCGTCTCACGCGACGACGAAGCACCAGCGGGCAACGCACCAGAAGAAGGCAAGCGGCAGCAGCGGGAGCGCGAGCGTGCCGTGCGTGAACACATCCGCAAGGTGGTGGATACCTTGATGCGCGACTACGCGGAGAGCGGTCGGGGCATTGAGATTCGCGAGGTCGCCAGTGGCTTCCGCATGGGCACAAAGCCGGAGTACCACGATGCGGTGCGGGGATTCGTAAAGAGCCTGAAACCCGCATTGAAGTTGAGTTTGCCTGCCCTGGAGACTCTGGCCGTGGTGGCCTACAAGCAGCCGGTTACAGCGGCTGAAATCTCCGAGATTCGCGGCGTCGATTCCGCCGGCGTGCTGGGCGGCCTGATGACGCGCAAGCTGATCGCTACGGCAGGCCGCAAGCAGGTAATTGGACGGCCGATGCTGTATAAGACCACGCGCGATTTCCTGATGCGCTTTGGCTTGAAAGACGTCAACGAGCTGCCCTCCATGGAAGAGTTCGAGCGGATGGCAGGTGAGCTTGCCGAGCAGGAAGATCTGCCCATGGAGACTACGGATGCCATGATCGAGCAGGCAAACGCACGCGGCGACGCTGAACACCTACGCGACACCACAGCACCGGAGACGGGCGACACGTTTCTGGCTGAACATGTAAATCCGCCGATTGCCCCCGAGGCGGCTGCTGTTGAACACGGTGGTCACGATGGTTTCGCCGTGGACATCTCTCATCCCACACTGCACGATGCCACTGCGGAGAGCGCAGCGGGAGGTAACAATGAAAACACTCGTACGGAAAAACACTCCGCTGAACTCGGCGAAGGCACCCACGACGCCGAAGAAGTCAGCCATGAAGGTGCCGAACAGCCAGCCTGAGCCTCCTGCGGGCACGCGGCTGCAGAAGATTCTTGCCGATGCTGGCGTGGCCTCGCGGCGTAAAGCGGAAGAATTGATTCTAAACGGACGTGTGCAGGTCAACGGTGCTGTCGTGACTGAGCTTGGCACGCGTGCCGATGCAGGGAAGGATCATATCCGCGTGGATGGCAAGCTGCTGCAGGGGCCGCAGGAGCACCGCTACTTCATGGTCAACAAGCCACGCGGATATGTGACCACCATGGACGATCCCGAGCATCGCGACACCGTGGTGGACCTGCTGAAGGAGTCAGCGCGGCTGGCGGGCAAGCGGCTGGATGTTCGCCTTTACCCGGTGGGCCGGTTGGACTACAACTCTGAAGGACTGCTGCTCATGACCAACGATGGCGACCTGGCCAACAGCCTTTCCAGGGCGGCGAACTCTGTCGAGAAAACATATCTTGTGAAGACTGCAGGCCGTGTTGCAGAGGAAGCGCTACAGCAGTTGCGCTCCGGCGTGATGATCGACCGTGGCCGCCTGGCAGAGGCTCGCGGCGGGCGGCGTGACCGCGTGCTGACCTCTCCGGCAAAGGTAGAGTTGGCGCGCGGCGGCGAGAACCCCTGGTACGAAGTCACGCTAACGGAGGGACGTAACCGGCAACTCCGCAAGATGTTTGAGGAGATCGGCCATCATGTCGAGAAAATCCGTCGCATCGGTTATGGCGCGCTGGTGCTGGATGTCCCCACGGGAGAGTTTCGTGAGTTGACTCCTGGCGAAGTGCAGGCGCTGGGCCGTGCCGCCGCCGGTAAGAAAGTCGAGCGCAAACATAAGCTGCCGGATGCGGCAAAGCTGAAACAGACAGGCCAGAAAACCGGCTCGCGCGGTGCGCGGCCTCGCTTTTAGCGAACGCGTTCTCAGTCGGCAAATATCATCCCTTTAGCGCCCTTCTGACATGATGGGCAACGGCGTATGTGGATGTCACTACCATTTGCACCATACACATGACCACAAATGGAGCAGCCTAACTGATAGATTTTTTGTAAGTGATCAGTTCCATCTAAACCAGTGTTGCGAATCACTACCTGCCCGTTCCTGTTGACAAAGCCTGTAGATGTCGTAGTCGAAGCAGGCATCAGTCATCACCTAGATTTGTGAAGAACTAAGCGGGCTTAGATACAAGTTCGTAATGTTACTCACGATTTCTGCATCGGTATATCCCGGCTTGTGCGAAAGTTCTTTCCACGCCGGATCCTGGCCAAAAACGGACCAGTGTGCGTTTAATTCGGCGACATCGGTAAAGGTCAGCATGTAGGTCAGGCTGGGCAGGCGTGTGCCGGTAAGATTGTGCGCGAAGAAGACGGGCGTAAGTCCGGTGCGCTGAAAGATCGCGATCTCGCCGGTCTCAAACATTTCTACTTTCTTCATGTGGGCGGCGTAGCCCGGGCTTTCGTAAGTCCGCAATTGAAAAATACGCTTGCCAGCTTTGGGCAGGATAAGTTTGGGGAAGCCTGCAAACGCAGAGAGCATCGTGACCTCTGCGCGCTGCAACGCGGATGCCGTGGCCGGTGCTGCCCAGAACTCACCGGCTGCCTTGACGAAGTCCGTATCGCGGGCCAAGCGCATGTCCAGCGTGAGCAACTCATCAGTCGAAGTAGAGAGAATCAGCAAATAGTACGCGGGCGTCTCTGGCCCAATGTCGAGCTTGAACGCTCCGATCTTGGGCATGCCCATGCGGTTCAGCGCGGGAATCAGCGCGTCCGCGAAATAGTGCTGCGCCATTGCCGTCTGCGGACCGTTGCGCAGATCGTACCGGCGCAGTTGATAAAACTCGGTGCTGTCCTGCCTTGTCTGCGCAGCCATATTACCGCTCAGTGTAGAGCCTGCCGCGGCCATGGCTGATGCCACAAAACTTCTTCTGTCCACCGACGTCACCCCTGCTCGCCGCTTATCTCCCTGCAACCAGATAGATGCGGCGATGGTTACTTCGAGCAGACGTTGTTGCGAGGAATCGTAGTGAACGGACCAGCAATCTCGTCCAGGCTATGCAGCGCGCCATTCTTTGCGACGCATTGCACATTGGCGGCATCGTTGATATTCGTCAACGGGTCACCTTCAACGATAATTAGGTCGGCGAGTTTCCCTGGTTCCAGCGTTCCAAGGTCCTTGTCGTAGCCGTAGGCTCTTGCCGCCATTGAGGTTGCGGTTTCGAGCGCCTGCCACGGCTTGAGGCCGCCGTACTTTACCTGTGCACGCAGGTTCAGGTGAAGGCTGGTGGCTGGGATGTCGAGTGGCGAATCCGTGCCAGCCAGGATAATACCGCCATCGTGAAAATCGTCGGCTACAACCTTTTCTTCCAGCTTCAAGTGCTCGTAGGCGGATGATTGGTCAGCGCCCTGTGCGTTCTTAAGCGCAGCGTTCACGCGGCCGTGCTCCCACGGCGGAGCTACCTGCTGCCGGGGATCCGTGGCCAGGCCGGGATCCTCAGCATACTGGGCCTGGGCAAATGTTGTGGAGATGGTCCACATACCGCTTTGCGCGAGCAGCTCCCGCACGTCGCCATAGGCGTGATAGGTGAGCGAGCGGGAGTATGCCCAGCCAAACCGCGAGGTAGCCGAGATGTGCGTCATCCCATCCTCGCCCAAAGCCACGGCAGGCAAGAGATAGTGGCTGGCTGTATCGACGCCCATGACGTTGTGGGCAAAGGCGATCCCCTTTGCGGCCCAGGCGTATGGCAGCCGCACGTAGAGCTTGACCATGTCAAAATCAAGCGCCTGCAGCCGCGCGAACTCGCGGTTGAGCTGCGCTTCAGACGTGGTGGGAATCATCATGGGGTAGTACACGCGTTCGCCGTCTACGGCTTCGCCTGTGTGGAAGAGCCGAGGTCCCAAGGCGGCACCGGACTTGTACGCCTCATCATGCTCAAGGGCACGATATGCATTATCCGCAACACCCCGGATGGTGGTGATGCCGTAACTGAGCCACAGGCGGCCGTTGCGCGCGCCGTAGTAGATGCCGTTGTCAGAATCGGGGTGCGCATGGTTCTCCCACAAACCAGGCATCACGGTACTGTTGGGAGCTTCAATAGTGCGGGTGACACCTACGGGCACGGAGGTTGCGTGAGGCGTGATGCTTGTGATCCGGTTGTCCGTAATCAGGATGTCGACATCGTGCATCTCATCGGGACCGGAGCCCTTCCAGAACCGGCCGGCATGGATGAGCAGCTTCTGCTTCGGTTTTTCGACGGTAAAGGTCAGGTCCACAGGCACGGGAGTAATCCGGCCGCTGGTGCGATCGAGCAGGTGCAGCCTGCCATTGTTGAGATAAAGGATCTTCTTTGAGTCTGCGCTGAGTGAGGGCGCATCCGCGGTCTCATCGCCCAGCTTCACGGCGGGACCGGACGGGTGCCCGTCAGAATCAACCGGCATGGAGTAGAGCAGGTCATCCATGACGAAGATCATCTCTTTGCCGCCGAGCGAGTAGGTGGGGCCGTCTTCCGTGCGCGTTGTCACGGATTCATATGGCGCGGGCGCGTACCACTGCGTTTTGAGCGATGCGACATTCACTGTCAAGATGGAGCTTGTACCCTCGCGAAAGCGCTTGGTGTATGGCTTGATGGTTGCGATGGCAACCGTTTTGCCGCTTGCAGAAAAGGAAGCGCGGCCGGGAAAGAAGGTAGCGGTGGCCAGCGGCTTGATGGCTCCCGTTGCAACATCCGTCATCCACGTTGCGCCGGTCTGGTCCTGGAAAGCAATGGTTTTCCCATTCATGCTCCACGCCGGCATGATCTGGGCTGTTTGCTGGGGAGCGATGCGCTTGTCGTTCGCATCAGTCGCGTCCGTCATCGTGTGAACATAGACGTTCTCAATGCCATCGCGGTCCGTGATGTACGCCAGCCGCGTTCCGTCCGGGCTCCACGTAGTGCCCTGCTTGTAGAAGGTGTCGTGTGTCAGCGCCTGCGGCTTCCCATCCAGCGGCATGATGTAGACCTGATTAAGCGCGATAAACGCAACCGCCTTGCCGTCAGGAGAAAGCGATGGCGTGTAGATGCCCTTTACGGCCTTGTCGGCTGTTGAATCAAAGTCAAACGTCTTGTGCCGGAAGCCGTGCGGCTGATAGGGGATATCCGCCGTGAAAGGTATCGGCGTCTCCGTACGGCTGTCGAGGTCCATGCGCAGGATGTGGCCGTTTGCCGTGTAGATCAGTTCCTTCGACGACAGCCAGACCGGCGGAAACGGAAAGGTATCGTCGGACTGCGCGGAGACCGGCGTACCTGATCCGTCGGCAGCAACCATGCGCAGAATGCCTGAGTTGACGGTGCGTGCGTCCGTTGCCTCGTACTCGATGTAGGAGAGACGCTTGCCATCGGGAGACCAGGAGGGTGCCTCGAAGCGGTTCAGAGGCGAGGCGACTTTGCGCAGCTCCGTTTGCTGGCCGCTAGCAAGATCGATGGACTGAATCGTGGTCCCGGAGATGCCGGTGCCAGAGACAAAGACAATCTTCTTGCCGTCAGGCGACCATGATGGACCGAACTCATCCGCTTCCGACTTTGTGATGCGCCGGGGTTCGCCGCCTGTAACTGGAACGGTCCAGATGTCATACGAACCCTCGAAGGCACGGTCGCTGGTGAAGACAATGGCCTCTCCGTCAGGCGAGATGCGAGGTTCGCGGTCGTCTCCATGGCCGCTCGTGATCTGCTTCAGACCGCTGCCATCCGGCTTCATGGTCCAGATGTGGAAGGTGCCGCCCGCGTAGCACTGAAGAGCGACGGCATCCCCTTTGGACGACCAGTCAGGGTGCGATGCTTCCTGCAGTGGGTCCGTCAGTCGCTTCGCCGCGCCTCCAACTGCCGGTATGGAGTAGATCATGCCCTGAATATCCGCAAGCATGGTGCGGTGATCGGGCGAGACGGTCACTTGCGCATTCGTAACTTCATCCACCGTGATCGTCTGGGACGTGGCCCGCGTCTGGGCGAGAGTTGACAGCGCACCTGCGCTCAGAGCAATGGCTCCGCTCAGAAGATGATTGCAGAGATTCAGGTTTCGCATTGGTCCTCGTCGCGCTTACTTGGCGAATGGCTTCATGAGTTCGTCTGGAGTGTAGTAGCGACCGTTGACCATGACACCTGCGATCTTTGTCATGTCGGTGATGTTCTGCAACGGGTTGCCGTCGACAATGTCGATGTCCGCCAGCTTGCCGGGTTCGATGGAGCCAAGGTCCTTGCCGTAGCCAAACTGCCGCGCGGGGATGATGGTGGCGGTTTGCAGAGCCTCCCACGGTTTCAAGCCGTTTAGCGCCTCCGCCCGGATGCCGAGGATGAGCGAGATCATCAGGCCGGGCGAGAACGAATCGATGCCAGCCATCACGTCTCCGCCTGCGTGGTACAGGGCGGCCACCGTGTCGTCCTCGCGCTTGAGCTGTTCGGTATTGCCACCGGGCGTTGTTTTCACGGCGCGGTCGCGCGCTTCCTCCAGCGCCTTCTGTGCCCACGACTGGTCGAGGGTAGCGAGACGTTTGTCTTCCAGGATGTGAGGGTCGATTGCGTACAAGGCAGTACCAGCGAAGGCTGTTGAGATCTCCCACATGCCTGCCGCGGGAAAGAGTGCCGTGACATCTTTGTACGTCACCCCGGTAAGAGAGCGTGTGTAGGCATACCCCCAGCGTGAGGTGGCCGAGACGTGCGTCATGCCGTCCATGCCGTACATCAGGCCGGGCAGGCCGTAGTGAGACGCAACCCATGTGCCTGCGGTGTTGTGGGCAAAGTCCATCACCTGCTTTTGCCTTGCGTTGGTCAGGCGGACATAGGTCTTGTAGTTGTCCACGTCAAGCGCCCTGGCACGCTCCAGCTCGCGCTTCATCTGATCGTCGTCGTAGATGGTGCGGTTGGTTGGATAAAAGATGCGGTTGCCGTCGATCAGTTCGCTGGTAGCGAAGTAACGCGGACCGATGCGCTGGTTGGCAGCCAGCGATTCACGGACCTCCTCCTGGATGTAGCCTTCATCGCCCTGCGACTGCAACGTTGTGAAGCCGTAGGAGAGCCACAAACGCCCGCTTGCATCGCCACTTTCCTGAATGGCTCCGTACATGTGATTGTGCGATTCCCAAAGGCCGGGCGTGACGAACTTGTCCCCGGCCTCGATGTAGCGCGTGTTCGCAGCCGCCTTGGCAGCCGCAGAGTGCGGTGCGATGCTGACGATACGGTTCTTCACCACGGTGATGTCGACATCTTTCACGGTTGCTTCAGAGAGGCCGTTCCAGAGTGTTCCCGCATGAATGACGGTGCGGCTGTCCGGAAGCACGCGATGCCAGTTGAGATCGACTGCGACGGGTGCAGGCGTGCCATCGCCACGGGCCGCGACGGTGCGCAGCTTGCCGTTGGACAGATAGAGGATCGTCTTGGAATCGCCGCTCCAGCTTGGTGAGTCCGACGTTTCGTGGTTCAACTGTGTCGCTGCGCCTGACGGTATGCCGCTGTTGTCCACCGGCATGAGATAGAGAAAATCCTTCATCACGAAGACGATTTCTTTGCCGTCGGGCGAGTAGGTTGGACCGTTGTACCCGCGCGTGACCACAGAAGTAAACGGTGCAGGCTCCGTCAGGCGGAACTTGCCGGAAGCAAGGTCAAGCGTGAGGAGCTGGCTTGTGCCCTCGCGAAAGCGCATGTTGTAAGGTTTAAGGACTGTAAGTATCAGCGTCTTGCCATCGGCGCTCCACGATGGCTGCGAGGGTCCGAAGTATTCGTCCAGCACCTTTCGTGAGGTCCCGCTCGCCACATCCGCGATGTAAGTAACGCCATCCTGATCGTGATAGGCGATCTCCTTGCAATCGGGAGAAAAGGTGCCCATGATTTCAGAGTGGCCGCTGTCGTGCGTCAGGCGTCGAACTGCCTTCGTTGCCACGTCCATGACGTGCAGCGACTCAAAGCCGTCCGCGTCCGTGCTGAAGAGGATGCTCTTGCCGTCGGGCGACCATGCCGGGTCTTGCTTGAAGAAAGTGTCGCTTGTGAGCGCCACGGGCTTGCCGCCAAGAGGCATCAACCACAGCTGATTAAGTGCTTCAAAGACCACCTGTTTGCCGTCCGGCGAAAGCGCGGGATGCACAATGCCCTTGACAGTGTGCGCCGAGGTCTCATCGAAGTCGTAGACACGGTGCGGGTATCCGGGCCGATTGATGTGGAATGTTGCCTGGAACGGGATGGACGTGGTGTCACCGGAGCGGAGGTCCGTCTTCAGAATCTTGCCATCACCCGTGTACAGCAGCTTCGAGCCGGACAGCCAGGTTGGGTAAAAAGGGAAGACATCCTTCGCGGATCCGGCCTTCTTGCCGTCAATCATCAGTTCGCTTCTGGAGCCGTTGACGAGAACAAACGAGAGCTTGCCTTCCGGCGAGAAGGAAGGCGATTCGATGTGCGGCGCCTGTGGCCCTGCTTCGCCACTTTTTGGCTGTGAATAGATCGCTCTGATCGTCCCGGCTCCATCCACGGCTTCAATGTCCATGCCGGAGACGTTGGCACCGTGACCCCGCGCCACGCCGGTGCCGCTGACAAACGCAATGCTTTTGCCGTCCGGCATCCACGTGGGTCCGTATTCCTCTTTCGCGCGAGAAGTTCGTTGCGAGAGCGCTCCCGTGGCGATATCCACCACCCATATGTCGTAATCGCCTTTCATCGCGCGATCTGAAGCAAATGCAATCGTTGTCCCATCGGGCGACACACGCGGTTCGCGGTCGTCACCGAAACCATCGGTCAGCTGGCGAACACCGGTACCGTCCGGCTTCATGATCCAGATATGGAAGTTACCGCTCTTGTAGCCTTGGAAAGCGACAACATTGCCGGTGGGAGACCAGTCTGGACGGGATGGCTCCAGCATGGGGTCAGTAAGCAGCTTGGCGGGGCCGCCGGTCATAGGCAGCGACCAAAGCGCCTCCTGCAGATCCATGATGATCGTCTTACCATCGGGCGACACCGTGGCCGCCACATTAGTGCCCTCGGTCACAGTCACGTCTTTCAAGACGGCTTTTGCCGCCGGCAATCTGCGTGGCTCTGCCGCGCGTGCGGGTGCTGGCAGCAGAGATACGGCAGTGAGCGCGGCGGCAGGCAACGTACTGCGCTTGCCGATGGTTAACAGACGCGATTTTGTCACGGCGACCCCTCAGGTTCTTTTACGGTTCAGAGGCACTTAGCCTAGAAGTCGAGACGCGCGGAGAACTGCAGTTGACGCGCATAGAAGCCGAGTATGCCGGAGGTTGACGTAGCAGCGCCAAAGCTCGCACTGGAGATAACCGTGTTGTACGAACCGAAGTTAGAGTGATTCATCAGGTTAAAGGCGTCCACGGTAGTGGTGATGCGATAGCGCTCCTTGATGGCAAAGACCTTGTTCAGGTTGGCATCGAGGCGCTCAATGGGCCTGCCGCGGAAGCTGTTGCGGTCAACGGTGGTCAAACCCGTGGCTCCATCGAAGTGATTGTGCACCGCATTGTCATACGTAGCGGCAACAAGCGCCGGTGCGTGGGAGCAGATGGAGCCGGTGCGCGCCGTGCAGAAGCTGCGGTTTGCGCTGGCGCTGAGCACGTACCCCGTCGGTGTAGCACCGCCGACCGTGGTTGCGTAGGCCAACCCAGAACCGAAATGGTAGAGCAGACCGCCGCGGATGCCGTACTTCCACTGATAGTCGCCGCTGGCTGACAGCGTGTGGTGCTGATCGTCAACCGAGTTTGCCCATTCATTGGCGTAGTTGTACTGATTTGATGGATACGAGAACGGGCCGCTCGAATTGTCCTTCTGCAGGCCGTACGTGTAAGAAAGAAGCCCGCTAAAACCGAAGGTGGTGCGCTCGCGCAGACTCACCATCAGGCTCTTGGTTTGGTTCGCCACCTGATCGTCTGTGTGAAAGGTGGCGATGGTGCTGTAGTGGGTGTTGGGTACAACGCGGCCGGCTACGCAGCCAGTGGGGCAGGTTGTACTGGGAGCTCCCACTCTGAACTGATTCCAGCCCGTGTTTGGGTCGTAGACGGTGTTTTGATCCTGGCGCGACCAGTCGTGATGAACACGAAGCTGGCTGTAATCGATGGAGCCAACCACTCCGTGGCCAAGGTCCTGCTGCACGCCGAATGACCCAGTGCCGGACCACGGTGTGCGGATTTTTCTATCCTGCACCTGGATGGCCTGCACGATGTTCTGTGGATTCGACGTGAAGGAGGAGGTGTCCTGCCCGGCAAATGGATTCAGGAGGGTGAATCCAGGGCTGATCGTAGCGGCGGCCTGTACGGTCTGCACACCGTTGAAGAGCTGCGCGTCGATTGACTGGTTGGCAATGATTTCAGCGAAATAGATACCCAGACCGCCGCGTATCACCGTCTTGCCTGTACCCAGCACGTCATAGCTGAAGCCAACCCGCGGGGAGAAGTTTGCGTTGTTACCGTGCTGCGGTGACTGGATGCCGTTTACGGTGTTATTTCCCGCAGTAATAAGACCGAGATCGTTGTCGTATCGCAAGCCCAGGTTCAACGTCAGGTTGGACCGGACCTTCCAATCGTCCTGAAACCACGTGCCAAAGATGTTCCGGTTGATGTTTGTGTTGAAGTTACCAAAACCCTGCGTATAGGCCGAAGTAAGACGGCTAAGATTTGTGTAATCCCAGGTGGTGGGATCAAGCTGGTTTGGGAAGACCTGATCGTACGGTTCGCACTTCCACGCATCTGTCGCCGGGTTGCAGGTGGAGTTGCTGTACACACGCGGCTCCGCGGAGATGGTGGCAACACCGCGAATATTCTGGGGAAATTGCCCATTGTTGCCTTCGCGCAGATACTCAAGGCCGAACTTGAAGGAGTGCTTGCCTCTCAACCAGAAAGCATCATCGCGGAACTGAACCACAGAGACGGGCAGATGGGACGGGTAGTTGTACGCAGCCCCCACGATGGTACCGCTGGGAAAGGTGAACTGGATAGACGGCACCAAAGGGCTATTCAAGTTGCTCTGGTAATACCAGGAGGTAAAGAAGGTATTGACCAGGTTGGCGGAGATGTTGCGCGTCCACGATCCGATAAGTCCGTATGGGCTGACCGAGTTGGTGTACTGGCGGCTGATGGACGAATTGCCGGAGGGCAGCAGGTCAGGCGAGGATGTATCAAATCGGTAATAGCGGGCGAAGATGTGGTCCTTCTCGTCAGGCTGGTAGTCCAGGCGGCCTAGATACTCGTTGTTCTTGAGCGTGTTAGAAAATGAGAATGCTACCGGTGTAAAGCCAAAGGGAACGGTATTAGTTGTTTGCGGGCGATGCTCGCCCTCGTACGAGGTAAAGAACCACAGCTTGTCGTGCTTGATGGGACCACCCACCGTGCCGCCGTATTGCTGGTCGGAAAACGGCAGCACCGTCTTGGTGATGGGGTCCGAGGCGTCGAAAACGTCATTGCGGAAATAACCGAAGGCGGAGCCATGCCAGTTGTTGTTGCCGGTCTTGCTCTGAAGATTGACCACGATCTGGTCGGTACGGCCCTGCGTTGCGTCGAACTGGCTGGTGATGATCTGGAACTGCGACAAGGCATCGCGTGAGAACTGCGGCTGACCGAAGGACGAGTCCGCGCCGTTGGCGGTCACCTGCTGGTTGTCAAGATTGAACTGCTGACGTCCGCCGTTGAGGCTGCCGAGCGCGCTGTTATTTGTGATGGCGTTGCGGCGGATACCGGGTACAAGCTGCGCAAGATCGAGGTAATTGCGTCCATTCAAAGGCATCTTTGCGAAAGTCTGCGGGTCGATCTGGCCTGCAACCTGCGAGGACGTGGTGTCGATGGACTGTGCCTGTGCTTCCACCGTCACGTTCGTATTGGCTCCCGCTGCGGTCAGCGTCGCGTTGACGGTCGCAGCTTCTCCAATCAGCACCGATACCTTTTCAATGACAGTATTGAAGCCGGATTCTTCGACTCTAATGGTGTAATCGGCGGCCTGTACGCCGGGAAATTGGTAGATGCCGTCTTTGTCACTGAGGGTGTGATAGCTTGCGCCCCCAACTACCTGCGCGGTGACGCTTGCGCCTGCCACGACGGCACCTGTGGCATCCACCACTTTGCCCGTGATGGACGTTTGCTGGGCGTACGCCGCCATGCTAAACAGAACGGGCGCGATGCCATAAAACACGCGTGATGCGACTAAACGGCTGATCAATGAGACAACCTCCGCAATCTGTGATCTCGTCCCGGTGCGCGCAGGTCACGCAGACAGGTGTGCAACCGCCCTCACACCGTGAGGTGCGAGAGACGTTGGTGTATGCGAACGCCTTACCTGACATGAGGTACGCCAAAAGCAGCGACGTCGCCTTCAGACCTTATCAGTTAGGTAAGCTCATGAACCTTGTTGTCGGTGATGTTCCAGAGCATAGGGCAGAGCCTTGTGGATGTCAAACTTTCTGTTGATTTTTTTCTTACGTGAGCGGGATGTGTTGCGTTAAGCTTTCTTCACCAAACACATCCGGCAAGTGCGCTCCGGTCTTCCTGCGGAAGCATTTGGACGGGCTGTGCGCGACAGGCCGGATGATCTGGTTGGAACAGGGGTGTCTATGCTGGGCAGGTTAATAGCCTCTATTGGCGTTGCTGTGTGCTTGCTTTCAGTACCCGCGCAAACCTATGCTCCCACTGAAGACAAGGAGCTAGCACGCGAGATATTCAAGCAATACGTCGAGACCATGTCCGCCACGCAGACAGGCGGCACCACAGACGTGGCGCAGGCCGCTGCAAAGCGCTTCCGCGACGCAGGCTTTCCGGAGTCCGACATTTTTCTCGGCGGCCCCGTGCCTAACAAATTCAACATCGTGGTCCGGCTGCACGGGACGGGGCAGCAGAAGCCACTGTTACTGCTTGCGCACACGGACGTGGTGGAGGCAAAACGCGCGGACTGGACGATGGATCCGTTTGTGCTGCATGAGCAAGACGGCTACTTCTATGGCCGCGGAACAGGAGACGATAAGTCGCAGGCGGCAATCTGGACGGAGCTGATGCTGCGCATGAAGCGCGAGAACATTCAGCCGGACAGGGACATCATCCTGGCGCTGACGGCAGATGAAGAAGGTGGTAAATACAACGGCGTGCAGTGGCTCCTTGCGAATCATCGCGATCTGATTCAAGCGGATCTTGCTCTGAATGAGGGTGGCTGGGGCGAGATGGACCACAACAAGAAAATCTCGAACGACCTGCAGGTCAGCGAGAAATACGTGATGAACATCGACTTCACGGTGATCAACAAGGGCGGCCACAGCTCCATGCCGGTGAAAGACAACGCCATCTATCACCTTGCCGGCGCGCTGCAACGGTTGAGTGTGTTTGACTTTCCAATGAAGACGAACGAAGTGACGGCGGCGTACTTCAAGCAGATGGCGAAGATCGAGACGCGGCCCATCAAGGCGGACCTTGCGAAGGTTGCCGATGGCGACCAGACCGCGATGGCGCGTGTCGCGGCGGACAATCCTAACTGGAACTCGACATTGCGTACGACCTGTGTGGCCACCATGCTGCAGGGCGGCCACGCATCAAACGCCCTGCCACAACTGGCAACAGCAACGGTTAACTGCCGCGTTCTGCCGGAGGACTCGCCGCAGTATGTCCTGGACACATTGCGCAAGGTTGCCGCTGACCCTGAGGTGCAGGTGAAGGCGACGCGCGAAAGCGCCGGCGGCGTGCCTTCGCCCATGCGGCCGGATGTTCTCAAGGCAGTGGAAGACGCAACACAGAAAGACTTTCCTGGAGTGCCGGTGGTTCCAATCATGGTTGTGGGAGCGACTGATGGCCGCATGTTACGCGAATCCGGCATTCCAACCTACGGCGTGCAGGGACTGTTCTACAACCGCGACGACATTCGCTTTCACGGCCAGAACGAGAGATTGCCAGTGCAATCGTTTTACGAGGCGCAGCAGTTTCTGTGGGATTTAGTGATGGACCTGGCGATTCCAGTCCAACGTTAACGCCAATCAATTTGGTCCTGACACGCTACACGGCTAAGTTTTGGTTTCCGTATTGGTGCGCTCAGGGCTATCTGTGGCGGGTACTTTGAGGAAGAGCTGCATGAACGTTACTCGTCAGCATATTAATCTACGGATCTATGTGGAGGTGACGGCATGTTGGCTACTCCCACGTTCACGAGCGCCGATCCGACGCTTTTCAATCCTGATTCAGGTCGGCTTGATGCAGCACGAATCGCACGGGAACTCAAACTTCCTGTAGGAACGATTGCTGAGGCGATCGGCCGTAAAGCCCTCAGAGTTAGGAAGCAGCCTGATGCCCCGAGCCTCCAGGCGCAGCTTCGGCGTATTTAACGGATATGGATTTCTCTTGTTGAACTCTATGCTGGAGACAAGATGAACGCTCGCATCTTCCTTAATGCTCCAAATCGTCACCTGGAAAACTACGCCCCCGTCGAGTTGATCGAAAAGGGCGACCTCGCTCCGCTTGAAGCCTTTGTGGAAGGCATGAGCACCCGGCAGCCAGCGTAGAGGGTCACCCCTTGCATTCACTCAAGAAACTCGTGCGAATCGTGGAACGTGCTGAAGTCGCGCCATACGCACGCGGTCGCAGTCGAGTGTGAACAGCCCTGAGGAGAGGCACGGACGGGATGCGTCGGACGTTGCCTTCAGTGAAAACGGACATCACCACACAGAACACCCGCACTCTCTTGGGATTCCGCAACGCCTACGTGTTCGACATCACCCAGACCAACGGTGTCGAGCTCCCCACCATCGAGCGCACCACGGGCGACCCTGGCAAAGGTATCGAGCGGCTTTCCGCGTTCTTGAAGGCGCAGGGGATTCAGCTTGTCTACAACCCGAAGATTGCCCCCGCGCTGGGCATGAGCTACGGCGGACGCATCTCCATCCTGCCTGGTCAAAGCAAAGCCGAGGAGTTCAGCACCCTTGTGCATGAGACGGCGCACGAGATGTTGCACAAGGCCGAGCGCCGTACCGCCACCACCAAGACGCTGCGCGAGACCGAGGCCGAAGCCGTGGCCTCTGTGGTCGGCAAGGCCGTCGGGCTTGTGACGGGCAACGCATCCGCAGACTACATCCAGCTGTACCACGGCAATGCCTCACTGTTGGCCTAGAGCTTGGAAGTCATTCAGCAGACCGCCAGCGTCATCCTTGCCGCGCTAGAGCCGCCCGTCGAAGACGAGGCGGCACAGCCGACCGACGAGCGGAGCGAACCGGCAGAACTGGCGGAGGCGGCGTAATGCAAACCGTCCTCGACATCCTGCAACGGGCCGGAGGTTGGCACCACGGCCTCTACCTCAAGATCGACAACCCGCCTTATATGGAGCTTGTTATCGAGGCCACCGACGAGTCCGTCCCATGCGGTCTTCCGGCCATCTCTGTTTGCCACTACGGAGAACAAAACGGCGATGCCATGCGCGACCCGGAGTTGGGTTTCGCCGGTGGCGCACACCTGAACCCCTTCTACTGGCGCAACGATTACGTCGCCATTGAGCAGTGGAGCCGCTTCACCAGCGACGGCCTGTACCACTTCCACACGCAGCTACACGCCGAGCATGAACACTTTGCCAAGCTGTGGGACCGCAACCTGCGACAGCAGCGGTTTGCGGAGGCGTTCGACCAAGCTAAGCACAGACGCGGTTAGCCCCAAGTTCTCCCGCCATGGAGCGGAGACTTCAGTGCCGCTCTACGCCTATACCGCACCATAACCACGCCCACAGAAGGGCACCATGCAGGACAGCAGCGCATTCCAGTTCATCGCAGTTGACCAGATACACGAGTCCACCACCAACCCGCGCCAGGCCTTCAAGCCATACAAGCTGGAGGAGCTTGCCGAGAGCATCCGGCAGCACGGCCTCATTCAGCCCATCACAGTCGCCCGAATGCGAATGGCTTTGAGATCGTCGCAGGAGCGAGACGCTTCCGCGCCGCGCAGCTTGCCGAACTCTTCTCCCTGCCCGCCCGCATCGTGGAGTTGACCAACTCCCAGGCGATGGAGTGGCAGTTGGTGGAGAACTCGCAGCGCGTGGACGTGCACCCGTATGAGGAGGCGCAGGGCTTTCAGCGCCTCTTGGTTTTTCCCGGCTATGACGTAACCGCGTTGGTCGAGAAGTCCGGGAAGAGTGCCGCACACATCTACGCGCGGCTGAGCCTCTTGCAACTCATTCCGGCAGTTGCCGAGGCGTTTGTGCAGGAGCGCATCACTGCCAGCCACGCCAACCTGATTGCCCGTCTACCGCAGGAACACCAACAAGCCGCGTACGACAACTGCTGGCGAAAGGACTGGCAGGATAAGGATGCGCACTTGCTTCCCGCCAAAAACCTATCAGCATGGATTCAGGCCAATCTCTACCTGAACCTTGCCGAGGCTCCGTTCGACCGTGAAAATGCCTTGCTCAAGCCGGAAGCCGGTGCGTGCGTCACTTGCCCACGCCCCAGCGGCCACAACACCAGCCTGTTTCATGACGTGCAGGGCGACCAGTGCCTGGACGCGCCCTGCTACCAGGCCAAGGTGACGGCCCACATCGACCGCCAACTTGCCGCGCGGCCGGAGTTGGTCACCATCGAAACTGCATGGCGAGCGCCCAAGGAGCGGCGTCCCGGAGCCTTGCAGGTGAACCAGACCCGCGAGCTCGCCGCGGAGAACCCGGACGCCGAACCGCCGTGCCCAAGCGCCAAACCTGCCATCATCGTGTTCGGTAAACATGCCGGGCGCACCGTGACGGTCTGCTTGGATAACGACTGTTCGGTGCACCATCCGCAGACTGTGGTGCAGCGTCGCGCCGGCCCGCCGCCTGTGATGGAACCCGCACCGGAGCAGGAGACGGAGGAAGAGGCCGCACAACGGCAAGCGGAACACGAACAGCGTCTGGCCGACTACGAAGCCGAGCAGAAGCGCAAGGAGGAAGGGCGCAAGGCCGAGTGGGAGCGCCAGCAGAAGGAGTACGAGGCCGAGCAAGCCCGCATCGACAAACAGCGCAAGGCGAGGGTTGCCACCTTCGAGCGCATCGTCGAACAGGCTCCGGCCACCTTCAGCCCCGCACAGCTACGCGTCTTCCTTCGGTTGCTCCTTTACCTCGACTACAGTTTCCTTGGGGATGTTGCCGCTCACTTCGCCAGCGGTGACGAGAACACGCATCAATCCGACGAGGAGATTGTGTTGGCAGCGCTGGACGGCACCTCAGACGAGAAGCTGACCGGCCTCGCCTTACGCATCGTCCTATCCGACCACGTCGGCATCCCGCACGAGAACCAGCCCGACTTCCTCACCGAGGCCGCGCAGGTCTTCGCACCTAAGAAGGCTAAGGTAGTCAAACCGAAGGCGGACGCCCCAAAAAGGTGAAGCCGCCAGTGGCGGGGGAAGCCTCCGTCAAGAAGGCAGCCACTCTTACGAAAGCCGCCTAGCCGCCTGGAACACTCAGGCCCGGTTCGTCCGGGGCCGCTTTGTTGTCTGCTTGTTCCAAGCGCCGGGAGAGACCGCTTCAGTTTCTCGCGGACTCTCATCCCGCTTGCTCACCGGCCCTCGCTCGCCAGCAGCGCGCTATAACGATCTCTCACGCTTCTTCGTGTCCGCACTTGGAGCGTCGACTACTGCTCGCAAGAGCCCCGGGAATCGCCGGTCCAGATCGTCGCTTCGCAGGTTGTTGATGTGCCTGTTGCCCATCACGTCCACCCGAAGAACGCCCGCATCGATTAGGTTTTTAAAGTGGTGAGACATGCTCGATTTCGGCCGACCCAGGCACAAGGCACTGCAAGGAAGGTCCGTTCCGGCAGCGAGCATGCGGACTACCTCCAAACGCAACGGGTCACCTAGCGCCTGAAGCACTTTCGTCAGTTCCAAATCCTGTACTCGCGGATGGGAAACGATCTTCACTTTGACAGGATAACCGCTCTTCCGCTACCTTCAGTGTATTGTTCGATATTTCTCGAACAACTTGCGGACGCTCATCGAGTCACAAAGAACGGAGACATTGCATGAAGGTTTGGGAACTGTCGGGCTTCGGCTTGGATTCTTTGCACATGAGTGAGCGAGATGCGCCCGAACCGGGCGACTCTGAAATTCTGGTGCAGGTCAGCGCCGTGTCGTTGAACGCGCGGGACAGATTGCTCGTGGATGGCGTGTATAACCCCGCACTCAAATTTCCGATGGTTCAGGGCAGTGATGCCGTAGGTCGAGTAATTCAAGTCGGCAAAAAGGTCACTCGGGTTCAACCTGGGGATCGGATCATGACAAGTTTCGCGACGAGGTGGCTTGACGGGCCGCCGCGTGTAGAAGAATCCAGCTACAGTCTCGGAAGTTTTCTGCCAGGCGTGCTGGCCGAGCAGATTGTGATCGATGAACAAATTGCGGTAAAAACGCCCGCATATCTGACCGATACGGAGGCTGCAACTCTCCCGTGCGCAGCGACGACCGCATGGTTTGCTTTGGCGGAAACAGCCAAAGCCGTTTCTGGACAAACCGTCGTCGTGCAGGGAACAGGCGGTGTCTCCATCTTCGCGTTGCAGATCGCAAGGGCGCTTGGAACTGAAGTGATCGTCACCTCCAGCAGCGACGAAAAGATTGAGCGTGCAAAGCGGTTGGGAGCGGCACACGGCATCAACTACGTTCGGCAGCCAGATTGGGAGTCCGGTGTTTTGGCGCTTACCGACGGAAAGGGTGCCCATGTCGTGGTGGAAACGGCGGGAGGAGAAAACGTCGAGCACTCCCTGAGAGCTGCGGCGATCGGTGGTCACATCGTGATGATCGGTTTTCTAAACGGAGTATCCGCTTCGTTTCCATTGTTTCCCTTTGTGGTGAAGCAGCTTACGTTAGCAGGAATTTCGGTCGGTTCGCGTGCGACGTTTGAGCGGATGCTCAGCGCCTCTGAGCGGTGGCAGCTTCGCCCAGTCATCGATGCAGTTTACGACTTCACGGATACGGAGGCTGCATACAAACACCTTTACCGAGGTGCGTTCGGCAAGATCGTGATTCAGTTGCCGAGTTGATAATCGGCAGCCTTTTGGACAGCCTAAGAGCACACAACGGAAGAGGTAGTACATGGCAACGGTTTACGAAAGCACAGTAGTGAAGGCGTCCCCAGAAGAAGTTTGGGCGCTAGTGAGAGACTTCAACGCAACGCCCAGGTGGTTTCCCTTTATCGCCTCAAGCGAGCTTCGAGAGGGAGACCTGCCCGACAAAGTCGGTGCAGTGCGAACGCTGCAAGCGCGGAATGGCGGGACTGTACGGGAACGCCTGCTGGAGATTTCTGACCCGGAAATGCGGCTCCGCTTTCTCACCTTTGAAGGAGCCGATCTTACCCTGAATTACAACGGCCATATGCAGGTTCGTCCTGTGACCCGGGGCAGTGGAACCTTTTTCGAGTTCTATGGCGTCTTCGACGCGGCGGATGGCGATATTGAAAAAGCAAGCCGTTGGCTCCGGACACAGATCTTCGATGCCGTCTTCACTCGCTTCGAAAATATGTTTGGAGCCGTTCAAGACAGACATGCGCAGAAAGAATCCTCGTAATGGCACTTCCCATTGGTGAAGAAATGTCTATCCCTAATCCTCCTCAGAAGATAGACCGGAAGGACTGCTCGATCCTCGTGTTGGGTGCCGGAGAGCTCGGCATGGCAGTGCTGAGCAGCTTGGCCGGCGCGACTTCGCTCAGGCCGGAGGTGTCCCTGAGTGTTCTTCTACGGCCAGAGAACGAGTCCGTGCATGACCCTGTGAAGAACGCCCGGCTTGTCGCGTTGCAGAACCTCGGTATTCGTATCGTGTATGGCGACCTGAGCGGAGACTCAGTAGAGGAGCTCGCAAAGCAGTTTGCAAACTTCGACCTCGTGATCGGTTGTACAGGCTTTGTTGGCGGACGAAAGACGCAGCTGAGGCTTGCGCACGCGGCCTTGAACGGTCGTGTGAAGAAGTACGTTCCCTGGCAATTTGGTGTCGACTATGACGTAATTGGGCGAGGCAGTGCGCAAGACCTCTTCGATGAGCAACTTGAAGTGCGCAAACTTCTCCGCTCGCAGACCACCACAAAGTGGCTCATCATCTCGACGGGGATGTTTACCAGCTTTCTGTTCGAGCCGTCGTTTGGCGTGGTAGATCTCTCCAAAAACATCGTGCGCGCTTTGGGCAGTTGGGACAATGCGGTCACAATTACTACGGCTCGAGATATAGGCAAGTTGACCGCTGAAATCCTGTTTGCCGAGCAAACATTGGAAGACAAGGTCATCTACACAGCCGGAGACACAATCACTTACCGTCAGCTGGCAGATTTGATTGATCGTATGCTCCACCGGCACGTAGAACGTGTTACGTGGACCGTGGCCGAGCTCAAGAATGGCTTAGCAGCCGACCCGGACGACGCTCTAGCCAAGTACAGAGTCGTCTTCGCTGAAGGACGGGGTGTCGCGTGGCCGAAGAGCGGCACTTTCAATGCGCAAAGAGAACTGCCGGTTGTTGGCCTTGAGGAGTGGATGCAAGAGCACTTGACTCCGGGCAGACAGTGACAGCGTCTACTGAGGAGGAGAGCGGATGCGGCACAATGGCGGCGACCCTAACCTCAACAGCCAAGATTATGGCCATCTGCTACGCACACTCTTTCAGGGCAAATGGAGATTCAGGGTGCTGCAAGAGATGATTGCTGGTCCGGTGAGACTCAGCCAGCTCCGGCGAGCTATCCCCGACTGTAGCAAGAAGGTCTTGATCGACACGCTGCATGGACTGGAGGAGACGGGTTGGGTGAACCGCCGCTAATATGACAGCAGGCTCAGGAAAGTGGAGTACTTCATCACAGAAGAGTGGAGTGCACCGCTCCGCGAACTTATTACCTCCATTTCAGCTCAAGAGTAGAGAGTAAAGAAGCAAGGCTTGGTCCGTAGGGCAGAAGTTGTTAGGGCAGAGGTCGTGGGTCTAACAAGGGTTCAATTAGACTTTCCCACCGTTCCACAGGCCTCCAAAGGTGCCAGCCGTTGCGCCCTGTTTACAATCACTTACGTAACCGGGGTGTCCGGTCACGGCAGACGTCGCGTAGCTCAGCCTTGCCGATGGTAGGCGGATCGAGTCTCCCAACCGTGTTTAGCAGCACTAACGATCCGAGAGCGATCTGTGCACCCATAGATGAGTGCTTTGGCCTGTTCGCAACAAATGAGAGTGATATTACGACAAGACGACTTGCGCCATTGCATCGGCCAATTGCCTTAGCTTTTCACCGCAGCTGTGCGGACTCCTCGTTTGGCTGCAATCGTACGTGCATCTTTGAGTCGTTCCACAATTTCAGCGCTCGCTGTTCGTCGTAAGAAAGCTTAGAAGATCGCGTATCAGTCAGGAGGCCGCTATTCGATTGAAAATACTTGCCAGACGCGTCCCTGCAGGCGGGGTCAGAAGTAAGACGGCGGGCCACTGAAAATATCCGCCTTCGTTACACAGCAGCGCCTGGAACGAGTCGACTTCGCCTCTGTCGAGCATCTCGCAGAACTTAGCTGCTGCATCTCTGACAGAGTTCAGCGAGGAGGTGTTCAGCTCAAGTGGGCTGACCCTAATGCCATGCGCGGTCCGGAGCTGCTGCGCTGCGGCGTTGATCTGGTCCATGCTCCGTCCTGCGAGAACCAGGTTGTAACGCGGGCCAGACGCAAGCTGTTTTGCGCATTCGAAGCCGATCCCGCCGTGACCGCCTGTGATGAGAGCTGTTGGCACGATGAACCTCTTCCATGTAGACAATCTCGCCAGGCGGGTAATACTCCGGTCTTCGCGAGATCGGCAAACCAGGCATAGGATTTCTTCGGGATTCGTTCGCCCGTGCTGATATTCTGAGCGACCAACCCATATTTCGAGGTAAAACCCAGATCCCACTCCCAGTTAGCTTAGGGAGCCGCGGGATCCATGTTTTCCGTCTGGATGTTTACAAGCGCGCTCACGAACGATCTCTATCTCGCCGCCAGCCTCATCGGCTTCGCGACGGGCACAGTGATCAGCATTCTCCTCCTGGTTCTCAGCGCCCGCGCGGCTAGGCTGCCAGGCACCAGCGCGGCCATCGCCCTGTTCTCAAGTTGCTGCCTGTTATGGAACCTGAGCGGGCTCGCGCACTCCATCGCCCTCACATGCGGCGCTCCTGAACAAGGACGAGCTGCGCTCATCATCCTGGCCTGTCAGTACACTGCCGCCGCTGCGTGGCCCATCACCGTCTTAAATTTGTAGAGTCCGCTCGCCACCCGACGTGGGCAAAGACTCAGCTGCCGTTCGTTGCAGTCGCTGGCCGTGATCACCGGCTCATTAATCGTCATACTGCTTTTGGCACGACGTTCAAACCGGCGAATTTCGTAGATCGTTTTTCTCAAGAAATGGACTCCATATAACGGAGCCATACTGCTCACGCTGGGCGTCGGCTTACTACGGAACCGACTCGCATCGCGAGCGATGAGACTTCCTGCCTTGGCGATGCTGGTAGGCACCTTTGGCGCAATGACGGGAGTTCTCGTTACACAATTGTGGCCATTCAACCGTGTTGCTACTGACCTGCTCCGCGCTGTCAGCGAACAGAGCACACTTCTCATCGTTTTAGGCGCGTTCTTTTTTTCGCCCGATTCCGGTTTTCCGATCTGTTTATTCGCCAAAGCCTCAGGGTCGTCCTTGCAGCGATGACAGCCGTGATTGTAATACTGTCTTACCGCACCCTTTGGTTCTTCAGGTTCGCCGACCTAGTTGTATATCGGGGGGCAGTCCGTGCGTGCATTGCGACTCTGACGACGGTTCCCTTGCTCGTTCTGTTCGCGTTCGTTGACCGTCATACGGGCGAGTTTGTAAACCGTTGGATCTTCCGCGCGCCCGATTACCGAACTCTTCTGCGGGGACTGTCGGAAACGCTGGCGCGCCTACGTTCGGAGACGCAGATCGCCGACGCCGTGGAGGCAACTGCCCTTCAGTCGCTGGACCTGAAAGCTGCACAGATTGTTACGCTGGAGAACTTTCTAGAACGAGCCTGCTCCTATCCGATATGTCGCACTTCCAGGAGCCCGAGCCAGATTGGTTGAATCAGCTTGACGGCGGGGAAATTGTAGAACTTGATGACCATCATCGTTACCGAGTAGGACATACCCAGGACAAAGTTGAACTGCTTGTTCCGGTTCGGTCAGCCGGCCGGGTCACCCACATGCTTGCCATCTCGCCGGGACCTGCGCATCGAGGCCTGGTGACGCACGAAGTCAATTTCCTACGAGGCGTGGCAGCACAGTTCGGTCATCGGCTTGACGCACTGCGCATGGAGGAGCAGCTGCTCGCGATGCAGAGCCGCGAAGCCGTGCTACTGCAGCAGGTGACCGAGGCGGAACTGCGCGCCCTGCGCGCTCAGGTCAACCCGCATTTCCTATTCGATTCCCTCAACAGCATCGCAAACCTGGTCGTGACCAATCCCGAGCAAGCCGAGAGCATGACGCTGCGGCTCGCCAGAGTCTTTCGCCATGTACTTGCCGACTCCGCGCGCCCCCTCATCCCGTTACACGAAGAGGTCGAGTTTCTAGAGACATATCTACAGATTGAAGAAGCTCGGTTCGGGAGCCGGCTTCAAGTGAAGATTGCGGTCGACCCGGCGATCGCCTTGGAGCAGATTCCCTCGCTGATGCTTCAGCCCATTGTGGAGAATGCGCTGAAGCACGGCCTGGGACCGAAGCCCGGTCCAGGCCACTTGTGGATCACTGCTGAAGCGGACGGAAATCAGGTACGTCTGCGAGTGGAAGATGACGGCGTCGGACCCGCCATCGGTGTCTTGAAATTCAACGGCAGCAATGGACGATCAAAAAGAGTCGGGCTTGAGAATGTTGCGCAGCGCCTGAAGGCGCTCTACCAGGACCAGGGCCGAATCACATTAGAAGTGCGACAGGCAGGTGGAACGCGCGTCACAATTCTGTTGCCACGCGAGAGCGGAGCCGCGGCGTGATGCGCAGCCTGGTCATTGACGACGAGGCGGATGCTCGCGCGCGGCTTATCCGGTTGCTCGGTGCTCATCCCGAAGTTTCTGTGATCGGCGAGGCTCAGGATGGCCTCGAGGCGATCGAGAAGATTGAAGACCTCCGACCAGACCTTTTGTTTCTCGACATAGAAATGCCCGGGCTCAAGGGCTTCGAGGTACTGCGTTCGATTCCGTCCGCCATCGGGATCCCGCTCGTCATCTTCACCACCGGATACGACCAGCACGCGCTCGCCGCCTTCAGGTCAATGCGCTTGCCTATCTCCTCAAGCCCGTCGAAGCGGAGCGATTGTCGCTTGCCGTAGAACGTTCGAGCAAGCTTCGCTCTCCTTCCGCAGAAAGAGAAAAGGAGCGCGAGACCATTCTGCGCGCGACAGGCGAGGCACCGAAGACGCTTCGCAAAATCGTCTGCCGAAAAAACGGGCGCGCCCTGCTTGTGCCTTCCGAACAAATTCTTTGGTTCCAGGTGCAGGATGGCATGGTGCACGCGACGACAGCGAAAGACTCATTCTGGGTCAGCTACCAACTGGCCGAACTCGAAGCCGCCCTGCCGACGGAGGAGTTCTTCCGCGCGCGCCGCGAGGTGCTGGTCAATATCTCGCGGATCAAAGAGATCAAGCCTTACGTCAAGAGCAGCTTTCTGCTGGTTATGTCCGACGCTGCGTCCACTGAGATCGCCGTGAGCGAACGGCAGGCCCGGCCGCTCCGCATCGCTCATGCCCTTATGCTACGGCGTGCCGCTGCCGGAAGGATGGACGTGAGGCGTCGCGCAAGATCTTCCGTTCCGTCTGACCATCTCTGCGTCGGAATGGACGAACTGTGTCAGGTGCTCCACGGGGTCGGCAACTGCAAAGACAGGCGAATTCAGCAGATTCGCTCCCCACGTTGCGGGATCTATGTCCGAATTAAAGAACATCAGATGAGAGGGCCAATGTGGAAGGACGTCGCCGCCGTGTCCCTGCTTCGACATCATGTAGCACATCGCCCCCGGTTCCATCGGCGGCAGTTCTCTCCGGGCAACGGCATCAGCGGTGATCTGGCTGACCTGCGCGAGCGTGTGTCCCGCCAGCGCCAGCTCGGTGATCTTGGTCAAGCGCAGAAGATAAGTGCGTGCAGCCGCTGCGTTCATACACATCGGCACTCGCACTTTCGGATTCCAGTAGTCGGCATCCGCTGCGGAGGTCCACCCGCGTCCCACGATGCATACGAAACCGTTCGTACCTTTGACGGCAGTCTCGAAAGCGTGACGCCCCAGAACCAGCACCTCTGCATGGCTCGCAATAGCCCCCGGCGCTGCACTCCGAGCCAGCCTTACCTCCGCGCTGCGATCCGCCATCAGGTATTCGCCGGCGAGGCCATCGTTGGATAAGTTGTTGCTACACCCTGTCCCGCCGGTTGCTGCGCTGTTCCGAGGCCAACAAGCAACGCTAAGCTGCTGATGACAACTGCGATAATCACACTTCTTTGCATATTTCTTCCCCCTGGAAACGTGAATTCTGACGCAAGGTTCCCTTCAGCGAGAGCGTTTTCTCGCCCTAGCTACTCGCTGATGTCAGCGGCTGCTTGTTAATCTGCGCCTGCGTCGGCCTTCCACTTCGCAGGCATCTCGATGAACTCCCGCACCTCTACAGGCACTCTGCAAGCGACTGCGGCCTTGCGAGCCCAGCTCACTGCCTCATCCATGTCAGCACACTTCAAGAGCCAAATGCCGCCCACATGCTCCTTGGCTTCTAGAAACGGCCCGTCGCTTACAACGACTTCTCCACTCGCCTGCTTACGGACCGTTCTTGCTCTTCCGGCGGATTGCAGGCCCAGCGAAATCCCTCACTCCAGCAGTAATCATCTCTCGGTTCAGCGCGCCAATATCGCGGATCATCGCTTCACCCTCCGCGTCCACAGGCAGTTGGTAATCATCGGTGTGTTGAATCGCGACTAGGAATTGCGGCATGACTTCTCCTTTAACAATTCGTCAGGTGGATGGCTTCTCCGGCCTTCACTATAACGACGAACGGGAGGAGTGAAATTCGACAGGGTGATCGCAAAAATTGCGCTGGGGCTGATGAGTTCTGAGAGGAAGCACGTCGGTGACGGTGAGGATCGAGTTTTGGCGTTATCAGGCCAATGCACCCTTCCAGCCCGAGGACATCTCGAAATGCGCATTGGCGATTTGGCACTCGTTGAGAACCACCGCCGACGAGAATGGCTTTCTCGTTACTAATCCTGCGTTTGCTGCTGCTGATTGCGAAGTACACCGTTAGCCCCGTCCCCGTGAGAGGATGGCAGCCATGAAAGTTGTCTTGTTCGCGCTTGCGGTAGTCGGTGGAGGTCTGCTCGGCGCAGGCGGGCTGTACCTCGGGTATCTGTTGGGGCAAACCCGGTATGGACGTCGCAAGGAGGAGACCGTTCAAACCCTATTCAAGCGGGCGACTTTCTAGGCCGCATCGAGTCTGGGTTAGTCGAGTAAGTTGTTGTTGTCGGTAACGTGAAGTCGCATTCTCGTCAGTGATCCTGTTCAGGAAAGCTCTGTCAGCTCTCAGTAAGGACCAGAAGTCGACAGCACATCTCTTGCTTCGGGCGATGGGAACTAGAATTTAGAGTTCGTCAGCCGGGCTAGACGGCGGAGGTACTCGGTGGGGGTAAAGCCTGCGAGCTTGCGGAAATCGTTAATGAGGTGTGCCTGATCGGCGTAACCGAGATCAAGGGCGAGTCGAGCACCGTCCAGTGCTTCCCCCGAGTGAACGCGCTCTAGGAGCTCATGCAGTCGGAAGCGCCTGATGACCCACTTGGGCGAGACGCCTACGTAATCCTTGAACAGCCGCTGCAATGCGCGGATGCCTAAGCCGCTGCGCTTGGCGAGGCCTTCCACCGTGAGGATAGTTGGATCGTCGAGAATGGTCGCGACTAGCGTTATGGTGAATGCGGTGTTGGGATCAGGTGCGGGCCGGTGTAAACAGAGGTAGGTGTCGACAGCCGCAGCCATGGTCTCAGGCGTGTCGAGGATGCGGAGTTGTGTGGCAAGATGGAGAACGTCTGAGCCGAAAACTTGTGTAGCGGGGAAGACGCGATCGGTGAGCGTGGAGACAGACCCCGGTAAAAAGGGATGCAGGCCACCAGGCTGGAATTTGACGCCGAAGACCCGGCCGTGGCCTTGCAAGGAGCGTGAGAACTTACCGGTAGTCACGCCGGAGACCTCGGCGCGCTGGTGTACACAGGGGTCAGTGTTAAGCCGCTCGAGATCGTGCTCGAAGACAAGATAGCAGTTGGGGTGTCGGAGGGTTTCGGTGCTGGGAGTGGCACCCCGAAGATCCCACTGGACGAACCAGAAATGTTGAACAAACGGTGCGAGTTCGGGCGATGGAGCGAGTCGCTGGTGGAAGAAGTCACCGCCTCGGGTTTCGGTTTTGAGCACGCCACGGGGCGGCGCGAATGTTGGCGGGAATTGATTCGGCTCGTGTCGCGTTTTATCAATCGTGCTTTCGTGCAGTGCCGTAGCTTGATTCGCAGAAGACATGAGAATGCAGATGGTCTTCAGAATACTCGTTGCAGCTGCGATGCTGGTGCAGATCGGCGGTTCTGCAAACACAGGAGGAAAGCACATGGAGGCAAAGGGCACATTTGAGGTTAAGGTCACCCCGGCAGAACCGACTGCATTCGAGAAGGGCATGGAGGTAGGGCGATATGAAATCGACAAGACTTGGACCGGTGATTTCAAAGGAACATCGAAGGGCGAAATGCTGACCAGCCACACTGAAAGTACAGGCTCGATGGCGTATGTCGCGATGGAGCAGATGACCGGCAAACTCGGAGGGAAAAGCGGGAGCTTCTACCTAGCTCACCGGGCAACCATGACGAAGAGCGATGCAGCCTCTGGTGTGATGAACATCGTAGTCGTGAAAAATTCGGGTACTGGCGAGCTCGTGGGGCTGACTGGCGAACTAACGATCATCATCGACGCTGCGGGGAAGCATTCTTATTTGTTCAAATATGATCTGCCGTGAACTGACGGTTTGATCAACGACGCGCACTTGTACTCACTGAAATCATCGTATCAGCCGCTTACGCTGTTCTACGCGTTGGGGAGTCGCTAACTGGCCTGAAAGGCATTTATCGGTACCGGCTCACAACACGCCAGCCATCAGCTGACATGGCCCACATGCACACTTAATCTTTTTCGGTCCCCACAGAATATTGTGTGTGTACTTGAAATCCCACCTGCTTCTAGGAGCTTTCGCGAGTTAACATGTGCAGTTCCATGTCCAGCGACGATCCAGCATATCGAAACCGTGTGCGAGCACAGCGAACAGTGCTTCTTCACCCAAACACATACCCTAAGCGGATCGCATAAGGTTTACGCCCATCTCGACTGTCTCGGATCCATAGACCACGGCCGTAGACCTGCACATTCTGCAAACTCGCCTGTTTTGGTTAAGAAAATCGGCCAGTACTGGAGGCCGGAATTGCGCGAGCGCACACATTCGAGGTGAAGCCGGATCGTGTGCCTGTTCCGGACTCATAGTGCCGAAAAAGCGAGTCACCTCCGGATCACACCACAGTGCTTCAGCCAGCGCAGTATCTTCGTTTGTCCAGGCTCGGAAGCTCAGACGGGCAGGTGATGCGGGAACCACTTCTACTCCTCTAAAGTCGCACTGTGGGAAGTGATCAGGCCCGGTTCCTTCCGAGGCAACGGACTGTTCCAAAGTGGTTTCGTTTCCGTCGCTGCGCAGATCGAGTCGGATACCACCCATGCTGCGCCGGCGATCGCGATGCTGATGGCGTTGCCTGCCCAGTTGAAGTGATTGCGCGGCCCAGTGGAAAGATTAGGAATCCAGAACAGCAATTCGAAGATCACGATCTCCGCGGTGAGCAGGCGAGACGCGAGCGGAGCCAAGATGCCGGTAAGAATGGCTACGGCGGCTCCGAAAAAGCCCAGCGTAGTCACGTAAGCCCAGAACATCCGGGTGGGCGGCAACCAACCCGGGATCGCGCCCAACAAGCCCGGCATGCCAATGATGTGGACGATGCCGAAGGATATCGGGCAAGTTCCGAAGAGGAGCACGAACAAGGGTTGACGGCGGGCAATCGAGGAACAGGCAGGCGAAAAGGTCGCGCAGAGGACAAGGCCGGCGGCGACTAGGGAAAATTCCTCGAAGAGGTTCCCGATGGGATCGTAGTTGCCGAGATTTACAAGGGCCTTGGGCACCCACAAGAGTGTGAAAACGGAGTAGACGGCGGTGAGCGTTAGGGCACCGGCTCGAGCAGATCGACGCCAGAGGAGGGCGGGCCCGCCGCCGAGTTCGATGAAGCCAGTAAAAGAAGCGAGCGGCACGCGGAACGGTGTGTTCGGGCCAACGTGCTGCCATGTTGTGGCGAAATCGCTGGAAACCAGGCCCAGGAGGCCGAGAAAGATGGCGGCTACAGCGTAGACGTAAAGCCCGAGATTTGATGTGATGCTGCCTTGTTGTGCCATCGAATACCTGGATTCCAGTGTCTTCGGCCGATGCGCTATGGTCGTGCCCACTTTACCCGATTCGACCCCGCCCAGTAGCTTTCCATCTGCTTCATAAAAAGATCGAAAGCGATTCATCGGGACTACTCAGGAAGATCCGCTTTGCGAGAGGCCTTCTCTCGGCGGCAGGAGCAGATTGTGCCAGGCAGCACAAGCCCAGGGTGGAAAGTCTACACCTACCAGGCATACCAGGCAAACGAAAGGGCGTCTTGGACATCCCGTAGCATCAGAGTAAATTTCGCCAGATCCGATCATCGTCGATCCGATCCCCTAATTGGAAAGCTCCGAGCAAGCTCCTGCAAGGCCGCTGCTTCCTTGGGGGTACTGATGTCGTGGGTGCTCCATAGGGGAATGGCGCACCGGCCGGCGGGTCTCGTTTGCTGTCGGTTTTCGCGTAGCATTCACTTTCAACATTCCACCCTTCCTGTAATATCCCGCCTGCAGGATTGATCATCGCGAAGAGAACAGGCGTCTACCTCACAGTGCAGACCCCGGCGACCGCCGCGGGCTTTCCAAGCGTCTCCACAACACATACGAACACGTCCCAAGCAACAGCGTGATCGTGGAGGGCGCAAACGCTGCATGCCGGTCAAGCATAGAGGCATGTGCGATCAGGGCCGACACTAGGTTGAACGCAAAACCAGCGTAGGCCCACTTCTTCGCGCGCGCGGGTATAGCTGGAACCAGCGAAGCTAGCACGCCCAGCATCTTCGCCAATGAAAGTTCCACACGGAATGACGCCGCCGGAAAACCGAGACGCGCAAACGCCTGCGCTGCCTGTGGAGTGAACCACTCCCAGTATGCAGTGAAGATCATCTCTAGGCAGAACAGCGCAGTCACGATCCAAAACGCAATCACCACTGTCCTTGACTTCGTGATTGGGCCTCCTCTTCGAGTAGCCGTTCGAGATTCCCAAGAAACCTTTGCCAGCCATACTGGGCGCCCTGGTAAGCAGCTTCCTGATCGGCCCGGAAGCCCGAGTGCTCCATGCGAAGACGCGTGCCGCCCTCGTTTGGAGTAAGCGTGAACTCTACTGTGCTTTCATGGCCGAAGGCGCTCCATGAATAAGCAACGTTGTAGCGGATCGAGCGCAAGAACCTTGCAATCAACGATTCCGTCCCAGCCTCCTACCGGCTCATTCCTGAACTGAAACTCTCGCCCGATCTCCGGTAGAAAGTTGTTGCTCAGAAGCCACTGCGTCAAGAGGGCAGGCTCAGTGAGGGCACGCCACAGCTTCTCAGGCGCATGCGCAAAGGGTCTTCTCAATCACAACGCTGCGGGTCTGCTCCTCCGGTACGTTCATGGGTCCATCCTTTCCAACAAAGATTCAAGACGATCGAAGCGATCTTTCCAGAAAACGCCATAGTCACGAAGCCACTGCAACACCGGCTCCAGCGCCTCCGGCTGGGCCTTGTAGTGCGTCTTCCGTCCATCGCGGCGATGCCGCACCAAACTGGCCCGCTTCAGGATCGAAAGGTGCTTGGAAACTGCGGGTTGCGAGACCCCAGCAAAGCTCGTCAACGCATGCACCGTCTGTTCACCCTTGCTCGACAGTTCAGCAAGGATTGCCCGTCGAGTAGGGTCCGCCAGAGCCCGAAAAACCGAGTTTGCACGCTCTGCCTTCATGGCCACAACCATAACCGTTTGGTTATGGATAGTCGAGAGGTTTACCGAAGATCAATGCCGGTCGGATACGAAACGAGGCTCCAGTGGCGAGAGTACTGGAGTACGACCATCCGCTGGAGGTGCCGGTTCTGGTCGGGCGGGCTTCGGGGCACTCTGGCTGAGTGCCGCGCATCTGAGCACAATGCCAGTCACTCCCGTCAAATCGCATTGTGGGAAATGATCCGGGTCGCTCCCGAATGACGGGCTACTCGGGAGCTGACTCACGACAACCGCGTTTCCTCTACCTATCCCACTTTTGTCCAGAAAAGAAGCCTAAGGAGTGATGTGGCCCGAATGCGTTCCTTGCATTCCGGCTCCTGCTTGCGGCGCAAGCACGGTGAGCGATCGGCCCGTCATAACCTCCAGTCTCAGATGACTGGGTTTCAGGGCTGATAGAACATCCTGCACATTCAGTATTGCTCCGGGCGGATGGGCTCCAACGCGAACCATCTTGCCGTCGTGCAACCGCTCAGTGACTTCGCACACGAGCGGTGCCGAGAAGGCGTAAATATCACGTCCTCGGGCGATGCAGCGTCTCCATATTCCGTCGCGCCTCACCATGACGTCGACGGTGAACTGCTGTGCTGAACGTCCAGTCGCATCCACTGGCTTCGGCGGAGGCGTCGTGGGGTCGCGGAGATCGTCGAGCGCATTTCGACTGAGCCATGTATGAAGTTCGGTCGTTTTGACGTGCCGCTCGATCAGAATAATCTCGGAGAGTGGCACTTCAACCACAGTCTGTCGGCCTAGCAGGTCACCGAAGTCCCAGTCCTTCTCCGCAGCAGGCAGGGCCAGCGGAGCAAGCCGTCCCTCCGCGACTACCATACGCTCTGCAGTATTTCTCGCTCCCGTACTGCGCGTCCCGCGCGTCGGATGCCAACTGTCCAAGCCGATCACGATGTCGATGGAGTCTGCATCAGCCCAGTCTCCCATCGAGCTCGTTACCAGCAAATCGGCGAAACCGCCATAAAATCCCATTGCCGGGATGACCGCGATTCCTGCCTCAAGTGCGGCGAAATCGTAGTTGTCGAGCGTTGCAGATGCACTTGCCTGCTCGGCGGTGACATCGAGATAGTGAATGCCGGCACGAAGAGCGGCAGCAACCACTGCATCGGCGGTTCCAAGAAACGGGCCTGCGCAATTGATCACGGCCTGCGCGCCGTCAAGTGCGCGGTCGAGCAGGCCGCATCATCGATTGATGCTTGTCGACAGAGAGCGTTGGTTAGGAAAGTTGGCCACGAACGCGGCGCGATCGCGGACGACTGCTATGGGCACGATCCCTCGAAGCAACAACTCTTCAACCACAAATCGCCCCGTATGCCCGGTGGCCCAAATACCGCCACTGCGCGACTTCTTACGCGTGTGCTATTTCTGCTCATTGTTCGTCCTTCTGGGATAGCGGTGTGTCGGACTGCCAGTGCGCGCGCAGTTCCGGGTTGAACTCCTGCCAGCGCTCTTCGGGGAAGAAAAGCCGCGCACCATGGAGCTCAATCCGACGCGTCGTGCCCGGAATGTTTGCCGCCAGCCAACGCGACACGCAAGGTCGAAGTACACGTCGTCGGTGCCCCAAACAATCAGTGTGGGCACCTTGAGTGCCTTCAGCCCATCCTCAATCGCGAGGGTGTGCTGGTTGTGGAACACTTCCATGAAGCGCTCAAGGTCACGCGTGCGCTGCTCGCTCCTGGTATGTTCTAGACTGCGCTCGTCGAGCGCTCTTTTAAGGTGCTCGCTTCCAGTTCAATATCCCGGCCGCCGAGGTGAAGAATCAGAACCTGAGCGAGGCCAGTGTCGGGCTTGAAGGTGCATTCGTCGTCGGAGCTCTTGGCGTAGAAATCGTTCGGGCTTTCGGGAAGAAATTCCTTCTTGTCCTAAGGATCCTGAATGACGAGGTGCGCGTTCTCGACTGTGACGCATGCTGTTCGAGACATGCCGACAGGGCTGAAGAGTTCTTCCTGCATGAGCTGTGTTGCCGACTTGCCGGTGACCTTTTCAGCGACGGATTGCGCAAGATTGATGCCCTCGCCGAGTATCCAAAGTGTGTTCCTGGAACATAATGAAACTGCAGTTTCAGGTCCTTCTCAAAGGCGCGGAAGCTCGCGAACCCGGTCGTGTGGTCGAGCAGAACGCGCAGCGTGAGCCTGGCAGTGCGTTGATCGCCTCTGAGGTCTGCGTAGGGTTGAACATCTCCGGGCGGCTTGCCAAGATATTGCTCGATTGGTTCGTCAAGGTTCAGCGTGCCGCGCTGAACCAGACGCATGACGACGGTGGCAAAGGCCGACTTAGTCAGGGAAGCCGCGGTCATCACAGAATCCGGAGTTAGCGGGAGATTCTTTTCCGTGTCCCGCAGGCCGTAACTCTTGAGGTAGACGACGTTCCCGCGATGGAGGAGCGCGACACTCGCACCTGTGACGTGCGCGGCCCCCAACAAGCGGTTTACCGTCGCGTCGACTTGCGAGGGAGTGAGAGTACTGCCGTCTGCCGGGTAAGCGCTGGCTGCTGCGCTACGGCGCTGCTATCTACACCGCAAAAGAAAAGCGTATAGGGTTCGATTCAAGACTCAAATCTCCTTGTATTCGAAAAGTCACATCCGGGGAAAAAGTTCCAACTGCGGCGCACGTGCGGTCCATCTGCGTGTGAGGGATAGACCTTGTGACAGGTAGGCAAAGCTAAACGCGAGCGTTGTCGTTTGACACCCTGAGCAAGTCTCAACTTTTCGAAGGATGATAAATCGCCTGTGCGCTCATTCAGCCCATTGACGTGAACTCTTTTCGGTTGGCGCATAGAGTGTGGGCCATGTCTGCGGCAGAGGAGGCCGCCAGTATGCCCAAGAGGACCAGAAAGCATGTCGTCCGGAAGACCATCCTTCGCCTGCCAGACCTCGATCATTCGAAGACCTCAGTATTGAACAGCTTGAGTTCGCCGCGGTCGCGGCGCAACTACAAGTTCGCGATGGAGCAGTTCATCGATTGGTACTGTTCGGAGCCGAGACTCGCGCTGAATCGGACCGTCGTTCTCCGCTTTCGCCTACACCTTGAATCGCTCGGATTGGCTGCGGGTACGATCAATCAGCGGCTCGCGGCGGTCAGGAGGCTAGCCTACGAAGCGGCGGACTCGGGTCTGCTGAGTCCCGAACTTGCTGCTGGGATACGGCGAGTCAAGGGCGTGAAGCAACTCGGCTGCCATGCGGGTGACTGGCTCAACAAGGATCAGGCTCGGTTGCTACTTGAGAAAGCGAATGGGAGTGGCCTACGCCCCGTCCGAGACGTCGCTATGATCTCGATTCTGCTCGGTTGCGGTCTGCGCAGAGCGGAGCTGTCGGCCTTGCGAAGGGAAGATATTCAGATCCGACAAAGCCACTGGGCCATCGTTGACCTTGTCGGCAAGGGCAATCACGTCCGGACCGTTCCCGTGCCGACCTGGGTGAAGGGAGCCGTGGACAGGTGGCTGACAGCTGCATCGGTGACGACGGGTAGAGTGTTCAGGGCAGTGAGTCGTCATGGAACCACCTGGGGAAACGGCATCTCCGAAAATGGCGTTTGGTATGTGGTCCGAAGCTGTGCCCAGCGTCTGGAGCTCGACCACCTCGCACTCATGATTTTCGGCGCACTTGCGCAAAGCTCTGCCATGTGAATGGCGGCGAATCGGAGCAGATGATGAGGGCGAGCTGGTCAGGCTGGAGCGCTCTGTATTTCAACAAGCGCTGCACACCACTCCAAGTAGAGGATGGCGATTGTTGAGTTGGTGAGGGCTCATCCCCACAACGAGCCCTCTTGCCCACGTCCTTTGTTGATGCCAAATTGATGCCAAAATACGGCCAGAAGGCCGGTTTTTGACTACTGTACCGGCTCCTAAGTGTCTTAGAATGTGCATCCGGCTGCTTCGACATCACCTTCACACGGTGGAAGTCGTAGGTTCGAATCCTGCTGTGCCCACCGGTTCAGATACGCCAGCTTACATAGAACAAAGCCGGACCTTCAACCTGCAGGCTATTGCCTATTATGGCCTGCTCTCTTTGATCTGTCACGAAGGCTCAGCTTGCGCTCCCTGACATCCGCCTGCATGTAGAACTATACAAGTTTGATGACGGCGCATTGTTAGGCGAAGATACGGCGACGGGTTTTCTCTCGTTAGGTGATCAGCACCATGCAACACCGCGTGGCGGCAGCGCGAACGAAGAATGATGAACGCGCCGGATTGTTGGCCATGCCTTTCGCATAGAGACAACCTGAACCATGACGACCAAGCCAGGTCACCACCTCGTCAGGGCTCGGTACTATTCGCGATATGTTGGAGACGGCCCTCTTAAATCAGCAAGAGACCTATCGCCTAAGCGGTGCAAAGGCACCTGAACAAAGGTTTTGCACAAGTTAAACATGCAGCCATGTTGACTCTTATGTACTTATGTAACGCTGCCGGGCCTTTTTCTAACTGCCCTGCTCATCATGCAAGCGCATTGTCTGATCACACAGTCAACCGGCTTCTGAGCCGCACTTGTCTGCATGGCTGAATACATACGAAACATTCTTACTGCCACTGACCCGGATGATGAGTCGCCAATACGCAAGACGAGCTTTGCGCATGGGCGGGGCAACAACCGAATATCTGTGTTGATAAAGCAGGTCATTCGTAAAGCGATCACTTGGTCCACAAGGGAGTGGATGCACGTAAGCCGCCATCGCAAATGATCCACACGATGACCTGGCGGGTCAGCGCATATGCAACCGTCGGTTTATGGCGGCTTCGGCACGAATCGCATCGTCCCGCGAGTAGATTCTTAAACTTGCTGATAGTGCAAGGCGGGTTTGCAGAGACATGCTGTGTTTTATTCGCCAAACCCACGCCTTCGTGGCATATACATGAATCTCCATCAAGTGAAACGCTTGTTGGATCTGGTAGAGTCTGGTCCTGCGGCGGACGAAGGAGAAGAACATGATAACCATCAGAGCAACGTTCCTGATCGACCCACTTAAAGAGTTCTCCCTCGCAATGATCGTCCTGGGTACTCTAGCCCTCTTTTTTCCGCTTGCGGCAGGAATCAGCATAACTATCCTGGTTGGCCTTGTGCTTCTGTCAGGTGGTTTTGCATATAGTGCTCTGGCGTTCGCTGTGCAAGGCACGGGAACATTCATTTGGCGCTTGCTCGCTGGTCTTGCATTTGCAGTCTCTGGCTTGGATCTCATTTTTCACCCGGCGATCGGCTTGTTCTCTCTTACCTTGATTGTTGCCGCCGCCTTTTTCTTTGAAGCAGTTACGGAACTTGGTTCGTATCTCGCTTTGAGAGTGGTCCCGGGCTCAGGATGGCTGCTCTTCAACGCGGCCCTCACTTTGCTTCTCAGCATTCTGATATGGCGCAACTGGCCGGTTGCTTCGGCATGGGCGCTGGGAGCGCTCGTTGGAATCAACATGATTTCTACCGGACTCACGCCCATCATGTATACCGCCGCGCAGAAACGTTTGGTTCACTCCTGGAAATTGGAACCCAGGCACAACCGTGAAGGAGCTACATTGTCATGAGGGATCCAACTCCAATCACTAAGGTCAAGGTTCTTGTGGCGGATGCCGAGAAGATGATCGCGGACACGTTGACGCTGATCCTGAACAAAGCAGGGTTTGACGCTCGCGGTGTCTACAGCGGAGAGGCTGCGTCGCAGGCGGTCAGCGACTTTCAACCGAACGTGCTTATCACGGATGTCAGTATGACAGGCATGACTGGAATGGATGCGGCCATCACGGTAGCGTCCCAACATCCGCTCTGCAAGGTTCTGCTTGTTTCGGCACAAGCCGCCACTGGCGGCCTGGTTCAAGACTCGCTGGCACAGGTGCACACCTTCGAAATCATGGCGAAGCCGGTACATCCGTTGCAGATACTGTCCAGACTTAAGACAGGGCCGTTCAACACACCCTTGTCACTTATCGTTTCGCGCGGAGCCGGGGGCAGTGCACAATGCTGAATGACGAGCAAAGCCACATACGGTTTGCAGCGGCTCGTCTAAGAATCGAATAGTGAGGGCTGTCAGGAGGCGGGTACGATGTGCTTTTCGGCTACTGCAAATTTTGTAGGCAGCGGGGTGCTGGCGGGACTCGGCGTTGCAACGTTAGTTAAAGTAAGGCACCGGCGGGAGTGGATGTTCGCGGCCCTGCCAACGCTGTTTGCGATTCACCAGTTTACGGAAGGTTTCGTCTGGCTGGGGCTGGATGGGAAACTATCTCCAGCCGTGACGCACGACATGGGTGCGGCGTTCATGCTGTACGCGCAGGGCATCCTGCCACTTCTCATTCCGCTGTCCGTGATGCTGTTTGAGCAGGACCGGGCAAGCCGCCTGCGAATGCGCCTGTTTGTATGGTTTGGTGGCCTGACGACGTTATATATCCTGTGGGCCTTGGCGGCATTTCCGACGGAGATAGGGGTACGGGGAAATAGTGTCACCTACCTTAATCAAGCTACCAATAATGGCTGGGTTGCGGTCGCGTATGTGATCGCAACGTGCGGCTCGCTCTTCTTCTCAAAGCAGCGGCCCATGGTGCTCTTTGGTGCTGCAAACCTGGCGATTCTGTTGGTGGTTATGGCCGTTAAACGGTACGCATTTACTTCGTTGTGGTGCGCTTATGCGGCGATCGCAAGTGCAATGATCTTGGTGTATTTCTGGCGCAGCGAAGGCGTTCGACCGTTTCCGTATGAAAGCGCGGCACACGCAAACTGAGTCCAGGATGCCGCCCGCACTTTATCCGTTGCTGAGGATGGCAGTGACTGTTTCGAACATTGGCTCACGCGACACAAAGTCCGCGTGTGGCGATCTGTGTGAAGGTCATGCGGATACCATGCTTTGGCCGCAGAATCACCATGGGCCGAGCTTCGATCGTTTGGCTCCGGTCGAGTTGAAAATCGTACCGCCGGAGCAGATCGCTGAGGATCATAAGGATCTGCAGCATGGCATAGTGGTTGCCGATACAGACGCGCGGTCCGCCTCCGAAAGGCACATACGAGAAGGGAGTTTGCAGCTTGGCGTTGGCCTTGGTGAACCGTGCCGGATCGAAACTTTCCGGATTTTGCCAATGGCGCGAAGCATGGTGCGCTCCGTACACAAAGACAATGACCGTGGAGCCCCTCGGTATGGCGACATCGCCCGCCTGATCATCGGCGAGGGCCATACGATCGACCATCCAGAACGGCGGATACAGGCGCAGTGCTTCCTGGATTACCTGAGTGGCGAACTCACACTTTGGGACGTCGGCGTGACTCATTGGCGAATCACCGAGAACCGCGTCAAACTCTTGCCGGACCTTCTCCAGGCAATCCGGGCGGGAGCTCAAAAGGTAGAGCATCCATGAGAGCGCATTTGAGGAAGTCTCGTGGCCGGCCACCAGCAGCTGCATGCTCTCGCTGAGAACAAGTTCATCGCTCATGCCTTCGCCGTCACTGTATCGTGCGTCCATCAGGGTCTGCAGCAGGTCTTGGCCGGGAGCTTCGGTACGCCGTTTCCGGATGTATTCCAGCAGGACGTTATCGGCGCGCGATCGCATCGTTTCATGTCTGCGCAACTCGCCGGAGGCGGCAAACCAGGGGTTGAGATATGGCTGCAGGGTCTGCCGAACAATGAACTCCTGGACGGTGCAGATGGTCTTGCTGACCAGATCGATGTCTTCGTCTTTGAGCCGCGCACCGAAGAGAGAACGGGCTACCATGGCAAACGTCATCTTCATCAGGTGCGGGTAGATGTCCACCGGTCCGCGTTGGATCTCCCCGTCAAAATCACGCAGAGATTCGGCGAGGGAGTCCTGCATGATGGAGGAAAGTGCATCCAGTTGCTTCGGGCCGAAGCCTTTCTGGATCAGGCGGCGCTGTGTGCGCCAGGCTTCGCCATGCGTCGTGAGAAGGCCCTTGCCCAGAAAGTGGCCCATACGCTTTACCTGGATGTCGGACTTCTCGTAATTTTCCGCGTTGGTTTTCAGCACGTGCTGCATCACCACGGGATCCGTCGTGACGAACGCTTCCTTCAGGCCGCCTAGATAAAAGCGAAAGGTATCGCCGAATGTCTCCGTGTAGGTAGACAAAACCTTGACGGGATTGCGGAACATCGCACGGGAATCTGAAAAGGACCGGAAGCGGGAGACAGCGGGTGCGGATACGGACACGGCTACACCTCGCCGCCTGGTTGATAGGAACGGAGCCAGAAAACTCCAGGCTGGATCGTAAGTATCCTCACCTTCAGTACTAGCCTTCGCTGCCGAGTTGCTTCAGAAGGATCAGGTGATGCCAGATGGCGCGCGTCATCGTCCGATGTTGCCGGTACGGTACACCAAACTCCTCAGCGGTTTCCCTTACGATGAGTGTCAGCGGCCCGTAGTGCGTATGGCATACAAAGGGGCACAGATGATGGACGATGTGATGGTTCAGGCCGCCGGCCAGCCATCCTACGACCGGGTTCTCCGTGGCATAGTCCGCTGTTGTTGCGAAAATATGGTAGACGCTGTTCTCGAACTCGTTGCGCCCTGCCGGAAAGTGGGTCGTGTCCACGGTGTGCGTGGTCTGGAAGACGAGCGCGACGCTTAGCCCCACGATCAAATGGACGAGCAGGAACGCACCAACGACCAGCAGCAACGGCTTTGCAAGCACCACGACGGGCAAGATCAGCATGCACGTGAAGTAGAAAGCCTTGCCCCCAAACAAGATGGCATATTCCCGCGCAGGATGCCTGGTTCGCTTCAGATAGTCATGCGTTGGGGAGAAGAAGCACTCAAAGTCGCGCACAAAAATATAGTCAAGAGAGAACAGCGCATACAACACCAGCGCATAGATGTGCTGGAACCTATGCAGCGGCTTGCGGGGTTCATGAGGGGTAAAGCGGAGAATGCCGCGTCCGGTAAGTGCATCATCTTCCCCGTGCACGTTAACGCAGGAGTGGTGGCCCCGGTGATGAAGGATGCGCCACATATACGAGTTGATTCCGCAAAGGTCAAACACGTAGTTCAGAGTCTTGTTGACGAATGACGAAGACGAGATGGCGTTGTGGTTGCTGTCGTGCGCGATGTTAAGCAGAAGAAAGGTCTGCGCAAGGCCGCCTAGCAGATAGAGAGCAACAAACTTCCAGGAGGCAGGCTTCCACGCGTAAAGCGCAATCCAACTGCCCGCCAATACCGCTAATCCGGCAGCGATTTTGCCCCACATCATGGGGTCCGCCTTAGGAGAGATCGAGTGCTCGGAGAAGAACAGGTCCAGGCGGCGCCGCAAGACTCTGGGAAACGCGGACTCGCTCCGGTCATCGTTCGCGGGCCGTGGCACGAAGGCTTCCCCGGCAAGAGCGTCGTGCCTGGCGGGATCGAGCGTGACCACGGCTTCAACTTCGGACGTCAACCGGTGCCTCCACAATGGTTCAGGCGCATCTTGGAACCGTTTAAGGGCGCACCTGGACAGCAGCGCGGTGGCATAGCTCCCGGTTCACGTGCAACCACGCCGGCAGCGTCTTGAGTGTAGCGCGGAAAATCCGCCGAATCAAGACGGCTTGCCTCCTGCATCAGTGGCTGTGCGGTTCCTCGGCAAGACGCGGTGCGGCAGGATTTCCATCCCGCTCTGCTACCATAGCCGAGAGAGCGTACCAAGAGCTGTATCGAATGCAGCCCTGGCGGGTTGCTCGGCCTCTCCCGCCTTGTGCGTTCCGAGTGCAAGATGTTCGGCTGTCTTGCCGCATTGTGTTCCTATTCAACCCTGGGAGTCGCTGACCGGTTATGGTGTCGATTTTAGATAGCCTGGACAGGCTTCGGGATGAGCATCCGCACAAACTCCTCTATTCGTACCTTGATCTGAACGGGAGCCCGGTCGAAAGCTACACGTATGCGTCGTTCCTGCACCGGACAGACGCGATTGCGGGCAGCCTTTTGAAAGATGGCCGTTTTGCCCCGCAGGACAGGCTCCTTCTGGCCTACCCGCCAGGTCTGGAGATGATTTGCGCATTCTTCGGCTGTGTTCGCGCAGGATTGATCCCCGTCCCGGTTTATCCTCCGAGTTCTCGCGGATTTCAAAGCGCTCTGTACAAGATGGTCCACATCGCCAGGGATTGCCAAGCTGCTGGAGTCTTGACGAGCAAGGACTACCATGGGTCACTGAAGACAAACCTCGCTCGCAGCGGAGTCGCGGCATCCGGCGTTGACGTGGACTACATCTCCGGCCTTCCCTGGATATTCACAGAAGATTTCATGGATACGGTTCCCGGTGAATCGTTTCCGGATGCTTCGAAGATCCTGTTTTTGCAGTACACCTCCGGGTCAACCATGGAGCCAAAGGGCGTCATGGTGACGCACGAAAATATTCTGCAAACCTGTTCGCTGGTTATTGATCATCCTTCGCCGGTGGTCGTCTCGTGGCTGCCGCAATACCATGACATGGGGCTGATCGGGTGCTATCTTTATCCCACCCTTAAAGGCGGAACAACCTACGGCTTTGCTCCGACGGACTTCATTCAGCGGCCCATCCTGTGGTTTGAAACCATCAGCACCTACCAGGCCACTGCCACGGCAGCGCCCAATTTCGCCTACGACTATTGCCTGCGCGCGGGCAGACTTTCGAAGGACAGCCTGGAAGCGTGCGACCTGAGTTCACTTCGGGTATTGATGTGTGCCGCCGAACCAGTTAAGCCGGACACCTACACGCGGTTCTTGGAGGCGTTTCAGCCTTACGGATTGAAGTCCGAGAGCTTCTACGTCGCGTATGGATTGGCAGAAAATACGCTTGCCGTTTCCCTCGGCGGACGCACGATCGTATCGGCGAACAAGCGTGCGCTTGCGCTTGGCAAGGCACGGATGACCACCGAGGTGTCTGAGATCGGCGGAGCCGCGCAGATTGTCAGTTGCGGAACTCCTCTGCCAGGTCTGGACGCCAGGATCGTCGATCCGGAAATGCACGTCGCTCTTCAGCCGGACACCATCGGCGAGATATGGCTTGCTGGTACCGGCAAGTGCCTCGGCTACTGGAACAACCCCGAACTTACAATGAAGCAGTTTCGTGCACGGTTATCAGACGACAGCCCCTATGAGGATGGCTACCTTCGCACAGGCGACATGGGATTTTTCCATCATGGCGAGCTGTTCCTGTGCGGGCGCATCAAGGACATGATTATCCTGCGCGGGCAGAACTACTATCCGCAGGATATCGAAAGTGTGGTAGAGCGAGCGTCTGGCATGATCCGGACGCACTGCGTTGCTGCGTTTCAGATACACGAAGAGAGTGAGCCGGCGCTGGCCATCGTCGCCGAAGTTAAGAACCCGAAGGTGCTGCCGGATGCCCGGCAGATTGCGTCTGCCGTGCGGAATTACCTCAACGTGGAAGTCGCGCTGATCTCCTTTATTGCGCCGCGCGCGATTCCGCGGACATCTTCGGGCAAGATCATGCGCCACAAAACCAAACAGATGTGGCTGGAGGGTCAGTTCACGGTTCTTTCTGAGTTTTCGCGTGAGAAGGACTCCGGAGCCGCTGTAAGCGAATCCAGCACGCAGTCTTCATTCGCCGAATTGAAAGCACGGTACAACCTGACCGGGACGGAATCGTACAACCTGATTGAAGCGGGTTTGGATTCGCTTGATCTTGTGCTGTTCATGCACGAATTGAAGGAGTTGCTGAAGGAAAAGGGTGCCGAGATGCTGGCCCGGCAGATTGACATCGGCGTGATTCAACGGGTCAGCGTTGCTGATCTGTTTCAACTAGCCGAACAGTTGGAGCGCGCTCCTGACGAAGCTCTGATTCAGCTGCGTCATGCTCTTGCGGCGTTCCGTGAAGAACAGCAGACAGCCGAAAAGCAGATGATGAGCGATGATCGGAAGCTTGCGTTTGCGCTTCCCGTGTCTGCGGCTTCAGAGCAGACGTTGCCAGATACGCCCGTTCTGAACCACGTGTTGCTGACGGGCGGCACGGGCTTCATGGGACCGTTCCTTATCAAGAGCCTGCTGGAGCAGACGCGTGCCAAGCTGTACGTTCTTGTCCGTGCCGGTGATGAAGAGCAGGGAAAGCAGCGGCTGCGAGCAGCCATGGACTCCATGGGTCCCTGCGGCGCGGGGCTGATGCAGATGTTCGAAGCTCGCGTGGTCCCGGTATGCGGCGATCTGGCACAGCCAAGACTTGGGCTGACGCCGGATGTGTGGGATTTCCTGACCAACGTAATGGATACGGTCTTTCACAACGGAGCAACAGTGAACTACCTGTTCAACTACGACCGGATGCGTGATGCCAACGTGGTGGGAACGAACGAAGTACTGCGCCTGGCATTCGAAGGCCGCCGCAAGGAACTCAATTACGTTTCGACGACGTTCATCTTTGGCTGGGCGGTGAAGTCGGTTCTGTATGAGACGGACAACAACGAAAACATGGAGCTTCTGGACTTTGGTTACAGCCAGACGAAGTGGGCAGCCGAACAGGTGGTTGCAGATGCTCGCAGCCGCGGGCTTTCCGCCCGGATCTTCCGGCCTGCTCTCGTTAGCCCATCGGTGACAGGCGGAGGTAATAACTTCGATATCGCCGTTCGACTTGTCGCGTTCATGGTCAACCACGGCATTGGTGTCGATACGCTGAACCAGGTCAGTTTTGTTCCTGCGGACATTGTGGCGAATAACATCGTTGCCATTTCAACTACACCAGGAACGGCAAACAAGAATTATCACGTTACCCGCGACGACTACTCCAACATGCTGGATATCACCGGGCTTATTACAAAGGCGACTGGACGGCAGTTCGAAATCTTCAGCTTGCCGGAGTTTGTTCCTGAACTGATCCGCAGATGCCGCAAGGAAGATCTTTTGTTTCCCTTGCTGGATTTTCTGGTGGGTTCAGTGGAAAACATCTCAGCGATGGAGTTCAAGCGATACGACAGCTCGACCTACCAAACAGCGCGTGACGCGTCTATATGGGGCAAGGCCGATCCATCGCTTGAAGAAACAGTTGATGGGATCCTGAAATTCATGCACCGCAAAGGGATTATCTCAGTAGCGGCACGCGAACCGGGTGTCCCTTCAGAAGTAAGCAGTCTTCTGGCCCTCACGGATGCTTAATCTATAGCTTCTTAAATACGAGTTTCTCGGTGACGCGCTGGCCCGTCTCAAATGTACCAGCTGTGGTTAGTGTCATCTGCTGGCCATCTCCGGAAACTGTCCACGTGTCCTTTTGGGTGATCTGATTGTCTCGCCGGTAGACTGCGTTCACCGTGTGTGGATCGGCAAGTGCAAGGGTGACCGTGTCATTGCGCGAGTTTCTTACATCGTACGGTTTGCCATCGAAGCGGGCCGTGTAGCTGAAATCACTAGAGAATCGCACCCCGCCGGTGCCATCCGCTTCGATCTTGAGAACGGACCCTTGCCGAAGACGTGTTTTGCTGAGATCCTCGGTCCACTCGCCAGCGAGTGGGTCACCAGCTACCTTCGCGCCGCCGCTTCGCGTCCATACGGTCGTCTGATCTGGACGCCCTTTGCTCGCCGTCGTAATCGTCAACTCGTTTGCGGTTTTTGACAGGGTGCTGCGAAGCGTTCCCACGACCGCGCCATCTTTCTTTTCGATGACCTCCACCTGCTTCCTGCCCATCCTGTGTAACTCGATCTGATTGAACGCTGGATTGCCTGGAACAGCGGATGAATGGCCGTCCGGCTTCGCCGTAAAGTCCAGGTGAGCGTCACCAGACCTCACGACATGCACAGCACCCTGCAGGTCGGTGATCGAAAGTTTATTGGGAGGATCCATGGAGGATTGCGCGGAAATCAGCGTCCATGAGCCAATGCGAGGATCTCTTGTGACCGGGGGCGGAGCAGATCCAGGCGGAAGGGCCGCAGTGAGCGCGAGCAAAGCAAGTATGAGCATCGATCCTCGTAACCTTAAGGAGACTAAATTTAGCAGATTCTCACCAGACACTGCTTTCCATTCCGGCAACCCGCTCCGTGCCTGGATTGTTCAGCGCCTCGATGCCCGAGGTTGTATGACATGATGAGTCTCATGAGTGTGCGCCGTCTTTGGGTAGCTGGTGTGATTCTTGCTGCCGTCGTTGCACTTCTTCCATTTTCGTTTCACTCTGAACGCCATCTTGAAACAGCGACCCGTGTTGAGGGCAGCCAAGCCGAAGCTGTCATGCAAGAGTTAGCCAGCAGGTTTCATTCGCCCTTCGTCGATCGCGTGGTTCTGGTGGTGCAGGGCCTGCCACCGGCAGATTCAGACGGAGGGGAACAGGCACTCGCAACCATCGTGACCGCGCTCAGAGACGAACCCGGTGTCTCCGGAGTTGTTTCATATAACGAGTTGCGCGATCCGATCTTCCTGGGCAAGGGCGGCGGGACATTTGTTTTAGTGGGGCTGGCTCCCACGGCAGGGCCGGTGGAATCGCTCGTGCCCCGGCTTCACGAGATTGCAAGTTCTCTCCAGAAGCAACTGCGCGTGCAGTACCCGTCGGCGACGCTGGAGCTGACCGGCGAAATCCCGCTGAACTTTGATATACGCAAAGCCAGCGCGGATGAGGTGCACCGCGGGGAGAGCCTGGTTATTCCGGCGACGCTTGCACTTCTTCTGTTGGCGTTCGGAAGCCTGGTGGCCGCTTTGATTCCGCTGGCCGTAGGCCAATTGGCTATTGCGACCACGCTGGCCACCGCAAGTCTTCTGGCAACCCGCCTGCATCTGTCGATCCTGGTGCAGAATCTTGCCACCATGCTTGGGCTCGGCCTGGGAATTGACTACACGCTTTTGATGGTCAGCCGCTTCCGGGAAGCGATCTCCGCAGGGCATGACGGACCTAGAGCGTCGGCCATCGCGGCACGCCAGGCGGGACACACCCTGCTGATCTCAGCGTCCACGGTGGCCATCGGGTTCCTGGCTCTGCTGACCGTGCCTATCAGCGAAATCCGGTCTATTGGTGTTGCCGGTGTCCTTGTGGCGGGAACCAGTATGCTTCTGGCAAACACCCTGGTGCCCGCCCTGCTGGGATGGCTGGGGCCACGGATCGATGCGGGCCGGTTGCCATTCACGCCGCAGCTGGATGAGCAGCGCGCCGGGCGCACAGGCGTACGCTGGCGGAGGTGGGGAACGGTCGTGGTCGCGCATCCCTGGCTTGCGATTGCACTGGCGGGCCTCCCCTTGCTGCTGCTGGCATGGCAGGCCACACGGCTGGACACCAGTCTTCCGAAGGGCAACTGGCTTCCGAAGGCAGCGGAATCCGTTCGCGCGCTTAACGCTCTGGAACAGATGAAACGGGACGGCATTGTTCAATCCATGCGCGTTATTGTGGAACTGCCGAGCGGCTCCATCGCGCAAACGGACGCTGGATGGAACGCTATCGACCGCATCTCAAAGCGCCTGGCCGATGATCCACGCTGCGACCGTGTCATCTCCATTACAACCATCGCGGCGGGCAACCGGGCAGCGCTGATTGATCTCTCGCGCGAAACGCAACGCACATTTCTGAGCAGTGACGGACGGGCGGCGCTGCTTGAGGTGCTGCCCAAAACGTCAGTCCCGCTTCGCGCACAGGTGGATTGGGTGCGCGAACTTCGCAGAGTGGGCGCGCCCGCGCTTACCGGCGTGCCGGGTTCCACACTGCTCGTGGGAGGTATCCCAGCGCTGAACGCAGATTACCAGACCCTTGTTCGCGATCATTTTGCGCCCGTAACGGGCCTTGTGGTGTTGGGGACGCTGGTTGCGCTACTCTGCGGATTCCGCTCGTTGTTTGCCGCAGTGAAAGCCATTCTCCTCAACCTGCTCTCCGTGGCGGCCTCCTTTGGAGCGCTCGTGCTTGTGTTCCAGAAAGGCTATGGCAGCAGCCTGTTGGGAGTTCCTGGTGGGACAGGCAGTGTCTTCCCCCTTGTGCCTATCGTTGCGTTTGCCATCGTCTTCGGACTCAGCATGGATTATGAGGTGTTTCTGGTCGCGCGGGTTCTTGAGGCAAGAAGAAGCGGGATGAGTGAGACTGAAGCGATTCCAGAGGGCCTGGCAAGAACCGCCGGCCTGATTACCAGCGCGGCGGCGATCATGATCGTGGTGTTTGCGGCGTTTACCTTTGGAGATTTTCTGGTTGTGAAGATGATCGGATTCACTCTGGCCATCGCCGTGCTGATCGACGCGACGCTGGTGCGCATCGTCATCGGCCCGGCGCTGCTTCGCGTCGCAGGCGACTGGAACTGGTGGCCCGGAGGTCTGGCAGGCGCATGCACCAAGCGCTTGCCGGCCGCCGTGGCGGTTGGGAATGACTAGCTCCATGCCCGCCTTCAGCGCCGCTGGATGTGTCGATTCAGCCCGAGAACACCTCTGTTCGCATAGGTAAATGTGTAGCCATTTACAGTTCTGCGTACGCAGGAGAACCCTTTCGGCCGCCTTCGCTCAGCCAGAAGCCCAGTCCGGTCAGCAGGAGGGCGCACACGGCGAACTTGAGCGCACGTGGAGCCGCGGTTGGCGACAGGAAAGCCTCCAACAGGCCTGCAATGAAGAGCAGGGGAATGGTTCCCGCAAGCAGGCGCACAGCTTCGCCGCCAGCCACGGCAAGAGCGTTGCGCCGCGAAAGCGTTCCCGGAAAGAGCAGACCGCTCGCAATGCGCAGTCCAGCGCCGCCCGCGATAAAGATACTGGGCAGTTCCAGCGCGCCATGTGCTGCGACAAAGCTCCACAGGTCCAGCGCCATGCCATGCTGCGCGCATGCCGTCGAGATGATGCCGACACTCATGCCATTCCAGAACAACATCAACAACGTCGGGAGGCCGGCCAGGATGCCACCCGCGAAGACCATGAACGTCACCGTGATGTTGTTTGTCATGATGAAGCTGGACTCCTGCGGTTTGGCACTGAGCACGCTTTTGGTCCACATCTCATGCCGCTCGATGGTGGCGGCCATCTCCGGGCCAAGTGTGGCGCGCATGAAGTGCGGTCGCACCATCGATTCCAGCGTGCCCAGCAGCGCACCCGCCAGGCAGATGGCGACCGACGCCGCAACATAGGGAAAGAGCCGCCGGAAGAGCCGCGGATACTCGGCCGAAAGGAACCGCCATACGCTCAGAAAGCTGGTGCGCTGTCCGCTGTACACATAGTTGTGTGCGCGGCTTACAAGGCGGTTCAGGTACTCGGCCAGGGGTTGCGCGGTTCCGTCGCTGCGTACTGCGGAGAGATCAGTGGCGGCGCGGCGGTACAAGAGGCCAAAGTCGCGGAGATCGTCCACCGGCAGCGCTTTGAGTCCGCGAGCCTCCACGTCGCGCGTCAGGGTGTCCAACCTGTCCCAGTCCGCGCGCCGAACCGCCATCCAGCCGTTCGAAATCATACACTGATGCTAAACGTGAGAGAGGCTGCCAAACGTGGATCAAGAACCATCATCGTGGCACACTGCCCCGCGAACAGATGCAGCAGTTCCATCCTGGGGTCATGACGAACACGGCATCGACACGCCAGAGCTGGTGGAACTGCACTTTCCACTTGCAGGTCTGGGCAGCCGCTTCCTCGCTCTTCTGGTCGATCTTACGATCCAGATTGCGGCTAACATCGTCCTGCTCATCCTTATTGCCGTTGCATTCAGCGCGGGCGTGCGCACGGGCGCTCTGAATCACATGTCTGACACGGCGGGCAAATGGTTCGTCGCGGGAGTTATCTTCGTCTACTTCCTTTTGTTCTGGGGATATTTCTCGCTCTTTGAGGCTTTCCGCAACGGCCAGACACCAGGTAAGCGCGTGTTGAAGATCCGCGTGATCAAAAGCAGCGGCCGCCAGATTACTTTTTTTGAGGCGCTCGCACGCAACCTCCTGCGTGTGGTCGATTCACTGCCTGGCATGTATCTGGTCGGCGTGATCTCCGTCCTTCTCACGCGTCAGAACAAGCGGTTGGGCGATCTTGTCGCTGATACGATCGTCGTCCATGAGCGCGTAGACGACTTTGCCGGATACGTGCCCCTGCCTTCCATTCCCCGTGCCTTTGTCCCGCAACACGCGGCAGCAACCGTGGTCCAGCCCGCGCTTGGAAACATCACGCCAGACCGTATCGCCCGGCTGGGGAGCAACGATCTACACCTGATTGGAAGCTACCTGTCGCGCGCCCTGGCCTTGCCGATGGCGACGCGTGCGTCGTTGGCTTCGCGGCTGCTCGACGGGTTCTGCGCAAAGATGGGTGTCCCCGTGCCGGCGGACGTTTCGCCGGAACGAACGTTGGAAGGGATCGCATACATGCTGCGGCAGCAGGGACGACGCTAGGGGCGTTATTGCAGCCGGAAACGCTCCACCAGTAGCCGTTGAAATCGCGGCTTCCAGATTAGGTCATAAGCAAGTTCCTTGCCGGGAAACATCGCTAGTGCGGCTTCGCGGCTGTCCCCGATCATCTGCGATGCCTCGTCCAGCGTTAGTGAACTATCCTGCGCAATCACTTGCATGCACATGTTCATCATCATTTGCAGACGCCGCAACTGCTTTCGCTCCTGGGCAACGCGTTCTGCCTCAAGCTGTTCGGTGACCTGTTGCGGTAACACAGGTGCCTGTTCCTCATGTTGTTCTTCGCTCAACCGGCCTCCAGTCTGCTGTTTGTTAAGGATGAGAGGCAAGTACGTGTGTGTCAATGCCCCCGTCCGCATGCAGAAGATATTGCACCGCACCCATCAGGTCCGTACGAGACGTCTGTACATCCGCGGCTTGCAACCGTTCGAGTACCGGCATGCGGGGATGGCCGAAGCGGTTACCGAGACCGCACGAGATGACCGCAGCGCGTGGATGCACCGCCTCCAGGAACGCCTCGCCAGTGGATGTATTACTGCCATGATGGCCCACCTTCAGAAGCGTCACCGGCCCTGGATGCTCGCTCAACATGATCTGTTCTGAGGGGTGCTCCGCATCCCCTTCCGCTAGCACGGAGGCCCTGCCATACTGCATTTCCAGGGCGAGAGAATCATTATTCGTGGGTAGATCCTGCGGCTGGTAGTCGCGCGCCGGACTCAGTACACGAACGCCTATCCCGTTCCAGCGGAGTTCGTCTCCCGCGTACATGTGCCGGACCATGATGCCGCGGTTTTTCGCGAGCTGGATCAAATCGCGAAATGGCGGGGTGTCCGCGTCCACGCTTAGCCACAGTTCGTGCGGCGAGAAATTCCGCAGCACGGACGCCATGCCGCCGATGTGGTCGCTGTGCGCGTGGGTCAGCACCGCGACGTCGAGGTGCCGCAGCCCGCGTGACCAAAGGTACGGCGACACAACCTCCTCGCCTGTATCGAAGCTTACCTGCTCGGTGAGCGCAGCCGACCCGGTCGGACCTCCGGCGTCAATCAGCATGGTATGTCCATCGGGCGCAGCCACCAGCAGCGAATCTCCCTGGCCCACATCAAGAGCCGTGAACTCCAGCACGCCGTGCGTCAGCTGCGGATGCCGTCTCCACAGGACGGCGGCAAACGCCAGGAGCACGCAGAGACATGCAAGCCGGCCTAAGCGGGGCGCGGGTAATCGCAGCAGAACCACTGATGCCCACCAGAGGGCACATGCCACGACAACGCACACCAGAACAGGGCCCGGCGTGCGCACGTCCGCTGCATGCAGCGAACTGAACCGCCCCACGATGAACGTCACCGTATGCAGAAAGAGTGCCGTGATGGCGGCGGGAACAATCGCCAGGAGGCGAGAGAGCAGCGCCGCCGCAAAGGTCGCAATGGCACAGACCATCAGCACCGCGATCAGCGGCAGGACCAGCAGATTTGTGGGCGCGGCGAAGAGCGTGATGCGGTGGAAGTACACGGCCATCGGAAGCGCCATTACCAGCTCCGCGCAAAAGGTAATCAGGATCAGTTCACACCCGAGCAGGAGCAGCCGCGCTAGCCGCGCCGGCAGGGTTCGCAACGCACGGGTCCACCACATCTCCTCCAGCGGTTTGGCTGTACTTTGCGCAAGTTCTTCACCCAGCCAGCGAAGACTCACCCGGAACTGCGCCAGCCGCGGTGGCATGTACACATCAGGCCGGATGCTTCGAAGGTCCTCGCACGCGCGTGCATAGGGCAAGAGCGTGCGCTCGCACACCGGCCATGCAATGCCGGCGATCGCTATGACGGCCAGCAGTGTCATTTGCGTGCTGCTCTCAAACAGCGACTCCGGCCGTGCCACCAGCATGGCCAGCGCGGCCACACCGAGCGCGTTCATGGGATTGCGCTCCCGGCTGATGAGCAATGTCAGCAAGTACACCGCCGCCATGAACAACGCGCGCTGGACCGGCGCGCCGAATCCCGTCAACACGGCGTACGCGGATGTCGCCGCCAACGCGATCAAAGCAGCGAGCCATCGTGGCGCGCGTAACCGCAGCAGCAAACCGTACAGCATGGCCAAGAGCAGCGTGACATGCACGCCAGCGACGACAAACAGGTGGAAGGAGCCGGTCCGTTCAAAGGAGGTGCGCAAGCCGCGGCCCAGCTGTGTACGGTCACCAAACAGCATTGCGCTCAGGATCGCTGCATCGTCCGGTGTGAGCCGCAGCAGCGATGGAAGACGTTGCAGCGCGGGGCTGCTGACCAGCGCGCGAAGGCGGTCTGTTGACCAGCGTTGCGCTCCTGAAAAGCTGCATCGCCACAGGCGCGCTCCGCTGCCGGTCACGCGCAGAGTCGCTCCATCCGCATTGCTTTCAACGCTGACACCACGCAATGCGAGAGCGTCGGCATACTGCCATACGCCCGGATCGAGATAGCGCTGCGGCGGATGCAGACGCACTGTCAGAGAAACATCGGTGCCGCACGGAGGCGGCTGCGCCGTTGTCCCGAGATGGTTGAAGACAGTCACGTGGGCACCACCGTGGATGGGAATCATGCGTGACGCTTCCGGTGTCAAGTCCTCAATCGCATGGACATCCAGATCCATGGAGTAGCTTGCCTCGCGGACGCGGTCTCGTGCCGCAAAGGCGTTCTCTTCATCGCGCCGCGCCGCCTTCCCAGATGCGAATGCCTCCACGGGCGCGGCACGCGGCGGCAACGTGCGCACGGCAACCACTTGAGCATCCACCGTGCGCTGCAACTCATCGGCATAACGCAGCAGTGACGTGTCCTCCACGGGGTGATTGACGATGGCCGCCGTCCAGCCAAGCGCGGTCCAGAAGAGGCACGCCGCAGGCCAACTCAATCGTGGAGCGCGCCACCACGCTGCAGCGACGCACAGCAGCAAAAGCGCGCAGCACAGCACGGTATCTGCCGCCGGTTGCCACCATGATCTACAGAGCACGCCCCCTGCAAAGCTTGCGGCAAGCAGCAGCACAGGTGCCCGGCGCAAATGCAGAGGCGTAAGTTGAGAGAACGGCGCGGGATGCGCCATGACTTCGCGCGCAATCAGGCTTTGCGCGCCACGCTCGTCTCTCCGTGTTCCTCTACGCACGCGACCCTCTACGATTGCGGATTCCGTCAGCGGCGGAAGACAGCGATCGTTTCAGTATGAAAGGTCTGAGGGAAGAGATCGAAGAGGTGCAAGGAATCCAGTATGTAGCCGGAGTGTACCAGCGGCCTGGCATCCCGCGCGAATGTCGCGGCATTGCAGGAAACGTACACCAGCGTCTTGCCGCCGGTCCGCACCAGCGCGTCTGTGGCCGCGATATTAAGACCAGCGCGCGGCGGATCAAGCACGATCAGGTCCGGCGAGGGGGCGCGCGCGGTGGACTGCTTCGTCAAGAAATTGAGCACCGTGCTGCGTACCGCACGATGTTGCGGACCCGCGACTTGCAGATGCGCGGCCAGATCGCCAGCAGCAGGTTCTGCAATCTCCACCGCGAACACCTGGTCGAAGCGCTCTGTCAATGGAACAGAGAACAGACCGGCCCCAGCGAACAGGTCATACGCCACGGCACCGCGATAATCCGCCAGAACGACCTCCACCATGGAGGCTGTGAGAAAGCGGTTTACCTGAAAGAATGCGTTGCGCGTGATGCGGTAGCTGCTCCGATCAACCGTGTACGTCAGCGCAGGCTCACCCCAGCGCGCAATCTCCGCCCGCTGGCTCTCCTGCAGACGTCGCCGCAACGCCGGACCGCCCTCCGTGGCCACTGACATGCCCGCTCCCGCAAGCTGAGGAAGCTCAGTCCGAAGCGTGTCACAGAGGGCGCGAGACGCGCGCGGCGCGGCCCGATCCACGCTGCTGACCGTCGCGTTCAGATGAAAAGAAAGTTGCACCGCGGAATCATCGCCGTTCGTGAAAACTTCAACCGCATCCGTACCGTATGGCCACATGGCTTTTCCGTTGCGCACTGACAGGCGCAGATGCTCCACAGTGTGCCAGATCAGCGGCGACACGATGGGGCACTCCTCAATCGCCAGGAAATCGTTGCTGGCCCGTCGGCTGTACCCCACCGCGCCGTCCTCCACGCGAAAGCGGGCACGGTTGCGATACTCCCACGGGTGCGCGGTATGGGTCTGAATAGGTGGTAAAGAATCAACGCCAGCCCTTTGCAAAATCTCCTGCAACATGGCGGCCTTTGCGCTGACTTGCTGCGTATACTGCAAATCCTGCAACTGGCATCCGCCGCATGTCCCGAAGTGTTTGCATCGCGGATCCACGCGTTCGGGCATGGCGTTCGTGATCGTCATCAACAATGCTTCCGGCGTGCTTTGTTCCGCAGGCATGGTATCTATGCCAGGCTCATGTAGAACAAGCTCAGCCGTGGCCAACCGTGGGCCTCTAGTAGCCGCTTGTGCAGGAATTGCTCCGTCACCTGTTTCAACTGCGAAGCTGTCATCTTGCCACGGTGTGGTGCAAGTTCGCGAGATGCCTGCTCCCGCACACCGGCGAGGGTTTCATCGCTTGCACTCAGCGTCAACGCCGCGAACATACGTACCTCCAGCGCCGTGAGTACTTCCTCGATCTGCTCCATGGTACCCGCAGACTTCGCCTCCACGTCCGCAGCCAGTGCGCGCAAACGCCTTGCAATACCGCTGATAGCTTCTCCCCACGCTTGATTCCCGTCTACTTTCTCCAACGCCGCAGCATTAGCAGCAAGGTATGCCGCCACGCGTTCTTCCTCAAAACCACTCTCGCGATGTGTCTTTTCTGAAGCTCCGCCCACGGCAGCATCGCGCATAGTCTCTGCCGCTTGAATCACGCTCTGCGCGCACCACGCCAGACCATTGATCCTGCGGGTTCGGCGGCTTGAGCGCTGCAGCCGTGCATCATGCTTGTCGAAGGCACCGTCAATACCGCGCAGCACCGCCTCCAGCGGCACACCAGCCTCGCGCCAAGTTTCAATCAACGCCCAGTCCAGCGTGGACAGCAGCAGAATGCTGCCGCGGCGTGCCTGGAAGCGTGTTTCGATCTCCGTGAAGTAGTTGAAGTAGTTCTGCACAGATGCTAGTTTGCGGCTTCCGTATTCGCCGTGACGGAGGTGTGCCCCCGCCTGCGCGCGCGATCCACATTGCGGTCGTAGATCATGCGTACTCCGTCCAGTGTCAGGTTCTCATCCAGGTGCTGGATCATGCGCGAACTGTCGGCCAGCAACTTGGCGAAGCCGCCGGTGGCGATCACCGTCGTCTCCGTTCCCAATTCCGCCACCATGCGTTCGCAGATGCCGTCGATCAAACCTACATAGCCGTAAAACAGGCCAATCTGGATGTTGTCGATCGTTCCCGTGCCAATCACCTTCGCGGGCTTGCGGATGTTGACCTGCGTGAGCCGCGCCGCATGTTGAAATAACGCGTCCGCGGAGATGCCAATACCGGGAGCAATAGCTCCGCCCAGAAACTCGCCGCGCTTCGACACCACATCGAAGGTCGTTGCGGTGCCTAGATCAACCACGATGGATGGCCCTCCATAGCGCTCGAATGCGGCAACGCAGTTCACAATACGGTCCGCGCCCACTTCAGCCGGATTGTCGGTCAGAATCGGCAGGCCCGTCTTCACCCCGGGCTCAATGAACAAGGGCTTCACATGGAAGAGGCGTTCTGTTACGTCGCGCAGCAGTGAATCGATAGGCGGTACCACGGAAGAGATTGCAATGCCGGTCACGGATTCGATAGGGACGTTGTCCATACGGAACAACTCGTGCAGCGTCATGCGGAGTTCGTCCACGGTCTGGCACAACGGCGTCGTCATGCGCCAGCGGCAGGTAAGCGTGGAGGGGGCATCGGGTGTGGCCAGGCTGTATAGCCCGGCGACAGTGTGTGTGTTCCCGACGTCTATTGCCAACAGCATTCTCAGCATTCTCCGCGTGTCACTGCAACTCACGGACGCCCCCGTGGCGCACCACGCGTTCGCGTCCATCGTCATCCTGCACACGCAACAGGCCCACCTGCGTAAGACCCGCGGTCACGCCAGTATAGCCGCCGTCCTCGTCCACGTGCACCCGCTTACCCGTAACCCATGAACTGGCCGCCGCAAAGCGCGCAAGAAGTGTGTTCCCCGCGCCCGCCTGCTCGATCTGGCGCAGCTCCACGTCCAGACGCGACAGAAGAGCAACTGCAATGTCTTCGCGTGATACCCGTGCTCCCAGTACAAGCCGCAGTGAGGTTGCGACCGCCTGCAACTCTGGCGGAAAGGCACTCTGGTTCAGGTTGATGCCGATGCCAACCGCCACATAGCGAACCGCGCCGTCGGCGCTTACAGCCGATTCGGTCAGGATTCCCCCGAGCTTGCGGCTCCGGCCCAGAGCCGGGGATGAGAGAAGATCGTTGGGCCATCGCAGGTCGATGCGCAAACCAGTAACCGCGTGGATTGCAGTACTGGCAGCAAGACCCGTCATCAACGAAAGCTGAAGCAGTTGATCGCCGCGAACCGGCGGGTGCAACAGGGCAGTCAGGTACAGCCCGCAGTCCGCCTCGGAGTGCCACCCGTGCCCGCCGCGTCCGCGTCCCGCGCTTTGCTCGTCCGCGATGTAGACCTGACCAGCCTCTGCCCCGGCCTCTGCACCGGCAAGTGCTCGCGCATTTGTACTATCGAGACTCGTGAAATGATGCACTTTGCCATGAAAGATGGTGCCATGCAGTGCTGCATGGACGCGTTCTGAATCAAATGTGTTCACACTGCCTGCCTCTATCCATTGAGGTGCATACTACGAAGAGGACGCATGACACCGATCATCATCAACGACACACTGCTGCGTCAACTGGGCATGCTCCTTCTGCTTGCGATCCCTATTGCATGCATCAGCTGGACAGTGACCCATGAGGAAGTCTTTCGCGAGCCGCGCGACTTCTGCAAGCAGGAAAGCCAGGCGAGCGGGTCGCTGGCCAAGCGCAAGTTCTTTTACCTGTTCACTTGCGAATATTGCTTCAGCCATTACATTACAGCGCTGATCCTGATCTTCACGCGCTTTCAGATGCTCTACGCGGGCTGGCGCGGCTACATCCTGAGCGAATTTGCTCTGGTGTTTATCGCAAATTTCTACATGAGCCTGTTTAACCGTCTCCGGCTCGAAATCAAACACGAGAATGTGACCATCGCGGTAGAGCAGGGAAACGCGCCCAAGCCATAAAGATCATACCCACCCGCCATCGATGATGTAGCTCTGATTGGTGATCGCGGCGCTGTCATCTGCCGCCAGAAAAAGGATGAGCCGCGCAACTTCTTCCGGCAGGATGTGCCGCTTCAGTGCCTGCCGCGACAGCACTTCAGCCTCGTACTCCGGTGTCATCCATAGACGCTTCTGGCGCTCGGTAAAGATCGCTCCGGGCAGCACGCAGTTCACGCGGATGTTGTCTTCCCCAGCTTCATGCGCCAGCGTCCGTGTCATGCCCACAATCGCTGCTTTTGCTGTGATGTAGACCGGCATCCCGGTGCCGGGGATTATCCAGCTGATCGAACTCATGTTGATGATCGATCCACCGCCCGTCGCCCGCATTGCGGACAGAACGGCTTGCGCCATGAAGAACTGGTGCTTCAGATTCAGCGCTAGCGTTCGATCCCAGAACTCCGGCGTGACGTCTTCAAGCTCATGGCGCGCATCGTTCCCCGCATTGTTGATCAAGACATGTACCGTCCCGAATTGTTCAAGGATTTTGCGGGCTGTCTCCCGTAGAGCGGCGACCTCCGTCAGGTCGCAGTGGAAGTAAACCGGGGCAGGCAGCCCATCTTCCATGACTGTATGGATCAGCGCATTCGCCGGCTGATCCTGAATATCGAGGAAGACGACGCTTGCGTGCTGGGCGGCAAAGGCAAGAACAATGGCCTCACCAATGCCGCTTGCGCCGCCAGTGACCAGGACCACCTTGTCCCGCAGGCTGGGATACGTGGCGAATGCCTGCACGTTAAACCTCAACCGGCAACGACTCGAGCGCTGCCTGCGCCTTGTCATACAGCGATTGCGTCTCTGCCTGCTGCTTCTTTAATCCATCCACAACCGCGGACGGAGCCTTGGCGAGGAAGCCCGCGTTGCCAAGCTGGCGATTGGCGGCCTCCAAACCCTTGGCGAACTTTGCGATCTCCTTCGTGAGGCGTTCGCGTTCGGCCGCGACGTCAATCTGACGCTCATAAACGACGCCAACGTCGAACCCCACACCGGAGCGCGCCGCGGCACCTGTAAGTGGCTCCGTCGCAAATTCGACCTCGCTGACGCGCGCGAGGCGGCTCAGCATGTCGCGGTTTGCGTCCGCCAGCGCCAGCACGCGATTGTCTCCGTGCAGCAGAATTGGCGTGGCTTCTTTTTCTGGCACGCCCAACTCCTTGCGCAGCGCGCGTACAGTAACGATCAGGTCCTGCAAGGTCGTCATCGCGGAGGTCGCGGCATCATCCGCAGGGAAGTCATCAGCCTGCGGATATCGGGTCAGCGCGATGCTCTTCGCTGGCGGCTGCCCTTCATACAGTGCGTGCCATAGCTCCTCCGTGAGAAAGGGCATGAACGGCGACAAGAGCCGCAGCGATGCCTCGAAGACGCCCACCAGTCCCGCCAGAGGGATCGCCGTCTCTGGATTCTGCACTGGTGTCTGACCCTCCACCGGTGCGGGGAACTCAAGTCGCAGTTTCACCAGCTCCAGGTACCAATCGCAAAACTCACCCCAGAAAAACTGATACACCGCGTTCGCTGCTTCATCGAAGCGGTAGTCCGTCAGCGACCGGTCAATCTCCGCGCAAACGGCACGCAGCCGCGCGAAAATCCATCGCGTCTCGATGGGCGTGATCTCCGGCAACGCTTCGACGCGCGTTCCCGCACTCATGGTCAACTTGTATCCGGCGGCGCGAGCGCGTTCCACCTGCAGGAAGAGGAAGCGCGCCGCATTCCAGATCTTGTTCGCGAACGCGCGATAGCCCTCCGTGCGTGCCTCACTGAAGGCAATGTCCGTGCCTGGCGATGCCTGCGATGCCAGCGTGAAACGCACCGCATCCGTTCCAAACCGCTCAATGATCTCAATCGGGTCGATCACATTGCCCTTCGTCTTGCTCATCTTCTGCCGGTCGGCATCCCGCACCAGTGCGTGGATGTACACCTCGCGAAACGGCACCGCATCCGCCAGCGTGCGCGCGCTGCCATCCGGCATGGGCACATCCAGCATAAAGTGCGTGCTCAACATCACCATGCGCGCCACCCAGAAGAACAGGATGTCGAATCCCGTCACCAGCAGGGAAGTAGGATAAAGCCGCTGTATATCCGTACTGAATTCGGCATGGCCACCCGATCCGGAAACTGTTCCCTGTTCCCTGTTTCCTGTTCCCTCAAAGGGCCAGCCGAATACCGTAAACGGCAGCAGGCCGCTGGAGAACCACGTGTCCAGCACATCGGTCTCCTGCTGCATCTCCGCGTGATCGCAGCTGCCGCAACGCTCCGGCCGCGTGCGGCTGACGCACATCGTCCCGCACTGCGGGCAGTAGTAGGCGGGGATGCGATGGCCCCACCACAGCTGCCGCGAGATGCACCAGTCATGGATGTTGCGCATCCACTCAAAGTACGTCTTTTCGTACATCTTGGGCGTAAAACGAATATGGCCTTCCTCAACTGCTGCGATCGCCTTGTCCGCCAGGGTCTGAATTTTGAGGAACCATTGCTTTGACAGCCGCGGCTCGATAACCGCTCCGGTGCGTTGCGACGTGCCGAGCGCCACTGCGTGTTCCTTCACGTCAACCAGCAGGCCCGCGCTATCGAGATCGCGGACAATCCGCTCACGCGCTTCGTAGCGGTCCAACCCGTCGTAGGGTGATCCGGCCAGGGCGATCCGCGCCGTTTCATCCATGATCGTCAAGTTCTGCAAGCTGTGCCGCTGTCCGATGGCATAGTCGTTAGGATCATGCGCGGGCGTCACCTTTACCGCGCCGGTGCCGAACTCAGGCTTGGCCCACTCGTCCGCAAGCAGGGGGATCTCACGATCCCTTTCACCGTTCGCCGCACTAAGCGGCAGCCGCAGCAGCTTTCCCACGACCGCGATATACCGTTCATCCGCAGGGTTCACGGCAACGGCCATATCGCCCAGCATGGTCTCTGGCCGCGTCGTTGCAATGACAATCGAGCCGGTGCCGTCCGCAAATGGATAACGTACCTGGTAAAGCTTGCCTGCGGTCTCCTTATGTTCCACTTCGAGGTCACTCACTGCAGTCTGCTGGACGGGATCCCAGTTCACCATGTAGGTACCGCGATAGATCAGCCCCTGTTCATACAGGCGCACAAAGGCTTCCGTGACGGCAACGGAAAGGTTGTCGTCCATGGTAAAGTACTCGCGGCTCCAATCCACGCTTGCGCCCAGGCGGCGCATCTGGTCGGTGATGGCACCGCCGTACTGGCTTTTCCACTGCCACACCCGCTCCAGGAACGAATCGCGGCCCAGCGCCTTGCGATTCGTGCCCTCACTCGCAAGCTGCTTTTCGACCATCATCTGCGTGGCAATACCGGCATGGTCAGTGCCGGGAATCCAGACAGCCTCCTCGCCGCGCATCCGGTGCCAGCGCGTCAGGATGTCCATCTCCGTCTGGTTCAGCATGTGGCCCATGTGCAGCCGCCCCGTCACATTCGGCGGCGGTAACAGCATGACGAAGCACTTCGTGCCGTTCTCGCTCTGAGAGCTTTGGGGCGAATCGAAAAGGTGCTCGCGCACCCAGAACTCCGCCCACTTCTGTTCAATGGCGGCGGGGTCGTACGCTTTGGGAAGTTCGTTTAGCATAAGAAAGGAGCGCCGGTTGTGACGCTCCTTTCAGGATACAGTGGTGGCTAACGATTGATGCTTACGGATCAGTCGCCTTTGCATCGGATTCTTTGAACGTCAACGTAGCATTGATCGTCACTTGCTTCGCGCTTTCGCTTGATGTGTTACTCAGGACGAGGTAGTAAGCAGTGCCGGATTTCAGTGGGACGTTGAACGATCCAACGGTTTGCTCCCCGTCAGTCTGCCATAGAACTTGAGCTTTGTGGTTATTTTTCCAGTTTATGACATTTTGTTCGTCCCCAACGAGTGCAACAATGTCGTTGCCTGAACCGCCAGCAGCTGAAAACGTACCGTTCGCAACCGCGTTTGAAAAGTTAGCTTTAATATCTAACTTGTAATAAACATCTTGCGCGGGCGGTATGTTCACGACTCCTGAAACGATCGTGTTCTTTCTTTCTGACAAGTGCGGGATACTGTCGAGCCAACTACTGCAAGCTCTTACTCCGGCGAATAACACTGCGAGCACAATCAAGCCGCCTACTACTGAACCTAGCGTGACTCCGTCTTCCTTCCATGTCTCTCGTACTCCATTGCGAATGCGAGGACGTCCACACTTCGGACAAGATGAGGCGTCACTGGACACTTTTGCTTTGCAATCGGGACAGCTAACAAGAGGCACTTGTCTTTCCCTCGCCAGTCAATTGATTCGATGATTTCGGGTCGAGAAATCTCCTCATATCGCTTGCTGCTGCGCCAAGTTGAATTTGCGCCCACAAGGTGGGAGCAGATAGCTGAGCTCCCCGCTCACCGGAAGAGCAGTGGTGTGAACGCGATTAGGTCATCGCGCCACACCATCCACGTATGCATGCCGGGTGTGTCGCGCACCTGCACGTTGCCTTTGATGTTCGCCTTCGCCCAAGTCTCGAAGCCGTGGTTCACGGAGATCAAGCTATCCTCGGTCCCGCATGACACCCACAACAGCTTGACCGGGGCCTGCGTCGCGGCGTTCGGGATCATCGCCTTGAATGCCTGATCATAGGTCGTGGCGTCCACGTTCGTTCCGCGAATGTCCGCAATGGCTGACGTGATGCCGGATGAGAACGCGCCCACGTACCCGAAGACCTCCGGGTGGTTGAGGCCGGTGTAGATGCTGTGTCCGCCGCCCATCGACAGGCCCGCCATGGCGCGGTGCGCCGGGTCCTTCGCGATGTTGTAGCGCGCCTCCATCATGGGCAGGATTTCATGCAGCATCTGATCGGAGAACGTCTCTTCGTTCTTCACGCTGAGCGATGCGGGCAGCCGTCCCCAGCTCGCGCCTTCGATCATCTGCATTGTGCCGTAACCACGCGGCATCACGACGACGAAGGGCCTGATCTTTCCATCATGGAGAAGGAAATCAAAGATCAGGTTGGCCTGTCCGGCGTCAATCCATCCGTTCGCGGCGTCGGAGTAGCCGTGAATGAGGTACAGCACCGGATATGCTTCCTTGCGCTTGGCGTCATAGCCAGGCGGCGTATACACCCACAGATCGCGGTCGGCGGAGTAGCCGTCCCCGCTCGCCAGCTTCGACTGATAAAGATGGTGATAGATCTCGCCATGCGGGATGTCCGTCAGATCCCACGGCTGGGGTGTCGGCGCGGGCACGTGCATCACGGTCGTCGGGCTCAGCAGGTTAGGCCGGACGTTCGCATTGTGCGGGTCCAGCTCGCGATGACCATCGACGGAGAAACTGTATCCGTAGAACTCCGGTGCCTTCGGCTCTGTGGTCGCCTCCCACACGCCATCCGCGTTCTTCTCCAGCACCAGCGGCTTTGCGTCGCCTTCAATGCTGGCGGTCACCTTTTGCGCGTTCGGTGCCTCAAAGCGCAGAGTGACGGTACGGTCGGGGTGAACTTCCGGCGAGAGGACGGGTTTGGCGGAAGCGGTGGTTGGAGCGACACCCGTCGCGGCGGGAGCCGTAGGCGCTTGCGCCGATCCGGTCAAAACTGAGGCAACGGTGACTAGGAGAGGGAAGAAAGCTCGCATGGCAGCCCAGTGTAGCAAGCCGAGACAACAAAAGGGCAATCCCGGTGAGGACTGCCCTTTGTGAATGTCAGAAGGCGAGTTCTAGAAGGGGTTGATCTTGTTCAGCCCTTTCTTCTTCTTGTGCGTGCTGGACGATTCATCGCTTTTATCAAACGACGGCCTGCCCTTCTTGGGGTTGCCGTTCTTATCCAGCGCGGGAGTCTGCCCAGCGGGAGTCTTGGCCGCAGCGACATCGTTCACCGCGTCCGGAGCCTCGGCTGCCTTCTCGATGGGCGGCAGCGCAGTCGTATTCGCGGGGCCGACCGCGTTCAAACCGGTGCCGTTCGGCGTACTAGCCGTCACACCAGGCGTCAGGATGGTCACGCCTACGGTGCCGCCTCCTCCACTGCTCAGAGGAGCAACGCCTGGTGGCGTGGCCGTAAAGCTGGAACCGGTAGCTGCGGATGCGGGGGCATCGGACGCGGGAACATCCTGCAGACTGAGGGTTGTGGCTGCTGGCGGGGCGCTGGTGGCCGTGCCGTTGCCGGCACCTGTGTCAGAACTTGGGTTTGACCCTGAGGTGAGCGGCGTGCGGCCCGCATTTGGATCCATCGCTTCCTTGAAAGCGGCTTCGCTGCGTTTTGTCACCTCAGGCGCCGTCGTAGCCTTCGGGTCAGCCATCGACGGATCGCCGATGCGGGCGGACTGTACCGTGTCCGGACCGCGGAAGATAAGCCCCTTTGCGCGATTGGTCAGCGTGTAGGTCTGACGGCTGTTCTCCAGCGCTTCGCTTGCCGCAAGCTGTTCGGCAGTCGGCTCTGGAATGGGCGCGTTCATCGCCTCCAACCGGTCGCGCGCGTCTTCCATATGCGGGGAGGCGGCATACTGCTGCACTACGCGGCTGTATGCGGCCATTGCCTGCCCGTCATAGATACGCAACAACCTCGCCTTGGCATCTTCCGGCATGGACGTGGAACGGACGAACCGCGCCTGCGCGGCATACGCATCACCCAGGCTGATCAGCGTCTGGTCAATGTGGCTGTACAGCGGATATGTGTCTACCACGGTCTGGTACCGGGCGATGGCAGCCACCCAGTTCTCGTGACCCGCGTAGAAGTCGGCGATCTGACTTTCACGCTGGGCCAGCACTTCCTGCACTTCGCGCAGCTTCTGCTTTGCGTCTGGAATCAGCTTTGAGTCAGGGTACTGGGTCAGCATCGTCCGGTACTCGTCCTGCGCGTGGATCACCTTCGTGTAGTCGCGGTCAGGGCGATCCATCTGCTTGAAGTAGATATCGCCAATGCGCATCTGCGCCTCGGCTGCTTCAGGAGCGTTGGGGAAGAAGATGATGAAGTCGTGATACTCGGTCTCCGCCTGAGCCAGCGCGGCGCTGCCGCCCTCGCGGTACCAGCTGTCAGCAAAGGCCAGCTTGGCGCGCATCTGATATTCAGAATCGGGGTAGGTCGAAAGCAGCGTCTGCAGATCAAGACGCGCGACTTCATACCGGCCCTTGTTGATGGCCACTTGTGCCTTGTCGTAGAGCTGCTTGTCCGGCTGGTTGGACTTCACGTTTGCCAGCGGATTGGCCTTCATCTGCCGCTTCAGCGTTTTCTGATCTTTGACGGTGTCCTTGGATTGGACAACCTTTTCGTCACTCTTGCGCCCGCGGCCACGCTTTGCGGGCGTGTTGCTCAACACCGCCGTTGGTGCGGTGTCCTGCGTCGCCGACGTGGTTCCTGCGGGAAGATCGGAGGGTGTGGACGGCGAAGTCTGCTGCTGGCCGGTGGCGGGTTGCGGCGTTGCCGTTTGTCCTGACGCCGCATTCATACCCAGGCTGCCAACCAGCAGTGCAACCGCGATGCCACGGCGCGGAAAGAACGACCGCGCCACCGGAGAAAAGAGTGAGCCCATCCTGAAAACCTCAGACCGGGGCCGCCTTCACTGGTGCTGGCAGTCCCCGAAGTACATCCTTATTTTACCCGCCGCATGTTGGACGGGAGTATCGAAAGGAAGTCAGCGTTAGACCAATACTTCGGTTGCTGCCCTTGCATGGCGAACAAACTCCCGCGCGTTGGACTCCGTTTGCTCCGGCGTTGCGGCAAAGATGGCGGAACCTGCCACCAGCAGATCGGCGCCGGCACGCACTACCTGGTCCACCGTCTCATCCCCAATGCCGCCATCCACCTCGATGCGGAAGTTCAGATTCATTTCCGACCGCAGCCTGGCCAGATGCTCCACCTTGTTGACGCAGCGTGGAATAAAACTCTGCCCGCCAAATCCCGGGTTGACCGTCATCACCAGCACGTGGTGTACCAGAGGCAGAACTTCAACAATCATCTCAACCGGCGTTGCGGGATTGATGACCACCGCAGGTTCCATGCCATGCTCGCGAATCGAGGTAAGCGTGCGGTAGAGGTGCCGGCAGACCTCCTGATGCACCAGCAACCAGCTGGCTCCGGCTTTGGCAAAGTCCGCGATGTAGCGGTCAGGGTCTTCAATCATCAGGTGTACGTCAAGAGGGATGTCCGTTACCCGCCGCACGGCAGCCACAACCGGCGGTCCAAACGTGATATTCGGGACAAAGTGGCCGTCCATTACATCCACGTGACACACGGTGCCGCCGCCGCGCTGTGCCGCGGCAATTCCGTCGGCAAGATGGGCAAAGTCAGCGGCCAGGATAGAAAATGCAAGATCGATCACACCGTTAGCTTACCAAGTGGGAACGGGAAGCATGAAGAGCCCGACGCATAGACAAGCGACATTCTCGGTCCTCCGCGTGACGGTTTCTCACGCGTACGCGTTGGACGTCCGGGCACGGCAGCAACGTACCTGTTGCGAAGAGCAGCACGCCAGGAAGCAGAATGGACGGGAGCGCGATCTTACTGCTCTGCTGGCGCGCTCTCAGTCAAGTGCGGAAGCTGCTCCGCAGCAAGTTCCATCACCAGTTTGGCGGCGGCGCGCACCATGCGGCGCACGGGCCATGCATCGCGCTCGCGAAAGATCGCGACGCCTCCGCGCTGCTTTTCCGGCCGGTAGTACCAGCGACGCAGCAGCGCCAGGTGATCTCCCAGCTCCGTAGTGTCCGCCGCACCCCGGCCATCTTCCAGGCGAGCGATCGCCGACAGGAACCGCTCTTCGGCGCTGGCGGGAGCTTCATCTGAGGTCACCCCGTCCAGCGGGACCGGTGCAAGCATCATGGGCTGCGCAAACAATGACGAGCCGACAGCACTTTGCTCCTTGGCAAGCCGCACGCCGAGCAGCGAAACCGGCTCCGGCCCGCGCAAGCGTCCATCAGCAAAGAGAAACACCTGCATGCGCGGCTCGCTCTCGGCACCAGTCTTCAGAGGAACCAGCAATGCCAAGTGAAGTTCGTCCAGCGGACGCACCAGATCATCGGCCAGCGCCGCCGTGCTCTTCACCTTCAGCAATTGCGCGTGAGCTGCGGCCGCTGCTTCAAACAGCATGTCTGCCGAAGCCTGCTCCCGCTCGGTCTCCAACTCGCTGATGGAAGATGCACCGCCTGTCTTCAAGAACCGCAGGGCACGCTCAGCCTCGGCACGGTAGGTCTCGTCCGTGCCCCGTGCCTGGCATGGAGCCATGCACTTGTGCATCTCGCCGTAAATGCAGCCGGGGTCATCCGGGGAGGGCTTCAATTCCATAAAGCAGCGGCGGATGACGAAAAGCTCTTCCACTGCCTCGCGGTACCGTTCCGCTGAAAGACGTGACGCGAACGGCCCAAAGGTCGTATGCAGCGAGCGCCGACGCAGATGATTGGTGACGTAAATGCGCGGGAAGCGGTTCTCCACCGCATAACGAATGGTGAACGGAGGCGACAAGCGCATCCGCTTGCGCGCATCCTCTACGCCGTACACCAGTGTCATCGCGCGATGCAGCAAGAGCAGCGATTGCAACTCCGAGTGCGTTGCACTCCACGCAATGCGGCCCACGCGGTCCCGCAGATTCAGCCGCTTCGTCTGTCCCTGAGGCGGCTGCAAAAGCCGCTGCAAGCGTCTGCGGAGATTCGCCGACTGCATCAGAAACGGCCGGTCATGTGCCGCATGTCCAAACAGTGCAACCACGCCCGCCGCTGATGGAACGCCCCGAAGAATTTCGGCCGCACGCTCCTGTTGGAAGCTAATCTCATGCTCAAAGATGGGCTGCGATGGCACGTCCCGATTCTACTGGCGCGACTCAGGAACCCGCGATGGTCATGCCCTCGACGCGGATGCACGGCGAGGCGGATGAGCCGCGAAAGAACAGGTCGTTACCCACGGCAACGATGTTCTTGTACATCTCTTTTAGATTGCCGGCAATCGTGATCTCTTCCACGGCCCCGGTGAAGACACCGTTCTCAATCCACATGCCGCTGGCACCCTGCGAGTAATCGCCAGTCACCAGGTTGACCCCGCTGCCCAACACCTCCGTGACGTAGAGGCCGTTCTGAACATCCGCGATGATCTCGCGTGGCGTCTGCGTGCCCGGTTGTAAGTAGAAGTTGCCAGCCCCGATGCCGGGTGCGCCAGCCAGGCCGCGTGAGGCATTGCCCGTACTCTTCATGCCGAGTTTGCGTGCGGTATAGCTGTTGGTGACATAGGTTTGCAGGGTGCCCTTCTCGACGATCACCTTGCGCTGCATCGGCAGGCCGTCGCCGTCAAAGGGCAAGGTGCCAAAGCCGCCCAGACGGCGCTCCAGCATCATGGTGCCGTCGTCGATCACAGTGACCAGCGAGCTTGCAACCTGCTCGCCCAGCATGCCTTCGAACATGCTCGCCTTGCGGTAGATGGCATCGCCGTTCACCGCGGAAAAAATGTCGCCAATGATGCCGCGCGCGATCTCGCGCGAAAAAACCATCGTGGCCCGCTGCGTCTTTACCCGGCGCGCGCCCAGTCGGCGGATGGCGCGCTTCGCGGCTTCTTTACCCACCTCTTCCGGCGTCTCCAGCTTGCGCAGGGTGCGTGAGCTCGATCCCCAGCCGTCACGCTGCATCCCGCTCGTATCCTGCGCAATGGGAGCGCAGCCGATACCGCAGTAGCTCTTGCGGTACTCGCCCGCAAAGCCGCGAGAGTTCGCGATTGCCTTCTGAGAGGTGGCTGCGGTAAAGGTGCCGCCATCGCTGTTCTGGATGCGCATGTCCGCTGCCATGGCGGCGGCTTCCGTCGCACGCGCCATCTCGATGCGCTGCGCTTCGGGCAGGTCGTACACATCGTCGAAAAAGATGTGGAGGTGCTCACCGTTACGCGCGGGCGAGTACTCGCTGGCATCCGGCAAGCCGGCGAACGGGTCTTCCTCAGTGATCCTGGACAAGTCGACCGCGCCGCTCACCAGCTTCGTGAGCGAAGCTTCGCTCAGGTCGTTGGTGGAGGTGCTGGCGGTGCGCTGCCCGTTGAACACACGCAGCCCGATCGCGCGCGAGCTGGACTCCGTCAACGTTTCCACCTGACCCAGCCGCACCTTGGTATAAAACTCATCGCCTTCGGCGGCAACCGCTTCGGCGTCCGTGGCACCGGCGCGCATCGCACGCTCTACGATGTCAGCAGCCAGCGTGAGCAGATCAACACTCTTCTTCTCTTTGATCAATCTTTTGACCTACCGCACCGGGTTCTCAGACAAGCGCGTCTCGCGCCCATCGGTTGCTTCGCGGAAGTGCATGCCTCCAGGGCAATACTCTGAATCATGCCGTGACGTATGCTCCGCATGGGCAGCGAGCCCGGCGGCGACACGCTGCTTGTGGAGCTTTACGCTGCCATGGCAATCCTTGCAGCGAAACTCCGTGTCGCCGTCGCTGATTGCGTCGCCTACGTTCTTCACCTTCCAGAACGGTTCGTACCCGCCTTTTGACGCAACCCGGCGGCGCTTCACTTCGCATTCGTACAGTTTCTCGGCTGGCGCTTTCGCGGATGCTATTTTCGTTGCCATTAGGTACTGCCTTTCACGAAGCTGGTTCTTATCCGGTTTCTGTCTCAGCGTGCTCGTCCAGCACTTAGGACTTCTTCCCACAACCTGCGACTTCACTCTCTAAGGTGAGCGGCGTTTGCACAGCAGGTGGGACGAATGATCGATGGATCACTGGTCTTTCGGAGCGCGAGGGGTGTTAGAAAAGGCTAACCAAAGGCCAAGAGCACCCACAAGCGCGAAAAACAATCCGGAAATCATAAACACTTCATTCGCCGTAAGAATCATCCCTCGTCTCCTTCTTGTGTAGTGACAGCAAGTAAGATTGCAACCGCAAGCAGCAGCGATGCGCCTCCAACGCTGACAACGGCCAATTTCAATGTTACGCCTTCAAGTCCCCGTTGGATGAACTCATCCAGAATAGGGAAGACGGCTAACAGCACGGCTGCTTCAGCAAGGAATGTTTCCACAACTTTGATTGCACGTTGACGGCTCCCCTTAGGAAAGTTCCGGCCAAACAGCCTCATCTGGTTCCGCCAACCGTCACCTTATCCAGCTTCACCGTGGGCATGCCGACGCCAACCGGCACGCCTTGGCCGCGCTTGCCGCAGGTACCAATACCCTCATCAAGCGCAAGGTCATGCCCCACCATGCTGACGTACTGCAACGCCTCAGGCCCGTTGCCGATCAGCATGGCACCCTTCACCGGTGCGGTCACCTTGCCATCCTCGATCAGGTACGCCTCACTCGCCGCAAAGACAAACTTGCCGTTGGTAATGTCTACCGAACCACCGGAGAAATTGACCGCATACAGGCCACGCTTCACGCTGCGCAGGATGTCCTCGGGTTCGTCTTCGCCCGCAAGCATATAAGTATTCGTCATGCGCGGCATTGGCATGCAGGAGTAGCTCTCGCGGCGTCCGCTGCCGGTGCTCGGCAATCCCATCACCCGTGCGGAGAGCTTGTCGCTCATGTAGCGGCGCAAAATACCTTTCTCGATCAGCACTGTGTCCTGGGTTGCGACACCTTCATCATCCACGTTCAGGCTGCCCCGCCGGTTGGCTATGGTGCCGTTGTCCACGACGGTGACCTTATCCGTCGCCACGCGTTGTCCCATCAGCTCGGCAAAGGCCGATTGCTTCTTGCGGTTAAAGTCCGCCTCCAGCCCGTGACCAACGGCTTCATGGATCAGCACGCCCGGCCACCCCGGACCCAGCACCACTTCCATCTCTCCCGCGGGCGCTGCAATCGCGTTCAGTTGCAGGATGGCTTGCCGGGCTGCTTCCGTGGCGAAATGCTCCGGCGTCTTCACCGTTGTGTAGAAGTCCAGCGAGACGCGTCCGCCACCGCCGCCGGAGCCGCGCGCGGTCGCTCCCTTGCCGCCATCCGCAGCCGCATCTTTCGCAATCACCGACACGCTGAAACGGCTCAGCGGCTGCGTGTCGCTGGCCCATGTGCCGTCGCTGGCGGCGACAAAGATGTGCCGGACCTCATCATTAAATCCAGCGCGCACCTGCGTGATGCGAGGGTCGTACGCACGCGCCGCGCGGTCAGCGCGCTGCACCAACGAGAGCTTGGCCTTCACGTCCGCATCGTGACCAGCCACGGGATACAGATCGTGCACCACCGTCTCGATGAAGCCCTGCACGTTGACGGCCGCCGGTCCACTGGCAATCAGCGCGGCGGTTTTGGCTGCATGCAGCAGCCGGTCTTCTTCCAAGACGTCGGTATAGCTGTAGCCGGTGCGCTCGCCGCTGAGCACGCGCACGCCGCATCCTGTACTGTGCCCCTGACTCGCTGACTTGACGATGCTTTCGTCGATGCCGATTGACGACGACGTGACCGCTTCAAAGTACAAGTCCGCGAAGTCGCCGCCCGCGTTGAGCGCCGCCGCCAGGCATCGCTCCACCAGCCGTGCATCGACACCAAAATGCTGGCGAAAGTAGTGGGCGTGCAGAGCGGGAGCAAGCGTCGCGGAAAAACTCATCCCTCTCAGGATATCGTGCGGGCGAAACATGGGTTGTGCTAGGTTCAGGATCATGGACCCCTCACATTCCACAAATGACCCACGGTACCCAATCGGCAGGTGGCAGCAACCAGCGGTCGTGGACGGGAACATGCTGGCCGAGGCTCTGGAGACCCTGGGAGAACTGCCGCAAAATCTACGTGCAGCGATTGAAGATCTGGAAGAGGATCAGCTGAATACGCCCTACCGCGATGGCGGATGGACGGTGCGCCAGTTGGTGCATCACGTGGCCGATTCGCACATGAACTGCTACATTCGTGTGCGTTTTGCCCTTACGGAGGACGCGCCCACCATCATGCCGTACGACGAAAAGGCGTGGGTGCAATTGCATGACAGCACCCATGCACCTGTGGAGTGGTCGCTGGAATTAGTGGAAGCCATGCATGCGCGCCTGCTCATGCTGCTTCGTATGCTGACCCCCGGGCAGTGGCAACGCACCTATGTGCATCCGGAGAATGGCACCATGCGTCTCGATCAGGTTGCAAGCCTGTACGCGTGGCACAGCCGCCACCATGTGGCCCACATCACAGCGCTGCGCGCGGCCATGGATTGGTAAAGGTGCAAGCCGCACCAGAGCAATCACCGGACGAGATCGCGCGGGCGATCGAGAACTTCCTTAACGAGCATTCAGGAGCAGTTCTTCTTGAAGATGGCCGGGTGCTCTTTGACATGCGTGATTCGCGTTACTCCCTCTCGCAGGAGCACGGACGATGCACGCTTCAGATGTGGAACGAGGAGCGCAACCTCGTTCGCCGCGTAACGGCTGCCGTCCCTCGCAAATCTTCGCTTCGCCTCTCCACGCTGCGCTTTGGCCAAAGTAAGCCACAGATGATGGACCTGGTGTCCCAACCGGACCGCCGTACGCCTACGGCGCGAGACACCACCCGCCGCCGCTACGCTGCCACGCTGGAGCGAGCCTTGCAACGCGCCTTTCCTGAGTGGAAAGCAGACAACTTCCGCTCCGCCATGGACTTGGAGCAATCTTTTGGTCCGGCATATGCACGTGGCGTGCTCTATCGCGGGCAGGACGCGTGGGCCGTAGTTGGTGTCAACGCGGAGGAGTCGCAGGCAACGGTCGACGGTGTGCTCTCGGTCGGCATCCTGTGGCTGCACCTTTGCCGCGAACGCGGGGCGGGCAAACGCCTGTTTCGCGGACTGCGGCTCTTCGTCCCGCCGGGATCGGCAGCCGTTACGCTTGGGAGGTTAGCTTGGCTGCGCTCTGAAGTCGCACAATGGGAACTTCACGAATTGGACGAACGGACGGAAGATCTCACGCAGCGCGACCTCGCCGACACTGGCAACCTCGTCACCAAACTCCTGCACGCCCCCAATGAGGAGGCGGCACAAGAGAGGTTCTCGCCCGCACTGGCAAGCGCCATGGCGCTGGTTCCGCCCGCGATGCAGGAGCGCGTTGAGCAGCGGCTGCGCTCGCCAACCGAACTCGCGCTGCTGCTGCACGGCCTGGAGTTCGCGCGCATCCGCCAGGGTGTTGCGGCGAACTCCTTCGCCCGCACCACCGAAGTCACCTTTGGAGCGGCTGCACAGGAGACGCCACTGGAACCGCGCACAGAACCCATGTTGCGCGAGTTCACGCAGCAGCTTTTTCTGCGCCGTCATCCTGGTGGCTCCGCCAAAGACCCGCTCTTCCGCATGCACCCTGAGGCATGGCTTGAATCATCGCTGCGCGCAAATATCGGGCCACTGACGGAAGGGCAGGGAAGCCTCTCGCAATTTGACACGGCGCACGTTTATGCGCAAGTCCCTGCATTTCAGGCAAGCGACCGCGGCATGTTAGACCTGCTGACCGTCACGCGCGACGGACGGCTTGCCGTCCTGGAACTGAAAGCTGATGAGGACATGCACTTTGCGCTGCAAGGGTTGGATTACTGGCTGCGCGTTCGCTGGCACCATACGCAGACCGTGGACGCGTCCACCGGCCTTGGCACCTTCCAGAAGCATGGCTACTTCACTGGCATCCGGCTTTCACCAGAGCCGCCGAGACTCTATCTCGTCGCGCCATCGCTGCGCATTCATCCCGTAACTGAAACCGTCCTGCGCTACTTCAAACCGGAAGTCGAGTGGACGCTGCTCGGCCTCGGCGAACGCTGGCGCGATAATGTGAAAGTCGTCACGCGCCTGCGGTCAAGATAGTTCGCACGTTGCACGCCCAACTACCCCACGTCATCCTGAGTGAAGCACGCAGTGCGTAGTCGAAGGACCTGCTTTCCTTCGCGGCTCTACGACGATTTCGTGCACCTAGGGCCAACGATCAATCACGGCTGTTCACCGCACGCCACAGGTCGATCTCCGGCGTGTCGACGGCATACTGGTCAATGGCTGCAAGCTCTTCCGCCGAGAACTGCAGATTCTTGACGGCGTCCACAGAATCATCCAACTGCGTCACGTTCCGGGCGCCAATCAGCGCGGAGGTCACGCGCGGATCACGCAAAGACCATGCGATTGCCATCTGCGCCAACGTCTGCCCGCGCTTCTCTGCGATTCCTTGCAGAGCACGCACGCGGCTCAGGTTCTCCTCGCTCAGCAGTGCCTTGCTGAAGCTGCTGCCCTCGGCACCCACACGCGTACTCTGCGCAGCGTCAGGCTTCAGATACTTATTGGTCAGCAGGCCCTGCGCCAGCGGTGAGAACGCAATGCACCCTACCCCAAGCTCACCCAGGGTATCCAGCAAGCCCTGCTCCAGGAAGCGGTTCAGCATCGAGTAGGACGGCTGATGGATCAGCAGCCGCACACCCTCATTCGCCAACAGGCTATATGCCTTGCGCGTGCGCTCTGGGGAATACGACGAGATGCCCACATACAGCGCCTTGCCTTGCCGCACAATCTGCGTAAGCGCGCTGACCGTCTCTTCAATGGGCGTGTCAAAGTCTGGCCGGTGCGCGTAGAAGATATCCACGTATTCTAGACCCATGCGCTTCAACGAAGCATCCAGCGATGCAACCAGGTACTTCTTCGAGCCGCCGATGCCATACGGCCCCGGCCACATATCCCAACCGGCCTTGCTGGAGATGATCAGTTCATCGCGGTGCGAGGCGAAGTCAGTGTGCAGCACCTTGCCAAAGTTTTCTTCCGCGGAACCATACGGAGGACCGTAGTTATTGGCCAGATCGAAGTGCGTCATCCCGCGATCAAACGCCCGCCGCAGCATCGCGCGTCCCGTCTCAAAGACGTCCACGCCACCAAAGTTCTGCCAGAGCCCAAGCGAAACGGGCGGCAGCTGAATGCCGCTGCGTCCGCATCGGCGAAAGGCTGCGTTTTTGTACCGGTTGGGATTGGGGACGTACGGTTCAGAAAATGCCATATCCCCTACGATGCGCCATGGGCTACAACTGTCCTTTGCAACATGCGCCCGCTGTCTCATAGTTAAGTTTGGGATACCAGTTCGGGTCGCGTCCTTCAGGAGTGGCATCAAAAATCGTCCACATGGGGCCAAGTTCAGGTGCACCGCGCGGATCCTGGCCGGGATCAGCCGTGACAGGAGTCATCTCTCCCGACCAGAAGTGCCGCACGGTGCCATCGCGTCGCGTGAAGATGTTCAGTGCCGGGATGTCATCGCCTTGCGGACTCACGCCGAAGTAATCCTGCGAGTACCTGCCGTTTGCGTCACTGTACAGGCGAATGTTTCTCCACCCGCGCTCTTTCTTCCACGCGGTGAGCCGTTCGATGGGTGAACGCGCGACAACCACAAACGAGATGCGTTGATCCATGTCAAGTGCGTTTGCGTCCCACGGGCCGATGACGTTGGTGCACATGGGGCACGGCTCCCGCATCTGCGGTCCAAACATGTAGCTGTAGACCGCGAGCGTCTCCTTGTCGTCAAACAGCCGGTGGAGACTAGACGGTCCATCCTCGCCTAGGAATTGGTAGTCTTCCTTGACCTGGCCACCCGACGGAAGCGCACGCCGCAGCGCGGCAACACGCTCAATGTGACGGCGCAGTTCGATCTCTTCGGCCAGAAGTGCGGTGCGCGCCTGGCGATATGCCGCAGACTCGTTGGGGTAGCGGACTGGATTGTTGCGGGCCAGTTCCGTAGCCGGAATAAGGGAAGGACTATCCATCGCGAGTATCTCCTCCTGATCAACTCTTGAGATTGTAGCCAGTGCTTCGCATTACGTGCCACAGAAAGTCTGCGTAATGCGCTGTTCGGGGCAAGCTCGAGTTCACGTACCGGTCAATCACCGGCCGTGATTCAGGATGTCGCTCACGTTGTGGCATCGACATCAGGTGTGATGCATGAGAGATGCAAAGACTACGGCGATGATCACCAACAAGACCGCACATGTGATCAGAAAGGGTTTCAGGTAGTTTTTCGCACCCGCGGGCAGCGCATTCCTGCGCTCGTTCTCGCGGTGGATGTTTCGCAAGAGGTAGGCTCCGGCCGCAATCAGCGAAGCGCCGATCAACCCGCTCACCGCTGAAGCAAGCGGCGACGCAGGTTGCGAAACTGTTCCAGCCTGGTTTGACATATCGATTCTTGCGACACCTGAAACAAACAGGCCAATCCCTGCAATGAGAAGGACGAGAACCAGCCTGGGCGACCGTGTCATGGTGTGACCTCCTTTCTTGTCTTCCGAGCCGTCACGCGCGCCGCGAAGAGGCCAAATGGCAAAAGAACCACAGCAACAAGAAGACTGACCGCGAACACAGACCAAAGCTGGCTGCGAGCGGCATTGAAATCTGTGTCCAGGATGATCGTGTGCGCGTCAGAAGGAGCGCCGTTCCGCTCCAGCAGGTACTGCGCAAACCCCGATGTAGCGCTTCGCACCATGGCCACCGGCAGCGTGACCTGAAGCAACCGGCCGCGCTCCTCTAACACACCTGCCGGCACATCCAAACCTGCCGAGGGAGATCCCTGCACGATGACGGGCACAGCTTGTCCGGACTTCCAGCCGGGCCCAACAACCGCCATGAACCCCTCTGAACTGATGTCCAAACCCGGCGTGTGCCTACTCTCGACGCCGGTGATCCACTCGGAACGTGACAGGCCGATTAAGCGCACCAGGTCGGTTCCTGGCGGCAATGGTTGCGGCGAAGCCAGGTCCAGCGTCACTACCGCAGGATTGCGCTGACTGTCACGGATCAGTCTTGCAACGGCAACTAATGTCAGCAATAGGGCAATGCGGCCAACCACCAGCATGACTTTGCCTATGCCGCGCCAGGCTGTCACCTCTGCCTCAGCCCGGGTAGGCAATACTCTCTTGATATTAGGCGTTACACTCTGTCGAAAAAGCCAACTCGCTAGACCGAAGAACACTATGCCTAGCAGCACGAACCCCGTCAGAAACGTCGAGAACACGCCATACGAGCCGAAGAAGCGCAGTGACAGGATCCCGATCCAACGGTACATGCCGGTAAAGGTCCACCAGCCCCACATAAGCCAAAGCAATGCCACGACAAAGATGGCAAGGAGAACGTTTCCGAGGCGGTTGGCGATGCGTGAGTCAACTAAGAATCCTTATGCCAAGTGATTCTACTGCTTATGGCGGTAGATGCTGTTAGAGGATGCTGCCCACGGCTGCGGCACCATCGCCTTTGCGGCAGTCGTGCATCACAGCTAATTAACGTCCAACGGGTTTTGAAGTTCTCACAACATGCTGATAAATAGGGCGTTTCCGTCGAAAGCAGTGCTGCAAATCAGCTCCTTGAGCACGGCTTTGTCCCTTATTGGCAAGCAAATGGCAACCAAAACCCGTGCAGCTCGGTGTCGCTTCATGATCCTCCTTTCTTCTTCACTCGATTTCGATCAGCACTGGTGAAGCAGTAAGGGAATCATGGTTTGATTCTCACACTCGGTCAAATCAGCAGGCTGCTTCCTGTTGCGGCGCGTTGAGGCTGGTCACAAGGGGCTGATTCTCGCCAGATCATGCAGAACTGCCTTGCGCATATCAGCGTGACACCTGCGGGTTAAGTCTGTCCGTCTAGGGATCGATGGAGGAGACGCCAGAGTGTGATCCCTGTGATCGTTTTTCTCGTATAATTTCGTCCTCGCATGGGGTAGAGTCGATAAGGAGAGTAATAGGCCAATCCAACTGACAGATGCTCAGGCTTCGGCCGTGTTATCGGAACATCTGCTGTTAACTCGAGGCGCACCCGCAAGAATCTACCCACCACAAGGCGGATTTGTAGAAGGTAAATGGTGGTAGGCTGATCTTGCCGGCAGTTCTTGAACAACCTGGTCGTTTTCGCGTGTCTCCGAGGAAGAGGTCTTCCCCGAAGAACGCTGGTCGGCGTGGGCGCGTAAAACTCTGTTCTCGGTGAGCTTTGACACTCCCCGGTTGAGCCGAGTAGGCCGCTCCTAAAGCCATCCCGGAAACTAGGAAGCTGCGTCTGCTCGTGTCCATCGTTGCTCCGTACTGATAAGTGGCGCCATGGCTGACCTGCCGAAACTTTCCGGGTGCATCGCCCGTGTAGGACCGTCCGGAGATACACGGTATCCTTCCAACGTGTCTTCCCCATCTCGCAATGCGCCGCATCGCCTGCTTGCAGGATTTAAAATATGCCTTCCCCGCGTCGGTCAATTCCAGTCGTTTTGCCCGCGTTGGATTAGCGACGGGCCAGGGTGCCTCTCCAAGCTTGTTATGGAACGACTCACAGCGAGAACGGGTAAACACATCTCCTCGGCAGCCGCCGTGAGGCTCCCTGCATGGCAGATTGTAGTGACAAGACGTAAGTCGTTCAGGTCTAGTCTCGATTTCATAGTAGATTTTCCACCTTGCTTAGCATTTCATTGAGGAATACTTCACCTGTCCTCGATGCAGAGAGATCAGGTGAGCTTTATCAACGAGACAGGGCAGACAGCCTCGATAGAGGCCAAAGTGGCCCCTTACAGATTCCAGCAGCCTTGCCGAGTCGAAGCCCAGACCATCGCGAAAGATTACCTCCACGTTTTCAATATCGGAGATTCGCGAGCCAAGATCGCCTCTGACCACCATCAAGTCAGCATTCTGACCGACAGTGACGCTGCGGATGCGGTCGGCTCTTCCTAAATACATAGCACCGTTCAGAGTTCCTGTCTTTATGGCCTCGACGGGTCGATCCGCTATCGACCAGAAGCTCGATCTCCCGCTGATCGCCGAACCCTGGGAGGATGTGGCGTCGCTCGTTGGATCACAGCCCGCTAGCAGAAGTTTGCCAGCTGCTACAAACCGGCGCTTCACCTGTTAGTTCCGCCTGAAATCCGTGTCGTGGATACTGTCTGGCTCCCGCACGCCTAGACGTGCTTTGCTCATTGAGCATGTAAAGGTAAGCTTCGCGAGCCTGCGGCGTCATCGCATCGAGCATTCGCTGCTGAAGCGGCGGATTACTTCCTCCGCTCCTTCGTCCACAGGTTGTGTGCTGGTAATCGCTACGTGCTTCCGCACTAGAAGCGCACTAAGGGGAGCTGCCTCCGGGTCTATCAGGGTCCATGATCTTGACATACGGATATCAATTTTCGGCTGGGCAGACATCCGGCTTCTTGCCCGGAACTTCTTGCGTATTTACAGTAAAACCATGATCGAGATTGTCGATTCCCAACTCTGCGCTTCTGGGTATGTGATTGAACAAAGGTGTTCGGTAATCTTGAAACCCTTGGCATGAGCGGCATCGACAGCCGCTTTCAACTCTGCGCGGGTGAGCAGCGTATACACCTTGAAGCTCGTGGCACCTTGGGAGGCCCAGAAGTTGACCGTGTCTCGTGCGTCTTCAGGTCCAGTCAAGATGCATTTGCAGAAACGGATTGCCCTTGCGCTGCAGGTAGGGGCCGGTTACATCCATGTGCCGCCCCGGTTGCTGATTGGCCTCGATAGCCACCTTCAAGTTCAGGTCAGTGTACGGGTCGAGCGATCCTGTTGTGCGAAGGGTGGTGACGCCGGAGGCGAGGGAAAGCCGAGGCGCCGAAGTTGGCAATCATCTCGATGAGTGCGTCGGTATGTGGCTGGTCCAAGAATAGAGGGCAAGGCCATCTCTTCCCGCTTCGAGGGACATACGCGTGGTGTCAATCGTGAGCGCGTGCGCAAGCGTGAGCATTCCGTGACGATGGGCCTCGTCCACGCCTGCGCCGAGCGCTGCCTGGTCTAGGCAGCAGACCGGGGATGGTCCTCAATGCTTCCGTCGTGGACCATAAATTTGATGTAGACCGCACCTGCCGCGATGATCTGCGAAAAAAGCCGACCGCTTCCTCAGGTGTGCTCGAAAACGGACGAACAAGCTGATTCACGCGAGGGCCACCCGCCTCCATCGCCCTTCGGCCCATCGGACCCTCCGCCCGGATCGAAGCCTTTCGGAAACAACTCGCTCGGATGGCCCCCCGGTGGCGTGATGGCGAACCCCGCCGATCGGACATCCGCTACGGCGCGTCGAAGCCGTCGTAATTTAAGCTGCGAACGGCGCGCGGTGCTATCTCTCGATGCAGATAGATCAGGACACCGAGTTCTTCTGCCTTACCAGGATCGACCGAAACTCTTCCCGATATCGGTCCCCGGTGCCGCTGTGAATCATCGCTCCTTTCAATCCCAATCCAGCACCGACCGCTCCAACTCCTGCACGGCCGCGCCAGAATCTGCGGTGCCGGTGGAACCGCTTCTTCCCGAAAGAGTGCTTGTGTGGAGGGTGTGGTCACGGACAAGACCATCATGTCCAGGCCAACTATGTCCATCTGCTTTAGCCGCTCGTCTCCGAGATCCTCCAGCTTGGCCTCTTTTTTTTCGCGTTCTCCAAGACATGCATGCTATCGTCTCGCTGTTCTGGGCCAAGCCGGCCCAGCGCGGCAGTTATCTCGGGGGTACGAAAATGCTCTTGTGCGAGCTAAAGAGTGAAGGTGCCGGCGGCAATATTCAGCGTGATGGAAAGATGGCCCATGATCATGTCCCATTCGGGTATCACGTAAGTGCTGAGCCCCATCGCGGTCATGGGCTCGGTTTCATAAAGCCTTCGGGCTTCCTCAAGCGAAGCGGCCCGAAAGATGATCCGGCCCAAGTCGATGGCCTCGTTTTTCACCGGAAAGGGCCCTGAGCCGAACACCTTTTCTTGCGCTTCCAAGCCAGTTCATGTACCTGATGTGCTCCATCTTGTGAGGTTCGGCTTCCGCCTGGCTGACAATGACCCTGGTGAGAACAGCAAAGAGTTTGTGGGTGAGCGTGGGCACGTAGGGAGGGGCGACTTTTCCGTCTGGGGCGGGCATGGTACTCCTTTTGAAAGCCAGCATCGTTTGCTGGGCTAGAGCGAGTGTGTGGTGCACACGCAGGCTGCTTAGTGACTCCTCTATTTCTGCGGCGAGGGCGCGTTGTGGATCAGTTCGATAACGTTCTGGTTCAGATCGCTGATATGTCCGAAGCGGGTTCCGCCTGGTTGGGTGCTGGGCAGGTTCACTGCGGTGGCCCCGCGAGAGACGGCCTGCTGAAAAGCGGCGTCTACATCCGGAACGCCAAACGCTATGTGCGTAAATCCCAGCTTCAACATGGCGGGTGTGAGATCGGCTGAGGTGAGTGGTTTGAAAGGCTTTACCGGCGGAGGTGGCGTGGCCTGGAAGATCTCCAGGCGGCCACCCTCACGCTCCATAAAGGCCGCCTTGAACTCCGATGTTCCAAAGCGTTGGGTTACTTTGAAGTCAAAGACGCGCTGGTACCACTCGATGGTGGCATCAAGGTCCGGGACTGCCATACCTCCGTGGTCGATGAAGAGCTGGTCGGTGTTGGTCGCCATTGTGTTCCTCCTGTTTTGCATGAACCACTGTTGCGTTGTAAGTCACTGCTACCGGACATCCATTGACTTAGTGACCCTGCTATACACCCGCTACAGCGCACGCGACAAGAGCGATGAGGCCGCCGATGATGGCCAGGTTCGATCCGAGCAGTTGCATCCCCTGGGGCCGGCCCTTGTCCGTCACAATGTCTTGCACTGGAACGGAGATCGTGGCGGCAAGGACGTAGAACACCAGGATCCACGTGATAGGAACCATGAACAGCCCCAGTGCAAGCAAGATCGTCCCTACTACGACCTCCAGAACAAGGGAGCCGAGGAGACCCACCTGCGGCAAAGGAATGTGGTGATCCCGCATAAGTCCAATGGTTTGTTGCCAGCTGCTGGCCTTCCCGATCGCGGACATCAGGAACATCAGCGCGACAAGGCATCGCGCCACTACGTACAGAGTATGAGCATTCATTGTTTCCCCCGTAGAACGCGTTCAAAGAAAAGGCAGGCGACCGGCTCCGCAAGTTAGGGCTGTGACAATGATTCATGGGACACATGGGTTACCTCTTCTACGGCATCAAAGAGGTCATCGAGTAAGCCGTTCCTACGGCTGCGGATATGCGTGTTGGCGTTCGCGAGTGCCCGGTATGGCTCGGGCTTATCGCCTTCCCCGGTGCCTGGGTCGTCTGAGGTTTGATCTCGCATGGCCTGAAACTCGCGTTCCTTGTCCCTTAGCTGGGCCGACAGAGGAACGGGGCCCTGGACGAGTTGTTCCGCCAGAAGACACAAGTACGCTGCTGTGTGTTGGGCGTCGTCTTTGTCGAAATTCTGCGGTGCATTGCCTTTGGGCGCCGACCGTATAGAGAGATCGAAATGGGCCATCTCGAGCATCAAGAGATCCTGCGTGCTCCCAAGACACCTGCGCAGGGCGGATTGTATGCCTCTCTTATTCTTAGACTCGTAGTCCGACATGTCAGCCTGATCTTCTGCCTTGGTAATGGCCTGATTGATGGACTCACGAAGGTCTTTCACTTTGGCACTCTTGTCATCGGGTGGGGAATCTTCTGCGGCCAGCAGAGACAACTCGCTCCCTGTTCGGATCAGGCCCGCAATGGCTTGTTTCTGGAGGCCAAGCGTATCTACCGGCCAGAGCCGGGTGAAGACAAACCACATAACGACCGTTCCGAGCAGAATGCCGACAAGGCGATCCCGAGGCTGTACGATCTGATCGGTAACGCCCGACGTCATAAGGGCGGCGAAACAGTAGGAGATGGCAATCTGAGAACCGGCGTAGGAGACTCTCGGGCTGCCCTTGGTAACCCATCCTGCGATGAAGAACACGGCAGCCACATAGAGCATGAATTCGAATATGTTGTCCAAGTGTGACGTGACGAACACGATGCCGCCGATGCCGAACAACAGTCCACCTACGAGAACCCCGGTGATACGCAACGTAAGCTTCCGGAACGTTCCACCGATGGTTGTATCCGCGGTAAAAAAGCACGTTACCAGAGATGTACTGATACCCTGCCATGCCACCCCGTTGTAGATCACGTAACAAATCATGCAGGCGAGCGTAACTTTGACGGCGAAGCGGATGTCGTCCGGTGTAACAAAGGGGCCGGACGATGGCGAAGCCTCGGCGGGCTTGTTGGTGGGTTGGTCTGCGGGATACTTGGAGACCGTGACGGCACTAGACCAAAGTGTCCAAAGATCATCCAGCTGGAAGCCCATATCGGCAAGGAGCTGGCCGGGGCCCTGGCGCCCAACAGAGCTCGCAGCCGGGCTAAGAGCTGGCTGATCTTCACGCGGGCTGGTGACGTTGCTTTGGACGTGGTCGGCCAAGACCAGGCAACTGTGCGCCAGGCTGTCCACGAAACCTTTCTCTTCGTCGGTGAGGCGGACGATCTCGCGCTTGAAAAGCTGCAGCGCTTGATCGGACAAGAGGTCCAGGCCATTCAGGACCGCGCTGAGGCGGAGCATGTAGTTTCGGTCAATGGAGGGCTGTGCAGACAGAGCGGGCAGAAGCTTGCGTAAGCTGCTGGTCCCAGCAAGGGCAAGTTTGCTCAGAGCTTGCCGTTTTTGTTGGTCCTCCCGACTCAACTCTGCGCCCTCCGATTGTTTAAGCACGACGGCCGCCGCCTGGAGCCTGTCAACAATGCCTTTGGTGATACGTTGCTGTGGGCCTGGGTGCGGAAATACGAAGTCCACAGCCGTCGCGACCAGGCAGCCGGCACTCATCATCAAGGCCATCCAGAGGCCGGCGGTAATGGAGTCCTGCGCGCTGTTGACACTGTCCATGCGTATGAGGACTTCGGAGATGGTGACAGGCCCGAGGGCTGCGAGGGCGGGTTGATGCAATCCCCTGGACAAGATCATGCAAACGAAGATGGCCAAGGCAAGGGCCAACACACGGGCCCAGGGAAGCTCGGCCGTGAGGAGCACAAGCACGATGGCACCGGCGCATGCGGCCCAAGCGATGATGATGGTGCCTTTTGTGCCGGCCCAGGTTTGTTGGGGCGTGTCCCGGGGGATAAGCAGCGGAGTGAACAAGGCAATAAAGAGCGTTTGGCTATGGCAAGCCTCACCGATGAGCAACATAATGGCCGCAGTGGTCGCGGTGCGCGCCGCGAACTCGAGCCGACCGGGGGTTGGCCCGAGTTCGCGCGTGACGAAGCCCCACAGGGTCGCATCGAGGTCGAACGACGGTTTAACGACCGGTTGGCTGGCTGCTGCCATGGGGAGCCTCGAAAGCTGCATTGTTGTACACGCCGGGGTCCGCAGGGATGGCCAGCGGGTTTTCGCGGCTCCGAATGATGGTGGTCGCGGAGGCCCCAACACGAAACATGTCGGGAGCCGGGTTCAATACGCGGATGCGCACAGGAAAACGTTGCGCCAATCTCACCCAGTTCAGGGTCCGTGTTGTTGCCGGCAGGCCCCCGGTCTGGGTGGTGGTGACGTCTTCGGGCGTTACGCCAAAGCCGATACTTTCGACCACTCCGCTGAAGCGGGTGTTCGGGTGATTGAGTACAAAAACATCGACCGGCATGCCCGGCGCGAGATGGCGCAGTTGGGTCTCTTTGAAGTTGCTCATAACCCACCATGCCGTGGTGTCGATCAGCGTGAAGACCTGGCCGCCGGACCGGGCGTACTGGCCTACGGAGATGGTGAGATCGGTGACGCGCGCGTCGAAGGGCGCGTACACGCGGCAACGCTGGAGATCATAGGCGGCAGACTTCACCTGTGCCTCTTTGCCTGTCAGCTGCGAAACCATGGTTTGCAGACGATCGACGTCGAGATAGGCGGCTTCCGCCCTCAGTTTCTGCTGTTTCCCGGCGACATCGGCCTGCCGCACCTCTGCTTGTGCTTGCAGAAATCTCGCGCGATCCGCATCCAGTGTCGTTTGCGCTCGCATCACATCTTCCTGCGCGGATCGGACGTTGGTTCTGAGTTGATCGATCTGTTGCGAGGTGACGAAATGGCGCGCGAGCAGAGGCTCGGTCCTCGCGAGGGTATCCTCGGCCAGGTGAAGTTGTGCTTCTGCGTTCTTGAGGTTAGCCTCCTGCGTCTGGATCCCCTTTCGTATAGCTAGCGAGTTGGCCTGTTGGCTATTCACCGACTCCTCGCTCGACCGTCTGCCTGCTGTCGTGATCTCCGCGTTGAGAGTTTGGGAGGCTATCTTCCGTCGTTCATCGATGATCTGCTGCTCGAGATTGTTTTTGGCCGAAACCGCCTGCTGCAGCTGGTACTGGTAAGGCTGCGGGTCAATTTCATACAGCAGGTCTCCTTTGTGAACGAACTCGTTGTCGTGGATGGGCAGGAAGATGATGGGCCCATTCACCTCTGGGGCGATGCCGATATAGTTGGCAACGACATTGGCGTCGTCGGTGCGCGGGTCCACGTTTGTGATCCAGAGCGCAAGGGCACCCAACACAATCGCAGCCAGAACAATCGCCACAGCGACAATCTTCCCCACCCGTACCTTCGCTTTGGATATGTCCGCCATGAAGCCTCGCTCAATCAAGGTTGCAATTCAGCTATAGAAAATCAGCCAAATGAAAAACGTGTACGCCGCGGCTAAGCAGGGATAGACGAGCGTTTTCACCGGTATCGCCGGCTCGAGCTTGAGGCGCGCCAGAAGGAAGTACGTGGCCAGCGCGAGAACGATGCCGATGGTGCAGCATACGATCCAGGCCGGAAAATAAGAGCCGAGAACATCGATGGACGGCGAGCGCGAGCAGCCGCACAGAAGCAGCAAGGGAGTGAAATCACGCACGCTTCTTTTACTTGGCATCGCGGTTCGCCTTAAGAAATCGTGACCCAAGCAGGTCGCCTGTGGAATATGCCAGCTGCGCGAGGTCGGTGAGGACCTCGGATGCTGCTTGCACCTGCTCGGTGCGTGCTTGCGCAAGCGTCTGCTCTGCATTGGAGAGGTCGATGTACGTCTCCAGACCGAGCGCAAAAGATTCCTGTGCGGCGTCATAGGAGGTCTGCGAAGAGATCAGCAAGTCCTGCGATATCTCCAAGCGCCGGAAGGCGACTTTTGCGTTGATGTAGGTGGACCACACCTGATTGGAAGCAAGGTCTTGCGCGGACTGGAGCTGCGCCTGCGCGATGCGTTTCTGTTCTTCAGCTTCGACGATCTGATAGCGTCGCCGGCCGCCATCCAAGATCGTCCACGTGAACGACAGCTCGCCCTGCCAGTTTCCCTGATGCAGATACGGCGCGGGCCCGGCGCTTGTGGTGGTCCAAAGCAGATCTTCGCCGGCCTGCGCGTGAACCGTAAGCGTAGGAAAAAGAGCCGAGCGTGCGGCCTTGATCGACTGGTCGGCAGCGCGGATACGTCCCACGGCCTCCAGCAGATCCGGCCGTTGTACCAGGGCTTTTGCGATCAACTGCTCCGCGGAATCCTCCAACTCACTGCGCTGCGGCATGTGGGAGATGTTCCTAACCCCGACGGGGACTGCGGGGTTGAGGCCCACGCTTCGCGCTAGATCGGATTCCGCAATCTGCTCCGTGCCGAGCGCATTCTGTAGGTTGTACTCCGCCTGTTGCCGCTGTGTTCTGGCGTTAAGGAAGTTGGGCAGAGTGGCCAGGCCGTGCTCCATGCGAGCCTGCACCTGTTCCTCGATCGCCTGGGCATCTTTCAAGGAGGCCTCTGCCGAGGTGACCAGGCCCTTGCTGCTGACGACGCGGTAGTAGTTCCGCGTGACATCGAGCGCAATCTGCTCGTGGGTTGCGGTCAGGGATTCGCCCGTGACAAACAGGTTGGTGGCCGCTGTGTTGATGCTGGCGCGCGTATTTCCGAAGTCGAGCAGCAGATAGTTCAACGCGAGCACCGGATTGACCGTTGTATTGTCTTCCCGCAGTGACGGTCCGCCCAAGACGGGGCCATCAGCAAACGGAAAGACCAGGAACTCGCGCGCCTCCGACGTAGGCGCACTGAGCGAAAGCGTGGGAAAAAGAGCGCTGCGCGCCACCTTCACGGCGGCGGCCTGTTGCTTGACTTGGTCCCAGGCGACACGCGCGTTGGGGTTCTGTTCCTCGGCGATGTCAATCAGCTCGAACAAGGGATAGGCCTTCGACGTGTCTGTGGCAGGGTAGGTGCGCGGCATGCGCTTCAAGTCGTTCACATAAGGCGTCGCCGCATGAGCACCACCCTGCGAGGAGTAGCTAAGTTGAGCCGAAGGAGCCGAGGGCAGCTGCCCGGCCGCCACTTGCGCGGGCCCAGGAAGCACCGCAGGCGAACATAGAACAGTAGCTGCCATCACCAATCGCTGCCTCATACGCGCTGGCCGTCGCTTTGCAAGCCGCAAGTCCTCGGTGCTTTCCTGATACGGCTTTTCGGCCATACATCCTGGGCCAGAACGACGTGGACGAGGCCGCATCGTCCTTGTAGTGCCGCAGCCACTTTCCCCTTGCACCAAGCTCTGAGATCCATTCTGAGAGTCCTGCGCCGGTGCTAGTGCCGCACGTTCCTATGTGGACGCGAGCTCCTCAAAGTAAGACTTCATCGTTCGGGGCTGCCTGCCTAAAATGGCCTGCAGCGTGAGGGCGTTGCCCATAAGCCCGTGCTTGTCATACCACTGCAACATCGGTTTCATGGCTGCCTGTTGCGGGTTTTGCGCGGCTTCGTCGCCGACCGGCGGCTTTGCCACGTCTGCCTTGACCTCACGCCTCAGAACCTCGCTGATGATGCGGGCGACCTCCACTCGATCTCGTGGTACTTCGGAGCAAAGCTCGAAGGTGCCGTACAGTAGCCGGTCTTCCGTTAGGGCAATCGCCGCAACCTCCGCCACATCACGGTAATCAACGCGAGAAAAGCGGGTTTGGGTCGACCATGGCTCCGCAAGCACCCCGGTTTTCACGACATTTGGCCAGCTCTCGGCATAGTTCTGCAGAAACATTGCGGGTTGCAGAAACGTGTACTCCATATCCGAGACAAGGATGGCCTCCTCGACTGGAGCCTTCGCCGCATGATTGCTCAACCTGCCCAAGACCGGATGAATGACCGCCGAGAAGACGAACCGCCGCACGCCGGCCTGCTTGGCCGCCTCCACAACGCCTTCGCCCACCTTGGCCTCGTTGGGCATAAAAGCCGGCGCGATGTAGAACACGAAGTCCACACCGCGCAGAGCCGCGTTCATGCTGGCCCGGTCGCGAAGATCGGCCACCACGATCTCGGAAGCACCGTGCTGGCGAACCGTCGCCTCTTCGTTCTGTTCGCGAACGAGGCCACGAACCTTCGCGCCTCGTTTCACCAGTTCCGGAAGAACAAACCCAGCGAATTTGCCGCTCGCACCTACGGCCAGCACTGTCGATATGCGGGCGCTTCCGTTCACCATGTCGGATGTTGCTTGGCTCTGATCAAAGTTGGGCATTGCAATCTCCTGACAGCGCCTTTGTTGTGGTTTGCTGTTGCCAGTCCTCTTGGTGCGACTTCTAAAGGATGAGTATTCAGAGTTGCCAACTCCCGGTGTGGTTACTTGCCCGCGATGCAAGCTCCTCTTGCTCTTAAGTGATTCCACGCGGGAGAACTCGTGATCAAAGACGAGACGCTGCGCTAGAACGGGCGCATCGCCCAACAGCCTGTTGCCACTTGGCTTCCAGATGCACTGGAAGTCCGGCAAAATGCTGATCCAGCGCCGCAGGACGAACTTGTACCCCGCTTCCATGGTGGTCTGTGAATCGCGATCAGGCTGCCCCATCTGTGCGAGCTCCTTGCTGTCGTCGCGACTGAAGTGAGAGTTGATGACGCCAAGCGCCACAATGTCATCGGGACGCCTGTAGCGATCCGGTTATGAGCCTAATTGTTGGACCTACAGCATGCAGAGGAAAGGTTGATCCAATGCTCACAGCAAGCTCGGAGGCTCGCTCCTGTAGGCCTCCACCTCTCAGCATCGATGTCGATGCAGACAGGTCCAGTTGGCCAGACGCGTTGCCAACTGACCCCTTGGTCAAGGGCAAAATGTCGTACCCACAAAGGGCGCGGCATCCAAGACATGGTCCTTGTCGTGGACGATGAGCATATCATCGCGAACACCCTGTCAATGATTCTCAACACCTCCGGCTCTGAGGCCCTCGCCGTTTGCAGCGGAGGTGCATTGCAGGGGTTCGGGAGCTTTGAGCCAGACGTGGTCATTCGTGATGTCGTCATGGCCGAGATAAGCGGAATAGAGACTGCAATCGCGTTACGAACGCAGCGGCCGGATTGCAAGATTCTGCTCTTTTCCGGTCAGGCCGCCACAACCGATTTGCTCCGTCACGCTCGGGAACAAGGACGCCGTTTCGAGATCATGGCCAAGCCGGTTCATCCCTCAGACCTGTTGGCGAAGCTGCGGATGGGCAGCGTGGCGGCGAACAGCGCATCCCGATTCTTCGACAGCACATTCTTCATGACGTCTAGCGAATGCAAGCGCAGATTGCCTTCGCAAACGGCAATAGTTCGCCTAGGCAAAAAGGAGAAACGCAACATGCCGGAAACCAACACAAGCGCACTTATGATCTGTGATTTTTCAGGTGGGGATTGGCGATCAGGCATACGCCAAAACCGCTGTCCCGCGCGCCGCAGCTGCGCTGGAGGCTGCACGGAAAGCCGAAATGCTGATTGTCTTCAGCAGAGTGGCCTTCCAGCCCGGCTACACGGACATTTCGCAGGCATTGGGGAGCCGACGCAGATGGTAGAGGCCCATGTACCGCTCAAGGCAGCGCAGGAGAGGCTTAGACACTCGCGTCCCGACATCCTTCTCAAGTTCCACGCCCACGTCCTCGACGCTTCGGCGGACCGTGCGGCGGAGACGCTGAGTGGAAGGCTTAGCGGCAGTCTCACTGCCGCGTAGAGCCTCCACTCAGCCGGTTTATGACGGGTTTGGGTGCCAAACGGCAACCATTTTGGCAACCAGAGCTGGCAGCCCTGGGCTAACCCGTTGTAAGTCGTTCATAAATATGGAGGCGCGGGTCGGGATCGAACCGACGCATAAAGGTTTTGCAGACCTCTCCCTTACCACTTGGGTACCGCGCCATGTCGCACATTCAGAGGAGAGGAACGTGCTTGCCTGAGTGCAGACTCAGAACCTGTGTTGGAGCGGGAGACGGGATTTGAACCCGCGACATCTTCCTTGGCAAGGAAGCACTCTACCACTGAGCTACTCCCGCTCGACAAGCCTGAGTATAGCGGTGCGGTCAACGATGGTCAACGGCTCCGCTAGTCTTCACCAGGGCGGCTTGTGAGCGGGATGTAAGGGCCGGTCGCGGCCACGTGAGCACGGCGCACAATATGCGGCGTGATCAGAAGCACAAGATCGCCGGTAATCTTTGTGCTGTTGCGGTCCGTGGTGCTCTGGAAGCCCGGGAGTTCGCTGAGTTCGGGTATGCCGCTGACCGCTGCTGTTTCGCTTTCGGTGGTGTTGCTGATCATCATGACCGTCTCCCCGTCGTGCACGGTCAGGTCGGACGAAAACTGCCGGCTGTCCAGGATAGGCAGGCCGTTGATCGCGCCGCCAGCGAGGGATGAGACTTTGACCTCCAGCTTGAGGCCGACGTCAGCGGTGCGCAGGATGCGGGGCGTAGCGGTCAGAGTGAAGCCGAGATCTTCGTACTGGACCTGCGGAATGACGGCGGTGCCAGCCGTACTCGTTCCAAGGTAGGAGGCCAAGAGGCTGGAAAGGCTAACACCGTTAATGGTGGTTGACGCGAGTGAGCTGCTGGTGGGCGTTGAAAGATTCGAGTAGAGGGATGTCTGGATGGGGTAGCGCGTGCCGCTCTTGAAGGTGGCGGAGACGCGATCGGTGATACGAAGTTGCACGTCGTCCAGGGCGCGTGCCTCGCTCTGGTTGAGCGCAAGATTGATCGTCAGCGGACCGGCGGAAAGAGCGCCCGTAGTTGCTCCACCGCCAAAGATGGCGAAGCTGTTACTCAAGAGGGAACTGCCTCCCACGCCGGCGGCAAAGACAAGGTACTCCGCAATTTGCAGCGTGCTTGCGGATGACGGGATGAGGCCGCTGGATATGAGTTGCGAGACCAGTGAACTGTTGGCTGAGACGATGCTCTGCGCCTGGGAAGACAGGCTGAAGGCGCTGACGGATGTGGGCAGCGCGACGCCAATGTCCCGCACGCGCTGCTTATCCACGGAGTAGAGCTTGACGTCCAGAAGGACATCACTTGTGCCTTTCTGGAGGTCGTCGTAGATCCTCTCCACGGCTTCGACGCGATCAGCAGGTCCGCGCAGCACGATGTTTCCACTGGTTGGTTCAACGCTGACCTGGCGAATGTCCAGGATGTTCTGTGCGATGCTGACGAAATCCTTCAGATCGTTGGCAGCGACGCCGGGGAGAAAGAAGCTCTCCTGCACCATCCGGTCGTAGCGCTGCCTGTTTTCCTGCGAGTTGGTGGCAACGAGGAAGGTGTGTTCATCCACGGGCACGGCGATGGTGTTTGTCAGGAGCGCGAGTGTGCGCATGGCTTCTGGATACGTGGCACCGTCCAGGTCGATGCGAACCGTTGCCTGGCGAAGGTCGGGATCGAAGGCGGCGGTCAGGCCATAGTCCCGTGCGATCGTCGAGGCAAGTGCACGGAGGTCGCCGCGCTCGTGATAGCTGTGCTTCGTGGCATTCGGCTTCAGCACGAGAGGTCCTGCAAGCCGTACGTCATGCGACGGGGCCGATGCGCGTTCCTGACCGAGCGTGTGCTGCAGAACGCGCGGGTTGGTGCTGTCAAGCGCTCGTGCCTGATCGATCAACTGGTCTGCTGCGTGTGGATTCCCAGGGCGGGCAGCAGAGGCTTTCTGCAACAGATCCGTCACGCGGTGTTCACGTGCGATTGCAAGGGAGGCCAGGTATTCCCCTTTTGCAGGGTCCAGCGTAACGGCTCGCGCGAAGTCCTGCTCCGCTTCGGCGTACCGGCGCTGCTCAAGATGCCTGGCACCGCTCAGGAACGACGTCTCAGCTTCGCGCTGATGCCTTGCGCTGGCGGGCGGTATACCGCGCGCTGGGACAAGGGCGGCGTCCCGAGATGCAGTCTGCGGTTGGAGGTACTGGGCACCTGCGTACGCTCGCAGCAGGAGAAGGGCTGCAACGGCGAAACTCATTGCGCTCCTATGGGCAAGAGCCTTCATGCTGCAACGTTAGACGATGCACTCCACCTATCGCGTGCGCGCAAACGCCTGCACCCGCTGCGATTCTGGCGAGCGGTCGCTCCGGACTGGGCGTTTTGATCCATTGCGGATTTGCGCGGTGTCCATCTCCAGTTCGGCAAGGGTGCGGCTGAGCGTGTTGCGGTGCATGCCGAGTTCCTCTGCGGCTCTGCACTGATTACCACGATGTTTCAGGAGAACCTCCAGGAGAAAACGGCGCTTGAACTCCCGCACGGCTTCGTCATAGGAAACACCGTCCGAATGCATCTGGGAGACCAGAAGATCAAGTTCGCGCCTCACTCGTGTTTACCTCAAATCCGTGGCTGTCTGCGGACGTCCGTGAAGCAGCGCGTCTCCCACGAGTTGTCCGGCGTGCGTGCGCCAGTAGCTCGCCGGGCTGCGTGCTCCTACGTCTCGCGGCATCACGAAGGATATCCCATGCGCGGCTGGAAGCAAATAGGGCAAAAGTACGGACGAGCGAGCCACTTTGAATTGTGGAAGATACGGCGCGAGCGGAAGCAGCATGGCCGCCAAGAAAAGCGCTGCACGCAGGAAACCAAAGGCTGCTCCGGCAATCCGGTCAAAAAAGCCCAATCCAGCGGCAGCAAACGCACCACGCAGCATGCTCCCCATCAACATCGCGAATGCGTACACAACAACAAGGATCAACACAAAGGCAGATAGCTTTGCCATGGCAAACGGTGTGATCCAGCGTACCAGGAATGCTGCAACGCGGGCTTCGTACATCGCGGCCAGCAGGATGCCCGCGAACAAGCCGGCCAAAGCCAGCAGCGACCGAATAAAGCCCTTTATAAACGCCGTGACGGTGGAGATCACGAGCGTGAGTGCAATGATCCAGTCCAGCGGATTCATGCTGCTGAAGGTGGTCATCACTCCATGTGCGGCGGGCGGCATCTGTCTACTCCGAAGGAGACGTGTTGCCAGTGAGCAGACGGTACGCTTGAAGGTATTTCGCGCGCGTCTCACTGATGACGTCAAGTGGCAACGACGGCGCGGGCGGCTGCTTGTTCCACCCGATGCGTTGGAGGTAGTCGCGGACAAACTGCTTGTCAAAGGAGGGCTGCGCGCCGCCGGGAGCATAGCCGGTCGCGAGCCAATAACGCGAGGAGTCGGGCGTCAGCACCTCGTCAGCCAGCACCAGAAGCTCGTCATCGTTGCCGACCGGGATGAATCCGAACTCGAATTTAGTGTCTGCAAGAATCAGACCTTTCGATTCCGCATAGGCTGCCGCACGGTCGTAGATGCCGATGGTCAGGTTGCGAAGGCGCAACGCAAGACTGCCGCCGACAAGGTCGATCACCTGATCGAAGGTGATATTTTCGTCGTGGCCGGTACTGTTCTTTGCGGCGGGCGTAAAGAGTGTTTGAGGCAGGCGGTCGCTCTCCCGCAGACCGGCTGGAAGTGCGAGACCGCAGACCTTTCCGGTCTCTTGATAGTCTTTCCACCCGGAGCCGGAGAGATAGCCGCGCGCGACACACTCCACCGGCAACATGCGTGCCCGTTGCACGATCATGCTGCGGCCGCGCAGAGATCCCGCGAACGGCTGCAGATCCGCGGGAAATTCTCGCACGTCTGCCGTCACCAGATGATTGGGCACAATGTTTTTCAGGTAGTCGAACCAGAAAAGCGAGAGTTGCGTGAGAACCTTGCCCTTGTCCGGGATCGTGCTGCCCAGCACATGATCGAACGCAGAGATGCGGTCGCTGGCAACAAATAGCAGCGTTTCCGGCGTCAGGGCGTAGAGGTCGCGGACCTTTCCGCTCAGGATCGGAGTGCGTTCGCCAAGTCGCCGTTCGCTCATGCTTCTAGTTCATCACCTTTGAGCGGTTGTTATGTGCTGTTTTTTGAGCGGGCATCGCCGGGGTTACGCCTGATTGGTTGACGTGCCTCGTTGTCCAAGGGCTTGCGGGAACGTTCCCCGGTGATTGGCAATCAGGTTGCCAAGGTTCCGCCGCTGGGCTTAAAGTCTGGACGGTATGCCTATTCGTTCATGCTGCATGGCGAGGGCAGATTCTTAAGGAAGGTGTTCCTCATTCCATGGCATCCTTTGACCGCCGTTCATTTGTTCGCACCGTTGGCGCTGCCGGCCTGATGGGAGGCATGCCGCATCTTCCGGACGGAGCCGCCCTGACCTCCACGAAACACGAGGTACTTCAGGCACAGCCGCAGGCCGAAGGGCAGCCGAAGGACTCCGTTCCTTTTGGCGTGTGCGGTATGAGCCACGGCCACATCTATGGCATGGTCTCCGCCATGCAAAGCGGTGGAGGAAAGCTGGTGAAACTGTGGGCGGACGAGCCGGACACCCTGGCCGCGGCAAAGAAACGCTTTCCGGATGTGCCTGTGGCTGCGTCGCAGGATGAAGTCTTGCATGATCCGCAGATCAAGCTGGTGCTGTCGTCAGAGAAGGCGAATCAGCGTGCCGGGCTTGGTGTGCGTGCGATGCGTGCGGGTAAGGATTTCCTGTCAGACAAACCCGGCGTGACCACGCTGGCGGACCTGGAGCTGATCCGAACGACCATCGCGGAGACAGGACGAATCTACGGCATCATGTACTCCGAGCGCCTGGAGGTGAAGGCTGCGGTCTACGCTGGCGAACTTGTAAGGCAGGGTGCGATTGGAGATGTCATCCAGACCATCAACATTGCGCCACACCAGATTAACCAGAGGCCTGGCGGCGATGCTGGCAGCAGCGGCGGCAATGAGGGGCGTCCTGACTGGTTCTGGAACGAGGTGGAATACGGGGGCATACTGTGCGACATTGGGTCGCACCAGGTTGACCAGTTCCTCTTCTACACAGGGTCGCGGAAGGCGGAAGTGGTCGCGGCGCAGACGGCGAACGTACGCCATGCGAGCCATCCCCATTTTCAGGATTTTGGCGACATGATGCTCCGCGGAAACAACGGATTTGGCTACGTGCGGTTGGACTGGTTTACGCCGAATGGACTGGGCACGTGGGGCGATGGGCGGTTGTTCATCCTGGGAACCAATGGCTACATTGAAGTTCGTAAGTACACCAACGTCGCGGTATCTAAGCAGGGCGACAATTTATACCTCGTGGACGGCAAAGGTGCGCGGTTTATTGATTGCAATAACATGCCGCTGCCCTTTGGTCCGCAGTTTATCTCAGACGTGGTGAACCGCACGCATACGGCGCAGGATCAGGAGCAGTGCCTCTTGGCTGCTGAGTTGGTCATTGAAGCGCAGATGCACGCCACACGTGCGCACTTGGATTGGCAGCAGAAACCGGACGCTGCCCTGCCTGCGCGTGTTCTTGGGCAGGGCGGAAACGGGTAGCTTCTCCGGTTAGCGCTTGGGTGCGAACCCGAAGATAAAGGATGCGGTGACGCTGCGTCCGGGCAGCAGGCCAAGCGAATCGCCCGGGTTTGGGGTAAAGACGGCTGTTTTATTGAAGGCGGTCAGGCTGCTGACAGACCGCGTGTCAAACAGGTTGTTGAAGCTGAGCCGCAGCTTGCTGCCATCAAGCAGGTGACCGCCGCGCACGGAGTAGTTGAAGAAGAGGTTTGTCACCTGGAAGGGATCGATGGGTGTGACCTGCTGAAATTTACCCTGTGCGTTCCAATAGGGTCCAATGCGCTTGTTAAAAATACCTGCATCAAAAGTGTTGCTTTGATACGTCAAGCCGTAACCTTCGGTGTTAGCAGGAGCATTCCCGACCCATTGGCCATAGGCGGCGTTGGGCGTCGATGTCGGAGCTTGACCAGCCGTGGCGGGGGCTGTGCTGATGGTCTGCGAGACAAACTTGGCCGTGCCGGCCGTACCATTCAGGTAAAGGCTGAGGTGATTCGTGAAAGCGATATTCGTCTCGCCCTCAAAGCCCTGGGTGACGGTATCTCCGCTGGAAAAGAACTGCGTTCCAGATTGTATGGTCGGATCAGCGATTGCGGTATACGTGTTGCCAAAATGTATGTGGTAGTAGTCACCGGTAAGTGAAACCCGCTTCAGCTTGAGCACCGTGCCCGTCTGATAGGTGAGCGCGCTTGTGGGTTTGGGCAGAACCGTTACAGTACCGGCCTGGTCGAAGACGTTGCTCGGCGGAATCACGCTGCCTGTCGCAATCTGGCCATAGACGGACCAGTTCTGCCTGATCCGGTAATTTGCATCGCCCGCGGGAAGATAGGAGTTATACGCGCCGTAACTGCGGCGAAAAGCGAACGGTGCCTTGGTAACAGGATCGATGTTCCCAATAGTTTTGCCGTTGTCGGCATACTGCTTCAGGTCCTGCGTGTAGCGGGCATACTTGAAGCCGCCGACCACAGTCAGCTTTTGCGTGGGATGCCACTCATACTCTGCAAATGGCTGGTAGCTATTTGTCCAGAATTGTTCATGGAAGTTGGGCAGGGCAGAGTCCGCCAGATTGAGAGGATTCTGCGGAATCTGGAAACGGTTTGTGGCAGCCCATTCATACCACAGGCCAGTGCGGAAAATGCCGATCTTCGAAACCTGACTTATGGATGTAACTTCGCCGTACTTGCGGTAGCTGTTCAACTTGTCGGTGCCGCAGGCATACTGCGTTGTGGCGGTGTTGGCCGTACCGGCCTTAATAGCGACTTCTGTATTACAGGCTGCCGTGATCGCGCCACCCTGGCTGTTGGCATAGTTCTGATGATTGTTGTAGCTGTAGGTGTAAGGCTTTGTGTCAAGGTACCAGCCGTGACCGATGTCTTTCTTGAGGCCGACGTACTCAAAATCCGTAGGTATGTGGTAGAAATTGTAGCGGTAGTATTCCGCAGTGGTGGGATCATTATTCAGGTAGTAGTTGTAGCCGTTTGCCTGAACTTCGCTGCGCAATGGGCCGCTGAAGTTCGGCGTGTTCGTACTAAGATCAAGGACGCTGCTGAAGCCCGTCAGCGTCGTGCTATCAGATATCTTGTACTGATACTTCAGTGCGCCAGCGGTCCGCCGCTGGTGGTTGTACGTCTGGAAGCCATCGGATGAAAGGTGATGGACGTCCATCCACAGGTTCATCTTACGGCCTAGACCAAAGTCTCCGGTGGTGTAGTTGCCGTCGTACAGGACGGTGTTGAATGAGCCATAGGAGATGCCGAAGCGGGCGTCCTGGCGGGAACGGGCGGGTTCCGACAGTAAATTGATAGAACCGCCGAAGGGCGTCGGCCCGATGGTGGATGCGCCACCGGGAGACCGGTCGAAGTCAACGCCGCCTACGAATTGCGACGGAAAGAACGCCCACGAGTGATGGGTGGGCGAGTTAGTGTCTTCGAAGGGAATGCCATCGAATGTAATATCGTACTGCCCGTCCGCGAAGCCGCGAAAGTAGTTCTTGCTATCACCAAGGCCGACACCGTTGGAATTTACGCTAAAGGTGCCAGGAGAAAGGGCAATGACCTCGCTGTAGTCCGATACCGGCGAGGTAAAGTTGTCGATGTAATAGCTGTTAATCTCCGTGCGTGCGGAGCGTGCGTCTAGGCGCGCATCAAGCGGTGCAAGCTGTGCTGCGATGGAATCTGACGCGTCCGCTTCGACCGTGACCTGCTGGTTAAGATCGCTGAGAGAGAGTGTCACCGGCAGGTCGAGTGTCTGGTTCTGCGTCAGGACCACACCTGGCAGCTTGCTAACGGAGAAGCCCGGAGCCGCGGTGTCCACCTCGTACGTTCCAGGGGTGACCGCTGCCATTGAAAAGTGCCCGCTGGCGTCCGCTGTGGTCTTGCGTGAGACAGTGTTGTCCGTGTTGTGGATGACCACGGTTGCGTTGGCCAGAGCGCCGCCGCGCGGATCCGTTACGGTACCCGTTAGGGTGGCGGCCGTCTGCGAGAGCAGCGGCATGCTGAACAGCGAGCAGACGGAAACTACGGCAGAACGGCAGCGCATGGCGGCTCCGGGAAGTCAGATGTGCGGTGAGCTTCCTCATGCTACCGCCGGAATGTGACTCGCTTGTAAAAACCGCGTTAAAGCACAGTGACAGCAAGCCTAGTTAGTGGATTTCGAAGGTCATGTATGCTTCACTGGAATCCATGCGCGCTCAGAGCTTTGTTGCAGTGGCTTACCTGCTTTTCGCAGTTAGCATGTGCGGTCAACAGGTACATGACCAGCTTGCCGGGAACACGGTACTGATCATTCGTCACGCGGAGAAGCCGGAAGCGGGGACAGGTCTGAACAGGCAGGGTGAGCGGCGCGCGGAACTATATGCTTCCTACTTCGAGCCGTTTTCGCAGGGTGATCTCCGTTTCAATGTGGATGCCCTGTATGCGGGATCAGATTCAGAGAACAGCAACCGCCCGCGGCTGACGTTGGAACCGCTGAGTCATGCCTCCGGCATTGCACTGCATCGAGAAGTAGGGACCAAGGAGCCGGAAAAGCTGGTGACGGAACTGCGAACTGAGCCGCATGGTACCCACCCGTTGATTGCATGGCGTCATGGGCAAATTCCGGCGCTGCTGCAAGCCTTTGGCGCTGATGCAAAGACACTTCTGCCGGACGGTAGATGGCCAGACGATGTGTATGACTGGGTGATCGCGTTGCGCTTCGACGAGACCGGTATGCTGCAAAGGCAGGAACGCCTGCAGGAACACCTAATCGTTTCGGAGCAATGACCGGCCGCGCATGACCGTCATCAGGCCACGGCACGGCGGAGGTCGGCTTTGTTCAGGTTGACGCTGACAATCTTGCTGACGCCGGGTTCCTGCATGGTGACGCCGTAGATCAGGTCGGCCGCGCTCATGGTGCGTTTGTGGTGCGTGATGATGACGAACTGCGTGTCACGGCTCATATCATGCAGAAGGCGGGCAAAGCGGCCAACGTTCATTTCGTCAAGGGGTGCGTCCACCTCGTCCAGCACGCAAAAGGGGCTGGGCTGAAACTCGAAGATACCAACGAGCAGAGAGAGCGCGGTGAGGGCTTTTTCTCCTCCGGAGAGCAACAGGACATTCTGCAGCTTTTTTCCCGGAGGAGACGCGACCAGGTCGATGCCGCTTTCGGCGGAGTTGGTGTCATCGGTGAACTTCATGAACGCCTGACCGCCCCCAAAGAGTTTAACGAACGTCTCGGAGAAATTTCTGTTGATGATCTCGAAGGCTTCATCGAACTTGGTCTTACTGATCTCGTCGATCTCCCTGATGGCATCTTGCGTATTGGATATCGCGTCCATGAGATCTTTACGCTGCGTTTCCAGGAAGCTGTGGCGCTGTGAGGCTTCTTCGAATTCTTCCAGTGCCATCATGTTGACCGGCCCCATCGCTGCCAGCTTGCCCTTCAGGGCGCGTGTCTCCCCTTCGGCCGCATCGAGAGCTTCAGCTGCGACCATATCTATTGCGTCATCCGCACGCAGATCGTGGGCGGGCAGGTTCAGGTCCTGCAGCGACTGCGCTTCCAGGTGCTCGATCTCAGAGGTGAGGCGTGCGGTAGCCGTCTGCAGCGTGCCGCGTTGCTCGCGGAGCGCGTCGATCTCCGCACGGAGCGTGCGGAGTTCCGCGCCCTTCTGAGCGATGCTAACGCGGAGAGCGGATCCTTCCGCGGCAAGGTGCGTTGCGGTGGCGGCCAGATGTTCGCGTGCCGTTGTCAGGTTCGCATGCTGTGTGCTGAGTTGAAGGTTTTCTTCTTCGCGGCGGGTCCGCTCCGCGGTAGCGGCCTCCACTTGACCCGTGAGATGGTGAATGCGCTGCTGCGTGGAATCACGCATGCGCTCGTTTTGCTGGACGTTGGCAGATGCATTGCGCCGGCGCTCTTCCAGGCCGGCGAGCGCGGCGGCGGCGGCAACGGCGGCGGCCTGCACCTCCTCGCGTTGGCGGCGGAGGTCCTCCACGCGCAGCATAGCGTCGTTCACACAAGTGTCCACGGCTTCGCGTTCCGCGGTAAGCTGCGCAGCCTCGGCCTGCTTGCGTTCGATCAGGTCTTGTTTGTTCGCGCGGGCGTCACGGTTGCGCTCCGTCTGCAGGGACCAGTCGGCGAGGCGCTTCTCAATGCGAGCGGCCTCGGAGTCCATCTGGCGCAGGGCCGCGCCGCTATGGGCGGCTTCGCGTTCAGCATCCCTGCGCTCATTGCTCCTGGACTCCATCGCGTGCTGGGTCTCCCGGATCGTCTCTGTCAGCCTCCCCACGGAGAGTTCGGTCGCTGAAAGATCCCTCTGCACGGCTTCCAGCTTTGATTGCGTTTCACGCAGCTCACGTTTAAGCGAAAGCGGGCCTTCGCTGCGCGCCTTTCCTCCAGTCACGGTGACGTTGTGGAAGGTCTCGCCGGTTGGCGCGAGGAAGTATGCCTCAGGACTGGCTCGCGCGAATTCCCGTGCAGTATCTGCATCAGCAGCGATGAAGCCATCACGGAGCTTCGGCAGGATCGCTTCCAGCGACCGGCCAAGACCGTTGAGGACGCGAATGCACTGCGTCAATGGCAGCGCCCCGGGCAGGTTTCTAGGTGAGGTTTCAGGCGCATTGGAATGAGTATCCGCGCCGGGATGGATGAGGAATGTGGCACGGCCCTCAACGCCGCTGGTAAGCAGGCTGATCCCTGCATCCGCGTCCGCCCAGCCTTCCACAACGATGTAGTTGAGCTCTTCCTTGAGAAACTCATCGACAAGGGAACCGTACTCGTCCTCGACTTCAAGGAAATCAGCGAGTGTTCCCAGCGGAGCGATGCCGGTTTGCGTTCCGTTGGCCTTGAACAGCTTGCGCACGGTTTCACTGGAGTAGCTGTGGTCGCGGATAAGCGATTCCAGAGAATTCTTGCGCCCGGTGAGTGTGGCGGCGTCGGCACGAAGGTGGTCCCCGCGACGGCGTGTCTCCATCTCTTCATGTCGATTTGCGTCGAGGTCGAGCCGTAGTTGTGCGATCCCGGTCTCCAGGCGCTTAAGGCGGTCGCCGACCGATTCGAAGGTCAACGAAACCTGGCCGCGCTGCCGTCCGAGTGCGTCCAGTTCGTGCCGGGCCTGTTCGCTCTCTGAGATGAGGCGCTGTGCTTCGCGGTCCAGCCCGGCAAGCGCTTCGGCAGCCTGCGCCTCTTCGCGATGCACCTGCGAAACACGATGCATCAGCTGCATGGATCGCTGACGGCCCTCCGATGCATCCCGGTCAGCATGGTTTACCTGTGCCTGCGCATCGGTGGATTCGCGTTGCCGCTCCTGAGCGGTTTTGCGGGCCTGCTCAGTGTCGGCCGTGGCCGTCTCCAGGAACAGGCGTAAGCCGTCGCGGTCTGCGGCGAGTGATTCGATCTGCCGCCGCAGTTGTACGAGTTCGTCGGTCCCGGCAGCCATGCGGGCCGTAAGGTCTCCCGCGCGCTCAATATTTCCGGCAATCCGGGCGGCGGCGCGCTCCAGCTCGACACGCGTCTCGTTCAAGCGAGAGTGTGTCGAGCGCAGTTCCTCGTCCAGTTCGTAGCCGCGCTGAACACCTGTGCTGTGCTCGGCGTCCAGGGCTTCCAGTGCACCGGCATGGGCGTCGATGCGAGTGGTTAGCTCCGCTACCGAACTTTCCGTGCTGGCACGGTGAGTTTCATGCTGAGTCAGGCGGCTGCGGAGAACGATGCGCAGCTTGCCACGCAGTTCATCGCGCATTTGGCCGTAACGCTCGGCCTTAGCCGCCTGGCGCTTGAGCGTGGCCATCTGGCGGGTGACTTCGTCAAAGATGTCGTCCACACGTGCCAGGTTCTGCTTGCTTGCTTCCAGGCGCAGTTCCGCAAGACGTTTCTTGGTCTTGAAGCGGGTAATGCCGGCGGCTTCCTCAAGAATGGCGCGCCGTTCCAGCGGCTTGGAAGACAGCAGCTGACCGATACGCTCCTGCCCGATAATGGCGTAGTTTTCGCCTGAGAGGCCGGTCCCGAAGAAGATGTCCTGGATATCGCGCAGGCGGCAGATTTTGCCATTCAGCAGGTACTCGGATTCGCCAGTGCGAAAGAGCCGGCGCGTGACGGTAATCTCGCCGGCGCGAACGGGGGCGCGATTGAATTTGCGACGCCGGACCTTCAGAACGACTGGATTGCTGTTCCCAGCGCCGTCGGTCTCAGCCGCATCCACTTCAATCTCCTCAGACTCTTCACCTGCGGGAATCGGGCTTGGTTGCGCATCGGCAACGGCTGCGACTGTGGCTTCTGCGCTCAGATTGCGTTCCGCGGATTCGTCCCAGTCATGCGCCTCAGCCGGCCTGCTATTGGCCGAGGCGATGTTGACCGCTTCGCCTGTGTCGTGGGCATCGTAGACATCCGGGTCAACCAGCGTAAGCGAGACCTCTGCCATGCCGGTGGGCTTGCGGTCGCGCGTGCCCGCAAAGATGACATCCTCCATCCTGCTGCCGCGAAGGCTCTTCGCGCTCTGCTCGCCGAGCACCCAGGTGATGGCGTCGGAGATGTTCGATTTGCCACAGCCATTCGGGCCAACAATGGCGGCGATCCCGTTGCCAGAAAGTTGCACGTCCGTCCGGTCGCAAAAGGATTTGAAGCCAAGAATCTGAACGCGCTTAAGCTTGAGCATGGGATAACCCTCAACAAGCGCCGTGCAAGTTGCCGTACGCTGCCATCCAGACTGAAGCCTAACCGTGCTTGAGACGAGCATCAACTCGTATAACCGCACATCTTGTGGATAAGCAGGCCAGAGCACCATTAGTCGCAGGCACTTGCATGTAGAGCTTGCCTGTTTTTGTCAGGCCCGCCTCGTGCAAGTCTCTGGTAAGCAATATCTAGCAAGTCGCGCTTCGAAGGTCCGGACCGCTTGAGAGACGCACGCATCACCTTTGCGTTACCGCCGAGTTACTTTCAAGACTGTTCAATGTGTGTAGCGCCGGGCTTTTGTGGCGCGGGAGCGACACCTGATAGAGTGCAAGCATCTACTAAAGTCTGTGTACCGCTTCCCGCAGGTGCACGTCCTACAGGGAAGCGAAAGAGACCGAAGAACAGGGAGAGTTTCTGATGAAGAAGGCAATACTTGCCTCAGTATTGGCAATGGCGTGTGTCTCGGCTTCGCACGCGATCGCACAGGCGGCGGGCGGAGCGCAGGCTGGGCCCCAACTTTCGCAGGACGAGTACACGGCGTACAACGCGGTCATTACGGCTACCGATCCCAACGCTAAGGCAACTGCGGCGGAAGCATTCCTGGCCAAATATCCGCAGTCCAGCGTGAAGAATACCGTCCTGGAACAGTTGCTCGCGGCATATGCGCAGGCTAACAACTCACAAAAAGCGCTCGACGCCGCAGACCGCTTGCTGCAGGTAGACCCGAACAACATTCGCGCGCTTGCGTTGCAGACCAGCCTGCTGAAGTCGCAGGGTGATGCTGCAAAGGACCCTGCGGCCCAACAGGCTGCCTATGATAAGGCGGCGGACTCGGCGGCACGTGGTTTGAAGGCTACCAAACCGGCAGCGGTAAGCGACGCGGACTGGGCTGCGATTCAAAAGCAGGTGACGCCGTATTTCTACAGTGCGGAGGGCATCGATGCGCTGACGAAGAAGGACAGCGCAGGTGCTATCGCGGCGTATACGGCCGAACTGAAGGCCGTTGACCCGGCGCAGACTGCGCAGCCGGGGCCGTTTCTTCAGGACACCTACTTCCTTGGACAGGCATATTACATCGCCACGCCGCCCGATTATCTGAACTGCACGTTCTTCGCAACGCGCGTCGCGGTGCTCGCACCGGATCAGTTCAAGTCGCAGTTTCAGCCGCTCGCAACCTATTGCTACAAGAAGTACCACGGTGGCACCGACGGCTATGACGCGGTGAAAACGGTGGCGCAGGCGAATCTGTTTCCGCCGGCCGATTTCGCTGCAAGCGTGAAGCCTGCACCAACCGCTGCGGACCAGGCGACGGCCGTCCTGGAGGCCGACAAGAAGGATGATCCTGGTCTTCTGAAAGCCGCGCTCGCCGACCGAGAATTCGTCATTGCGAACGGAACGCCGGAACAGGCCGAAGCAGAGTTTGCGCCGATCAAAGACAAGGAAGTGAAGATCTCTGGAAAGGTTGTCAGCATCGCTGATACAGCGCTCACGCTTGCGGTATCGGATGACGCCAAGCAGGCGAATCCTCCCGCAGCCGACTTCACCGTGGCGCTGAAAGAGGCTCCCAAGACGCCGCCCGCAGTTGGAGCGGAAGTGAACGTTGTTGGTGCCATCGCGTCATATACGCAGAAACCGCTGATGATGACCATGACCGGTGCGGAGATTGAAGCCAAGACACCGGCCAAGGCTGCTCCGGCTCATAAGGCGGCTCCCGCACGTCGGCGGTAGCGAGCAAGTTCCCGGTAGAGAGGCGGCTTTCGGGCCGCCTTTCTGCTGGCCGATTCAGCTATTCGCCGAGCAAGATGCGTCGGATCCGGTATGCCCGGCCGGTAACACCGTCGCACTCTATGACGGTGGCGCACATCTTCGGATTGCCCTTCGCTGCTTCAAACTTGACGGGGCGGCCGGTAAGGAACTTCTCGATCACTGCTTCGCGCTCCACCCCGATGACGGAGTCGAAGGGTCCGCTCATACCTACGTCGGTCTGGTAGGCGGTCCCTTGCAGCAGGATGCGTTCGTCCGCTGTGGGTACGTGCGTGTGCGTGCCGAGGACTGCGGTGACGCGGCCATCCAGATACCAGCCGAGCGCGGCTTTCTCGCTGGAAGCTTCGGCGTGAAAGTCCACAAGGATGACCTTGCTCTGGATGGTTCCGAGCATCTCGTCCGCCTTGCGGAACGGATCATCATTCTGCTGCATGAAGACGCGGCCCTGCAGGTTGATGACTGCGTATTTCCCGCCGGTAGCTAGCGTGCCTTCGTAGACGCCGAAACCGGGCGTTTTGGGCGCGAAGTTGGCTGGGCGAAGAATACGGCGTGCACGGTCATGCGAATCAGCGGGAACTTTGATGTAGTCGAGCAGCTCCTTCTTGTCCCAGAAGTGATTGCCGGTGGTAATGACATCGGCACCGAGGTCGAAGAGGTCCTCGGCGATGGCGGGCGTAATGCCGAAGCCGCCAGCAGCGTTCTCACCGTTCATGACGCAAAGATCGATGGCATTGGTCTCAAGCACGTGGCCGATGTGCTCGGCAACGATGCGCCGGCCGGCGGAACCGAAGACGTCGCCAACGAAAAGAATATTCACGTTGATAGTGTTGCAGTGTGCGCAGAGGTCAGCAAGTCAGCACTTGAAGGCGGCAGGTTAGTATCGGCGATAACAGGATGTGGAGCATAGGGAGGCGGATGAAAGTCACGATAGAGACTGACGACGACCTAATCGCTCAGGCACGTGAATACACAGAAATCGATGATTTGTCGGAGCTGATCAACGAGGCTCTAAAGGTGCTCATTGCAAGAGAAATGCGCCGCCGTGAAATGCAGTAAGCGCTCCCCGCATGAGGCTTGTCTGCCAGCGATATACAAGTTCAGCTACATGCGCCAGCACTCGTAGAAGTACTTCTTTATGAACCTGAGCCTTGCGTTTGAGCGGGAAGACGACGGTCGCTGGATCGCGGAGATTCCCGAACTGCCCGGTGTCATGGTGTATGGTTCCAGCAAGACAGAAGCAGAGGCAAAGGTTCAGGCGCTCGCGTTTCGTGTTCTAGCCGTACGGCTTGAAACGGAGTCGTAGCCAACCTAAACTTTGTCATCCCGCAGCGCCGCGGAGGGATCTGCTTTTGGGGCCATCTACACCATTGAGAGGGTAGTATGCGTAGAAGCAGCTAAGCCTCTTCGCTCTTCTCCAGCACGGGCTGTTTGGCGGGGCGGAGGAGGGGGAAGAGGATGACGTCGCGGATGGAGCGGGAGCCGGTGAGCAGCATCGTCAGGCGGTCGATGCCGATGCCTTCGCCCGCGGTGGGGGGCAGGCCGTAGGCCAGGGCGCGGACGTAGTCGGCGTCCATCTGGTGGGCTTCGTCGTCGCCGCGCTCGCGCTCGCCCAGCTGGGCTTCAAAGCGGCGGCGCTGGTCCTCGGGGTCGTTCAGCTCGCTGAAGGCATTGCCCACCTCAAAGCCGCCAATGTAGAACTCGAAGCGCTCCACCCACTCGGGTTCGTCCGGCTTCACCTTGCTGAGCGGTGAGACTGCTAGAGGGAAGTCGTAGATGATTGTTGGTTGGATTAGGTGGTGTTCTGCCACTGCCTCAAATATGTTTGATGTGACCTTCCCGCGTGAATCGCGTAAGCCATAGAACCTCATCAGCTCGTGAAATACGGTGTACGAAACGCCCACTCCTGATCTAAGCGTCTTCGTCGCGAACTCGGCGGCTGACTCGTCTTCGCGGTCTTCTTGAAGCAGCTTCGTTTCTAGCGCTTTTTTGCTGAGCGCCATTCGCTCATTGATGCCGATGTCCTCTGCCCACGTTCGCATACCCTCGTCCGAAAGCAAAGCTACTCGAGATGGTGGTGCGAGACCGATGTTCTCGGGCCACCATTTCAGAATCGCATCGATCATCGAGAGCCGTTCCCACTTACTAAGATCAATCTGCACCATCTCGCCTGCGCGTGGGCCTTTCGGCAGCGGAAAGTCGATCAGCGTCGTCCCGTTCACTTCGTTCGCGACGAAGGTGATGAGTTCCTGGGTCAGGTCCATCAGGTCGTGGTAGTTGCTATAGGCCTGGTAGAACTCCAGCATGGTGAACTCGGGGTTGTGCTGGGTGCTGATGCCCTCGTTGCGGAAGTTGCGGTTGATCTCGTAGACGCGGTCCATGCCGCCCACCACCAGCCGCTTCAGGTACAGCTCTGGCGCAATGCGGAGGTAGAGGTCCATGTCCATGGTGTTGTGGTGCGTTACAAAGGGGCGGGCCGCCGCTCCACCCGCCACCGGCTGCATCATGGGGGTTTCCACTTCGATGTAGCCGCGCGCGTCGAAGAACTTCCGCAGGGCTTTCAGGATTTGCGCGCGCTTGACGAAGACGTCGCGGGCGGGGAGGCGGCGCATGGATGGAGTTTCGGCGGCGATGGCTTCGGGGTTGTCCTCAGCTTCTGAACCCAGGTTAGCCTGCGGCGAACCTGGGGCACCCGCTTCTTCCTGGTCGGCGTCTTCGCCGGTGTCCATGAAGAGGTCAAGGTAGCGCTGGCGGTAGCGGAGTTCGATGTCGGTCAGGCCGTGGAACTTGTCGGGCAGCGCGAGCATGGCCTTGGCGAGAAAGGTGAGCGTCTCCACGTGGACAGTGAGTTCGCCGGTGCGGGTGCGGAAGAGGTAGCCGGTGACCCCAATGTGGTCGCCAAGGTCGAGCAGCTTATAGAGTTCAAAGGTGCGCTCGCCGACATCGTCCTTGCGAACATAAATTTGCAGGCGCGATCCGTTGCCCTGTAGGACGGCAAATCCTGCCTTGCCTTGGCGGCGATGCGCCATCACTCGGCCCGCGATGGCCACCTGCATGCGGTCTGCTTCCAGCGCCTCGGTGCTGACGGGCACGTCCGTGTTGTTGTACTCAGCCTGGAGCGCGGCGATCTCATGCGTCGTGCGGAAGCTGTTCGGATAGATGGCTTCCAGCGGCTTCAGACCGGCTTCCACCCCGAGAGCTTCAATCTTCTTCAGCTTTTCTTTGCGCTCTTCGTACAGGCGCTCTTCAAAGTCGGATGCGAACAACTGCGTGCCTCATTTCTACATGGGTCAGTATAGAAGGGATGCGCATGGGTGCCGCGCCTTCGCCGCAAAGCGGCAAAGGTGGGATCCGCTTCGGATGCATGGAAAGACAGGGACTCCTTGACTAGAGCGGCCGTTGGAAGCAGCCCACCTTAGCTTCGCGAAGGTGGGGCACCCATCTGGTATGACACCAGGCTTCATGGGTGTGATGTAATGGTTGCCGATGAGTGATGACGGAAGCACACCGGGCAAGCCGACGGGAGCACTAGGCGACCTGGTAAAGGCTGAGACCATGCTGCAGCTGGCCATCTCGCTGCCGATTGGCTGCATGGTGGGCTGGTTCCTGGGCAGCCTGGCGGACAAGCATTTCCACACGCATCTCTGGGCTTTCATCGGAATTTTGATGGGCGCGGCGGGCGGCTTTATCCAAATCATTGCAACTGCGAAGAAGTACATCAAGGACCCGGACTAGTGGCGTTGGAAGACGCGGCATTGGGGAACTTCAGCGATGCCGACGCGGCTGCCGTTATTGTTCGCGCGGTGCGCATCGTAGCCCTGCTGGCTGTCGTTGGAGCGGCGATTGCGGCGTGGAGGGCGGGATGGCAGTCAGCGGTGCTGTTGCTGATTGGCGCGGGAATTTCCGCCAGTGGTTTGTGGGAATGGCGGCGGCTCATGGCCGCATTGATGGTTCGCATGGAGCCGCTGCCGGGGGAGCACCTGGCCGGAGCAAAGCGGCCAAACATCGGCTTTGCGCTGACCGGCTTCTTTCTCCGTTTATTCGCGGTGTTGATTGTTCTGTATGTTAGCCTTAAATATCTTCATGGCTCTGCGATTGCGTTGGTTGTGGGCATTGCCATGGGCGTGGTGGCGCTGACCATTGAGGGTCTGCGGCTGCTGCGAAACGGCACGATGTAACGTGCCTCACAATTAGAAAACAATAAACGGACGATGCCGGAACAGTTAGCTCTTACACGATTTCTGAATGCTCACTTCGCCGCTCCGGCGGATGCGTTCTTGCGTGCACTGCACGTGCATGTGACGTATCCGCAGGCACCGATCTCCAATGCCTTTGCGATGGAACTGCTGGTGGTTCTGCTGCTGCTGTTGTACTTTGTGGCGGTGCGCGTCAGCCTGAGCGTCGAGAGCCCCGGCGCAGTGCAGCACTCAGCGGAGATGATTCACGAATTCGTCTCCGGGCAGGCGGAGAGTGTGATCCCGCATGGATACGAGCGCTATGTGGGCTACCTGACGACGCTGGCGCTGTTCATCCTGGTCATGAACCTGCTGGGCTTGGTGCCCGGACTGGAGTCGCCCACGGCGAACGTCGTCGTGCCGCTCGGTATTGCGCTGGTTACATTTTTCTACTATCACTACCACGGTATCCGCGAGAATGGTGGCGCGTACATCAAGCAGTTTCTGGGACCAGTGTGGTGGCTGTCGCCGCTGCTGTTTCCTATTGAAGTCGTCTCGCACTTGACGCGCGTGTTGTCCTTGACAGTTCGTCTGTATGCGAATCTGTTTGCCGGCGACCTGGTGACGTTGGCGTTCTTTTCACTGATTCCACTTGGCATCCCGCTGATCTTTATGGGGCTGCATCTGGGAGTGGCCGTGGTGCAAACGTACGTGTTCATGCTTCTCGCGGCGATCTATCTGAGCCTGGCGGTTTCACATGAGCATTGAGTTCGAATCCCGCACATCAGAATCGATGTACGGGGCACCCAGGTGAGCATTGAGTTTTCGTACCGCGCATCAAAGTCGATGGACGGGGCACCCAGCATCCAGGGGCACCAGGTGAGTTTTTTTGACGTGCTGCGGCCAGCCTTCGCCGCGCATGGGGCACGATCCGCGTGAGCGTGAGGGGGTCAGCACGGTGAACCTCAACCACCCACTGGCGCGGTCATCTCTGAAGGCCGGAGTAAGACACATGCAGAACCTTAAGTACTTCTTGATGACACTGGCCGTGTTGCTGATTGCAACGCCGGTGTTTGCGCAGGACGCGGGCGCTTCGCAGGCCGGTCTGGTATCGATTGCAGCGGGCATTGGCATGGCCATTGCGTCGGGGCTTTGCGGCTTGGGTCAGGGCAAGGCGACCGCCTCCGCCGCCGAGGCGGTGGCACGCAATCCGGGCGCACGCCCTGCGATCTTCACCTTCCTGATTCTTGGCTTGGCGTTTATTGAGTCACTGGTGCTGTTCACCTTTGTCATCATCTTCATCAAGGTGAGCAAGTAAGGTTCTTCCTCTCCAAGACAAAGGGCCCTCGCTTCGGCGAGGGCCTTATACGTGTGCAAGCGCTTATCGCTGAGCGGGTGAGTTGTAGGCAGCGTTCGCCCTGACGGGGCTCAAGGCCGGGGCTGTCGCGACCGCTCCGTTCTGGGCCATGCCGAGTACGCGGCCCGGTGCGATGCCAAGCGCAATGGTGGCCAGCAGCGCAAAGGCAAGAGCAATGGTGGCTGGGATGTCTGGTGACGTGTTGCTGTACGCCTCCACAGGCTGGGCCGATGATGCGTGCGCGAGCTGCGAATAGATGCGGACGATCAGCCGGAGATAGTAGTAGCAGGCGACGCCGGAGTTGAGCAGGCCGATGATGGCAAGCTTGACATGCCCGGCGTGCATGACGGCGCTAAAGACATAGAACTTGCCAAAGAAGCCGCCCGTAAAGGGAATGCCGATCATCGACAGCAGGAAGAAGCTGAGCGCGGCTCCGAGGACCGGATGCCGCAGAGCGAGGCCGCTGTAGTCCTCGCCGGAGCGCATGTGCTCGTCGCGACCGCTAACCAGCGTGATGACGATGAATGCACCGACGTTCATGGCCGCGTACGTGGCGGAGTAGAAGGCGGCCGCAGCGATGCCGTCGGCTGGGAGTGCGGTGAAGGCGGCGATCAGATAACCGGCGTGCGCGATGGACGAGTAGGCCAACATGCGCTTGATATCACGCTGGAGCAGGGCACCGAGGTTGCCGATGCACATGGACAAAACGGAAATGACCGCCATCAGAATTTGCCAGCGCGGCTCAAACATGGCGTAGCCCGAAAACAGAATGCGCAGCAAGACGGCAAATGCTGCGGCCTTCGGCGCGGTGGACATCAGGCCGACGACCGGCGGCGGCGCGCCCTGGTAGACGTCCGGCGTCCATACATGGAACGGGGCCGCTGATACCTTGAAGCCGATGCCGATGATGACCATGGCAATCGCGAGGATGGCTAGGACAGGAGTTCTCGTCTGGGCGAGCGAGACCGCAACGACGTTCAAATTGGTAGAGCCAGTGGCACCATAGGTCAGTGCGATGCCATAGAGAAAGAACGCTGTAGCGAATGATCCCAGAAGGAAGTACTTGAGCGAGCTTTCGGTGGCCGTGGCCTGATTCTTGCGGAAGCCCGCCATGATGTAGGTGGAGATCGACGAGATCTCCAAGCCGATGAAGACCATCAGCAGTTCGGTGGAGCAGCACATCAGCATCATGCCCACGGTGCCGAAGCAGACCAGCGCGAAGTATTCGCCAGCGTTGCCGTGGCGCCCCTCGAAGTAGTCCAGCGACGAGAGCAGAGTGGCGGCGACGATGAGGCCGATCAGCACCTGGAAGAAGATCGAGTAGCTGTCGACCCTTACCGAGCCGCTGAATGCGTTCATCGTGCCCAGGTGCAGCTGCCACAGGCTGATGAATGTCGCGGCGAGTGTACCTGCGATGGCAAGCCAGCCCATGGGGCGGCGCGACCGGCTGGCTGGCAGCACCGGCTCCAACAACATGATGACAACGCCGACGATGGTCAGCACGTATTCGGGTAGCAGAGCGAGAACGTTCGGAGGAGCGGCTTGCGTCATCTAGCGTGCTGCTCCTTTCGGTATATGTCCAGGCGAAGCGCTTATTGTTAGCACCCTGGGGGGGAGTTGATGAAGCGATTCAAGGCGGCGGTACTCTCCAAGCGGAGCAGCCCGTGTAACGCGGGCGTATGCCTGCCCAAGCGGGTCGAGTGCTCTTGTGAAGAGAGGCGACGCAACACCCATCACAAGGAATAGGACGACCAGCGGCCACAGCGCGAGATGTTCGCGGAGAGTGATGTCCCACGCCGGGCGTTCCGCGGTAGTGGATCCTAGGTCGGCGTAGAAGACCCGCTGAATCATGGTGAGCAGGTATCCGGCGGAAAAGATGACGCCGGAGGTACCGATAACGGTCCACAACATGGCATGACGCGTCACCAGGGTTTGAGCGGAGCCGGACAGGATGAGGAACTCGCCGACAAAGCTGTTCAACATCGGCAGGCCGACGTTGGAGAGGGCAGTGATGACAAAGAGCGTCACCATCCAAGGCAGCTTGCCTGCGGTGCCGCCGAGCTCGCGCATGTCGTAGGTGCGGTAGCGCTCATAGAGAAAGCCCACAAGCAGGAACAATGCGCCGCCGGAGATGCCATGATTCAGAATCTGGTACATGCCACCGTCGAGGCCGTTAATGGTGAAGGTGAAGATGCCAAGGGTGCAAAAGGAAAGATGGCCCAGCGTGGAGTAGGCGGCCAGGCGCTTAAGATCGTTCTGCACGAGTGCGATGCAGGCGCCGTACACGATGCCGATGGCACCCAGGGCAATCAGCAGGGGAGCGATGTGGTGTGACTGCTCCGGAAAGATGCCGAACGAGAAGCGCAGGATGGAGTAGAGGCCGAGTTTGCCTGCCAAGACCATGACGGCTGCGGTTGGCGCTTCGCTGATAGCGTCTGAGAGCCAGCCGTGCAGCGGAAAAACGGGTACCTTAACGGCAAACGCAAAGAGGAAGGCTAGCGATGCAAGCCACATGCCCGCGGAACTCGCGTGGATGCCGTGCGCGGCGGCCATTGCGGCGAGTTCCGGCAGCTGGAAGGTGTTTGCCTTGGCATAGATCCAGAGGATGCCGACCAGCAGCAGCGCCGACGGAACGAACGCATACAGAAAGTACTTCAGCGCGGCGCGGCGGCGGTTTTCCGTGCGGCCAAAGGTGGCGATGAGGATGGTCATCGGCACTAGGGCAAGCTCCCAAAAGGCGTAGTACAGGAACAGATCGAGCGAAGCAAAGACGCCCAGCATGGCGACCTGCTGCAGCAGGAACAGCGTGTAGAAGAGCTTACGCCGCGTGCTGATTGCGTTCCATGAGGCGAGAACGCCGAGCGGCGCAAGCAGGCCGGAGAGGACGACCAGCCACATGGAGAGGCCGTCCACGCCAAGGTGGTAGCGGATGACCGGCGCGGCAATCCAGGGCCGGTCTTGCTCAAAGGCAAAATGCTGCATCCCAGGAGCATTTGGTGACGAGAGGAAATAAAACGAGTCGTGCAAGTGTGCAGGCAGATGCAGCGTGAGCCCAAACGTGACCAGCGTGACGATGAGCGCGCACCACTGCTGGATGCGACCTCGGTCCGGCAGCAAGGCAAGCACAATAGCACCTGCGAGCGGCGTGAAGATAATCAGCGAGAGAATGATGCCGTTCAGGTTCATGTTGCCCTATTGGTTGCCATAGAGGTTGAAGGGCAGGTGCGCTGCGAGCGTGGAATGACGCGCAAGAGCGGTATAGGTCATCAGCAGAATGACGCATGCGGCACCAGCGGCCAGCCATCCAGCGTAGGAGCGAATGTTGCCGGACTGCATCCGCCGCGTGCCCTCGCCTGCCTGGCGTGTCAGGAAGGCGGCGAAGGCACCTGATCCGCTGACTACTCCTGTATCCACCAGGCCGCCCAGCAACAGGCGTGAGATGGCCATAAGGGGCGCAACGAAGATGATGGCGTACAGTTCATCAATGTAGTACTTGCCTGCGACGAGCCGGTAGAGCGGGTTTGCCGTGGCACTTGCACCGAGCGTGCCCGGCTTCTTCAGGTAAAAGAAATAAGCAAGGAACCAGCCAATCACCGCAACAGCAACAGACACTGCGGCAAGTCCAAGCTCAAGGCTGTGAGAGACCTGATCGGCATTGACGGCGTTCTGCGGTTCGGTTGTAAAAGCGAAGACTGGATCAAGAAAGTGTTCGATCTCGTTATGGCCGTGCAGCGCGGCGGGAATGCCTGCCCATCCACCGATGACCGACAAGATTGCAAGAATTACAAGCGGTACGAGCATGATCCACGGAGATTCATGTACACCGTGCGGGTGCGCGGCCTGGCCTTCGTCATGCTCGTCCACCATGGTCAGGGTAGTGTCATGACGGGAGTGGACGGCGGCTCCATGCTGGGCCAACGGATCGCCGTGGCCGGTGGCCAACGCGCGCTCATGGAAACGCTCCGCACCGAAGAAGGTCTTGTACCAGAGGCGGAACATATAAAACGACGTCATGCCTGCGGTCAGAACGCCCACTGCCCAAAGCAGCAGATGCAGCGGATTCGGCGACGCGAAGGTGCGGTAGAGAATTTCGTCCTTGGAAAAGAAGCCGGCGAGCGGTGGGATGCCCGCGATGGCAAGGACGCCCGCGCTCATGGTCCAGAAGGTGACCGGAGTGCGCTTCCGCATGCCGCCCATCACGCGCATGTCCTGCTCCCCGCCGAGAGCGTGAATTACTGAACCGGCCGCAAGGAACAGTAAGGCCTTGAAGAAGGCATGGGTCATCAGATGAAAGATCGCCGCGGAGTACGCCGCAACGCCGCAGCCCAGGAACATGTAGCCAAGTTGCGAAATCGTCGAGTACGCGAGGACACGCTTGATATCATGCTGCACCATGCCGATGCTGGCGGCAAAGAGCGCCGTGAGCGCGCCGATGATGGCGACAACGCCTAGCGCAAATGGCGAACGGTCAAACAGAACATGCGCGCGGCACACCAGATAGACTCCCGCCGTGACCATCGTTGCGGCATGGATCAGGGCGGAGACAGGGGTTGGGCCTTCCATGGCGTCTGGCAGCCAGACGTACAGGGGTATCTGCGCGGACTTACCTGCTGCTCCAACGATCAGGAGCAACGCAATTGCGGTTAGAAAGCCGCCTTGTAACTCCGGGTGGAGACTGATAGCACCAAAGATCTGCGTGAAACTCAATGTGCCGAAATGGTTGATGAGCAGGAACATCGCAAGCAGAAAGCCAAAGTCGCCAATGCGATTGACGACGAACGCTTTGCGTCCGGCGTTATTTGCTGATGGCTTCTTCCAGTAGAAGCCGATCAAGAGATACGAGGCCAGGCCGACGCCCTCCCACCCAACAAAGAGCAGCAGGAAGCTCTCGGCCAGCACAAGAATGAGCATGAAGAACATGAACAGATTCAGGTAGGCAAAGAAGCGCCAATAGCCCTCCTCATGCGCCATGTAGCCTGCGGAATAGATGTGGATGAGAAAGCCGACGCAGGTGACGATGCCCAGCATGACTAGCGTCAGGTGATCGACCATCAGGGTGAAGCGAACGTTGAACGTGGCTGTTTCTATCCATGGGCGCGATGCAACGGTCATCTGCAGCACATCATGCGAGCGCAAAAACGTCCACAAATAGCCGAAGATCAGCGCGGGGAGCGCAGTGAAGAGCAGCGCAATCCCGGCGACGCCAGCACGCGGCAAGCGGCGGCCAACGGTGCCGTTCAGCAGGAAGCCGAGAAGAGGAAGCAGCGGAATGTACCAGAGCAGGTGTGTGGGCATCGTGTCAGTTCTTCATCAGGTTGATGCTGTCCACGTCCAGCGTCTGGCGGGTGCGGAAGATGGCGATAATGATAGCCAGACCCACCGCGGCTTCAGCAGCCGCGACGACCATCACGAAGAAGACAAAAATCTGGCCTTGAACGGCCCGGTGGACTTGGGCGAACGCCACAAAGGTAAGATTGACGGCGTTCAACATCAACTCAATCGACATGAACACCGTAATGATGTTGCGCTTAATCAGGAACGCACCAATACCGATGGAGAACAGAACGGCTGCCAGGACAAGGTAGTAGGCGATAGGCACCATGGCTAAGTCTCTTTCCTGGCCAGTACGACAGCGCCCAAAATCGCCACAAGGATGAGGATCGACGTGACCTCAAAGGGCAGCAGCAGGTCGGTGAAGAGCACCTTGCTGATTTCCGTCATGTTGGAGGTGCCGTTATCTAGTCGGCCGCCCAGGTCGGCGGAGCCAAGGATTGTGCGCTCATGTAAAAACGTATACGACAGCAGGGCGATGATGCCGATCACCCCCGGAATGCCGGCGAAATAGGCCGCCTTTGAGCCGCGCGTGCGCACCTCTTCACCCGCGTTCAGGAGCATGATGACGAAGGTGAAGAGCACCATGATGGCACCGGAGTAGACGATGACCTGCGCGGCGGCGAGGAACTCCGCGCCGAGTGTCCAATAAATGACCGCGAGAGACAGCATCACTACGACCAGCGACAACGCGGAGTTGATGGGGTGCCGCTGCAGCAAGAGGTTCAACGCGGCCGCCACGCAGATGAACGCGAAGATGATAAAGAGCACAAATTGCATCGTCCGGCCAAGTCCTTAAAAATACAGAACACAAAACAAGTAAAAAAGGGGTCGTGGGTTTACCTGCTGATTGTAACCGAGGCGGTATCCTTCGCGACGCCCGGGACGGAACGTCTAGCCATGAACCGCAAGGACAAGGCTGGTGATGAGGATGTTGATCATGGCAAGCGGCAGCAGCCATTTCCAGCCGAAGCTCATCAGCTGGTCGTAGCGGAAGCGCGGAAGCGTGGAGCGCACCCAGATGTAGAGAAAGAGAAACGCGAAGACCTTGACGACGAACCATAGAATTGGAAAGATCGCGCTGAGGAAACGTCCACCGAAGGTTACGGGCAGCAGATGACCCAAGGGTGAGGACGCGCCGCCGAAGAACAGCAGTGTCGCTACGCACGAAACCGTAATCATGTTTGCGTACTCCGCCATGAAGAACATCGCAAATTTCATCGACGAGTACTCGGTATGGTAGCCGGCGACAAGTTCGGATTCCGCTTCAGGCAGATCGAAGGGCGCGCGATTGGTCTCCGCGTAAGCCGCCATCAGGTAGATAAAGAAGCCTAGGAACTGCGGCCAGATATTCCACGTCAGCAGGCCGTGATGCGCCTGCGAGCCAACGATGTCGCGCAGGCGCAGCGAACCCGCGCGGAGGACGACACCAACCAGTGAGAGGCCCAGCGCGAGCTCGTAACTGATAACCTGCGCCGATGCACGCAGTGATCCCAGCAAGGAATACTTGTTGTTCGAGGACCAGCCCGACAGCGCGATGCCATACACGCCGATGGACGTGATGCCAAGGATAACCAGCAGGCCGATATTGATGTCCGATATCTCAAACAGGCTGACGCCGTGCCAAGTGAACAGGCCGCCGAACGGTACCACAGCGATGGAGACCAATGCGCAGGTGAGCGCAATCATGGGTGCAATGACAAAGAGCGGACGCTCCACCGCCAGCGGCATCAGGTCTTCCTTGAGGAAGAGCTTGGCACCATCAGCCAGCGGTTGCAGCAAGCCGAACGGTCCAGTGCGGCTAGGTCCCCATCGGTTCTGGATCAGACCGATCACCTTGCGCTCCACCAGCACTGTATAGGCAACGGCCGTCAGCGTGATGACGAGCACCACCGCGATCTTGAGCACGGAGAGCAGCAGGAAGATCTGGAAGTTGGTGAGATGCATCGCGGCGTGCGTGTCCTGTCCTTAGCGTTCAGTCGGCGGGAATGCCAACCGGTTCGTGGCTGTACTTTTCAGCGAGTTCCACCAGTTTAGGGGAATACCGGCCCAGCGTGCCGGAGGTGAACAGCGTATCGTCGGCTGGCAATATCAGGTCGCGGCGGTTGGCCTCGATCTGCACAAGATCAGAGGGCGCCGCAGGGGAAAGGTGCTGGTCGTTTCCGCTAAGCAACTGCAGACGCAGCAGATCGTAGCCAGGGACCAGCCGCTGAATTTCATCGAGCACGGCAAACGGGTCGAAGGGCGAAAGCTTCATCTCCGGGTTGTTGGAGGTAAGCCACACGGCGTGGCGGTCGGCTTCGCCGGATTGCGCGCCGCGTGTCTGGCCCAGGTCGGCACGGATGCCGTTTGCCTGGGTCTGCTTGCCGAAGGGCACGAGCTTGCGAATGTCCGCGCCCATCTTGTCTGCCAGGCGGACAATCAGTTCCAAATCCGTGCGAACACCGGCACGGTCGGATGCCTTCTTGACTAACTGCAGATCGCCGTAGCTGTTCGTCACGGAGCCAGATTTTTCGTACAGGTTCGCGGATGGCAGGATCACGTCGGCAAGCCGGGCTGTTTCGGTCAGAAACATGTCGTGCACGACGACAAAGGTGTTGGCCAGCGCTGCTGGATCGACGGAGTAGCGCGCGACCGGGTTGGCATTGACGATGTAGAGCGCGCTTAGGCTGCCGGCCTGCGCAGCATCAAAGATGCCCACCATGTCCAGGCCGGGCGCTGAAGAGAAGCGCTCGCCATACTCGTTGTTGAAGTCGTGCGAACCCTGCAACGGCACGTAGCCGGGCAGCATATCAGGCAACAGACCCATGTCCGCCGCGCCGTGCGCGTTTACGTAGTCGCTGAGGAGGGCGAACTTCGTATTGGGCACCGACAGGCCAAATTCGATGAGCTTACGCAGATCGTTGCCGCGCAGCTCGGAACCAATCAGGACCAGCAGCGACGGCTCCGCTTTGAGCGCGCCGCGGAACTTCGTCAAGCCTTCCGCATCATGCGCGGCAGCGTCGGCTGCGGCTTCATCACCGGCCAGGTACGCGGCAACCGCACCGTAACCGTACGGCGCGACTTCCAGGTAGGACTTGGCCTGGCGGCGCAGCTTGATGGGGCGGTGGTTGGCGACGTACAGCTTGGCGCGATTCAGGCGAACATTTGTGCGCAGATTCCACGCAGTCAGAGGAGCTTCGTTGGTCGGATCGCCGCCGATCAACAGGATCGCCGGAGCCTTCTCATTGTCATGCTGCGATGCGAACCGGTCACGATGTCCGCTGAGCGCCGCGGCGAAAGTGACGTAGTCCGCCGTGCGGTGATGGTCGATGTTGTTCGTCCCCAGCACGGATCGCGCGAACTTCTGCAAGAGGTAGGCTTCCTCGTTGGTCAGCCGGTTGCCGCCCACGACACCGATGCTGCCGCCGCTTCTCCTGTCGCGGATTTCACGCAATTTGTTGCCTGCAAAGCTTAATGCTTCTTCCCATGAAACAGTCTTGAAGCTGCCGTCCGGCTGCTTCACCATGGGCTCGGTAATGCGCTCCGATGAGTTAGCAAAGTCGAAGCCGTAGCGGCCCTTGTTGCAGAGGAAGTCGCCATTGATGCCGCTTCTGTCGCGGTTGTCGCCGCGCACGATCTCAGATCCCTCCGTCGTCGCCCGAACGCCGAGCGTCGTCTTGCAACCATCGCCGCAATGCGTGCAAATGGTGGCAACGTGGTTCATCTCCCATGGGCGCGTCTTATAGCGGTATGTGTCGCTGGTCAGTGCACCGACAGGGCAAACGTCAATGCACATGCCGCACTCTTCGCAGTCCAGGTGCTGCAGTCCGTCCTCGCTTTGCGATGCTGGGATGTTGGGCGCGATCACGGCAGAGGAGCCGCGATTTTGGATGCCGAGCGCGTAGACGTCCATGCCTTCGCCGCACATGCGCACGCAGCGATAGCACAGGATGCACCGCGGACGGTCGAAGTAGACCGTGGGCGACCACTGCTGCTCCTCGCGGTGGTTCTTCGGCTCCTGGTAGAAGCTGTCCGCCGCGCCGTACTTGAAGGTCATGTCCTGCAGCTCGCACTGTCCGCCCGCATCGCACACGGGGCAGTCGAGCGGGTGGTTGCCCAGCAAGAGCTGCAACGTGGCCTTGCGCGCCTGCGCGATCTCCGGCGTCTCAGTCTGCACGACCATGCCTTCTGCAACCGGCGTGGTACAGGCCGTCTGCAGCTTGGGCATCTTCTCAATGCGCACGACGCACATGCGGCACGCCGCCTGCAGGCTCAGGCCAGGGTAGTAGCAAAACGATGGGATCTGCAGGCCCGCAGCCTTGCAGGCATCAATCAGCAGCGTGCCCGCAGGCGCGGTAATCTGCTGGCCGTCAACGGTAAGGGTTACGTCTGGCATTTAGTCCTTATACTCCGCTAGAAATCAACGGCGATTGAAGCCGGGAGGCAAGCCTTCTTGAACACTACATAGGACGTCGTCGTCGCTGTATTGACCAATTGTCCTCTTGTGGTCGAAGTAGTCGGGCGGTAAAAACGCTGGTGCACTATTGTCTAAGCTTCCGCTTTTCTCAATGTTGTTTCTGTGCGCTTTGTTCACATCAAGAGCATCGGGTTTTGCTGCACTCTGCAGCGGTTTAGCGCGTAGCTGGTCAATTTCCGCGTCTGACAAGGAGCGGTACCCAATGAAAGTAGAACGGAAGACTGTTTCGTCTTTTAGTCCAGCTTCAATGTCGTAATCGTGAAGAGCAGACATACCTGTCCAGCAATCGCTTGCGGCCTTCAACCATTCACGATGCACGTCGCTTGTGTGGGAGCGTCCGTCGTAGAAAGCGTGATGTGCTCCGGCCAGATATCCTAGAGATCCGACGACAATTGCACTCGCAGAAGTCAACGCTAATTTAGCAGGCGAGTTCAATGGGCGGCCCCGACCAACTCATCGGTCGTAATATATGCCTTCGCTGTCCGCTGCCCCGCTAAATACTCCTCAAATTCGTGCCGGAACTTCTTCACGAAGGCAATGGTCGGCATGGCAGCGGCATCGCCCAGCGGGCAGAAGGTGCGGCCCATCATGTTTTCCGCCAAATACTGAATATTGTTGATGTCCTTTAGGTTGCCGCCGCCGTTGTAGAAGCGCGTCAGCGTCTTCTTCAGCCAGTCCGTACCCTCCCGGCAGGGGATGCACCAGCCGCAGGATTCATGCTGATAAAACTTGATGGTCCGCAAGGCGAACTCGACAATGCTGACCGTTTCATCCAGCACCACGATGCCACCGGAGCCAAGCATGGTTCCGGCTTTCGCCATCTGGTCAAAGTCCAGACCAACATCGATCTCGTCTGCCGTCAGCACCGGGCAGGAGGAGCCACCGGGGACAACAGCCTTCAGCTTTTTGCCGCCCTTGATACCACCAGCAACGTCGTAGATCGCTTTTTTCAGGTTGTAGCCCATCGGCAGTTCGTAGACGCCGGGGCGCTCCACGTGTCCGCTGATGCCGAAGAGGCGCGTGCCGCCGTTGCGTTCACTGCCCAGCTTGGCGTAGGCCTCGCCGCCCATCAGCAAAATATGCGGGGCAGCGGCAATCGTTTCAGCGTTGTTGATGACGGTGGGTCCGCCATACAGCCCGACAACCGCCGGGAAAGGAGGCTTGATGCGCGGGATCCCGCGCTTGCCCTCCAGTGACTCCATCAGCGCGGACTCCTCACCGACTTCATACGCGCCAGCACCCGTCTGCGTCACGATGTCAAAATCGACACCATCCTTACCGAAGATGTTCTTGCCCAGAATGCCTTTGGCGTAGGCATCCGCAACGGCCTTTTCCATGATCTTGAGCAGGTAACGGTACTCGCCGCGCAGGTAGATAAACCCCATCTTGGCTCCGATAGCCAGGCCGGCAATCATTGTGCCTTCAATGATGGCGTGCGGATCATGCAGGAAGATGACATGATCCTTGCAGGTTCCCGGCTCGGACTCGTCGCCGTTGACAAGCACGTACTTCGGTTTCTCGCTCTGCTTCGGTACGAACGACCACTTCAGTCCGGTGGGAAAACCGGCACCCCCTCGACCGCGCAGGCCGCTGGCCTTCATCTCATTAATGACCCACTCGGGGCCATTCTCGATGGCCTTCTGCACGGCTTTGTAGCCGTCCAGTTCCATGTACTTGCCGATGTCCGCCGCACCCTGGCCAAAGCGGCGGGAGAGCACGCGAACCTCGTCAGGATGTGAGACAAGTTCAGGCATTACCTCGCATCCTCTCCACGCCCAGCGGCGTAGTCAGCCAGAATGGCATCCACCTTGGCGGGTGTCAGATTGTCATGAAAATCGTAGTTGACCTGGATAGCGGGTGCCCAGCAGCAGGCACCAATGCACTCGACTTCTTCCAGCGAAAACAGGCCGTCCCTGGTGACTTCTTTGTGACTAATGCCCAGCTTCGCCTTGCAGTGGTCCAGAATCTCGTAGCCACCGACAATCATGCACGAAATGTTTGTGCACACCTGCACGTTGTATTTGCCCGCAGGCTGCGTGCGCAGCATGGAGTAGTACGACAGCACGCCGCGCACATCCAGTTCCAGCAGATCCAGCCGCTGGGCGATCTCGGCGACGACGGCATCTGAGACATAGCCGATTTCATCCTGGGCGTAGAGCAGCATCGGGACAAGAGCCGAACGCTTGACGGGATACAACGTGACGAGTTTGTCGAACCGAGCGGCGGTTTCCGGCGTGAAGATGCTGTTCGTAACAGTGCTCACGCACCAATTATCGCCGATGCAAGCCGCTCCGCGACGAGGTCCATCTCATCTTCGCTGTCACCCACACGGGCACGTCCGTTTACCGTCAGGGAAAAAGGCTGGTGTGTGCCATCACTTGTGCTGTATACGGAAGTCGTAAAGCGCATCCAGCGAATACCGAATCGCACGAGGATTTCGGCCGGGGAGACCTCGACGACCGCGTGCTGGTCGCGACCGAGTGAGTGGACGGCCGCATACGAGCGCAGCAGGGAAGCCCAGGAGGTCCAAAGTTCGCGCTGAAGCTGCTCCGTCAAAGAATTCAGCCTGGCTCGCTTGCGGCGGAGCCTGGTTGCACATCTAGAGTACCGGGGCGCGATTGCGCTTCTTCTGCCGCTTCCTCAGTCAGCAGGTTCCAGCCATCGAAGCTTCCATTCATGCCGGCGGCGGTCTGTACAAGATCGTGAACAAACTCTTCGCGCACGGCATCGCGGATGCTGCGCTTGACGCCGACACGGATGTGATAACGGCCGTCGTCCTTCTTCTCGGGGTCATGCTGCAGGGTGCGCGTACCCTTTGCGAAGAGTGCCTTGTTCAAGGCTCGGGCGCAGTCCTCCTCCGGCGAGGAGAAGCAGAGAACGATGCTGCGGGTGACCTCCACATCGAACTGCTGGGTGACCAGGTCGTCCATTCGGGCAGCGTTGCTGGCAAGCTGCTCTTCCAGATTTTGCTTCGCGCTGGCTTCGTTGGGCATCGGCAGTCCCTCACGCGATTGGATGCGGCATCGCACGGCCCGGCAGCGCAGCTACACCTTTGACGCGCTGTCGAGTTCCTCGAAGATGTCCGCAATGGCCAGCCGCACCAGCGTTCCCGGGATGGTAAACGCCTCGTCCAGCATGGGGAGCGCGCCGCCGTCAGCGCCTATCGTCCAGCACTCCCGGCTTTCTGGGTCGATGATCCAGATATGCTGCACGCCCATGGTGCGGTAGTCCTGCACGCGGGAGACCATGCGCTGCAGGCGGTCTTCAGGAGACAGCACCTCAATGCAGAGCAACGGTGGCTTGGATGGGACCGGCACGATGGGCTCGGAAGATTCAATGACGCACACATCGGGAATGCGATAGCGATCTCCAGACACTTTCAAACGAAGTTCTGTTGGGCAACGTACACGCCATGCGCGGCGGTTCGCGTAGAAGATTGCAACGATCGCAGTCTGCAGCAATGCGTGAGATTGCTCGCCCAAGTTTCTCTCCTGCAGCTCACCATCCACGTAATCGCAGTCCGGCTCGTAGATGGTTTGGAGGTACTCGCTTAACGGGATGTTGACTGCGGTAGCCATCTAAGCTCCTACTGGATGCTGCGTTCGCTAGTTGTGTAGACGACTACGCACAGCTTTAACCAGAAGAGTACTTCCTAAAGCCAGCAAAACTACAAGCCCGATGAGACACAAAAGATAGGCAGTCAATGCACCAGGCCCTGCACATGGTCCCATGATGCTGTAGTGTCCAACAATACAGCCAGACAGAAACAATAGCGCTCCAGTCAGGGCTACTACTCCTGATGTAGACATGATTATCGATCAATCTCTCCAAGAACAATATCAATCGACCCGATGACTGCGACGACATCGCCGAGCAGCTTGCCTTTGCACATGGTTTCGAGCGCTTGCAGGGTGGCGTAACTGGGGTTGCGCATGTGGACGCGGAGCGGCTTGGCGGTGCCGTCGCTGACAACGTAGTAGCCCATGACGCCGCGCGGCGATTCTACCGTCTGGAAGACTTCACCTGCCGGAACACCAAAGCCTTCCGTCACGATCTTGAAGTGATGGATCAGAGACTCCATCTGTGTCTTCATCTGTTCACGGTCTGGCAGGATGATCTTGGGCGCGTCGGCGACAATGCGGCCCTCCGGCATCCGGTCAAGTGCCTGCTGGCAAATTTTTACCGACTCGTACATCTCTTCCAGGCGGATCGTGTAGCGCGCCCACACGTCGCCATCCTGCGAGATGGGCACCTTGAACTGGTATTTCTCATAACCCGTGTAGGGCATGTCGCGGCGCAGGTCCCAGTCCACGCCGGAGGCGCGCAGCGGCGGCCCGGTGACGCCGAGGCGAATCGCGTCATCTCCTGAAAGAAAGCCCACACCTTTCAGCCGCGAGTACCAGATGGGGTTGCCGGAGAGCAGGCCCTCATACTCGGCGATCTTGGATGGCATGATCTTCAGGAATTTCTGCACGCGGGCAAACCAGTCCAGTGGCGGCTCCATGCTGAGGCCGCCAATGCGGAAGTAGCTGGTCATCATCCGCTGGCCGGCGACAGCCTCGTACAAGCGAAGGATTTCTTCACGTTCGCGGAAGCAGTAGAGAAAGACGGTGAGAGCGCCAATGTCCATGGCGTGCGTTCCCAGCCAGACCAGGTGCGACTGAATGCGCGTCAGCTCGTTCAGCAGGACGCGGATGGTCTGTGCGCGCTCCGGGATCTCAAGCTGCAACAGCTTTTCGACGGCCAGGCAGTAGCAGAGATTGTTGGTCATCGGCGAGAGATAGTCGATGCGGTCGGTCAGCGGCACTACTTGCTGGTAGAACTTGGCCTCGCAGGTCTTCTCAATGCCGGTGTGCAGGTAACCGATATCCGGCGCGAGCGAGACGACCGTCTCGCCGTCAATCTCCAGCAAGAGGCGCAGCACGCCGTGCGTGGACGGGTGCTGCGGGCCCATGTTGAGGACCATGGTCTGGTCCTTTGAGGGGTCTTTCGAGTGGCGCGCGGCAGCGGCGGCTACGTCTTCTACGCCGGGGATGAGAAGGTCTGGGGCAGCGGCTGGGCTCATGTATTGTCCTGTTCTAAAATCGGGAACGCTACGGGCGCAAAGGTCTGGTGCGAAGGATTCATTAGCGGTAGCCTTCGACTGGGTAATCCTTGCGCAAGGGATGACCCTTCCAGTCAGTCGGCATCATGATGCGCCGCAGATTGGGGTGGCCGGTGAAGCGGATGCCGAAGAGATCGAAGACTTCACGCTCGTAGAAGTTTGCGGATGGCCAGACCGAGGTGATGGAGTCGACCGACGGACCATCGCCTTCGAGCAGCACGGCCAGGCGGACGCGTTGCTTCATTTTCATGGACACGATGTGGTACGTGACCTGGAAGCGCGGCTCGCTGGGGTACCAGTCCACGGCTGTGCAGTCCTCGAAGAAGTTATATCCCGCGTCCTGCACGGCTCCCGCGGCCCGGACGACGTTCTCCGGCGCGACGGTCACTGTCAATTCATTGCGGTCGAACCTGGCTTTAACCGCGAGATCACGAAGCGCCACGACCGCAGCGTTCTGCGGCATGGCTTCAGCAACTGCGTCAAGGGTCAGCAGAGCGTCAGCCATTACAGGTCCGCCTTATCGTTTGCCCAGTCCAGCACGCCCTTTTTCCAGGCATAAAACAGCCCGACGGCGACGAAAGCCAGGTATACGACCATCTCCCAAAAGCCGAAAAAGCGTTGCCCGGTAATCGCGGGCAGTTGCCGGAAGATGACGGCCCACGGCAGCATGAAGACCGCCTCGACATCGAACAGGATGAAAAGCATGGCGACCATATAGAAGCGAACGGAAGAGCGGCCGCGTGCGTCGCCCACCGGTTCCATGCCGCACTCGTAGGCACCAGCCTTCACCTTGCTTTGACGCTTTTTGCCGATGAAATATGACGCGCCCACCATGAAGCAGGCAAGGCCGACGGCCACCAGCAGTTGCAGCGCGAGCGGCAGGTAGTTCCAGATGTATGGATGACTCGAGTTCATGCTGTCCTTCAGGTGCGCCTTCTCTTTGATTCTAGCCGGGAGTGAGATGCAACGGACGTACGGCCGGGAATGTGTGCCGCGCTATCGAAAAAGCGACAGGTATGCGTCCACCATACGCGTTCCCGCCAACGCCGCGGCAAAGCCACCCAGTGCCAGGAACGTTCCAAAGGGCAGCCGCGTGGTGGCGTCTGCTCTTCGACGTGCAAGCAGCACGACGGCATACACCGTGGCAAACAACGTTCCCAGAAAGAAGGCAAGAATGGCAGGCGCAAACCCGAGAAAACTGGCGATCATGGCCAGCAGCTTGGCATCGCCCAGGCCCATGCCATCCCTCTTGCGGAAGGCTTTGTAGGTGCGGTTGATAAGGTAGATCAGAAGGAACGCTGCTGCGATAGCCAGAAGGCGTCCGAAGATAAGGTGTTCCGGCCCGGTAAGAAAGACATTGCCGGTGCTGCGCCCAGCGTTGGCGGAGTTGATGTTGACCCGCCGGTTCAGCACAAGGTCATACGCGCCATCGGGCAGCAGGATCGCCTCCGCACCGATGAAGAGCATGCCCAGTGCCGTCCCTGTGAGAGTAAGCGCGTCCGGCAAGACTTGATGTTCCCAATCGATGATCAGGAGCGCCAGCAGCAGCCCGCCGAAGATTGCCAAGGCCGCGCTATCCAATGATTCATTCAGGACCACATCTCCGGGAGCATGCGCCGTCAGTAGGTGTGCCACGGGAAGAAAGCTAACCGCAAACCACACGCCCGTGATGAGTTCGACGATGGGATAACGCGGGCTGATCCGTGCGCCGCATGCGCGGCAGTGGCCCCGCAGCAGCAGGTAACTAAGGATGGGGATGTTGTCGAACCAGCGAATCGTGCGTCCACAGGCCAGGCAGCGGGAGCGCGGATGGGCTACCGATTTGCCATACGGCAACCGCGCAACGCACACATTCAGAAAGCTGCCCAGCAGAAGTCCCAGCACAAAGACAACGGCAACGATAGTGGCGAGAACGGTCACAGCCGAAGTATAGGGTCAGGCTCACACATCAGAAATCGATGTGGGTTCGCACGCTGGGAACCAGTACCGGTCCGCGGTCCTGATTGTAGCCAGGGTGCGCGATCACGCTGCCGCCGATGGACAGAAACAGGCCGCGCCACGTGTGCGCGGTATAGTACGTCTCCAGAATGTCTTCGCGCGCGTAATTCAGGCGGCCATCGCCCAGCAAGAATCCCAGACCGCCCATCGCCAGGTAGTGCTGATGATCGCGTTTGATGGCATTGCTGACCAATGCCACGCCAATGCGGTCCTGCGGGTGCCCCCAAGAGGTGAAAGTGTAGTCTGCTCCGCCGGAGATGCTCTGATCCACTTCCGTGTAAGCGAACGATTCGTGTTGTCCCTCATTCCATCCCAAACGGCTGTATGCGCGAAAGCTGTGGGGCAGAAGCTGTTCGAAGTTCAGCTCAAAGCCGTATTTCACGGTGCCTTGCTGGCGAGTCGCGACAATGTCTGGCGTGGACCCATTCGCCAGCGCGATGCGATTGGCTAGGCGGTACGTTCCCATATTTGCGTGGTTTACAAAGCTGAGTGCGCGTACGGTCGTCCCCGCAATGCCGAATACCGGTTTGCGCGCGATTAACTCAAAGTTTTGCCCGCTGGCACGGCGCAACGCGAAGTCCACGTCAATGCCATTTGCCACGGTCGGCATGGTGGCGATGCCATAACGAAAGGTGTAGCCCGGCGAATCGATCTCCGCGATGGCACCCCAGGTGTAGCCGCGGGTATCGGCGGCATAATCCCATGCACCCTGGTTGTCGATGGTCCAATTGGTGAACTGCAGATGACTGTCAGAGCCGACCGCATTTACGTCAAACTTGTCTGGCAGGCTCATCTTGCCTGCGCGTAGTTCGATGCGCCGCTCCGGCACTGCCGTGGCGAGTGACAGCGGTTCACGATCCTGCGGAACCAGTTTGCTAGTGAGACCGATGACCTGATGGAGTTCAAGCCGCGCAAGATAGGGCTTTGAGCCAAGGTTTGGATTGCGCACCACGTCCAGGTTCGTGAATCCGGCGAGGCCAAGCGCTTCCGACAGGCCGCGGCCTCCAGCCGACTCAAAGTCAACCAGCAGGTCGGTCGACGTCCGGGGATCGCGGCGCAATTGCATACCCAGATACAGGGTGCCCACCAACGAGGTCTTGTACTCCCCGCGCGAGAGAAATGAATTCTCGTCCTCGTACGGCGAGTGAAAGGGCGGATGCGCCTGAAAGATGATGTTGGCCTGACCCGCCGCGAAATACCGGCTCGCCTCTGTATGCGGGAACATCGTTACGGGTGCCGCCGGGGATAGCTCCTGGGATACACCGGTCGTTGGGGCCTGGCTGTGTTGCGCGGAAGTGAGGCGCGTCACCGTAAGGACGGCGGTCAGAAGAGGAATGAGTCGCGGCGGCACTTCTGACATGCTAAACCGGGGTATGGCTTCCAGATCCCGGGCTCGTGTGTACAGGAGGTAAATCGATTCGTCCGCATGAGAATCGGCCTGTAATCAGCAGGGGCATCCAGGTTGGAACCGGTGCAAGAAACTGGCACGATCAGGCGCTTGCATTGGACGGCCTTCTCGTTTTATTGTGTCCTTACACGGGAAAGGAGGATGATCCAGCCTATGCAATCTGACAGTAGTTTATGTGGTTCAACAGTACGTGAGGTGACTGAGGCTTAGAGCGTCCGCTCTAGACCTGGCATTTCGCCGAAAGCACGATCATCGGCTCTCCGCCGAGGCCCTCCCAAAGAGTGGACGCCTCAGGTCAATCTCAACAGCTCACCGAAGTGAACGGCCCGACGCCTCTACCGGCTCGGGCCGTTGCTTTTTGTCTTCACGAGAACGGAACGCAAAGGACGCAAAGGTCAGTGCCATGGCCGCAAAGGGTACATGCACGCCCCATAGGATCAACGTGCTAATCGCAAGAAGAACGCCGCGTCCTTTGCGCGCTTAACGTTCTGCTTTTGAGCCCTTCAAGCGTACCCAACTTCCCGGACCCGAATTAAAATGGAGTGCATGGAACCCCTCGTCATAGCTGGCAAGGCATTTCAATCGCGGCTGATAGTAGGAACTGGCAAGTATAGAGATGGCGCGGAGACGCGCGATGCCGTTGAAGCGTCCGGTGCGGAGATGGTCACGGTCGCCGTCCGGCGCGTCAACCTGGACCGGTCAAAGGAGTCCCTGCTGGACTTCATCGACCCGCAGCGCTATTTTCTGCTCCCCAACACCGCTGGGTGTTACACCGGCGAAGAGGCCATCCGCGCAGCCCGCCTTGGCCGCGAGGTCGGCATCTCCGACTGGGTCAAGATCGAAGTGATCGGAGACAAGCGGACGCTGTATCCAGACGTTGCAGGCACGTTGTTAGCTACCGAGGTTCTGGTCAAGGAAGGCTTTACCGTTCTGCCGTATACCTCTGATGACATTGTGTTTGCAAAACGGCTTATAGATGCTGGCGCGGCTGCGGTGATGCCGTTGGGAGCGCCGATCGGCTCCGGTCTTGGCCTGCAGAACACAGCCAACCTGCGCATCCTTCGCGAGATGATCACCGAGGTTCCGCTGATCGTGGATGCAGGCGTTGGAACTGCGAGTGATGCTGCCGTTGCCATGGAGATGGGGTTCGATGCCGTATTGATGAACACGGCCATCGCGGAAGCACGCGAACCAATCCTGATGGCCGAAGCCATGGGCAACGCGGTGCTGGCGGGCCGACAGGCGTTCCTCGCTGGCAGGATGCCGAAGCGCCTGTACGCCTCCGCCAGTTCACCCCTCGAAGGTGTCTCGCGCTGACCTGATATCAGACCGTAATGGCAGGATCTCTTCTGAGTTCTTGTGTCACCAGCGTTCCTGTATTCACCTCTGCGTTGCGCATCAGCAGCCAGCAGCCGCCACAGAACAGCGCGGTAAGCAGTGGGCCGTCAATTGCCTTGCGCCATTCCCAGCTGTAAAGGGACATAGCATTTAGCACAACAAAACAAACGCTAAGCCCGCTGATGACTATTCGCTTCCGTGCCAAGGAGGATGTAACTCTCCAGCACACAAGCACCATTGGGATCGTGATGGGTGCCACGTCGTACTCCAGAATGCGTGGATTGAGCAGGATGATACCAAGCAGCATGACAGGTGCCCACTGCTCCAGCGTAAACGCGCCACGCAGATAACGCCGTGACAGGTAGAACAGCATCACGGTCACGGGCAAAGCGTATGCGGCGTACACCAACGAGCTTTCAGGTGAGTACGGTAGCCCGTAGTGATAAAGAATCTGGCCGGCCAGACCGGCTGGGCTGCAGCCGAAGTCGTGGTTCAAGCTGAACTGCAGCTCGACCGCCTCAAGAAAGTGGTGAAAGAGCGTCGGCCATATGAACATTTGGCTGACAAACAGTGCGACACCAGCACCCATCGTGACAAGCGATGAACGCCATTGCGTTTGGCCAGAAAGCGCTGGGATTAGAGCAAGACTCAAAAGCGGCGCTTTGACACAAGATGCAAGCAGCACAGCAGCGTGGAAGAGCAGCCAGCGGTTTGTCCGCCAGCCTCGCAACGCTGCCACCAGAACCGCTCCGTAGAGGATGTAAGCCACGTTGCCGCCCAGGACAGTTCCGTTTGCCAGCAGACCCGGGAAGAACGTCGCAACACCCGCAACATAGAGGACCGCGCTTCTTTCCTGCGCGCGTGCGAATGAAACAGCAACTGAAACGGCCGCCAGAACGCCAGCTATATATACCGCCCAGTAGCCACTGATGAGCGCACCTCGTGGAACGTGACCAAGCGCTCGCAGCACTGGCAGAGTAATGGGCGAATACACGTAGCTGTAGGGCGGCATTTCCTCTGAATTGTTGCCACCAGGGGCAACCACAACAGCATGGTGTAGCTTCTGGATTTCCGTCGCGTCCTGGTATGGATCATGACCGGCCTGCAAGCTGCTTAAAGCTTTGCCATACACTTCCACATCCCAGGCAGAAGAGTCATGTGCGACCCAAACCGGCACCGCAAGTGCAGCCATGAGCCAGAAAACGAGGACGCCTGCGCGTGCACGAAGCAGGTTTTGTACGCTGCCGAAAACAGCGGCCATTTAAGGTATTGCCTTGACTGTGTCGAGTACCGCTGCTCTTGCCCCGGAACGTCCAGGACGAAGCCGGACAGGCCAGGTCACAAAGCTGCTGACTGACAGATTCCAGACCGATCCCATGACAATACCGGCAAATCCGGCAGCCATCCACTCCACGCCCGATTGCCACAGCGCACGGGAGAAGACAACGTTGGCCCAGGCACCAAAGGAGCAGGCGGCAATAAAGCGCAGGGCTCCAGGCAGCAGGTAGCGACCACGCAGTTTACGGTCGCGGAAGGTAAGGATATTATTCAGCAGAAAGTTTTCCGTCATGGCCAGAAACGTTGCGATCATCTGGGCAGCGACAAAATGAACATGCAGAACATCGACCAGCAAGGTGGAGCAGACAAGGTACGCGATCAGTCCGACACATCCCACCAGAAAGTACAGCGTGAGTTGTACCGGAATCACATCGCCAATCAACTTATTCAGGATCAGAAAGAGATACTCGATGCCGGTAACGGCGTCGAGCTTGCTTTCGCCGTAAGCGCGCGTTTTGAAGGTGTAGCCAATCTCGGCAAGCCGGACCGGCCGGCGCGACGATGCCAGCAGGTCCACGAGGATTTTAAAGCCCTCGCCTCGAAGATCGTGCACCACCTCCATGAGAAAACCGCGGCGCAGCATAAAAAAGCCGCTCATGGGGTCAGACAGGTCACAGTGGCAGACACTGCGGCTGATCATTTGGCCCACACGGCTCAGCAACACGCGGGTGGGGCCGAACTGCCCCATGCTGCCGCCCGCAGCATTGCGGGTCCCGATCACCAGATCGAGAGACTCCTGCCGCAGTTGCATAAGCATCAGGGGCAGAATCGCAGCGTCATGCTGCAAATCAGCATCCATAACCGCAATCAGGGGAGCTTGCGAGGCCATCATGCCCTCAATACTTGCTGAGGAAAGTCCACGGCGGCCGATGCGGTGCAGCAAACGAACGCCTGTGCACTCACGGGCATACTTGGCAATTACGCTGGCGGTCCCATCCGGCGAGTCATCATCGACAAAGACCATCTCCCACGCAACACCCGCCAGCGCGTGCTTCACTTCTGCAATCACAAGCGGGATGTTCTCGCGCTCATTGTAGGTGGGTATCACAATCGTGAGTTCTGGCGTCATCGTCCTCGCTTCAACCGAGCGTTGTTTTCGAGCGCAAGTATACCTGTGCGCACGCGAAGCCGTTAGCATGAACTTTGTCCATGTGCCTGACTTCTCAACCGTACGACGGTATGGGCGTGAAAAGCGATTACTTCTTTAACGAAGCTCAGTACCTGCGCCCCGTCGATCTTGACAAGAAGACTTACCGGAGGAAGACTCCCAATTCGTTTGCCGCGGCACGAAGATAGGGCAGAAACTTGATCTGCATATCCATCATGGGCATGCGCGGCGCGTGTCCGCTCAGATTGACCGTGGCGATCACCTTGCCGCTGGGCGCATAGACTGGAACAGCCATGGAGCGAAGGCCGATTTCGTATTCCTGGTCGCAGACAGCATAGCCGTTCCGGCGTACGTTGCGCAGAAGCATCTTCAGCTTTTCCACGGTGTTGACGGTGCGTGGCGTGTATGGCTTCAGTTCCACACGCGCCAGATAACGTTCCACTTCGTCGGGCGGCTGTGACGCGATCAGGACGCGGCCCATGCTGGTGCAGTACGCGGGCAGGCGGCTGCCGATGTGCAGATCGACGCTCATGACGCGGTGGACCTGTGTGCGCGCGATGTACACGATGTCGTCACCGTCCAGCGTGGCAACGGAGAAGCTTTCGTCCAGCTTTTGACTTAGGCGCTCCAGGATGGGCTGCGCGGCGCTGGAGAGCGTATTGCTCACGGTGTAGGTGTGGCTGAGAGACAGCATCTTGGGCCGCAAGGAGTAGTGTTGGCCATCCTCGGCACCAACGTAGCCCAGCTTGGAGAGCGTGTACAGGCAGCGCCGGACCGCAGCGCGGCTCATCCCGGTTTTTCCGCTGAGCTGCGAGATGGTCATCTGCGGTGTGTGCTGGGTGAAGGTTTCCAGGACAGCAAGACCGCGGGCAAGTGACGTCATGAAATTGGCGTCGCCCGTGTACACTCCAAGAGCTTGCGCGGGCAGCAACTTGAGTGGTGTGTCGTTGGAAGCGGTGAGACTATCCGGCATGTTTACCTCGGCGCGGGTACATTGTGCGAACATCGCGCAAATCTACGATTACCGCACTTCCAGTGTAAACGGCATTGCACGCCGTGTGGATCCTTCCCGGATAGCGTTTGCGGCGCATCGTCAACCGTATGCCCCGGTTTGCATCTCAACACAATGAACGGAGATGACCATGAGTTCGTTAGACCTGCAGGTGTCCCTTCCTTCCGCGTTGGAAGGCAACGTTGCCACGACCTCTGCCTCTTGGCAGGCCGAGGGAAAGCTTAACAAGCTTAGGAGTAAGGATGCTTCGCTCTGGACCTCCGCAGAAGGCAGCGATGATGAGTCGAAGTGGCTGGGCTGGCTGGACATCGTGGAGCGGCAGCAGCAGGATCTGGCTACGTACGCTGCGCTCCGCGACGAGATACACAGCGCGGGATTCACTCACGCACTGCTGCTTGGCATGGGTGGATCATCGCTTTGCCCGGAGGTGTTGGCGTTGACGTATGGGCAGCAGCCAGGATTCCCGAAGCTGCATATCGTGGACACAACCGATCCCGCGCAGGTGGCTGCAGCCCGGGCTGCGGTGGACCTAAAGAAGACAATTTGCGTCGTCTCATCCAAATCAGGCTCGACTCTGGAGCCGAACATCCTGAAGGACTATTTCTACAGCGAGATGAAGAAAGAAGTTGGCGCAGCTGAAGCGGGCAAGCATTTCATCGCGATTACTGATCCAGGATCCAAGATGGAGGAGGTCGCGAAGGCAGACGGCTTCCGCCATATCTACTACGGTGATAAGGCGATTGGCGGGCGGTTCTCCGCATTGTCCAACTTCGGCATCATTCCCGCGACCATCGCGGGGCTGGATGTGCCTCGGTTCCTGGCGGAGGCGAAGCGTGGCGTTGATGCGGCGCACAGGACCAGCGTTTCCAGCAATCCAGGCGTTTTGCTGGGCATCGTGCTGGGCGAAGCCCATAACGCCGGCATGGACAAGCTGACCTTTTTCACCTCACCAGCTATCTACGATCTGGGCGCGTGGCTGGAGCAGCTGATTGCGGAGTCCACCGGTAAAACAGGCAAGGGGATCACGCCGGTGGATCGCGAGCCGGTGGGACCGCCTAGTGTTTACGGATCGGACCGCGTGTTTGCGTACATTCGTCTGACGGCTGCGGACAACACCGAGCAGGATCGTGCGGTGGATGTGCTTGCCACAGCCGGGCACCCGGTGGTGCAATTCAACATCGATGATGTTTATGAACTTCCCGCGATCATGTATCTGTGGGAGATTGCGGTCGCGGTCGCCGGTTCCGTGATGGGGATCAATACGTTCAATCAGCCGGACGTTGAGGCTGCAAAGATCGAGACCCGGAAGCTTACCGACGAGTATTCCAAGACCGGCAAGCTGGCCGAGCACGTGCCAATCCTTGAGGCCGACGGTGTGAAGTTATTCGCGGACGAGGCGTACGGCCTGACACTGAAGACGACCGCAAGCGGAGAGACTTTGGCTGACTACCTGCAGGCCCACCTGGCGCAACTTCAACCACACGACTACTTTGCGACGCTGGCTTTCATTGAGATGACTGAGGCGCATCAGGCTTTGATTCAGCGCTTCCGCATGATCGTACGCGATCGCGAAAAGGTGGCTACCTGCCTGGGCTTCGGTCCGCGCTTCTTGCATTCCACGGGTCAGGACTACAAGGGAGGGCCGAACACTGGTGTCTTCCTGCAGATTACAGCGGATCATGCAGTTGATCTTGCAATCCCCAATGCGAAGTACACCTTTGGCGTAGTCGTTGATGCGCAAGCCGCAGGCGATCTTGCGGTTCTGCAGCAGCGCGGGCGGCGCGCCCTTCGCGTGCATCTCGGGGCGGACGTGGTCAGCGGGCTAAACAAATTAGGCGTGGCGATTGCAACCGCACTGGGCTAGACGGCTTCGAGTACATCCTCCGGTTCGGGTCGAACGCGGAGGTCTCACGACGTGCGATGTGCATGCTCCAGGTCCGCTATGACAAGCTTCGTCATTTTCATCATGGCTTGAATCGCAGCGGGATGCGTTAGTAACTCAGGGAGGTTCTCCGGAATAATCTGCCATGAGAGGCCGAACTTGTCCTTCAGCCAGCCGCACCGGCCTTCGGAACCGCCACCGGCGGTCAGTCCTTCCCAATAGAAGTCTATTTCGTCCTGGTCTTTGGCAGCGCACGACGAATGAGATTGCCTCTGTGAATCTGAACTGCGGACCACCGTTAAGCGCGGTAAATTGAAGGCCTTCTAACTCGAAAGACACGGTCATCGGCTTTCCGCCGGGTCCGGGTAGTCCAGGCGACTTGCTGGCGTTTGGGAAGACTGACAAGTAGAAGTCAACGGCATCTTCAGCATTGCCATTAAACCAGAGAAATGGCGTGATCTTTTGCGTTTCACCTGGAAGCATGTGTCCTCCTCGTGTTACATACCCGCCATGGCTCCACCGTGGCACTGCGGCGCGGGGCGCTTCGCCCACGCTGTATCGTGCTTACCAGCAGAGTAGAGCGCGGCTCGCGCCTTCTTCGCAGGAGCGGCGTTAATCTTCGCCAGTTCTGAAGTCAGGCGTGCGAAACCTTCCTGCCGCGCCTTTTTGTTGGCTTCTACCGTGTTGGTTGGATCAACGCCAGCGCGCATGAAGCCGTGCCCCGCGCCATCGTAGGTTACGGGATCATACACTTTGCCGGCAGATTTCATTGCGTCAACCGTGGCCGGAATGGTTGCGTCGATGCGGGCGTCGTTGCCTGCGTAAAAGCCGTATACAGGTGCGGCGATGTTGGCCATGTCAGCCGTTGGCGGTGGTGGACCGTAGAAGACAAACGCTGCGCTAAGGTCTTTGCGATGGGTGGCAAACGCAAAGGACTTCCCGCCACCCCAGCAGAAGCCAGCGGAAGCGAATTTGCCGTTGCTTGCCGGCACGGCTCTGATGTAATCCGCAGCCGCGTCAAGTCCGGCAAGCACAGCAGCCGGATCGAGACCGCTGACGGCTTTTGTGACAGCATCCTGCGACGGAAATGAATCCGTGTTGCCGCCGTTGGGTCCCATGCCTGTCAGCAGGTCGGGCGCGATGACCACGTATCCCGCGGCGGCGAGATCGTCCGCCATGGATTTGGCCCAGGCGCTCAGGCCAAAGATCTCGTGGATGAGAACGACCGCTGTTGCCTTGTTCTTGACCTCAGGGTAGACGATAAATGCCTGCAACGGCTTGCCGTTCGCCTGGAGCGTCACGTACTCGTGGTGGCGCGGCGATGCGTCGAGCCGTTGAGCGGCCCAATCCTGCGCAAGTGTGACGGACGCTGCGACGAACAGGAAGAGGACAGCGGCTAACCGGAGGCAAAGAGTTCTCATGCGAAGGAGTATAAGGCCAACGCGTCACGATTCGCCGATGAGGATGCCAGCGGCGAACACCAGACCGCCGCCGACGATGACTTGCAGGCATGAGAGCGCGAAGCTGGTCTTCATGTAGCGGTAGCGAATCCAGGAGATGGCCAGCAGTTCGATCCCTACTACCAGGTAGGCCCACATCAGCGCACCATGCACGTTGGCAATGAGAAAGGGAAGCGTATGCAGGAATCCGCCAACAAAGGTCATCATGCCGGTGACCAAGCCACGGACCAGCGGTTTGCCCCGTCCGGTGAGTTCACCGTCGTCTGACAGCCCCTCAGAGAATGCCATGGAAATCCCAGCACCCACCGCTGATGCCGCTCCGATGAGGAAAACCGTATGCGAGTTTCTGGTGGCGAAGGCGGTCGCAAAGATCGGCGCGAGCGTGGAGACGGAGCCGTCCATCAAACCCACAAGGCCGGGTTGAACGATGCGCAGCAGGAACTGCTGCTCATCGCGAACGATATCCATGACGCCTGTACCAGAACTTCCCATGCATCGATGGATGCCGCGCGGTTCCTGAAAATAAGTACGACTGCTCTGGTCCGTCGGCCCGGCTGGTGGAAGGGCACAGCTTTAGCTGCGCCGCAGACATCTGATTGAATCGGGGCTTCAGCCCCTGAGGTCACCCTGAAAGCCGACCTCAGCAGCTAAAGCCGCATTCCGTGGTTAGGCTCTACGGCATGGCTGAAGCCATGCCCTTCCGAACATCGCCATCACAGATACGACTTTCATTTACTTGAACGAGTGCGGAGTGTACTGCTTAGCTCTTAGTTTCCGGATGATGGCGGAGACATCCTTGAACCAGAGGAGGCCGTTCAGGACCAGGAACGTCACGATCAGCAAACCGGCGAACATCATCACATGGTTGAAGTGCTGCACTTCTGGCGAACTAATTGCTGGCCCACCGTAACGGCGCGGCATGCCCAGCCCGGGAACTATGAGCATGAATGGGAAATATCCGCTGAAAACGGCGGGCAGCAGGAGGAGGCTGGTCATGTAGAGCAGGCCGAAGGCTGTCTCGATGAGTACCGGAAGGATCAGCAAGGCCCGTTTCACACGATTATCGTCTCAGGCGGTTCCATGTTCTGCAAGATAGGCGGAGGTTGTAAGCGTACGTAATGCACACATCCCACATCTCGGCGAGATACGGGGCACCCGCCCACCTATCGTGAGGGAAAGAGATATGCCCCTCGTTCCACGCAGGGACGTAGCATGATGCTTCTGCTGAGGATTTATGTGAGAGGATGGTGCCAACTTCTCTTGAGGATGATGATGAGTCTGAAAAGCACGCTGGAAGACAATGTGGTAATTTTCTTCGTTGGTGCCTTGCTCAGCGGCTTTGTGACTGGATGGGGCGCTCACGTGACCATTCAAAATGCAGCTGGGCTCACACCAGTTCCGTCATGGAAGGCGAAGTTGTTGGATGGAGACATGCCTGACCGTCTGGTGAAAGCAGAGGGTGAAGTCATTACACTCAGAAAGCAGCTCCAGCAAAACTTGCCTACAGGAAACACCTACGTTTCGAATGTTGTCGTCTCACCCTCAAGTCCAGGGCAGCTTTCCGTTCAGGATCATGTCGTAGTGGATTTTGATTACGTTGTAGCTCCGGGCCGAACAGCACGTATCTTCGCGGAGCAACTTGACTCGACCGCAAGCGGAAGCTACCAGCCTTCTGCCCTTGTACAAGGGGCTGGACACGCTTCCCGATACTTTGAACTTGATAGTCCCGGAATGGTGAAATCATTTTCACTTAGAATGGAAGCTCCCGACGGTAAAAATCTTTACAATATGAGCGTCCCGGTAGATTTCACGTACAAGTAGCTTTTTAGATAGTCAAGAACAAAGGTCGATTCAGTAGGCTTGGTCTTCGTCTGGTTTCGTTGACTTCTACAGATGCATAGCCGGTATTTAGCTAGTTGGCCGATTCTTGGTAGGCTTTCCTATGTCTCGTTTTAGGAGGTAATCACAACCCTTTCGGACATACGCCGACAATGGATTTAGTGGCTGAGTTGCAAATAGTTAGCATCGTTACCGCCCGAACCCTCTTCCCATGCTGCCCATTTGGCTCATGAGGCGGCGTTGCATTTTGCCTCCGCCGCTGCCCAGGCCCTTGAACATTTTGCGCATTTGGGCGTACTGCTTCAGGAGCTGATTGACGTCCTGCACGGAGGTGCCGCTGCCATTGGCGATGCGGCGGCGGCGGCTGCCGCTGATGATCTCGTGGTTGGCGCGCTCCTTGGCGGTCATGGAGTTGATGATGGCTTCGACGCGCGTAAGCTGGCCCTCGTCCACGTGCTCTGCCGCCTGCTGGATGCCCTGGAAGGGGCCGACGCTGGGCAGCATTTTGAGGATGGACTGCATGGAGCCGAGCTTCTTGATCTGGCGGAGCTGATCGCGGAAGTCGTCGAGCGAGAAGCCGTCGCCGCTGAGCGCCTTCTTGGCGAAGTCCTCGGCCTTGCCGCGGTCAAGCTTTTCTTCGGCACGCTCCAGCAGCGTGGCGATGTCGCCCATGCCCATAATGCGCGAGACGATGCGGTCCGGGTGAAACGGCTCAAAGGCATCAGGCTTTTCGCCGGTGCCCAGGAACTTGACGGGCGCGCCGGTGACGTTGCGGATGGAGAGCGCCGCGCCGCCGCGTGCGTCGCCGTCCATCTTGGTGAGGACCACGCCGGTGATGCCGAGTTGCTTGTGAAACGCATCGGCGGAGTTGACCGCGTCCTGGCCGGTCATGGCGTCGGCGACAAAGAGGATTTCGCTGGGATTCAGCAGCGTCTTGAGCTCGCTCATCTCCTGCATCAGAGCGGTATCGATGCCGAGGCGGCCCGCAGTATCGACGATGAGGACGTCGTTGCCAAAGTTGCGGGCCTCGCGCAGCGCTTCTTTCGCCAGGCGCTCGACAAGCGGCGTGCCTGCTTCGCCGTCATTCACTTTGCCGACGTAGATCTGCGTTCCGACTGATTTCGCGACGATGGCGAGCTGCTCACGTGCGGCGGGACGGTACACGTCGACGGAGACGAGCAGGGGACGGTGTCCGCCCTTCTTTAGCCATGCCGCCAGCTTGCCTGCCGTCGTGGTCTTACCGGAACCCTGCAGGCCCGCCATCAGGATGACCGTAGGCGGCTGCGAGGCGAACTTGAAGCGCGCCGTGTCCTTGCCCAGAATCTCAACCAGTTCGTCATGCACGATCTTCACGATCTGCTCGGTGGGCGAGAGCGCTGTGGCCACTTGCGTGCCCAAAGCCTTCTCGCGGATATGATCGATCGTCGCTCTGACGACGCCAAGATTCACGTCCGATTCAAGCAGAGCAAGGCGAATTTCCCGCAGCGCCTCGGAGATGTTCTCTTCCGTGATGGTGCCCTGACCGCGAAGATTCTTGAAGGTGCGCTGGAGCTTTTCCTGAAGGTTTTCAAACATGGCTGACTGCCGCTAAGTTTATCAGTGAGCAAGGAGTGCTGATGGCCGGAGCGGTGGAACCATGGTTGCGCGGAACGCATACTGATGTGGAGCCGGTGCGGCGGGCCGTGCTGCACGCGCTGGAGTTAGCGGGCGAGGACATCGCCCGGTGGTGCGGAACACTGGATGCCGCGGCAATGGAAGCACGTCCGTATGGTTTGCCTTCCGTGGGGTTCCAGCTTCGACATCTGGCGCGCAGCATGGACCGGCTGATGACGTATGCGGAAGGAAAGCCGCTGACCGCATGGCAACTGAGTGCTTTGCATGAGGAAGGCGCGCCGTCAGAGGACGTGATGCAGGAGTTCCGGTTCGCGTTGGCACATGCGCAGGAACGTGTCCTGCGCATCGACCCTGCGCAATTCGGCGAGAAACGTGGTGTTGGCCGCGAACTCCTGCCCGTCACCGTCGCTGGCGTGCTGATCCACGTGGCTGAGCACACGCAACGCCACGTAGGCCAGGCGATTACGACCGCGAAACTTTGCGGCGGCTTGCGTCAGGCGTAGACAAGCTAACCTTCGCCGCCGCGAAGCAGGTAGACGACGAAGAGCACCGCGGTGGCAAGGAAGACCCACGCGAGCTGGTACCAGTAGAAGAAGGGGAAGCCGAAGAGCACTGGCGACTCGCGGTTGTAGACGCCAGGAAAGATCAGCGCCGCGACCGGGATCAGAAGCAGAAGCAGCGATGCCTTCGACGGCTTTCGTTTCCCTTCGACAGTGTTCCGCGTTTCTGCCATGCGTGAAAGCATATCGCATGAGCCTTGTACGATGATGTTCAACATGGGTGACAGCACGATCTCAGCAGCAGAACGCGGGGGCGACGCTTTTCGCGAAGCTGTGCGCGTGATGGAGCAGCTGCGAGGGCCGGGTGGATGCCCGTGGGATCGCGAACAGACCTTTGACGCCATCCAGCCACACACGTTGGAAGAGGTCTATGAGGTCTTCGACGCAATCGACCGCCGCGCCTGGCCGGAGCTGTGCGACGAACTCGGCGACCTATTGCTGCAGGTGATCTTTTACGCACAGATTGCGGCGGATCAAGGGCGCTTCAACATCACGGATGTGGTAAATGGTTTGACCGCGAAGCTGGTGCGCCGTCATCCACATATCTTTGCCGGAGCGGTTGCGGAAACAGCTGAGGACGTGAACCGTACATGGGAGAGCGTGAAACTGCAGGAGCGGGCGGGTAAGCAGAGAAAGCCTGGAGGGTTGCTGGACGATGTCCCTCGCTTTGTTCCGGCACTGGTAGAGGCACGCAAGCTCGGCTCAAAGGCAGCGAAGGCGGCATTTGATTGGCCTGATGTCAGCGGCCTGCTCGACAAGGTGGACGAGGAGATTGAGGAGGTTCGCGCGGAGCTGACACTTTCACCGGACGCATCGCGTGTAGAGGAAGAGCTTGGAGATCTTCTGTTTACTGCGGCAAACCTCGCGCGGCACTTGAAGGTCGACCCGGAGCAGGCGCTGCGCAAGGCAAATGCGAAATTCCGCCGCCGCTTCAGCTTGCTGGAAGCGTTAGCAGGTGGATCACTGGATGGACTTACGCTTGCCGAGATGGATGCACTGTGGAATGAGGCGAAGCGCCAGGAGGGGCCCGCTTGAGCGAACTTGCAATCAGGCGGCTTGCAACACGCGCGGAGTACGAGGCGTGTGTGGAGTTACAGCAGCAGATATGGCAGGTCGGCGCGGGCGAACTTCTGCCGTGGCGTGTCTTCTTTCTTGCGGACAAGCTGGGCGGGCACGTGATTGGTGCGTACAAGAACGACCGGCTTGCCGGCTTCAACCTGGGCCTGCCTGCGCAGCGTGGCGGCACGGGGTATATCCATTCGCAGATGCTGGCTGTGTTGCCGGAGTACCGCAACAGCGGCGTGGGCCGGCACATGAAGCTGGCACAGCGGGAGATCGCCCTTTCGCAGGGCATCCGGCTCATTGAGTGGACGTATGATCCGCTGGAGATCAAGAACAGCTTCTTCAACCTTCACCGGCTGGGTGCCATCAGCAGGCGCTACCATCCGGATTTCTACGGCGCGTCCACGTCGGCGCTGCAGGCCGGCCTGCCCACCGACCGGCTGATTGCTGAATGGTGGATCGATTCCGACCGCGTGAAGAGAACCTTGCAGGGTGAAACGGAAACTCCCTCAGACGTGTTCGAGGTCAGCGTTCCTGCGGATATTTATGCGTGGAAAGAGGCGCGTGACCCGCGTGCAGCCAAGGCGCAACTCGCAGTCCGAGAAGCTCTGATGCGGCACTTTGCTGAGGGGAGAGTAGTCATCGACTACCGCCGCGAGGCGGACGGAGCAGGGACGTTCCTGATCGGGAGTTTGCCGGCTGAACTCACCAGTAGCGACGTTGATGGGGAGAGCGCATGAAGATTGACGCTGTCGTGATGCGGGAAATCAGAATGCCACTGGTACACCCGTTTGTGACCAGCTTCGGCAAGACGACGGAGCGCCGCATCCTGCTGATCGAGTTACAGGCAGAAGGCCTGACTGCGTGGGGCGAGTGCGTTGCAGGCGAGCACCCGTACTTTTCTGATGAGATGATCGACACGGCATGGGTCGTCACCGAACAGGAGCTTGCGCCCCGACTGGCGGGTAAAGTTGTGGAGACCGGTCGCGACGTGCCGGAACTCCTGCAGCAGGTGCGTGGGCATCGCATGGCAAAGGCGGCGCTGGAGAACGCAGTGTGGGATCTAGAGGCACAGGTCAGGAACGTGCCACTTGCAAAGCTGCTGGGCGGTACACGCGAGCGCATCGCATGTGGCGTTTCCATCGGTATGCAGCCCACGATCGCGCAGCAGCTGGAAAAGGTCGAAACAGAGGTGAATGCCGGATATCGGCGCATTAAGCTCAAGTGCCAGCCCGGTTATGACTCGGTGATGTTTGGGGCGGTACGGGAGCGCTGGCCGGACATCCTGCTGAGTTGCGATGCAAACTCCGCTTACACGCTGGCCGATACGGACCACATTGCGAGTTGGGACGAGTTCAAGCTGCTGATGATTGAGCAGCCGATCTGGTCCGACGACTTTTACTTCCACGCGCAGCTGCAACGGCGGATCGGCACGGCCATCTGCCTGGACGAGAGCATCCGCAACCGGCGCGACGCGGAGGCGGCTCTCGAACTGGGCGCGGCGAAGATCATCAACATCAAGGTAGGCCGGGTGGGTGGCTTCAGCGAGGCCATTGCAATTCACGACGTGGCGCAGCAGCACGGGGTACCGGTCTGGTGTGGCGGCATGTTGGAGAGTGGCATCGGGCGTGCGCACAATATCGCGCTCTCAAGCCTGCCGAACTTTACCCTGCCGGGCGACGTTTCGGCGTCGAAGCGCTATTGGACCGAGGACATCATTGAGCCCGGGGTGACGGTAAGCGGTGACGGAGAAATAACGATCCCTAGCGAAAGAGGGCGAGGCTATACCGTGCGTCTGGATAGGGTAAAGGCACTGACTACACGGGAGCAGCGCGTCGCTCATTGAGTGCGGGACCCGGGCGGAATGGGCATGGTGAACAGATCCGGTTGCGCCTCGTCAGAAGAAACAGGACGCGCGAGTTTCTTCTTGGAAGGGTTTGTGACTACGGCCAGCACCTCGAGTGTGTCCACTGCAGATCGTGGAACGAACAGGCGCTGTGTGTTGCCACGAATGTCTGGCGGAATCAAATACATGCCGCCGTCTTCGATCAAGCCGTCCGCAAAGGTGATGTCGGGAGTCGCGAGACCCTCGATTCGGTCTCCGTCACGGAAGCCAAGTCTGATCCAGAGACCTTCTGCCCTGGGACGCGCGAGAAAAGACTTGCGTAGCATACGCTCAGGGTTGTCCATGTCCGCAGTGTTAAAGTCACGCACATAGCTGACGAACTTTACCTCGGCTAATGGAACAGGCGTGACACGTCCACCCAGATCAAGCAGATCCAGGACGGGTGGCGACCCCGCCTGCGCGACGCCCTCAGCGGGAAGGTACCCCCAAAGAAGGCCAGCGGAGAAGCGGCGCACAATGACCTTCTTACGGCTTGACGCCATCAGCATCTCCCATAATGCACTTCCAGGGGTGTGTTGCCCCACTTGAACGGCTACGCTAGATCATGACATAGCAGCGTCAAAAACTAGCCGGGGAAGCGCCAGCATGGTACACTCACATTTTGTGCCGCAGTCACGAACAGCACCTAAGCTGTTCAATCAGTTGGCCTTAGCGGCATCGCGAAGGCGTACCCGGAGCGCGTGGAGGCTCCAAACCGTACATGGCTGATTATATCTATCTGCTTGAAACCCGTCTCTCACCTGCGCAGCAGAGAGCGATCGGCACGGTTCGCAGCGTAGCCCGGGATAATGACCTGACGGTATTCCTAACCGGCGGCGCGGTGCGCGACCTTACCGGCGGAGGTTCCATCCGCGATCTTGACCTCTCCATCCAAGGAGACGCGCTCCGGCTGAAACAGCCGCTTGAAGCGGCGGGAGCAACCGTAATCGGCGCGTATCCCGAAGCAGGGCGGCTTTTCCTCACCGCACCGGGCAGTGTCCGGGTAGAGGTTTCTTCTGCCATGAGGGTTACCTATCCGGAGCCAGGCAGGCCCGTGTATGAACCCAGCAACATCAGCGAGGACTTGCGCAGCCGCGACTTCACTGCGAACGCGATGGCGATTTCGTTGAATGAAGGTTCTTACGGCCTGCTGATGGACCCGCTGAACGGTGTCGCCGACATTGAGAACCGCGAGCTGCGGCTGGTAAACAATTACGGTTTTATCGAAGAGCCATCGCGTCTGATCCGGGCCGCACGACTGGTCTCCCGTCTTGGCTGGCAGATGGAGGAGCGTACAAGGCAGCGCTACGATACGGGCAAGGAGGAGAACTACATAGCCGCCATGAATCCGTGGAATCGCGGTTACGAGACGGAAGAGATCTTCCACGAGGAAGACGCTCTGCGTACTCTGCGCGCGCTGGAAGCTGAAGGATTGTCCGTGCACCTGTTCCCGCCGTTGCAGTCGGCAAAGGCAAATTCCACTGCACTGGCAGAGTTAGCTGACCGGCAAGGCCAGTTGCAGGTACAGGGCATCCTGGCCCAGTCTGCGGCACTCGCATTTTCTCTGTTAACCGGTAAGTTAACGCCGAACGAGATAGGGCAGTTGAAAGGCATGTTTGTCCGGCCGGGTTTTGTCCGCGAGATCGAACTGCTGGACGGTCATGTTCGTGAGTTCGCGGCACGCATGGGTGGCAAGGAGACTGCTGCCGCTTCCGCCGCATGGAAGACGTTGCATGAGACCGAGCCAAACCTGGTACTGGCTGTTTTCGCCAACAGCAAGGCAGCGAACGTTCAGGCGCGTCTGAAGACGTTTTTGACGGAGTCGCCGGGTGCCCGGCAGCGTATTCCGTACGCCCTGATGCAGGAGATGCGCATCACGCCGGACGTGCCCGGCTATCAGGAACTGCTGGATACGCTGTTCTTTGAGTTGATGGACGGAAAGCTGGCGGCGACGGACGAGATGAAGGCATTCCTGGAGCCGTATTCGCCGCCCGCACCTCCGCCGCCCGTGAACCTGCGCCGTGCGCGCGCCAAGAAAGAAGCACGTCCCAGCCGCGCCAAAGGCAAGAAAGGAACAGAGCCGGAAGCTCTGCCTTTGACCGTTGCCGAGGAAGAAGAGGCGGTGGGCGTGGAAGCCGGTCTGATGGAAGTGGGCGACCTTACGGGGCCGGACCGTGGACCATATCCCACGCCCGACATTCCCTTGATCGGCAAGGTGGCACCGGAGGTCGAAATCTTTCCTGCTATCGACGAGCCTTTGCCTGAACCAGCTGAACTTGCGCCTCTTCCCGAAATGGAGACTCCGCTGGTGCCGAAGGCAAAGCAGCCTGTACCAAAGAAGGTTGTGGCCAAATCTAAATCAGCAGTGCCTCCTCCAGAGAAGGTCGCGCCGCTCGCAAAGGCTACTTCTCCCGTGGATGCCAAGCCTGCAAAGGACACTTCGAAGACGAAGGAGAAGAAGGCACCGGAGACCACGCCGGTTGCCATGAAGAAAACACTTGCGAAAGCACCTGCAAAGGCAGCCGCTCCGGTAAAAAGGACTGCCAAGAAAGCCGCCGTCGCCCCGCAAAAAGCGGCGCTGGCACTGGCGGAGGCGGCACCGGCAAAGGCCACCGCAAAGAAGCAGGCTCCTGCGAAGAAGACGGTTGCCGCAAAGAAGACGGTATCTGCCGCGCAAGCTGCACCTGCCGCGAAGAAGGGAACGACCGCGGCAAAGAAGGGGCCGGTTCCCGTCAACTCCGCCCCTCCCACAAAGAAGTCTCCAGTTGCGGCAAAAAAGGCCACTGTACCGGCGAAGACATCCAGCGGAACAAAGAAATCAGCCGCGAAATCCGTGAGCAAGAAAGCAGCGCCGCGCGAGAGATAGCTCAGCCGCCGAGACGCTCTGCTGTCAGCGTCATACAAAGCTGATGAGCGCGTTTCTTCAAGGCATGCGCGAGCGGTATCCAACGGCAGCGGAGGCAAAGTCGCGGCCTTGGGTGTTTGTTCCGTATGACCGCCTAAACACTGCGGTCGGCCCTCTGGCCTCGGACCCCGATGCGGGCATCATCCTTATCGAGTCCCATGCCAAGGGCAGGGCACGGCCCTACCATCGCAAGAAGGTGGTGCTTGTGCTCTCAAACATGCGGCACTTCACCCTGGAGCAGCTTGAAGAGAATCGCGCGGTGTTGTATCTGAATGGGCCGGAGAGCTACGGCGAGCAGTTGCGTTTGGCACAGGCGCAGTTTGGGCTGGGCACCATTCTGAGCACGCTCCCAGCCGAACGCGAGCTGCGCAAAGACCTGGAACGCGGACAATCTGTGGGATTGAATCTTGAGTTTCACCTGGACACTGCCTGGCTTTCGACAAAGGATGACTTTCAGAATGTCTTTGGGAAGCCGGGCAAGGGTCGTCAATATCTGATGGAGCGGTTCTACCGGCACATGCGGCAGAGTACCGGCATCCTGATGGACGGCGGCCGCTTTGCCGGAGGCAAACTCTCGTACGACGAGCAGAACCGCGAGCGCTACCGTGGACAGATCCCGGTTCCTGCACGGCTCAGCTTCCCGCCCGACGAGATCACGCTGGAAGTGATGGAATTTACACAGCGCATTAATCCGGAAGCATACGGAACGCACGAAGGCTTCGATCTGCCGGTGACTGCGAACGATGTTCAAAGTTCATGGCAGTTTGCGTTGAAGCGTCTGCTGCCGTTCTTTGGCCCGTATGAAGATGCCATGGACGCAGATGAGCCAATGATGTTTCACTCTGCCATGTCGGCGCTGCTGAATCTTAGCCGCTTGCTGCCCCGGCAAGTGGTGAGCGATGTGGACGAGGCGTACCGTCAGGGCAACGTTCCGCTGGCCAGCGCTGAAGGCTTCATCAGGCAAGTCCTTGGCTGGCGCGAATTCATGCGGCACATTCACGACGTAACAGACGGCTTCAGAACGCTGCCGCAGCGTCCCGATCCGCCCGCGAACCGCACAGCAAACCCGTACAGCTCCCTTCTGGTAAAGGGCATCAATCCTGCCGCGCCGGACCGGCCTGCCACACCTTCCGCTCTGGATGCGCATTTGGCACTTCCGCCGGTGTATTGGGGCCAGCGGTCTGGCATGTTCTGCATGGATACGGTGATCGCACAGGTGCTGCGGCAGGGTTGGTCGCACCACATCACCCGGCTGATGGTGCTCTCAAACCTGGCTGTGCTGTGCGGTTTTTCACCGCGCGAACTGACGGACTGGTTCTGGATCGCGTATATCGACGCCTACGACTGGGTGGTGGAGCCCAACGTGCTGGGCATGGCGACCTATGCGGACGGCGGGCTGACGGCGACCAAGCCCTACGTCTCCGGCGCGGCGTATATCAACCGCATGAGCGACTTCTGCGGGCGGTGCGCACTGGACCCACAGAAGACAACCGGATCCGGATCATGTCCGTTTACGGCCCTTTATTGGACGTTCCTGGAGAAGCACGCAGACCTGCTGGGCAGCAATCAACGCATGAAGATGCCGTATGTGACGTTGAGAAAGAAGTCCGCAGAGGAGCGGAACCGGTTGCGGTTGCGGGCGGCTGAGGCCATTGGGCAGTTGGAACGGGGAGAGACCGTCACGTGACTTGAGTCTTAAACGGGCTCACCTGAGGAACGGATTGGTATCCCGCTCGTGGGCAAGCGTCGTTGCAGGGCCGTGACCTGGCACCACAGCCGTGTCTTCTGGCAAGGGGAGGAGCTTGTCTTTTATTGAGCGGAGAATCAAGGCGCTGTCGCCGCCGGGCAGGTCCGTCCGTCCAATGCTCCCCCGAAACAGCGTGTCACCGGCAAGCAGAAGTCTGCTCTGTGGAAAATACAGGGAAATGCTGCCTTCGGTATGCCCGGGCGTGTGCAACACCATTCCTGTTTCATCACCAACGGCGATGGCGGTGCCTTCTTCCGCGCTCGCATGTGGTGGAGCGACGCGCGGCGTTGCGACGCCCATCCATGCGGCCTGCTGCTCCATCCAACTCAGCTGAAAGATTTCGTCCTGATGGAAGAAAATTGTAGCTCCGGTCTGCTCCGAGAGGATGGCTGCACCCGCGATGTGATCAAGGTGGGCGTGCGTCACGACGATTTGCCGCAACGTGAGCAGGTTGCTCGCAAGAAACGACGTGATCTTCGAGAGGTCGCCACCGGGATCGACGACGGTGGCATCGCGCGCCAGCGGGTCGTACAGAATGGAGCAGTTACATCCCAAGGGGCCTACAGGAAAGGTTTCACGCTGCATGTCAGGCTTGCTGAAGCCGATTACTTCTTCGGTGCGGTCTGCTGCGTCTTGATGCCGGAGAGGACCGAACGGTCCGTGGTGCGCGACATAAGAATCGTCAGGCTGATCGACGTAATCATGAACAACACCGCCGACCAGGTAGTCAGCCGCGTAAGCAGGTTGGCGGCACCACGCGGACCAAACGCTGTCTGCGAACCCTGCCCGCCAAATGCTCCTGCCAGGTCAGCGCTCTTGCCCTGCTGCAACAAGACAACGCCAATCAGGAAGAAGCAAATGAGTACGTGAATGATGACCAGCAGGATAAGAAGAGCACTCATGATGTGATGGAAGCCTCGGATACTCCAAGAGCGCCGGTACGAACAGCGAGCTTGTGAACACCTTTAGTCTACCATTCACGCTTGCTTCGGACCCTACTTCTTATTGACGAGCCGCGGCATATAGTGGGTCGCACGTTGCGAAAGGCGTTCTTTCATCAGCAGAGTGACAAAGAGCGAATTCGTCACGAGGTAGCGCTTCCACAAACGGCGCGGTTCCTGGAAGAGGCGGTAGATCCATTCGCCGCCGTACCTGCTCATGAACTCCGGTGCACGTTGCGTGCGGCCCGCAACGATGTCGAAGGCCTGCCCCACGGCGAGGAAGACTTTGCCCGGCAGGCGGTCGCGCATGTCGCTGATCCACTGCTCCTGCTTCGGGCAGCCAAGGCACACCCAAACAATGTTGGCACCTGTAGCCTCAATCTCACGTGCGACCGCGTCGCTTTCCGTGGCGCTGAGGGGGCGGAAGGGCGGGCAGTAGTGTCCGGCGACCTGCAGCCCCGGGTAGCGCTTGGACAACGCTTCAGATGTGCGCTGTGCGATGCCCGGAGCGCCGCCGTAGAAGTAGTGGCGGTGGTCATGCCGGTGCCCTAACAGGGCGGATTGCTGACAAAAGGCCTGTATGAAGTCCGGGCCGGAGACCTTCTCCACCTCTTCACCATGCTTTCGGCGCAGGAGCCAGAACACGGGAAAGCCGTCCGGACAGTTCATGTCCATCTGCTCCAACACCGTGCCGAACTCAGGCCGCCGCGCGGCTTCAACGGTCATGTGCACATTGGTGAAGGTCACCAGGCGCGACCGGGTAGGGTGCGCGATCCAGTGATTCACCGTGCCAATCAACTGACGCATAGTGGCAACGCACACGGGCGTGCCAAGAACAGAGGAGGTATCCATCAGAATCGCCAATGTGTAACGGTGACAGTGCGGGCGGCGGACGGATCAGCTTCAATGGCTAATACTTCATCGAGAGCACTTCAAGGAGCAAAAGACAACAGACCCACAGTGACACCAGCAAAACCTACTACCGGGCGCAAACGCTCGTCAGGTTGCGTGCTTACACCTGGTTGCATGTCGGGTGCCGATTCGGGAAGCTATTGGATTAACGCTGCCTTACCTTCACAACGGGAAGCAGCGGACCGGTACCCCGGCAATGCTATGGTGATGGAACGCGGCGGCCCTCCCCCACTTGGCGGTTCTCTCGGCATCTTGCCGAGTTGCGCTGGAGATGTTTCTGTTGCGTACGCACCGCTGCGGTGTGCGACCCTAAACTCAGGCAAGAAGCGCGATGCTGCCTGGAGGATGTCTGTTGAAGAAGGCACTGATCACCGGAGTTACGGGCCAGGACGGGGCTTACCTGGCGCAACTGCTGCTGGACAAAGGGTATGAGGTCCACGGTGTAAAACGCCGTTCCTCACTGTTCAACACCAGCAGAATCGATCACATTTACGAGGATCCCCATAAGCCCGATCCACACTTCTTTCTCCACTACGGAGACATGACAGACTCTTCGTCGCTGATCCACATCATGGAAAAGGTGCAGCCGGACGAGGTCTACAACCTGGCGGCGCAAAGCCATGTGCAGGTCTCGTTCGAAGAGCCGGAGTACACGGCGAACTCCGATGCCATCGGTGTTCTCCGTCTGTTGGAGGCGATCCGTATCTTAGGACTTTCTAAGAAGACGCGGTTCTATCAGGCGTCCACTTCGGAACTGTACGGTCTGGTGCAGGAGATTCCACAGCGCGAGACGACGCCGTTCTATCCGCGTTCACCCTATGCGGTGGCCAAGCTGTATGGTTACTGGATCGTAGTGAACTACCGCGAAGCCTATGGCATGTTTGCCTGCAACGGCATTCTGTTCAACCACGAGAGCCCCATTCGAGGGGAAACCTTCGTGACGCGCAAGATCACACGCGGCCTGGCACGGATCAAGGTAGGTCTGCAAGACCGTCTGTACATGGGCAACCTGGACGCCAAACGCGACTGGGGCCACGCACGCGATTACGTGGAGATGCAGTGGCGGATGCTGCAATGCGATAAGCCGCAGGATTTCGTTATCGCCACGGGGCGGCAATACAGCGTCCGTGAGTTTATCCTGCGTTGCGCGGAAAAGCTTGAACTGAACCTGACCTGGCAGGGCAGCGGTGTGGACGAAAAAGCTCTGGATAAAGACGGCAATGTGGTAGTCGCGATCGATCCGCGGTATTTCCGGCCCACTGAAGTGGAAACGCTGCTGGGGGATGCCACCAAGGCGAAAACTGAACTTGGCTGGACACCTGCAACTTCCTTTGAAGACCTGGTAACGGAGATGGTGGAAGCGGATTTGAAGAGTGCGCAGCGTGATGCGCTGGTTCGCCAGCATGGCTTTGACGCCTACAACGTGCGGGAGACCTAAGATGATGTCTCTTACGCCTTTTATGAAAACGGACGATCCGGTCTACATCGCGGGACATCGCGGGTTGGTCGGGTCAGCGATCCAGCGTGAACTTGAGCGGCTGGGATACACGAACCTGCTGACGCGTGGCAGCTCCGGTCTGGACCTGCGCGATGCGCAAGCGGTTGCGGAGTTTTTTGCGGCAGCCAAACCTCGCTTCGTTATTCTGGCGGCGGCCAAGGTCGGCGGCATTCTGGCCAACAACACCTACCCTGCTGACTTTATTCGTGACAATCTGCTCATCCAAAACAATGTCATCGATGCAGCCTACGGCAACGGCGTCTCGCGTCTGCTCTTCCTTGGATCGTCCTGCATTTACCCGAAGTTCGCCCCGCAACCCATGCCCGAGTCTTGTCTCCTGACCGGTCCCCTGGAGCCGACCAACCGTCCTTACGCACTGGCGAAGATCGCCGGTATCGAGATGTGCTGGAGCTACAACCGGCAGTACGGTACCCGCTTTCTTGCCGCGATGCCGACTAACCTCTATGGTCCGGGTGACAACTTCGACGCAAAGAACTCCCACGTTCTGCCCGCACTGATCCGCAAGACAGCAGGGGCCATGCAGACCGGAGCGAAGGAGGTTGTGGTGTGGGGCACGGGGACGCCGCGCCGTGAACTTCTGTACTCTGACGACCTCGCGTCGGCTTGTGTGTCCCTGCTGAATATGAGTGATGACCTCTACGGCTCACTTCTGATGGAGGACGAACCTCCTCTCATCAATATCGGGACCGGCGAGGATGTCACAATTCGGGAATTGGCGGAAACAGTTTTTCGCGTTCTGGGTTACGCCGGTGGGCTTACTTTTGATACTTCTAAACCTGATGGCACACCACGCAAGCTGATGGACGTGAGCCGTCTGCACCGGCTTGGTTGGCACCACAAGACAGGCCTCCAAGAGGGAATCGCAAAAACCTGGCAAAGCGTGCAGGAAACGCTCTTGAAGGGCGTCGAAGACACGCTGACAGCACCGTAGGTCAACTGCACGTCTGTTCCACTCTCCCGCGTCGATGATGTTGCGTCCGTAAGGACGGGATCACGATGGCGTTAACACCAACCCGGCCGCTGAGCTACACCGCGTATGAAGCCGTGCGAGGCGGGGCTCCGGTTGTTGTTCCCGATGGAGACTTGCAGATTCGGCACATGCTTGCCGTGCTGCGCCGCCAGAGAGGCACGATCCTTCTGTGCACACTGGCCGGTCTGTGCATTGGGGCGGCTCTGGGACTGCTGCCGCATCCCAAGTTCGCCGGCACCTCACTGATCGAACTCACCAAGAGCAGCGGCAGCGATCCCTTGGGCTTGCAGGACCTTTCGGGCATCGGGGCGGAACTTACCGGCGGCGAGCAGATGAACTCCGATCTGTTAACCGAGTTAACTGTTATCAGCAGCGATACCACGGCTCTTACCGTGCTGAACCGGCTGCATCTGCAGGATACGAAGCCCTTCGCCATTCCCGGGGCGGCAAAGCCCGACAGCATCCTTGGCAGGGAACGCGGCATTCCTCTGGAGGCCGCTCCGCTGCATCGTGAAACGGCGTTGCGCACATTTCACGACAACCTGAAGGTGGAAGTGGTCAAGGGAACACGCCTGATCTCTGTCACCTACCGCGACCGCAACCCCTTCCAGGCAGCCAACATCGCGAATGCGATTGTGAATGCCTCCATTGACGCCTACACCGACGCCCGGCTGCAGGCCTCCGGACGCGCATCGACCTGGTTGACCGATCAGTTGAGCCGCCTGAAGCGAGGCGTGGAGGACAGTCAGCGCGAGGTGGACGACTATCAGCGGCAGAGCGGTCTGGCAGGCCTGTCCATGAGCACGCCAGGCCGGTCCGCCGATGGCTCTTCCAGCGTGGTGTTCAGCAATTTGCCGTTGGAGCGCCTGCTGGAACTGAATCGCGACCTGACCAGCGCGGAGGTGGTTCGCACCGAAAAAGAAGCGATCTACCACATGGCGCAGACTCAGGACCCTGCCGTGGTATTGGGGCTGGGCGGCACGCGGCTCTCCGAGGGCACGGCCGTCGCGCCGGGAAGCACCGATCTGCAGCTGCTGCAGGAACTGCGTGGAAAGCAGGCGCAGGCTGAGGTACGGCTGGCAACAGCACAGAACAAATATGGTGCCAGAAATCCCGCAGTGATTGAACTGGAGACGGAGCTCGCTTCCGTGAAGGATCAAGTGGCGAAGGAGTTGGGCCGCATCCAGGCACGCACCCTGGACGATCTGCAGCTTGCACAGCGGAACGAGGATGGGCTGCGGCGGCAGGTGGCGGTACAGCAAGAGCAGGTGGCAAGGACGGGAAACGTCGCCAATCGGCTAATCCTGTTACAAGAGCAAGCGCAGGCCGACCGCAATCTTTATCAGGATCTCCATACCAAGCTGGAGGAGGCAAACGCGGTCTCGGGTATTCGCGGTGCCAATATCAGCGTGGTGGATGTGGCGCGGGTCAACACCAATCCTGTCTCACCGCAGCGCTGGCGGATGGTGGGCCTGGGAGTTCTGTGCGGCCTGGTTCTTGGCGTAGCGTTTGCTTTTATCCGCTCCTATATGAGTGATCTGTTGTACGACACGGGTGATGTGGCCGCATTGCTCCCATGCCGCGTCCTGGGCGTGATCCCGGATTTCCATGCCTCTGGCAGATGGCGGCTTCCCCATCTCCGGTGGAAGCGGGCGCTGGCTCTGCCCGCATGGGACGGCGCATCGTTGCTCGTTATCCGAGATCCTCACTCCACCGCAGCGGAGGCCTACCGCGCACTGCGCACCGCGCTGCTTGAGAGCCGGAATGGCACGCCGCCGCGTTCGCTGGTATTTCTCAGTGGCTCTCCTGGCGAAGGCCGCTCGACCACCTGCCTGAATACAGCAGCCGCGTTCGCCACACAGGGGTACCGTGTGCTGGTGGTCGATGCCGATCTTCGTGGCCCGCAGCGCGACTGGTTCGGCAACGGCGGCGGCACGGGACTGAGTTCCTGCCTGCAATCCGGCACTTCATGTACCGAGGCCGTTCATCCGTGCCCGGGCCTCGCAAATCTTTCACTCCTGCCTGCGGGACCACCTGTCGAGAATCCATCGGAGTTGCTGGGCAAGGAGCGCTTTCGGCAGCTGCTGGAGCAGCTTGAGGACACGTTTGACTTTGTCTTTGTGGACAGCCCTCCGGCGCTGGCGGTGACGGATGCGCGTGTGATCACGCGTGCCGTGGAAGGCGCGGTGCTGGTGGTGCGTGCTTGCCAGACCACATCGCACAGCCTGCGGCAGATGACGGAGTGGATTGCGAACAGCCCTTTACCCATTGGAGTGTGCGTAAATGCCGCGGAGAGTTAACGGTTCACTGAGCGCGCGGAAGAAAACGTGCACGCAACGTCACGCGGCTTACGCCACGCTTGTGGTTTATCTTCTGTTGTGTTCCTGCGTGCTCTCCGCCCGAGCGCAACAGGATGTGCTGCCGCAGCTTGACGGCAGCATCCAGTCTGCGGCGTTGAAGCGGAGGCCGGCATCCTCCTCCGCCAATGTCATGGGAGCACCAGACGACATCAACAAGGCCAGGATCGCTCCGGGGTATCTTCTGCGGATGGAGGTGTACGACACGCCGGAGATGGATACCGAGCTTCGTGTCGACCCAGCCGGCAGAGTGAGCGTTCCCTTGGCGGGCGCGGTTGCGGTCGCGGGACAGACCTTGCCAGAAGCACAAGCAGCCATCGCAAAGGCATTTGTGGACGAACAGATTCTGAAAGCACCGCAGGTTACCCTGAACCTTCTGCAGTATGCATCGGAGAGTGCAACCGTGCTGGGTGAGGTGCAGTCACCGGGACGCATCCCCCTGCTCGCTCCGAAAGCGTTAGGTGATGTTCTAGCTGAAGCGGGCGGAGAGACATTCTCTGCCGGACCCGCAATCGATGTCTTGCACACGGCGTCCGATGGAACGGTCAGGGAAAACCATGTGCACTACCAGCCGGAGCTATCGTCCCAAGCGATGCACGCGGTCGTCTTTCCAGGTGATATGGTCATCGTGCACCGTGCCGGTGCGGTCTATGTTCTGGGTGGTGTGACCCGCCCGGGCGCGTATCTGATGGTGCATAACGGCAGCCTGAATGTGCTGGAAGCGATTGCGCTGGCACAGGGCACGCTTCTCCGGGCATCCACTGGAGAAATCGAGGTGCTGCGTTACAACGGTGAAACCTACGCTCGTCTGACCGTGCCCCTGAAAAAAGTCCAGAAAGGTCAAGTTGCGCCACCGCAGCTGCTGGCCAACGATATTGTGTATGTCCCCATGAGCGCGGCCAAGTCCGTTTTTCTGGATGGCACCACCCTGTTAGGTGCCGCCGCAACTGCCTCCATCTATGCCATCCACTAACGGCGGATCACGACTTCCATGAATTGCGAAGGCTTCATCAACAAAACGGTCCGGGCGGCACGCTTCCGGGTGCTTGAGGCGTGGGGCGGCTTTCGCATGCGTGCCTCCGGTGTGACTGCGGGAGGTTCTTTGAAGGCGGTTGGAGCTCCCATCGTCTCGTTGTCTCCAGGGAGCGTGATCTGTCTTGGCGTGGGCGTCACCCTGATCTCAAAGAGTTTCGCCACGGCACTTGGCGTACACCATCCGGTAGTCTTGCGCACGCTTGCTCCCGGCGCGCGGATTGAGATAGGGGATGGGAGCGGCATGTCCGGCGGAACGATCTGTGCGGCAAAGCTGGTGACGATTGGCCGGGAGACACGCATCGGAGCAAACGTTACCATCGCCGATACGGATTTTCACTCGCTGCATCCCGCCCACCGGAGCGGGCATTCTCACCCCACGATCGGCGTCTCTCCCGTGCGCATCGGCAGCCGCGTTCTGATTGGCACGGACAGCATCATCCTGAAGGGTGTGTCGATCGGAAACAATGCGGTCATTGGTGCCGGGAGCGTGGTGACACGGCCCATTCCCGCGGATTCCATCGCGGCGGGAAATCCGTGCCGGGTTCTTCGTACCTTGACACCGGCCGAGTTGGGACTCTATCAAGAGGCGGAAATCGACGCGGTGCAGGCATGAAGCTGGGATTTGCGACGCCCATTTCGCTGCGCCCGCTGCAACATCTTGTCGAGCGTGGCGAGCATCTCCCGGCTGGTTACGAGTTCGCGCCTGCGGTGGATTGGCTCCATGAACTGCTGCGTCAAGGGCACAGCGTGACGGTGTATACCACCGCGCGTGACATCGGTTCCGACGCGACCTTCACGGACGGAGACCGGCTCACCGTTCGCATTGTGAGGGCACGGCGCAGCGGCGCTGGGCGCGATCTCTTCCGGGCCGAGCGGGCTGCGTTGACCTGCATGATGGCTGCCGACGCATGCGATGTCATCCATGCTCATTGGACCTACGAGTTCGCGCTGGCGGCGCTCGCGTCCGGCCGGCCCACCCTGATTACGGTGCACGATCTGCCATGGAATGTTCTGCGCTACTTTCGTGACGGCCACCGGCTAGCGAAGGTTGCGATGGCCTACCATACCGCATGGCAGGGAAGGCACTTCACCGCGGTGTCGGCTGACGCGGCCCGGCACTTCCGGCGCTACTTCGCACCGTGGGCGCGTGTTGCTGTGGTTCCGAACGGTCTGCCGGACGCGGTCTTTGCGGAGCCGTGTGCTGCGCCGCGTCCGCCAGACACAGGCATCACCTTTGCCACCAATCTGCAGGGCTGGTCTGCCCGCAAAAACGCCGCTGCGGCGCTGCGGGCGTTTGCGGCAGTTCGCCAGCAGATACCTGATGCGCGGCTGTTGATGTTTGGCAAGGACTATGAAGCCGGTGGCACCGCCAGTCAATGGGCGTCGCGCCAGAGGTTAACCGCAGGTGTCTCATTCGTTGGTCAACTCAGCTACTCGGATCTGTTGGGACGGATGGCCAAGGACGTCGATGTACTCGTTCATCCATCGCTGGACGAATCGTTTTCCATGGCATCGTTGGAGGCCATGGCGCTGCGAAACCCAGTAATTGCGGGCGCACAGACGCCGGGCGTGCGGGAGGTGCTGGGGTACGGTTCCGCTGGCGTGCTGGTCGATGTGACTCGCCCCCAAGCCCTGGCGGCGGCCATGATTCGCCTGGCGACTGACCCGGCCCATCTGTCCTGTGTAGCGGAAGCAGGCTACGCGAGAGCCTCAGGAGCGTTCCGTCTCCGCACGGTCTTTTGTCTGTACCAGGCGCTGTACCAGCAGCTGCACGACGAGTGTCAGGAAAGGGACGCGCTCCGGGCTGCCGCCCCTGACACTCGTGTCACACCCTGCATTGGAAGGTTCCGTGCTGATTAAGGCCTCCCTGCGCCACCACGCGAACCAGGCTTTCTTTCTGCTTGTCTTCGCATCCGAAGCAAACGCCTGGGTGCGCGCCGCTGGCGGAAACAACGGGTTAAAGGCGGGCGCGCAGGCATCGGCGTTCTCCAGCGGCAATGGTGATCCAGTCCTGTTCGCCCTCAACGCGCTGGTCATGTTTGCGACAGCCATCCTCTGCCTGCCCAAACTTCGTATCATCACCTCTGTCTTGCTGCATGAGCGCGCTCTTCTCGCAATCTATGGGTATTCTGTCCTGTCAATTCTCTGGTCGGCAAATCCTGGAAATAGCTTTCGAACTTCGGTCTATCTGATTGCGGGGCTTTTTCAATTTATCTACATCGGCCTTTACTTTGATGGCGATCAGCAGATTTCATTAGTCGCACACACTGTCACGCTCTTTGCCTTATTAAGCATTGCTGGTGAGTACCTGCTTTCCCCGGTGCAGGATCTTGCCCCGGGGTGGACGGGAATCTTTCCCTCAAAGAATTATCTTGGCAATGTCATGGCCATCGGTATCATTGCGCTTCTGCTGGAGAGAGGCTCGTGGACACTGCGCCGGTACGGGCTGTGCACGCTTTGCAGCAGTCTGCTCGTCTTATCGCAGTCGTTCACTTCCATGCTGTGCGTTCTTACAGCGGCGACCGTGATCCTGTATCTTGCACTGCATCCTTCGGCTCGTATGTTACTGCTTGTTATCGGCAGTGCCGCACTCATTCTGGGTCTCGCGCTGATGCCAAACCTTGTAGGTGTATTCCTGGGAGCATCAGGCAAAGACACCACGCTGACCGGACGGGACGTGATCTGGGCATTCTCTCTCAGGCATATCGCGATGCATCCCTTGCTGGGCTACGGGTACTATGCCTTTTGGATTTCCGAGGAGAGTTCGGCGTTGCAATACCTGGGATGGAATCCGGGACAGGCCCACAACGGCTTTCTCAACCTGGCACTTGATGAAGGCATTCTGGGTGTTTCCTTGCTGCTGCTCAACTTATTCGTTGGCCTGAGGAGGAGCCTGCGGCAGATACACCTCGGCGATCCCACAGGGACAGGACGTTGGCTGTTGATTATGATCTGTTATCTTGTCGTACACAACGTTTCAGAGGCTGATTTTTACCAGCGGCCCGCATGGGTCGTCTATCTGATCGCGTTTATCGCAGCTTCGCAAACCGGCTTGCGCAACGTGATAGCCGCAAGATCGGACGCCTCCCTGTCCTTCCATCGTCAACCGAGCCCGTGTGTGCCGGAAGCGGTGAGTCTATGACCCAAGCAGGAGCTACAGGAGCGGTGCATGGTATCTCGCGGCGGCGGATGCTGCTTCGCGGGTGCGCCGCAAGTCTGGCAAGCTGCTCTCCAGGTTTCTGTTCGTTGATCCGCGCTGTCCCCGCGGCGGAGCGCAACATCATGGGAGGACCGTTGGATGTGCCGCACAACTTCGCTGGAATGCACTTTCATAAGTGGCCTGAGGGGAACCCGGTGTCGCCACGACCTTCATACGGGTATGGCACGGTGCGATCACACGATTACGGCATTGCGTGGAACAGCATCAACACGGCACCCGGAATGTATCACTGGGACCGCATGGATACCTGGGTCCGCACGCATGCAGCGGCAGGCAAGACACTTATCTACACGCTTTATGGAACGCCGGCATGGATATCCACCCGTCCTTCCGTACGAGACGCGTATGGCCAAGCCGGAGCAGGTTCGCCACCGCGAACCTATGAACCCCTGGCTGAGTTCATCAACGCACTTCTAAGGCGGTATAACATGCGTCCACAATCCACAATCCAATACCTTGAAGTGTGGAACGAACCGCATTTCATGGGAAACGATCGTGGCTTCTGGTGGGGTACAGCGAATGATCTGGCAGAACTCTGCCGGACGGTTGCAGTAGCGGCCAGAAATGCTGATGCGGGTATCAAGATCCTTTCGCCGGGCTTTGACGGCCTGCAAGCAGGCGTGTTCTCACCCGCGGTCTCAGGCGTTGCGGCCAGCCTGCGTGATTTTCTCGCAGCCCGCGACAGCACCGGGCAGAGTCCCGGACACTTGCTGGATGGTATTGCGATTCATACCTACAATGCGCATATCCTCACTCCAAATGACGGTATCGAGGGTCTTCTTCTACAAGCCAGGGGAACATTACAGCACATTGGCCTGAAACTGCCTATCTATGTTACGGAGAGCGGCTACTTTAATGACGCGTTGTTTACGAGGCAGTTACCTGAACAGAAAGGAACCATGCTGCTGAGACAGGCTGCGGTGCAGGCGGGTCTGGGTGGCCAGTGCCTGTGTTTCTACGCACACGATGATGAGTATTGTGGCAATCCATCGGCAAATCCGGCCGTCGCAGCTGCCCTGGATGATGTCCAGAAAAGACTTGCGGGTCAGCGCCTGCAGCAGGTTACGATCTACGCATCCGGAGAAGTAGGTGTGCAGACCGCCGGATCGTCGTTCTTGTGGTAACAACGACAATGACCCCAGCATGTAAGCTCTCTGATCGCCCGCCGCAATCACTTCAGACTGCAGTGGTCACTAGGCGGTTTGCCGTCCTAATGACGGTCCGCAATCGGCGGGAGAAGACGCTCGCGGCCTTGCGAAGGCTCGCCGAACAGACCTGGCAAGAGCCGGCCCAGCTTACTGCCTATCTGGTGGATGATGGCAGCACCGACGGCACGCCGGAGGCGATCCGGCGTGAGTTCCCGGACGTGCGAATCATCATGGGGGATGGCGCGCTGTTCTGGAACGGGGGCATGCGCCGGGCATTTTTCGAAGCATGTGCCAGAACATTCGACGCATACATTTGGTTGAACGACGACACCATGCTGGAGCACGACGCTTGCCAGCGGCTACTGGCGTGCGCACAGGAATGGTCTTTGCAGCATGGGCCCGCGATTGTCTTAGGAAGCGTAAAGGACCCAGCGACCCATCATCGTTCGTATGGTGGATTCGTGCATAAGCAGAGGGGGTTAAGAATGGAACTAACACCTGTCTTTCCAAATGACTCGGTACCAACCAGATGCGACACCATGAACGGGAACCTGGTGTATGTTCCGCGAGTCATTGCGCAGGCTCTCGGTAACTTAGAGTATAGATTCACGCATCAGCTGGGCGATGTGGACTACGGCCTTCGCGCACGCAAACGTGGATTCGACGTACTTGTTGCGCCGGGGTACTTCGGGGAATGTCAATCTAATCCCCCAGCTGGAACGTGGCGCGATAAGAACCTCCCGTTTCGGGAACGTTGGGCAAACCTCATGTCTCCAAAAGGCGCTCCGCCGCGCGAATGGTTGTTATTTGTAAGACGACACTACGGATGGCGTTGGCCGCTGTACGCATTGTCTCCGTACGTCCAAACGGCGTTGTCGGGCTTGCTGCGTTGTTTGAAGCATCCATGAGGCATGGGAGATGGAGTTGTTGCTGAATTGATGTCACTAATAGCTGACAAGCGGTCGCGAGCACCCCGCGTGCTTTATCTGCCAAACGAGACTGAGTGTGGCGGCGAGAATCAACAGGTGGGTGGACGCGCAGCGTTTGGGGATATGTTAGCGGATGGAACCGTGAGCGCTCTGTCGATATACAGTTTCCTTGCCGCCTACTACACCTCGGGACGCAATGTGAGCGTAGCCCATCAGGAGCTGCTGAATGAGGTTACTCAATTCCAACCAGACATCATTTTCTGGTCTCACCCCGATGATTATCCACTGACTGACGAACTTATTTCTGCGATGCGCAAGTGCGGATGCGATCCGCTGCTCGTCTATCACGAGGGGGATCCATTTGACCGGCTGTACAAACGCTTGGGTAAGCCGCAGCGGATACTCTACTGCCGATCAGACGTATTTTTCACGGTAGGCCTAGGTGACGGGCGCAGGCTGTTTGAGCGCATGCGAGTCCACCGGCACCTGTATCACGCACCAACGTACACGGAGCGTGAACGTTTTGCGCAGTCCGCAGAAGCTGGCGTGGGCGCGCAGTTTGAGGCGGTCATGATCGGCAACATTCCAAAGCGTCTTCGTATCTTTCGCCATCCCGGGTCGCCTGAGCGTGTGCGGCTAGCGCGGGGTCTGCGGAAGCTTTTCGGCCCTCGCTTCGGCTGCTTTGGTACAGGGTGGCCCAGCGACATCCATTCCTACGGTCCTGTCCGGCACACTGAACAGCGTACGATCATCCAAACGTCGCGCATGTCTCTCATGTGGGAACATTTCCCCGAATACAGCTTTTATTATTCCGATCGCCTGGCGATTGCGCTGGCCGCAGGCGTTCCTTTTGTAACATCGGCCCGCCCCGGGCATGACATTCTGTTTCGGAACGTGCCCGGCCTTTTTCATGCTGCCACGGTACAGGAGGCTCTCGACATAGCAATCTATTTACGAAGTCTGTCGCTCGGTGTTGTGGCCGAACTTGGCGCGGCGGCGCGCTCGTGGGTGCTGGATAACTTGGAGGCCCGTGTCGTCTTCAGACGCATGTTTGAAACGTGTCTGGATTGTTACCATAGCCGGATGTGTCATCAGGGGGAATGGGTGTAATGCAGGGACAGCATCTGCGCTGGAGCTATCTCTCCACGGTCATAACGGCAGGGCTTCAATTGCTGTCCGCCGTGACACTGACCCGATATCTGCGGCCGAAGGACTACGGGCTTGCGGCACTCGCCCTTGTGTCTACGAATATGATGGGATATTTCACACAGCTTGGCGTTGGACGCGCGATCGTACAAATGCGGTCGGTGACAGAAGCTAATATTCGAGCCGCTTTCACGCTGTCTATGCTCACAGGGCTTTTAGGGCTTTCTGTACTATGTGTCTTGGCACCTCTCATAGCAGGCTGGATGCACGATACCAGCCTTGGATTCATTATTCGTATATTCGCCTTTAATCTTTTGTTTCAAGCTGCAGCGCTCGTCTCCGGTGGCCTGCTTCGGCGTGCATTGCGTATGCGCGCGCTCGCACTGTGCGATACCATCGCATACGCGGTCTCCACTTTTGGGATTTGCCTTCCAATGGCTATCCACGGCTATGCGGTCTGGGCTTTGGTGGCGAGTACTGTTTCCCAGTCAATCATGCAATGTATTTGCTACTTTGTTGCGCGGCCTCACTCTGTACGGCCGGTATTCACCACTTCAGCGTATATAGGCGTTGCCGCTTTTAGTGGAAAAAGTACCCTTACAACCGCGATAGAGGCCTCTGGCAGCTCCATCGACACCGCGTTAATCGGAAGACTTCTTGGCGCAAGCGCCGTCGGAGTGTACGGCCGGAGTCTAACCTTGAGCACGCAACCCTGCTACCAGTTCTCCATGGGGCTGACTCGGGTCTTTGCTCCCGCGCTGGCAGAAACGATGCGTGCATCGGATCGTGCCGCCATCGTAACAGCGGTCCTGCATGCCGAACGGCAGCTCATGTCGGTGATTTTTCCTCTGTGCGTGTCAGCCGCCATCTGTGCGCCCTCCGTTGTGCCACTTATTTTGGGACGGCAATGGCTACCTGCGGTGCCGATCTATCAGGCTCTCTGCGTCGTCGCGGCTTTCGACTCATCGTTTGACATTCCGGCATTACAGATGGAGATTGCAAATCAGTTCAAGGCGAAAGTGTGGCTGCAATCTGCTTTCGTCCTTGTGTTTTCGGCAGCCATCCTCTTGGCTGCACCTAGAGAAGGACTAGCGGGAGTTGCAGTTGTGTACGCCGCGCTGCAGGCAGTTAGATCGATAATATTTCACCTGATCTCCGCACGGTCGCTCGATGTCGCGCCGGAGTTGCTGCTCGCCAGCTGGTGCCCTGGACTCCTTTGTTCAGCCGCTGTTGCAACGGCCATGGCGGCCGTGCAGCATATCATTCCGGGGCTGACCCCTTCGGAGCAGGCCGGCAAGGCACTTGCGCTCGCTTGTACTGCCTTTCTTGTAGCGTGCGCTTTCTACGCTGTCGCCGCGCGCGAGACTGTGTTTCAAGGATGGGCAGAGGTGCTCTTAGGCAGTGCGCGATCCCCAACGCACATCATCCTCCCTGCCCGTGTTGACCAAGAGCAGCAAGGCTCGACATGCGCTTTGTAATTGCTAAACGAAGAGGCCGCCGAGGTGAGGGCCTAGGCAATGAACTCTTTGCATGGGCGAAGGGCTGGATTGCCAGCGAAACTCTTGGCGCGAGACTTGTCGGTCCGGCGTGGGGGATCAATCCACGTGGCTATTACCGCAATTTCAAAACTCCCCGCTGGGATGTTCTATGGGAGGAACTCGGCAAACGTCTTCCCCACTTCAGCTTTACGGAACAAGACTACCGCGAAAGTGGAAAGATCGAATTCGAAGCCGCGATTTCACACTGGGCCGGTCGCGTCCGTTTGCAGGGGCACCGCCACTATATCGTGACAGTTGACGGCATGTACGGCGGTTATCCCGCCATCGCGTCTGCCCGCAATTTTCTGCTGCACAAGCTACTCAACAGCCGTGACAGCCTGCGCAATCTGCATCGTGTTCGCATCGGCCTCGACCCGCAAAAACTGTTGATTGCGGTACACATCCGATCCGGTTCCGACTTTGCTCGAACGAACCCTGAGGATACGATTCGAGGCCGCTTCAACATCGTTGTCCCAGACCGCTGGTACCTATCGGTTTGCGAGGCGCTGAAATTGGAGTTTGGCACAAACGTGCAATTTTATTTTCTTACCGACAAGAACAATGGCTTGTACGGTGAAGCGGTCCGGCGCTTCAACCCAGGCCAGGTCCTTCAGGGAGGCATGACAGAGTGCAGTGACCTGCTTCTGATGTCCCAAGCAGATCTGCGCGTCTGCTCCGTTTCATCCTATAGTCTGGCGGCAAGCTTTCTGTCCGGTGGCCCGTACCTTTGGTATGAGCCGCAACTCAACTTGCGCAACGGTATCCATTCCCTCTGGTCTCATGAAGAAGAACAACAACATGAGGGTTCCCTCTCATGCCAGAGCCACTATTTTGTCGAAGAGGCACCAAGGAGTCAGCACCATCCTAAATACAAGTCAGACAGACCCTTGCATCTGGGAACTGCCATGAATGAACACGACCCTCTCCCGTGTGACCTCGTGCATTGCCTTCGAGAACGCCTACGCTGCCTTGACCAGCGGACGAACCTTCTCTCATATGGTGCAGTGGCAATGAAGACACAATTTAGAGAGCCTTTCTAGCCGAATAGACGGAACGGTTACCCGGGCCCAAGACGTGTGAGAAAAGTCCATCCAAGCTAAATGGAACGAATCGACCATATCGGAACACTTGTTTAACTGCGCACCGACATGGTCCGCATCACCTAAGGATCATCTGTTACGCTACCTGTTGTTCGTACGGATGAGAGCAGCATACTGACATGAGTGTAAGGCCCTAGCACCCCACGTGAGGATTGTGGTGACGACAGCAGCAACCAACCTGAAGTTCTTACCTGCCCAAGTAGTGAAGGAAAACCCTAACGTACATGTTCCTGGCATACTTGATCGTCGTGTCGCGCTTTTTACGCATGCGCTGTCACCACACAGGCTGGCACTTGTGGAGGCAGTTGCAGCAGGAGTTGCAGTTTTTCGCGTCTATTTGTCAGAAGCAGAAGACAGGCTCCACAAATTTCCGGCTCAGCATGGAAAGCTGCATGTCACGCTTCAGAAGTCGCTGAACTGGGTTCACTCATTCCAAAACATTCATGGCTACGCCGATGTGAGCGACATCCATGTTCCCTTCGACACTCTATCTAAACTACTCAGATTCAAACCTGACATCGTTATATCAACGGAACTGGGGATACGGAGTCTCTTGGCCACGGCATACAGGTTGTGCTGTCCCGCTGTGAGTGTCGTTCTTTGGGCGACACTGTCGGCCAGGACTGAGGCGACAAGAGGGATATTCAGGCGGACACTTAGACGGTGGCTGCTCACCAACGCTGACTGCGTATTCGTCAACGGGGTAGATGGTGAACGCTACATTCGAGCGCTTGGATACAACTCAGCGATCCACCTAATTCCTTACGCGATTGATGACACCCTGTTTCTTACACAATCCTATAATCCGCAACGAAATACATTCCGTCTTCTATACACGGGACAACTCATCCCGCGCAAAGGTTTAAGAGCATTCTGCGCGGGACTTAATGTATGGTGCGATGACCACCCCAAAAGCCAAATCACGCTGACTCTGGTTGGCGAAGGTTCAGAGCGGTGCGCTCTGGCGGCCATCAAAACGGTATCCAACCTCTGCATCTCGATTCACGATCATACATCGCAAGAAGGACTATTACGTTTCTATGAGGAAGCAGATCTCTCAGTATTGCCCACCCTGGGTGACGAGTGGGGCGTGGCAGTAAACGAATCACTCAGCGCAGGCCGTCCAGTGTTGGGGAGCGTCCATAGTCAGGCTGTTACGGAACTTATCCACGACGGGATAAATGGCTGGACTTGGAACCCTGAACAGGACCGCTCACTTTACGCCGCGCTGTCACGTGCTTTCGCCACTTGTCCGGAAGACTTGAAAAGCATGTCTGCAGCAAGCAAAAGATCGGTAAAAAGCGTCAACCCTCAGGACATTGCGTCGCGAGTGTTGGAAGCGTTCTCGACGTTGGCGACGCGCAACTAAGCACGCGTTCAACGAAGTACCACGCAGATCCTTTATGGTGTGAAATTGGTAACGGGGCTTCGCTCGGACGGTTGTAATGAAACAGGTCGTGATACTTTACAAGTACGTTCCGCAGTACAGGCAGGCCTTCTTTAACCTGCTCCGTGTAAAACTTGCGGAAGGCAATGTGGCACTGAAGTTGATTCACGGGGATCCATCACCGCGCGAGGCTCTGAAGAACGACGCGGTGTACCCTGCATGGGCAAAGCACATAAAGAACTATCTACTCGCGGTTGGACCGGAGCGGACTCTTGTGTATCAACCGGTACTAACGCTTTCATGTCGCGCCGACCTAGTCATCGTAGAACAGGCTAACCGCCTGATCGTCAACCTCTTACTGGTCGCTTGTAACAAACTTGGGCTATGCCGCTTAGCCTATTGGGGCCACGGGAAGAACTTTCAAGTGGAAGAGCCGTTTCTCGTACGCAATCTGAAGAGTTTCCTAGCCCGCAACGTTCAATGGTGGTTTGCCTACAATGTCTCGAGTGCATCGATTGTTCAAGCACTGGGATTTCCTGCGGATCGCATCACTCACGTCATGAATACAATCGATAATGGTGCGCTCAAGCGAGACTTGGATTCTATTGCCGATAGTGAGTTAAATGAGTTCCGGGCGCTTTATGGACTGACCGGGGCCGACGTATGCATCTACGTAGGTGGCATGTACGACCTCAAGCGACTGGATTTCTTGCTTGAGGCCTCTTGCGCGATAAAGGAACGGCTGCCCTCATTTCAGTTGATGTTTGTGGGCTCCGGCGATGAACAGCAAAGAGTGGAGGAGTTCGTCACAAAACATGACTGGTGTCTGTTTCATGGCGCATGCTTTGGTCGCGAGAAGGCGTTGCGGCTGAAGTCTGCGGAGTTGATCCTTATGCCGGGGCTGGTTGGATTGGCAATTGTTGACTCCTTCGTCGCAAAGGTGCCGATCGTTACGACGGACGTAGTGTTCCACAGTCCGGAAATAGAATACTTGCGATCTGGTCACAATGGGGTGATGGTAAGTCCCGCGGACGATGTGAGCACCTACGCGGCCGCAGTGGTGGGACTACTTACAGACGATGAGGCACGAGAACGTCTGCGGGAAGGATGCGCTGAGGCTGCCGGAATGTATAGCATGGAAAACATGGTGGATCGCTTTGCGCAGGGCGTCCACAAGGCATTGGCACTATGAAGTCGTTGCTCAACAGGTTGACGCAGGGACTTGGCCGACGGTTGATTCGCTTCTATGCCGTCCGTGAGAACGTTTCACTCGGACGCGGAGTACATATTGGGCCCGGGACGATCTTGTCGTCGTTCTCCAAGCTTGTTATTGGTGATGGTGTTTATATCGGTAAGGGCTGTACGATCCAGGTCGGTGGCTCCATAGGGCGCGGCACATTGATTGCAAATCGTGTAGGCATTGTTGGTCGGCGCGACCACGAGATACATGCGATGGGAGTTCCTATCGGCTATGCCCCATGGATCGGCACAAAGGGCGGCTGTGTACAAGCATTGGACACTGTCGAGATTTGCGAGGATGTTTGGATCGGGTATGGTGCGGTTATCCTATCGGGAGTTACAGTTGGCCGTGGCGCGGTAATCGCCGCGGGTGCAGTGGTTACGAAGGACATTCCAGTGTATACGATTGCAGCCGGTAATCCCGCGAGACCGATTGGGATGCGCTTCAGCCCAGAGCAACGCCCAGAACATGAGGACCAGATTGACAGTTTCTGGCGCACATGGAAAGGAAAACTTCCCGTCAGAATAGGGCGGCACCTGCATAGCTGAGGTGAATAGAAGACGCCAGGGCTCACCAGGCCACTCGTGCTGCCTCGCTCGGTCTATTCTTAACTGCCATCAACCGAGGGCGGTACCACGCAGGCAGGTGCGATGCGTAGTCGCACAGGAAGTTGACCGCATAATTTCCGAAGGCAATCCGCGGGAAGAACCATACAAGGGACGCCATAAGGATGCAGGCTAGAGCAGCGTCCAGCCCGAGGCGTGCACTCTCGCTAACGGTCCACAATCGTGCTGTTCGATTACAGGCAAACACGCTCAACCCAAAAAGTGTGGCGACTGGTAAACGGCCGCAGATCGTAACAGCAACGTCAGAGTATGTGATCTGTAACGCCTGAGATGTCACTTTCGCAATGACGAGCAGGCGTGTTGCACATGTAATGAGAAGCATCCACGCGATGGCAGTCAGTGAGTATCTCGAGGCAGTGAAGAACCCGATCGCACCTACCAAGCACGTGGACGCCTGAGACCAAAACTCGCGGTGGGGCTTACCGATTCCTGAAAGTACCGGACCGCAAAGAGCCATCGCTCCCCACAGGGGCATGGCAAGTGCCATGGGGAGGATCAGGGGAACAGAGGACATCCACTTAGGCCCGTAAAGTCCTATGATGACCGTATCGGGAATTAGCGCGAGAGTCGTGTACGCGGGAAGCAAGATACCACACGCCAGTGCAAGGACAGCGAGCAGCATTCGCCCAATGGTCTCAGGTCTTGACCTCATTCTGGCTGACGCAGACAAGAGGACCGGCTGCAGTGTCGTAACTAGGGATGTTACGGGTTGATACAACAAGTTACAAGCCCTACCGTATAAGCCAAGTGAAGCGGGTCCTAAACGGCTGGACGCTAAGTTATCCAGATTGGAGTGACCCCAGTTCACCATGTTGCTGCCTACGACTGCGCCTCCAAAGGTAAGAACATCACGATCGGGGAGGTGAAAGGATGGGGTGATTGAATGACGCACCGCTACATAGAGATACGCGGACGTGATAAAAGCCTGAGAGAGATATGCAGCGACAAGGCTCCAGACGCCACGACTATGGATTGCGAGTGGAAGTCCTACCACCATGTACCCTACAACATAGGCGGTGATGTTTGCTTGTTGCACTACGTTAAAACGCAGGTCTCTCTTCAGCAGAGCAGCGGAAACCAACCCAAACGCCTGAAGCATGATGATGAGTGCCATCGCACGGATTACTGGAGCAGCAGAGGGCGTACGGAATTGGCGTGCGATAAAAGGCGCGCATGCCACGACAACCGCCGTGAGAAGCAGACTAAGAAGCATCTGGGTTGTGAATGCACGCCGGATTTGGAGTACCGGCAGATCTGCACGATGAACGAGTGCCTGGCTAAAGCCGCCGTTAACAAATAGATTAACAAAGCCGTAAATGGTCGACGCAATTATCACCTCGCCGAAAGGTCCGGGTCCCAAGATGCGTGCGAGAACTGCCGTTACAGTAAGAGAGCAGATGACAGAAAACAGAGCCCCCATGTAATTCCAGCGGACAGCTTTGACGACGGCCGCTCCCAGACCTGAATGTGTGCGATGCAAGGGACCTCGTAAGACCGATTGTATCGAAGGCCGAGGATTGGCTCGTATTCGGGCTCCACGTGGATGCCGCCACCCGTTCCATATCCGGCGAGTTCTCGTGTACCTAGTGTTGATCCCCAACGAGAATGCCGTTCACGTTCTGTTTGCTAAGCCAGAACGTGCGCTCACTGTCTTCAGCTGAACTGTCAATTTTTCCGTCTACGAAGCACGGGTCGGTGAAGAGGTTGCCAGCTACAGAGTTGCGGCTATCTTGGACATCGGCAGCATTAATGAAAAGATCGCTAGCCACTGGCTGTCCGGTCGAACTTGGTGACACGAGTCCTCCAGAAGTCTGAGTGATGGTGTTGTTATAGAATTGCGGAGCACCATAGTAGTTCCAAAGTGCGGCGCCAGCAGTCCCGGTACGCGAGTACCAGTGGCCGAGGGCGTCGGTCCCGCAAGATACAATCCGGTTGCCAATCGCGGTCACATCATGACCACTGGCGATAGCGACTCCCCCGCCAGCGGTGTGCACCATTTGATTTGCTTGAAACACAATATACGCAGAGATGTTTGCACTATCGCCATCAGAAATCAGTCCGTTACCCGTGTACACCGGGGTTGTGCTTGAGGAGTAGCCCTCCATGTAATTGTCATGCACAAGGATGGGGTATGAACTCGTCCCCTGGCTATGGTAGATGTTAATGACGTCTTCAGTGGATGATTGTCCTATGACTTGCCGCAATTCATTCCATCCAATATCGGCATTGTTAACAGCGGTGACATTATGGAGGACGATAAAGTGTCCCAACTGAGGCCGGGCCGCTTGTAAGCCGCCCATGCCGTCACTCGCACGATCTTCTAAGGAGAACCCCTTGTTCCCTTTGATCGTTAGGGCTGAAACCAGGGAAGAGGACACCTGAATACCAAATGCCCCGCCGCTCATTGTGCAATTGCTGACCGACAACGAGTTCACTACGGCAGCGCGGACAAAAGCGCCCCGCTGTCTGCCTGCTATGTTCGGATCAGTGTTGACTCCGGTCACGTTATATATCGAGACATTCGCACCTGCACTCCCTGTGATTTGTATAAGGTTCCCCGGTCCTTGTACGGTGGAGTTCTTGATCACTACAGGCGCGTCAGTGGATATTGTGACTGCAGGTGTGTTTGGGTCGGTGCTGATCCAGTTTCCTGAATAGGTGCCGCCCTCCGTAATAACGATGGGAGCGGGACCGAGTAGCGTAAGCAAAGAGATGACTGCTGTGCTGGACTTTGTGGGATCGGCGACACTGGTGGCAGTGATCGCCACGGTTTGATTTGCAGCAACGTTGTCAGGTGCGGTATACAGGCCAGTGCTTGACAACGTGCCCACGTTCGGAGACATCGACCACGTGACCGTGGTGTTCTGGTTCCACGCAACGTACGCGGTTAGCTGCACCGTATGGGAGGAGGTAAGTGTCACAACACCAGGAACCACTGCGACAGAAACCGCAGGATTAACTAAGATTGTTCCACTAGCCGATTTAGTCGGGTCCGCCACGCTGGACGCAGTAACGGTAACTGTCTGCTGCGAACTGATGCTACTTGGCGCTGTATATACGCCGCTTGGGGATATACTGCCCAATGCAGGGTTGATGCTCCATGTCACGCGAGTATCGGCGGCATTCTGCACAAGCGCGGTGAATGCGGTGCTCTGCGAGGCCGCCACGGTCGCATAACTTGCCACGAGATTCACCTTGACGGGCGGAAGCAGAGCGATGGTTCCTACGGCGTATTTTGTAGGGTCTGCCATGCTTACTGCTGTCACAGTAACTTGCGCAACGGAGTTGACGGATGCGGGTGCGGTGTACAGGCCGCCTTCGGTGATAGACCCTACAGATGGCGTGATCGACCAAGTTACAGCGCTCTTGCCGGTCCACTGGACTGCCGCAGCGAACTGTTGTTGCTGCGCAGCTGCCAAAGTCACCATAGTGGGCAGCACGTTAAGCGATACAGGCGGGTTGATGGTTGTGAGTACGCTGGAGGAACAGGTGGGGTTTGCGACGCTGGTAGCTGTGACGGTGACCGTCTGGGGCGTAGTGACGGGCGTCGCGGAAGGCGTGTATCTGCCGCTGGCGGAAATACTGCCAATGGAAGGACTAATCGACCAAGTAACGGCGGTATTCGCGCTGTAATTAACAGAGGCAGTAAACAGCTGGGTTTGACCCACAGTAATCACGGAGTTTGCTGGACTCGTGATCACCGAAGGCGGCGGGTTAAGAACGACGGTCACGCTAGAAGATTTCGTAGGGTCTGCGGCACTTGTGGCGGTGACGATCACCGTCTGCGGCGTGGCTGTACCTGCGGGAGCGGTATACAATCCGCCAGGTGTCAGTAATCCCACTGCGGGCGATACAGACCATGTAACTGCTGTATTGTTGCTCCAGGCAACATTTCCGGCAAACTGCTGTGTCCCTGAGGGTGGAAGTGTGACTCTCTGTGGCACAACGTTGATTGAGATGGGCGGACTAACGACCACGGTACCGTCTGCTGTCTTGGTCGGATCCGCCGCGCTTGTTGCAACAATCGTCACTGCCTGCTGTGCTGTGACGGTTTGCGGCGCAATATAGAGTCCACCTGCGGTGATACTGCCGAAGGCGGGAGAAATGCTCCATAGTACGCTTCCGTTGGAGGTGTTCTGGACAAGTGCGCTGAACTGCGCCGTCTGCGATGCTGTTATTGCGGCATAAGCCGACAGCAGATTAACCTTCACAGGTGGTAAGAGCGTAACCAAGGTCGTGTCAAACTTGGATGCATCGCCGACAAGTGTGGCTGTAACAGTAACGGTTTGAACACTGGTGATGGATGATGGTGCGGTGTACAAGCCAGATGCAGTTACTGAACCGATCGCCGGAGTAATAGACCATGTGACGAGGCTGCTTGCGCTATATTGTACGGCTGCTGTGAACTGCTGGCTTTGCGCGGCCGCCAGCGTGATGTGTGCAGGGGATAAAGACACGGAGGCAGGCGGGTTTACCGTGATGACAGAACTGGCGGACTTTGCAGCATCAGATACAGCAGTTGCCGTGACCGTAACCTGCTGTGGCGAGTGCAGGGCGATCGCGGGTGGCGTGTACCGGCCCGACGCGGAGATGCTGCCAATCGCCGGCGAAATAGACCACGTCACTCCAGGATTGTTTGCGTAGCTAACCACGGCCGTCAGTAGCTGAGTCTGCCCGAGTGTAACGGTAGCCGCCGCTGGACTAACGACAAGCGAGAGTGGTGGGTTGAGGGTTAGGACAGCGCTGGCTAGCTTTGTCGGATCAGCGGCACTTGTAGCAGTGACTGTAACTTGTTGCGGTGAACTTGTGTTGGCTGGAGCGGTGTAAAACCCAGAAGATGAGATGGTGCCGACCGCAGGCGTTAAGGACCACGTGACTGCGGTATTTTTGCTCCAGGCCACATTGCCAGCAAACTGCTGGGTGGCTGAAGGTGAGAGCGTGGCACTTGCGGGAACGACAGCTACGGAGACCGGAGGTGTCAGTACGATGTTTCCCGACGCGCTTTTCGCCGGATCTGCAACGCTGACGGCCGTGAAGGTGACGGTCTGCTGGGTAGTAATTGTTGCGGGAGCCGTGTATAGACCGGCTGCCGACATGCTACCCACTGCAGGAGTTAACGACCACGTTACATCTGTGTTGGAGGTGTTTTGCACCGCTGCAGCGAGCTGCATCGTTTGCGAAGCGGTCAGCGCTGCGTAGTTGGACACCAAGCTTATCTTCACGGGTGGCAGAAGCGTAATCGTGCCGGTTACCCATTGCGAGGTGTTTGAAGCGCTGGCGGCAGTCACCGTGACCGCTTGCACTGTGGTGATCGACGCCGGTGCGGTATATAACCCTGACGCTGAAATGGATCCCACGGATGGGCTAATGGACCAGAACACTCCATTGAGCGATCCCTTCTGAAATGCGGCACCAAACTGCTGTGACTGCGTGGCGGTAAGTGATACCCTGGAGGGCGTTATCGCGATTGCGGCGGGAATTATTGTTACCATGGCGCTGGCACTCTTGGTATTGTCGGCTAAGCTGGTTGCTATCACCGTGACAATCTGCTGGCTGGCCGTTGACGGCGACGGAGAGTACACACCCGTTGATGAGATGTTGCCGATAGCTGGGCTGATCGCCCAAGCCACGCCGGTGTTTGGGGTATTCGCGACACTTGCTGTGAATGGTTGTAGTTGCCCCGAAGCGATGGTCGCGGAGTTAGGGCTGATCGCGACGGATACAGGCGCGATTTCTTGCACCGTCACGCTCGCCGTCTTAGAAGGGTCGGCGGCGCTAGTCGCGGTGATCACAACGGCCTGTGATGTTGCGAAACTTGCTGGTGCCATGTACAGTCCGGTCGAGGAGAGCGTACCAGCCGCTGGCGACATAGACCACGTGACGCCTGTGTTGCTGGTCCAAGAAACACTAGCCTTAAACTGCTGGGTCTGCGAAGGTCCCAGAGAAACACCGGCGGGACTTATTGCGATTTGTACAGGGCTATGTTGATCGCCAACGGTTTGCGCATGGGCGGTTAACTTTGCTGGCCATGCAGCCCGCTCAGCGTCTTCCGCTCCTACATTCAAGCTGCCCATCATCACGCATGGATCGGTAAAGAGGTTGCCGCTGACGTTGTTTGCCGGCGTAAGTAAGTCGACGGGATTAGTGATGGTATCGCTGGGCACTGGCTTGCCGGCTGTGTTCGGGATCACGAGACCGCCAGAGGTGTTTGTGATGGTGTTGTTCGTAAAGCCGGACGCGCCGGACCGGTTCCAAAGCGTGACGGCTGCAACGCCCGCCTGTGAGTACCACGTTCCAGCGCTATCCTGTCCGCAGGAAACAACACGGTTCCCGTCTGCGGTAATGTCATGGCCGTTTAGAAGGGAGAGTCCATCACCTGCGGTATGCACCATCTGGTTTCCATGAAACAGCACATAGGCGCTTACTGGCGTCGCGCTGTCACCGGTGCTGCTGAGTCCGCTCGCTAGGTAAGGGGCCGCTGCCGGCGAGGAGTAACCCTCCATGTAATTATCATGAATATTGATAGGCTGACTGACCGAGCCTTGGCTCTTATACACGGTGATGACGTCATCGATCGAGCTCTGGCCCATGGTCTGCATAACTTGATTCCAGGCAATCTCAGCACCATTGGGCGCGGAGATCTGGTAGAGCAACGCAAAGTGACCCAACTGCGGCCGCGCTGTCAAAAAGCCGCCGTTTCCATCACTGGCTCGGTCTTCAAGGTTTGTCACTAGATTGTTGAGGATACTCAGGCTCGAAGGTGTTGAGAATCCGGTTTTTATCCCAAAACTGGTCCCGGTAATGGTGCAGTTCTGCACGGTCAGCGCATTCATGATGTATGCCACAACGAATGCGCCACGCTGTTTGCCGGCGACAAGCGGGTCCAGGCCTTGCCCAGACACGTTGCGCACGGTCAGGTTTGCGCCTGCCGTTCCCGTGACGACGATGAGATTGCCCCGGCCGGCCACGGTGGAGTTCTCAATCGTGACCGGATCATCCGTTAGCACAGTAACAGCCGGCACAGCGGGATCGGTGCTTACCCAGTTGCCCGAGTATGTGCCGCCTTTGGTGATGGTGAGAGTGTTTGCAACGAGGAATGCATCCGGCAGGGAACCGGAACCGGCTTGCGACTGTGCGGCAGCGCTCACCGTTATCGCTCCGTATACGAGCGTGGAAAGAATAGCTGTTAGAAGGCTATGACGAAGAGTGCAGGCTATCTTACGTGAACTGAAAACTCTCATGCAGAGAGTTCATCGGCTAGCGCCGTGCAGAAAAGGCACAAACCGCGTCGTGCCATCGCGTTCTGATGTAGTGATGTGAGTCAGACCAGAGAGTAGACCGGCTTTGGGTGTCTCATTCTGAGAAGACAAGTCAGTGCAGCGTGACGCCTGGTGTGTTCCCGGAGGCGTCCAGCTTCGCTGCCCAAGCCGCGCGCTCAGCTGCCTCAGGTGCAAGGCTCAAGGTGCCACGGGACAGGCAGACATCTGAGAAGATGTTCCCGCTTACATTGTTGCCGGACGTTAAGTCGTTACTATTCGCGTAGATGTCGCTTGCTACAGCGTTGCCATTGCTATCCGGTACCACCATTCCGCCGGATGTCGTGGTTATGACGTTGCTAGAATAATCCGGCGCACTGTAGTAATTCCACAAACTGATCGCCGTCACCTGCTTGCGCGCATACCAGCTGCCATCAGGGTTTCTACCGCAAGAGACGACGCGGTTATCTTGTGCTGTGATGTCGTGCCCGTTGGCTATCATGATGCCGCCACCAGAGGTACGAACAATCTGGTTCGCCCGGAACACAGCATATGCCGTAACCGGCAGCGCCCCATCTCCATCGGCGATGAGACCATTGCCACTGTAGGCATTGGTCGCAGGTGATGAGGCACCTTCAAAGTAGTTGTCGTGCACAAGGATCGGAGTTGATGCCGAACCCTGGCTCTTGTACAGGTTGACGCCGTCTTCGGTGGAGCTTTGGCCCATGGTTTGCACGATCTGATTCCAGCTGATTTCAGCACCCTGCATAGCGGACACCGAGTGCAGGACAACAAAATGGCCCAAATCTGGCCGTGCAGTCTGGAAACCGCCCGCACCATCGCTGGCACGGTCTTCCAGGTTCGAGGCGGCGTTATTGCGTATGAGAAGCGTTGCTGGTGAGGAATGATCGACCGCTACACCGTGCCGCGTGCCAGTAATCGTACAGTGTTCGACGGTCAGAGACGCAACGCCGGTCGCGCGGAGAAAGGCACCCCGCTGCTTCCCTGCAATCTTCGGATCAAATGCTGTTCCAGTGACATCGTGAATGACAACGTTTGCACCAAGAGACCCATTGATCTGGATCAGATCCCCACGGCTGGTAATCTGAGCGTTTTCGATGACGACGGGTTCGTCCGTTGCCACCGTCACGGCCGCGGTATCTGGGTCATCGCTGCTCCAAGTGCCGCTGTAGGTGCCTCCGTGCGTAATCAGCAGAGAGGTGACAGCCGGAGGTGTGCTGACCGCAGGTGCGGTTGTTCCCGGCGCAGCCGTGTGGATGCCGTCGCCGCAGCCAAGTAAAAGCGAGGCGCTTACCAGCCACTCCGTGACACAAAGCGCTTTGATCGCATCGCTGTGTCCCTGAAACCAAGTCCTTCGCGTAGGCCGCATGTCCGCTCTCACCATCCGGGTGGTTTACCCAGATCCAGTTAGAACGGATTGGCGGAAGACTTACGAGACCCAATTAGGGAAAGGGCCGGCGGAGAACACGCAGTCGCGCCGGAACGGGAAGTTATCTGTACTGGAAGAATTCCGGTGCGAGGGAGAGATGAAACTTAATCCTTCGGCTTGAGAAACTCACAGGAAGTGTTAGAGTGTTTCCCGTCTAATCTGCAATGCCGGGACTTGGCGGATCGATCCCGAGAGCGGTCGCCAGAACGATCAGGTGGTCCTGCTCCTCCAGGAGAATCTCGCGAACGGTTTCACTGATGGCAAATTCATTGAGTTCCTCTGCTTGCCGTACACGCCGCCGGTACTGGCGGATGGTTTCGTTCTCATTTTCCAAATCGAAGCGAAGCATATCCTCCGCATTGTTAGACGTTTTCACCTCCTTGGGTGTGACGGATGGCATCCCGCCAAGATAATCGACCGCGTTTGAAATTTTCAGGGCATGCCCGAGCTCCTCCTTCGAATGCACCTCCAACGTATTCGCGATGTTCATGTAAGCGGCACCCGTAAGCACCTGCGAATAGTTCACGTAAGCGATGATCGCCTGATACTCGCGGGAAAGATCTTCATTAAGGTTAGCGATAAACTGTTCGCGTGTGATCGTCGTAGTGGTAGTGTCGGTCATGACGTTCTCCTTGTGTTGTGGATCACCTATCTGTGTCATTTCGCAAGAAGCAGGTCCTTAGCCCATGCACTGCGGTTGCGATCAGTGCATCATGAATGGAGCAGCATGAACCGGTCTGGGAACAGGGCCTTTTAATGGGCTTTGCAGCGTAACCCCTGCCGATAGACTGCGAACGAAGAATTCGTCTGGATTTCCGCCTCTGCACCTGGGATCGTCAGGCCCTCCCAGAACCGAGGACAGGAAGCTCAAGAATGCACTTTCCTTCGAGCCTGGACGGAGACGTCCGTTATACAGAGCGGATAATACGATTGGGTCCAATGTCCATTCCGGAAGAACCTCCACCAAAGCGCCTGTGCTGACGTATTCGTGCGCCGCCCAGACAGGCAGAGTCGCGATGCCTGCGGAAGCGAGGGATAGGCGGCATAAGGTGAGCGTATCCGCTACCGAGATCCGGGCGTTGAAGTGGATCGAGTGACGCTCATCCGCAGAAGAAAGGTTCCACGTGGACACGCTCTCGTTGTAAGCCAGGCCCAGGCATTCATGATGCCCGAGATCGTCTGGATGGACCGGATCAGCCTGCGCCGCCAGATACTTGGGACTTGCAAACAAGCCCATGCGTATCGCTGGGAATACCTTGATGAAATGCCGCGATCCGGCAGGCACTCCAGCTGTAATGAAAATATCGTGCGAGGCCTTGGGCTGCTCATGCAGGTCGGCGATGAGAGACAGGTGCACCCGCAACTTCGGAAAGATCTTCAAGAAGTGCATCAGGACATACGAAAGTGTTTCTTGAACGAGGGTCGAAGGAGCCGCTATGTGCAGTAGGCCATCCGGTTCTGTGTGCCGAGAAACAAGTACGTCTGCCGCTGCCTGATGCGCCTGGAGAGCAGATTGACAAGCATGGAGGTATTCGTCCCCAAGCTCAGTTAAGTGGAGGCCGGCTCCATCCCGCCGGACCAGCACAACCTGGGCTGCCGCTTCGATTCTCTTCAGGGCACGGCTTACCGTGAAGAGGGGCATTCTCAGTTGATCCGCAGCTTGGGTAAGAGTATGCGCGGTGCCGATAGCGGCGAAGATGCGCATATCCTCGGTGCGCATTTTGGGACGACCTTTGCGGGAACTGTTTACCGGCATTAGACACCTGCTCTCACCCCAAGCAGCAAAGTGGCCGAGTAAAACTCCCGGCCACGAGCGCCGGGAAGGCTTAACAGGTCTTATACCTTGCATTGGATCGTTGGACCACTCGTTCTTGGCAGAGGACATTCCCTGAGATCAGAGTATCCAGGTCGAGCGCTGGTGGTACTTCCAAAGCCTTATGAGAGCGCGGCATCGGTTTGCGAGGAGAGCATACCATTCACAAGAAAAGGCCGCAACTCCACAGCTCACAGAACGCAAAACTTGTAAAATTCAATCAATACGACAATCCCAGCGTACAGCCAATACGGGTTGCACGAACTGCAATGAAGGTTGCAGCACTGGCGAGGCGCGCCAAGCTTGCGCCCCAGCTCTGTAAAGACACAGCCATCAAAAACTGAGCCGAGTTCTCATGACGGACGAGTGAACGTCCCTTCGCCACAGATCTATGCCGGATATCGCGCCGCGTGCTGGAGTTTCGTCATGCCAGTGGGTCGAAGGTATTACTAACTACTAACCTAGGTTCTTGGCGGCCGAAAGTCGTTAGCCGGCAGTGGTCGTACCGGAGACGCTTTCCCAGGCACATACCGTAGCCAAAAGGAGTGGAAGTTCCAGTAACCAAAGAGCATGGGTGCCAAACCGACGAACAGCGAGGGCGGCGATAAGGGCACCAATCGCGAAGCTGGGCCAGATAACCCCAAGTACGGTGTGGGTGGTGCGTCCGTCCGCGGACGCGGTGGAGTTGGCGTTAGGTCGCCGCAGGAGTGAGACAAGGAGCGAGGTGGTGTCTCCCGTGACATAGGTCGTGTGGATAGAGACGCCTTCGCTCTTGCTGAAAATTCCGTTCTGAAGGCCAAGCGCAAGGCACAGACAGACGAGCATAAACAGTTTGGAATGGAACCCCGGCAGAGCTCCAGTGAGGGGCGCGACTCCAACCAGCGCTGCTTCCATGACCAGGGCGAGCGCTAGGGTTCCGTTTCTATTCAGTCCCAGCCCGGGAAGCAGGAGGCCTCCGCCGGTGGCGAGCAGGAAGGCAACAATCGCCGTCATGCGAAGCCAGAAGGCGTCCATTTGTCCGCTGCCGAGTGCAATCGTCCCGAGCACAGTATTGCCGGTGATGTGCCCGGTGAAGCTCCCTACAAGGAGATACGACGCTGCGTCCGCAAAACCGCCCGCGAAGGCTAATGCGATCAGAACGACCATCGCATTGGTGCCTCCGTGGCTTGTTTTGCCATTGTGCTTCTCTTCAGTCCTAACCGGCATATGCTAGTTCCGGAACAGGCGTTGCAGCTTCTGCTTTGGGGTACTCCGGTGTGTAGAGATAGGAGGTGACCAAGCCCTTGACGGACTTCGGCCGCTTTACGCGGGCCAGGCCCAGATCGAAGATCTTTTCCGCAGACTTCGTAGCGGTGTCGACGCAGCTTGCCTGAATGTTTCCCTGCGACGGGAAGAGAATGCCTTTTTCCAGTTGTTCCGGAGTGACCTGATCAGCCAAGGCACGCGCTGCTTCGATGAAGATTTCATTAGGGACATGTTTAGCCTCCGTAACCACGATTGCTAAGCCAACTGCGGGAAAGATGTAGAAGTTGTTTGCCTGACTCGGCTCATAGGTTTTGCCGTTGATCTCAACCGGGTCAAATTGCACACCGGCGGCATAGATGGCTTTGCCTTCGGAGTACTTGTACGCCTGTTCTGCCGTGCATTCGGCATGGTCGGTGGGATTTGACAGAGCGAAGATGATGGGCCGCTTGTTCAGCTTGGTCATAGCTTCGATCACCTGCTGGGTGAAGGTGCCACCGACAGTGCTGACACCGATCAGAATGGATGGCTTGACGGTGTTAATTGCCTCCACAAGGTCTTTCGTTGGGGGATGCGGATGCGCGTACTTCTTCTGCTCCGCGGAGAGATCTTTCGTGTCAGGGGTGAGCAGACCGTCGACATCGAACATCGAAATCTGCCCTTGTGCCTGCTCGTCGGTAAGGCCTTCGAGCTTCATGGCGTCAGCAATCATGTTGCCGATGCCGATGCCCGCCGACCCCGCACCTAGGAACAGCACGCGCTGATCCTTGAGCGCTCCTTTGCTGATCTTCAACGCGTTATAGAGCCCAGCGACGGTGACGCTGCCGGTTCCCTGAATGTCGTCGTTGTAGCAGCTGATCTCGTTGACGTAGCGCGCAAGCAACCGGATCGCGTCGGTTCCTTTCCAGTCTTCGAAGTGGATGCAGCACTTCGGATAAAGGTCCTGCACGGCATCGACGAACTCCTGCACAAAGGAGTCCAGCTCGTCCGTCGATGGCCGATGTTGTTTGAGACCGAGGTAGAGCGGGTCATCCAGAAGCTGCTGATTGTCGGTGCCGCAGTCGAGCAGAACCGGGAGCAGGACCTCTGGGGGCACAGAGGCACAAGCGGTGTAGAGCTGCAGCTTGCCTATTGGAATGCCCATGCCGTTGGTGCCGAGATCGCCAAGTCCCAGGATGCGCCCCCCGGTGCTGACGCAGATGACACGCACATCCTGCACCGGCCAGTTTGCGAGCACTTGCTTGACCTTGCCGCGCTGGTCGATGGAGACATACAGGCCGTTCGATTTGCGATAGATGTGCCCAAACTGAAGGCAGGCTGTGCCTACGGTCGGATCGTACACAATCTTCAGGAAGCGGGCGGGATCGGTGGCGAGGACGGCGTAGAAGAGAGTCTGGTTGTCGTCGCATAGCTGGGCGAGGTAGATGTACTGCTCCAGATCGTTTGGCTTTTTACTAAGCTGTAAGAGGCAGCGTTTTACTTGTAATTCCAAAGTCTCCTGCTTCGGCGGCAGAAGACCGATGAGGCCTTTCTCTTCGCGTTCCTGTCGAGAGAAGGCTGTCGATTTGTTCGTCTCTGGGTCACGCAATAGTTCTACGGCGGCGTTGGTGTCGAGGCTCATGGGCTTGCTCCTTCGGTTTGTGAGATACGCTTCGGTTGAAGATCTAAGGCCGTAAATGGAGGCGCTCAGATCAAAAATCCACTTTCGATCGAAACCCGAAGACTGTTGCTCCCTTCGGAGTTCCACCGGCATTGAGGAATCGCTGGACCGCAGGCTGGAGTGTGATGGAGCGTGTCACTTCGATCAGGAAATTCAGCTCCAGCACATCTTCTGCCCGGCGCGGCGTGCTGGCCTGTCCTGCGGGGAAAGAAGCGCTTAGGCTGCTCCGCACATAAGCAAAAGCGATCGTGTTGTGCTCGCGAATGGGAAGCGGCTCGTTGAACCGTATACCCACCGTTGTCTGCCGAGGCACGCGGCTGCGGTCTGACGGCGTCCAGTCCGTGGCCGCGGTTACATCCAGGCCTACACCGGAGTTGGGGCTTGTACGCCATACGGCCTGGCTTCCCATCAGGTAGATGAGGTAGTTTCCAGAGACCGTCTTTACAGGACCGGTGGACTGGAACTTGCCGGGATTGTAGGCACTGCCCAATTTGTAAAGCCCCGAGTAGCCACGGCGTTGCGTGACCGTGTCGAATGCACGAACAGCGGTAGCCGGCTGCCCGGGGGACCAGCCAACCTCAGAGACGGTGGAGGCAGCACCGCGAAACTGGGGCACAAGGCCAGTTGGATTGTGGGCGTACGGTATGCGATCCGCGGCATACACCATCGATCTCACATAGAGATGTTTGAGTGGTATGACACGAAGTTCCGCGGCGGGCGTAGACGGTGGATCGAAGGTTTCATACGTTGCGTTGAGATTGCCCAAAGCGTAATCCATGGGCTCCGTGATAAAGGAAGCCGCGAAGTGCTGTGTGCCGTAGAAGTCTTGCGCCGCAAATTGCCCAAGGCGAAAGACAACACGCTCCTGGTTCACGCGCTGTTCGAACCACCAGGAGTCCAAGCGAAGGGTGTTTGCGCTCGCCATGCCGCTGGGCTGTGCGATCGTTCCCAGGTAACTGCCTAGATTGCCCCCCGCCTGCCATGGAGCAGTGATGTGGAAGAACAAGCCCGGCGTGTGGGTCAGCTTGCTGAAGTCGATGTCGAGGGTTCCACGCACACGGTTCCAGCTCGCCAGACGCTCTTTCTGAACGGATCGCAGGTTCCACAGAGAGTCGGAGATGTATTGCACGTCGATGCTGACTCCACGCTCCATGAGCCGTTGACGCTCGCCGTGCCACTCGCCGAAAAGATGTCCACGGTCCTCGGGAGCATGCTCATGCGTGTCCGGTCCGCTCAACTCCTCGCTTCCTTGTTTTTCCTGCTGCGCGCACAGGGGAAAGGCAAGGAGCGATGCCAAGCATGGCAGGAGCGGAACGAGACGGAGTGCAAGAGACATAAGCGCTCGCGAGGACCGGGTATGAGGACGCTAATACAGTTGTTTACGCGGCTTTATTGGAGATCATCTTGCCAGGATCGACAACCTCGTCAAACCTCTTTCCGTCGATAAAGCCGCTCTTGATCGCCGCATCGCGCAACGTGGTTCCGTCGTTCTGCGCGGTGTGCGCGATCTCGGATGCCTTGTCGTAGCCGATCACCGGGCTGAGCGCGGTGACCAACATAAGCGAGTTCTTGACGTACTCTGCAACTTTGGCTTCGTTGACTTGGGTGCCTTCGACGGAATAGATCCGGAACTTCTCGCAACCGTCGGCCAGGATGCGCGCCGAATGGAGGAAGTTGTTGATGATGATCGGCCGCATCGCGTTCAGCTCGAAGTTGCCTTGTGAGCCTGCGAAGGCTACTGCCGCGTCGTCACCGATGACCTGAATACAAATCATCACGATCGCTTCGCACTGGGTGGGATTCACCTTGCCCGGCATGATGGAGGAGCCCGGCTCGTTCGAGGGCAGGAGCAGTTCGTCAATGCCGCAGCGGGGGCCAGAGGCGAGCCAGCGCATATCGTTAGCAATTTTCATAAGCGAGACGGCGAGCCCGCGAAGCGCCGCGTGCGCGGCCACCATGGCGTCAAGCGAGCCTTGTGCTTCGAATTTGTTCGGTGCCGTAATAAAGGGCAGGTTCGTCAAATCGGCAATTTCCTTCGCGATCTGCACATCGAAGTTGGGTGGCGAGTTGAGACTGGTACCCACGGCCGTGCCCCCGGCCGCTATCTTGTAAAGCCCCTCGAGAGACTGCTCAACACGAAGCAGCGCATCCCGCACCTGAGCACTATAGCCTGACCACTCTTGGCCGACCGTCAGCGGTACGGCATCTTCCAGGTGGGTGCGTCCGATCTTGACGATGTGCTCCCACTGATTCTGTTTGTTTTCGATTGCGGTGGCGAGCGCGCCGACCTTGGGGAGCAAGTTTTCCTTGATCTCCTTCACGGCTGCGATGTGCATAGCGGTCGGAAAGGTGTCGTTGGACGACTGCGACAGGTTCACATGGTCGTTGGGGTGCACCGGCTCCTGGGCACCCAACGTTCCGTTGGCCATCTGGATGGCCCGGTTCGAGATCACCTCGTTCACGTTCATGTTGCTTTGTGTCCCGCTGCCCGTCTGCCAAACGAAGAGGGGAAAGTTCTGGTCGAGCTTGCCAGCGATCACCTCATCCGCAGCCTTCACGATCAGGTCTGCCTTGTCCTTCGGAAGGCGTCCCAGACGTTCGTTCACGATAGCCGCCGCCTTCTTCACATAGCCGTAGGCATGGTAGACCTCAATCGGCATGTGGTCGTTGCCGATGGAGAAGTGGATAAGAGAACGCTGGGTCTGCGCGCCCCACAAGCGATCCGCCGGCACCTTGACCTCTCCCATGGAGTCGAACTCGACGCGCCACTTGCCGTTGTCGAGCAGGGTTCCTGGTTTGTAGTGACCGTCTTTGATCTGAGTGTCTTCGACATACGACATAGTTGGCTCCTTGCGTTTCGGGCTATTGTGAGAGGTTCGCGGCTGCCGCTTGGGCCGTTGCGTCAGCAGCATGTAAGGGTCCGCGGAGGTACTGGTCGATGCCTACGGCGATGGCAGCGCCAACTGCCGCGCCAAGCACATAGATCCATAGGTCGCCCAGGCGTCCCAGGGCAAGGGCCGGGCCAAAGGCGCGCGCGGGGTTGAATGCGGCTCCTTCGTACAAGCCGCCAAAGGTTCCAAAGGAAAGCACGTATGCAGCAACAGCAAGAGGCGTGAATGGTCCGTTCAGCTTTGGGCCTCGTGCCATCACCAACACCAAAAGGACGAAGGACGCAGTCAGCAACACCTCAAACCCGACCGCCTGCCAGTCCTTGCCTGGCTGCGGATGAACCGATGCAAGGCCACTGCTGGGCCCAAAAAACGCTCTCGCGAGCAAAGATGCCACGGCTGCACCACAGCATTGAGCCATCCAGTAAAGCAACGTTCGTGACCAACTGATATCTCCACGCAGCGCGAAGGCGAAGGTCATGGAAGGGTTGAAGTGCGCGGAGATGTCTCCGAATGCGTAGATGGCGATCACCAGCCACATGGCCGCCACCATGGTCAGCAACGCCACGGTGATGCCACTGGAGAGCGGCGGCTTTGCGTACGCGTGGAACGCGCCGGCACCGCCCGACAGCGAAAAGACGAAACCAAAGGTACCGATAAACTCGCAGGCCAAACGCCGGCCATGATGCCTTCCGTCAGCCCAGTCCGCACTATACCGTTGATCGGTATAGGTAGTAGAAGGCGCGTAGGTTCGCCCGAAACGATCCTGAACGCTCTGTGCCAAGCGGGCCTCCACTCCAGGTTTGCCGCACGCCCGAAGGGATGCGCGTTTGCTAGATGTTTCACGCGGTAACTGCTGCTTCGTCTGAAATGTTCATCAAGATCTCAGAGCGTGAGAAGACGCAAGGCATCATGCTCCTTCTACGTAAGAGAAGCCCTGTACAGGCGGTGTTTATCCCACCGCCGGAAAGCCTGAGTTGCACTTAAAGCAAGAGATCAGCTTTCAAGTAAGAGCACCGTGAGGCTTCTGGCCCCTTGTGCGCCGTGGATGATCACGCCCTCGATATCGCCCGTAGCGGAAGGTCCCGCCATGAAGACGCCATAAGGTGTTTCCTGGAGATCGAGCTTGCCTCCATACGCCTCATGCAAGGTTGGAACGATGTCTTTCGTATCTAGCAGAACAAGGAGGTGCTGCGCTAAAACGCCGAGCGAGGGCACAATCAGATCGCCGTTGCTGAACCACAACGCTGCGGCTTCCGCAACGCCAAGCCGGCTGCGCAGGATGGCTACGTCTACGTCCGCGAAGCTATGCGGATCGTCTGTGGCCTGTACCGGGCGCGTGCCCTCAATGCCTGGCACGGTCGAGCACCGGACTTTGGCCTGGGCAGACAACGCCAAAGCTTTCGCCTTGGCGGCCGCGAAATCGTGAACGAGGTAAGAGCATCCGCCCATGGCTGTTAATTGCTTCTGGAAGAAAGGCACCAACGATTCGCCTGGTGCGGGAAAGCCCTGCACCTCTTCCAAGGCGGAAAGCGATCCTGTGTAGCCGACGCCTCCACCTGTAGGAGCCTTTCCTCCCTGCAGGGCCGCGTCCGGCAGCGGCACGGGAGGCTTTGGCAGGTTAGATCGAATTGCGCCCAGAATTGTATCGCGTGCGCTTTGCTGCGGGGCCGCTGTGCTCATGCATCACCTCGGTTCTCTTTGTGCCATTCGCGAAAGGTCTGCCTGGGTGGAACCGGCATCTCGCGATGCGTCGTCCAGGGATTTAAGGGATTATCGACAACGCCTTTGGGCAGCACCTCGATCGCCTCCAACCCCGCGTCTTCAGCCGCGTGAAACAACGCAGGGTGCGCCAGCACCTCGCCCAGGGCAGTCATGCCCACGGACTTCACGACCGGCAGCTCACCTTCTGCCGCGATCACACGCCGCCACTTGTAGATCTGGTCCGCGATGTCGATCTTGACCGGGCATACCTCGGAGCAGCTGCCGCACAGCGAAGAGTGGAACGGCAGTTCGCGGTACTTGTGCAAGTCGAACCCAGGATCGAGGATCACGCCGATGGGACCGGAGTACGTCGCGCCATAGGCAAGGCCACCGCTGCGGCGGTACACGGGGCAGGTATTCATGCAGGCTCCGCAGCGAATGCACTTCAGAACATGCCAGAAGTCCGCTGAGCCCAGTCTTTCAGAGCGCTTGTTATCCACCAGGATGAAATGCAACTCTGACCCGGAGCGCGGACGCTGCAGGTGCGTGGTGTACTGCGTCATCGGCGGGCCCAGCGCACTGCGCGACAGCATGCGGAGGAAGATGGCGAGGTCGGCGGTTCTGGGAATCACTTTCTCGATACCGATGCTGCATACCTGCAACGGCGGAACCGTCGCGCCGATGTCTGCGTTGCCCTCGTTCGTGCATACCACCACGCTTCCCGTCTCCGCGATGGCGTAGTTGCCCCCCGTCATCCCGGCACCTGCCTTCAGGAACTGCGGCCGCGCATCGTTGCGCATCGCTTCGGCGAGGTAGTGCGGATCGGAGTTATTCGGATCAGTTCCCAGGTCCTTGGCAAACAGCGCCGCCACATCGGTCCGCAGCTGTTCTATAGCGGGGACGACAATATGGCTTGGCCGCTCATGCGAAAGCTGCTGAATGCGTTCACCCAGATCCGACTCACGCACCTCGATACCCTGCTTTTCGAGGAACGGGTTCATGCCGCATTCTTCCTGCAGCATGGACTTGCTCTTGATGACCAGCTTGACTTTGTGCTCCTCAAAGATCTCGAGCACGATGGCGTTATGCTCGGCAGCATCCCGGGCCCAGTGAACATGTACGCCATGCTTGGTGGCCTTCGCCTCAAACGCTTCGAGGTACTCGTCGAGATGCGTAAGCGTGTGCTCCTTGATGGCCGAGGCAATATCGCGCAACTCCTCCCACTCGGGCAATGCAGCGGCGGCCTTGTCGCGGTGGGTACGCATCGCCCACACCAAGCGATCATGCGTTTCCTCGTGCTTCGGGTCATCGATGAAGCGTGCAGCTGCCGCCTCAGGATCGACCGGCTTCTTTCCGATGTCGTGCAGAACGTGTAATAAGTTCATGCGAATGGACCTCCGTTAAGAATTTGGGCAAAGTGCACCACCTTAAGAGGCAGCTTTCCGCGGTCGATGATGCCTTTCATCTGCAGAAGACAACTCATGTCCGCGGATGCGATGTACTCGGCACCCTGGCGGATAAAGTCGGTGGTTCGATCCTGCCCCATCTTGGCGGAGACTGCGGCGTCAGTAACGCAGAAGCTGCCGCCAAAGCCGCAGCACTCGTCAATGCGCTCCGCATCGATAATCTGCAGGCCCTTCACCTTCTTGAGAAGATCACGGCTCTTGGAAAAGTACGGCTTGGTCACGAGCTCTGAAGGACGCGACTCGCCCAGCCCCCGAATGGCTGTGCAGCTGTCGTGCACACCCACTCTGTGGGGAAAGACGGCCTTCGGGAACTGGTCTACCTTGAGATCATCATGTAGAAATTCTGTAAGTTCCCGCACGGCTCCACGCACATGCTTGACATCCGGCGTTTGTTCGCAAGCGTCCAGATGAAAGCGAACATGGTGAACGCAGCTTGCGCTTGGCCCGACTACCAGATCGAAGTCGCGGAAGCATTTTGCAAAATGCGTCTCCACGTCCGCTGACGGTGCCTGATCGCCGCTGTTGGCCATGGGCTGTCCACAACAGGTCTGATCACGCGGGTAACTGACCTGGTGGCCCAAACTTTCCAGCAACTCCAGTGTGGCTATGGCGACCTCAGGATAGAAGGCCTCGATGTAGCATGGGACAAACAAGCCGATCAGCATGATTTCCTCCTTCATTGGTGCCGTTGTTAACTCCACGGCAAGTTTCTTGCTACCCCGGGAAGATACGATCCAGCAGGTTTGTCTTGGCGAGATCGACAAGCGCATCACCGCGTCCGTTCAGAACACACTTACTCATATACAAGGTGAATCCTTCAGCCTGCTCTGCAGTAATGGTGGGAGGCATGGACAGCTCGCGCCGGTGCACCATCACCTCGACCAGAGCTGGTCCGGAATACCGGAAGGCACGCTGGAGTGCAGGCTTCAGCTCCTCCGGCTTGCTCACCCGCACGCCTAGCCACCCGCAGGCCTCCGCCACCTTGCTGAACTCAGGATTCTTCAGATTCGTGCCGAACGGCACGATGCCCGCCGACATCATCTCGAGTTCGACAAACGCCAGCGCACCATTGTTGAAGACGACAACTTTTACGGGCAGATGATTCTGCACAGCTGTCAGCAGCTCTCCCAGGGCCATGGCGAGTCCACCATCTCCCGACATGGAGATGACTTGGCGCGATGGAAAGGCAGCCTGTGCCCCGAGCGCCTGGGGCAGCGCACCGGCCATCGATCCATGCGACCACGAGCCGATGAGTCGCCGCTTTCCATTGAAGTGCAGGTACCGCGCGGCCCAGATACACGGCGTACCAACATCCACGGTAAAAACCGCGTCGCTGGCCGCTGTCTCGTCAATCACGCGGGCCACATACTCCGGATGTAATGGCGAACTGCCGCGCTTGCCCGTAGCAAGTTCGTCAAGGTCCTTGCGTGTGTTGCGGTAATGCTTTACGCAGTCTTTTAGGTGGGCACCGTCTTTGTTTCTCAACCTGGGCAGAAGCGCGGTTACCGTCTCCTTAACCGTGCCGATCAGGCCTATATCGACCACCGTGCGGCGTCCGATCTGCTCGCCACGCACGTCGACCTGAACCTTTCTTGCTTTCTCGGGATAGAACTGCGTATAGGGGAAGTCGGTGCCAAGTGCCAGCAGAGCGTCGCAATGCATCATCGCGCGATACCCGGAAGAAAAGCCCAGCAGGCCTGTCATGCCGACATCGTAGGGATTGTCATACTCTACAAACTCCTTGCCGCGATACGCGTGAACAATGGGGGCCTGCAACCTTTCCGCCACCTGCATCAGCTCAGCGTGTGATCCCTCGCATCCAGCCCCCGCAAGAATGGTTACCCGCTTTGCCTGGTTCAACAAGGCAGACGCCGACAGCAGATCGCGTTCTGGTGGCAGAAGGCTCGAGTCGTTGCTGAGGAAACCCAGCGGAACCGGATGAGAGGGACACGTTTTGGCGGAGATATTGCCGGAGAGCACGATCACCGCAACACCTCGTTCGGCAATAGCAGTGCGCATCGCGATCGCAAGAATGCGCGGCATCTGCTCTGGCTCAGCCACCACGCCACAGTAGTGGCTGCAATCTTTGAATACCTGTTCGGGAGAGGTTTCCTGAAAATAGTTCGTGCCTATCTCGTGACTGGGAATTTGCGACGCAATCGCCAGCACGGGAACACGGCTGCGATGGCAGTCGTACAGCCCATTGATGAAATGCAGGTTTCCTGGACCGCAGCTGCCCGCACATACCGCGAGCCGGTTAGTCAGGTGCGCATCGGCACCCGCCGCAAATGCAGCGGCCTCCTCATGCCGGACATGAATCCACTGTAGTTCGGGATGCTTCCTGATGCTATTCGTTACTCCATTCAGCGAGTCGCCAGGCAAGCCGTAAATTCGCCTGATACCAGAGAGGGAGAGTGTTTGCACCAAGACTTCAGCGACGGTTGCCATTCATTACTCCTTACTCTCTTCCTTGCTAGCGTGTTACACGACTAAGAGGGCCCGTAAATTAATTTGTTCAACGCGGCGGATGAGATTCCTCGCGCCTTGTCCTAAGTAAAGGGCACCGACTTTACAAATCGCGCGACACGACGTTGATGTAATGATGCGCCTGCATTTACTGGATATGCTTGACGCAAAGGGCGAAGCAAGTTTGCATCAGAAGCAAGCGACACTGAAATCAGCGTAGTAGGGTTCTGTATCTTCACCTGCGGAATTGAAGTTATTGCTGCGAAGCTCTTGGACGCGCAACAAGTCTTACGGCAGCTTGATCTGCCGTGCCGTTAGACGAAGCCGTTCGGCAGATCTCTCTAGAGCCGCAGCGGCGAGATACGGTGGTGACCGGGTTGCGAAACATCGGTTGTGGTGCTGCCCTGCAGCTGCCGGGCGAGCAGCACAACAGCAGGCAGCAGAAAAGCGATAGAACCGAACACCCACATGATGCAGGCACCAACCGTCTGATCCGCGAGCGGGTCAAGCGCGAGGCTACTACTGTGCCTGAGATAGAAGCTGTAGATGGGGCGGCCGGAAAAGGCGAGCAGTGCGGCCAACAGCGTGTTCACGAAATCCGCCGTAACCAGGTAAGGCAGGGCGTACCAGCCGAGCGGCTTCACCCGTGAGGGCCAGGGCCGCAGCAAAACCCACCAGAACAGCAGCGAGCTCGACAGGAAACACACATGCTCCAGATCATGAACGGTCTCATGTTCGAGTGCATAGTCATATGCTGAAGGAATGTGCCAGAGCAGAAACGTCACGTTCATCGCCAGCCATGCAAAAACAGGTGCCACCAGCACATGCTCGATCCGCCGCACGGTACGCGAGCGCAGCAGGGGAGCCACTGCCCAACGGCGCAGTGGAGCAGGCAGCCCGCGCAGCAGCGGAACCGTTGGCCAGCCCACAAGAACAAGTGGTGGAACCACGGCCATGAGCAACAGATGTTCGATCATGTGCGCCGTCAGCACCGTATCCGCCAGCTCCTCCAGCGGAGATGCCAGCGCGATCCAGAGCACCGCGATGCCCGCAGCGAAACAGAAAGCACGCCACGCAGGGAACTCAGGCCGCGTGCGCCGCAGCCGGTGAAGGCCTGCGAGATACAGGCACAAGGCAAGCACGCAACCTAGAGTAATGAGTACAGGCGGATGCCGATCTGTGATCAGGTCTTCCAGGAATGGCTCCTTGCGCGTTTACTGCTTCTGGTATCTCTCCGTCTTCGGCAGGTCCAGCGAGGGATCACCATGATAGCTGTTTGGTAGTTGATTTCCTCCTCGACCAAGCTGCATAGCTGGTGCCTCCGCCGGGCGCAGGTCGCTGTGCCCGTCCATGGAGCGGAGAAACGCGACAAGCGCTGTAGTCTGTGGCGGCGTCAGGGCCTTGCCAAACGCGGGCATGTTGCCACCGCCCTGTAGCACCTGGCGGATCAGCTGATCATCCGTCATGCGCGTGGCGATCAAATCGAGAGCGGGTCCACGCTCGCCGCCAACGCTGCCGATCTGATGACAGTTGCGGCATTGCTTGTTCTGGAACACAAGCGCGCCCTGATGCTCAAGCGCGGTCTTATGCAGGAGATCCGCCGGGGGCACCGGATCGCTGGACCATGCATCCATGATCGGGCTCCAGGGCGTGTAGGTGCCCAGCCGGGTGAAGATGCCAAGGGTTAACGCGATGACGACGACCATCAGAACCGCCACGGGCCGCCTTGACCAGTGCTTCTCGCCTTCACCTGCGAAGAGCGGCAGCGCGAGCATCCCCAGGATGATAACGACCGGAGCGATCAGGATCAGGGGCGTTTCCAGCGCGGGCGGCATGAGCGCAAGCAGGGAAAATATCCAGAGGAACGCAAAGTCCGGCTTGGGAGAGGTGTGGATGATGGTTGGGTCCGGTGTGCCATTGGGGCCGATCGGACCAAAGATGACAGCCACGGCGAGAACGCTAAGCAGAACTGCCGCCGAGAAGATGGCGTCCTTCCATCCGGCGTCCGGTATGAAGGCAATGCCCGTGCGCTGCGTCAGGCGGTGATATTGACGCTCATACGTGGTTTTGCGCACGATACGTCCGGGCATGGGCCAGTCGTTGATGCCCAGCTTCAGCACCATCCAGACGTGCAGACCGACAAAGGCCAGCAGCGTTCCGGGCAGCACGAAGACGTGAAGTGCAAAGAAGCGCGTCAGCGTGGGACCGCCAATGATGGGACCGCCCAGCATGACGTGCACCAGCTGGCCGCCGATCAAGGGGATCCGTCCGATGATCGCGACGCCGATGCCCAGCCCCCAGTAGGCATCTTGGTCAAAGCGCATCACCTCGCCCGTGAAGGCCATGCCAAGCGTGAGCAGAAGCAGCAACACGCCAACCATCCACGTGAGTTCACGGGGGTATTTGTAGGCTCCAAACAGAAATACCTGCGCCATGTGGATGAGCACAATGGCGATCATGAAGTTCGATCCCCAGCCGTGCATGGCCCGAATCAGCCATCCAAGGGCCACCTGGGTATCGAGCAGGTTGAGACTTTTCCACGCGTCCGCAGCGGAAGGCGCATAGATGAGCGCAAGCAGGATCCCTGTCGTGACCTGCAACAGAAGCAGCACGAGCGCCGCGGAACCGAAAACATACCACCAGCTTGAGGTGTTCTCCGGAACGACATGCTCGGCCATCTTGGCTGTTGGGCCGATGAGGCCGGTGCGGGCCTCCAGCCATCCGAAGAGACGCCATCCCGCGCGTTCCGCTGCAAGGTTTCCCGCCTTTGTGGCCTCCTGGTCCAGATCGACAGCTTTGTGCTCCAGGGCTTCGGCCTTCTCTCTAAGCTTGTGTTTCATCACCCCTCCTCGGGTCCATCGCTGCGAGAAGGCAGCAGATTGTAGCCAACACCGCCGTGAGCCGAGGTAGCTGCCGGGTCGATCTGGATGAGGTCTCGTCCTTTAGCTCCTGAACATGCCACGTCACGCAACGTGGGCAATTCCCCGGCATGGATGAGGACTGTATCGCCCTCTACCCGCACCGCGTACTTATAGAGACCACGAGGCGGCGGACCCGCAGCCACCTCGCCGGTGGAGTAGTAAGCCCCCCCATGGCAGGGGCATAGAAACAGCTGCGATTGCTCAAACCATCGCACCGGGCAACCCAGGTGAGCGCAGTTGATGGCGAAGACTTCGTACTGTGTGGGCGTAATGCGCCGCGCCCACACTGGAATTTTGTCCGTTTCGCCATCGGTGGGAGTGCGCGTTGGGTTGAGGAACTGCAGCAAACGCGTTGCACCAACCGGCATGGCATCCACTTTGGCGATGGGCACCCAGGCGTTGTAGGAACCGTTTTTGCGAAACATTGGTGCAAGAACATAACCCAGCAGCGGCACCGCAAGCACCGCCCCCACAGCCGCGTTGAGACCCACGGCAAGCTGGAACAGAAAAATACGGCGTGAGTGCTTGAAGCTGTGTTCCGCCGAGGAGAGGAAGGGAGCGGACGTCGCCGGCGGCGCGCCCACGCTGGCGTCTTGTTGTTTCGGTTCTGGAGAAAGCTCGCAGTAATCATTCATGGCTCGGTACTCGTGACACGTTTGGGTGTGGATGTGGGTACAGGGGAGCTGCTGACCTTTGGACCGCCCGTGGCGGGGCCTGCCCGCGCTGCCGTCTGCTTCTGTGCCTTGGCGGCTGCGGCGTTGTTTGCGCCCATTGCGGACTGAGGAACACCTTCGGTGTTCGGGAATGGCTGACCGGCAGCGGGCGTGCGATGGCGGACCATAAAAGCGACCACGTCCGCGATCTGCTGGTCCTCAAGCGGTCCACCTGGGTAGCCGTGCCAGTCAGGCATCCCCTGCGCGGGCATTCCGGCGACGATGATGGTACGGAGCCCGCCGTCGCTGATCAAGGCAAGGTACGTGGGATCAAGGATGGAAGAGGGTCCGGGCGCGTGGCAGCGAAGGCAGCTGGAGCGGTACAGGGCTTCGCCTGCCGCTGGGTTCGCGGTTGCCTGGCTCTGATACGGTGGCGGCGTGCTTCCGTGCAGCGCAGCTGGATTCCCCCATCGAGAGACCATGCCGTCAGCCAGAATCTGGATTTGCTGATCCGTCAGTGAGCCACCCGTGTTCGTGGCAAACGCGGGCATAAGCGAACCGCCGACGCCGTTCGCGGTGATCTCGGCAATGTGCTGCCGTCCTGCATAGGCAAGATAGGCAGGGTTGGCCAGGGACACGGCAGTGCCGTCGCGGCCGTCAACACCGTGGCACGCCTGGCAATTCTTTTTGTAAAGCACGTCGAAGTTGGTGATCTGGTCGGGGCGCGTGGGGAGGTAATCCGGCCCGGGCTTGCCGGGGAGGCGGCATCCTGTGCTTGCCGCGGTCAGAGCGGCCAGGGCGAGCGCATACCACGCATTGCTTGAACGGATCACTGCTCACCGCCGCTTTCACGATCGCTCACATCGCTGTGCACGCCAGCGCGCTCATCGAGTGACATTTTCTGAAGCTCCGGTGAGCGCACATGGATAAAGCGGTTCACCACGTATCCCGTAACCAGGCCAAACGCGAGCTGCGAAGGGATAAACCACCACCAATCAATACGCTGATTCAGGATGGGGCTGATCAGACCGAGCACACCCCAAAGCAGCGCCGTCCAGAACAGGGGAACTATGATGCCAGCGGTCAGAATGGGACGTTTCGGGTAAATGGGCAGCAGAGCCGCATACAGAAGCCCCACCAGCACGGACGTGAGTGCGTGAATGATCACTGCAACGATCAGGCCCTTGAGGTGGAAGTGGGCAAAAAAGCTGTTTGGCATACCGGCCCAGGAAGGGAATCCACCCGCCGCCAGCAGGTTTACCGCATACCAAATGCTGCCGTATTTGATCAGCCCGTACAGCGCCGCAGGTACAGTCATGGCGAGCCCGCCCGCGACGCCGCCATATAGACCCGCCACAAGGCTGAAGCTCTCAACTGACTGCACCTGCTGGTGACCGGATTCCTCAACCGGAGCAACGCCTTCATGGGATCGCGTGACCACAACCTGTTCGGGTGAAATCGGCAACAACTCGTGCTGTTCTCGCGGCAGCACCTGGTGGGCCCAACCGCGGGCAGCAAACAAGAACAGGAGGATGCCCAGCGCGGTGACATAGCCTTCCGTCACCATGCCCGCTATGCTAAGCGTGACACCCACGGCCAGCACCATAGGCCAGGCCGTAGGGGCGGGTGCCTCGATCCGTGCGCCGCTATCATGTAGCCGCCGCATTTCGGTTTTTACCGGCATCGGGTAAGCCTCCTGTTCAACGGCCAAACACGTACACCACGCTGAACACCACGATCCACACGGCGTCGACAAAGTGCCAGTAGTAAGAGAGAACCTCAAGCTTCGTGACGTCCTTCGCTTTTGGGTCGGCGTAGATGCACAGAACAGTTGCGACTGAAAGCAGCAGCAAGCCCACTGTCACATGGGTCGCGTGCAGCCCCACAAGGGAATAAAACGTAGTCCCAAAGAGATTGGTCTTGATCGTCAGGTGCTTGTGCGCAATCAAGCCGTACCACTCCCACGCGGTGAACCCGAGAAAGATCACACCCAGCAGCATCGTCACCATAAGCCACAGCGCAGCGTCCAGGCCCAGCCCACTGCGGAATTTTGTGGTCGCGCGGTGCACGGTCCAGCTGCTGGAAAGCAGGCAGATCGTCGCGGGAATCGGCAGTGTCAGCACCTCGCGCGGCGTTGGTCCGCTCAGGCTCCGCCCAATGTAGTAGATATAGGCCACGACGAAGATGATGAACAGCGCACTTTCCGCCAGAATGAGGCACGCCATCCCGACCTTGCCCTTGTCAGGACGCTGGCCGTATGTCTGGGCGTAACTGATGGAGCCGGTGGTCATTGCCGAACTCATAGGCTTGTCTCCTGCGCGCTGCAAACCCTACAACTCATAGTCGGTGTCCGGATCGCTTGGGTGTTTCAAATCCCACAAGGGCCGCCGGCTGTGCACCACGGGCTCTTCGGCAAAGTTGTAGGCCGGCGGTGGTGAGGTGGTGGACCACTCCAGCGTCCACCCATCCCACGGGTCAGGCCCTGCCTCCGGACCGCTGCGCAGGCTGGTTACAAGGTTCCACAGGAAGATGGCGACTCCTGCTATCTGGAAGATGACGCCGACCGAAGTAAAGAGGTTCAGAAAGGCCCAGTGCCGGTCGGCCTCATAGGTAAACACGCGACGTGGCATGCCCATTAGACCGGTGAAATGCATTACGTCAAAGGTGAGGTGAAAGCCGAACAGGAAAAGCCAGAAGTGCCATCGGCCAAGCCGCTCGTTCATCATCCGGCCGCTCATCTTGGGTATCCAGTAGTAGGAGGCTGCGAAGATCATCATCAAGATGGCCCCGACCAACACAAAATGAAAGTGCGCGACGACGAAGTAGCTGTTACCCAGCTGCCAATCAAAGGGCGAAACCGACAGGATGATGCCGGTCAAGCCGGCGAGTAGAAAGTCAAAGAGAAATCCCGCGGAAAACAGCATCGGGGTGGCGAAGCGTATTTGGCCGCCCCACATCGTCCCAAGCCAGTTAAATATCTTGATGCCCGTAGGAACCGCAATGATCATTGTGGACAACGTGAAGAAAGCGTTCGTTCCAGATCCCAGACCCACGGTGAACATGTGATGGCACCAGACGCCCAAGCTGATAAAACCGATCGCGATCGTGGCCAGCACCATGGCGGGATAGCCAAAGATCACCTTGCGCGAGAAGACCGGGATGATCTCGTTGGCGAAACCAAACGCAGGCAGAACCAGGATGTAGACCTCGGGGTGTCCAAAGATCCAGAAGAAGTGCATCCACATCACCGCTGAACCGCCCGCCTGGGTGTCGAAGAAGTGCGCACCCATGTAGCGGTCGAGGCACAGCATCACCTGTGCCGCCGTGAGCGGGCTAACGGCCACAAGCACCAGAAAGCTGGTGATTGCATATAGCCACACCAGCAACGGCATGCGCATCGCCATCATGCCCCGGCAACGCAGGCTGATCATCGTGGTGAGCATATTGAGACCCGTGGCCACCGAACCGATGCCACTAAGCATCACGCCAAGCGTCCAGTAATCCGTCGAGTGACCCGGCGAAAAAACCTTACTCGTTAGGGGAGCGTAGGCGAACCAGCCCACGTTCGGGGCCGTTCCCACACCGTAGAGACCGTCACCTCCCAGCACGCTGTAGTACAGCAGCAGACCGCCGAAAAAGCTTATCCAAAAGCCAAACGCGTTCAAACGTGGGAAGGCCATGTCACGTGCGCCAAGCATCAGCGGAATCAGATAATTACCAAAGCCGAACAGCACCGGCATGCCGACGAAAAACACCATGGTGGTGCCGTGCATGGTGAACAGCGCATTAAAGGTCTGGGGCCCGACCACATGGAGGCCGGGCCAGGCCAACTGGATACGCATCACCGTCGCCTCAAGCCCGCCGATTACCAGAAACAACAACGCGGACAGCATGTACATGATGCCGATCCGCTTGTGATCCGTGGTAGTTATCCAGCCATGCAGATATTCCACGAGAATGGATTGCCGGCTTCTGGACGCGGCTTGCTCTTCAGTGAACTCGATCTCGCGATTTGGTGCCGTAGTTGCCATGCCGTGTCCTCTTTGGGCCGGGTTCAGAGAGCTAGTGCAACGATTCCAGATACGCGGTTACGCGAGCGATTTGCCCATCATCCAGGTGCATGGCCGGCATCAGCGCGCCTTGTTTGTAGTGCGCGGGCTCTTTGATCCACTGCGCGACGCTGGCCGGTGTGTTCGGCACAGTACCTGCTGCCAGCGTGTCGCGGCTCGCGAAATGCGTCAAGTCGGGGCCAAACCGCCCGTCGGCCACGGTTCCCCGAATGCGATGGCAGTTCATGCAGGCATTTTGCTCAAACACAGCGCGGCCATCCTGCACATCTGCGGCCTGAGGGGCGGCCGCTTCCTGATTGCTCAACCAGCGCTGGTAAGCCTCGGGCGTGTCGGCGTAGACGCGGATCAGCATCTTGGCATGCTGTGTACCGCAGAACTGCGCGCACTGACCCAGGTAAAGATCGGGCGTGTGCGGATCAAACCACATCACATTGATCTTGTTCGGGATCACGTCCAGCTTGCCTGCAAGCCGGGGTACCCAGAAGCTGTGGTCCGTATCCGCGGAGATCAGGCTCAAATACGTCGGACGTGGGTTCCCCGTGCCCACCGCGGGGATGTGCAATTCGTTGGCGGTTACAACATCCGTGCCGGTGTAGCGGTACTCCCACCAGAACTGATGACCAACAACCAGTACTTGCAGTGCATTCTCCGGAGCGCGAGACTTTTCCGTCGCGATGATCACGCGTGTTGTCGCCAGAAACAGCACAAGTACGATCACAACCGGAAGCACAGTCCATGACAACTCGATCTGGTTGGAGCCATACAGCTGGACCGGTTCGCGCTTATCCTGCCCCGGACGATCGCGGAAGCGAATCATCGCTACCGCCAGCAGCGTACCCACCACAAGAAAGATGGTCCCCGTGACAGCCAACACGAGGATCGACAACTCGTGAATAGCGTGGGCCGGCGTGGCAGCGTCGGAGAACAGGTTGGTTGGAAACCAAGAGCGAGCCATACAGTAAAAAGCTCCCGCGCAGATGTCTCATGACGTGCTGCTGTTGGAAGGAGTTGAGAGTCAATCTGCCGACGGCGCAGAGAATGTATTCATAGCCAGGCAGAACAGAAGTGTCAGCAAGCGATCATTGAAGGGGTCCATGCGACGGTCACATGAACAGACTGAAGAGTGAAAGCGTATGTCGAGGTTCCAGCTTGTTGCTCTCTGTCGAGAGCTTCCACTATAGCTACAAAAGATGCCTTCATAGCTAAAGAAGCGCTTGCTCTGGATGCAAACAAAATTCGCCTTTGACGTGACCCGCCAATCGCGAACAATGCAAGGTCAACGTGCTTCCTTGCATTCCTATTCACTCAGGCAGCGGGTCTCAACGCGACTTACAACGTTTGTTGCGTCATGGTCCTCAGCTTCGAACTGCGGAAGGGTGTTGCATATTCCGGTAGCGCTCCCGCCATGTCAGAACAAATCCAATAGACACCAGAACGACGGCCGGCACCAGCGCATGCCGTGAATCGTACCGTGTGTATATACCCCCAAACAGGGCACCTGATAGAAAGCACGTCATAACGATGTACGACACAATCGCCTGCCCGCGATTTTTCTCCCGGTCTCGCCCGAGAAGCCAAAAGATGGCGGAAGAGGTGCCAATCCGCAGATTGCCGGTTGTCATTGCATCATTGAATTTCCAAGGTCCGAGGGCGTTGAAGCTAGTGTTTTGCAGCGCGGCGCAGAAGGCGAGCAAAGGAACAACCCAGCGGCCGGAAAGATCAGAACCGAAGAGCGCAAGGAAGAACAGGACAGTGCCTTCAATGCCTTGGCAGATCAGCGTCGCACGAAAGGTGTGTTTTTGCGTCTGCGCCCCTAGCAGCCTGGCCACCGCTACTCCCAGCACAAAGGTCCCAATGGGTGGAAGAAAATGAAGGGCGTGTCCCCAATCACCACCCGAGGCATAGACCCCAAACTGGACGACGTTTCCGGACTCCGCGGTAGAGAAAACATGATCGTGCGTGAGGTAAGAATATGCGTCCAGCGATCCACCCGCCAAAGCAAACAAGCAGGCAGTCACAAGCAAACGAGCGACCGAGTGAATCGGAGGCGTGCTGCCTTTCTCCGATTCCTCACCGGAACGCTGCGAGCCGTGCGCAGCGTTCCGCTTCAAGGATGGATACGTTAGCTCTTTCCCCGTGATCTCTAACCTCCGGCTACCCCTGGCTGAAACGCACAGGGTTCGCGAAGCGAGTGGCATACGATGTACGAGGCTCCATGGCTTCGCATCAGCGATCATCATGTGGCTCAAGTCGATTAGATCTTGATGAGGACAAGACCTGACTCAGGGTCGAGCGCCTTGCTCAAATGCGCGGGAGCTTCCATCAGGAAGACTTCGCAGGTCGGTCGCACTACGGCGTTCAACAGGTGCCCTCCTGCGGTGGTTCCGTCTGATCGCCCGACCACCAAATGCGCATGCACGATGGGGTCGCCATCCTTTTGCGCCACATCCCCGATTAACGAGAGCAGTTCGACCTGCTCGGTAAGTTCAACGGAGGTCTGATACTTCTTGGTTTCTGGGTTAAACCAGCCCAACTTGACAGACTGCAAGGCTCCGATGGCCTTGAAACTCGCGTCCGCCAGAGTGTTCTCCTTTGCGAAAGTGGTCAAACCCTGGTTAATTTCGTCCCCTCTTTGAAAGATCAGCGCGAACATTCTAGGCTGGGTGTCGATCTGCTTCGATTTCATTGAGTTAGTCTCCCAAGTCCATACACCTCGGATTTCGCCGTTGGTGCCCGGGGGATACACGTGCGCCACAAGCGACCAGTGTTAGCGTGATCCAGCACATGCCGCTTAGCCAATGATGTTTTTACGTGCGAAAGAACGTCCGAAACTCGGACAGTACGGCGTCAGGTTGTTCCTATTGAAGTAGCTGGAGGCGAGTTGATCTGGGCCGGTGTGGAATCCGCCAAGGTAGCGAACGCGGCACTCAGGCCAGCGATGGAGGACATTCTTCGATTCATTCCTAAACCTCTCATTCCGACCTGTTCTTGAGCCAGAAATCTGGATGTTTCTTTCACTCAATCATCGCGGCGATTCGCTCCGCTACACAGTCAGGTAGATGGTTGTAGACAGGGCCTCTGAAACGATTGAAGCGTTGACAACTTGTCGCCAGGCCAAGACACCACCGGCCTATTCGTCACCCAACAATCACCAGGTCGAAGTGCGAAGGCGCTCCAAGCATTGCTGGTCTCCTTTGGAGCAGGAAGCAGATCCAAAAACTGCCGTTACTTGTTGGTAGGAACAGGCATCTCTTAATTTCGTTATCTGCTCAATCTGCAAGCCGACCTTGCTCATGGAGCAACGTAGCACATAGAGACCTGTCGCTTGTGTACAAAGAGCGAGCCGCAGACATGGTTGACGCTGACGATGCAAAGGCGTTTGTGAGCGGCGTACCTGGTGGTGGCACGATTCAGGAGACGCACCGGCCACAGCGTCAGCGTAGAAAGCACTTCCCATGAAATGCACGGCGACGGCAACACAAGCTAATTGGGCCGTTCGGCAAACAGACGCTAAGAAGCGGACCTGCCGGATTGCTGGCGTGCACCCTTTGACGTTTTGAGGTTGGTGCGGAGGACGGGACTTGAACCCGTATGCCTTGCGGCGCTAGCACCTCAAGCTAGTGCGTCTGCCAATTTCGCCACCTCCGCACAGACCGCATGGGCGCGGTTGGCGGGCACAGGATGCCACCGTGAGTATAGCAAACCGCCGCACCTGATCCGGTCAGCCAAAGTGCGGAAGCAGATCACGAAAGCTGGCAAGATGAAGAAGCGTCTGCTTGGAATGGGGCGTTAGAATCTGCTCGTGTTCCAGCACCCACGTGCTTGGGTGGGGCAAATAAACCGCGTGCATGCCCGCGCAGAGCGCCGGATTGACATCGCTTCGCGGGCTGTTGCCGACCATCCACGTGCGCGTTGGATCGCACCGGTAGCTCGCCAGCAAATCCACATAGGCGTCCGTATGCTTTTCGCGCAGCACTTCGACGGAATCGAAGTATCGTGAAAGGCCGGAGATCTCCAGCTTGGACGTTTGTTCTTCGTGGCTGCCCTTTGTGACCAGGATGAGCGTGTGCCTTGCCGCAAGCTTTGGCAGCGTTTCCACGACACCGTCCAGCAGCTTCAGTTCACCGCCGCGTACACTTGCGGCACATTGCGCAATGTGATCAGCAAGCTCGTCATTGCACGCCCTGCCCGTTAAGTGCTTGTAGCTGGCCAGCAGGGAATGATGGAATGCTTCCGTACCGTAGCCGTGCACCTTTACCCTTGTTGCCTCAAGGGCATCAAAGGCGCTGCGCACCTCCGCTGGGGAGAGTTCCGGATGAGCAACAACATCGATGAACCGTGCGATCGCGCGCTCGAAGTAGATGTTGTTTTCCCACAGCGTGTCATCCGCGTCGATCATGAGCACTTGACGTGGTATGCGCGCTCCGGCGGAAGATCCGCGCCGCTGCTCTGCAACCTGACTCATGACCTCAGCATACCCGCAACACACTCAGTGCGGCCGTGCAGGGGACCGGGTGAGATTCTCCGCCAGGAACAGTCCCGACTTACCAGCGCTGACCAAGTCGACCTCACCATCACCATCTATATCGGCGGCAACGGTCTGCACGCCACCGCCCATCCGTCCGCCGTAATCCACAATGTGCCGAATCCACTCCACGCCGCCGTTACCCGGCCCATGCGATGTCCCTGGAGTGGCAGGCACTTTGCGCCACTCATACCAGTACAGACCTAACGGCTCGCGTTCGCCGGGATCGGCACCGTTGTGCGCAAAGTACCGCTTTCCGGTGACGAGATCGGGTTGACCATCGCCGTTTATGTCAACCAGTTGCGATGCGTGCGCCTGCGACCATGAGCTGTCGATCACATGCTGAACCCACTTACCGTCTGCGGTCTGCTCGTACCATGCCAGGCCATAATCATGCGCCATGGTCGTCAACATGTCTTTCCGGCCATCACCGTTAATATCCAGCAGATACATGTAGCCGAACTGCGCTGGCCTGGTGCTCTCTGCTTCCGGCGTGCCTGCTGGCGCAATGTGTTTCCAGCCCCAATCCGTGGGATGAAAGACCCAATATCCGGGGGCATGTACATCAGGCGGTGCCTCCAGCCAACCCTTCGGCGTCAGGATGTCGTTGCGCCCGTCACCATTGACGTCGCCAACACCGATGCCGTGGCCATAACTCTGCGGAGCAACAATATGCTTGATCCACTTGCCATGATCGGCCTCAAACCACGCCAAGGGAACCGATGGGCGGTCAAACTCCGGCAGAATTTCGCTCGCTTTCCCGTCGTTGTTCAGATCGACCAGGAAGGCAAACTCCGTGGGGCCACTGTTATCGACCTCGGTGACCTTCCAGGCTCCGCCGGAACCCCCGGGGTTTTTCAGCCATACGATGTTATGAGCGAAGTAACTGAACTGCACGATGTCCGTCCAGCCATCGCCATCCACGTCCATTGCGAGATCGGTAAAATTGTCGATGTACCCGTTGGTATAGTCGATCTGCCGCAGCGGGTGTTTGATCCAATGCGGTGCTTCATACCAGGATTCGCCGGCGATGATATCGGGTCTGCCATCGTGGTTTAGATCTGCCACGGCGACCGTTTCGTTGTAGCCGGGATCAAGCATTGCGATCTTGAAAGGGATGTCCGCCGGACGGCTTGACCCGCTCAACAGCCAGACGGAGGATGCCGCAAGCAACGATGCACGCATGGTGTGTCCTTCACGGAGCGTTGTTGATCTCCGCGCAATTCTAGCCACTTGCATCCAGCAGGAGCAACCAGGCGGACGTTGCCTCGTACGGCGATGCCCTCTGCCGTTAATGAACGCTGCGCAGCGGCATAGCATGAAATACATGCCTATACCTCCGCCAGAAATTCGTGCCTCGCGCAATGGCCGCTACCCCGCCGGTCCAAGCAACACGCTGCGCGTGCTGAGCGGCAGGTTTCTACGGCAAAGTCCTCTGGATCTGCTCACGGACAATCAGCGGCGGTACGGCGATCTTGTTCACATCCACACGCTGGACGGGCACATTTACCAGTTCAACCATCCATCGCTGATCCAGGAGATTTTTGTCGAACACGAACGGCACAACCGCCGTGTGCTGACCATGCAGCGGGCGAGGGCACTGCTAGGAGAAGGATTGCTGACCAGCGAGGAGCCTCTGCACATGCGGCAACGGCGTCTTGCGGCTCCCGCATTCCATCGTGAGCGAATCGACGCCTACGGAGACGTGATCGGCCTATACGCTGTCCAGATCACGCAGCAGTGGCAGCCCGGGACCATGGACGTGCATCCGGAGATGCTGCGATTGGCCCTGCGTATCGTTGGCAAATGCCTCCTTGATATCGACAATGAAGCCGAGGCGCAAAGGATTGCCGGTGCCATCAGCGCGTTCATGATCCAGCCACCGCCGGCATGGGTTCCCACGCAAGTGCTGGAGACTTTGCAGAAGATTCCGTTCGGGCCGGTCAAGAAGGTTCAGCAGGGAATCAGTGACCTTGACGCCATCCTCTACCGCCTGATCAGCGAACGGCGTCGTTCGCCAGGGGACCGCGGCGATTTACTTTCGATGCTGATGAACACGACGGACACCGCGGCAGAGACGGGCACCGACGCCCGCATGAGTGACAGGCAGGTTCGCGATGAGTGCCTGACCGTGCTGCTTGCCGGACATGAGACCACGGCGAACATGCTTAGCTTCACGCTATGGCTGTTGGCCAAACATCCTGCGGTGCAAGAGGCAGGACATCATGAGGCAATGATGTTGGGTAACCGCCAGCCCGCCGCGCGAGATTATGGGACTCTGCGCGTCATCCACAATATCTTCGCCGAGGCCATGCGCTTGATGCCAACCGTGTGGGTGCTGGGCCGCAGCTGCGGGCCGGAGCCATACGATTTTCACGGCTTCCGCATCCCACCCGGTGCCACCCTGCTGGCACCGCAAGCCGTCGTTCATCGTGACCCGCGTTTCTGGAGCGATCCAGAGGCGTTCCGTCCCGGGCGCTTCGCGGAGGCAGAAAGCGCGGGTCGGCCGAAGTTCGCGTATTTCCCCTTCGGAGGCGGATCGAGGCAATGCATCGGCGAGGGTCTGGCGTGGATGGAGGGCGTCCTCTCGCTCGCCGCTATCCTGCGTGATTGGCGCATACGCCCGCCGAAAGCTTCGCCCGACCGGCTGCCACTTACGGTTTCGGTCAATCTGCGGCCAAAGCGGGGCGTTCCGCTCGTGCTTGAGCGTCGTTAAGCGGATTGACGTCTGACGGCGCCACCAGCTAATTACCATATCTGGCCGACTGAGTTTCGGCGTGCCTGAAGCATTAAGGTTGCCGCTCTGTATTGCCGATAGGCTGATGGAGCAGGTGACCGGAAGCAAATGCCTCTGCGTGCAAAAGTCCTGATCACGGTCGTGCTGTCTGGAGCGGTGGCTGCGTTTGCCACGGCGGCGCACACGTCCGAGCGGCCGTGGTGGACCTTCGCAATCTGTCTGGCGGCCGCGCTGCTCAGTTCCGGACTCAAGGTGCCTCGCCTCAGCGGCAGCGGTTCCATGTCGCTGAACTACACCTTTGTCTTCCTCTCCATCGTGCAGCTATCGCCGCTGCAAGCGTTCCTGATAGCAGCCCTGTCCACTGCGGTGCAGTGCAGGCTGAAGCAGCGTTCCTTCATCGCGGTAGTTCAGGTTCTGTTCAACATCGCCAACAGCGTGTGTTCCACCGCCGCTGCGTATGCCTGTTACTCTTTGCTGCTGACTCACGGCGTGGCTCTGGCACCCGCGCTGGCGTTTGCCGCGGCCGCGTACTTCCTTTGCAACACGCTTCCGGTCGCGTTCGCCATCGGCTGGTCATCGAGCGGCGATCCTCTTGAAATCTGGCGGGCGGAGTTCACGTGGTTTCTGCCGTTCTATTTGGTGGGTGCCGTGCTTGCAGCCGCCGGCGATCTCGCACTGGCGCGCTTCGGATGGGCAACCGCGGCCTTGCTGATCCCGGTCATTTACACGGTTTATCGCTCCTATGTGGGCCAGGTCAACAGGCTTGACGAGCGGCGCAAGCACTTGGAAGAAACCGAAGCGTTGCATTTGCGAACCATTGAAGGTCTCGCCATGGCGGTGGAGGCGAAGGACCAGAACACGCATGACCACCTGTTCCGTGTGCGCGATTACGTGGCAAAAGTGGCCACGCTGATGAACTTGGACGACATGCAGAAGAAAGCTCTCCAAACCGCGGCGTTTCTGCATGACATCGGCAAGCTGGCTGTCCCGGAGCACATCATCAACAAGCCCGGCAAGCTGACCACCGATGAATTCGAGAAGATGAAGATCCACCCCGTGGTTGGCGCCGACATTCTGGAGCGTGTGCGCTTTCCATATCCCGTAGTGCCCATCGTCCGGTCACACCATGAGCGATGGGATGGCCAGGGGTATCCGGACGGTCTCCAGGGCGAGGACATCCCGGTGGGTGCCCGCATCCTCAGTGTCGTCGATTGCTTCGATGCGCTTGCGTCCGACCGGCCCTACCGCAGAGCCCTGCCACTGCCAAAGGCGATGGACATCGTGAAGAGCATGGCTGGTTCACAGTTCGATCCACAGATCGTTGCCATTCTGGATCAGTGCTATGCCGAGTTCGAAAAAATCTACGAAGAACCCGGGACATTTCAAGCCTTGAACCTCGAGATGGAAGTTCAGCGTGGCATTGCGCCCGGAGCCGGCTTTGAGACGGAACACGCGCAGGAAGGCAATACGCCTGCGGCAAAGACAACACAGGATGTTTATCTGGACGCGATCTGCGCAGCAGGTGAGGCTGCGCAGGCAATGTTTGAACTAAGTCAACATGCGGGTTCCTCACTCAGCGTGGAGGATACAGTGGCGCTGATGGCGTCGCGGCTGCACGCGCTTGTGCCGTTTGATTGTTGCGCGCTTTATCTGAAGCAAACCGAAGCTGTAGCGGCTCGCTATATCGACGCGGAGTTCCGGCAACTGTTTACCCGCACACCTATCCCTCTGGGCGACGGTCTCTCAGGATGGGTCGCACAGAGTGGACTGCCGATTCTTAACGGCAACGCTCATGTGGAGCCAACCTATATACGGGCAAACGCGGGTGAGACGCGTCTGGAGCTTGCCTCCGCAGTCGCCATCCCACTCTTGGACCTGCAGGGAAGCACCTTCGGCGTCCTCACGTTATACGCGCGCGACGCTGACCGCTTCAGCAAAGGACACCTGCGCGTCCTCCGTACTGCGGAGCCGAAGTTCTCGCTTGCGCTTGGCAACGCACTAAGCAATGAGCGTTCAGGCAACGGTGCCCACGCCGGAGCGGTCAGTCATCTTCCCAACAGCAGTGGTTTGCTGCGAGCGCTGGCCGAGGAGGTGAGCCGTAGCGAGCAAAGACAGGGTCACTGTGCCCTGATCGTGTGCGGTCTCCAATCGCCCTCAACGGCGCACGAGCGTCACTCCGAAGCGGCAGCCTCCAGCCTTCAACGCTGCTTTGTTGACCAGTTGCAACAGCGCTGCCGTCATCAGGACACCGTTGCGCGGTTGGGCGCTGCTGAGTTCGCGGTGCTGATGCCGGACCTTCAGGAGGCATTTACGCCGGAACGTTTGCTTTGGATCTCTGAGGCAATTGCAACCGCGAGCAAGCAGGCTTGTGTCTTGCCGAACGCCACGGTAAGTTACGGTGCCGCCTTTTACCCGCATGATGGGGAAACGCCTGAAGATCTGATCGCAGCTGCAAACCGGGAGATGTTCCGCCACAAGCAGCAACAGATTAAGTCCGTTGTTGTCTCAGCGGCCATGCCTTTGAAACCGGTACTCGTTGCCTGATGACGGGTATGCATCTCCAGACATTCACGTTGCGTGCGGCCCGGACGGTTTCACTCCTGTTGCTTGCAACGTTGGGTACCGTCATGCTGATGCACATTGCTCCTGGCTACTTCGCGGAAGAGCGCGAGATGGATGCGCGCTTTGGCGCAGAGGCCCAGGCGGAGATTGCAGCGGAGCAGCAGCATGAGGGAACGCTGTTGCATCTGTGGGCGGCGCAGGTTGGTGGGATGCTGCATGGCGATCTCGGTGTTTCCAGGCAGTATCAGGTGCCCGTCGCAGAACTGCTGATGCCTCGTCTGCGCGTTACAGCCAGGCTTGTTGGAGCAGCGGTGTATGCCGGATCCATCGGTGCGTTCCTGGCTGCCGTATGGTGTTCCGGTCTGCGTTCGACCGCTGCGCAGCGCAGCATCACGCTTCTGACGGCATTGCTGATCTGCGTTCCAGTCAGCGCGCTGGCGACGTTCTGCCTGCTCAACGGCCACGGTGGACCGGCGATCGTCCTGAGTGCAATCGTTGCCGCGCGAGATTTTCGTTTCTTCTCGCGCCTCCTGCGGCGCGCTCGCAGCGCGCAGCATCTCGCCTTTGCCCGTGCCTGCGGCGTCCGCCCGCTGCGCCTCCTGACACGTCACCTGCTGCTTCCCATGCGGCGGGAGCTTGCCGCGCTTTTCGCGATGTCCTTCGTCATTGCCTTGAGCGCAGCCATTCCCGTCGAGGTCATCTTTGACGTGCCGGGCACGGGCCAGCTGGCGTGGAATGCGGCAATGAACCGCGATCTGCCCGTGCTGTTTGCGATCACGGCGCTGCTTGCCACGGCGATTGCCACTTCCACATTCGTCACCGGAAATGCACGCGTGCCTGCGGAGGCACCGTGAAGCGTGCCGCCTGCATTTTCCTGCTGATCATCATGGCGGTAGCGGGTGCCGCCTGCCTGCGGGGCGGCAGCACGGTGCAGGATCGCGACGCAATCGCCGCACCTCCATCGCACGAGCATCTCGCCGGCACGGACGAACTGGGCAGGGATCGTGCCGCGCGCCTAGCGGCTGCCGTTGTTTTCGGTCTCTGCAGCGCCGTAGTGGCAGCCGGTGTCTCGACCGCGATCGCACTCGCAGTGGCCACGGCTGCTGCGTTCGCGCCGCCCTCCATCGCAGCCACCCTGCTTTACACAGGCGATCTCTGCCTCATGTTGCCCTGGCTGTATCTCCTGATGATGCTTCGTTCGGCGTTGCCACTCAACCTGCCTGCGTACACGTCCGCGGCGGTGACGTTTACATTGCTGGCAGCACTGGGCTGGCCTGTGTATGTGCGCAGCCTGTATCAACGTGCGGTGTCGTTGCGGCAGGAGGGTTGGCTGTTGCACGCACGGGCAAGCGGCCAATCCACGCTGCGCATCGCAAGCACCCATCTTCTACCGCATCTGCGGCCGCTCTACCTGACCCAGTTCCTGCTGTGCGTTCCGGCGTTCATCGTCGCGGAGGCAAACCTGGGCGCGCTCGGCATGGGTGTCAGTGCGCCGCTGGTTTCCTGGGGAAACCTGTTGCAGGAGCTGGCAAGCTCCGCTCAGCTTGCGTCCACGCACTTGGTGTACCTGCCGCTTGCATTGCTCGTTGCTGTGCTCTTCTCGCTTGAACTGCTCACCCCGGAGGACTGACCTGATGCGCCGCTTATGGAAGCTTTGTCTGGGCATTACAACACTGACAGCCACGGCGCAGGGACCGGTGCCAGCAGCCGATCTTGCCTGGGCCATGCACTCTGAGCCAAAGACCTACGATCCCGCCAAGGTGGACGACCAGTCCTCTGAGACGGTGCGGTTTCTTACCGCTGGCGTCCTCCTGCGCATCAACCGGCAGACGCTGCAAGCAGAGCCGGAGCTGGCAGAGCGTTTCATCACCTCGCCTGATGGCAAGCTCATCACCATGCAGTTGCGCAAAGGCCTGCATTTCAGCGATGGTTCGCCGCTCACCTCCGCCGACGCTGCGGCAAGCCTGCGACGCGTGCTTGATCCAGGCACAGCCGCACCAGTGGCGGAGGAGTTTCTCGATCCCAAAGCAGTCACCGTGGACATCACCGGCCCGCTCAGTATGCGTATCCACTTGCCGAAGCGCATCATCGGCGTGGAAAAAGTCTTTGACGAAATCGCCATCGAACCGGCCGGCCACCTCGGTGCCAGCACCGTGACCGCAGGCCCATTCTTTGCCGCCGACATCAAGCGTGGACAATACGTGTTGCTTCGCCGCAATCCATACTTCTGGAAAAAGGACGGTAACGGCCAAACCCTGCCGTACCTGAGTGGTGTCCGGATCGATTTTCTCAGCAACCGCGAGATTGAACGTGTCAGGTTCCTGGGAGGGCAGTACCAGATCGTTAACGGCATCGCACCGGAGGATTTCGACAGCTATGCCAGGCAGGCGGGAAGCGCGCGCGACTTCGGCCCGTCACTGAATACCGAGCAGATGTGGTTTAACCAGTCTGCAGCGTCACCCTTGCCGGCGTATGAGAGAGTCTGGTTTGCGAACCAGGCATTCCGGCAGGCGGTGTCCATGGCCATTCAACGTACTGACCTTGCGCGCATCGCGTATAAGGGCCATGCCATACCGGCCTACAGCTTCATCTCGCCAGCCAATCGCACCTGGCACAACGCAAGCCTGCACATTGCCGCGCAGGATATCCACGCGGCGCAAATGCTGCTGCAGCAGGCAGGCTTCCGCCTGAGCAAGGGCAAACTTGTGGACAGCACCGGGAATGCCGTGCGCTTTTCCATCCTGACCAACGCAGGCAACGTCGCCCGTGAACGCATGGCAGAGCTGATCTCCCAGGACCTCGCCAAGCTTGGAATGCAGGTCAACGTCGTCAAGCTTGATTTCCCCGCGCTCATCGACCGGCTTATGCACACGCAATCCTATGAAGCGGCGCTGCTCGGCTTGACCAACGTCGATCCTGACCCCAACGCCATGATGAACGTGTGGCTCAGTTCTTCGCCCAATCACCAGTGGAACCCATCGGAGAAAACACCCGCTACCCCATGGGAAGCGGAGATCGACAAGCTGATGCTGGCACAGGCAGCTGCAACCAGCCAGCAGGAACGCAAGCAATGTATCGATCGCGTCCAGCAAATCGTCGCAGAAGAGCAGCCGTTCATCTACCTGGTACACCCCGATCTTCTGTATGCGGTCGCACCATCGGTCGAGGGAACGCAAATGTCTGTCTTGCAGCCGGGCGCGGTCGCCGGGATTGAAACCATGCATCGCAAGGCAGGTGCACGATGAGTTCTTTCACGCATTCTCCAATGTTTAGCGTTCACCTGGATGCAGGCTACGGCAAAGCGAAAACACTGGCGGGCGTGCGCTTCACCCTTCGCCATGGCGAGCGTGCCGGCGTGGTTGGCACCAGCGGCGCAGGGAAGAGCACGCTGGTGCAGGCGCTGCTTGGCCTGCTGCCCTGGCGTAACGGATGGACGGCAGGCGAAGCCCTCTTTCAAGGGACAAACCTGCTCACCGCGTCCGAACGCCAGTTGCGCCATATCCGAGGGCGGGAGATTGCTCTGGTTCCGCAAAGCCCCCTAACGTCGCTGAACCCTGCGCTAACTCTGCAGCAGCATTTTCAGGAAAGCTGGCGCGCGCATCAGCCCTCGGCGCCGGAAACGATGCAGCGTCGCATTGTGGAACTGCTGGACAAAGTACAGCTGCCATACAGCAAGGAGTTCCTGCAGCGTAAGCCGATGGGAATCAGTATTGGGCAGGCGCAGCGTGTGCTCATCGCGCTAGCGCTGCTGCACCGCCCCGCGCTGCTCATCGCGGATGAGCCGACGAGCGCTCTGGACGTGTGCACACAGGACGAAATCTTAAGGTTGTTTCATGAGGTGACGTGCAATACGGAAACATGCTTGCTCTATGTCTCGCATGACCTCTTGTCTGTCTTTCGCCTGTGTGACCGAATGTTGGTCATCAATAAAGGAGAGTTGGTGGACGATATAGTCCTCAGCACTTGCACGTTTGGGCAAACACACGCGGCAACCCGCGCCTTGCTCCAGACGCTGCCGGTGCCGCCGGATGTATTGCGTCAGCACCTCGCTAAACCGGAGACGAGGGCTGCCGCCATACCGGAGATGAACTCTCCATCCGGTTTGCCTGATGTGGCTGTGTGTACACCGCCGTTTCAGCGGCACACTGCCTGTGACCTTCCGGCTTGACGCGAGACGCACGTTCATAAAACGCAGGCACTCCTAACGATTATGGCGTTCCGGTGCATTTTCACCCCACTCCCAGTACGAACCACGTGAGGCCCACATGCAACTCCGTTCCACTTTCCTGAGAGCCGCCCTGCTTGTCACAGGCACACTCTCCCTGTCTGCCGTCAGCTCCGCCGGAACACATCCCAAGTTCGCCAAAGACCTTGCGGACGCGAGTTCCCGGCTGGGGCAAGTCCATGTCATTGTGCAATACAACCAGGAACCCGACGAGACCACCACCTCCAAGCTCACAAGCTTGGGCGCGACGGTCCACCGGAATCTGAAGCACGCCCACGGCGTTGCCGCGACAGTCAGCCCAGATGCACTCGCCGCCATCGAAGCCGATCCGAACGTCAAGCACATCTCGCTGGATCACCCCGTCGGTGCCCGCGGCGGACCGGGAAATACAACATCCACTGGGCCCATCGACACCAATGCCGAGTACACCTTAGAACCTATTAACGCGCTTCAGGTCTGGCAAAAAGGGTATGTCGGTACAGGTATTGGAGTCGCGGTGATTGACAGCGGCATCAACCCGTATGCCGATTTCGGCTCACGCATCGTCTATAGCCAGAACTTTGTCCCCGGCGAGACGACCACTGCGGATGCCTATGGTCACGGCACCCACGTTGCCGGTCTGATTGCCGGCAACGGAACGAACTCTTATGGTTCGAACTACACACGCACCTTCGCCGGTGTCGCACCCAATGCAAACCTGATCAACTTGCGCGTTCTGGATGAGAACGGACAGGGCAGCGACTCCACGGTGATTGAGGCGATTGACGAGGCCATCGCTCTTAAGTCCACCTACAACATCCGTGTGATCAATCTGTCACTTGGCCGGCCCATTTACGAAGGCTATGCGCTGGATCCGCTCTGCCAGGAGGTCGAGAAGGCCTGGAAGGCTGGTATCGCCGTGGTGGTTGCCGCGGGCAATAATGGCCGCGACCTGGCCCTCAACACGGAAGGTTACGGAACCATCGAAGCCCCCGGCAACGATCCTTACGTCCTGACCGTCGGCGCGGTGCGCACAGTTGGCACGCCTGGCATCAACGACGACGCCATGGCGAGCTACAGTTCGAAGGGGCCCTCATTCATCGACCAGGTAGCGAAGCCCGATCTGGTTGCTCCTGGCAATCTTGTCACCAGCGTTCTTGCTGGCAGTTCGAATCTTCAAACTGAGAACCCGCAGTTTTACACGCCGTATTCCTTCTACATGAAAGGAAACAACACTAAGTCATCGACGAATTACATGCCGCTGAGCGGCACCAGCATGGCTACTGGCGTGGCCAGCGGGGCAGTCGCGCTCCTATTACAAGCGAACCCGACCCTCACACCTGACCAGGCGAAAGCCTACCTGATGAAGTATGCCAACCATGGCGTGCTGCCGCAGACCAGTACCGTCACTGATCCTAGCTCCGGCATGGTCTACACCGATCACAACGATGTCTTCACCGTTGGTGCGGGCTACCTGGACATTAACGCCGCCGTTACAGCGGTCAAAGCCATCATCTTCATTCCGCCAACAGGCACCGCAATGTCCTCCATCGCTTCCTTCAATGCAAGCACAGGCGCTGTAACGCTGGTTGCCGATCAGACCGCTCTATGGGGATCAACCGCCCTGTGGGGTTCAACGCAAATCTACGGTGCCAGTGCGTTCGCGGGTCCTATAGCCAACACCGCTCTTTGGGGTTCGACGGCTCTTTGGGGTTCCAGTGATCCTGCAGCCTTTACCGCGCTGTGGGGTTCCACGGCACTGTGGGGATCTGGTTCCACACAGGCCGCGACCGCACTTTGGGGTTCCAGCTCGGTCGATCCTGCCACAGCGCTCTGGGGGTCCAGCACCACCACCGGAGCCACGGCACTGTGGGGTTCCAGCATCCCGGCCGAACAATAAACCACCACACCAACTATACAGAAGAGGCGATCCCCCAAGGATCGCCTCTTTCTTTTGCGGGAAGCATAGTTAAGAGCGGGAGACTTAGAGCGGCACCGTTGAGGTCCCGCTCCCTCGCTCAGTTCAGGGAGATGTCTCTGAGTAAAGTGGCGGAGAGACAGGGATTCGAACCCTGGATACCTTGCGGTATACACGCTTTCCAAGCGTGCGCCTTAAGCCACTCGGCCATCTCTCCAGCGCCTTCATGATAACAGGGCGGGGCACATCCTTATAATGCCCGGCCCTGCGTTTGGACCGGCCAACCGTCGCAGAGCAGGATTTGTACAGCGGAGCGCCACGCCGGTTCAGGACAGGCTCACGGTACAGCCGCGTCGCCGCCGCAGCGTGTTCGGAGGGGCCTTGCCGGAAGGCAGAGTCAGCGCGCATACTGCGTTCACCCTTGAGAATGGACCACATGCGCCTCAGAGCAGGTGATATCGTGGCGCAGTGACACTTCAAGGGGGCGGAGAGAACATGAACAGCAGACTTAGCAGAACGCGTCTTGCACCTGCCGGAGCAGAGACTTCGATGAGCGCTTACGCCGGCCCCTCATGGTGGCTGTTCACTCTTTCATGTCTGTTCAGTGTTTGCTTAGGGATGTCCGCAGCAGGGCAGTCCTACACGTCGATCGTTGTTTTCGGCGACTCGTTATCAGACGTCGGCAACGACGCCGCATTGAGCTACGCGAAATACGGAGTCGTCGCGCAAGTGCCCGGTACTGCCACCGGCTACACCAATGGGCGGTTCACGGACGGTCTGGACACCACGCCGCCTGCACACAATTACACTGGCGTCTGGATAGAGCAGCTTGCAGCGAAGTTCGCGGCACACCCAACGATCCGCAACTCGCTCGGCGGCGGCACTGACTACGCCTATGGCTACGCGACCACAAACACTGGCACCAGCGTGCTGACATACGGTCCCTCCAACGCGCTGTCCATCACCGTCAACAACATGGGCCAGCAGGTCACGGATTACCTCGCCACTCGCCCAACGGTGAACAGCAGCACGCTGTACGTCCTGTGGGGCGGATCGAACGATCTGTTAAATCTAACCAACACCACTGACATCACAAACTCCGCCGCGCGTGAAGTCGCGATCGTCCAGCAACTCATCAATGCAGGAGCAACGGATTTCCTCATTCCAAACCTCCCGCCGCTCGGACTTATTCCGCGGCTGAACCAGATACCGGCACAATCGGCAGCAGCAACCGCCGCAGCACAGGTGTTCAATCAGGCGCTCTCCACTGGTCTAGGGCAACTTGTCTCAGCAAACCCTGGCAAAACGTTGCACATCTTTCCGCTGGACATCTACACGCTGTTCAACACAGTAGTGGGTCCGCCGCTTGCTCCCGGGTTCAGCAATGTGACGTCTTCATCCTCCGCCTTCTTTGGAGCGAGCAACGCGAACGTGAATCCTGACACCTACCTCTTCTGGGACGATCTGCACCCGACCACTTTCGGCCATAACCAGATTGCTGCGGCCGCTCTGACGTTGCTCGGGACGCCAGTGCAGACCTCAGTTACATTGACGGCGCCCACCACCAGCACCAATCCCAACAGCACCGTCCAATTCACCGCAAGCGTGGCGGCGACGAGTGGCATTCCAACTGGTACGGTGACCTTTCTGGATGGCTCTACTCCCTTGGGAAGCGCGTTGGTGAGCGGTTCGACACCGACGGGCACCGCTACGTTCAGCACTGCATCACTCTCCTCTGGCACTCATAACATCACCGCATCGTTTGCAGGAGTGAATGGATACGCAAGCTCCACGTCGGCAGCCGTAGCCGTTAACGTAGCGTTCCCGGCAGTGGGGATATCTGTCTCGCCGTTGACACTGACCATCAGCCGAGGCAGCACGGGCACCTCCAACGTGATGCTTTCGTCATCGGGCGGATACTCCGGTACACTCACCGTTGCGTGCGGCAATGTACCAGCGAAGATCGCCTGCAGCGTAGGGACGAGCAGCGTGTCTGTAACGCCATCCAACACACCTGCCAATCCCGCTGTGAGCGTCATCACGATCAACACCAACAACGTTGCGAACAACCACATACCACCTGGGATCGGCAGCCCAGGCTTGCGTATTGCCGTCGCTTTGCTTCTCATCCCAGCAACACTTTCGGTGCCTCTGCGCCGTAAACATCTGAAGGGTGTCCCGACCCTGCTGCGCACGTTGATATTCATCACGACGCTTTGCGCATTGGCAGGTCTGAGCGGCTGCGGAGGCGATCCGCTCGCTCATGACTCGCCCGCAGGTTCTTACCAGATCCCAATCGTCGTGACACCCCCGAACAGTGGATCAGGCACCCTCACTTCCACCACGATCACGCTCACAGTCACCGTTCAGTAGGTACGCGTACGCACCGTCAGCCATTTGAGGGATCACCGCGCTACTTGAGGGATCTTCGCGCTACGTCTGATAACACATATTCTGTATAGTTGGCACCGCAGCCCGGATTCCCGCACAGCCCCTGCTTGCCCGCATGCTGCGGAAGCCTAGCACGTAGCGGCACCATGAGTCTTCGCAACGGACCTCACAAGTCTAAATTTCAGAACCTTTCACAAAGGGGTGGATGGAACGGTGCGACCATGGCTACGAATCCCACAGGGAGAACGTGCACAGTCTGAGCCATCTCACGTGCTTTAACTTGACAAGTCCGGTTAGCGCTAACTAGAAATAGCTCGCACACAAAAGCTACGCAGTTCGCCTCGGCTGCTGCACTTCACCCTTGTTCGACCTCTTGGAGAGACCATGCGCAACAATCGCCTCATCCTCACCGCGCTGCTCGTAAGCTCATTGGCGGTCCCGTTCAGCCAACGTCTGGTCGCGCAGTCCGACAGCTCTTCGCTTTCCGGCGCGGTCACAGACGCTTCTGGCGCGGTCCTGCCGAACGCCAAAGTCACCATCCGCAGCAACGCCACCGGACAGGAAACACTCCTGACGACCAACAGCAGTGGCAACTTTGACAATGCCCAACGTACCTCCCGGCGACTACCAGGTCCGGGTGGAATCCGCAGGCTTTCAGAGCGTCACGTTGAATGATGTACACGTCGATCCGAGTATCGGCAGGCACGTGGACGTCACTCTGAAGGTCGGCGACACATCTTCAACCGTGACTGTTGAAGCGTCTGCCAACACGGTGCAGACGGAAAGCGCCGTGGTCGGCCAGCTTGTAACTCAGGAACAGGTCCGGAGCATTCAGCTTAATGGGCGCAACCCGATGTACCTGGCGCAGATGGAACCTGGTGTGGTGCGCAACGCGCCAATGGCGAACTTCAATTTTGGTCTGGACAACGGTATCAACATTGGAGGTGCGCGTTCACAGGAGAGCCTGCTGACGCTAGACGGCGCACCAATGGTTCGTACCCGGTCAAACGGCACCAGCGTGGGCGTCGCCGACGTAGACTCCACCTCTCAGGTGCAGGTGCTCACCAGCTCTTACCAGGCAGAATACGGCCGTTCCGACGGCGGTCAAATCCGCATGGTTCCCCGGAGTGGGACAAGCACATTTCATGGAACCGCCTACGAGTACCTTCGGAACAACTTCTTCAACGCCAACACCTGGCAGCGCAAACTGCCGACGAATTCCCTGCTGATTCAGCAGCATCCGGCGGCCTTCCGCTATAACCAGTACGGCTTCAACCTCAATGGACCGGTCTACATCCCCGGCCACTTCAACAAGAACAAGGAACATTACTTCTTTTTGTTTGGCCAGGAATACCTGAAGTATGTTGTGGCTGAAACGGTGTTCCAAACGGTACCCTCACTCCGTATGCGTCAGGGTGACTTCGGAGAACTGCTGACGCCCAACCCACTGTACGGCTACGGCGCGGTGCAGCTCACCGTCCCAGGCTCGAACGGAACAGTGCCGTACCTCAACAATGTAATTCCGCAGGGACAACTCAGCCCTAACGGTGTTGGTCTGCTGAGTGCATTTCCAGCCCCAAACGCCGCTGCAACCAGTTACAACTGGGTAAATTCAGCCGCTAACATCCAGGATCAGCGCAAGGACACGCTCGTGGCGGACTGGGTGCCGTCTGAAGCCCAACGTCTTCGGCTTACCATCCTGAACTACAGTTTCCATCAGACCTCGCCCCATAACGGTAATTTTAACCTGTTGCCACAGAAGTGGAACCGGCCGAACCAAATTGGGGTACTGCACTACGACTGGAATATCAATCCAACAACCGTAAACGAGGCCATTGTTTCCGCCGCGTCCGATCACGTTACCATCGGCGTGGACACTTCCAGCGGACTGTACGACCGCACCAAATATGGCATCAACTACCCCTACCTGTTCTCTGCTTCAACCAAGACTTTGCCTCTGAAGTATCCAACGATTCAGTTACCAGGTAGATTCACGCTGCTCGACGGTACACCCTATCCATCGCGTTCGGGTGGCATTGTCTTTACGTACGGAGATAACCTGACAAAGGTATGGGGGAACCACACGGCAAAGTTTGGGGCATCCGCCGAATACGCCGGCGAGAATAACTTCGATCAGATCACAGTGTCGAACACACCGGGGTCGACGAACAATCAGAATGGTAAGTTCGTGTTTACCGATACACGTGGAGGCGGTACCGGCAACGGTGTTGCAAACGCCGCACTTGGCCTGTTCGATACCTACGGCGAAATCGGGCAGCGCTCGTACACGCTGTATCGCGCCTGGGCGTATGACGGTTTTGCGCAAGATTCCTGGCGTGTGAGCCCAAACGTGGTCATTGAAGCGGGCGTGCATTACAGCTGGTACAACCCGTACTATGCCAAGTGGGGCAACCAGTCCGTATTCAGCCCGAAGGATTACAACGCCGGTAGTGCGGCCACGGTAAGCCCTACCACGGGGACCGTGACCGGTACGCCACAGCAGCTGCTAAACGGCGTTGTCATTCCGGGCAGCGGATTTCCTTCGTCCGCAAACGGACATGTCAATGCCGACATTCTCGCTAACGGATACCCATACCTCTTCCGGGGCTACAGCCGTCAGTATTCGCAGACCGTCAAGACCGATATCCAGCCGCGCTTCGGTATCACCTACCAGGTGCATCCGGGCATGGTGTTGCGCGCGGGCGGTGGCCGGTACGTCCAGCGCCTGGGAATCACGGACAACGTGTTCACCGGCGGTAACACGCCGTTCCAGCCTTCGGCATCGGTCTCGAACGGCAGCGTAGACAACCCGGGTGGTGTCGGTGTGGCCTCAAATTACCCGCTGCTGTACTCTTCCCAGGCTTATAACTATCCCAGCCCAGAGGCGTACAACTGGAATCTAACGATGGAGCAGGAGATGAAGTCCCTTGGCGTGCTGACACTTTCGTATGCAGGACGCAGGGGTGTTCACCTGGAAGAGTTGCTTAACCTCAATCAATTGCAAACCGGCACTCTGTATCAGCCGGCGAACCAAAGCGTCAAATACCCGGATACGCTCCGGCCTTATCAGGGTTTTTACGCTATCAACCAGGCCACGAACGGCAGTGCCTCCAGCTACAATTCACTGCAGGTCAATCTGCGTCGCCGCCTGACCAACGGCCTGCTGTTTGGCGTCGCCTACACGTGGTCCAAGTCTATGGACTTCGGTTCCAGCAACGGCACCAAGCTGCCTAACACGTTTGATAAGAGCATCTACTACGGCCCAAGCGACTTCGATCGCCGTCACGTGTTCCTGGCAAATGTCGTCTATAACGTTAACCAGTTCGATCACTCCTCACACTGGGCCGGTCGCGCCGTCCTTGGTCACTGGCAAGTCTCCGGCACCCTTCAGGGACAGACTGGCGGCCCACTTAGCGTGAGTACGTCAACGGACTTCGCGGGGGTGGGTCTCGGATCTGGCAGCCAGTTGGTTCCGTTCTCGCGTACTCCGCAGACTTACAAGTCATTTGCGGGTCAGACAGGAACGAGCAGCTGGTTCGATACTTCCGTCTATCCGGTCAACACCGGAGCAGCCGTCGCCAATTGCCCCAGTTCGGCAAGTTCCGGCTCGGGCGCGACTGAGGCGGTGGGAACCGGACGCACAAACAACCTGCTCACCTGCACGTTGTTCCCCTACGCGGGTACGTTCACGCCGCGTGGCGCTCGCAACCAGATCGTCGGGCCTGGCTTCCAGAGCTACAACATGGCCCTGAACAAGAGCTGGACCTTGGTTCCGGGACATGAGAGCACGGCGCTCACCTTCCGTGCCGAGGCGTTCAACCTGGCCAACCACCCAACGCCGGACAACCCGGACACAGGCTACACGTCAAGCACCTTTGGCCGCAGCCTTACCAAGGGCGGGACGTACGGCGCCGACCGCCAGTTTCAGTTCAGCCTGCGCGCCTCGTTCTAACTCTTTCTCACAGTCATACCTCATCCTTGGGTTCCGCCATTGCGCGGAACCCAACCTTTTCTCACCGATGTTCCGCCCCGTGGAGTTACTCCAATGCAATTTCCCTCTGTTCGCAGGCGTTCCTTTCGTTTACACTCCGTCGCCCGCACGGCTCGTATGACGCTCGCTGTACTTGCTGTCTCGAGTGCCGCGACTGTTAAGGCGCAAACCATGCAGGCACCGGATATCACCAAGGTACCTACACTCTATGTCGTTCCTTACGCGCACCTGGACACGCAGTGGCGATGGGAGTTTCCCCAGGTCATCAGCGAATATCTCCTGAAGACGATGCGCGTCAACTTCGATTACATCGATAAGTACCCGCACTATGTCTTTAACTGGACGGGCTCTAACCGGTACCGGCTGATGAAGGAGTACTTCCCGGACGACTACGCTCGCATGAAGGGCTACATTGCGCAGGGCCGCTGGTTCCCTGCTGGTTCCTCGGTTGAAGAGGGCGATGTGAACCTGCCCAGCGCCGAAGGCATCTTCCGCCAGGTACTTTACGGCAACACTTACTTCCGGCATGAGTTCGGCAAGGCAAGCAACGAATACATGCTGCCGGACTGCTTCGGCTTTCCCGCCTCCCTCCCGGCAATCCTGCACCACGCCGGGGTAAAAGGCTTCTCGACGCAAAAGCTCGACTCAGGCTGGCAACCCGCGCCGATTGTTGGCGGCCCCAACTCGCCGGAAAAAACGCCTGAGGGAATTCCGTTCAATGTTGGTGTCTGGAAAGGCCCCGACGGCAGCCAGATTGTTGCCGCTCTGAATCCGGGCGTCTACGGCGGCAACGTTTACACGGACATCAGCCGCCCCGATACCGGCGCGGATAAGCCAAAGCTGACCGACGCTCAACTTGCCTCGCTCGATCCGCAGCAGCAACGGTTCGCGCGCCGTTATCTTAACCAGCGCGAGCAGGATTGGGTCAAGCGCATCGACCTGGACGGCAAGGTCACGGGTGTCTATGCCGACTATCACTACGTAGGCACCGGCGACATTGGCGGAGCGACCCAGGAGAGCACAGCCAAACTGCTCGAAGCAATCATCACCAAGAGCACCACCACGCTGCCGCAACCCGCGTTCCTCGATGCCCTCGCACCTGCCAAAACAGCGCAGGTAGGAGGAGGTCCCGTCTATGTCATGGAGACGGCTGCGGATCAGATGTTCAACGACATCAAGCCGGAGATGACCACCCGCATGCCGAGCTACCAGGGCGATCTGGAACTCATCAACCACTCCGCTGGGTCACTCACCTCGCAGGCCTACCACAAGCGCTGGGTCACAAAGAACGAAGCGTTGGCCGACGCAGCTGAGAAGGCCTCGCTTGCGGCCGCATGGATGGGCGGCCCCGCCTACCCGCAGCAGCGATTGAACGAGGCGTGGACGCTGGCCCTCGGCGGCCATTTTCACGATACCGCAGCCGGCACGGCGACGCCCAAGGCTTATGAATATGCCTGGAACGACGACATTCTAACTGGCAACTACTTCAGCGGCGTCTTCGCCTCTGCAACGGAGTCGATTGCCTCAGCCCTGGATACCAGCGGCCCCGGAACGCCCATGGTATTGTTCAACGCACTTAACATCCCGCGCGAGGATCTGGTCGAAGCAGCGTACCCAAACACCGGCAAGGCCGTACACGTCGTCTCTTCGACCGGCGAAGAGATGCCAGCTCAGATCTCGGACGGCAAGGTTGTCTTTTCCGCAAAACTTCCTCCCGTTGGCTATGCTGTCTACCACGTGGTCCCTGGCGGTATTTCAGCGAAGAACGTGGACCTGAAGGTTACGGCCAATTCTATGGAGAACGCTCGCTACCGTGTGCAGGTGAACGGCGATGGCGATGTTTCCAGTATTTTCGACAAGAGCCTGAACAAAGAACTGCTTGCGGCACCCATACGGCTGACGCTGAACACCGATACGCCCAAGCAGTGGCCGGCGTGGAACATGGACTTCGATCAGGAGCAGGCCCCGCCTCGCGCGTACGTCAGCGGCCCGGCGAAGATTCGCATCAAGGAGAATGGCCCCGTCCGTGTTGCGCTCGAAATCACACGTTCCGGCGAGGGTTCTACCTATGTGCAGACGGTCAGTCTGGCTGCAGGTGACGCTGGGAACCGGGTCGAATTTGCTAACAGCATCAACTGGCGCGGCAAGGCAGAAAACCTGAAGGTTGCGTTCCCGCTGGCCGCAAACAATCCCAACGCCACGTACAACGAGGACGTCGGGACGATTCAGCGGCCGAATGCTTTTGACCGGCAATTTGAGGTGATGTCGCACCGTTGGATCGATCTCACGGACGTGAGCGGCAGCTTCGGCGTCACCCTTCTCACCGACACGAAGAATGGTTCGGACAAGCGAACGGACAATACAGTCAGGGTCACACTCATTCGTACACCCGGTATCTCCCCGCGCGTCGGCTACTCCGACCAGGCCAACCAGGATTGGGGTCACCATGACTTCACCTTTGGCCTAGCTGGACACACCGGCGACTGGCGTCAAGCCCAGACCGATTGGCAGGGTCAGCGCCTGAACGACCCGCTCCGTGTCTTCACGACAACTGCGCATCCGGGAACTCTGGGCAGGCAGTTTTCCATGCTCCGGATTGACAATCCGCGCGTACGTCTCCTCGCGTTGAAGAAGGCGGAGGACAGCGATGAGGTCGTCGTCCGGCTCGTCGAGCTCGACGGCAAACCAGCAGACAACGTTCACGTCACGTTTGCCGGCCCGGTAACTGCCGCACGTGAGATCAATGCGCAGGAGCAGCCGCTTGGCTCCGCAACTGTCACGGGCGGCGCTCTGGTCACTTCGCTCAAGGGCTACGAACCAAAGACCTTCGCGCTTAGGCTGGGGACAGCACCGGCAACCGTAGCCGCTATCTCTTCACAGCCGGTGCCTTTGACCTATGATCTGGCCGCCGCAACAACCAACGGCAGCAACACGCCGGCGGGCGGGTTCGATGGCAGAGGCAATGCATATCCTGCAGAGATGATGCCTTCCAGCCTGACCTTCGACGGTGTCAATTTCACACTCGCCAAGGCTTCCACCGGCACCCCGGATGCGGTCGCGGCCAAGGGACAGAGTATTGCTCTGCCCGGCGGCAACTTCAATCGCGTGTACATCCTGGCCGCCAGCAGTGGCGGTGATCAGGCGGCGGAGTTCCGCGTGGGCAAGGCCGCTACGCAACTCACTGTAGAAGACTGGGGAGGATTCATCGGCCAGTGGGACACGCGCATCTGGAAGATAAGCCAGCCGCCTCGTGACTGGGCCATCTCCGCAGATCCTGGACCATGGCCGCCCGCCGACATGCGTGAGCGCGAAGCCGCACCACCGTCGCCAAAATACCCCGAGGACTACATCGGTCTGCGCGCGGGCTACATCAAACCGGCTCCGGTTGCGTGGCATACCTCTCACCAGCACACGGCAACTGGCCTGAACCAGCCCTATGCCTACAGCTACATCTTCGCCTATGCCATCGACATGCCCGCCGGCACAAAGGAGATCAAGCTGCCTAACAATGACAAGGTTCGCATCATGGCCATCTCGGTAGCGCACACCAACCCAGATACCACGCCCGCGGAGCCGCTCTTCGACACACTGAAGCGTACTGAACCACCAACAAACATCGGCCAGTAAGAGCGGCCCGTCATCCAAGGGGAGAGCGTGTCATGCGGCTCTCCCCTTCTGGCGTTTAGTTCACCGCGCTCTCGAGTTCGCTGGGTTTGGTACTTCCTGCTGCTGCGGTACCACCGGCAAATTGATGAAGCTGGCGTTGGTACCGCTGACATATATCCGCTGCGTCGCCTTGGTGTAATCGGCTGGCTTGGCGTCGAAGATGTTCGGCACAAACGTCTGCGGATTGCGGTCGTACAGCGGGAACCACGTGCTCTGCACCTGCACCATGATGCGGTGCCCCGGCTGGAAGACGTGGTTCACGTTGGGCAAGTCCCACGTAAATGTCTCTGGCTCGTTCGGCTTCAGCGCCTCAGGATGCTCAAAGCTGGTTCGGTACCGGCCGCGAAAGATATCCATCGAGATGGACAGTTCATATCCGTTCATCGGCTCCACAGGTACCGTGCCATCAGGAAAGACATCGATCAGCTTCACGACCCAATCGCTATCAGAGCCGCCGGTGGAAGCCGTCAAGTGCACCTGCGGCACACCACTCACACGCAGCGGCGCTTTTAGCGGCTCGGTCGTGTAGGTCAGCACATCTGGGCGGCCATCCACAAAGCGCTGATCCTGCACCAGCCACGTCACCCATCCCTGTCCATCGTCCGTCGCAACGGGTCGCGGCCGGTACGGCACCGGCTTGGCAGGGTCGGACACGTACTCGTCAAACTTGCCCTCCGCCGCTGACTTCTCAAACGACAGCTTTCCGTTTCCACCCAGATACACCGGCTTGCTCTTGTACGCGCAGCTGGTATCGCACGCAAGAGGCCACTTCTCGAAGCGGTCCCAGTGATCCTCGCCCGTGTTGTAGATGTACACCGGCGGGGTATGCGCATCGGGAGCGCCCTCGCGCAGGTATTGATTGAAGAACGGCAATTGCACATCCTGCCGAAAGTCCGCTGTCGTGTCGCCATCCCAAATCAGCGGTCCCAGCGAGCGGCCTTCGCGATTCACCTGGCTATGCGCCCATGGACCCATTACCAGGAAGTTCATATTGTTGCCTGTGTCCTTCGGCTCCCACGCGGCGTAGCTGTGATTTGCGCCCCACATGTCTTCCTGGTCCCACAGGCCCTGCAGCCACATCGTAGGCACGGTCAGCGGTGTCTGCGCAAGCAGATGATCCAGCGCCTGCGCCTGCCAAAAGCCATCGTAAGCGGGATGAGATTCCACCATGCGCCAAAAGGGCAGTTGCTCCTGTCCCTGCGCCCGTGCAAAGTCACCCGCCGAACCCTTGCTTAGGAAGTTTGCGTAGTCGTCGCGGCCCTCATGCTGCACGCGCGCACCCGCGCCGCGCGCTGAGGTCTGCGCGATGAAGTAGTCCAACATACGCTGCCGGAAGGCACCGTAGTGGAACCAGTCGTCGCCCATCCAGCCATCCACCATGGGGCTTTCCGGCACGGCGGCCCTCAGAGCGGGATGTGGATGCAGCAGCGCCATCACCACGGTGAAGCCCTCATAGGATGAACCGATCATGCCCACGCGGCCGTTGCTTTCGTGCACATTCTTCACCAGCCAATCAATGGTGTCGTAGGCATCGGTGGTGTCGTCCGCGCCGGACTTATTCCACGGTCCGACCGGAGGCGGCGTCATCAGGTACGGACCTTCCGAACCATACTTACCGCGCACATCCTGATAAATGCGGATGTATCCATCACGCACATAGACTTCGTCGCTCAGCGGCAGTTCATCCACCATGTGCGGCGAGGGCGGCTTCACGGCATCGCGATTTGCCGTGACACCCGCAGCCGCTGCTGCCGCAGGTGCGGAGGCACTGAGGTTGGCCGTCGGCGTGCGCGCCGCATGGGCACGCGCTGCGGCGTTATAGCAGGTGCGCGTCAGCAGCATAGGCGCACTCTTCGCGCCCTTTGGGATCACGATCACCGTGTACAGCTTCACACCGTCGCGCATGGGTATCATCACGATGCGCTTCTCGTAATCGAAGACAGCTTTTGGTGCCTCAAACGGCGTCTGCTTGGGTGCGTTGAAGACATCCGGAATCTGGCTGTTCTCGACTGGACGGTTAGGGTTCTTACCCTTCTCCTGCGCGAACACGGTGGATGAGACGGCCAACATGGCCAGACCAAGCGCTGCCTTGCATTGCACCCTCATAATCTTGCCCTGCTGTGAAAGATGAATACGGTCACTATAGCAGCGGCATGGTTTCCCTCGGAAGCACCATTTCATCTTGTTCCGGCAGCATAGTGAGCGCCACAAACATCAGGCAGTACACTTGGCACGGATCACAGACCTACGCCTCGTTCTTGCCCTGCAACTAAAATCAAGTGGTGCGAATCCCAATCGTTGCTGCAAACCTCCTCTTGTTGCCCCTGTGCGTGGCTCTGGCCGGCTGCGGCAAACCTTCTCTCGACGTGCCTGCATCCGTGACCATCATTGGGCAAGCAACGCCCATTGCCGTTCGCATCCGCGACGCGCATGGCATCAGCAAACTTACTGCTACCGTCGTGCAGAACGGCGCACGTTATGTGGCGTGGCAGAGTCCCGGTCCCTCGCAGGACGCTGATACAACCGTGAACGTGCAGGTGGGCGTGAAGACCACACCGCAGTTGCATGATGGGCCGGCCCGCCTGATCCTCGAAGCCAAATCCGGCGGCGTATTCCATGGCACCACGCGCTGGGAGCGTGACGTCAACGTGGTCACGCAGCCGCCACTCGTCAGCGCGGACTCCAGCCAGCACTACCTCTACCTTGGCATGGCTGACCTCGCGACCATGAACATCACCGGACCCTACACGTCAGCCGGTGTCCGTGTTGGGAATCAGACCTTCCGTGCCTGGCCCATGCCCGGCGGCAAGCCCGGCCTCTTCTCGCTGTTCGCCTTTGCCTGGAACATGCCGCCCGACACGGTACCGCTGGTCTACGCCTCAAACGGTGACGGCAATGACGTGACGACACCGCTTACTGTCATCTTCCCCAAGAAGGAACAGCCCGTCTACACACAGCATGAGATACAGGTCTCAGACCAATTTATGCAGAAGGTGCTTGGCGAGCTTGATCCTAACGGCACTGGTGACCCGATTGCGCGCTTCGTCAAAATCAATACAGAGATGCGCCAGGCGAACAACAAGACATTGTCTGACCTGCGCCTCAAGACTGCTGACAGCTTTCTCTGGTCCCAGACCTTCACGCGGCAGGCGCATTCGCAGGCTGAAGCCACTTTCGCCGACGTTCGCAGCTACATCTACCACGGCAAAAAGATCGACCAGCAAGTGCATCTCGGCTACGATCTGGCGGTCACGCAGCACGTGGGTGTCCAGGCTTCCAACGACGGCCGGGTCGTCTGGGCTGCTCCCCTCGGCATCTATGGCAACTGCATCGTGGTCGATCACGGCTATGGTCTGCAGACCATCTATGGCCATCTGAGCCGGATCGATGTGCATGTGGGCGACACGGTCAAGCGCTCGCAGATCATGGGTCTCAGCGGCATGACCGGCATGGCTGGCGGTGACCACATTCACTTCGCAATGCAGCTTGATGGAGTCCAGATCGATCCCAAGGAATGGTGGGACCCGCACTGGATCAAGGACCACATCGTGCGTCAGGTTGATCTGCCCGGGTTTCGCCAGTAGCAAACTAGGCAGGGCCGGCTACTCCGGCAGCACCAGTTCATCCATGGCCATAAAGTCTTTCACGACCTCGTCTTCGCTCTTGTCGAGTTCGTCGAGGGTGCCAAAGAAGCGAGCTTTACCCTCATGCAGAAACAGCACGCGATCCGCCAGCTTGCGCGCAAAGCGCATGTCATGGGTTACCACGATGCTGGTCAGGTGCAGCTGACGCTTCAACCGCTCAATCAGATCACCCAGCAGGTGGCCCATCAGTGGATCCACCATGGTTGTCGGCTCGTCATAGAGCACCGCCTCCGGCTGTGCCGCCAGCGCGCGTGCAATGGCGACGGACCGCTTCATGCCCGTCGACAGGTCAGAGGGCAAGAGGTCATCCATGCCAGCCACACCCACCATCTCAAGCAGACCTTTCACGATCTGCCGGATCTGCTCATCCTGCAGTTCGCCCTTTTCCCGCAGAGGAAAGGCCACGTTTTCGCCTACGGAAACGGAGTCAAACAGTGCGCCATTTTGGAAAACCATCGTCACCTTGCGGCGAATTGGCTGCATCTGCGCCTCCGTGAAGCCGGAGATATCTTCATTGGCGACGCAGACGGAACCCTTGTCTGGCTGTAGAAAGCCCATCAGAATTTGCAAGGAAACCGATTTGCCCACGCCAGAGCGACCCAAAATGCAGAGCGTCTCGCCCGGCATGACAAAGAAGTTCACGTCCTCCAGCACTTTGAAGTCGCCGAACGCCTTATACACATGCTGGAAGGCAATAAACGGCTGCTTGACCTCTTCCTTGACCTGTTCATTTTGCTCTGCTGCCTGCTCAAAGAACTCGCTGACCTCGCCCGCAACGTCTTCTGATACTTCGTCGACCAGCGGCTTATTAAACATCTCCTCGGTGCCGCTTTCAGGGGTCGCTGCTGCATCCTGTGCTTCCGCCGTTGAAGCCTGCGACTCGCCCGCACGTTCCGCCGGCGTGTGCGTATCCGACAATCGCTCGGCGTCATCGCCATCGCTGCCGATCGGGGATGGTTGCGAGCCCGTTGCCTCGTATGCGCGCCCCGTAGTTGCGTTCACGGTTTCGGTGCCCGGATCCACCGCGTTCTGTTCTGCCATGCCTAATCTGATGCGCCGGGCAGCAAACCGTTCTGTGCTGCCAGCAGCTCACCGGCGGCCCGGAAGTCGTCCGGCGTGTTCACATTGGTAAACCAGATGGATGCGTCCAGCTCGGACGCAAAGGCCTCCGCCGGAACCACGCACAATCCGGGCGACGACAATTGCTGCGCGGCTCGCTGCAGCACGGTAATAAGTTTGGCTTCGCGGCGCGCCAGCGCATTCACAATGACAGGGTGTGCCGCGCGGTGCACGATCACGGGCAGGGGCTGCAGGCGGTTCACCGATTCAAAACAGGCTACCTCCGGCCCGATCCCGGTGCCTTCCTCCACCAACTGCCGCAACGCCATTGCTGGCAGCAAGGGCAGGTCGACGGGCACAATCAGCACCCAATCCGACGAGGCATCCCGCAACGCTGCCTCAATCCCTCCGAGCGGACCACGTCCCGGCACGCCATCCGGCACCCTCCGGTCAAGAGACGGAAAGTCCTCACACCGTTCCGGCGGACCACACAAAATGGCTGCTTTGCCGCAAACCTTGCGTACTTTGCGCAACGCGCGTTCCAGCAGCGTCACACCGTCAAGCGTCAAAAGTGCCTTGTGCCGCGGCAGACCCGCCTGCTGCATGCGAGAGCTTTCACCCCCCGCCAGCACGTAACCGCTAACCTCGCTCATGCGCCGGCGAGCGTCAGAAAGCGAATGATGGACTCCGTGCCCTTGTAGAAGTTCGCAATACAGAACTTCTCGTTCGGCGCATGCAGATTATCGTCTGGCAAGCCGAAGCCCATCAGCACCGTCGGCACATGGAGCTGCCGGGCAAAATCGCCGACCACAGGGATGGATCCCCCGCCCCGCACGAAGACCGTCTCGCGGCCAAACACATCGCGCATCGCCTCTGTCGCGGCGTGCACAAACGGATTGTCCGTGCCGACCACAACCGGCTCGCCCGAGTGGATTAACCGGACGTCTAGCGCAATGCCCTTCGGCGCGATGCTCAAGACATAATCTCGCAACTTTTGGAAAGCCGTCTGCGAGTCCATCCCGGGCACCAGCCGCAACGAAACCTTCGCCGTTGCCTTTGCCGGGATCACCGTCTTGGCACCCGCGCCGGTGAAGCCGCCCGGCATGCCATGCACATCCAGCGTAGGCCGCGCCCAGGTGCGCTCCAGCACGGAGTAGCCGGGTTCACCCGTCAGCGCGGTGCTTCCCACCTCTGTCTCGCGATAGTGCTCCTCGTCAAACGGCAACGACCGCCATGCCGCACGCTCCGCTTCTGAAGGCTGCCCGATGCCGTCATAAAGTCCGGGAATCAGGATGCGACCGTCCTCATCCTTCAGCTTCGCGATCACCTGGGCAAGCGCGACAAACGGATTCGGAGCCGCGCCGCCGTACATGCCGCTGTGCAGGTCGGTGCGCGCGCCGCGTGCTTCGATTTCCGTGTAGATCATGCCGCGCAGGCCCACGCACAACGTCGGCAGATCAGGCGCAAACATCTCCGTATCACACACCAGCGCCACATCGCACTTCAGGTCAGCAGAGTGCTCGCGCAGGTACGCAGCAATTCCCTCCCCGCCAACCTCCTCTTCTCCCTCGGCCAACATGCGTACATTTACCGGCAGCGGACCGGCCCGCAGCAGCGCCTCCAGTGCCTTGACCTGCATCCATAGCTGTCCCTTGTCGTCTACCGCGCCGCGCGCGTACAGGTTGCCATTGCGCTCTTCCGGCTCGAATGGCGCGGAAAGCCACTCGTCCAGCGGATCAGGCGGCTGCACGTCGTAGTGCCCGTAGCAGAGAACAGTTGGCTTGCCCTCGGCATGCAGGTGATCGGCATAAACCAGGGCATGGCCCGCCGTCTCCACGAGCCGGACGTTTTCCATGCCGATCCGGCGCAACTCCGCAGCCAGAAACTCCGCCGCATGGCGCACATCCGCCGCATGATCCGGCAAGGTCGAGATGGACGGAATACGCAAAAACGCCTTCAGCTCGTCCAGTGATGCCGCCTGACTTTGTCTTGCAAACGCGAGTGCGTCATTCAACATGCTTCTAATCCTTCGCAAGGTTCTCATACGTCTTGCCTTGAAGACCGGGAAAGGCGAAGAATCACTTGCATGAGCAGCACATCACAGACCGGCACACCAGTGCAAACGTGGGACGCCGCCGCATACGCCGCAAACGGCCGCTTCGTGGCAGACTTGGCGGGTGAGGTTCTTGATCTCCTGGACCCTCAACGCGGCGAACGCATACTTGACCTGGGTTGCGGGGACGGCGTTCTCACCGAGCGGATCACGAAAGCGGAAGCAGACGTGGTCGCCTGCGACGTGGACAGCTCCATGCTGGACGCGGCTGCCCAGAGGGGATTGCACACTGTCCAGGCAGACATGCGTGCGTTGCCATTCACAGGCGAGTTCGATGCTGTCTTTTCCAACGCGGCACTGCATTGGGTTAGGGATCAAGACGCGGTACTGCGTGGTGTACATGCTGCACTGCGTTCTGGAGGAAGGTTTGTGGCCGAGATGGGCGGTCTGGGCAACATTGCATCAATCCGGGTCGCACTGGCAGCCGTGCTCCAGGGCTACGGCGTGGACGCGGAGGGGACTGCTGCCTCCTTCTATCCGTCTCCGGAAGCGTGCCGTCACCTTCTTGAGAAGCACGGTTTCACGGTGCAGAAGATAACGCTCGTGCCACGGCCCACCCTGATCGCGTCTGGCACGGAGGTGTGGCTTCGCACCTTCAGGCGTGGCGTTCTGAATTGCTTGCACGAACGTGACCGTGACATTGCGATCATGAAAACGGTCAAGTTACTGGAACCGGTGCTGCGGGACAGTGGCGGCACGTGGTGGGCCGATTACGTCCGACTTCGCTTTCGCGCCATTAAGGCTCGCTAGTACAGAGGCACCGTGGGATCGATCTCGCGCGACCACTGATCGATTCCGCCTGCCATGGACTGCGCTGCCTCGATTCCTTCACGGCGCAGCCACGCTGTCACGGACAACGAGCGCGCTCCGTGGTGGCACATCACGATGATGTGAATATCTGGGTCGAGTTCACTGTTGGCGCGAGACGCCATCTCGCCCATCGGAATGTTCACGCTGCCGTCAATGGAAGCCGTCGTAATCTCCCATGGTTCGCGTACGTCCAGCAGAGTGAAGGTGTCGCCGCAGGCACGCAAAGCAGCAACGTCCGCGACGGAAATCTCATATGGTAGTTCGTTCTGAGGCACCTCTTCAGCATACGCAAACTTCTGCATGGCGAACGCATCGGAAAAGAGTGACACTACCAACAGGAGACACTGTGGCCCAGACCAAGGTTCTGGTCGTTGAAGATGAGCCAAACGCCCGCGCAGGGTTGGCGGAACTGATTGCGTCATGGGGCTACCGCACCGAAACGGCAGCCGATGGCGCCGCCGGTCTGGACGCTGTCGTGCGCTGGTCACCGGATGTTGTGGTGACCGACATGATGATGCCCCGCATGGACGGCCTACAGCTGCTGGATCGTATCAGCGAACTGTCGCAACAGGTCGCCGTCGTGGTGCTCACCGCCCAGGGTTCCATCGACAGCGCGGTGACCGCTATGCGCCTGGGTGCCTTCGACTATCTGCAAAAGCCGGTGGACTCCAAGCGGCTCAAAATCATCCTCCAGAACGTGCAGCGCAACACGGAGGTACAGAGCGAGCTTCCGCACGGCGAGGCCGAAGCGGAGAACACGGGCCAACTGTGCCAACTGGTAGGAAGTTCGCCGGAGATGCGCTCCATCTTCTCCGTGATTGAACGTATCGCTCAGAACAACGTTTCCGTTCTCATTACCGGTGAGAGCGGCACCGGCAAGGAACTGGCCGCGCGTGCTCTGCACACGCTCAGCGGACGGCGCAACAAGCCATTCGTGGCAGTGAACTGCGCGGCGATTCCAGAGACACTCATCGAGAGTGAAATTTTCGGGCACGAGCGCGGTGCTTTTACTGGCGCGCAGGAGCGCCGCGCCGGCTGCTTCGAACTCGCGGAAGACGGAACGCTTCTGCTGGATGAAATCGGCGAAATGCCTGCCGCAACACAAAGCAAGCTGTTGCGCGTTTTGGAAGACCGCAAGCTGCGGAGGCTCGGTTCGCGCGATGAGCTGCCCGTCAATGTGCGCGTCATCGCCGCCACCAACAAGGATCCTCAGCGCGCGGTCGCCTCAGGTGAGTTGCGGGGGGATCTTTTCTACCGGCTCAACGTCTTCAACATCCATATGCCGTCCCTGCGTGAGCACAGGGAGGATATTCCGGTCATAGCCAAGGCGATGCTTGATGAGATGAACGCCCGCCACGGTACGGCTGTTCCAGGTATCGCGAGCGGCGTGATGGCACGGTTCATGGAATATGGCTGGCCTGGCAACGCACGTGAGTTGCGTAACACCATCGAGCGCGCGGTGATCCTGGCGCGGGACCGTACCTTGGACGTGTCGCATCTGCCGCCCGGCTTCGGTGAAGATACTCCTCAGGCCGCCTACTCTCCGTTACCGCCAGCTGCTCCCATGCCGGCGCGCCCGCCCGTCAGGGATGACGAAGTACATCTTTCCGTCGGCACTACAGTTGATGAGGCTGAGAAGCAGCTCATCCTTAAGACTCTGCTCTCAACGCGCAATAACAAGACTCGTGCGGCGGAAATCCTTGGCATCAGTTCAAAGACGCTGCAGAACAAGTTAAAGGAATATGCTTTGGAGGAGCGGGTGCCCGCCTCATAACTATATGCGTTTGCGCACCCAGTTCGTCGCCGCCACGCTGCTCTTCACCGTGGTCCTCACGGTCACGCTTTCACTTGTGTTTCTCTCTGAAGTCCTTCGCGAACGCATTGCGCAGACGCAGGTAAGCAACGATGTTCTGCTGCACCAGATCGTGGCCGCAACCGGTACATCATTGCAAAACGCCTTTCGCCAAAACCCGCCGACAGAACCTGGCGAAGCTGCTTTCCAATCGGCTGTGGCAAGCGCCCTGGAAAATGACCTTCAGCTTCGCGAACTCCTGAACCAGATGGTACGGTACTCGCCAGACATGCAGGACGCTTATGTAAGCGATGCGAGTGGGCGCGTACTGGTCAGTTCCAGTCCTCTCCTGCTCGGCAGCATCGCTCCCGACCGGCGTCCATTCCTCTCCTCCGCAAATGATTCGCTCCGGAGCAAGCGCAACCTGCTCTTCGGCCCACCCCAGGCGCTTGACGTCAACCTACCGCTGGAGCGCAACGGACTGCCCTTCCTGACGGCGCATGTAGGCATCCGCTCCACCTTTCTGCGCAACGCCTACGCGCCGTGGCTTAAGAACGCGGCGCTGCTTTGCTTGTTGGCGCTGGCTGGTGCGCTTGTGCTTGCGTTTGCAATCTCATCCGTTGCATCACGTCCCATCGAACAGATTGGCCGTGAGTTGGAGATAATTTCGTCACGCTCTGACGAGGGCAGCGCCGCTCCTGAAGATCACAGCCACGATGCCCTGACCCGTGTGTCCTCCACCATTAGCCGCCTGGACGAGCAGATACGCACTTCGGAGCAGTCCCGGTCCGAACTCACCACTGACCTGAACAGTATGCTGCAGACGCTCAAGGATGGCGTTTTGCTGTTTACCGCGGATTTGAAGATCGCTGTGGCAAGCGACGCTGCCGCGAACTTTCTCCCTCCTGGAACGCCCCTCACGCGGGGTACCGCTTTGTCTGAAGTCTTTCCTCCCAAGACCGAGTTCGGCGCTTTGCTGGCTGACCTGCTGAGCAAGCGCCGCAGCGTGCATGCACATCCCGTAACCCTGGAAGACGGGCGCGCAATTGAGTTTTCACTGGACAATCTACCCAGCAGCAGCGGCATGGGGGCGCTTTTGACCTTGCGCGACCTCATTGCGCAGGCGGAGTTGGAGCGCGACATCGAAGTCTCGCGGCGTCTCGCCAGCATCGGGAGCCTGACTGCGAATGTGGGGCATGAAGTCAAGAACCCGATCAATGCCATGGTGGTCCATCTGGAACTTCTGCGTGACAAGCTGGCCGAGACGCCCGGTGTGAATGGTGCCATGCGGCACGTAGAAGTGCTCGCCAGCGAGATGAGCCGGCTTGACCGTGTCGTCCAAACGCTTGCGGATTTCTCACGCCCGTTGGAACCCGTACTGCACGACCAGGAATTGCTGCCCATCGCACAAGCCGTCGTCAATTTGATCTCAGAGGAGGCATCCAGCAACAACGTTGTCGTAACTCTGGCGGAGACGACGGGTGGCAGCTCCGTGTGTGTGCTCTGTGACGCGGAACTGATGCGCCAGGCACTGCTCAACATAGCCCTCAACGCGATGCAGGCCATGCCAAACGGAGGTACGCTTCACCTCCATGTCACGCGTGATCGAGGTACCGCGCTGATCACGGTGCGCGACACCGGAACAGGCATCCCACCAGAGACGCTGAACCGCATCTTCGACTTGTACTTCACCACCAAAGCGACGGGCAGCGGAATCGGCTTGGCCATGACCTACCGCATCGTGCAATTGCATGGAGGACTGGTCGAGGTACGCTCTGAAACCGACCAGGAAAATCCGGAACACGGCACTACCTTCACTCTTCGTCTGCCGCTTGCGGTTCGTAACGGGAACAGGATCGAGGTGGCCGCATGAGCAGCAGGCGTTTCCCTTTCCTGCCGTTGCTCATGGCAACGGTATGCCTCAGCGGGTGCCATAAGAAGGTGAAGGTCGCAGCCTTGCCGCCGCCACCGGCATCCCCGGCGATGATCAGCGTGCCTCCGCCAACGCATCGCTCAGAGCCAGAACCGGCCGTTCCGCTTGCCAAGGTTGAACCAATCACTCCCGAACTGCCTCGCCGCAAACATCCCAAGTATCGCCCCTCGCCAACG
>CAXTXE010000003.1:0-193871 GCA_964248165.1 uncultured Terriglobus sp.
CGCCTACACCCATCGACGAGATGTTGCGGCGCATCGACCATCTCGGCCGGCTCGGCACGTCGGTGATCACGATCTCCGGCGGCGAGCCGCTGTTGCACCCGGAACTGGATCAGGTGATTGCGCGCATTCGGAAGACAGGCGCGATCGCCGGCATGATCACAAATGGGTATCTGCTGAACAAGGAACGCATCGAGCGGCTGAACCGCGCGGGGCTGGATCACATGCAGATCTCCATCGACAACGTCATGCCCGATGCGGTCTCGAAGAAGAGCCTCAAGGTGCTGGATCAGCGCCTGTTGTGGCTGGCGGAGTTTGCCGACTATCACGTAAATATTAATTCAGTGGTGGGCGGCGGTATCGCACATCCGGAAGATGCATACACCGTTTCGTCGCGGGCTCTGAGCCTTGGCTTTTCTTCCACCATCGGGATCATCCACGACGGCAGCGGGCAACTGAAGCCGCTGGGCGGTGAGGAGCGCAGCGTGTGGGAGCGCGTGCGCAAGCTGACACGGCGGTCATATTCCCGCTTTAATCAATTCCAAGAAGCGATTGCCAACGGTTTGCCCAACGACTGGCGGTGCCGCGCGGGCGGACGCTACCTCTACGTGTGCGAGGACGGCCTGGTTCACTACTGCTCCCAGCAGCGCGGCTACCCTGGAGTTCCGCTCTCCGGCTACACGACGGCGGATGTCAGGCGCGAGTTCCTCACCGAAAAAGGCTGTGCTCCGAATTGCACCATCTCCTGCGTGCATCAGGTCAGCTACATCGATCACTGGCGTGCGCCCCAGCACCCGGAGGCCGCTCCTCCAGCGGCCCATAGCGGACACGGCGATCTCGTGCAGATTCAGTAGCCCGGGTGGTTCAAGCCGTTTCTGAGGCGCTCACTGATGATGTTGGTGAAACGCAAACTCCCGTCCGGCGCGTCTCACACTATGAGAGGAGAAACACATGAAAGTTGCACCGCTTACAACTCTTGGGATGGCATGTGTCCTGCTGACTGCGCCGCTGTTCGCGCAGACGACACCTCAGACGACGACCACGACCACGCAATCGACCACGACCACCCCTGATGCTCCCGTAACTCCCTCAAACAAGGATCAGCAAGACGCGCTGAAGAAGCAGGAGAACGCGAACAAGCAGCAGGCCAAGTCAGATAAGGCGCAGCGCAAGGCGTTGAAGCAGGAAGCAAAGGCTGCGAAAGCAGCGAACAAGGCAAACACGCAGTAAACCATCCAGCCGTTGCCCGCGTGCTAACTCATGACGCGGGAACTTCCTCGGCCGACGGACGTTTCTGCACGCGAGTCGCAATGCCCAAGAATAAGGTTCGGCTAGCGCCGTTTCGCGGGCGTATGTGCAGAACTGGCCACGTTCGCTGCACCGCCTGTCTGCTTCTCCGCAGCCTCAAGCATGGAGAAGATGCGGTTCACGTCGTTGGACCCTGCCTCGCTGCCTGACACGATCTGCCACTTGTTTGCCGTCGCCACCACAATGGTCGGTGTGCGAGTTACGTTCAGGCGCTCACCCAGGGCGTAATCGGCGTGTACCTCGGCGGCAAGTTTTCCGGTGGGGTCCACGACAAACGGCATGGTCTGGCCATGCTGGGCCATCCATTTCCGCGTGTACTGCTGCAGGTCGTCCTTGCTGGCGATGGCGGGCTGCTGCCGGAAGACATCGGCGCGATAGTCGTCCGCTAGTTTCGGGCTGATCTTGTCCTGCAGATAACGCGCGAAAATCGCTGCGTCCTTGCTCCAGACGTGCATCTGCAGCGGAAAATCGTAGTGCACCACCGGCACATGGTACTGCGCGGCTGCCTGCTGCACGATGGGGTTGGCGGCACGGCAGGCGGGGCACTCCAGATCAAAGAACTCGATGATCGCGACCTTTTGCCCTGCGGGCGGCTTCAGCATGGATGTGTCCCGAAACGTGCTCGGGTCGGGCGTTCCGGCGAACTGCGCAAGGCCTGGCGCGGCGTTCCACAGGGTAAGGGACGCGGCAGCGAACAGGGTTGCATACAGGGTACTGCGCTTAGACATCGGAGGCTCCGTAACGGACGGTGATGCTCATATTCTATGACGTTCCGGCCCTATGGACGTCTGCACGACGCTCCCGCAACGACGCCATGAGGCAAGGCGGCGGCAAACTTTTCGCAACCGCTGTTCTCGCGAAACAATCCAAGATAGTCGAGCCACACGGACGAGGAACGTACCACCTTGCATTTTGGACGACGGAAATTGAGAGGGTGGCAGACCGGAATGGCGGCGGTTGCCACGCTTGGAGTGCTGACGCTGCGCGCGCAGATCGCACCTCCGCAGCCTGTTGCACCACCGGTCACGCCGGCGATCAGCACCGCGCCTCCACAAAGGAAGCAGCCGCCTGTGGCCGATGCGCTGAACCTGCCGGAAGCACCGGCGCCGCAGACCGCCTCTCCCGCTGCGACCGCCCTGCTTGCGTCCGCGAAGCCTCGCGACCTCGGTCATGGTGTGACCACGTCAGCCGCAACGTCGCAGCCGTTGCAACTCTCGCTGGATGATGCGGTCCGGCTCGGCTTGGAGCACAGCCTGGTGATTGCGGTCGATCTTCAAAGTCAGAGGCAGGTTCAGGGTCTGCAACTCACTGCCTTCAACGCGTTGCTGCCTACCTTGACCGCCTCTGCACAGTCGAGCACGCAGGAGATTAACCTGGCGGCGATGGGTTTCAAGCCGCAGACGCTCGCAGGCCTGCTGCCGCCTGGTGTCGTGATCAACACGATCGTCAAGGTAGATACCACAAGCGCGCGGATGAGCCTGAATCAGCAACTCTTCAATCTGCCCGCGCTGGAGGTCTACCGCGCTGCGCGGGTCGTGGGAGATGTGTACAAGTGGAACGCGCTTCTGGACCGCGCAACGGTTGTGCAAAACATTGCGAGCCAGTACCTTCGCGTTCTGGCAGACGCGGCGTCAATCGCGAATGCAGAGTCGCAGCTTGCCAGCGACCGGGAGCTGGAGCGGCAGTCGCAGGCGTACAAGGACGCGGGTACCGGCACCAATCTTGACCTGGTGCGGGCGCGCGTAGAGCGGCAAAACCGCGAGCAGGAACTCATCGCGGACACCGCTCAATTCGAGAAGGACAAGGTGCAGTTGAACCGGCTGATGGGCCTCGCAGCGGATCAGCCGCTGCTTCTGACCGATGCCGTGCCGTACCACGATCTTGAAGCGTTGCCGCTGGAAACAGCGAAGCAGGTGGCATACAAGCGGCGCAAGGATCTCTTGTCGTTACAGGCGCAGCTTCGGTCCGCGGAACTGCTGCGCCGGGCTGTCAGGTATGAGCGCCTGCCGGTGGCAAAGGTGAACGGCTATTACGGAGTTCTGGGGCAAACGCAGGGTATGTATCACGGTGTATTCAGCGCGCAGGGTGGACTCGACTTCCCAATCTTTATGGAAGCGCGTATTCGCGGGGACCGCGAGGTGGCGGACACGCAGGTGTCTTCGTTGCGCTCGCAGATTGCCAGTCTCCGGTCCGATATTGCCCAGCAAATTCGCGCGTCCATGCTGGACGTCAACACGGCCGGCGCGCTGGTGCGCGACGCGACAAGCAATGTAAATCTGGCGGCGGATGCCTTGAGCGATTCGCGGCAGCGCTACCGGGCTGGCATTGACGACAACCTGCCAGTCGTCCAGGCGGCCGCGACGCTGGCCAATGCGCAGTCACAGTTGGTCTCCGCGCTGTTTCAATTCAACACGGCCAAGCTGGACCTGGCACGCAACACGGGCGTGATTGAATCGCAGTACGACAGCTATCTGGGTGAGTAGACCTGCCGCCGCGTGTGTCACCATAGAACCAACAATGTCAACGGCGGCACAGGAAAGCTCGTCCCGCACCGGAAAACGTCCGCTGGACTCGGACGGTGTTGAAGGCGCTGCCTTCTCCTCCAGCAACTTTCGCCGGTACCAGGTGGCCAGGCTGCTGGTTATCCTGGGTGCGGAGGCGCAATCCCTGGCTGTCGCCTGGCAGATATACCAGATCACGCATTCGCCGCTGTTTCTTGGGTACACCGGCCTGGCACTCTTTCTGCCGGGCATCTTCTTTGTGCTGCCAGCAGGGCACGCGGCAGACCGCTATGACCGCAAGACGATCATCGTGACGTGCTACATGGTGCAGGCAGTCTGCACCGCTCTGCTGCTGTATCTTTCGCTGCACGGAACCGCGCACGTGTTGTGGATCTACGGGATACTGTTCCTGATCGGCGGAGGACGTGCCTTCTCCGGACCTGCAAGTTCCGCCATACAGCCACAGCTGGTGCCGAAGGGTGCCTTCGTCAACGCGATGACCTGGGGATCGGCTGTCTTCCAGACCGCGAACATCATGGGACCGGCGCTTGGGGGATTGCTTTTCACGATCAGCCTGCCAGGACGGGCGGCACCGTGGTCGGGCGCCCCGCTGGTCTATGCCGTCACCCTTTCCACCATGATCGCGTTTGTCCTTCTGGTGAGTACGCTCCGTCCACGCGCGGAGGTGACGGAAAAGAAGGGGTTCAGTCTGCGCACGGTGCTTGCCGGGGGACGTTACGTACGGCATGCCAAGCTGTTGCTGGGGTCCATCTCGCTGGATATGTTCGCGGTGCTGCTGGGAGGCGCGGTGTCGCTGATGCCGGTCTTCGCGAAAGACATTCTGCATGCGGGGCCGCGAGGTTTGGGGCTGCTGCGCGCGGCACCGGCCATTGGGGCTCTCTGCATGTCGATTGTGCTTGCGCGGAGGCCCATCCGGCACAGTGCCGGTAAGCTGATGTTGACCGCCGTCGCACTTTTTGGCCTGGCGACGATTGTGTTTGGCGCCTCCAGGTCGCTGCCGCTTTCGCTCCTCGCATTGTTCTTCATTGGGGCCAGCGACAATGTTTCCGTCATCATCAGGCAGACGATCCTGCAACTGGGAACTCCACCGGAAATGCGTGGGCGTGTGTCTGCCATTAACTGGCTTTTTCTTGGCGCGTCCAACGAGTTTGGTGAATTTGAAAGCGGACTTACAGCCCACTGGTTCGGAACAGTGCGGGCCGTGATCTACGGTGGCATCGGTTCGCTGATGGTGACCGGACTGTGGAGTCTCTTCTTTCCGCGCCTCCGCAAGGTGGATACGCTGGACCCCACGGAACTTCTGGCCGCCAACCAGGCCTTTGCGGAGAGCGAGCCGATCGACTAAATCTGCTTGTCTCTCAGTGGCGCGGGTTGGATGTCCCGCTCACGCGCTCTTTCGTCCAAACGCCTTAAGAAATCCCACGAATAGATGCCGCTTTGGTGGCCGTCGGCCCACGTGAACTTGATCGCATAGCGTCCGGCAGCGTGTGCTTCCAACGGCCGCGCGGGTGGCGTGTAGATAGGGAACATCTGCTTGGGTGCAGGCTTTGGTTCGCCAGGAGCGCGGCCTGACTTCTCGCGCTCCTCATGGCAGGTGGCGCAGGGGCAGGCGTCCCGCAGGTAAGGAAAGCTCCAGTAGGAGCGGTGGCCGTCTTTCCAAAGTATATCGACGCCGGTGCCTTCGGTCAGCGCAATGCGCACCTTGGCGGGGGTGGTTGCTGCCTCTGGCAGATGTCTCTCCGAGTGCGCGGCGCGCTCGTGTTCCTCGCGGCTGATCAGACGGATACCTTCATGGCTCACAGCCGTTTACCTCGTCCTCTTCCTAATCAGATGCCGCGTGATGACTATAATCTGCGCCATGCCTCCGCCGCTCGCAGACGAAGATCAGCCCATTCCTGAAAAGATCACCGATCTCAGAAATCCGTTGCCATCGCGTGCGCAGCCGCGGATGCCGCAGTTAAAGGCGCTCACGTCGATCCGTGCTTTTGCGGCGCTCTATGTCGGGCTGTATCACATGGTGCGCCCATTCAGCCTGTGGGGACCCCTGGCCACATTTGTTTCCGCGGGGTATACCGGGGTAAGCTTCTTCTTCCTTCTCTCCGGATTCATCCTGACGTATACGCATGGCCTGGAATACGAAGCGGACAAGGGAAATGCGAAGAGGTTCTGGGTAGCCAGGTTCGCACGCATCTATCCCGTGTACCTGTTGGTAGCCCTGCTCTCCGCGTACACCAGCCGGTCGCAGTTTCACCCGCGTTTTCACATCCTGGCGTATGTTGCGGACCTCTTCATGCTCCAGTCGTGGTCCATCCGCATGGTCTCCTTCTTTAACGTGGTCGCGTGGAGCCTCTCGGTGGAGGCTTTCTTCTACTTCGTCTTTCCGTTCGTGGCCGGGCGGATGCGGCCCCAAACGCTTCGCTCGGGCGTGCTGACTCTCTGCGGATGTTACGCGCTGGTGCTTGCGGTCGCGTGCACCGGACTGCTGGTTGATCCGGAGGGCGCATGGTTTGAGACGACACGCGTTTCCGGTGGACATTCCTTCGTCTTTGCAATGCGCCGTTATCCGATTCTGCAGCTGCCAGAGTTTCTATGTGGCGTTGCTCTGGGATGGGTCTATCTCCAGCGCCCGCTCAATCGGACCTTTGCGCGAAGTGCTGCCTGGTTGGGATTGGTGGGGCTGTGTGTTGCGCTGGCGCTATCAGTACATCTGCCTTTTCTGTTGCTGCATAACGGCCTGCTGATTCCGTTCTATGCGCTTCTGGTGCTTGGGCTGACACAGGAGCATCTCCTGACGCGATGGATGAGCGCGGCCCCGCTGCTTCTGCTTGGGGAAGCAAGTTACTCGTTCTATCTGATCCATTTCAACTTTAATAATTACGTGTCTGGCAGCTTTGGCTGGAAAACAAATTTAGCCGGTCTGATTCCGCGGATGTTGATTCTGATTCCGCTCTGCATCGCGCTGCACATTTGGGTCGAAAGGCCTGCGAGGCGCTTTGTGCTGCAGTGGTATGGCTCACGCAAAGCGCGACCTGCCATGGTGCCCGCGTGATGACGTGTGGCCTCGTTACGAACCGGTTGTAAGCTCCGGTGTCGCCGCGATGAGCTGCTGTGTGTAGCTCTCCCGGGGATGGTCGCAAAGAGAAACTGCATCGCCCGTCTCCACAATCCGGCCGTGTTGCATCACCGCGACGCGGTCACACAGGTAGCGCACCAACGGCATGGAATGCGAGATGAACAGGCAGGTGAGGCCGCGGGTGCGTTGCAGATCCCGCAGCAGATTAATGATCTGTGCGCCGACCGAGACATCAAGTGCGCTGACCGGCTCGTCCAGCACCAGAAACTCTGGCTGCAGGGCAAGCGCTCGCGCGATGTTGATGCGCTGCCGCTGCCCGCCGCTAAAGGCGTGTGGGTAACGGGGCAACGCGGAGCCTTCCAGACCCACCTCTTCCAGCATCGAGATTAGTTTCGCCTCCAGCGCCTGCCCGCGCAGCCTGTTTTCGCTGTGGATTGCGAAGGGTTCCTCCAGGATGTCGCGCACGCTCATGCGCGGATCCAGTGCTGCGTACGGGTCCTGAAAGACAACACCCATGCGGCGGCGGAGCGACTTCATCGTGTGCCGGTTCGCACGGAGCAAATCGACGCCGTCGAAGTGAACTGTGCCTCCGCTCGGCTCGACCAATCTGAGAACCATGCGTGCCACGGTGCTCTTACCGCTGCCGCTTTCGCCGACCAGGCCCATGATTTCTCCGCGGGCTATTGACAAGTTCACGTGGTTAACCACTGCACTGCCGCCATAGGTCTTCGACAGGCCCTCGGCAACCAGCAGCGGTGATCCATTCAGCGGCATAGGCCGGATGCTACCATCCCGCCCCGGATGATTGCCGCACGTACGTGTCGGGTACTCTCGTCGTATGGAGACGTTGCGTTCGTTTTGTGTTCTGCTGGTGGCACAGTGCGCGGGTGAGGTGATGCGCAAGGTACTGCACCTGCCCGTGCCCGGCCCTGTCCTCGGCATGGCGTTGCTGGCGGCGGCGCTGCTGTTCCGCCGGCGTGATCTCGATCCCTCGCTGGTGCAAACCGCGAATACGCTGCTGCGCTGGCTGGGGCTGTTGTTTGTGCCCGCAGGCGTGGGTGTGGTGGTCTACCTGGATGTGTTGCGCAAGCAGTGGCTGCCGGTCTCGGTGGCTCTGCTGGTCTCCACGTTCCTGACCTTTGCGGTGACGGGGCTTGTCCTGCAGACATGGCAACGCACGGCCCGGCGCGCGGCATGAATTCACTGGCCGCTTTTCTGACGCAGCCGGTGTTCCTGCTGGCTTTTACCATTGCCTTGTTTTTGCTGGGAGTGGCGTTGCAGCGGCGCACGGGGTCATCACTGGCAAACCCGACACTGGTTGCCGTTGTACTGCTGGGCCTATTGTTGCACGTGACTGGTATTCCATACGCGCGCTATTTTGCGGGGACGCAGCTGCTGCACTTCCTGCTGGGGCCCGGGACGGTTGCCCTGGCAATCCCGCTGGTGCAATCGTTGGAACACCTTCGGCGCAGCCTTTTACCTGCCGCTCTGGCGTTGTTGGCAGGATCAGTAACGGGTGCTTGCAGCGCGTATCTGCTGGTACGCATGTGCGGCGGAGACCGGCTGCTTGCGTTGACCATGATGCCGAAGTCGCTAACCACTCCCATTGCGCTGGACGTGTCGCAGACCATCGGCGGCATTCCGTCGTTGACTGTGGTCTTCGGCATCTCGGCGGGCATCCTGACTGCGGTCATGCTGCCGGCGTTGCTGCGCTGGCTCCGCGTGTCAGACGCGGCAGCGGCAGGCCTTGCAGCGGGTACTGCCGGCAGCGGCATCGCGACATCACGCGTGATCGCCATGGGTCCGGTGCCTGCGGCATTTGCCGGTGTCGCGGTCGGTCTGAACGGACTGCTGACGGCAACGATCGCGCCCGGGCTTGCGCGTCTGCTGTCACATTGGTGAGGTGTTGGGAAGAGCGGCGCACAACGTTACTGCGCACCGCTCTCACTTGTAGCCAGTTAGTCGCAGACTACCGGAACGAGCAGGCTGTCCCTTCGAGGTCGCGCGTGACCAACAGCTTCACGCTTTTATCCTCGCCGTAGACGTGCGTGCCTTCGGGTGCCTTCAGCTCGTATTCGCCGTTGGCGGCGATGGTGACCGGCTTGTCCTCAATCATCAGGTTCATGGGTGCGGCGGTGCGATTGCGCAGCGTGATCCTGACCATCTTGATTTTGGTTGTGGAGGAACTGCCGCTGTGGCCGCCGATCAGGGCGGCGTGGGATACGGTGGGTGCAACGATACCTACCGCTAGGATGAGGGTGGAGGCGATGTGACGGATCATGAGACTTTCTCCTAGATGCTTAGTAGCTGAGCGAAGTCTCACTGCAGTTGAAACATCGTCGCGCACTTACCTATACGCAGGTGAAGAGCTTCCGTTCCACGATTTCTTTTTACGTTGCGAGCTTTCTTTGTGCGTTCACAGATGGCCTTGAGTGCGTAGTATTTCTTCATGGACCAGAACGCTTTATTCAGGTGCGAAAATAAAGCAATGCGGCGCCTGTACGCAGGTTTGATGTTCGTTGCCATATTGTTTATCGCTGCGTCACGCGGTGTCTCGCAGGAGGTGAAGTCGCCTCCGGGTCAGTTCGATTACTACGTGTTGAACCTGTCGTGGGCGCCGGAGTTCTGTTACACCCTGCGCACGCTGTCTCCGGCGGAGCAGGCAGAGAAGGGCAGCGAGGAGTGCGCAACGCCGCACACGTTTGTGCTGCACGGTTTATGGCCGCAGAACTTCGACGGAACGTATCCCGCATCGTGCGGGGAGCGGCCTGGGCCAGTCCATCCTGAGCGCAACCTGGACATGACACCGAGCCTCCCGCTGCTGAAACATGAGTGGGCAAAGCATGGCACCTGCACCACGTTGTCACCCGAGGCATTCTTCGCGATGGCCCGCCAGGATTATTCCGCCGTCGAGTTCCCCGAGTTGTTCAAGCGGCTCGACCACCAGGTCATGCTTCGTCCGGACGAGATTCTGGGCATGTTTTATCGCGCGAACCCGAGCTTCCCGGAGGGCAGCTTTGTGCTGTCGTGCGGGCGGAATTACCTGACCGCTATCGAGGCTTGCTTCAGCAGAGAGGGCGAGCCGATTGCTTGCCAGAACCTGCGCAGCTGCCGTGCGAACGCAGTCAAAGTGACGCCGGAATCCTCAGGCGGGATTGTGGAGTAAACCGCCAGCGCCATCGTAAACTAGGGATACCTGGAGTTCCCCGCGCCGTGTCCCGCCTGCTCGAAAAGATGAACCCGCAACAGCGCGAAGGCGTGCTGAGCGTGGATGGTCCGGTGCTGCTGCTGGCCGGTGCCGGATCGGGCAAGACACGCGTCATCACGCACCGTATCGCGTACCTCATTGAGGAACGTGGCGTGTCTCCTGACGCCATTCTGGCCGTCACCTTTACCAACAAGGCTGCGAAGGAGATGGGTGAGCGCGTCGACGCGCTGATCGGGCACAGTTCGCTGGCGCGCCCGCTTATCAGCACCTTCCACTCCCTGTGCGTGCGCATCCTGCGGCGTGACATTGAAGCGTTGCGCGTAAACGGGCAAGGGCTGACGAAGAGCTTTGCCATCTACGACGAGAGCGATCAGCAGGCCATTGTGAAGCAGGCGATCAAACGGCTCGGCGTGGACGACAAGCAACTAAAGCCGCGCGTGGCGCTGGGCCGCATCTCGTGGGCCAAGAACCACATGATCGATCCGCAGGAATACTTCCTGGCATCGACCAATCCGCTCGAAGAGCGGATCGCCCACATCTTCAAGATCTACAGGGACGAGCTGGCGAAGAACAATGCCATGGACTTCGACGACCTTCTGCTGGAGACAGTGCGTCTGCTGAAGACGAGTAAGGAGACGCGTGAGAAGTATCAGCGCCGCTACCGCTATCTGCTGATCGACGAGTACCAGGACACGAACCGCCCGCAGTATGAACTGATGCGTCTCTTGAGCGGCGAGCACGGCAACGTCTGCGTTGTGGGAGATGAGGATCAGTCCATCTACAGCTGGCGTGGCGCGGACATCAAGAACATCCTCGACTTTGAGAAGGACTTCGCTGATACCAAGATCATCCGGCTGGAGCAGAATTACCGCTCTACCCAAGTCATCCTGGAGGGTGCGGGCGCGGTGGTGCGCAACAACACGCAGCGCAAGGGCAAGGAGCTGTTCACCACCCGCGAAGGCGGGTCGCTGATCGGCTACTATGAGGCACCAGACGGCGAGAACGAGGCCCTGTTTATTGCGGACCGCGTGCAGGCGTACCTGCGTGAAGCGGGGCAAAGCGGCGATACGCCGAAGTGCGCGGTACTGTACCGGACGAACTCGCAGTCGCGACTGGTGGAAGAGGCATTGCGGCGCTACAACATCCAGTACCACATGGTGGGCGGCTTCAGCTTCTATGAGCGCGCGGAGGTGAAGGATCTGCTCAGCTACCTGAAGCTGGTGCAGAACCCGCATGACTCGATTGCGCTGAACCGAGTGGTGAACTCGCCAGCGCGCGGCATTGGCAAAACGACGCTGGAGGTTCTGGAGCGTATCGCCTTGACCACGGGGTTGAGCACATGGGATGCGATCGGCCGAGCGGTGGCGGAGCAGCTTCTTCCCGCGCGGGCACTGACTGCCTTGCAAGGGTTTCAACGCATCATCCTGGATGCGCGCGCGATGCTTGGACCTGGCTTCGGCGATGCACTGGCAACTGATGCGGGGCTGGCTCTCGCGGCAGGTGCGGAAGAGTTTACCGGTCAGGAGGAGAATGCCTCCGCGGAGAACGCCGCCGAGGATACCAGCTTTGACACAAGCTTCAACTTCGGCTTTGACTTCGGGCCAAGCGAGGAGCGCAGCACGCTGGCTGCGGAGAATGCTCAAATTGACGATGCGGATGTTGATGATGACGACACCAGCTTCGACTTTTCGTTCCACGACGAACTGCCCAGTCCCACTCATGCGCAAGGTGCGCGCATGAATGGGGCACCCGCTTCTTCGCAGGACAGAGGGGAGTCAATCTCCTTCAACCCTTTTGAGGCAAATCAGCACGCGCACCGGAAGACGACCGCAGACATCTTCGCGGAGCTTAGAGCGAAAGCCGCACCCATCGTGGAAAGCGGCAGCGCTGAGGTGAACACGTCTGCGCGGATCGACGGTTTCCGTGCGCCCGGTGACCCCGCCACACTCCCGGAATTAATTAAGTTTCTGAACGATCGCAGTGGATACATCAAGGCACTGGAAGTTGAAGGAACGCCTGAGGCATTCAGCCGCATTGAAAACCTGAAGGAACTGGCAAACGCCGCGCAGGACGCGCAGGAGCGCAGCGAAACACTCGCCGACTTCCTCGATCATGCCGCCCTGGTCAGCGATGCGGATGGCATCAACATGGACGCACGGGTGACACTGATGACGCTGCACGCGGCCAAGGGGCTGGAGTTCCCGTTGGTTTTTCTCTGCGGCATGGAAGAGGGTCTGTTCCCGCACTCGCGCGTCTTGCAGGACCCCACCGGTCTGGAAGAGGAACGCCGCCTCTGCTACGTGGGCATGACCCGTGCGATGGACACCCTGGTGCTGACGCGAGCGCGCTACAGGCGGCGCTACGGGTCAGACATGCCGGAGGCGAGCATCGCATCGCGCTTCCTGGAGGAAGTGCCGTCCAAGCTGGTGGAAGACCTTGGCTCACCGGCGGAACGGCCCGCATTCCGCACTGAGTACGGCTACGGCGCATCGCGCTTGGGGAGCGATGCCGGCTGGGGAAGAAAACGGGCCGGAGAGGATGCTCCTGCCGAACGCCATTACAGCTACGAGGATGAGGATCAGACCGGCGGCACGCCCGCTCAGAAGCCGCGCAGCAACTACGGCCTGCAGTTTGGCGCGTCCAAACAGTCTGTGACAAACGGAGCCAGGAAGCCGGGCTCCATTGATAACATCGCCACTTTCTTTGGTGGAGGCGGAGGTAAGTTCTCCCGGCCAAAGATGGACATTCCCGCGCCAGCCGGAGCGACCGAACTGCGCCGTGGCAGCCGTGTGCGTCATCCGAAATACGGTGAAGGCGTGATCGCCCAGCGCGAAGGAGACGGCCCGGATGCCAAGATCACCGTCCAGTTCAATGGGCACGGCGTGAAGAAGCTGGTGGAAAAGTTTGCGCAGTTGGAACGGCTCTAAGCGGACAACTCTAATCCGATGAGCGGCCTTTATCGCTCTTCTCGCCAAAGTAATATCCAAGCACGAACGCCAGCAGAGGTCCAAACGTGGACGAGAGGAACAGGCCGCCTTTCTCCAGGAACGGGATGCCCGCATCCACCAGCAACGTCTTCGCCTCTGTGGGCTGCCAGCGGAGAATGCGATAGGTGCCGATCAGAAGCATCATGGACGCCAGTGCGAAAGTCCACGTGATGATGCTGGCAACGCGGCGTGCCGCCGACTCCTTCTGTTGCCGCAGCGTCAAACCGCCAGGGCGAGACCGTTCAACCGAAGCCTGTACAGCCGGACTGCCCACGCTGTCAGGGGCGCTGTTGCGAAAGTCCAGGATCGCCGGCTTGGCGGTGTTGTTCTCTGCAACGGTCAAGGCAGGATAATCTCCTGCTCTTTGCCGTCCGGCGTGCAAATGGTCAGTTTTTGCTCGCCATTGCTCCCAACGGGTGTGATCCGCTTCAGGTAGTTGTAGATCGTCAGCGCATTCGTGATTACGTCGCTCGGCGAGTTTGCTGTGGAGGTCTGCTGCAGGTTGGAAAGTGTCTGCATGAACTGTTTGTCCGCATCGAACGTCAGACTAGGCATCCGATCCTCCCTGCAAGTTACTTCATCATACTTCCTTTGATACGATAGGTCTTGAGACTAAGAGCAAGGAAAACACATGGCAAATACCAAGGCATTGGAACACGACGAGCGAAAGACAGCTAAGCGCGCGGCGCGCAAGAAGGCAGCACCGAAGGCTGCGCGAACAACGCCACGCGGTTCGCGCAAGAAGAAGATAAAGTCGCTGTCACGCGGCCAGTCGAAGCGCTAACAGCAGGCGGATCGAAAGAGGCCCGGCAAACTGCCGGGCCTCTTTGCGTCTGACCGGTTTCGCTACTGGTTGGTGACAGTGCGCGGATACTGGACCAGCAGGTTGGGCACGGCCGATCCGCCGGTCGTCGTGTTGCTGGGCAGCTTGGGTGCGATCTGGCTCGTATCTGTCAGCGAACTGCGCGTAATCACGTGCACCTGGTTGTCTCCGGCGGTTCCTGCGAAGAAGAATTGATTGTCGGAGGAGAAGACTCCCGAGACGGGGGCTGTGGCACCGTTGGCCAGCTTGACGCTTGACTGCGTCCCTGTGCCGCCGAGACCCGGTGTGTACGCGGGCAGCAGGGTGCCCGTGTTTGCGGCACCGCTTACCGGCAGGTAGGTTGCGAACGCGATGCTGGAATCCGACGCCGGAAATATCCCGGTGACGCCAGCGGCGTTGACGCCGGTGAGGATGGCCGTATTAACGGCAGTCCCAAAGACGGGAACATATCCGTACACCGCCGCCGATACATCTTCAGGGCAGTCGCCGTTGGGCAGCGTGTTGGTGAACGTTGCGAGCCCAGGCGTGTGTGTAATCGATCCATCCGGATTGGTGACGATATTGTCGCGGGCTGTGGTTGATCGTGGAAAGGTGACATCGTCGATCACCGGTGTTCCGCCGCTGGCGGGCAGGCGCACATCCAGCAGGTGACGTCCATCATCGGTGGTGGCCACGCGATCGCCCACAGCCGGTGCAACTGGCGTAGTGGATGCCTGCGGATAAAAGATGGTGGGAGAGACGCTCGCGTTCGGGCAGTAGGAGCGGCCATTGATGGCGGTCGCGCCGCCCACAAACGCTCCAACCGAAGGCACCGCTACGGCGACATCATTTGCGCCGGTTGCAGACAGGTCGTAGCTTTGCCAGCTGGTAAACGAGGAGTACACCAGCAGACGGTTGTCCGTGGTGGTGATGTAGAGGCTGGTGCCGTCTGGCGTATACGCGGCGCGGGTGCCAACGCCGTTATATGTGCTGATGACAGCCGGTGCAGACGTGTTGTAGAGCGTGATGATCTGCCGCGACGGATCGCTGATGACAACGGTGGTGCTGTCCGGCGAGACCGCCAGAACCGTCCCCTGAAGCGCGGGGTTGATGCCGCTGACGGCATTGTTGCCAGTGCTGTACGTCATCAGCGCCGTGCTTGAACCCATATAGATAGCCGCACCGTTCTGCGCGACCACCATGGAGTTCGGCGTGTACGGCAGCCGCGTGGGCGAAGGCACAGCACCCGTGGTCAGGTCAACGGGCACAAGGTAAATCGAGTCGGTGCTGCCAATCCACAGGCGTGTGCTGTTGCTGCCCGGCGTGGTGGAGAGAAGTGTGTTCGAACTGACCGGCTTGCCTGTGCCGAGCAGACCGATATTGCCGTACGGCGAAGGATTGCACGAAGGCGGAAGGCAGAATGCATTGATCGCCGCCGTGCCTGGAAAAACAGGCGCGATGCCCGTGCCAGACACGGGAGTCGAAGTTGGCGTGGTGGACGTAAACGTCAGGGAAAGGCCGCTCAACGTGACGCCGTTGATGTCGGTCACCGTCGCCGTCAGGGGCTCCGTGTTGTTGGGGTTCACCGTGACCGCACCGTTCACCGTGTTCGGCGAACTAATGGTGATGGTCTTGGGTGGGCAAACGGAGATGAGGCCGGCGGTCGATGTGGAGTTGGCGATGGTTGCCGTCACCACGGTGGTTCCCGGTGCCAGCGCCGTGGCTACACCGCTGGTGTTCTCAAAGCTGACCAGCCCGGGCGTTTGCGCCGCGAACAACGCGTGGCCTGCGGAGTATGTAATGTTTTGCGTCCCAGCGAAGAAGCGCGCTACCAGCTGCCTGCTTTGGTTAAAGGAGAAGCAGCTGTTGGGCACATACGCCGGAGCAACTGTAGTGGACGTTGCTGTGTACTGCGGGCAACTCGTCGCGGGGTCGTTGACGCAATCTGTCGAAGCCGCGCCCAGCGTGATGGACGTGATCTGCGGATGCACGTAGACGAGCACCTTGTTGCTGTTGGCGCCACCACCAGACGCCTGCAACTCCGCGATGCCAGCCACTGTGCCGGGCGTGCAGAAGGTGTAGTCCGGAATTCCCCCCGCGAGATTGCGGTTCCACGTTCCTGCGCACAACGCACCGGTGGACGGGTTCACGTCTGCTACGGCGGGGGCGGTCGAACTTGCCGGGTTCGTGGTGCTGTAGGTGTACTTCGCGATGCTGACCGGGTTGTTCTTGCAATCGGTTGCGGTGGGTGTTGTGACTGAAGCTGTCTGACCGAAGCCTATGCTGATGCCCCCAACCGTGGGGTTCAACACAATGTTCTGCGCGTCGCCCACGCGTGCACCTGCGGAGCCGATGCAGAACGTGTTGGTGTTGCCTTTGGAGCAGCCGGAAAGCGAAAGCCCAACGGGCAGGGCAAACAGGGTGAGGAACAGCAAAACCAGGATACGGCGCAAAGATAACCTCCCCGCAACACGGACTGCGCACGCGCTGCGGTCTCTACAAGGGACGTGATGTGCCCAGAAATGTTCTAAGCCCAGTGTAAATGAGAGTCCGGGAGACCCGTCGCGGAGGCTTGAAACGAGGTTTCCCGGACCTGTCTGTAAAGCTTTGTCCGATGACGGGACACATTGCTAAAGGGTGCGCGTTGAACCTGTAGAGTTCGGTCATTGCAGTATTGTTTTCAACTTTCTCCCGAGGTTTTCCCCATGTTTAAATCGCTCTCCGCCGCCCTGCTTGCAGGCATTGTTTCTGTTGCATGTGCCCAAGCGCATGCGTCCAACCTGATTACCAACGGTGGTTTTGAGACCGGAACGTTCAGCGGTTGGACGGCCACGAACGCCAGCCAGGGAAGTCTGTATGGCGTTGAGTCGAGCTTCGTTGCGTCCGGCACCTATGCAGCCCGCTTTGGCGGAACGTCCGCCGGCAACTTTGATTCGATCTCGCAAACTTTTTCAACTGCTGCTGGAGCTGCCGAAAGCATCAGCTTCGACTTTGCCACGGATGGAGCGGCACCAGAGTTCCAGGCGTTATTCGACGGCCATGTAATTTTTGATTACACCGGGCAATGCGGATTTCCGGTCAACACTTTTATGCTGATTACGGCAAGTGCAACCGGCACAGGCAGCGATACCCTGACGTTCCGCGGTTATAACATTCCGGCGTACGACTTCCTGGACAATGTCTCCGTCACGCAGGCACCCGTGGCTGTGACGCCAGAGCCGTCGAGCCTGGCGCTGCTGGGAACGGGTATGCTTGCTGCCGCAGGTATGCTGCGCCGTAAACTGCTTGCATGAAGTACTGACACAGCAGGCGAAAGGGCCACCTCCACCGTGTGGTCCTTTCGCGCCTTATGAGGCACGCCTGGCACATGGTCCCGGGTGCTCTGTACGCGTCGCCAAACATCTCCCGGTGCGTGTATCCTTCTTGCCACCATGATGCACGCCCGAATCACTTCCCTCGCCGCCGTTGCCGCAGTCTCGTTTTCCTCCGTAACCGGTGCTGGGCAGCAAACTGCCTCCACTGCCCAGAATGCCGGGAAGCCGACGCATGAGGATACGGAGTTCTACCATCCGGTCCCGCCGGTGGTGACGCCCGCTGCCACGGTGGGGCAGCCGCCCTCTGATGCCGTGGTCCTGTTCAATGGCACGGACGTGTCACAGTGGGTCACGGCGAAAGACGGTTCCCCAGCGGACTGGACGGTCGCTGACGGCGTGATGACCGTGAAGAAGGGTGGCGGCGGCAACATCGAGACCAAGCGCAAGTTCAAGGACTACCAGCTGCATCTGGAGTGGAAGATTCCTGCCAGCATTACGGGCGAAGGACAGGGACGCGGCAACAGCGGCGTCTTTCTCGCCTCGCTGGGCCAAGGCGACGCAGGGTACGAGCTGCAGATCATGGACAGCTACAACAATCCCACGTACACCAACGGCATGTTGGGCAGCCTGTATAAACAGGCTGTGCCCCTGGCCAACGCCGCTCGCAAGCCGGGCGAGTGGTCAAGCTACGACGTTGTTTGGACCGCGCCCCGCTTCAATGAGGACGGTACCGTCAAAACGCCCGCCTTCGCCACGGTGTTTCTCAACGGCGTCCTGGTCGAGAACCACTTTGCTCTGAAAGGCCAGACACTCTACGTCGGCCAGCCGTTTTACAAGGCGTATGACACCGCTCCCATCAAGCTGCAGGCGCACGGTGACAAGAGCGAGCCCATCAGCTTCCGCAACATCTGGGCACGCGACGTCAAACCCTGGGACGTGGAGCCAAGTAAGTAATCGTGGCAAAGTACCGTGTCCAGGCGCTCTGAAGGCTCTGAGGGACATGCCAACAAAAAGACCGAGCTCAGGCGCGCTCTGAAGGTCTTCAGGCACAATCGCATCTTTCGGAAGGGCATAGCTTTAGCTATGCCCTTCGCCTCATTGAAAGGAAGACCGGGTTCAGCCGCTGAGGCAGCTTTTTCTTACGTTGGTAGAGACCGCTCTCACCTCATCCTCTGCAACGTGATGTCGCCCTTGGGCCGCAGTGCATACAGGCCAAGCGCGGCCATGTTGCTGACCACCACCGTGCCCAGAATCTTAGCGGCGTACGCATGGGCGTTCACCACGTCCACGAATGGATACGCCGAGATCAGCAGGCTAAAGAGCGTAGCCGCGAAACCAACGGCGGAAGTCCACTTCAACCATCGCGGCAGGCTCTTGCGCAGTGGCAGCGCACCGGCAAGCGGGATGGCGAACATGGCGAGGTAAGCAAGCTCATAGTGGGTCAGACTTGCGTTCGACAGTAACTGGTAAGCCTCCTGCGCGTGAACGCCCGCGCTGCCCCCTGCCACCAGCAGAAGCACCAGCACCGCCGCAAACAGGATCGAGTTCGACGGCGTCCCCCATCGCGGATGCAGACGGGCAAACCACGCCGGAACCAGGTGATCCCAGCCCACCGTCATGGGCAGCCGGGTAATGCCAGTGAACAGGTAACTCGCGGCCCCGATCAGGCGCAGCTGCAACAGGAAAATCGCTGCGCTCGCAAACAGATTGCCCAATCCCGTGCTGCCCAGCGCAAGGCGCAGCGTCTGCGGAATGGGCGCGATAAAGTCAATGTGCCCCGGCGTGGCAAAGGCCGTAACGGCACCCGTGCCCAGGATGAACATCAGGCAGATTACCGGCGAACTGATCCACACCGAGAGGCCGATGTTCCGCCCCGGTTGCCTGCTTTCACCAGCCAGGATGGCAATGTACTCCAGACCGCACAGCGCGCCGAAGATCATCTGCCCAAAGAGAGCCAGAGACCGCAGCGTGTGTGGCGGCAGACCCATGGAAAACGGAACCCATTGGATCGGCGCGCCACGCGATAAGGCCCCTACCGGCAGCAGGATAAGTGCTCCATACACCAGAAGGATCGCGGCTCCGCCGACGTTGTGAATCCACTTAGCAACCTCAAGCCCCAGCAGCGCCGCACCCGCCATCAGCACCACAAGGAACGCCACAATGGCAAAAGACGCAGTGTGGTTCTCCGGCAGCCAGCCGGCCGCAGGCCCAATCAGGTATGCAAGCTCCGTCGGAACCGCGTACAGAATAGTAGCCGTCACGGCGATGCCATACACCCACAGATTCCACACCGTCAGGAAACCGAGGAGGTCGCCAAACGCCTTGTGCGCCCAGACGTACAGTCCACCTTCCAGCGGCATTGCCCGGTTCAGCGCAATCACGGACCCGGCCATTGGCAGATAGAAGACCAGCATCGCAGCAATCCAGGGGAGCGTCTGCCCGCGGCCGAGCCCCGCCGCCACGCCCACCCACGAACTGCCCACCACGCAAAGAATCTGCGCCAGCACCAGATCGCGGAGGCGAAGACGTCGCTGGAGATCGTGCGGTGCCGGACCGGATAGGACATCTTCAGACATAGGGTTGTCATTTGATACCACGCGCGCGCTATTTATGCAGCAGCAGCTTATTCAAGGAACACTAAGAATATGCCGATACATTGGTTGAGGTGATCAGATCCATGATGAAGCCGATGGACGAAGCGGTCCGTGTTCAGGCGCATGTAACCGATGCCATCGCGCAGGTGCGGCAGGCGATGCTGATGGCGGAAAACCGCGAACTCAGCCATGGTCTAAAGACCGACGAGCCGTGCGATCAGGCCCACGCGGTTGAAGACGCTGCCGTCCGCAACGCGCTGCTGCAATCGGAGGACGCCATGCTGGACGTCCTGGAGACACTTCCGCCGATCTCAAAGAGGCCGGACATGCTGGCGAACTGATTGGCCCCATGCTGCGAGGTCTCAGCCTCAACAGCCTGGCCTGCGTTCCGGCACATCGCGGGGAAGCTCTCGCACGTCCTGTGCGGGTTCACGGGGCGGAGAAGCGGGTTTTTGCCCGGCACGTTGATGAACGCAAGGCATTTTGGCGATGCGAACACAATCTGCGAATCGCCTGTCCTGTTTCTCAGAATGTTTCACGTGAAACATTGCTCCCTCGGCCCGGTCCAAAACAGGCAGGCTGAATCCCAGATGCCTCCGGCAAGAGGTTTTCAGGGGTAACAGGGGCACGCTATCCTTACCCTGAACAACGGATCGCGGCGGCAAACGCCCTGGGAGATCGACAGTGCAAGTCATGGAAGAGACCCCCATCCGCACCATCAGCACGCGTGAGGTGTACCGCAACAAGTGGTCGCGGGTGCGAGAGGATGTGATCGAGCGCGCCAGCGGCGAGCGCGGTATCTACGGCGTGCTGGACAAGGATCCCGCTTGCCTCGTCATCCCGCTGGAACGCACGCCCAACGGTGACTTCGTCACGCTGGTCCGTCAATACCGCTACACCGTGCAGGAGTACTTCTACGAGTTTCCGCAGGGTGGATGGGAGATTGCCGACCCCGACCAGGAGGCTCTGGCCCGGGGTGAACTCCGCGAGGAGACCGGCCTTACCGCCGGCAAGCTCACCCTGATCGGCAAAAACTGGATCGCCTATGGCGCAATGCGGCAGATGCATCACGTGTGGCTGGCGGAGGACCTCTGCCCCGGCGAACCCGACCTGGAAGCCGAGGAAGAGGGGCTCACAGTCCACCGCGTCCGCGTGGAAGAGTTTGAGGCCATGATCCGCGACGGCCGCGTGATGGATAGTTGCAGCCTGGCCGCGTGGGGCATGTACCTGGTCTGGCAGAGAGCTGCCGCGAGACACTGACGCGGATCAATCACACGGAGCCGGAGCGGAAGCCGGCCATTACCGGTTGGGTCGGCTTCCACTCTGAAAGGTGCCGCTCAGCCGCTCTTGTTACATGACGTTCCACGGTCGCACTTGATCGCTTGTGTGGTTCCTCGAGCACGAAGGAGGTCCCTTCGATCCACGCGACGAGGCACCACATGCAGCGTACGTTCGATGTTCATTACGGTACCGAGCGCAAGATGGATGGGTGACTTCGGTCCGGCGTGTGATGCATCCGCAGGATCCAGCAAATCCGCGACATGCCGCGTGGTGGACTTTGCCCAGGGCGTGTTCGATGCCCAGCCCAGCAGAAGCACAACAACCGCACCGCCAGCCATGATCCACCAGACGGGATGCGTGGCCTCCGCGAAGTTGACGCCGCGCTTGTGGGTGGCACCAGCGATAGTTCCAGCAAGAGCCACACCCAATGCCGCTCCCACCTGACGGCTGGTGGATGCGATTCCCGCCGCCACACCGGCCTGTGACAGCGGCATGCCGGAGACGGCGCTGTTAGAAATGGCAGGGTTGATCATGCCGATGCCCACGCCAAACAAAGCGTATGCCACAAGCAGAAGAGCGAGCGGTGTTGCGGTGGTCAACCGCGTCAGTATGAGCGTGCTGACCAGCGTGGCGCATCCACTGACTAGAAGTGAGCGCCATGTGCTGCGGCTGCCCACCATGCGTCCAGAGATGGGAGCGCACACGATCATGGCCAACGCCAGCGGCAACGTGCACATGCCGGCTGCGGAGGCTGAAAAGCCGCGCGCCTGCTGCAGATAAAGAGCATTGAGAAACAGGAATCCGGAGAACGACGCAAATGCCAGCACCGCGAGCAGGGCGGCGCTGCTGAAAGGCACACTGCGGAAAAAACGCAGATCGACCAGCGGCTGCCGGCGTTTTCTCTCAAAGGAGAAAAAGCCAATCCAGGCGGTGGCAGACACGGCAAACAGATCGGCAATCAGAGCGGAGGCCCAGCCATTGCGCGGCCCCTCAATGACAGCGTAGATCAGCGAGACCAGTCCCACAAATACCAGCAGCTGACCCGCCGGATCGACGGCACGCGGACGCACCGCCTTTGACTCCGGCACGAACAGCGCGGCAAGCACAAGGGCGCAGATGCCAATGGGTAAATTGATCCAGAAGATGGAGCGCCAGCCCACATGCTGGGTCAACACGCCGCCAAGCATGGGTCCAACTGCCAGCGCAACGCCGCCCACGGCTCCCCACACACCAATGGCGCGTGCACGGTCCTTTGGCGTGGGAAAGACATTGACGATGATCGACAGCGCCACTGGATTCAGCATTGACGCGCCAACCCCCTGCACGGCGCGGTAAAGAGCCAGCGCTGCGATGCTGTGCGCGATGCTGCACAGCAGAGATCCCGTGAGAAACAAGCCCAGGCCAATCTGAAACACGAGGCGGCGTCCGAAGCGGTCGGCCATGGAACCCGAAAACATCAGCAGGCTGGCGACGACCAGCGTGTACGCATCCAGCACCCATTGCAGCCCCTGCAGGCTGGCATGAAGGTCGCGCTGGATCGAGGGCAGCGCGACGTTGACGATCGTCACATCCATGCCTGCCAGAAGCAGGCTCATGCAGCAGATGCCCAGCACCAGGTTCGGCCTCACCCGGCGCGGCTGCACGGTAACGGTTCCGGCAGTGCGTGTGTCTTCAGGCATGGATGATCGCCCTGGAGTTCGCGGCTCGCGATGCTGCCGGATATGGCTGTGCCGATATGCTGGTGAACTTCCGTATGAAGTCTGTGACGCTGAACACGAAAGACGTTCCTTCCTAAAAAGTCGAGTATATACTCAACTCTTCTATTCGATAGTATATGAGGATGGTCTCGACTCTTGCAAGTGCGAAACGGAGAAGGCCGCAGCAGGCCAGGGCGGAACAGCGCCAGGAGGCATTTCTGGACGCCGGTGCTGCTCTGGTCGGCGAGGTTGGCTACGATGCAGTGACGATGAGCGCCATCGCGGAACGTGCAGGGGCATCCATTGGCGCGCTGTACGACTACTTCCCGGATAAACGTGCGCTTGCCATGGCGATCCTGGACCGCTTTGGCCGTGAATCCGACGCTTATTGGACGGCTTACTTTGCGCAATCATCCATCGTGGACGGTCGCTCCTTCGCGGATCAAGTTGTGGATGGTGTGCTTCACTTTGTACACGAACGGCCGGCATTTCCGGCGCTGATTGCGGCATCACTAGGCTTTTCCCGTTCCGCTGCCGCGCGGCGTCCTTTGCGAAAAACCATCGCCAAGGTGTTTCAGACGATGGATCCAGACCTTTCCGCCGAACGCGCGTTTCTGAGCGCGCAGGTCATCGTGGAACTTGTCAAGAGCATGATCGAGGTCCTGAAGAAGGTCGATCCTTGGGACCGGCCAACCGTAACCGAAGAGTTCAAGACGATGATGTCGAACTATCTGGCGGTCACGCTCGCACGCTAGTGGATCGTCTTCATACGGCGGTTCATGAAGTCCTGCAGGACATAGCTGCCCAGTTTGTCCGGGCTGGTGAAGTAGGCTTTGCCCTTGCACATGGCGCTGACCCGCTGCACAAACTGCATCAGCGCAAAGTCCTGCGCCAGCATGAAGGTGTTGATCACGATGTTGGACCGCTTGCAGCGGTTAACCTCTTCCAGCGTCTCCGCTATGACCATCGGATCAAGGCCGAAGGCGTTGCGGTAGATGCGTCCGTCTTCCAGCGTGAGGGCTGAAGGCTTGCCGTCCGTGATCATCACGATCTGCTTCATGTCCTTGTTGGAGCGGGCCAGGATGCGCCGTGACATGCGCAGACCTTCGCGCGTGTTGGTGTAGTACGGACCCACCTTCACGCGCGCGACCTGCTGGATCGGCAACTCCTCCGCGGAATCGTGAAACAGAACCAAGTGCAGAGAATCGCCGGGAAATTGTGTGCGGATCAGGTGTGAGAGCGCCATGGCAACACGCTTGGCGGGCGTGAAGCGATCCTCGCCATACAGGATCATGGAGTGCGAACAATCCAGCATGACGACGGTCGCGCATGACGACTGGTACTCCGATTGATTGATCGTGAGATCGCTGTACTCCACGTTGAGAGGAAGGATCAGGCCTTCACGCTGCATCGCGTTGGAGAGCGTGGCGTTCACATCCAGGTTCATCACGTCGCCGAACTCGTACTGCTTCGACGACCCGCTGGATTCAATGCCGCTTGCCTCATAGTTCGTGTCGTGCCGCCCGCTGACCGAACGTCCCATGCCGCCCAGCAGGTCACGCAGCGATTTGTAGCTGAGAAAGTCCATGGACTTATCCGTGACGTGGAAGCGCGACTCGCCCTTTGGCTGCGCAGGCTGCGCGATTTCACCGGGCGCGGTGCTGTTCTGCATGTCGGCGATTTCTCCGCTCGGCTGCGGCTGGATGTAGTCGCCCGCCTGCATTCGCTCAACCAGTGAATCGAGCATCTGTTCGCGCTGCTCGTCGCTCATCTCGTCATACTGCTGCTGCATTTGCTCGTCAAGGAACTCGCCGGATTCCATGATCTGCTTCAGGGCTTCACGCAGATTCTCGAGCGTGTGCTCACCATTCAGCTCCTGGAAGCGTGAAAACGGGTCCTGAAATCCGGAGTCGAGCAGGAAGTCGCTCAACGCCTGCATCAGGTCGTCAAGACCGATCTCACCGGCAACGTCCCCGTTATATTTTGTGTATCGCGTGCGCTTCATAGAGGCAGCCAGTCAGCGGTGAGCAAGTTAGCAAGTCAGCTTGTTCCGCGGTGATGGTTCGTTAGCTTAATCGCCTAGCTTGCTTTTAGTTAAAGCCGCGCTTGCTGCGGTTGCGGCTCTGCCAGTCCTGATTCTCGCGTTCGCGTCCCTTGATCTCTTCGCCGAAGTTCTGCGCACGGTCTTTGCGGTTTTGGCGCTCTGCGGCGCTAAAGCTGCGTTCCTCGGAGCGCGAGATGCGTTTGTGCGCGGTCATGCCTTCCAGCAGAAACTCAGCGGCAGAGACCAGCGCTTCCGCTCCGGCTCGCTTCTCCAGGCCAAGCGGCTTCAGCTTGTCGAAGAGGCCTTGGATCTGCTGCAGTTCCTTGAGCGACTGTTCGGCTGCGACAGCATCGGACAGTTGCACCGTTCCGCCCAGGTTGAACCACTCTTCGATCTGCTGCGTGTTGACCTCACTGAAGTAGCCGTCAAAGACGCGCTGAATGGCAGTCCGAATAATCTCGCGGACGATGTTGTCAGCGCCGCGCATCTCGCCCTCGTATTCAAGCTCAATCTTGCCGGTAATGCCCGGCAACGAGGAGTAGATATCGCCTACGCGGGGCACCGCGACAGTCTCGTCGTGCGACAGCGCGCGCCGCTCGGCGTTGGAGATGACCAGCTCCATGGTGGCGATCGGCAGCCGCTGCGAGACGCCGCTCCGCTTGTCTACCCGCTTGTCCTCGCGCGCGGCAAAGGCGATCTGCTCCACCACTTCCCGAATGTAACGCGGGATTTGCACGTCCAGTGCCGCGCGCGTAGACCAAGCCTCCTGCTCGGTGACGGAGATGGCCTGCTCAAGGGAGTCAAGATAGTGCGTGCGAATTTCAGAGCCGATGCGATCCTTCAGCGGCGTCACAATCTTTCCGCGCGCGGTGTAGTCCTCAGGGTTGGCGGAGAAGGTGATGGCGACGTCAAGTTGCAGGCGGACGGGATAGCCCTTAATCTGCACATCACCTTCCTGCATGATGTTGAAGAGTGCTACCTGAATCTTGCCCGCAAGATCTGGAACTTCGTTGATGGCGAAGATGCCGCGATTGGCGCGTGGCAGAAGTCCGTAGTGCATGGTCAGTTCGCTGGACATCTGCTGTCCGCTGCGCGCGGCCTTGATGGGATCGACATCTCCGATAAGATCGGCTACGGTCACATCCGGCGTTGCCAGTTTCTCCACGTAGCGCTCGTCCGGCGTCAGCCATGCAATGGCCGTGTGATCACCCTCCGCGGCAATCAGATCGCGAGCGTACTGTGACAGCGGCTTGTACGGATTGTCGCGAATCTCCGATCCCGCGACATATGGCACCGCAGGGTCAAGCAGCGTGGTCAGGCCGCGCAGGATGCGGCTCTTCGCCTGCCCGCGAAGTCCCAGCAGGATGAAGTTATGCCGCGACAAAACGGCATTCACAATCTGGGGAACCACTGTGTCTTCGTAGCCCACGATTCCTGGAAAAATCGCCTCTTTGGTGCGCAGCTTGCGAATCAGGTTTTCACGCATCTCGTCTTTTACAGAACGCGAGACACGGTCGTGGGTCCACTCGCTCGCGCGCAGGTCGCCGAGTGTCTGGGGAAACACACGCCGCAGCGGATGCGGCAGATGCGACGACGGAGTCTGTAGAGTGGCCATGGCCCTGAGTATACGGCTGTGCTGCGCAGATATTAGCGCAATCAGCCGCCCGCTTCCAGTTCGTCAAGCAAAGCCTGCATTTCTGAAGCCGCATGATGGTTGTTCGTTCGCGCTGCCGCATCCAAGCCCGCTTGCAGCCGCTCTTTGGCTTCCTCGTCGCGGCCGAGTTTCGCCAGCGCCTGGCCGCTCATCTGGTAGGCGGGCACATAGTCCGGATTGTGTTCCGTCGTGGTGCTGAACTCTGCCAAAGCACCATCCGTGTTGCCCTGGTTCAGGTGCTCCATGGCCAGACCGTACCGGGCAAAGCTGTCGGCCGGATTCACGGAAAGAATCTCACGCAACGCTGCAATCTTATCCATCACTGACCCCTCAGAGGACATTGGACGCGGATTGGCACGCCAATGCAAGCCACGCCACGACGCTACACTGGAGATGATGGACGAGCGGTACAGGACAGTCTTCGAGTCCCAGGCAGAGCGCAGCGAAGTGATTTTTCCAGGCGATTCCAACTCGCTGGGCAATCTCTTTGGTGGCCGGCTCATGCAATTCATTGACTTGGTGGGAGCCGTCGCCGCATACCGCCACGCCCGCGCCACGACTGTTGTCACCGCATCGATGGACCACCTTGACTTCGTCGCGCCAGTGCACATTGGGGACCTGCTAATCCTGAAGGCAAGCGTCAATCGCGCCTTTAAGACCAGCATGGAAGTTGGGGTGAAGGCGATGGTGGAGGACCCAAAGACGCGTGCCCTGCGGCATGTGTCCACGGCGTACGTCACCTATGTCGCGGTCGATCAGACCGGAACGCCGGTTCCTGTAGAGCCCGTGGTGCCGGAGACAGAGCACCAGAAGAGGCGCTATGAGGATGCGCTCCGCCGCCGCGACAGCCGCTCCGGTGAGACCGCGCGCAAACGTGAACTCCGCAGGGCACTGGACGCTGGCTGGTATACCTGACCTGCATCCGCGCGCAGACTGCATCATCAGAAAGAAGACAACATGGCAGGCATGGGAAATCCCGCACAAGCACAACCCGGGCCGCAGCCGCTGCCCGGTATCGGCGCGGTTATCGCAATTGGCAGCGGCAAGGGCGGCGTGGGCAAAACCACGGTCAGCGTCAATCTCGCTGTGGCGATGGCGAAGCTTGGACATCGCGTCGGGCTGATCGACGCTGACATCTACGGACCAAACGTCCCCATGATGATGGGCATCACGCGACAGCCAACCGTCACGGCAGACAGCCGCATGGAGCCGCTGGAAAGCTTTGGCGTCAAATTCATCTCTGTGGGCCTGATCTCGCCAGGAGACAAGCCACTGGTCATGCGCGGTCCCATGCTGCACCAGATCATCCGCCAATTCCTGCAGCAGGTCGCGTGGGGACCCTTGGATTATTTGCTGGTAGATTTGCCTCCGGGAACGGGAGACGTGGTGATCTCGCTGGTGCAGACGGTGCCGCTGACTGGAGCAGTGGTGGTCAGCACCGGGTCTGGCGTGGCGCTGCAGGACGCGCGCAAGGCTCTGGAAATGTTTCACCAGGTGCATGTGGAGGTGCTCGGTCTCGTTGAAAACATGTCGCAGATACGTCTGCCGAACGGTGAGGTCATTGATGTCTTTGGCGCGGGCGCAACTGAAAACACAGCGCGTCAGTACAACCTGCCGTTCCTCGGATCCGTGGACCTCCAGCCGCAGATTCGCATGGGCGGCGACCGTGGCTTGCCCGTGGCGCTGGGTGGCGAGGACGATCCACGCGCTGCCGCCTACTTTTCCATTGCGCGGAACCTCATCGACCAGGCAGAGGACGCGCAGGATGAAACGACGGACATCCTGGAGATCACGTAAACGGAACGTCTGTTTACGCAAGTCTGCGTGAGGGATGCTCACATTTCGGCGCAAAAAGCGATAAACTAGGTACATGGCAGACTCTCGCGAAGCCGGTTGGGAAATGCATGCGCGTCAGCGCGCCATCCTTGCTGCCGCCATCGATCTTTACGTCCAGACGGGCGAGCCGGTGGCCTCGCAGGCGATTGCGAACGTCAGCGGCTTAAGTTCCGCCACGGTCCGCAATACCATGGCGGAACTGGCAGACGCCGGCATGCTGGAGCAGCCGCATACCTCAGCCGGCCGTGTGCCGACCGCGCGTGCGTTCCGGCTCCATGTGGAGCAGATGCGCGGGGAAAACCGCATTGCGCCGCGCCTGCTGCCGGAACGTGCGCGTACGCAGATTGACGCGCACCTGCAGGGCATCGCCGGGGCGGGGGCGTTCTTTGAGCGAACGTCGCAAGTGCTGGCCACGCTTTCCAGCGGCGTCGGCGTGGCGCTGGCATCGGTTCAGGTGGGCGATGTGTTGGAGCATGTGCACTTCCAGCGGCTGGCGCAGCGCAAGGTGCTGGCTGTCGTTGTCACGCGCTCCGGTGCGGTGCGCGACCGCGTTCTTCTGCTGGACAGCGATGTCGCGAGCGGCGAGCTTGAGACTTCCGCACGCTACCTGAACGAGAACTTTCGCAGTTGGAGCATTGAAGACGTTCGCGCCGAAATAGAAAAGCGTGCGGAGCGTGAGCGCAGCGAGTATCAACGGCTTCTGCACGCAGCGCAGGATCTGTGGTCGCGCGCCGTTCCTGAAGACCGCTCAACCGAACAGATCGTCTATGTAGAAGGGGTCTCCAACCTGCTGGACGGTGAGGAGGACCGCACCCGCTTGCGCGAGATGCTGGTGGCACTTGAAACGAAGGAACGGCTGGTGGCGCTGTTGAACGCATACGTGGATGCACGTGAAACCAGTGTGCGGGTCGTCTTTGATATGGAGACGCGCGCGCCAGAGATGCAGGGCCTGGTGCTTGTCCTGGCACCCGCGCTGCTGGATGGCACGCAGCGGGGCACCGTGGGCGTTATCGGAACGCATCGCATGCACTACGAGAACACCATGAACGCGGTTGGATATGCAGCGCAACTATTCACACTGTTGCTGGGCGACGACGCGAGGGCCTCAGACGCACGGTAGCTGTACGCTGCGCACCACGCAAGGGGCAAGATGTTTTCGGATCGTTACAGAAAATGGAAGGGTACGGGCGGAATAGACGACATGATGGACTCACCGGCAACAGATGCGGAAGTGATGGGCGCGGTGCAGGCCGAAGAAGCAGCACCACCATGGAACGCGGCGAATGCCGGAATGGTCTCGCAAGCGGAGTTTGAACAGATCAAGGGTGAGCGCGATCAGTTGATCGATCGCATGGCTCGCCTGCAGGCGGAGTTTGACAATGCACGCAAGCGCGAGGCGAAGGAACGGGCGGAGTTTCGGGACTACGCTGTGGGCAATGCCGCAGAGAGCTTTCTGAGCGTGCTGGACAACTTTCACCTGGCACTGAAATCGCAAGGCTCGGCGGAACAATTCCGCTCTGGCGTGAATCTCATCGCCAAGCAGCTGGATGATGCCGTGCGCGCGCTTGGCGTCACTACGGTGGAGACCGTAGGTCAGCAGTTCGATCCGCGGTTCCACGAGGCACTCGGCTCAGTGGAAACGGCGGAGTTCCCTGATGGTGCCGTGGTCGAGGAAGTTCGCCGCGGTTACCGCATCAAGGAGCGCCTGCTGCGGCCGGCGCTGGTGCGCGTGGCTAGCAACCATGCCACGCACCACGCATAGCTGCTGCACAGACGCGTAGAAAAACTAACAATTAGGAGAAGAGCGTTGGCAGGAGCGGGCGTGAAACTTGACTATTATGAGGTGCTCTCGGTCACAAAGACCGCGTCGGACGGTGAAATCAAGACCGCGTACCGCAAGCTTGCCATGCAGTATCACCCTGACCGTAACCCAGGCGACAGGTCCGCGGAGGAGAAGTTCAAGGAGTGCTCCGAGGCCTATGGGGTGCTCAGCGATCCGCAAAAGCGCGCCGCGTATGACCGTTACGGCCACGCAGGTGTGGGCGGTTCCGGCGGCTTCCCAGGCGGATTTAGCGGATTCAATGGCGAAGCGCAGGATCTCGGAGACATCTTTGGGGACATCTTTGGGGAGATGTTCAATGCAGGCAGCGGCGGAGGCAGGAGGCAGTCGCGCGCACAGCGTGGCCGCGATCTTCGTTATGACCTCTCACTCCAGTTTGAAGAAGCCGTCTTCGGCAGGGAGCAGGAGATCGCTGTCAAGCGCTCCGAGACCTGCACGGACTGCAACGGAACCGGCTCGGCGAATGGAAAGCAACCCGCAACGTGCTCGCAGTGCCGCGGCGCGGGCCAGGTACGTTTTCAGCAGGGCTTCTTCTCCATGGCGCGTACCTGCCCCAAGTGCGAAGGTGCGGGCGTTCTGGTCACAGATCCCTGCCCGGCGTGCAAGGGCGAGTCACGGATATTCCGCGAACACACCATGCAGGTGAAGGTACCTGCGGGCGTGGAAGACGGCACACGCATCCGCTATCAAGGCGAAGGCGAAGCCGGTAAGCTGGGTGGCCCGGCAGGCGACCTCTACGTTGTGCTCAGCGTGAAGCCGCACAAGTTCTTCCAGCGCGAGGGCGACGACCTGCACTGCACAGTGCCAGTGTCGTTCCCGCAAGCCGCGCTCGGCGATGAACTTGAGATCGAAACACTCGAGGGGCTTGCCGTTGTGAAGGTTCCCGAGGGCACGCAGAGTGGCAGAACATTTCGCCTAAAGGGTAAAGGCGTGCCGCACCTGAATACTCATGGCAAGGGAGACCTCATCGTTGAGGTGCACGTGCAAACCCCTGGCAAGCTGACCAAACAGCAACGCGACCTGCTGAAGCAACTGGGCGACACGATGAAGGTGGAAAACACACCGCACACCACCGGCTTCGTCGACCGCATGAAGGAAATGTTTAATTAACCATGCTCAATCGCCAAACGAGATGCACGCTTGCGTACTGCGCAGGCGTTTTTCTTTGCGGGTTGGGACTAGTCGGGGATTACTCCCGCTAGAATTATCGCTACAACGCGACGGTGCATTGGAAGTTGCATCCGGTCGCGCTAATACTTGGCCTCGTGTTCTTGGGAGTTGCATGGACGCAGCGTGACCGTGCATCGAGACGGCTCTAACGCAGCATTGCGGCCGTAACCGCCAGCGCCGCGATGGCAGCGGTCTCTGCACGCAGGATGCGCGGTCCAAGCGTTACGTGCTGCCATCCGTGCTCGCGAAACATCTGCATCTCGTCCGCGGCCCATCCACCCTCCGGCCCGATGGCAAGCGCGATGGATGCGTCAGGAGCCGCTGCCTCAAGAGCGGCACGCAATGTTTTCTCCTCTTCCGTCTCAGCCAGCAGCAAGCGAACCGGCTCATCCACGGAAGCTAACACCTGCTTCAATGCCACAGGCTCGTCGACCACGGGTACATCACTGCGGCGCGACTGCTGCGATGCTTCCAGCACGATGCGTCTCCAGCGTTCGACGCGCTTGGCTGCTGCCTGCGCCAGATGCTTCTCCGTGCGCCGCGCAAGAACGGGGGTGATGCGTGCCGCGCCCAGCTCTGTCGCCTTCTCGATGCCCCACTCCAAATGATCAAACTTGAAGACCGCGAGTAAGAGCCGCACGGGCAGCGCTGCGTCAGCCTCATGCTCTTCATGCAACACGAAGACGACTTCATCGTCCCGCACCTCCTGCACTTCAGCGCGATGCAGGAATCCATCCGCGACAACATCGAAGACCTGTCCCGGCTGCGCGCGCAAAACACGTGCAAGATGCGCCGCCTGATCGCCGGTGAGCGATGCGTGTGTTCGTTCAGCGTTCCACGTGTCAGCAATCCATCGGCGGCGTGTCATCAACATCAAGTGTATCGAGCAGAAGCGCGGCACACGCAACACGGGGAGCGCCTCTGCGCTCCCCGTGTGATTTGCTTGCCATCTGCGTCGCGGCCTTTGCCACCGCTTCGCGTTTGTGTGCCGTCTACTCTCCCTGAGAAAGACTGCAACGCTTCATCAGCGCTACCGAATGTATAGAAGTGTGTGAAGGCACTGTCAAGATAAAAGTGTGGAGATCGCGTCCATAACGATGAACTCTTTTACGGCGCGCGCGCAACACGTACGTGAACGCAGCGCATGTGATCTCTTCAGCACTCGATGATGTTGAGCGCAAGACCCGCAAGCGATGTTTCCTTATAGCGCGATTGCATGTCGAGTCCCGTTTGATACATCGTCTGAATCACTTGATCGAGTGAGACCTTGTGCGCATCGATCTCGTTCATTGCCATGCGCGCGGCGTTCACGGCCTTTACCGCGCCCATTGCATTGCGTTCAATGCATGGGATCTGCACCAGCCCGCCGACGGGATCGCACGTCATGCCCAGGTTATGTTCCATGCCGATCTCCGCTGCGTGTTCCACTTGCGCGTTACTTCCGTGCAGTGCCGCGGCCAAGCCACCGGCGGCCATGCTGCACGCTACGCCCACTTCGCCCTGGCATCCCACCTCCGCGCCAGAGATGGAAGCATTCTCCTTATACAAGATGCCGATAGCTGCAGCTGTAAGAAAAAATCGAAACAGACCGTCGTCATCGGCGCCTGGTGTCAGGTCGCGATAGTACCGTGCGACCGAAGGAATCACACCGGCGGCACCGTTGGTGGGTGCGGTCACAACGCGTCCACCCGCGGCGTTCTCTTCGTTCACCGCGATGGCGAAGACGGTAAGCCAATCCAGCGGTGCCAGCGGATCACTCGATCCTCGCTCACGCAGCCGCCGCGTCAGTCCGGGTGCGCGCCGGCGCACATGCAAGCCGCCTGGCAGCGTGCCTTCGCTCACCATGCCACGCTCCATGCATTCGCTCATCACGCACCATAACGCCAACACACCATGTTTGATCTCGTCGCTGCCACCGCCTCTGCGTACATCTGGTGGACGAGGTATAGTGTCATCACTGATTAGCTGCAGTTCATTTGCAAGGACAACCTCAGCGACGGAGACGCCATGTTCATCTGCCATCGCCAACAGTTCCTTCGCGCTTCTGTATGGGTACGGAACGTTGCGCGGCGATGCCGGCAGTGCGGGGCCTCCCGCCGCAAAGTGTTCCGCCGTCACGATGAAACCGCCGCCGATTGAGAAGAACGTTTCGCTGGCAAGCACATCGCCGCCGCTGCCGAACGCCGTAAAGCGAAGGCCATTAGGATGCGTGGCAACGCCCGGCTCGGGGTACATCTGCTTCATGTGAAAGCGCAGATCACGCTCTCGGTCAAAGCCGACACGATGAGATTTACCCAGCCGCAGCGTGCCCTCACGCGCCGCTTGCATGATGGTCGCGAACTGCTCCGGCGAGACCGTATCCGGCGCTTCGCCTGACAGGCCTGCAAGCACCGCGCCGTCAGTACCGTGTCCAAGTCCGGTGAGCGCGAGCGATCCATACAGATCAATCCTCACGCGATCCACGCAATCCAGAGCGGCAGACCTTTGCAGGCCAAGCACGAACGCAAGCGCTGCTCGCATAGGCCCCACAGTGTGCGAACTGGATGGGCCGATGCCGATCTTAAAAAGCTCAAACAGACTTGTCACAGCAACACGCGCTTTCCAAAGCTCTTCTACAGCGTAAACTGGCCATTGAAGGTCCCCCACAATCCCATGCTGTTTAAGGCGCGAAGCGCTGCTGTTTATGGAATCGACGCTCACCTGATCGATGTTGAAGTCGACTTCTCCGGCGTTCCCAACGCGACGGATGCGACCTTCAGCACGGTGGGGCTGCCCGATGCTGCCGTGCGCGAAAGCCGCGACCGTGTGCGCGCCGCCATCAAGAACTCCGGCTTCGACATGCCACCCACGCGCATCGTTATCAACCTGGCACCTGCGGACCTGAAGAAGGAAGGATCGGGGTTTGACCTGCCCATCGCCATCAGCATCCTTGGTGCCTACGGCGCGTTGCATACGAAAGATGTCACCAACTTTCTTCTTGTCGGCGAACTTGGTCTGGACGGTCAACTTCGCGCCGTGCCCGGCGTGCTTCCCATGGCCGTGATGGCTCGCGAGAAGGGGATTCGCAACGTGGTTCTGCCCGCTGCAAACGCTCGCGAAGCCGCCGTGGTGGAGGGCGTGGATGTGTACCCGGTGCGAACTCTGGCCGAGGTGCGCGACCTCTTGAATGCGTTTGCCTTTGATGGCTCGCATGTGGGTCCGCTGCGCGTTCGTGCTGATGAGGTGCTCAACGAGCTGCAGCACTTTCCGCATGACTTCAAGGATGTACGCGGCCAGCACACTGCCAAGCGCGCCATGGAAGTTGCGGCGGCGGGCGGACATAACCTGCTGATGATTGGTCCGCCGGGCAGCGGCAAAACCATGCTGGCCAAACGGTTGCCGTCCATCCTTGCTCCCCTGCGTTTTGAAGAGGCGCTTGAGACTACGAAGATTCACTCAGTTGCGGGCGTGCTTGACCCCAGCGAGGGCCTCGTTGCGCAAAGGCCCTTCCGCGCCCCGCACCACACCGTAAGCGACGCTGGTTTGATCGGCGGCGGCATGGTTCCGCGTCCGGGTGAGGTCTCGTTGGCGCACAACGGTCTGCTCTTCCTGGACGAGTTACCGGAGTTCCCGCGCAACGTGCTCGAAGTCCTTCGACAGCCGCTGGAGGATGGCGTGGTCACCATCTCACGCGCGTCCATGACACTCAGCTTTCCCGCACGCTTCATGCTGCTGGCCGCGATGAATCCCTGCCCATGCGGGTACTTCAACGACAAGTCGCGAGAGTGCATGTGCACGCCGCCCATGATCCAGCGCTACGTCAGCAAGGTAAGCGGACCTCTGCTGGACCGCATCGACATCCACATCGAGGTTCCCGCCGTGCAGTACAAAGAACTGCGGCAAGGAACGGATGGGGAGGGTTCCTCGGCGATTCGCGATCGCGTGCTGGCCGCCCGCGAGCGTCAGCAGGCCCGCTTCAGTCAGACCGGCGACACCGGTACCGGGCGCAAGCAGAAGCCGATCTTTGCCAACGCGCAGATGTCATCGCAGCAGATTCGCGTCTTTTGCGAACTATCCTCTGACGCGGAGCGTTTGCTGGAGCGCGCCATGCAGCAGCAGGGTCTCAGTGCACGCGCACATGACCGCATCCTGAAGGTTTCGCGGACGATCGCGGACCTGGAGGGAGCGCCCGACATTGCTGTAAAGCACATCGCGGAAGCGATCCAGTACCGCACCCTGGACCGCAGCTACTGGGCCTGAGTTTACCGAAGTGGAATACGCGGCGCTCCTCAGCCAGAAAAAGCGTTGCATCTTGAGATCGATACGGATACTGTAGAACAGGATTTTCAACAATCGCGAAACACTCGGCATATCTGCAGGTCATCATACCCCAGCGCTGCACAAACAGTGAGGCTTCCCACCGTCCCTTGCGGGCGGGAGATGACGCCTGGGCGACGAAAACCAGAAAGTATGTGCAGCCTGAGGCCAGGTTACGCCGTCTAACAATATGAATCACCACGTTTGCACCCATCGCGACGGCGCGTCTACTGAGACCCGCTGCGGGGCAAAACCAAGGAGAGTAACTGATGAGATCTGACTTGATATTTGGAGCTCTGACTCACGTCCAGAATCGCTACCAGCTGTGCCAACTGGCCAGCAAAGCTACACGTAAGCTCCACAAGCCGAACACACGCCTGCAAGATACAACCAACGAGGTGCTGGACCGTTTCCGCGAAGCCGCTCCCTCTGATCTGAAGACTGGGCCGGAACCCGCAGAGGTCTTTGAAACCATTGAAGAGCGCCGCGCGGCTTAGCCGTCGCGTGGTGCTCGCCACCTTAGCAACCACTTTGAGAGTGTTACACCGGCCAAACTGAAGCATCTTCCCAGATCTGCATCATCCGCAACACCCTCCGCACCACACCCCTCCTGCAACACCCATTCTGAACAATCGAATCACAGGTACCCATGACCATCTCTGAATTAAAAGAAAAAAGTATTGCCGAACTCGGCAAGCTGGCACGCGGCCTTGACATCCAGGGCACCAGCGCACTCCGCAAACAGGACCTTATCTTCAAGATTCTGCAGGCTCAGAGCGAAAAAGAAGGGCACATTTTCGCCGAAGGCGTGCTGGAAATTCTGCCTGACGGCTACGGTTTCCTCCGCTCCCCGGACTACAACTATCTCCCCGGTCCCGACGACATCTACGTTTCGCCCTCGCAGATACGGAAGTTCGATTTGAAGACAGGCGACACCATCTCCGGCAATGTCCGGCCTCCCCACGAAGGCGAGAAGTATTTCGCATTGGTCAAGATCGAAGCGATCAATTTCGAGTCGCCCGAGGAGACCCGCAACAAGATTCTGTTCGACAATCTAACGCCGCTCTACGCTGACGAGCGCGTCAAGATGGAAACAGTTCGCGACAACATCAGCGGTCGCGTCATGGATCTCTTGACGCCTGTCGGCAAAGGCCAGCGCGGCCTTATCGTAGCTCCTCCCCGCACCGGTAAGACCGTGTTGCTGCAGGCGATTGCGAATTCCATTACCGCCAATCATCCCGAGGTTGTGCTGATCGTCCTCCTAATTGACGAGCGTCCGGAAGAAGTGACGGATATGCAGCGCTCGGTGAAGGGCGAAGTCATCTCCTCCACCTTTGACGAGCCAGCCGCCCGCCACGTGCAGGTGGCGGAGATGGTCATCGAAAAGGCGAAGCGCCTGGTCGAACACAAGCGCGATGTTGTCATTCTGCTTGACTCCATCACCCGCCTGGCGCGTGCCTACAACACCATCGTCCCGCCCAGCGGCAAGGTGCTCTCCGGCGGTGTCGACTCCAACGCGCTGCAGCGGCCCAAGCGCTTCTTCGGCGCGGCGCGCAACATTGAGGAGGGTGGTTCGTTGACCATCATGGCCACAGCGCTGGTTGACACCGGCTCACGCATGGACGAGGTCATCTTCGAGGAATTTAAGGGCACAGGCAACATGGAAGTCATCCTGGACCGTAAGCTAGTCGACAAACGCGTCTTCCCGGCCATCGATATCCAGCGCAGCGGCACCCGCAAGGAAGAGCTTCTGATTCCGAAGGAAGACCTGCAGCGTACCTGGATTCTCCGCAAGGTACTCAACCCGCTTTCACCCGTCGAAGCCATGGAACTGCTCACGGACAAACTCGGCAAGACACGTAATAACTCAGAGTTTCTTCACAACATGAGTTCGCTCTAAGCATCCGGAGCAACTCGCAACCGGGGAAGCCCGCAGCGATGCGGGCTTTGTTGCGTTCTGGGGCAAACCGGTTCCGCACAGCCACACCCGCAGACGCTTTCCAGGGCGAAAGATGAGCCTTATCTCAGGAAGAGGCACCATGTGGGGGACCGTTACCTGCTTGTTGAAGCGAAGGCGGGAGACGGTTGCTAGCCACTCTGTCCCATCTTGCTTGTCTCGTTACGGGAAGACTGGCCGATAAAGGTTCGAGGACTTCTCCGGGTCACATGACGAATGAGTACCAAAGGGTTTATATTCTTTCGCTAGGTAACAACGCAAGGTGATGACATTGAAAAACGATGGACGGAGCAAGGGTGTGACGGGTCGGGCGGAACATACCTCAATCTGGGTATTGTGCGAGGATTGCGGACACACCAGCCGCGTGCTCTCCGTAATGGCGAGCCGGGTGCTTAAAGAGCGGCAGCACTGTCCGCAGTGCCAGTCCAAGAACGCTCCTACCCTCCATTACACCGCAGCCGGTGCGTATATACAGCCAGATGAAGCCCGCCAGGTACACGATACGGAACACCAGCCCGACATCTATACGGGCCCGCAGTGGAACGGAACACGCGGTCTTCGCGATCTGTTCACGCAGCCGTTCGCATGGCTGCGTGGCCATCACTCCTGACGGTTCGCCGCGGAGGACCGCTCGCGGAACAGGTACACTGACGTAGGCCAAGACACCCTTGAATCTCCTGTCCTACGTGCATCTTCGTAACATTTACCGGTCCACGGGTGTGGGCCGCGTCTCCCGTGAACTTACCGAACATCTGTACCGCTCTCCAGGTGTGCAGCTCCATGTTCTGGCGGATCCGGCAGACCAGGCAAAGATCGTTCCGCTTGCCGGCGAACCCTGGACCTCGTTCCCCTATCACTTTCTTGAAGCGGAAACTTCAAAACAGCAGTTGCGCTGGGTCCTGACGAACGCACCGTCCGCCGAACATTACTGGCCTGACGTTGACCTGGTGCACTGCACTGCGGAATCGTACGTTCCCGTGCGCAAAGCCAAGCTGGCGGTCACCTGCCACGACGCGCAGCACTTTGAGCCAGCGGCGCATCGCGCGAGCGTTTGGCTTCTGAAGCAACGGTTCAAGTGGCGTCTGCTCTTCGCCCGCCTTAATCGCGAAGCGGACATGCTCCAGATGATTTCAAACTTCGCCGCGGAACGCACCGCGCATTTCTTTCCGGGTTTGCGGGATCGCCTGCGGGTAGTGCCAAACGCCGCGTCTGACAGCTTTTTCCAGGCACCAACCATGGAGGGTCTCACCGTCCTGGACCGCTTGGGCGTCCGTGACCGGCAGTTCGTCCTTGTGCCCGGCGGACTGCAGTTTCGCAAGAACGCCGAACTCATCCTCACGGCATGGCCAAGGATCGCAGAGAAGCACCCCGATCTGCTTCTGGTCATCATCAATCACGCCGACCCGGTCTACCTGCCCCGCGCCCAGGCCCTCGGAGCATCGTGCATCCTGGGCGGCTTTCAGGAAGAACGCGAACTGGTTTCGCTGTACCACTCGGCCGCACTTGTCTGGTTTCCTACGCTCTATGACGGCTTCGGTATGCCGGTGATCGAGGCCATGGCAAGCGGTACGCCTGTGATAAGCAGCAATACATCGGCGATCCCGGAGGTCGCTGGGGATGCGGCAATCCTGCTTTCGCCTCACGATTCTGCGGCGCACGTCCGGGTCATTGCGGAATTGCTGGACGATCCTGCCGCGCGAGACGCCCTGATCTTGAAGGGAAGAGAGCGCGCGGCACATTACACCTGGCAGGCTTCGTCGCAGAAACTTCTAGGGGAGTTCAGGGCGTTGCTATAGCACCTGGCTGCGTCCGCGCGCGGATGAACTTTGCGGGCACTCCGGCCACAATCGTGTAAGGTTCCACGGACTTGGTCACGATAGATCCCGCCGCTATGATAGCGCCATCGCCAATCGTGACGCCCTTCAGCACAACAGAGTTGACGCCAATCCACACGTCATCTCCGAGTTGGATTGGGGACGAAGTCTCCGGCTGCAGCTTCATCGCGGTGCCCGTCGCCGTGCCGTGGTTGTGGTCGATGAAGCGTGATCCACTTGCAATCAGGCAGTCTCTGCCGATGCGGATTGACTCGATCGCGTTAAATTCGCAACCACTGCCGATAAAGGTACCGCTGCCTATCTCGATCGTTTTTCCAGCGGAATAGCCGCCAGCAGCGTTGAAGTAGACATGCTGCTCCAGGCTGCAGCGCTCGCCCAGGCTGACTTTGTGGGGCCAAGTGACTGTAATCCGGGGAATCCGAGTCCCTGCCCCGATCTGCATGCCGAGAGCGCGCCAGTAAAGAATACGCAACGCGCTCAACGTTATTGGAGAATAATGTCGGCGGACTCCGAACAGCAGCTTTTGCAAGAAGACCGAGCTCAAGCCAACCCTTCCTTATTCCCAGCATATGTTGTGCGAATGAGGGCAATCCGGGCTATCTTTGCGCATCCCATGTTGTGCGGCAGCGGTTCAGCTCACGAAACTCATTATGTATGAAATAAACATAGAGTACCCAAAATGCAAGTTACTAAAAAAAAGACAAACGCTGGCCGCTGTCATGGAACTCCGCGCATCACTCTATCTGTTCCGGCTTTATAGTATCAATCCCACATCCTGAAGGACGTATCGTCATGCGCATTGCTTCTTCTCTTCTCTTGGCTGTAACCCTCTCAGGTGGCTACGCATACGCGGCCGCACCGGTCAACCCGGCATTTGCGGCGGCAAATGATGCCACACTGGACTCTCCCTTCACGTTACAGAGCGAAACACAGGTTCCCGGCAAGTTGTTGAAGGCTGGCACCTACAAGATGTCTATTAAAGATCATCTCTCTGACCGGGCGATCCTGCAGGTTCTTGGGGACAACGGCAAGGTCGTTTCTACCTTTTTGGGCATCTTCCACTCCGGCATGCAGACCAACGGCAGCACGGGTCCCATCACCATGACTACGTTCAAGGGTCATCAGGCGCTGCGCGGATTCACGTTCCCGGGCGGCGGAACGATTGAGTTTGCCTACCCGAAGGCTGAGGCTGCGGCGATTGCGTCAAACAGCTCGGATCAGGTACTCGCCATCGATCCTGAGTCCGACAACCTTCACGCGAAGGGTGCGTCGCTCTCGAAGGAAGACGCGCAGATTGTGACGTTGTGGAGCTTGCAGGCAACAAAGGTCTCGGCGAATGGCCCAAGTGCGATAGCGGCCAGCAAGTTCGTTTCGCCGGGGACGGACACAACCGCGAGCCCTGCTGTGGCGCATGTCTCTGCTCCCGCGCCGACCTATGCGTCTCAGCCACAACCCGTTCAGGATGCTGCGTCCTCGACCCCAGCTCCTGTGCGGGTCCCCAGGAAGCGGGCCGCTCCGCCGGCCTCCACCCAGGTGGCCAGCAACGCACGCCGCCCTTCGCTCTCCGCCCTGCCTCATACCGCCAGCAACATGCCGTTGCTGCTGCTCGCGTCAATGATGAGCCTTGCGGCTGCGGCACTCCTCCGGCTTCGCCGCTGGATTGCCGGTGCGATCTAATCCAGTAAGATTGAACACGATGCTGCGGCGATTCGAACTCGGGTTTTTTGTCCTGGGTTCGGTCGCCGCATGCTTTTATGCCGCGTTTCACATTCCTGGCGTGTTCGCCAGGAACCAGCAGGTTCCCACTCAGGCGGCTGCAACAGACGGTGCGATTATCCCCGCCAGTACGCTTGCAGGTTCATACCTCTCGCAACACAAAGACATCGTTGAATCGTCCGTCATTGGGTCGTTGTCTATCCCGGCCCTCCACCTTGATGCGCCGATTGTAGAGGGCGTGGAGACTGCGGACCTGCGGCGGGGCATCGGGCATGTTCCGGGGTCAGCCGTGGGTGGAGGACTGGGAAACATGGTGTTAGCGGCACACCGCGATCAGATCTTCCGGCCGCTCCGGTCCATCCGGCAGGGCATGCAAGTAAAGGTCAAAGGGACGGGTGGTACCTATGTGTACCAGGTCGACTCATCGGAGATCGTAACTCCGGAGCGCCTGGACGTGATGGATATCGAATCCAGGCCGGAGGTCACCCTGATTACTTGCTATCCGTTCAACTATATTGGTGCCGCTCCCATGCGCTTTATTGTCAAGGCGCATCTGGTTTCGGCTCTCCCGGAATAACTCAGTGACGTTAGTAAGGCACTAACTCGGACACGTCATCGTGTTCTGGTACAGGTGTCTCACGGGTCGCTGGTGCCTTGCTGTCGCGAAGCGGAATGAGTGTTCGCTCGAACTTATCCAAACCTCGTTGCAGATGATTCAGCGTCGGCATCACTAGATCGCTGGTGCTCAGCAGGTTGGAGCGGCTGACGCGAAGATATCCACGCTCGCCCACGGGTACAGTCAGCCACCAATCCTTCTCGTTGACATCTTCCTGCAGCACCATGTCGAAATACAAGTTCGCGAAGAACATTTCGATGGTGGCAAAATGCAGATCGCCACAGGTATGCTGGACAAGCTTCCAGCAGTCATCGATGGTTTCCATGCGGCTGAGTTTGATTTCAAGTTCGCGGAGGTAGATTTCTTCACGAATTTCTTCGCGTACGCGCTTGGAAGAGAGCACGCGCCGGACGGCTCGAAACTCGATGTAATCCAGGTACCGGACCGCGATGAATAGAAGAAGAATGAAGAACCCTATGATGACGGCGTGAAAGCTGCGCGAAGACAGGCTGGCAACGACTGACAGGATTGCGGCAACTGTACATGCACCGTATAAGATGAGCGCCGTCGCCTTTGGCTTGTAGCCACGATCCTGGACGATGTGGTGTATGTGGCCGCGGTCTGCTGAGAAGACAGGCACGTTCCGCAGATAACGCCGCACAATGGATAGAGCCACCTCGGTGAGCGGCAGAGCCAGCACAAGTACAGGTGCCATCATGCCCAGCGACATGCCTCCATGATGCTGCCATGTGAGGGACATGGCACCCAGCATGAAGCCGATGGTTAAACTGCCGCAGTCACCCAGGAAGATAGAGGCTGGATTGAAGTTGTAATACAGAAAGGCAAGAAGCGCGCCCGCCAATGGGACGGTTGCGATTACCAGTCCGGCGTTTCCCGTGTACACGCCAATCAGCAGTGTTGCCAACGTACCTAGGAGGCAGATGCCGGAGGCAAGGCCGTCCAGTCCATCGATCAGATTAATCGCATTAGTGCAAAGTACAAGCCAGCAGGTGCAGATGCCGATACTTACCAGCGGATAGGCCAGAAGTGAGTGAGGCGGTCCAAAGGTAAAGCTTTCCGGAGCAAATTGGTGTCCCAGAATCCCGGCCATGCCGCATCCGATGATCTGTCCAGCAAGCTTTTGCAAGGCAGACAGGGTAAACAGGTCATCCAGCAGACCGATGATAAAGATAAGTCCCGCAGATGGCAGAAGCACGCGCAGCAAGGAAGCGTGCTGAATGTGCAGTTGGTCGCGGGCTGGTGTAATCAGCATCACTACACCGAGGGCGCACACATATGCGAGCACGATGGCGAATCCCCCTACACGAGGCGTAGGAACGCCATGCTGCTTGCGCGCGTCCGGCTTATCCACTAAGTCGAAGTGGATAGCAACAGCGCGGCACAGAGGAGTGAAGAGAAAACAAAGTACAAAACTGAGAAGACCAAGTAACACCGGTAAGTACATAGTCTTTTCCTTACACCTTAATGGACGATGGTTTCTGGTTGGAGATAAACTCTGGTTCCGTGAAAGGTGCGGACAAAGTCTTACCTTCCAGCAACCGGATGATGCGCTGTGTTCCAATGTGGCGGTCGAAGTATTCTTCGAGAGCCCTTCGCGCGTTCTTCCCGGCAGACACCACGTCACCGGGATTTTCTGCCAAGCGGTGCAGAAGTGCAACTAAATTCGTTGTGTCGCCACATGCAATCTGCCAGCCGCACGCGTGATCGCGGACGATCTTGGCTGGCGTAGCGGCTGCGGGGCCGATGAACAGCACCGGCCTCCCAGCCGCGAGCAGGCCGTAGACTTTACTCGGCACCACGGATCCGCAGCAATCCTCACGCTGCGTGACGAGACCGATATCGCCCAATGCAAGCAGATTTTGAAGTTCTTCGCGAGGAACGGACCCTCGCATCTCCACCGTGCCCGTCCCTTCCGCACCGGCAAGCGCCGCAATCTCCGGGCGGCGCGCGCCTCCACCAGCAAAGATGAAGTGAAAGCGCGGATCGTTGCGCAGCTGCTGCATGGCTTCAACAATCGTGTTCACGTCGTGCGCCAGGCCCAGGTTGCCGGAATACACAATCTGGAGCGCCGCAGAGGTGGAAGTGCGTGGCTGAACGCGGATCTCGGAGCTATCCGCCCAGTTATCCACCACGGCGATCCTTGCGCCATCCATGCCACGCGCCATCAGCCGCGCACGCATGCACTCTCCCAGCGCGATCACCCCATCTGCCTGGCGCCGCGACCAGTCTGCCAGTGCGCCCGTGAGTTTCTCCAGCAGACTCCCTTTGCGGATGTATCCCAGATCCACCGCAACATCGGGATACACGTCCATCTCCCAGATCAGAAACCTGCATCCACGCATGTGCTTGACCAGCGCGCCGATCAAAGACAGCAGCGGCGGCGTGGTCAGCGTCAGGACGACGTCGGGCTTCTTGACCGTTAGTGCCCGCCAGGCGGCACCGGCATAAAAGCTGAGATACGACAGGATGCGCCCGGCTGTGCCGCGGGAAAACCGCAGGCCGCCAACACGGTGAATTGTGACGGCAGGTGCATGACCGGCAGCTGCAACATCCATGCCGGAACCGCTGGCAATCACCTCAACCACGTGCCCCTGCGCGGCCATATCGCGCGCCAGATCGGTCAGCAGCTGGCTCGTAGCCATGTCGCTCGGCCAGAAGAACTGGTTCATCAGCAGAACTCTCATTGCAGCACCTGCTCCGCGACGGCGTGTGCATGCGGAACATCCATCAACTCGCGCCTGCGTGCAAAGGTGGCGGGATTACCCGTGTGTATCTCATATGCCGGGACGGAGCGCGAAACCACGCTTCCCGCACCCGCGACCGCAGCTTCACCAAGCGTCACGCCTGGCAGAAGGATCGATTTCGCGCCGGCCCAGGAGCCCTGCCGCATCGCGATCGGCTTCACGACGAGACCGAATGCCGGATCGCTCCAATCATGATTACCGGTGCAGAGATACGCGCCTTGCGAGATGCAGACGTTGTCTTCAAGACGGACCGTTGTCAGGCAATCGATCCACGCGCGCTCGCCGATCCAGCAATCATTACCAACCTGCAGGTGCCAGGGATACTTCACCACCACTTCAGAATGGATGACGACGCCGCTCCCGACACGCGCTCCAAAGAGCCGCAGAAGCGCTACGCGGAAGCTGGAGGAGGGCAGCAGGCTCCAGCGAAAGAGCGGCAGGCCAAAAATAAGCCACGCAGCCCGCCAGACGAACGAACGTCCCGGCGAAAACCAGCTGTTGTCATAGTTGCGCAGTTGAACGGGGCCGCTCATGCCGCACCCCGCAGCAGATCGACGTTCCTCGGCACCTCGCCGCCTTGCACCCAGCGGTATAACGCAGCCATGCGCTCTGTTACGCTCTCCCAGCTGAACTCGCGTTGCGCCAGCAACTTTGCGTTAGTGCTGCAGGTGCGGTATGCCGCCGCATCGCATCGCAGTGCCTTGTCCAGAGCAGCCGCCAGCGACGGGATTGCGGTCTCCACCTCCCACCCGGCACCGGCTTGTGCGGCCTCGGGCAAGTTGCACTGTTGCGAAAGGATGACGGGCACGCCCATGCTCAGGGCTTCCAGTGCAGCCACACTCAGACCTTCGGAATAGGACGGAAGGACGAAAAAGCTGGCTGCGGCCAACGCGCTCCACTTCATCCTGACATCCAGCATGCCCGTGAACAGGACGCGTTCCTGAAGGTTCAAAACCTCCACCGTGCGAAGAGCGCCCGGAAGGGTATCTTCCGAGTCTGGGCCAGCCAGGACCAGAACCGCGTCTGTGTTCTGTGCCGCCATCTCAGCCCAGGCGTGCAACAGCAGGTCAACACCTTTCTTGTAATGGATACGGCCCAGGAACAAGATGATGCGCTTTCCCTCTGCCTCAGGATGGCGCGCCAGGAATAACTCCTGCGTCGCGCTAGGAGGTGCTTCGACACCGTTGGGAATGACCGCAACGGGACCGGCGCAGCCGAAGCGGCGGTAATCCTGGGCCTCCGCGCCAGTGAGGGCATGCAGGCACGCTGCGCGGCGCGTGTTGCGATGCTCAAACAGAGCGGCGTACACCTGTTTTTTCAGCCTCTTGTTGGCCAGCGCCCAGCGTTCCAGCATGCCATGCGCGGACAAGACGTACGGCACCCCGGCGGCCCGGGCAGCGCAGGCGGCCATCAGCGTGCTGCTCTCCCACACACCATGAATGTGAACGCCGCCCGCTGTCGCAATCAATGCATGAAAGCGTTCGCGCAGAGCGGTATTCCACATCCACTCTGAGCGTCTCAACGGCCACACGGAAATGTCGCTTCCTTTGCGCTCGTTTGCAACGTGCTCCTCCTCCCGGCTGCAAAACGCGGCGATGCGTGTGGGGATGTGCTCCTGTGAAGACAACTGCGACGCTAGCCGGGGCACAACCGCGCTTAGCCCGCCATACACCGGATCGAGGTGTGGCAGCACATGCAGCCAGCGCTCTGCGGTGTGGGGCGTCTGCTTCATTGCCCGCGGGACTCCTGCATGGCGCGCAGGTGAACTGTGTCCGCGCTTGCTTCCCGGGGTAGACCGGCGGGGGAGGCGTACGGCGCACGGTGCGGCGGCTGCTCCGCGGCATCTGCGATAGCAGCAATCCCTGCCCCAAAGTTCTGTGGCGAAAATTGCGCAACACGCTCCTGGGAGCGGCGTCCCATCTCCCGGCGGCTGTCTTCTGGCATCGCGGCAATCGATTGCAGGCAACTCGCAAGTTCAGGCTCGTTCCGCGGATCGAACGTGAACCCGTTCGCACCCTGACTCACCAGATCCTCGGCACATCCGCAGTTCCTTGAAACCAGAACAGGAAGTGAGGCCGCCATGGCTTCATTCACGACAAGACCCCACGGCTCGCGCGTGCTGGGCAGAACGAAACACTTGGCAAAGGCATACACCGGCACCAATTCGCGGGCGCTGCGGTGTCCCAGGAAGTGCACGCCGGAGGCATGTCCGCTCTTCGCGGCAAGCTCCTTCAGAGGCAGACACTCCGGCCCATCGCCGGCCAGCACCAGCGACCACGTCCCGCCCGCCTCACGGTAGGCAAGCCACGCACGCAGCAGCGCAAACGCGTTTTTCTCGGGCGCCAGACGCCCCACAAAGAGGAAGTAATCCTCCGGCAGATTGTAGGTTTCCGCGGCTGCGCTGTTCCGCAGTTCGGCCACGCCCTCTTCAATCCGCGTGTTGCCCACCACGTCATAGAAATGCGCAATCCGGTTCTGCGGGAATCCCAGCTGCAACAGGTAGCGCTCATGCGCCGCACCACCCGTCACCGCCCAGTCAAACAGCGTGCGGATCAGCTTCGACTTCAGCCTCTCCCGCCATCCCTTGCGCACATGGTCCGAGGCGGTAGTTTCCGTCATTAGAACGCTGGTCCGCCGCTTCCATTTGCACCACAACGCAGCCGCAATCGCGGGCAGCGTGTAATATCCCGGCACAAGCACCACTGCCGGATCAAGGCTGGAGAGACGGCGCATCAGCGTGAGTGACAGCCCCACCTTGCCTGCGTCATGCCAGCTCTTCCTGGGCAGCAGGGTTTCCACTGGCATTCCCTGTGGCATGCCGGCACGGAAGTTATACCCTTTGTGAACACCGACGCCGCCGACCAGCTCAATGCCATACACCTCGCCGTTACTGCCGAACGCAGACTGCAGCCCCTTGAAGCGGGCCAGGTGGTAGGCATACCAGTCGATCCAGATCACGGCGGCGCGGCACTTCGCGCGCGTGGACAGACTTGTCGTTTCAGAAAGCATCACAAACCCTCGGAGAAAAGGTGCTCGTTAAGAAAGAGCGATGTACTCATTGGTACGAAATGAAACAGTGTGTTGGTTTTGTCGATTCTTGTGGAAAGCGTATGCGTATTGAAAAATCAGCCAGCTTGGCACTGACAGCAGCAGCGTCCGGAAGATAACGGCTTCCATCGTCTGCATTACCATGTAAATCGAAATTGCGTTCAGAATGATGGCCTGGCTGGCCCACGGTCCGCCCACGGTGACGCTCTTGCGCCACACCCAGCCATAGACCCATCCCAGCGCGCCCATGCACGGAATCGCGAGATACCACATCTCCACCCAAAGGTCCGCCACAATGCCCGGTGCGGAACCGTCCGCACCCTTCCAGCCAAGCGCGTCACCAAAGCCCTCACCGGTGCCTGCGTTGTGCAGCAACTCCGGCACACCGAAGTCCACGTACTTGTTGGGCCAGATCGCGGAGGGGATGGGACGAACCAGTACCTGGGCAAGATACCGCCGCATCCAGAAGTAGTGGTCGCGGCGCTGCGAACTCAGCACTGTTCCTGCCCCGTAGATCCATTCGTTGCCGGTGTCGGACGATTCCACGATGTTGCTGACATCCGTCTTCACGTCAAAGCTGGAACCGATGTAGATGGAGCCGCGATTTGTCACCAGGAAGAGCACCAGCCATCCCAGCAGGGCGCCACCCACACCCAGCGCCACCAGCGGCGGCCGCTTCTTGCGGTTGACGTACCAGCTCATGAAGACAAAGATGGCAAGCTCAAACGTGGGCCCGCGCCGCGCCATGAAGAAGGCTCCAGAAGCCCACGGCAGCCCAAAGACAGCCAGCATCGTATATGCCGGCCAGCGCGGCCCGCCGGAGCTGCGCGAAAGCAGCGCCGTCATGACACCAATCAGCAAGAGAATGCTGCCGTCGCGGATGTATCCGTTATCATCCCAGCCGCCGGAGTAGGAGGCGCTGTATGCATTCACAAAGCCGCCCACATTGATGATGGTGATGGCCCAGCACATCAGCCCTACCGCACCGGCGATTGAGCCGCCAACGAGCAGCCGCTCGCAGACCGCAGGCGAGAAACGCGTCCGGATGTTGTTTCGGGGAACGGAGCGAACACCGGCCGCCAGACATCCCGCCACAAAGCAAAGCACGCCCAGCAGGTTCAGAACGGCGATAAACAGCATCTGGTCGTTGTCAAAGAAGCGCGCCAGGCCGCCCGCGGAGTAAATCTTCCACGGCATCCACGTGTACAGGAACGCCATCATCGGGCCAATAAATACCAGGGGATGGAAGACGTCACCGCTGCCATCCAGTGCGATGACCGTGCCGATAAGGGCGATGACGCCGGTGGCAATCAGCAGGGCAACAAACATTACACGGCCTCCAGCATGGCGGCGTGTTGCTCTTCCATGCATTCGCGAACGGACTGGCTCACCTCATGCTGAAAGCGTGCCCAGGGAAACTGCTCCGCCCGGCTGCGTGCCGCACCGCGCATGGCGCGGAGTTCTTCCCGGTGGCACAGCGCCCACGCGATGCGATCGGCCAGCGGGCCGGGCCGCCGGGGTTCCACGATAAAGCCCTGTTCGCCCTCCGTGAGGAGATCGGGTGCTGCGGTGTGCGTGGTTGCCAGCACCGGCAGGCCGCACGCAAGGGCCTCCAGCAGCACCTGCCCGAAACCTTCCGCTATCGATGGCAGCACAAACAAATCCGCTCCCTGATACGCCGCGACTAACTCTCCAGCGCTTACGGAGGGGCGGATGCGTACGCGCGATCCCGCTGCCTGAAACAGGTCCAGGCCATCCAGAACACGTCCGCAGACGGTCAGTTCCAGATCGGCTCCGGGCAGCATCTCCAGTGCCTGCAGCAGATACTTGATGCCCTTGCGCTGATTGATGCGGCCGACAAACAGCAGCTTCAGCGTGCCTTCGGTTGATCGCCCAGCCTCGTCCGCCGGATGAAACTTCTTCAGGTCGATGCCATACGGCACAACATCCACGGATGCGGGTGCGGCACCGTGTTCCACCAGACTTTGCTTTGTAAACGAGGACGCAGCGATGGACCGGACCGGCAGCGACGCTTCCGTGATCAGCCGCTGAAAGTCTTCTTCGGGCAAGTTCAGCTCCCACTCCTGCTGCAGCGATGCCGCGCAGTCTGGATGCGCTTCCAGCTCTGCGAGCAACAGGCGCCGCATGGTTGCAGGGTGCGGATGCATCTGGAAGAGCATTCCCCGCCCGCCAGCAGCCTTGAAGGCTGCGTAGCCGTAGTAGCTGTAACTCAGCAACTGCGCTCCGGAGCGGCGGGCCAATCTGCCGGCGACGGTTCCCAACGTGTCGTCGGCCTTGCGTGTCATCCAGCGGCGGAACGCGAACGGGATAAAGTGCGCCTTGTCCAGCAGCAACCCGCCAAATGCGGCACGGAGGCACGTCTTTACCTGCGATGGCGGCAAACCGGGAGCGCTCCGCTGGCGCAGCATGGCCAACAAACGCGCCGGAAGCCAACGGCTCAGAAATCTGCCCAGCCGCGTCTCCTCCGACCAGAAGAAGTCCGTCACCAGACAGTGCAGCAGACCCGCCTGCGACAGTGCCAGCGCCACCTGGTAACGGTCGCGCGCACCACTGTGCACGACGACGACCTTACCGGTCGCGGGGACGCCTGCGGCTCTTCGCGGCTTCACCCCGGGAGCAGCCAGCGTGTGCGGTCCGAGTTGGACAGAAGTGGACATGGCTCAGCGGCTCTCCCTGGTTGAGTTCCGGCGGGCGAACGGTGCAACGCGCCGGACCAGCGACTGCAGCATCGCCTTTGAAGGCAGCCAGCCATGGGCCTTCCCCAAGCGATACATCCAAAGGCATGCGGCACACGCGACGAGCGCCATCAAGGCGCTTACAGAGCCGGTCAGACCGGCATGGGAGGCCCGGTAGACGGCTAGCAATGCAAGTGCAACGGTCGCAACCGTGCTGACGATAAAGAGCGGCACCATGCCCGCAGGCAGCCGGTCCCGCCGCGCCAGCCCGATCAGCACCATCGCCGCGATCAGCACATGCGCGGCCATGAACACGCCCATGGCACCGGCTGCCGTCCCCCCATGCAGCATCAGCGCCGTGCCCACAGCTGCGGTAAACAGCGCCCACACGCTGTTGATGACGGCCGTCGAGCGGATGGAAACCACGCTGAGCCGGGCCGATGGCGGAGCGTTGCCCATCTGGACCACCGCCACGCCCACGCCCACGCTGACCGCCAGCGCCGCCATGGTGAAACTCCTGCCATAGATCAGCCGCAGAACCAGGGGAGCCGTAATGGCCGCAACCGAGGCGATGACAAACGACACAAACGTAGACGCATAAGTGCAAAGCGCCATCACGCGGTGCGGCACGCTCTCCCCGCTGCCGTCAGGCGTGGCCATTGCGGCAAAGCTGCCTTCTGTCAGCAGGGCGGGGAAGAGGCCGATCAGGTTACGCAGCTGGCTGGCGACCGCAAAGAAGCTGATCTGCAGAAGGGTCGTATCGCCTCGCGCGACCATTGCCGTAATCCACCATCCCGCCACGTTCGCGCTGACCAGGCCGGAGAGCTGAATCAAACCGTAGCCCCAAACCTCGCGCAGCAGCGGCAGAAACCCGATGGAAGGCCGCGTTCCAGCGGGCGGCAGCAGGTGCAGTCGCGCAGCCAGGAGGCCGCAGAGGGCGACGGAGGTCAACGTGACCGCACCGTGAGAGATCACCATCAGCACCGGACGGTGCGTCAGCGACACGGCTGGCAAGCTGCCGATCATGCCTACGCCCACCAGGACAGACAAAGCGGCCAGTGCCAGCAATCGCCGTTGCCCCACAAAGAAGCCACGCGCGCACTCCAGCAGCACCATCCCGGCGGCGGTGATCCCGGCCCACCGCAGCAGCCCAGTCAACTCCGTGGCATGCAGCAGGCGCGCGATCGGACCCGCCCCGAACGTAAGTGCAAGCGCGGCAAGCGCGGCGGATAGCAGCGAGATCGTTGCCATGACCTGCGCGAAGACGCGATAGCTCCCACTGTCATACGGATACTTGCCGGAAAAACGGGTGGCCGTGGTTCCTATGCCGCCCGCCGCATACGTGGAGATATTGTTCGCTGTCGTGATTCCCAGCGAGTATGCCCCAAACACATGCGCCCCGCCCAGCCGCGCGGCCAGCACATTGGCCAGGAAACTTGCACCGCGCTCCACAAACACCGCGGCACCCAGCGTGGACGTGCCCTGCACCACATGCTTCGCAACATCCGATGACACGGGCACCGGCTCTGACGGAAGCGGCAGGGGAACAGGCGCAAGCTCAGGCGTCTGCTCCAGAAGGCCGGGTTCTTCTGTAAGCAGGTCCGTCATCAGGAAGCCTTTGCCTGGTCGATCGCGTTTGCGCTGTAGTAGTCGTAGTACCCGCTGTAATACTTGCCCTGACCCTCCCGCTGCGGATGGAAGTCGTTCAGGATGCTGCCTGTGATACGAACGCGGTCGCGCTGCAGCATGTTACGCACGGTCACGGCGCTCGAGCGCTTGGTTACCCCGGAGCGGAATACCAGGATGGCGCGGTTTGTCTGCCCGGCGAAGATGCGTGCGTCCGCAATGTGCAGCATGGGGGGCGTATCCACCAGGACAACGTCGAAACGCTTCTCCAGGTCGTCCAGCAACGCACGAAGCTGCGGCGAGTACAGGAGATCCGCAACCGGCTCGTTTCCAGTGCCGGATGAAATAACGGACAGATTCGCGTATGCCGTGGGCTTGCATACCAGGTTCATCTTGTGCTCGTACGCGGCCAGGCCGTCGCGCAGGACGTTTCGCAGACCGACGCTGTTTTCCACGTCAAGCATGCGGTGCAGATTCGGCTTGCGCAGGTCGCCGTCCACCAGAACGACACGCAGCTTTGACTTGCTCAGCGCGATGCCCAGATTCGACGTCACGGTCGTCTTTCCCTCACCTGCATTCGGTGACGAGATGACAAACGTCCGCGATCCACGCTCGGGTTCCGAGAGCAGAAGCGAAAGCGTGGTGTTGCGGTAGGATTCGGCCACCAGAGCCTCCTCCGACCAGGTATCTTCGGTCATCACGGCAGGGCTCTTCGCGCCTCCGTTCCATTTCACCAGGGCGGTTTGCACTGGCGCGGCCAGGGCGGAGCCGAAGCTGCGCTGTGCTGCAGCGGATGGAATCACACCCAGTTCATCGATCCGGATAAAGCGCGACACATCGCCGGGGAGGCGCAGGCGAGGCACCTGGCGCTCCAGCAGAAACGCCGCGATCAAACCGGCAAGCGCGCCAAGCAAAGCACCAATCAGCGCGGCTGTGGTCCGTTTGGGATAAACCGCGAAATGCGGAGCCTTCGCCATGTCGACGATGCGGATGGTGGATGCCGGCATGGCAGACGCGAATCCGGCTTCCTTGGCCCGCTGCAGCAAGGTCTGGTACAGCTGCTGTTCGGACTGCACCTCGCGGCGCAGCAGATCCACCTCGGAGCTCTTTTGCAGATCCGTCGAAACCGATCCCTCGATGTTCTTGTAGCTCATGCTGAGCAGATCTTCGCGGTGCTTGGCTGCCTGGTAGGCCTCCTGCATCTTGACCGCGCTCGATACCTTTTCACGCTGCATGTTTGCCTGCACCTCGGCAATCTGCGCGCGCAGGTGAATGACCTTCGGATTTGCCTCTGTCAGCGGAGGAACAAGCGCGGCAACCTGCGCCTGCAGGTCGGCAAGCTTGATCTTTTCCGCCGCAAAGGCTGAGCTCTCCGGCCCGGCGTCTGGGTTGCCCGCCTGCGCGACGGCTAGTTCCGCCTGTTTTTCCATGCGGTCAGCCTGCGCGCGCACCAGCTCGGTCTGCATCTGGCGCAGATGGTCCTCGCCCATGCTGTCGTTTTGTGAGTTCAGCAGCAGGCCATTGCCGCCGGTGGCAGCCTCCAGTTTCTTTTGCGACTCTTCCGCTTTTTCACGCACGTCGGCCGCCTGATGCACCAGCCAGTCGCTGATGTGCTTGGCCTGTGCACCGCGGCTTTCCAGATCCGTGCTCTGGAACTCACTTGTCAGCGTGTTGCAGTACTGCGCGGCAAACGCTGGATCCCAGGAATCGCAGGTGACTTCCACCAGTTGCGAGATGCCCAGAGCTTTGATCTTTACGCCATTCGCCGTCTCGTCCAGCAGCTTGTCAAATGGAATACCCTGCCCGGAGCGGATGTGAAACACGCGTTCCAGACGTGACAACAGATCATTTTCTTCCACCCGGTCGGGGTGCGGTTCGTCGCTTAACTGCGTCTTGACCCGTTCCGCCAGCGAGTCGCTGCCCAGCAGCTTCAATTGCGTGGCAATGATGGCATCGCTGGGCAAAGCGGCCGTGGGAGCAACCGACCGCATATCCATGAAGTCGCCGTTCACCGCCTGAATCTCAAGCGAGGTCCGGGTCTCGTACACCGGCTGTGTGCCCAGGTGAAACAGCGCACTCAGCACGACCCCTAGAAACGCGAGTCCGGCAATCAGCCAGCGATGGCGCACGACCGTACGGTAATACTCTGCGGCCATCGTGGATTGGGCCTGCTCTTCCGGAGAGTACCGGTCATCCACCGGCAACAGAGGATGTGACCCATCCTGCAGGCGCGGTGCGCCGTGAGAAGGCCTCAACTCGCCATCACCCGATCTGTCGCGCCCTGTCCAATCCTGATTCAAAACTTCCTCCGTACTCTATTCATCGTCCTCAAGGGAAACCCCATCGCGGTCCTCAGCGGTAAATCAGCAGGCCTGTACTGATCTGGAGGGCGGCTTCAATGGCCCGCCGCGCGCCAGTCTTAGCGGCGCTGTTTGGTACAAAGAGGATGTCGTCCGCATACAGCTGCGGATCGGTCCGTTTGCCGGCGAGCACCTGGCCGATGTCCACTGGAATTTCTTCACGTTTGGCACTCTTGTCAGCGGCTGGCCGAAGAATTTTGGCGTCATGACTTTTTGCGTTGGGCCCCAGGCCCTCGGCCAACGCAAGCGCCTCAATCAGCGAAACGCTCCCGTTTGACCGTAAGGGAAATCCGCCGGACCGCTTTACTTCACCTACGACATAAATCAGGCTGCCTTTGGGAACGGTGATGATGTCTCCGGGCCGGAGCAAAATGTTGTTTTCCGGCGTCTTCTCAGCCAGGAGGTCATCCAGATTCAGCGTTGCGCGTGAGAACGCGCCCTCTTTGCTGGGCACTGCACCGGTCAACGGCAGCGTTCCCCAGCGTGCCTCGCGCGTTACCACGACCTGTGGACCCGCGTCGGGCTTAATGCCTCCGGCCTTCGAGATCGCTCCAAGCAGCGTCAGCGGTCCTGTAAGTTCCTGTGAATTTGGTGCGTTCACCTCGCCGATCACGGAGATGGTACGGTTCTCGCTGCTGACCAGCTGCACCGTGACCTGCGGCGTTGCCACGTACTTTGCGTAGCGTGCCGCCAGCAGATTGCGCAGAGCGGTGACATTCATGCCACCCGCCGGAACCACGCCAATCAGCGGAAGATCCAGCGTGCCGTCCTGTGCGATTCGCACGGTCCGGTTACTTACCTCGTCCAGATCGGCCACGCTGATCAGCAACTGGTCCCCGGAGCCAAGATCCGCGCTTAACGGGCTTTGCGCAGGCGCGAGTGCGGTGGGCGGAACCGCTGACTGGCCCACCATTGGCGCTCCCTGTGCGCAAACGTGTATGCTACTCATCGCCAGACAGGCAGCGGCTGCAAATCGACTGAAAGGTGTCACGGTAATAGAACGCTTCATGGTAGACATCGGATTCCGTATGTCGTCTCTCGACGCGAAGATACGCAACGGGTTCACGTGACGTGGTACCCTGCGGCGAACAGTAAAAGGGACTCGATAGACATGCCCCGAAGGCACCAGACCAGCTCTCCCGCACGGTATACGTGCTGTGAGGCAAGCGAGATAGCCGGCGTCTCTTCCTAGAGATCGGCATTCTCTGGACCGAGTAAAGTCGAACACGGACGGCAGTGAATACGTTCCAGCCGCTACAGGTCTGTCTTCCGCAGACCTGCGGCTCCTCTTGCAAGACTTACGGTACCATAGGGCCTTCCGAGTGGATGTTGCAAAATGAGACAGACGTCCACAATCAGCGGCTGCGTTCCCACTTCAGGCGTGGTCTCGCGCGATGGTAACCAACCGCGAATTACCTGATTTCTTGCGTTAGGTAGGCTGGGTATTTCGTGCGTCGGCTACGTTAGTGCAGGGTAAGAACGTCCGCGATCTGCCAACAAGCTCCTATGAACAGGACCGTAACCACCGTGTTGGAGATGCTGCTCGGCAATGACGCCGAGGCATGTGCCGGGGTCCGCACCCACGCTGCCGGTCCGGAGGGCAGCCTTCCCGTTACACCGGAGATGCTGCTCTCCGAGCCTTCCGGAAACCTCTTTGGCCTGACCCAGAATGCAGGCATGGGATGGGATCCGCACTGCCTGTTGGACCCCGAATTCCTCATCCTAAGCACGCACGGCGGCCTCCGCGCGGCGGACGGCACGCCCATCGCGCTTGGCTTCCACACCGGCCACTGGGAGGTCGGTCTCTTGGTGGCGGAGGCTGCACGTGAATTCCGCAACCTGCACGCGACTCCTTTCGCTGCGGCCGTCACCGATCCGTGCGACGGCCGCACCCAGGGTACTGAAGGCATGTTGGACTCGCTGCCTTACCGCAACGATGCGGCGATGGTCCTGCGCCGCCTCATGCGATCCTTGCCCACGCGCAAGGGCGTGCTGGGCATCGCAACCTGCGACAAGGGCTTGCCTGCCATGCTGATGGCGCTGGCCTCCGCCGGACCGATGCCCGGCGTGCTGGTACCAGGCGGCGTCACTCTGCTGCCGGAGATTGGCGAGGATGCAGGCAAGGTGCAGACCATCGGAGCACGCTTCGCCGGCGGCGAGATCACGCTGGAACAGGCGGCGGACGTGGGATGCCGCGCCTGCGCCTCACCCGGCGGAGGTTGCCAGTTCATGGGTACCGCCGCAACCTCACAGGTGGTCGCCGAAGCGCTTGGACTCGCTCTCCCGCATACCGCCCTCGCTCCCTCCGGCGAAGCCATCTGGCTCCACGCCGCCTCCCGCTCCGCGCGAGCACTGATGCGTCTGTCGCAGCTGGGTCTCGGCGTACGTGACGTGCTGACGGATGCAGCGATTCGCAACGCTATGGTCGTACACGCGGCGTTTGGCGGATCGACCAACCTCCTGCTCCACATCCCCGCCATCGCGCACGCCGCTGGGCTGCGGCGTCCCACGGTAGAGGATTGGATCGCGGTCAACCGTGCCGTGCCTCGTCTGGTGGATGCATTGCCCAACGGCCCGCGCAACTTCGCCACTGTGCAGGTCTTTCTTGCCGGAGCCGTCCCGGAGGTCATGTTGCACCTGCGCCGCGCGGGATTGCTGGACACGAGCGTCCTCACTGTCACCGGCGAAACTCTGGATGCGAATCTAAACTTGTGGGAATCGAGCGAACGCCGCCAACTCCTCCAGCAGCGGCTGCAAGCGCTTGATGGGGTTGATGCCGGTCAGGTGATCGTCTCCCCAGAGGACGCCCGGGCCAAAGGCTTCACCTCTACCGTTTGCTTTCCCAGTGGCAATCTGGCGCCGGAGGGCAGCGTGATGAAGAGCACCTCCATTGACCCATCTCTCATCGATGAGGCCAACTTCTACCGGCACACCGGACTCGCCCGCGTCTTTGTCACGGAAGCTGCAGCCATCGCTGCCATCAAGCAAGGGAGCGTCGGCCTTGGTGATGTCCTGGTGCTGATCTGCGGCGGCCCGCTCGGTGCGGGCATGCAGGAGATCTACCAGGTGACTTCCGCGCTTAAGAGCCTGCCCTTCTGCAAGCATATCGCCGTGCTGACGGATGCGCGCTTCAGTGGCGTCTCCACCGGTGCCTGCATCGGCCACATCTCACCGGAAGCGCTTGCGGGCGGTCCCATCGGCAAGGTGCGGGATGGCGATGTGATCGACATCACGGTTGACCGTAATACCCTGCACGCTTCTGTTGACTTTGTGGGAGAAGCAAACGTGCGGTTCACGGCAAGTGACGGTGCTTTCCGGCTGAAAGGTCGTGCGCCACGTGCCGATCTGGCACCGCACTCAGCGTTGCCCGGCGATACGCGCATCTGGGCCGCTCTGGTCGAAGCATCCGGTGGCGTCTGGGGCGGGTGCGTCTACGATGCGGACGCGATCGTCACAGCAGTCACGCGCGGAAAGGCTAACGCATGAAGCTCTATCGCACCCTGCGCGGCATCTTCGCGACTTCCGCAGATGGTGCCACCTGGCATCGTGTCGAAGCAGAGACCTGGGATGAACTGGTGTGCAGCCCCGATCTCCACGACCGCGTGCAGCGCAGTCTGAGCACCGCGCCTGCTGACGCTCCCGTTGCAGGCGATCTGCTCGCACCCATCGGCCAGCAGGAAGTCTGGGCGGCTGGCGTCACCTACTTTCGCAGCCGCAGCGCACGTATGGAGGAGTCAAAGACCGCAGGCGGCGGTACGTTCTACGACCGCGTCTATGAGGCGGAGCGGCCGGAACTCTTCTTCAAGGCAACCGCTCGCCGCGTCAGGGGTCCGTGTGCCGACGTCCGCATCCGGTCTGACGCCGCCTGGTCCGTCCCCGAGCCGGAGCTTACGCTGCTGCTGAACCCAGGCGGGGAGATCACCGGCTACACCATCGGCAACGACATGAGTTCACGTGACATCGAGGGCGAGAATCCCCTTTACCTGCCGCAGGCAAAGATCTACGACGGCTCCTGTGCTGTTGGGCCGTGCATTCTTCTACATCGAGAGCCGCTGCCGCGATCCACGGCCATCAGCCTGAGCATCACACGGGCCGGGAAGGTCGGCTTCATCGGCACCACCACGCTCGCGGAGCTCAAGCGCGACCCGCGCGAATTGGCCGGCTACCTCTTCCGGGACAACACCTTCCCGGATGGCGCGCTGCTGATGACCGGAACCGGGATTGTCCCAGACGATGCCTTCACCCTGCATCATGGCGATGTGATCGATATCACCATCGCAGGCATTGGCACGCTTACGAACACTGTCGCTTGACTTGGGACCGTTCGCATCTGGCGCAGATCAGCGCGCGTTGTGATGTGCGTAAGCTCTGCGCATCTCCTATTCATCGTCTTTCCGCAGGGAAGAATCGCGTACGCCGGTTTCTTCAATGCCGGCCAGCGCCTGCACCTCGCGCCAGATGCCGTCGTCAACCTCGACACCCTCGCGCATCTGCCGTTCCCGCCGCCGGATCGTTCCCTCACCGGGATACTCCGGCATCCGCCCACCTTCATCCGGCGCTGACGTATGCACATACTCAACCACACTATCCGCCAAGCGTGAGACTTCGTCCTGTCCGCCGAGCTTTGCCGGATCGATCGCGATAAACACCTGCGAGCATCCCACACAGCTGCCAAGCTGCAGCTGGTCGATCGCGTTGGTTGGCAACCCTTCGGACAAAATCGCGGCCAGCAGATCGAGCAGGATCGCGAATCCCGATCCCTTCCAGAAGCCCATTGGCAGGATGCGCTGCGACGCCTCAATCGGGCCCGGCTCCACCGTCAACACGCCGTTCGCATCGTATCCGCCAGGAAAGGGCAATGGCTGGCCCTTGAGGCGCATCACCTGCAACTTGCCATATGCGTACTGCGACATGGCCATGTCCAGCACCACCGGCCCACCCGGCCGCGGCACGGCCATGACAAAGGGGTTATTGCCCAGCCGCACCTCCTTGCCGCCCCACGGAGGCATGCTGGATTCAGTGTTCGTCCAGGCAATCAGAATCGAACCTTCCGTAGCCGCCCGCCAACCATACGTGCCGCCGCGCATCCAGTGGTTCGTATTGCGCAAGCCAAGCAGAGCGATCCCATGCTCGGCTGCGGTTTGGACGACGCGGTCCGTGCACCACAGCGCATTCAATACACCCGGCGCGCGCTGCCCATCGTAGACCTCCAGCGCGCCAAACTGCTTAACCAGCTGCGGCCTGGCGTGGAGGTTGATCCACCCCTTGTGGATGAACTCCACAAAGCGTGGAACGCGATTAACCCCATGCGAGTTCACCCCGTCCAACGTCGATTCCGCATGCACGCGAGCACATACGGCAGCGTCCTGGGCACTCATGCCTGCATGCTGAAATGCTTGCTGAATCGTCTGGAGTAATCGAACAAACGGGATGTTAGCCAAAACGTCCTTCGGAGGGGCACGCTTCAGCCGTGCCATACTTCCACACTTTAATTGCGGCTTCAGCCGCCGAGATTTGCTTGACAAAGGCGAACAAACTCAACGTTAGAGACCCGAGTCTAAGTCGCCGTCATACCAGCCTTGCCCAGGCACTCCATCATGCCCTGCATGCTGCGCCGGGTCGACTCCTCTGGGGTTCCGCCGCCATGCCAGTGCGTCTCCAGGCTGACCGCGTGGGTGTAACCGTCGCGTTTCAGTGCTGCAAACTGCCCCGCCCAATCGATCAGGCCAAGGTCGACAGGCTGCCACTCCCAGCCATTCTTCAGCGAAGGATCGCGCCGGACATTCTTGGCATGGACATGCCCAATGCGACTCTTCGGCAGCCGCTCGTAGTCCGTGGGGAAGGGAACGTCGCCGGGAAATGTGCCAGAGTTTCCTGGATCCCAGTTCAACATCAGGTTTTTGTTTGGCACCGCATTGAGCGTGGCCAGCGCTTCGGCACCGCTACCGGTGTTGCAGGCCATCTCGTTCTCCAGAACAAGCACGATGCCCTGTTTCGCGCATTTGGTGGCGGCTTCGTCCAGCTTCTGGTGGATTGCCTCGCGGTACGGCGCGGGATCTTCCAGGCGCCAGAAATCGAAGCAGCGCACACGGTCCGTGCCAAGCGCCTTTGCGGCATCGATGCAACGCTCCAGCAACGCGTCCTGCGCCGCAAAGCTGGTGAGCACCTTCTCGGGGCGATTCCGGTTAGGGCTTTCCTTGGAAAGCGGAGCACCGGGGAAGTCGGACTTGAAGAGCGGGCTGGCAATGTCCGTCACCTGAAGCCCGTACTTCGCCAAGGTCTTCTTCACCTCGGCCAGTTCGTCGGCGTTCATCGCGGCCAAGCCCTTGCCGCCAACGTTGCGCACCTCAATCCAGCGCAGGCCGAACTCGTTTGCCGCCACATGCGCGGCATGGTCCAGGTCGGGCGAGATTTCATCGTTAATGACAGCAAGGTGAAATGGACAGGACGCAGCCACGGCCTTGATCTGCGCGGCCAGAGTAGAGCGAAACGTGATCGCAGCCGCGGTCGCGGCCGCGCCATACATCATCTCGCGGCGAGTGGCTTTCATGAGAGTCTCCATCAGACTTGTGGAATTGTTACCTGCAAAGAAGAGCGCCGCTCGTCAGCGGCGCCCAAATTCATGGAGCTCGGCAGAAGACCTACACCTTAGGCTCGAAGCCCTTCGCGTATTCAGCCCGGTGAGTCATAGCCTGCGCTTCCTTGTCGCCGGTGATCGTGCCGTTCGCATCAATGTTCAGCGACCGCTTGGTGAAGTACGCAATGTTCGCGAAGTGCAGCGAGGTCACAGAGATATTGCCCTGCGACACCGGCTGATGCAGCGCGTCGCCATTCTTAATCGCACCCAGGAAGTTGCCGAAGTGCGCGTCCGTATAGATGTCAATCCCCGCGCGATCCGATGACGGCGCTGCTGTGGCAGACTTCGCTACCTTTGGCGAGGTTTCAAGCATCTTGTCGTGGTTGTCGTACACCTCCCACTCGCCGATGTCGATCACCATGGTGCCATTGGTGCCGTGCACCGCAACGCCGCGGTCGCGACCGTACGTCTTTTTGCCGCTGATGCAGGATCCCTTCCACGTAATCATCGCGTCCGGGTATTCCATGGCAACGTCAAGATTGTCGTAGAACTGCCAGTCATCCGTTGTCTGGTAGCGGCCACCAACAGCAGTGACGCGCTGCGGCAGACCAACGCCGAGCGCCCAGACCGCCACGTCCACCTCGTGCGTCGCATTGTTCAGCGTCTCGCCTGTGCCCCACTTGCGGAACCAGTGCCAGTTATACGGATGCACGTTGTCTGTATAGGCCTGCCGTGGAGCCGGTCCCTGCCACAAGTCCCAATCGAGGTACTCTGGCACCGGGATCTGCTTGCCCACGCCGATGGGCTGGCGCGCCGTAGCGTACCAGGTCTCCGCCCAGTACGGCCGGCCGATCACGCCGGAGCGCAGCTTCGCGATGGCGTCGATGCACGGCTGGGACGAGCGCCGCTGCGACCCCATCTGGCACAGCTTGCCGGTCTTCTTCGCGGTCTCCACCAGCCAGGCACCCTCCTGCACGTTGTAGGCGCAGGGCTTTTCCACGTAGACGTGCTTGCCTGCCTGCATCGCCATGATGGCCATCGGAGCGTGCCAGTGGTCAGGCGTGGCGATGCTGATGGCGTCCACGTCCTTGCTGGCCAGTACCTTGCGAAAATCCTTCTCGCTCCTGGGAGCGGTGCCCATCTTCGTCGCGGCATCACCGCAGAACTTGTCCAGGTAGCGGCTGTCCACATCCGCCACGTACACCAGATCCACGTTCTCCTGATTGGCCTTCAGTGCGGCCAGGTGCGCATACGCGCGGCTGCGCAGACCCACCGTGGCAAACTGCACGCGGCCGTTTGCCCCGATGATGCGTGCATAGCTTTTGGCTGACGTGGTGGCGAAGGCCGCTGCCGTAACGGCCGCGCCTCCCATAAACTCCCGGCGATTTGTCATGGTACGCTCCAATGGTACTTCCATTCGCGGAAGCATTATCGCACCCGCTGGATACAATTGGCCAGCGCTTGGTTTGAACCGCCGGCCAATCACAGCATTAAAAGGTGATCTTTGCGGATGCCTGCAGAACACGCGGGCCACCCACGCCGTTCACGTTGCCGACGCCGCTGCCGAGGGTACCGGTGATCTGCCCAAAGGTGCTGGAGGTAATGCTGCTGCTGGGCAGCCCAAAAGCTGGAGTATTGGACAGGTTAAAAGCGTCCCCGCGCACTTCGAGGTTGGATTCGCGGAACATCGGGAAGCTCTTGAAGAGTGACAGGTTGTCTGAAAAATAGCCGGGGCCGCGGAACTGGTTACGCCCGATATTGCCTAACGCGCACGGCGCGCCTCCGGCAACATAGGTGCAGGCCGCCGGTGCCGCGTAGGAGGTGGGATCAAACCATTGAGGATAGGCGGATGTGACGCCCCCGGTAACGTTGTGAAGCACCTTGTACGGAGCGATCTGGTTCGCCGTCTGGGTGGTTCCGCTGGTCACGCTGTTAGCGGTGATGGTGAAAGGCAGGCCCGAAACCGCGGAAATGATCGCCGAGGCGCGCCAGCCGCCAAGGACGTATTGGCCAATTCCGGAATTGAAGTACTTGTGATTACGTCCGGCGGGCAGTTCGTAGGTAATTGTCTGCTCGTAATTCTTGGTGCGGTCAAAATCGGCCACCGCCCAGTTGCGATGGACTGGACCTGCCCAGAAGAGCAAGCCGCCATCCTGTGCGCCGGTCTGATAATTCTCCGCCTTGCCCCAGGTAAAGGCCGAGCTAAAGCCGATCCCGTGGCCGAAGCGGCGTTTGAGTTCTACCTGCATGGACTGGTAGTTGGTCGAGTAGCCGAGGAAGAATTCCGTGACGGACGCGGTCTTGTTGAACGTCGGGGTCACGCCGTCAGCGGCCTTGTTCAATGGATCGAAGGCCGCGCTTTGCCCATAGACCTTAGGCACGTTGATATTTTGAGAGACATCGATGCGTGTGCCATGGTTGGCGACGTAGGCAACCTGCAGCGACATGTCGAATGGCAGCGCCTGCTGTACCGCTGCATTCCAGCTCGTCACATAGGCATTTTTGAAGTTGAGCGGGATGTAGAGATTGCCAAGTCCCAGGGTACCGTTGGCTGCTGTCTCAAACAGGGTTCCACTCGAACTAAAGTTGGCCGTCGGAGTCGCGGGAACTCCAGTGGAGAGATTGACGACCCCACCGGCAGGGTTGAGGGCCGGTCCATAGGTCGTACCGTTGGTGTAGTTCGTGCTGGTCTTGATGGGATAGTTGTAGGCGTAGGAATTGTCAACGAACGGAACGTAGCTTACGCCGATGCCGCCACGAACGACAGTCCTGTCATTGACACGGTACGACGCTCCAAGGCGCGGCGCAAAGTTCTTGTAGTCGGTCTGCATGCCCAGGTTAGAGGGATTGCCGTCCACACCGGCCTGCACCAACGTGTTCGTGGCAGGGATGTAATTGACGAAGCCGCCTGCTTTGCGCGGAGTGGCCGGAGGGTACAGTTCATACCGCGCACCCACATCGACGGTCAGCCTGGAACTTGCCTGCCATTTGTCCGATAGAAAAAAGAACTCCCACGTCTGGCGGTACGCCGGAAAGGTGCTGTTGGTGTCCTGGCCAACGTTGTTTGGCTGGTTAAAAAGGAAGCTGGTGATATCGTTTGCCTGCCCCGTGGCTGAGCCGTTGAAGGTGGTACCGCCAGACGGCACGTATGTCTGATTCTCGGCGTAGGTGAATGAACCCGCTGCCGCGTTGATGTTGCCCTGTAGAAGATCATCGCGAACGCGGCGAACGTCGACGCCCGCCTTGAGGGTGTGGTTCTTGATGATCTTGGTCCAGTTATTCGCAAAGTCAATGTTGGATTCCGCGCGTAACCATGGCAGGGACGGCGAATACCCGACGAGCGGAGCCGAGAAATTGCCGAGATTCAGGGCGACCTGTCCGCTGCTGGTGACCACATTGTTCGTACCATTGGGTCCGTTGCCGGGTATGCCGAGGGTGCGGGCGTCGTTGACGCCGTAGTCAGTCTGCGTTGCGGAGTTGCGATAGTGAGCTATGCCGACCCTCCCCTCAGTAAAGAGTGTGGGCGAGAAAGCATGATCGTAGTTCACGCCAGTAGAGTAGGCGGTGGCGATGCCGGTAGCCTCGAAACCCCCGCCAGCCGGACCACCCAGGAAGGAACCGAAGGTCGGTGCCTGGAACGTGTTCACATTCTGGTGGCTAAAGCGGTAGCTGAGATGGCTTTTGTCGGAGATGGTGTAGTCCGACTTGATGTCGTAGCTGATGAAGTCTTTGTGGAAGGCAAGGTTCTGCGAGAGGTTGTTGGAGGTCGCACCGGCGATGTACGCAGCGGAGGCCAAGTTGGTAGCTGGATTGCGAGCGATTGCGTCGATATCCTTAAGAACCGTCAGCGCCGCTGGGCTGATACCTGGGTTTGACAGCGGGATCATGTTACCGGCAAAGGCTGTCCGGCCAACACCGCAGCGGCTGTTGGCAGTGCTGCCAAGGCAGTCCGCTGTGTCGCCCGTGGTGGGATCGTAGGCCTGACCCTTGTACTCAGACAGGTTGAGATTGTTGCCGGTCACGTTATAGAAAGGGATGGTCGCGGTATTGAGAGACGACTCATGATCGGAGACGCGAAGAAAGTCGCCGAAGATGAAAAGGCGATTCTTAATGATGGGCCCACCGATGGAAGCACCTGTGTAGTTATAGACCAGTCGGCCGTTCGGCCCCTTGGCGAAGAAGTTGCGCGCGTTTACACCGTTGTTTTCCATGTTCTGGAAGACAGAACCATGGATCGCGTTGGTCCCGGACTTAAGCGTGACGTTGACGACGGTGCCGACCGCGCGCCCAAACTCGGCTTCGAAGTTGTTGCTGGTGATATCGACATTAGCAATGGCAGCGGCGGGCGGAACGAGGATGATGTGAATGCCAGTACGCTCATCATCATCAATGCCCTCAATTTGGTAGAGATTCACGTACGATGACTGCCCGTTTGCATTGGTGGAGAGGTCATTATTGGAGTTGAAAAATTGCGAATTGTTGAAAACCGTCGGAGCCATGCCCGGAACGGTATTCAGCAACGATTGAAAGCTGTTGCCACTGGAGAGCGGTAATTCCGCGATCTGGGTTGAAGAGATGACCGTGGAGATGTCCGCGCGATCGGTCTGGAGGAGCGGTGGAGCGGTGGTGACTTCAACTGTTTCAGTGGTACTGCCTGTAACGAGACTGACATCAACGCGCTGGGTGGTATTGGTATCGAGAACGATGTTTTGACGGGCGTCTTTCTTGAACCCCTCGGCCGTAATGGTGACGGTGTAGACCCCGGGGGGCAGGTTCGGTTCAGTGAAATTTCCGCTTTCGTTGGTAACGGACGTATGGACCGCGTCTTGGCCCGCCAGGGTAATGGTGACCTGGGCCTTGGGAACAACGGCACCGGAGGAATCAGTAACCGTGCCAACGATGGTGCCGCTGACGGCTTGTGCCAGTGCTATCGCGGGCAGGGTTACGCTTGCAGCTGCCAGGCATGTTGCCCGGAGCATTCCAAATCTCATGTTGCCTCCAAAGGTGCTGAAACGTGCTTCTCGAACCTTGCGAAGCATAGGCGGCGCGAAGAACGGCTGTCAATCGTTATGTACCAGGATTGGACACACCAATTGCTTGGGAGCAAACCAGATGTAACTCCTGCGCACGTTGCAGCAGATGCCGCTAGCCGTAGATGGCGCGGCCGAGGAGATTCTCAATCTGCTCCTGCCTGCCGGAGCGCGGCTGTGGATTGATACCCTCTGCTTCAGCCTTCGCGGCAATCGCGTTCAACGTCATGCTGCCGTCCAGCATCGCCTCCGCCTCCGGTGTATTCCATCCCGCATAGCGCTCTGCCAGCAGAGCGTCGTAGATGCCGTCCTCAATCAGCTTTGCGGCAGTGAGAAACGAGCGCGCGCAAAGGTCGATGCCGCCAACATGCGCGTGGATCAGGTCCTCGGGGGTAAAGCTCTGCCGCCGCACCTTTGCGTCGAAGTTGCAGCCGCCCTTGCCCAGGCCGCCCGCCTTGATGACGTGGTACATGGCCATGGTCATCTTCCACAGATCGTTAGGAAACTGATCTGTATCCCAGCCGATCAGTTCATCGCCGCGATTGATGTCCAGCGAACCCAGGATGCCCATCGCGCCGGCCAGCGCAATCTCATGCTCAAAGCTGTGGCCGGCCAGCGTCGCATGATTTGCCTCCAGATTCAGGCGAACTTCATTCTCCAGGCCAAAGCGCTGCAGGAAGCCGTAGACCGTTGCCGTGTCAAAGTCGTATTGGTGGCTCGTCGGCTCCTTGGGCTTCGGCTCAATCAGAATCTGACCGGTGAATCCGATCTTATGCTTGTACTCGACGACCATGGTCAGGAAGCGGCCCATCTGCTCCAGCTCCTGCTTCAGATTGGTATTCAGCAGCGTTTCATAGCCCTCGCGACCGCCCCACAGGACGTAGTTCGATCCGCCCAGTTGCTGCGTCACGTCCATGCAGTGCTTCACCGTTGCAGCAGACCAGGCAAAGACCTCCGGGTCAGGGTTGGTTGCCGCTCCCGCCATGAAGCGCGGATGCGAAAAGAGGTTTGCCGTTCCCCACAACAGCTTCGTCTTCGATGACGCCATCTTCTCGGCAAGATAGTCAGCGACGGTGTGGAAGTTCAGCAACGTTTCTTTCAGCGTCTCGCCGCCCGGAGCGATGTCCGCGTCATGGAAGCAGAAGAAGGAAACCCCCAACACGCGAAAGAGATCAAACGCGGCATCAGCCTTGGCCTTTGCCTGCGCCATGGGGTCGCCAACAGCCATCCAGGGCCTCTGAACGGTCGGACCACCGAATGGGTCGCTGCCGGTCATCGCGAACGAGTGCCAGTACGCTACCGCAAACCGCAGATGCTCCTTCAGCGGCTTGCCCATCACGACGCGGTTCGGGTCATAAAAGCGGTACGCCAGAGCGTTGCTGCTTTCCTGGCCTTCAAAGGTTACGGCAGGAAAGCTGCTGAACATCGTTTCAGACATGAAGATCACTCCAGAATGAGACCGCTCAATTATCGTCTAAGAAATGGCTTGGGAGCGGCCCAGAGATGGGGATTAGCATTACCGTGCTGCGGCAGGCACAGGGGTGGACGATGCCCCTACGGCTTCATCGCGCGCTGTGTTGAGCGGCGGCAGCGGCAGGGTGAGCGTTACGATGGCGGAGGGATCGTCGCGCAGCTTCAGGTATAGCGTGTGATTGTCTGCGGGACGCGGAACCGCTATCGTGCCTGCAGCAAAGCCGAGCGGTACAGACTGCGGGGTTGCAAAGGTGCTCTCCCCTGCGATGGAGTCCACCAGAAACAGATTGCTGCCGGTCAGCGTACAGCCGGAGTCAGTCTGTGCCGGGGCGCTTTCGCCGGCATTAGCTGGGCCCGAAGCGTGCGGTGCCGGCTTGCCGCACGTGAACGCCGAAATGGCCGGCATGCGGACCAGGGTTCCCAGAGGCATCCAGTCGCCGACTGTCCCATTCTCCGCGACCGCGCGCAACTGCAATGGACCAAAAGCGGATACACCAAAGGCCTTCTCCGGCAAGATGAATGCGAGCGCCGTCTGCGCATCCTGAAGCACAAGCGAGCCATCCCCGGTGGATACCGTGGTGTGGAGCGAGCCATCGGCCAGGGCAATCTCGACCTTCTCCGAACGGGGAAAGCGTGACGGCGAAATGGACCGGAGCGCAATGGCGATGCGTGCATTCAGCGGCAGATCGTCCTTGCTGCTCAACGTTAGAGGAAGCGCCCCGGGAGTCTCCGGTTGAACGGATTTGCTCAGGATCATCAGCGACGGCCGTGGAGCATCCACGACATAGGTCACGGGCAACGTGCGCCCATCCTGTAGCACGGCTTCAGCGGTCCCTGTTGCTCCAGCGTTGACATGCGAGGCTGCATTTTCCTTGGGAGGTGCCGCGGAGGCCAACAGCAATTCTTTGCCTCCATCCGGCTGATTGGCGGTGGGCGTGTACTCCACGCCAGCGATTCGCACCGCATGGATCTCATCCAATCCGTTTCCGGTAAGTGAGGCAAAACGGTCACCCGAATGAAGGTGCAGCGCCTGGGGCTTTGTCCTGCCGGAGTATGCCCGCACCGCCACCTTTGCCACAGTGTCCGTGCCGTATTGATGAACAAGGACATCCAGTTCCCCAGGCGCGGCCTTTTCCAGCGGCAGCTTGACGTCCAGTACACGCGCGGTCTGAGGTCCGGCACCGGCTGCCTGCCTCCATGTCAGCGGCACATCCTGCATACCGGGGCCATCGATATCGATCTTGGCCGCGCATGCTGTTCCATCCGCGCGCAAGGTGAGTTCGTTTTCGCGGCCAGCCAACAGGTCGGAGTGCTGCACCGCCGTCCAGCCTGTGCCGGCCTTGCGCTGCAGTGGCACGGTCACGCCTTCAAACGTGTCAAAGCCCCACGCACCGTGCAACGTGCCCGTAATCAAAACTTCGCCGGTATCGCTAGGAAGCGGCTGGAGATGTTCTGCGGGAGGGTCCGCCGTCTTTCCATCGAAAGGTGCCACGTCGGCCTTTGCATCGCGTGCCTCGGGCGCGGCTACCGGCAACGCCTTGCGATCCGTTTTGCTGGTCAGCACCAGGCCGCCGTCATAAGCATCGGGTACCAGCGGCAAATCTGTCTTTCCGCCCAGCGTGCCGCCGTTCAGGTGCAAAACGAGATCATGCGCAAAATTGGTCGCGAAGACCAGCGGCGCGCCTTCCAGCGGCAACACCATCTTCGGCTGCAGCAAGCACGAGACATGGCCCGGGTCGCGCAGCCGCAGGGGTGGCGCGACGGACGCCTGAATCGCGGGAAGAGCCACGGCAATCACGGATTTGGGATTATGAAATGACGGTGGTGTATTCAGCCGGGAGTTCAGCGTCTCGCCATCGGGAAATGCGATTGCCGGAATGTACTGGAATTGCGCCGTATGCAAACCGCTCAGCAACCGCACCACATCAATAATGGTGCCAACGTAGGCGGAATAGCTCCCGGCACCTCCCGCGTTCGCCATTGGCGTGCCCGCAATTGCTCCGATCAGGTTTGCGGAATCACCGCTGGTGATCATGGACGCGAGCGTCTGCCCATGCCCGTCATCCAGCAACACCTGTGTGCCGCTTTGCCGCAGACAGGTCAGTTGCTGGTCGGCCGGCTTCTTGAAACAGTCTTCGTTTGGTTTCAGGTTCAACGTCGCCGCTAGTTTGTGCGAGTGGTCCAGCAGTTCCGCAGACGATCCGGGCGGAACGCGGCGAATCGCCTGGAGATAGCGCTCGATACGTTCCTGCTCGAACGATGCCTCGTTAAGGTCCTGCGCCGCGCGGACAAAGACTCCCGGACGTCCAGTCACGGCAGACTTCAGCGTCGCAAAACCCCCGCCAGTCGCGGGCGCGACGAAGATCATCGCCTGCTGCGCCTCATCCGGCACCACCACGGTGACGCCTTCGCTGCGCACTTTCTTGTCCCACGTATTGATCCTGGTGAACCAGTCCCCAGGGGGTGGATTAATGCTGCCGCGAAGAAACGCTACCACCATCATCAGCTTGACCGATTGCGTGGGGGGCAGGTCGGCGTGGATGGTGAGCCGGTCGCCGCTCATCAGGTTTGGCACCATGGCGATCGGCAGCGACTTCTCCCCGCGCTGCACATGCACATCGATGCGCGGCCCCGTCAGATCGAACCGGCCACCTGCGGAGATTTGCGCGGTTGCCGCCGGTCCAAAGCACAGCATGAGAGCCCAAAGCAGGAGGGTACCGCGGGCGTGCCTCCAGAGGTATGTTGGGCGGAAATCCATTCTGCGCGTTAGACGGCCCAGCATACAGGCGCGTCGCATGAAGGCTCGGTGAAGAGGGCGGCAAAGGTGCCGTTCAAGCCCCTGCAAGCATCCGTTGCGAGACATGATCGCTGGCAATCACGCCGTCGCGAATGGTCACAACGCGGTGCGCGTGTTCGGCGATGTCCGGCTCATGCGTCACCAGGACGATGGTATTGCCCTGCCTGTGCAAGTCCTCAAAGAGCGCCATGATCTCGACTCCGGTCCTTGAGTCGAGATTGCCGGTGGGTTCGTCGGCCAGGATGATGGACGGCGAGTTGACCAGAGCGCGCGCAATCGCCACACGCTGCCGCTGCCCGCCCGATAACTCGTTAGGCTTGTGATGCATGCGGGTGCCCAGGCCCACGGACTCCAACACCGAGGTGGCCCGCTGAATCCGCGCGGCGGACGACGTGCCGTTATAGATCAGCGGCAGCTCGACATTGTGCAGAGCGCTGGCGCGGGGCAGCAGATTGAACGTCTGAAAGACAAAACCAATTTCCTTGTTCCGGATACGCGCCAGCTCGTCGTCGCTCAGCCGCGAGACGTCATGTCCATTCAGGCAGTAACTGCCCTGCGTGGGCGAATCCAGGCAGCCGATCAGGTTCATCAGCGTGCTCTTACCGGAGCCGGACGGCCCCATGATTGCCACGTACTCATTCCGCCGGATGCGCAAGTTCACGCCGCGCAGCGCATGGACCTCCTGCTCGCCCATCACGTAGGTCTTCCACAGATTGTCTGTGGTAATCACTTCGCCTGGCTGGCAATGTACGCCGGTATGTGGTGCAGTGGGTGCGGTTGCGGTCGCCATCGTCTCCTGCTCAGTGTACTGGTACGCCGTTACGCGTTCTCCGTCTGTGCGGAGCCCTCAGGTGCCGTGTCGCGTTTCACTCCAGTGCCGCTGGCCAGCGTTCGCAGAATCTTGTACTTGCCGGTCACCACCTCGTCACCGGGTTGCAAGCCGCTCGTCACCTGGATGTCTGTGGATCCTGTAATGCCCGTCTGCACGGGACGGAAGAAGGCACGCAACTTGCCGCTATCCATGCGGACCACATAGACGCCCTGCGTCTTCTGCGAGTCCTTCGCAGGTACCGCAGGACCGGCGTTTTCCGGCTGCTTTCCATGATTTTTCGCCAGAATTGCCTCCGCTGCGGCATCGCGGCTGACCAGCGCGGCAAGTGGCAGCACCACCGCATTGCTTGCCTGCGCTGTTTTGATCTTCGCAGTGGCGGAAAGCCCCGGCCGCAGCTCGTTATTGCTTTGGCCGCTCACGTTATCCAAAGTAACCACTACTTTGAAGTCCTTCGCCTCTTCGGTGCCGGTGACGGACTGCGACGTTGCGATGCCGGTGGTGCGCAGCAGAGCCTGATCGCCCACTTCCGTCACGTGTCCCTTGAACACCTTGCCCGGCAGCGCGTCCACCACGATGTCCGCTGCCTGATTGAGCTTTACGTTCACCACATCCGTCTCATCCACTTTGACTTCGGCGGTGATGACCGACATGTCCACAACGGTCATCAGGGTTGTGCCCTGCGCGTTCTGGATGCCGGGAACCATCGTCTCCCCCTCGCGGACCGGCACATTCGTCACCAGCCCGTCGAACGGCGCGCGTGAGATTGTCTTGTCCAGCGAGTCGTAGTTCGCGCGTTGCGATGCGACCGCCTGTTGCACGTGCCCTTGCGCGGAGGAGGTTTGAGCCCTTGCCTGCGCCACGGCAGCCTCACGCTGCTGCACCGTGGCCGCACTCACGTCGAATGCGGCTTTCTTGGCATCATAATCCTGCTTTGCCACCAGCTTCTGATCGTAAAGCTGCTGATACCGGTCGATGTCGAACTTCTTTTGCTGCAGGTCTGCCTTGGCCTGTGTCAAATTCGCTTCCGCGGTCTTTTCGGCCGCCACGTAAGAGCTCACGTCCGTCTTATTGGAAGAGATGGTCGCGGCCTGAGCGGCTACCATGGCTGAGGGTTGCACGCTCTCCAGTGTGACCAGCACCTGCCCCGCCTTCACATAATCGCCTTCTTTGGCGTACAGGTGCGTGATTCGCCCAAGCGCGGTAGCACCGATGTTCACATACGTCTTGGGCTTGATCTGGCCGGTGCCGCTCACGATCGACGTCAAATCTTCCCGGACCACCCGCGCGGTTGTAACTTCCGTGACGTTTCCGCGGCTGTGATACACCGTTCCACCCACAACTGCCGCCAGCAGAAGTACAGCAACGGCAACCAGCAGTATCTTTTTCATGCAGCCCTTCTTCAGTCCGGAGCAAACGCCGGAGTGCTTCGATACCGTACGAGTACAAGACGGCAGAAGTTCCCGTTCGGCGTTTCCGGCCTGGAAAAAACGGATTTCCACGGGTGAGCGATTTGCGCCCGGTTCCGTCCAAAATCATACCAGTGCAGGACAGCGTGGCTGGCGGGAACGCATTCCGGCGTACCACATTGTTGTTCCGCAGGCGTCACGGCGGCCACAAACCAGAATCGCGCGCTTACAATGGTGGTACCGGCAGCGGTGGGAGTTGGCAACAGAATGAGAAGCACAGCGTGGTGGAGATCGTCCGTGGCTATGGGGACCGTGCATGCCGCGATGATTCTGGTTCCTCTTTGCACAGTGGCTGGCAGGGCGCACGCCCAGACGCAGGCGAACCCGGCCCCTGCGGCAGAATCCACACCCACGGTAAACAAGACCGAACCCGCCGAAGAAAAGCCAGACCCGCTGAAGCGCCGCCTCTCTGACCGCGAGCGGATGCAGCAGAACAAATATCTCAAGCAGGAGTTGAAGCCGGACGGCACCTTCAAGAAGTGGCTGGAGCAGGATGTCGTCTGGATCATCACCGACCAGGAGACGCAGGCTTTCAAGTCGCTCAAGAACGACGAAGAGCGGGAAGCCTTCATTGAGAATTTCTGGCTGCGCCGCAATCCCAATCCTGACTCGCCCGACAACGAGTTTCGCGAGCAGCACTATGCGCGTATCGCTTACGCGAATGAGCATTTCGCCGCGGGAAAGCCGGGGTGGAAGACAGACCGGGGCCACGTCTATATCGCCTATGGCAAGCCTGACTCCATCGACTCGCACCCGAGCGGCGGAACCTACGACCGGCCTATCGAGGAAGGCGGCGGAAGCACCTCCACCTTCCCTTTCGAGGTGTGGCACTACCGGTACCTTGAGGGCATCGGCGACAACATCGACCTGGAGTTCGTCGACAGCTGCCAGTGCAACGACTACCACCTGACCATCGACCGCTCGGAAAAAGACGCCCTGAAGTATGTCGCCGGTGCCGGTCAGACGATGTACGAGCAGATGGGAATGGCCAAGCGCGAAGACCGCATGACCAACGGCATGGAGCAGCTCGGCTCCGGACCCATGTCGAGCTCGCAGCAAAGCAAGCAGTTTGACCGCATTGCTCTCTTCGCAAAGATTCTCGCCGCTCCGCCTATTAAATTCAAGGACATGGAGCAGTACATCACCAGCTCCCAAATCCTGAAAGGACCGCCCTTTCTCTTCGATGTCCGCACCGACTACGTCAAGGTGACGAACGACACGGTTCTGGTGCCGGTCACTCTCCAGATCAGGAACGGGGACGTGACCTTTAACACAAAGGATGGCGTTTCCACCGGGACGGTAAACATTCTGGGCCAGGTTTCAAACATCAATCATCGCATCGTGCAGACGTTCGAAGATACAGTCAACGTGCAGGTTCCGTCCGAGTTTCTGGCGCAAACCCAGACACAGCGCAACCTTTACTGGAAGGCACTGCCTCTTCGGCCCGGCCTGTACAAGGTAGACATCGTCATTAAGGACGTTAACAACCCTGACCATATCGGGACATGGCGGCGCTCGCTGAACGTTCCCAAGTACGACGACGACCGGCTCTCCGCGTCCTCGCTGATCCTCGCGTCCAGCATGTCGCGCGTTCCCTCAAAGGAGATCGGCGCGGGCGCGTTCGTCATCGGCAACACCAAAGTGGTTCCCAGCGTCTCCACCAATCCGCAAGTGCCGGTGACGTTCAAGAAGAGCGCCAAGGATGCCAGTCTGAACTTCTGGATGCAGATTTATAACCTTGGCATCGACGACAAGAGCAAGCAGAACAACGCGGAAATTCAGTACCAGGTCACGGATCTTTCCACCAACAAGCAGGTACTGGACACCAGGGAATCCACGGTCAAGCTCAACCCCAACGCAGACCAGGTGACGCTGGAGAAGTCACTGCCGCTAGCTAGTTTGCAGCCTGGCAAGTACCAATTGAACATCAAGGTGAACGACGGCATCTCAAAACAGCAGATTTCGCAGACGGCACCCTTCGTTGTGGAGTAAACTTCTGCTGTACACAACCGGTGAGAGCAGCGGTGCGATACGACAGCCCGTCTCCTCATGACAGCGATCTTGTTCTCATGCCGGACGTTGATCTGGTGATCTATCCAGATACCGCCGGAATTTGAGAAGGCCCGAACGCGAAGAAGGTGTGACCGGCGCGGTGAAGCAATCGTTTTTGCAACACGGACTCACGCTGACACTGGCGGCATTCGTGCCGGGGTTATGGGCGCAGGCGCAGACGTCCCACCATGCGGGCGATCTGCTCTCTGCCAGCATCATCAGCGGCATCATCCGTGACGCGGATGGTGTGCCGCAGATGGGTGCGCTGGTCCAGGCGTTGCTTCCGGATGCCACTCTTGGCGGCTCCGCCATCACGGACGCACGTGGACGCTACCGTTTCTTGGTACAGCCAGGCAGTTATCGTATCCGGGCGACTGCCGCACTTCTCTTACCAGCGGTACGCGAGCATCTTCAAGTAGGCCATGGGGGCCGCGCCGTCGTCGATCTCACCCTGACAACCCTTCTTGCACCTGACGGCTGGCTTCCTGTGGCCCGCCGCACCGTGAATGAGCCGAACGATGACTGGACGTGGACGCTGCGCTCCTCCGCCAGCCGGTCCATACTCCGTCTGACAGGGACCCCTGACTCCAGCTCGGACGACGGCGGCCCGCTTGTAGTTTCTTCAAGCCGCCAGGATGGCCGTCGCGGCGCATCCAGCGGGCGGATCACGCTAAAGGACAGCGACGGTGCCTTTGCACGCGGCGGCAGCCACAACATTATCGTTCTCAGCCGCTTGGACGAGGATGGGAGCGGTGCGGTACTCCGTACAGACCTGTCAGGAACACGCTCGCCCTATCCCGTCGGTCCATCGGCGGAGATCAGCGTCGGCCTGCAGCGTCGCACGCCGCTGAACGGCTTCTCCCGCTCGGTGTTGACGTACAGCAGCCATCCTGAGTTGACGGACGGGCGCGGTCTGTCCGGCATGCAGGGTGCAACCTTGCGCTCTGCCCAGCGCATTGACCTTGGCGACGCGGTGCGCATTGATGCCGGCAGCGTCATGCGAGACATCAACCTTGGCGGAAACGCGCTACTCATCGAACCCTTTCTGCGGATCGCCGCCCATGCGGGGGACAGAGTGGTCCTCGCGTACAGCATGACGCACTCGCGCGGTACAGAGACCGTGGACGATCTGGACCGCGTGCAGGCAGCCACGCCGGTTGCCGTGCTTCGCGACGGCCATCTTCAGCTTGAAAGCGGCAGTCACAATGCGGTCTCCGTGCAGGGTAAACTGCCGGGCGGCGGCTCAGTGGAGGCGGCGCTCTACCACGATCAACTGCGCAATCCACTCCTCGCCGGTACCGGTACGCTCACCCCTGCGGAACTGCAAAGCAATGGCATTACCGCCGATCCCACGACACACTCCTACCGCGTTGGAGCGCAGAACTACAGCAGCTCCGGCGCACGGCTAACCGTCCGGCAGCCCCTTACGAAATCCCTGCAGGCCGGTGCGGAAATCACCTCAGGAGAAGCTCTCCGAGCGGCGCGCCTGCGCCATGCAACGCTCACGGATGTCCTTCACGGTCTTGATCCTGCCCGGGTCTACGCTGCAACTGCATTCACAGACGGTAAAATCCTGCACACTGGAACAACGCTTCGCGCCTCCTACCGGTGGCAACCTGAGCGGACGCTGACCTCAGTAGACGCCTTCCGCATCGCGGACGACGGTGCATTCCTCTCCTGCTCCATCAGGCAGTCGCTGGGCAACGCGCGTTTCCTTCCACAAGGCCTGGAAGCAGTCATTGATGTGCAAAACCTCCTGGCGCAGGGATACCAGCCATTTGTCTCAAACGACGGTCAAACGCTCTATCTGGCGCAGACACCGCGCAGCCTGCAAGCGGGTCTCTCCTTCTCCTTTTAGCGTTTTGCCTGTGCTATCCTCACAGAGGATTTGCGCGACGGTCTCGAGCGTCCTGCTTCTCCGCGGACCTCAGCGTCTGGACGCGTAGCTCAACTGGCAGAGCATTCGACTCTTAATCGACAGGTTGTAGGTTCGATTCCTACCGCGTCCACCAAGACTCCCGGCCTAAGGCTTGCATCACCACCGTTTTACGGGAGCAACGGCTACCGGCCTAGTTACCTCTCAGTAGTGCAGATATGACAGCCCGGTCCCGCTCCGTCGTCCCGCTGGCTCTGCTTGCCGCAGTCTTGGTAATCGCCTTAAACACCTGGTTCGCGGTGGCGGCGGTTCAATCTCTGCTGAAAAGCGAAGATTGGCTGGCACACACGTGGGAGGTTATCGGCGAGAACGAGCATCTGCTGGTGACGCTGGCTAACGCTGAATCCTCTGCCCGCAGCTTTGTAATTACAGGTAAGAGCGCGGGTCTCGACGTCTTTCAAAGTGCCTTGCAGGCGCTCCCGGAAGACATACAGCATGTCAAGGTTCTCACCGCGGATAACCCCGTGCAGCAGAGGAACATCAGCCAGGCACGCGGCCTGATCGACCGGCGCATGGCCATCTTGCAGGAAACCGTTCAGGTGCGCCGGAATTCCGGTTTTGAGGCCGCCCAGAAAGCAGCGGAATCGGCAGCAGGAGTCGGGGAGATGGATAGTGTTCGCCAGGTCCTGGTCCGCATCGACGCCGAGGAGCGCCGCTTGCTCATCAACCGCGCTGACGAGGCCCGCCATAACGGTCTGCGTGCCATGTTCGCCATCGGCCTGGCCTGCGTCCTTGACCTGACGATGATCGGGTTCGTCACCTATTACTTCATTGAGGAACGTAGGCAACGGCTTGCATCAGAGCAAAATGCCGATCGCCTGGCAGCCGCCAATCAACTAGTGGAACGGCGGTCTGAAGAGATTACAACGCTTAACCTGGAACTGGAAAACCGTGTGCGCGAACGGACCGCGGAACTGCAAGCCACCAACCGCGAGCTTGAAGCGTTCAGCTATTCGGTCTCTCACGATCTGCGCGCACCGTTGCGCACCATTGACGGCTTCAGTCTCGCGCTTGAGGAGGATTACACCGATGCAGTCGATGCGGTGGGCCGCGATTACATCAGCCGTGTTCGGGCCGGCGTGCAGCGTATGGGACAGCTCATCGATGCCTTGTTGCAACTATCACGTATTACCCGGGCAGACGTGACACGCGAACCGCTTGACCTGGCGCGGCTGGCGGAAGGCGTTGCCGAGACGTTGCGTGAGCAAAACCCTGGACGCGAGATATGCTTCACCATTACTCCCGGCCCAGAAGCAACCGCTGACCCCAAGCTGGTCCAGGTGGCACTTGAGAACCTGATGGGCAATGCGGTCAAATTCACGTCGCGCCAACCCGTTGCCGAAGTCAGCGTGGGATGGGATCCCACGCAATCGGCATGGCGCATCAGCGACAATGGCGCGGGATTTGATATGCACTACGCAGACAAGTTGTTCAATGCCTTCAACCGGCTCCATGGCGACAAGGACTTCAAGGGTTCCGGCATTGGGCTTGCTACGGTCGCCCGCGTAGTGCGCCGGCATGGCGGACGCATATGGGCTGATAGTATCGTCGATCATGGCGCGACCTTCTGGTTTACGCTAGGATGACCGCATGACCGAGGCAACACGCTTGATTCTCCTGGTGGAAGACGATCCGGATCACGAGATGCTGACGATCCGTGCGTTGAAGAAAAGCAACATCGCCAATGAAGTGCGGGTGGCGCGGGATGGCGAAGAGGCGCTGCATGCGCTGTTTGGCCCCGGTGCGATCCGCCCCCAGTTGATTCTGCTCGATCTGAAGCTGCCGAAAGTGGACGGGCTGGAAGTTCTCCGGCGCATCCGTGACAGCGAAAGCACGCGCATGTTGCCCGTCGTCGTACTCACCTCTTCCGATGAGGAGCGGGACGTGGTTCGCAGTTACAGAATCGGCGTGAATAGTTATATTCGGAAACCGGTTAACTTTACGGATTTCGCTGAGGCAACACGGCAGCTTGGACTGTATTGGCTGGTGTTGAACGAATGTCCGCCGGTAAGTTAGAGCAGCGATCCATCGCGGTGTTGCTGGTGGAAGACAACGAGGATGACGCAGCTCTGCTGGAGCGGCATCTTCGCAAAAACGGATTTAATCCCGGCATTACATGCGTGGAAACGGCCGCCGAGATGAGGTCATCGCTTGCAGCGGGACCGCCGGACATCGTTATCGCCGATTACAACCTGCCCAAGTTCAGCGGGCCGGAAGCGCTGCAACTCACGCGTGGCAGCGGCTACGATCTGCCGTTCATCATGATGTCCGGTGCCATCTCTGAAGAGACGGCAGTGGAAAGCATGCGTGCCGGCGCGCAGGACTACGTCACCAAGCAGAACCTTGCGCGCCTGATTCCTGTTGTGGAGCGTGAGTTGCGCGAAGCCGCTGCACGCCGTTCCCGTGTGGCCGCAGAGCGCGCGCTGGCGGTAAGTGAGTCGCGTTTCCACCATCTGGTGGATGCCATGCCCATGGGCCTGCTCATCAGCGGGAACTCCGGGCGGATCGCGTACGCCAATGCCACGGCGGAACGTCTGCTCGGCTTTCCTGCCGAGCGCATGCTGAGCGGCGAAGTCACTCTCCGGTCCATCTGCGTTGCTCTCGATCTTCCTTCTGCTGAACTTGAGGAACGCGCCAAAGCCGACCCCTTCGAAGCAATGTGTCTTACATCTGATGGCCAAACGCTGGATGTGCTTGTAGGCATCACGTTTCTTGAAGGTGCGGAGGCCGTAGGCGGAAGAGAACTCGCCGTCTTTATCGCCGATCTGAGCCGTCAAAAGCGTAGCGAGGAGGTTCTGCGGCGCACGGAGAAACTTGCCGTGGCCGGACGTCTTGCGGCGTCCATTGCGCATGAAATCAATAACCCTCTGGCAGCGATTACGAACTGCCTGTATCTGGTACAGCAAACACATCTTGAAGAACTAGGCCGGTCCTACCTGGAGCTCGCGCAAAAGGAGCTGGACCGCGTCGCGCAGATCACCGTACAGACGCTGCGCTTTCACCGGCAATCCAGCCGCCCGGTCCCCACGCGGCCCAGCGATCTGGCGGAAACGGTGCTGGCCCTCTTTGAGTCGCGCATCCGCAGGCAGGCGATTACCGTTGAGCGGCGCTTCCGCGATGCGCCCCCGATCGTCGCCTATGAAGGCGAGGTCCGGCAGGTGATCGTAAATCTGCTGGGCAATGCCATTGACGCTATGCCGGGTGGTGGATGCATTCTGGTGCGTAGCGGGCCCACATGCAGCTGGCGAACCAGTGAACGCGGCCTGGCCATCACCGTCGCCGACAACGGCAGCGGAATGTGTGACGAGACAATTGCCCGGCTCTTTGAACCGTTCTACTCCACCAAGGGAATCACCGGAACCGGTCTGGGCCTTTGGGTCTCCCGGGAAATCGTCGACCGGCACCATGGCACGATTCGCGTCCGCAGCCGCCTCGCGCAGCCGGGCCGTCCGGGCCGCACCGTATTCCGTGTCTTTCTGCCAACCGATGGCGTACCGGCACCTGCGGGAGAGGCAACGGGCACTTCCTTGCAGGAAGTAAACGCCTGACGGCTGCTTATGGTCGTCAGCTAGTCGATAAAGTCAATTCGCGAGCGATGCGGGATCACGCCGCGCTCGTATCCCATATCCAGCAGCTTGCGAATTGCCTCGCGGCCATCCTCGCCGTAATTCAGCGTGCGCTCATTCACATACATGCCGACAAACTTATTCGCCAGCGACGTATCCAGGTCGCGGGCAAACTGCATGGCGTACTCCAACGCTGCGGGCCGGTTATCCAGCGCATGCTGAATCGATTCCCGCAAAGCCTGCGTGCTGATGCGCATCGCCTCCGGGCCTAGTGACCGCTTGATCGCGTTTCCACCCAGCGGCAGCGGCAAGCCGCCCGTTTCCTCTCGCCACCACTGTCCCATGTCCAGGATCTTGTACAGCCCGCTGTTGCCATAGGTGAGCTGCCCTTCGTGAATAATCAGCCCAGCATCGAACTGTCCCGCGACAACCTTTGGAATGATCTGGTCGAAGGGCACGGTAACGGTATCGATCTCTGGCGCAAACAGTTTAAGCGTCAGATACGCGGTGGTCAGCGTGCCGGGAACAGCGATGCGCAGCTTCTTCACTTCGTCCAGCGTGTACTTGCGCGGAGACACGATCATAGGACCGTAGCCCTCACCCACCGAACCTCCACAGGCCATCAACGCGTAGTTGTCCTGCAGGTACGGGTATGCGTGAAACGAAATGGCAGTGATGTCGTAGTACGCGTCATTGATAGCTCGTTGATTCAGCGTTTCTATATCCGTGAGAACGTGCGTGAACTTATACCCGGGAACGCGAATTTTATGGGTTGCAAGCCCGTAAAACATAAAGGCGTCGTCAGAGTCGGGGCTGTGCGCCACCTTGATCTCCTGAACGTCCGTCAGCACTGTGGCCATGATGTTTAAACCGTCCTTTGTTCTGGTGCTTAAGAGGGGTTCTGGATTTCTGCAAGAAGGGAGAATCAGCCGCGTGCCATCCGAGTGCGGATCGTGCTCGCGATGCCAGCGGCGGCGAATATCTTCACTGTGTCGGGTGCAATAAACGGCAAAACGGCTCCGGCAAATGCGGCTGTGACCGGCAGGTGGAGAACGTGGCTGAACCAGGCCGCGCCGCAGGCGTACACCAGGAGCATGGCCGACGCACCACTCACTACGTATCCCGCAAACCGGTACCGGAGCTCCACTGCTCGGGGCAGCCATCCCGCAATGGCAGCCGCAAATGGATAAGCAAGCAGATACCCTCCAGTTGGCCCAAGCAGGCGTGCGACACTCGGAGCACCCGCCGGGGTGAACACTGGAAGTCCAGCCGCGCCTTCGCAGAGGTACGCCAGCAAAGCGCCGAATCCAGCGGCGGGCCCAAGCAGCATCCCAGCCAGCAGCACCGCAAATGGTTGAAGTGTAAAGGGCACAGGCGTGAAGGGCAGGGGGACGGCAACATGCGCGCACAGAGCGATAAAGGCACTTGTCGCAAGCGCAAGAAGGCATTGCCGCTGCCAGCTGCGGAGCAAATTACTCTTACGAACCACCGCAACCTGCGGGTGCAAACCTAAGCTGGAAGACGCCATAAAGACTCATTCACCTGTCTCACCCATTGTAGCCGGTTGGTATGTGCGGCTTGTTACGCGCCGCACTCACACTCCTTGGTTACAGAGGGTCCCGGTGTGGAGTGTCGTTGCAGATACCCCCGCTTGTAACGAGAAATGAGCGGCGTTCTACTAAGAACTATGTGTGCGGACGCCAGACAGACCGGAAAGGGAACTCGCGTCCGCAGGGTCCTGCACGGCGTCTACTGCTCGCGCCGCAAGATCGCAACCTGTGCTGCCGTGGTGCTGGCAGGTGTTGTGGGATATCACGTTGTCTTCGGGCAGAACGGCTTGACTGCGTACCGCAACAAACGGCAGACCATCCGCGACATGAATGTTGAAATGCGTGACTTGCAGCTAGAGAACGGAACGCTGCGCAGCCATGTTCAACGCCTCAGCAGCGACCCCAACGCGATCGAACACGAGGCGAGAGAAGCATTGCACTACGCCCGTCCCGGCGAAGTGATCTACACACTGCCGGAACCCGGCAAACGCTGACACGGCTTACTTCGCGCCACCATCCCCCGCGTAGCTGGCGGTCGATGCGGACGAACTCTGCACACCGGGCCCAAGTCCGAGCTTGATCAACGCGCGCGAATCCGGAATCATCTTGGTCTGCCAGCCGTTATCTGCCTGCATCTTGTGCATGGCCGCTTCGCTTGCCGCATCCCAGTGGCCGGAGGCCTCTTGCAAATAGCCTGCTTTAACCAGCGCAGTCTGAATCTGCGTTGCACGTTCATCGCCGATGGCGCGCGGCTTGGGCGCTGTGCTCAACTTGGCGGCCTTGTGTTTGCCTGACGTCGGCCCACGCCGCACACGCGAGGCGTGTGAGGGAAACGTGCCCAGGCAAAAGGCGCCTGTAAGAAGTAGAAAACGTAAGAGTCGCATGAAATTACCTCAGAAGCGGCGTATCTCTGGCGCGCACGGTCGCAGAAACCAGTACACACGTCTGTCGCATGAAATGGCAAGCCGTATGCAGGACACAGGGAGGTGTGCATGCAGGTACTTGTTGATGGCGCTATAAGCGGTTCGGAACCAGCCAAGTGCCGGTTCCGAACGTGACTGCAGGCGCTTATGGCAGACGGCCGCCGATAAAGCTGGAGTTACCGCGTGCCTGCGCCGGGCGAACCACAAACACAACATCATCGCCCGGCTTCAGAGGAGCGATTGCAGCACGGAACGATTCCAGATCGGTGACCGGCTTGCGATTGACTTCTGTGATGATGTCTCCCTTTGATAGCGGCAGATCATCAGCAAACGATCCCGGTTTGACGGAGGATACGATCACGCCGCCATTCAGCTTCAAGCGGCTGGACACCTCCCCAGGTATCGCGCTCACTGACATTCCCAGCTTGTTCTGCGAGACATCCGGCGTGTTGCCAGAGTTAGAGTTTTCGTCATCACCGCCGCCGTCGTTTTTTGCCACCAACTCGGCGCGGTCTGCAATGCTTACCGTGGCATTATTCTGCTGCCCGTTACGAAGGTAGGTCAGCCGAACCGTCGATCCTGGGCGGCGCGGCGAGATGTTTGCGACCAAGTCATCGCCATCCTTCACCGGGGTACCGTCGATTGCGGTGATCACATCACCCTTCTTCAAGCCGGCCTTCTGCGCCGGGAAGCCGTCCGTCACCTGCGAAACAAGAACGCCACCGTTGGCAAATCCGTAGACGCGCCCAACAGCAGACGAAATACCAGGCTGGAACGAGATGCCGATGGAGCCGCGCACCACCTTGTGTTCCGGCGAGACCAGCATGTTGTACACGCTGATCACCGTGTTCGATGGCATGGCAAATCCAACGCCAACCGATCCGGCCGACTGCGTAAAGATAGCCGTATTGACGCCAATCACCTGGCCTGCCATGTCCAGGAGCGGTCCACCGGAGTTACCCGGGTTAATGGCGGCATCGGTCTGGATAAATTTCTGAAACTGGCTTCCACCGGCAGGTCCATCGTTGACCGAGCGGTTCTTGGCGGAAACAATACCCGCCGTCACCGTCTGTGACAGGCTGAACGGACTGCCGATTGCAAGCACCCAATCGCCCACCTGCGCGCCTTCTGAATTGCCCAGCTTCACCGTGGGCAAGGGAGACGGCGCATCGATCTTAATCACCGCCAGATCGGTATCCTTGTCCGTTCCGATCACACGTGCCGGACGACCTGGATCATTCTCCGGATCGGTGGAGAGCTTCACATAAATTTTGTCTGCCTTATCCACCACGTGGTTATTCGTGACGATGTAGCCTCGTGGATCGACGATAAATCCTGAGCCAAGCGCGCGGCGCTCGCCGCCGCCAAAGCCGCCCTCACCGTCTTCGTCATCCCCGCCACCGGAGCCGCCCTGGCCGCCAAAGAAGCGATTGAAGAAGTCCTGCATGTCACCCTGGTCGCCGCCATTCCCGCCGCTGCGTCCGTTCCGGCGTGTGCGCGGTGTCGTGTTTTGCTTTGGGAGAGACTCGGTGTTGATGTTCACCACCGCCGGTCCAACTTCCTTGGCGATCTTGGTGAACTGATTCGATTCAGAGACAACAGGAGGAACACGCAGAGGTGTCGCATCAGAGGTATCGACCTTCTGCTGTCCTGCGCCATGCACCGTTCCGGTCAGCAACGATCCGGCGATCACGCCGGTCGAAAGGGTTCCGAGCAGCACAAAGGTTGTGGCAAGACCGTGCGTGCGGATCTGTTCGGGAAGGGACTTCTTCTGTTCCATGCGGGATAGTGTCCTCGTTCAATGCGGCATCGTGACCCGAAGCGGGGGCCGTTCCAGATACTTAGACGCCACATGCGTCGATTTGTATGCGCCGCATCATCGCGCGGATGAGGCGAGCCTTCCGTTCATCGAACATGCGTCGTTCCTTCCCAGAACCACCGGGAATCCAAGCGGTTCAAAGCTGTATTCGCCACGCCATCAAAGCGCTGCGCCACCGGCAGCGCAATCGCCGCTGCAAAGGTCCAGAAGGATCAGCAGCACCCGCCGCAGGGCAAGCTCACGGCCGCGTGCGTCGTACCATTCATTGGTGGTGTGGATACCGCCTGCGGAGCCGCCCGCCCCAAGCGCGATCGCCTCCCGGCCCAGCGCAAGCGGCACATTGGCGTCGGTCGATCCCAGCCGCTCCTCCGTTCGCAGGCGCAGGTGGCGGTCCACGGCTCGCACCGTTTCCAGCAGCGGTGAGCCTGCCTGTAACGCCGCCGCAGGGCGGTCTCCAATGCACGTGATCCCGGCGCGCAGACCTCGAGAAGCGCGTGCATTGGCACTCACCACCGCATCTTCCACGGAGCGATACAACGTCCCCTCAAGCGCAAGAATCTGCCCCGCCTCTGTCGAGCGGATATCGATCAGCGCCTCCGCCGACTGCGGCACAGCTGTGACCGATGTACCGCCGCGTACCTCTCCGACGTTCAGCGTGGTGCGTGGCGAGGATGGCAGCGTATGCGCGGCAAGCGCCGTAATCGCGGACGACAGCGCAACAATTGGATTCGGTGTGCCTCCATCGGTCCAGGCGTGACCGCCAGGGCCGGTGATTTCCACGCGGAAGCGGCGGCTGCCCAGCGCGCGGGTGACAACGGTCTCCGCGCCAGCACCCTCCAGAGCGATGCTTCCACAGATCCTCGCCGCAAACTCTGACGCGCCAAAGAGATAACGCATCCCGCGAAGATTTCCTTCCGCTTCCTCGCCCACGTTGGCCGCAAAAAGAATGTTTGTGGCCGGCTGCACACCCGCTGCACGCATGGCTGCCGCGGTGGCCAGCAGCCCGGCCAGGCCGGCGCCGTTGTCCGCTGTACCCGGCCCATACAGCAGCGTGTCCTCCTCGCGAACCGTCAGGTCGGTGCCAGCGGCAAACACGGTATCCAGATGCGCGGAGAGCAGCACCAGCGGACCTTCGCCGCTGTCCTCGCGGAACAATGCAAGCGCATTGCCTTCGCCGTCCAGGTGAGATCCCGCGAGGCCAAGGTCATTCATGCGTTCGGCAAACCACGCGGCACGCGCAGCCTCCCCAAAGGGCGGTGCCGGAATCGAGACCAGTTCACGCTGCCACCCGCGAATGCGCGGCTCTTGCAGATGCAGCCATGCAAACGCTCGGTGCACCGCCGGATCAGCTGCCAGCCGCGTCACGCGCGCTAGCGGTAACAGATGTTTGCCGTTGGGGACATCTTCGCCAAAGATCATGCGGTGGTCAACTCGCCATCCCGGCTGAATGAGACGGCCCCGAGGCCGGCGGCGTAGGTTACGTTCACCAGATGCAAACCTTGCGGAGGTGCCGTTGCACCGGATGCGGTGCGATTGCGCGCGGCAAGAATGTGAGCAATGCTTCCCGCCTCGATGCGGCCGGCACCCGCATCCACGCAGGTCCCCACGATGTTGCGCACCATGTGATGAAGAAACCCGTTTCCCGTGACGCTGTAGATCAAACACTCACCGCAGCGTCTCCACTCAGACGCAAAGATGGTTCGCACGTTTGACACGGACTCCTCACCACCGATCCGCTCTGCCCGGTCCGGATCGCTTGCCGCAAAGGAGGTGAAGTCATGCGTTCCCACCAGCGCCCCCGCCGCATCCTGCATTCGAGGGAGGTGGAGCGGCCAGCGGCAATCCCATACAAACCTGGCATCGCGCGGATGGCAAATGCGCTCTCCCGGTACGTCTGCGGTCCGGCGCTCAAAGATGCGGTACTGGTACGTCTTATGCAGAACTCCAGCACGGGCATGGAAGCCTGGAGGAGCGCCTGTCAGCGAGAGGACGCGGATCGCGGGGGGCAGCCTCCGGTTCAGCGCGCGGTGAAGCCGCTCCGCCGGGATAGGCGCATGCAGCACCAGTGAGGCCACCTGACCTTCCGCATGGACGCCCGTGTCCGTCCGTCCTGAACCCTGCGGCAGAACCGTCTCTCCGGTGATCGCGCGCACGGCCTCCGCCAGAACGCCCTGTACCGTCGGCAGGCCTGGCTGCACCTGCCATCCGAAATAGTCGCTGCCGTCATAGGCAATCGTCAGCCTGAAGGTGCGCTGGGGAGCCGTGGCTGACGATTCACTCACATGGGGGAACATCGGGGTTGTCTGCACCGTATCATGCCATGCACGGCCCAGCCGCTTCGATTGTTATACTTTGATTTCCGAGAGCAAAGAGCATCCCGGCGGTTTCAATGGCGGACGTGTGCGTTAAGGCTGCGTTCCCACGATCGAAGCGGATGGTGCTGACCGGCAAAGCGAGCGGCAGGACACAAAAAGTGCGTCCGCGCGGGGCCGGAAGACGTCTTGTAAAGGACACCGATTGAGCAGCGGGAGAAGTGGCGTGAAAGCAGGCAATATGCAGGGGGCAGCGGGTGTCGCCCTGTTGCTGATGGGACTCCTTGGGCCGGATGCGGCAGCAGCCCAACAGGCGGCACCAGCAACAGCAACGCCAGGAACATCGCAGGCAAACCCGGCTGCACCTGCCGCTCCCCAGCCAACCCAACTGGATACGACGGGCGCGCCTGGCGTTCCCCAGGCACCGCAACCTGCCAGTGTAGGACCGCTCTACCTGCGTGAAGGGCTCAAGGACTACAGCAATCTAAAGAGTCACTGGAAGAATCCCATTGCGCCGTACACGCCGACGGATTACAACGCACCCCGGCTGAGCAATACGCCCCGGCTGGACGATCTCCTCCGTGACGGTCGCCTGTATCTCAGCCTCTCCGACGCGGTTCTGCTCGCGCTTGAGAACAACTTCGACATCGAAATCGCGCGCGTCAACCTGGATATCGCGGATACAGACATCCTTCGCGCGAAGGCCGGCAGCACCCTGCGCGGCGTTTCAACGGGCCTCATCACCAACACTCTCGGTGGAACTTCGTCCACGATCACCGGCGGCGGCGGACCGGGCGGCACATCCACCGGCGCTGGCGGAACCAGCACGGGTTTATCGGGCCTCGTTCTCAGCACGAACGGTGGCGGGCCCTTGCCGCTCAACCGCGACGGTCTTCTGACCGGCACCATCCAGTATGAAAACACCACCACACCGGGTGGCTCAAGCATCGGCGGCGGAAGCACATCTACCACTGGAACGACCGGGACAGGAACGGGCACGACAACTGGCACTGGCACAGGCACCACGACGGGCACCGGCACAGGGACAGGAACGACAACAGGAACCGGTACCACCACCACAACGACCAGCAACCTGTTTAACGCCAATCCCACACAGACGAGTACTGGCTTATACAACTTTCAGTACACGCAGGGCTTCTCCATCGGCGCGCAGCTGAATGTCTCCTTTACAAACTCGCGCGTGTCGTCCACCTCGACGACAACTTCGTATCGCCCAAACTTCAACTCGGCATTTCGCGCCACGTTGACGCAAGAGCTGCTTCAGGGTTTTGGCCCGAAAATCCAGAACCGCTTCGTGGTGCAGGCAAAGAACGACCGGCGCATCGCCGACTCCGCGTTTCGCCAGCAGCTGATCTATACCGTCACCCAGGTGGAGAGTATCTACTGGTCGCTGGTCAGCGCCTACGAAGACGTGCAGGCAAAGACACGTGCATTGGAGCAGTCCACCCAGCTGGCCTCCGATAACCGCCGCCAGCTTGAGATCGGAACACTCGCGCCACTCGACATCATCAACTCCGACCAGGCCGTTACCACGGACCGGCAGTCGCTGACGACATCGCAATCCAACCTTGAATACCAGCAGTTGCTCATGAAGCAGGCCATCGTGCGCAACCTCAGCGATCCCCAGCTTGCCACAGCTCCCGTCATCCCAACGGAGCGGGTCAGCCTGGAGCGGCTCTCTGAGGAGGACATGCCGGTCGAGGACCTGGTAAAAGAGGCGTACATCAATAATCCGTCGATTGAGCAGGCCGTGCTCAACATGAAGAATAATGAAATCACCATCAGGGCGGAAAAGAACGGTCTCTTGCCGATCCTGAATGCCTACGGCTTCTACGGGGGCACCGGCATTGCGGGTACCGTCAATCCCACCTCGACCATCTGCACCTCGAATCCTGGTGTCGCAAACTGCGGCCTGACCAACGTTGGCGGATATGGCACAGCCTTTGCCAACGGCTTCAACAACAGCGCACCAGACTACGGCTTCGGTGCCACGCTGCAAGTTCCCATTCGCAACCGTACGGCGCAGGCGGATCAGGTGCGTTCCCAGATGGAATACCGTCAGGCCCAGATGCGCCTGCAGCAGCTTTATGTGCAGACCCGCATCCAGGTTATCAACGGCCAGTTCGCGCTCACCAATGACCGCGCCTCCGTTGTTGCCGCGCAGAACACACGCGACTACCAGGCACAGGCACTTGACGCCGAGCAGAAGCGCTTCCGCCTGGGTGCCTCGACCACCGCCAACGTCCTGCAGCAGGAGCGTAATCTGGCCACGGCGGAAAACAACCTGATCTCGGCCACGGCGGCCTACGCGCGCGATCGTGCCGCACTTCTGCAGATTCTGGCCAGCACACTGGACCGCTACGGCATCGTTCTGGAGCAGGCCGCAGCAGGGCAGATTACCACGAAGCCCACCATTCCGGGCCTGACGGCGCCGCAGCCACCCGCGCCGCCCAAGCCGCTGACAAGCACGCCGCCCCCACTCCCACCCGACACCACGCGACCGGCTGGCGGCAGCACATCCGCCCAGCCTTCCACGGCACCCTCTGCGCAGCCCTCCACGGGAACATCCGCCCAGCCGCCCATTCGGTAGCTTCTTTGTGTATTCGTAGGCACACAGAGCATGGGTTCCCCGTGTCTCGCTTCTGAGACATGGGTTTTCCGTCCTCCAGGTCACATGGGTGCTGCCGGTGCTTCGTACAGTCAGCCATGACTCGGCTGTGCCGCGCCTCTACACTGAAGAGATGGACCACGCCCCCAACGCACTTGCGAACGCCTCCTCGGCGTATCTCCGTTCCGCCATGCACCAACCCGTGCAGTGGCAGCAGTGGGGGGAGGAAGCGTTTGCGCGCGCGGCAGCGGAAGACAAGCCTGTCTTGCTGGACATAGGCGCGGTATGGTGCCATTGGTGCCACGTCATGGACCGCGAAAGCTACGAGAATGCCGAGACGGCCGCTCTGATCAACGAGCATTTCATCGCCGTCAAGGTGGACCGCGACGAGCGTCCTGATGTGGATACGCGCTACCAGGCCTCCGTATCCGCCATCAGCGGTCAGGGCGGATGGCCGCTCACGGCCTTTCTGACGCCGGAGGGCAGACCATACTTTGGCGGCACCTACTTTCCACCGGACGAGCGCTACGGCCGGCCCAGCTTTCGGCGCGTTCTGATGACCATGGCCGCGTCGTTTTATCAGCAACGCGGCGATGTAGAGGAGTCCGCCAGCAGCGTGATGGAAGCAATCGAGTACAACGAAACCTTTACCGGCGGACTTGCGAACCTCGCGGAAGCCGGAGCAAGTCTGGCCCTGCTCGACAAACTTGTTACCGCCACGCTGAAGCAGTTCGATCCCGCGAACGGCGGCTTCGGGGCGCAACCCAAATTCCCTCATCCCGCCGCGATCGACATGCTCCTTGACGCGGCCCCGCGCCCCGGTCCCAACGCCACAGCCGCACAAGAAGCAACGCTCACAACACTCAAAAAGATGGCACGAGGCGGCATCTGCGATCAGCTGGCGGGCGGTTTCCATCGCTACTCCACCGATGAGCGCTGGATCGTTCCACATTTTGAGAAGATGGCCTACGACAACTCCGAACTGCTTAGGAGCTACCTCCACGCCTTCCAGACCTTCGCGGACCCTGAGTGTGCAGAAATCGCTCTTGGCGTCGTGCGCTGGATGGATGAATGGCTGAGCGACCGCGAGGGAGGCGGCTTCTACAGCTCGCAGGACGCGGACCTCTCGCTGGACGATGACGGCAATTACTTCACCTGGACGCGCGCCGAAGCCGCCGCGGTCCTCACTGCGGACGAACTGAAGCTGGGCGGGATCTACTACGACATCGGTTCCGTCGGCGACATGCATCACGAGCCGGCCCGCAATGTTCTTTTCCGCCCGATGGCCCCGCAAGACGCAGCCCAGCGGGCAGGCATTCCACCGCAAGCCGCGCCTGCGATGCTGCACGCTTTGAAAGGGAAGCTGTATGCCGCCCGTCTGCAGCGGCCCACACCCTTCATCGACAAAACGATGTACACAGGCTGGAATGCCATGTGTATCTCGGCCTACATCCTTGCCGGACGTGTGCTGCAGCGGCCATCCCTCATCGCCTTCGCGCAGAAATCACTGGACCGCGTGCTTACCGCCGCTCTGCACAACGGCAGCGTCGCGCATGTGGTTGCGTATAGCAATGCTGGCGCGCCATACGCAGATGTGCCCGGCGTTCTGGACGATTACGTCTTCCTTGGCCATGCATGCCTTGACCTGTGGGAAGCCACGGGGACCATCCGCTACTACAACGCTGCCGAAGCTCTTGCAACCACGCTGCTGTCACGCTTTTACGACGGTACAGGCGGCGGCTTCTTCGACACACCGGCGAACGCGGCAGGTGCTATCGGAGCGCTGAGCACGCGCCGCAAGCCCGTGCAGGACGCACCAACGCCAGCGGGCAATCCTGCCGCGGCGGCACTGCTTCTGCGACTTCATGCCCTCAGCGGCAAGCAGATCTACCGCGACAACGCGGAGGAAACGCTGGAGTGTTTCGCTGGCATCGTCGAACATTTCGGCCTGTATGCCGCGACCTTCGGCCTTGCCCTGGGACGGCTCGCACGTCCCGCCGTTCAGGTGGTTATTCTTGGTGACGGCGACGCCGCCATGCAACTCGAGGCAGCCGCACTGGCGCGGTACGCCGTCAACAAGGCTGTGATCCGTCTCCGGCGCGAGCAGATTTCCGAGGTGCCTCCGCTGCTTGCCGAGACCGTCCCTTATCTGCCGGACGTGCCGGATGCGGCCGCAGTAGTCTGCAGTGGGATGACGTGTCAGCCGCCCATCACGGATGTTCAGGCGCTGATCGTTGCTCTGAGTGCAGCGGATTCCACGTAGCTATTTTGCATGGAACGACTTGATTGCAATCGCATTCGGTTGCGCTCCGGCGGGCAGCATGGTGAACAGCTCCGGTCCGTTGTTGTCGCGCGTGCGGATCACCGCCACGTCACCGCTCTTCGCGTCCGCCACCAGAAGCACGGGCTGCGCGGGCGACAGCGCCATCGCATCCGGCTGCGGTCCGGTGTGGACGCTGTTCGTCAGCCTGCCTTCGTCTATCGAGTACAGGCTCACCGAATCCGCGCCGGAGTCTGCAATCCAGAGCGTGCTGTTATCCGCGCTCACCACTCCCTGCGACGGACCCGTGCCGATCATGTACGTTCCGCCCACCTCGTCGGTGAAGGTTGAAATCTCACTGATGCTCGCTGACCCGAAGTTGCTGACGAACAATTCGCCATTATCCGGCTTTAGCGAGAGATGCACAGGCGTCTTACCCACGCGCAGCCGCGCCAGCAACCGGTCCTTCATCGTCGAAGCGTCCTGCTTGGCGGCCCATGATCCCGGTTCGCTCGCAAGGCCAATCGCCAGCACCGTATCCGCACCGGAGCAGGCGACAAAGGCCTTTGAGGAGTCATTCAGGATGGCGATGTCCGTCGCGCCCGGGCACCCATCAAAGCTGGAACGGAGATGCGGAACAGGAGATTGCGTCACGTCATAAACAGAGACGCTGCCCGATGCGCGGTTGGAGACGATCAGAGACCGGCCGCCGGGTGCGATGCGGACCACACCCGGCTGCTCGCCCGTACCGGCAGTCGCAAGTTCGCGGTGCTTTACCAGGTCCAGCACGCTGACGGTATTCGCGCCGGAGTTCGCCACATACCCGCGCTCACCCTTTGCGTCCACGCTCATGCCGGATGGTGCCTTGTGCACGGGAATCGTCCCAATCACCGCATTGCTCGCCGCGTCGATCACGCTGACCGTTCCGCTGGCGGTGTTCACGATGTAGACTTCGTTCCGCACCGGGTTCACCGCAACGCCGGATGGCCTGTCGCCCACGCGCAGGGTGCGGTCCGCGCGGAAGTTCACCAGATCCAGAACGCTCACGGTGCCCGCGCCGCCATTCGTCACATAGGCGTACTCGCGATAGTTCTCAGCAAGCTGCGGAAATCGCATCCGCCTGCACCCGCTCGCGAACAGCAACAGCACCAACGAGGACACTGAACAAACTCGCATACGCCGCCGGATATGCGACCGTTCCGGAAGCCCACCATCGCTGCACGCCCGTGTTCTGTGCTTCACCGGATACGCTTCATCCGTGACCAGCGCACACCCACCCATGCGGCGTAGCCAACCTGGGCTGCAAACACCAGAATGTAGGCGGCATAGAGAAAAGGAATGCTGTTCAAGGTTGGCTGCATTTACACCTCCACCGCTTCTAACGCCGTGTGCTCGGCGGCCACCTGCTCACGCCGCACCAGAGCGTACCGTGCCCAGACCAGCGTGACGCCCCAGCAGAACCAGGCCGCCATATTCCACAGGAGCGCCACCCACATGGCAGGATCAAGCGATCCATCGCCCGTCAGCACCGGCGCGGGATGCTGCGTGCGCCACCAGCGGATGGACATAAAGACAATCGGCACGTCGATACCGGCAAAGACGCTCAGCACCGCCGCGATCACCGCGCTCTGGCCACCAGGGGAGAAACGCCGCACCAGCAGGTAGCTGACATACAGCAGAAACAGCATCAGGAAGCTGGTCAGCCGCGCATCCCACGCCCACCAGATGCCCCATACCGGGCGGCCCCACAACATGCCTGTCGCCAGCCCGAGCCCAACGTAGAGCACCGTCACCTCTGCGGTTGATACAGCAAGCGCGTCCAGCTTTGCCGCCAGTTCCGGTTTTGCCCGGCGATAGTAGAGGAAGGCAATGGACGCGATCATATTCGCGTAGGGGAAGATTTCCGCCGAGCTATTGATGGGCACATGCCAGTAAAAAATGCGTTGCACCGGACCCATCGTCGCTTCCGTCGGCGCAACAAAGACCCCCTCGTAGAACCCGATGAGAAGCAGGGCAACGCTGAAGCCGCACACCATCCAGAAGATACGTTTCATGGTCCTCATCAGTCTACCGCCTGCTGTTAAGGGGCTTGCGCGATCTTCGGATTGGCATCGTCACACAGCTTCGCGCGGACGTTGGCACCGTCAAAACCGCCGCATTTTGCCTGTCGTGTTTCCTAAAATGTTTCACGTGAAACATTCCTTACTCCGCGTTCAGCACTGTCCCGAAGAGCAAGAGACAAACCGTGGTGAAGATGACATCGAACCCGAACAACATGCGAATCCACAACTGCGGCTCAAAGTCCCCCGTGATGATGCCCGTTGTCGCCTGCACCACGCCCAGCAGCGCGGGGATGGAGATGGGAAACAGGATGGCAGGCAGCATCAGCTCGCGGTTGCGGCTGCGCAGACCAAGCGCGGCGAAGAACGTTCCGTTCACCACGATGGCCCACGTGCCCAGCGGCATCACCAGCAGCAGCCATCGTGTATCCCCCAGCGGATGCAGGTTGTAGAAGACGATAAACACGGGTGCGAGGACCGCCTCCACCATGCTGACAAAGATGAGGTTCGCGAGCGTCTTGCCCAGGAACAGCGCACTTGGCGCGGCTGCGGACATGCGATGCGCGTCCAGCACCTGATTGCGCCGCTCGCGCTCCCAGCTGATGTTCAGCGCCGTGGTAGCGGCAAACAGCAAGCCCACCCACAACAAGCCGCCACTCATCTGCCGCGCCAGAGCGGGAAAGCCCGTGGGATCAAACGCCATGGCGAAAACCACCGCGATGAGCAGGGTAAAAAAAAGCATGCCCGCAATCGCGTCGCGGCTGCGCCATTCCAGCCGCAAGTCTTTCTTCAGGTGGAGCCATACGGTGTGCAGATAGATCATGAGGCGGCCGTCCCGGCTCTTGTCAGGTCCGCAATCGCGGTCCCTGAGGCGCGGAGGTAGTCCGCCGGTGCCAGCACCAGTTGCAAGCCGCGCATCCCCGCGGACACGCTAATAGCGTCGAACATCTCAATAGCCTCGTCCGCAAAGGCGCGGTACGCCTTCTTCGCGCCCATCACGGTAACACCACCGCGGATGTAGCCAGTCAGCGGTTCCACGTCTTTCAAGGACGCAAGTTCAGCCTTCTTCGATCCTGCGGCCGCTGCCAGCTTCTTCAGATCGAGTTCGCTGTCGCCCGGGATAACGGCGAAGACGTACTCGCCCTCATGCAGGCGGCACAGCAGCGTCTTGAAAACCTGCTCCGCAGGCATGCCGATCTTTCGTGCAACGTTGGCCGCGGTCAGGTCTTCCGGATCGACGGTGTACTCGCGCATTTCGTACGGGATGTTGAGCCGGTCCAGCAGGCGCGCCGCGTTCGTCTTCACGCGGCGTGCGCCTCCGCGGGGGCTTGGACAAGCGCGCCGGAGCGCATGTGGATTACAGTTTCCGCAGCGTCCTTTACCAGGTCGAACTGGTGCGTCGTCAGGATGACGGTACGCTTGGCAGGCGATCCGGCAACAGGCCAGCCACGAAAATCAAGCAGGAGATCCACCAGCTCGCGCGCGCCTGGGGAGTCCATGTTGCTGAACGGTTCGTCCAGCAGCAGAAGTTCCGGGTCTCCCACCAGAGCGCGCGCCATGGAGACGCGCTGCCGCATGCCCTGCGAAAGTTGTGAGACGGGTCGCGGCAGCAGGGGATCAATGCCTACCGCGCGCAACGCCATCTCTGGCGATCCGCTGCAGTCGCAGGTTGCACCAGGGTTCTCCAGCCGGGAAAAGTAGTGGAGGTTCTCCATCGCGGAGAGTTCCTCATACAACATGGGCGCGTGGCTCATATACGCGATGCGCCGGTGCCCTGCACGGGGGGCAGCCCCAAGCACATGCACGGTCCCGCTTGACGGCGTCACCAGCCCCGCAAGGACGCGCAGCAGCGTTGATTTGCCGGCTCCATTTGGCCCCAGCAGAACATGAAATCCACCCGCCGGGAACCCGCAGGTGACACGCTTGAGCGCGGCAAAGCTGCCAAAGAGCTTCGATACGCCTTCAACCTGTGCCGCGCTGGCTATCTGCGCCATGGTGGAAAGTATAGCGATGACACCGGGCTACAGCGCCAACGGTGTATCCCAGGTGCTCAGGACGACCTCGTTGAGGGGCTTACGCTCGCGTGGCATGGTCTCCGCCAGCTTGAAATTGTCCGGGACGTTTTCCGGATCGCCAAGGTAGCCGAGCGCCCACACCGCGCCAGGATCAAAGTCGCTTGGCACTCCAAAGGATGCACGGAGCGCCTCTTTGTCAAACCCGGCCATTCCATGGGTGTGCAGACCAAGTGCCTGTGCCTGCAGTGAAGCCGTGGCAGATGCGGCACCGGTGTCATGCAGGCTGTACGCATTCGGCTGCCCGCCTTTGGTAAAGGTCTTCTTGGCAAAGGTGGCGTACAGCACCGGAGCGGACTTCGCCCATGCCTGATTCATAGGCAGGAGCGATGCGAGCAGCTTGCCGTAGGTCTCATCACCCTTGCGGCCCACGATGAAGCGCCACGGCTGCTCGTTATAGCTGGATGCGGCCCATTCGGCTGCGGTAAAGATCGTCTTCAGGTCCGCATCGGAGACGGGCTTATCCGAATACGAGCGCGGACTCCAGCGGCTCAGGATCAGATTCTCTACGGGCTCGTCAGTCGTTGCATGCTTTACGTGTTCCAGGGTGGCGCTCTCGGCCATGTGAGTGTGTCCTCGTACGGTTTCTGAACTGGTTAGGGTGGCAAGCGGTGCCGCGCAAGCCCGGCCCATCCTGATTTGACGCTGCCGGACTCACGCGGATGCTACTTTTCAGCTACAAAACGGCGGCCACCGTGATTCAATAAGATCATGCGTGAGACCCTCTTTGATGTGCTGGTCATTGGAGCCGGACCCACTGGCCTGGCCTGCGCCATTGACGCGCAAAACGAAGGTCTGCACGTGATCCTGGTGGACAAGGGTTGCCTGTGCAACTCGCTCTTCCACTACCCCGCGCACATGACGTTCTTCACCACGCCGGAGCTTCTGGAGATCGGCAACATGCCGTTCAGCAGCCCGAACCAAAAGCCGACACGCAGCGAGGCTCTGGAGTACTACCGCAAAGTAGCTGGTCACTACAAGCTGGATGTGAGGCAGTACCACACCGTGGATCGGGTAGGCAAAAGCGATGGCGACTTTACCGTGCACACCACCGACCGCTTCGGGCGGGTGCAGATGTTCCGCGCACGCAAGCTGATTGTCAGCACCGGCTACTATGATCTGCCCAATTACCTCGGCATCCCCGGCGAAGACCTCAGCAAGGTCCACCACTATTACAACGAGCCGCACCCCTACGCCGGCCTGAACGTTCTTGTGATTGGGGGCAAGAACTCCGCCGCCATTGCCGCATTGGACCTTTGGCGGCACGGCGCAAAGGTCACCTTGGTCCATCGCGGCGCGGAGATGCACCGCCACGTCAAATACTGGATTCTGCCGGACATCAACAATCGCATCAAGAACGGCGAAGTAGCTGCCTACTTCAACTCCACGGTCAAGCAGATCACCGAAGACACGGTGACGCTGCAGACTCCCGAAGGCGAGACAACGCTGCCCAACGACTTCGTCTTTGCGCTGACGGGATACCACCCCGACTTCGCCTTCCTGGAGAGGATGGGCATCATTCTGGACCCGCAAAACGATCGCTGCCCGGTAGTGAACACAAACACGCTCGAGTCCAATGTGAAGGGTATCTACCTTGCCGGCGTGATCGTCGCTGGCGAACGCACGAATGAAATCTTTATTGAGAACGGCCGCTTCCACGGGGCGCTGATCGCGCGCGACCTCGCCGCCAAACTCACCGGCCAACGGCAGTCTGTACACCTGAACGATATGGTTCCCGCGTAGTGTTGCGCTTCTGAGGCATGTACTGATGCGGTTTGTTCCACGAACCATTCTTGGCCAGTTACTGGTTGGCTCCATCGCCGTTCAGGTATTGGTCTTCGGCACGTTTTTAAGCCTCAGCGTGCGGCGCGAGTTCCAGCAGACGCGGAATGTGCTGATCTACGGCAGCGTTGCCTTTGCCGCCAATTTGCTGACGGTGTGGGCATTGTCAGCGACGATGGCGAGGCCCTTGCGCCGGTTGCGGCTGGCATCCCATCAGGTGCAACAAAATCCGAACGACCTTTCCGCGTTTCCTTTGCCAGTGCCCGCGATGAACGAAGCAGGCGAACTGACCGCCGGCGTGAACGCCATGGTGCGTGAGATTGCGTCCCAGCGCCGCGGAACGCAGGAGACACTCAGCCTGTTGGACGCCATGTTGAGCAGCGCTCCTATCGGCTTCGCGTTTTACGACCGTGACCTTCGTTATGTCCGCCTGAACGAGCACATGGCGAGACTTCATGGTCTTCCTGTCGAGGCCCACATCGGCAAACGGTATCGCGACCTGTTGCCAGCGAATTGCTCCCTGGAACTTGCTCAAGTTGCGGAAGGCTTGCTGGAAAGGGTCTTCGAGACAGGTCGGCCCATCCCCGAGCAGGAGGTCACCGGGCATGTTCCCGGCGACGGCGAGCTGCACACCTACCGGACGAGTTACTTCCCGGTGCTTGTCTCAGGAGAGGAGGTTCGCTGGACTGGTGTGATTGTGACCGACATCACGGAACGCAAGCGCGCTGAAGAGGCGATGCGCCGCAGCGAGAAACTGGCTGCGACGGGCCGGCTTGCGGCATCGATTGCGCACGAAATCAATAACCCTCTGGAAAGTGTCACGAATCTGCTCTATCTTCTGCGGCATCACGCGTCGCTGGATGGGGAAGCGCTTGAATACGCCGCGCTGGCGCAGCAGGAGCTGTCGCGCGTGGCGGAGGTTACGCAACAGACGTTGCGGTTCTACAGGCAGTCCACGTTGCCGTTGGATGTCTGCGTGCCCGATGTGATGCGCTCGCTGCTGGTACTTAACGCGGCACGCTTGCAGTGCCCCCGGATTGAAGTTCAACTCCGCCTTAAAGAGGATGCAATCCTGTTCGGATACGCTGGAGAACTGCGTCAGGTGTTAGCAAACCTGATTGGAAATGCTATCGATGCCATGCCAGCCGGAGGCTGCCTCTTTCTTCGCGCCAGCCGGACACATAGAGGGGGCGAGCGAGGCGTCAATGTCATCGTCGCGGACACCGGAACCGGCATGCCTGAAACTGTGCGCCGCCGCATCTTTGAGCCGTTCTTCACCACAAAGGAGGCCACCGGCACGGGTCTGGGACTGTGGGTGAGTTCGGAAATTCTCGCCAAACACGGAGCCACCGTGCGGGTGCGCAGCCGCGTTCCCAAGTACCGCGGAGACCTCTCGGGAACGCTGTTCTCCATGTTTTTCCCGTGTGACGGCGTGCCACGTGGACCGGTCCCGGTCATGTCCGCCGCGCGGCTGCCAGCGGGTCAGACGGCGTAAGTCATTGTTGTTCCGGGTCCACCTTTGTGCCATCCGTGACCGCGTCAGAGGGTGACAAAACAACTTCGTCGCCCGCCTTCAAACCACCCAGAACTTCCGTGCTCGATCCAAAATCCCGCCCCAGGATCAGGTTGCGCAGATGCACGACATGATTTGCATCCATCACAAAGGTTTGCGGCCCCGCTGCACGCACAATCAGCGCATTCGCGGGGATCAACACCGGCGGCGCAGCGTTGTGGGTGGCAAACGTGACAGTGGCAAACATTCCCGGCAAGATTCTGCCGTTGGCGTTGGGCAAATCGACTTCAGCGAGAAGCGTCCGGGAGCTTGGATCGATGGCCTGGGACGTGCGCGTAACTTTCCCGCTGAAGATCTGTCCCGGTAATTCACGAAACGTAACCTGCGCATTACTTGCGCCAATCACGTCACGCTCATTGGCCTGGGGCACGTTGGTAAAGACGCGCACCGTATCTGCCTGGCCGATGGTGAACAGCTGTGTCACGGAGTTCTGCGAACCGGCGGAGATCAACGATCCAGTATCGATGCTGCGGGAGAGGACCACGCCGGTGAACGGCGCCGTCACTCGCGAGAAACTCGCCTGCTCCTGCAAGGAGCGGACGTTTGCTTCACCCGCTACGATGTTGGCTTGCGCCGCATTCACCGTGGCATCGTTTACGCCTGCCTGAGCCGTGAACTGGTCAGCGGCTGCTTGCGAGATGACGCCTTCCTGCTGCAGTTGCTGGTTGCGCGTGTTATTCAGCGTGGACAGCCTGGCGTTGGCCTGGGCCTGTACCAGTTGCGCCTTCAACTGCAAAAGGGTCGCCTGTGCCTGCCGCAGCGCCTGTTGGGTCTGAGGGTCTTCAATGGTCGCGAGCACCTGACCGGCGCGGACATGGTCGCCGATGTCGACATAGCGGTGCGAAACGTAGCCTGAGGTACGCGCGTAAATGGGTGTCTGCTCGAAAGCCTGAACCGTGCCGGGCAACTCCAGCTTGGACGATGCCTGCCCCAGCGCGACCCGTGTGACAACCACCGGCGGCGGGCCGGCCTCGACGCGTGCTTCATCCACCAGAGATTCACGATGATGCAGCTTTGGAATCAGAAATGCAATGCCCAACACGACAAGCAGAAGGAATCCAGCGCCTGCGGCGATGTACGCGCCGCGACCGGTCGTGCGCTGCGTCCCGGAAGTGGTGCGGATGTCGTGCTCCCCGGCCAGTGCCGGTGGATCAGAGAAGTTCTCAGCCATGCGTGCGTGGCTCCCCCTGGCGAAGTGTAACGAGATGTTCCGCCATCGTGGTTAAAGTCTCAAGCATGTTCGTAGAACTCCTCCTGCTCCGTAACGGCTTCGGCCTGCATGCTCGAGGGTGGAGCTTTGCGCAGCAGCGAGTAGAAGAGCGGCACGATGAGGAGCGTGGTAACAGTCGCCACAAGAAGCCCGCCGATGACGGCACGGCCAAGCGGAGCATTCTGCTCTCCGCCTTCGCCCAGGCCGAGCGACATGGGTAACATGCCAAGGATCATGGCGAGTGCGGTCATCAGCACAGGCCGCAGACGCGTGAACCCTGCCGCCGCCGCTGCCTGCACGCTGTTCAATCCGAGCGAGCGCTGATCGTTCGCAAACGTAACCATCAGGATGGAGTTTGCCGTCGCTACACCAACGGTCATGATGGCTCCCATCAGCGATGGAACCGAAAACGTCGTGCCGGTCAGGAACAGGATCCACAGAATGCCGCACGCCGCGCCAGGCAGTGCCATCAGGATGATGAATGGATCAAGCCAGCTCTGGAAATTGACCACCATCAGCAAATACACAAGCAGAACGGCAAAGATCATGCCCAGGCCAAGGCCGGTGAAGCTGTCTTCCATGCTCTTGACCTGGCCGCGAACGGTCAACGTCGCACCTTTCGACAACTTGTTGTCAAAGCCCTTCAGGATGCGTTCGATGTCGCTGTAGACGCCGCCCAGATCGCGTCCCTGCACACTGGCAAACACGTCGTACACCGGCTGCACGTTGTAATGATTGGTGATGCCGGGGCTGGAGGCATGTTGAATCTGTGCCACATTGGAAAGCAGCTGCGCACCCGGCGCGTCGGGCGTGCCACCGGTACCGTTGTTCATGCCGGGGCCGGTGTTGGTGGAAACACCGGTGGTGCCGCTATTGATGGGCAGGTTGTTGAGGGCCGCAACGGAGTTAATCTGCGCAGGCGGCACCATCACCACGACGGAGTAGTTGACGCCATTCTGCGGATTCAGCCAGAAATTCGGCGTTGCTGTTCCAGAACCTGAAAGAGCAAACAACATGCTGTTTGCCACGCTGGATTCCGTCAGGTTGACCTGCTGCGCCCGGGTGCGGTCCACGTTCACGCGGAGTTCCGGCGCGTACAGCACCTGATGCACATGCACGTCAACGGCTCCTGGCACTTTGGCCACAGCCGCCCGAATCTGCTCTGCGGTCGCGTAGTTCTGCGCGGCCAGACGTCCGCTGATCTGAATATCAATAGGAGCTGGCAGGCCAAAGTTGAGGATCTGATTGACGATATCCGAGGCCTGGAAGTAGAAAGTGTCTTCCGGAAACTTGTCCCGCAGCACCTCGCGCAGCTTGGCACGGTACATCGCGGTCGGCTTGTGGTGTTCCGTCAGCGACACCAGGATTTCGCCATCCTGCACATCTGAGAGTGAACCGTCTCCAAACGCCAGGTTGAAGGTACCGTTTGGCAGACCCATGTTGTCCAGGATGCTGTTGATCTGGTTTGGCGGGATCACCTCCCGGATCACCTGCTCCACTTGCCCAAAGATCTGCTCCGTTGTTTCAAGGCGCGTGCCTGGCGGCGTACGCACGTGCAGGCGGAAACTGCCCGCGTCAACATCCGGGAAGAAGTCGCGTCCGATCCAGGGAATGGTGCAGAACGAGATAAGAATGAAGATGCCGAAGCAGGTCAGCGTGAACGCCGCATGCGAAAGCGCCCAGTCAAGCATTCGCTGATACCGGGCGCGCAGCTTCTCAAAGACGCGGTTGAACGCGAAGTGTGTGCGCCAGATCAGGCCCAGGCCGCGGCGCTTGCGTTCGATCTCGGCCAGCTCTGCCGAAGATAGGGCATGATCACTATGCTCCGCCTCTGCCAGAGCATACACATCCACCTCCCGCGCCAGGAGGAACTTGACCATCGTCGGTACCAGGGTTCGCGAGAGGAAGTAGGACGCCATCATGGCGAAGACGACCGCCATGCCGAGCGGTGTGAAAAGACTCTTTGCCGCCCCTGACAGGAAGACGACGGGGACGAACACAATGCAGATCGCCAGCGTGGAGACAAAAGCCGGAACGGCGATCTGCGCGGCACCATCCAGGATCGCGGGTTCGATCTCCTTGCCCAGGCCCAGATTGCGGTGGATATTTTCAATCTCGACGGTGGCATCGTCCACCAGGATGCCGACCGCCAGGCCTAAACCGCCAAGCGTCATGGTGTTCAGCGTCTGGCCAAGCGCCTTCATCACGATGATCGACACAAGGATGGAGAGGGGAATGGAGACGGCGATAATGACCGTCGATCGCCACGAGCCAAGGAAGAGGAGGATCATGATGGCGGTGAGACCGGCCGCGATGACTGCCTCCTTCACCACGCCTTCCAGAGCCGCTTTTACGAAGACGGATTGATCAAAGAGGATCTTGATGTCCGGCACGGGTGGAGGCAGATTGGCGATGATGCGCGGCAGCACGGCTTTAACGCGTTTCACGATGTCCAGCGTCGATGCCGAGGAGGCCTTCAGAATGGTGATCAGGACGGCGCGCTTGCCATTGATGCGCACGATCGATTGCTGCGGAGCGCTGCCTTCGTGCACCTGCGCCACGTCCCGCATGTAGATGGTGGCGCCGTTCACCTGCTTGATGGGAACGTCATTCAGCAGCGTGACCACCTGCGGGGAGGCGTTGGTGCGCACGATGTAGTCGCGGTCAGCGATGCGGGCGTCGCCGGCAGGCAGGATCAGGTTCTGCGCATTCAGCGCGTTGACCACATCTGTTGGCGACAGGCCCTTTGCGTAGAGCGCCATGGGATCGATATCCACGGCAATCTGCCGTGCTCTGCCGCCGTATGGCTGGGGCACCTGCGCACCCTGCACCGTGGCCAGTTGGGTGCGAACGAACTGCGCTCCCAGATCAAACAGGTCGGACTCCGAGAGCTTGTCCGACGACATGACCGCCTGCAGAATGGGCACGTTGGACGCGGAAAACTGCAGCACAAACGGCGGTGTGGTGCCCGTAGGCATGATGCGCAGGACCGTCTGGTTGACTGCCGTGACCTGTGCCACCGCGGCTTCGATCTTTACGCCAGGTTGGAAGAAAATCTTGATGACGGAGACGCCGTTTACCGACTGCGATTCGATGTGCTCGATGTCGTTGACCGTGGTGGTCATGGCGCGTTCACTGATGGTGGTGAAGCGCTTTTCCATCTCGTCGGGGCTGGTGCCGCTATAGCTCCACACGACAGAGACGACTGGAATGTCAATAGACGGAAAGATGTCGGTAGACATTGTTTCGATGGACACAATGCCAAGCACAAGGATCAGCACCGCCATGACGACAAAGGTGTAGGGGCGTCGAAGTGCGAGGCGAACGATCCACATGGCGGCTCAATCTCCGTGTGCGCGATGGAAGGTTTGACGGCGGAACATTTCACATTGACGCATGTTCAGTCCGCTGCCGGGGCTGGCCCGGCCAAAACAGAGGCGCTTCTGTGATGTTCCTATTGGAACGGATGATCCGTAAGTCGATTCTACGTGAGTGCAGCGCGACCCGCACGGCGCGCGTAGAATGATGTCATGGCACGTGGCTGGGAGAAAGAAGACGTGGACCCGCCCGAGGCAATCCGGCTGGAACCAACCACCACTGCGGAAGAGCGGCGCGTCACTGAACGCGACCGCCAACGCAAGCTGCAAGGGTTGCAGCTGCAGCGGGAACGCATTCTGTCGGAACGCACCTCCAGTCCGCACCGGCGCTCCGCCCTGGAAGCGGCGCTGCTGGAGATCGAAGAGCAGCTGTCACAATTGGGCTGGACCGTTCACATCTAAGCGCGCCTGAAGCTGCGGCCTGCTCCTGTAAACTGACGTCACCGCCAAGGAGCACGTGAACATCCATGTCTGCTGTTGCAGAAGCCGCCGAGCCGTACCGTCCTGCGACTCCCGAAGCTTCTTCCCCAATGACCTTTCAGGAGACGCTGTTCGCCCTGCAACGCTTCTGGGCGGAACGTGGATGTGTGCTGCAGCAGCCCTATGACATTGAAGTCGGCGCGGGCACCATGTCGCCGGACACCTTCCTCCGCGTGCTTGGTCCAAAGCCAGTGCGTATCGCATATGCACAGCCCTCACGCCGTCCGGCGGATGGACGCTATGGTGAAAACCCCAACCGGCTGTACAAGCACACGCAGCTTCAGGTGATCCTGAAACCGCCTCCGGCAAACATTCAGGACCTGTACCTGCAAAGCCTGGAGGCTATCGGCATCAACCTGGCCGAACATGACATCAAGTTTGAAGAAGACAATTGGGAGTGGCCCGTGGGCGGGGCGTGGGGCGTGGGCTGGCAGGTGATGATGGATGGCCAGGAGATCACGCAGTTCACCTACTTTCAGCAGTGCGGCGGTCTGGACCTTGATCCTATCTCCGGTGAGATTACCTATGGGCTGGAGCGGTTGACGCAGTTTCTGCAGGACGCCGATTCGATTTACGACATTGTGTGGGCGCGCGAGCCGGACACCGGACGCGTCACCACCTACGGCGACATACGCTTGCAGGAAGAGCAGCAGTTTTCGGCCTACAGCTTCGACTATGCCGGCGTGAGCCGCCTGTGGGAGCACCTCCACGCGTATGAGGCCGAATGCCTGGCTCTGCTCAACGCTGCAAAGACACTCCCGGAAGATGCATTAACGCTGAAGCGCTTTCCCGTGCTGGGCGCGTACGAGCTGGCGCTGAAGTGCTCGCACCTGTTCAACCTGCTGGACGCGCGTGGCGCCATCTCCGTGACGGAACGCGTCGGCGTGATGGCGCGCATCCGCACGCTCATCGTGGGCGTCGCGAAGGCGTATGCGGAGCAGGGCGACCGCGTGGCCGCGTTGAACATTAAGGCCAACGCGTGATGGCAGATTTCCTTTTAGAGATTGGGTTGGAAGAGGTTCCCGCACGGATGTTGGGCAGTGCCGAAGCGGAGTTGTCGCGCCGCACTGTTGAGTTGCTGACGCGCGAGCATCTTCTGGATGCGGGCCACGCCGTTGAAAGTTTCTCCACGCCGCGCCGCCTGGCTGTGCTGGTGCATGGCGTCCGCACACAGCAGGCGGATACGGAAGAGGAACTGCTTGGGCCTCCGGTAAAGGCGGCCTACAGGGACGGCAAGCCAACCGCCGCCGCAGAAGCGTTCGCGAAGAAGGCTGGCGTCGCGGTGGATGCGCTGCGTACCGTCACCAATGCCAAAGGCGAGTACCTGGCAGCTACCGCGAAGCGTGCGGGCCGCAGCTTCGCCGAGGTCATCGCGGCGGAGTTGCCGAAGGAGATCGCCGCCATCTATTGGGCCAAGAATATGTACTGGAGGCCCGGCAAGCCGGAGCGGTTTGTGCGTCCGGTGCAATGGCTGTTGGCTCTGCTCGATGAAGCTGTTGTCCCCATGGAGTGGGCAGGGCGCACCGCTGGCCGGATGACGTGCGGGCATCGCGTACTGCATGGCAGTGCTCCCGTAGAGATTGCGCACGCGCATGACTACGCGGAGCGGTTGTATGAGGCAAAGGTCATCGCGAGGGTCGAGGACCGCCGCCACAAAATCCGCAAGGCGCTGGATGCTGTCACCCGCATGGTTCCGGATGCGCGCTGGCGCGAGGATCACCCGCTGGTGGACAAGGTCACGCACATGACCGAGTGGCCGTCTGTCATCCTTGGCCATTTTGAACCGGAGTTTCTTGCATTGCCGGAAGAGGTGCTGGTGACGGTGATGCGCGATCATCAGAACTATTTTGCAGTCGAGGATTCCGCGCACACCCTGGCACCGCACTTCCTTGCAGTGCTCAACACAGAGCCAGACGCGGCAGCCGAAGCGATTATCCGCCACGGCAATGAGCGGGTGCTGCGTGCGCGGTTCAACGATGCGCGCTTCTTCTATGAGTTCGATCAACGCATACCGCTAACTGAGCGCGTTGCGCTGCTGGAGAAAGTGACCTTCCAGAAAGATCTCGGCAGCTACGCTTCCAAGACAGAGCGCGTGCGCGCCGTCGCCGCTGAACTCGGCACGCTGGTGCACGAACGCTCCAATGCCTCCGCCGGTGCCATCGATCTCGCAGCCCTAGACAGCGCCGCGCAGCTTTGCAAAGCCGACTTGACGACGGAGCTGGTGAAGGAGTTCACCGAGTTGCAAGGCATCGTGGGCGGCCTATATGCACGTGCGCAGGGCCACGGTGAGACGATCGCACAGGCGATCTATGCGCACTATCAGCCGGTTGGCATGGACGATGCGATCCCGCCCACCATGGAAGGCCTGCTGTTGTCTATCGCGGACAAGATCGACACTATCAGCGGCATGTTCGGTCTAGGCCTGCAACCCACCGGCTCAAAGGACCCGTTCGCTCTTCGCCGCGCCGCGAACGGCATCGTGAAGATGCTGGCGGAGAGCACGCTGCCACTCGATTTGAGCGAGATCGCCACGGCGGGGGCAAACGGCGACAATGCGTTAAGCAGCAGCGTGCAAACGTTTCTGAGCGAGCGGCTGGAGTGGTATCTCCGCGAGGTGCGCGGCGGCGCCTACGATGTGGTCAAGGCCGTCATGGCCACCAACCCGGATGACGTGCGCGACGCCATGGCGCGCGTGGATGCGGTCTCTGCCGCGCGTGATAGCGCAGACTTCGCCGCCATCGCAGCCGCATTCAAGCGCATGAAGAATATCGTCGAGCAGGCCCGGGCAAAGGGCGAAGTGTTTACCGCCGGGTCGGACCTGGAATTACTGACCGATCCCAATGAGCGCACGCTGGCCGAAGAGAGCGCCCGCCGTGCCATTGCCGTGGAAGCTCTACGCAATGAGGGCCACTACCCTGCCGCACTGGCCGCTATCGCGGAACTCCGGCCCCACGTGGACGCATTCTTCGACAAGGTCATGGTGATGGTCCCTGACCAGACCGTGCGCCAGGCCCGTCTCGGCCTGCTTCAACGCGTGCTGAACGACTTCAGCAACATCGCAGATTTCTCAGAGATCGTGATCGCGGGGTAAACAACTCTTGCCAACTATTCATGTTAAAGGCAGAATCATGCCGCAGTCCTACGTGATCTTTGTTCAAAACCTGCCACAGTTTGAGATGCGGGAGGCGTCTCTTGATCTATCGATAAGATACACCGTCGCCGACTCGACCTTCGACGTCGAAGGTGAATTAAGCGAATATAAGGACGAACTAGCATCGTTTTATATTGACAGAGCACATGAACTGGTCCGCACTGTTGTTGATATGTATTCGTTTGCCACTGGAACGGGACTTACCTGCTTCACAGATACGTTCATCAGTCCCGATGGCGTTATCAGACCCATTCTTCCTGAGCGTGCGTTTCTTAGAGAACTGTGCACGGCGGTCGATATATCGCGAGTTAGCGACAAACAAGATTTGATTCGAACGTTGCTAGTCTTGACTGCGGATTCGCAGATTTTCATGGCGCTTAACGATCTCATAGTTGCCATAAGTGTACCTAGAATCGCAGACATAAACTGTGGACGTGCTATAGAGGCGATCCGCCATGTCATGACTCCTGATGGCGTAGACCGTAGTTTGGGATGGGCTATTATGCGCAACCGCCTCAATTTAGGCAAGAAGTACGTCAGCGTAATCACTGACAGTTCCCAAGCGGGAAGACATGGCGACAGAACAGAGCCAGGTGCTGTTCCGATAAATGAAATACTCAAAAGGTCTTGGATTATCATGAACCGGTTCTTGGAATACAAAAAGGGGGCCGACAACCCTCTTCCGGTCCAAAACTACCCCCTCCTAGAGGAGTAGCCGGGGATTCCTTGTAAAATTAGTAACTGCCCGGCCTCAGATTCGAACCACATACTAGCAACGCTCTTAATTAACCCGCTGCAAACGGGCAATAAGCTTCTCCGCCAGTGGTTCGCCGCTTTCGGTCCAGAGCAGGCGTGACGAGATGCCACAGTGCTTCTCGACGCTTAACGTAAAGGCGAGCAGCTTTTCCACGTTCTGCTGCAGGCGCTTCCGGCCGTCTTCGTCCAGGTCGTTTTCGTCCTGCACCCAGGGTGTGTCCAGGCCGAAGTCGATGCGGATGTGGCCATTCTGCTCGTAGCTGCCGTCGTCGAACTCCGGACCGAATCCCGTGACCTTCACCGTTGAGGGGGCCAGCCGCCACGTGGCGTCGAAGCCGTCGCCTGCTACTTCGGGATGCCACAGCTGCCACGTGGCCTCGAACTCGTAGGCCATGTCGTCGTGCAGCTGCTCCGTAGCCTCGGCCACGGCGTTCACGGCAAGCGAATCGTCTGTCTGCTCTGACCGGTCGTCGTTGACAAAGATGCGCTGGAAGACGGGCGACTCCGTCCATCCCAGCGGGATGGCGGACGCGATGCCGATGCGGCTGCTGCCGCTGACTCGCGCAAACTGCTGGAGCACGCGCGTCAGCTTGTCCGGCAACGCGATCAGGCGGAAGTTGGGGAACCAAAGGCTGAGGTAAAGCTGATCGGCCATATGGGGATTGGATGCGCCACGCACCTGGTGGATGACCCCAACGTCCAACGATGCAGGGGTGAGAAGATAGCTGGAGGCATGGCGACGGGCAGACAGGGCAGGGCACGCGGACTTCACCTTGTGCGTCTGCGCCGGTGGTTGCTGGCCGGTTTTCTCCTGCTTGTGGCGGTGTTGGCGGGAGTCCTGGGATATGCCCGGTACCGCGCACGGCGGCTGCTCGCTGACCTTCCGCACCGGCTCGGTATTGACATCAAGTCGGAGACGAACGGCTTCACCTATTCGCAAACGGTAAAGGGCCGGACTGTCTTCACCATCCATGCCGCAAAGGCCATCCAGCGCGAGAACGGCAAGACGACCCTGCACGACGTGGTCATCACGCTCTACGGACCGCCGGGATCGAACCGGACGGACAGCATTCGTGGCGCGGAGTTTGAGTACGACCAGCCTAACGGTGTGATCAAGGCGGCGGGCGAAACGCACCTGGACCTTGGCTTACCAACGCCAGCGGGTGCGCAGCCCCGGCCCGATGCCAAACGCGCACAGATTACCACCAGCGGCCTTGTCTATTTGCAGAAGCTCGGCGTCGCGGCTACAGACGAGCCGATTTATCTTCTCTACGGAGACATGCACGGCGACGCCACTGGCGCGGATTATGAAAGCGATACCGGTGTGCTGCGCCTGCGAAGTAACGTCCGGCTGGATGGCAGGCAGGATGGGCGCACCATTCACGTGGATGCGGGCGCGGCGGAGATGGACCGCAACGCGCAGCTTGCCACTCTGCACAACGCGCATGTGGTGGCGGATAAAGACCGCGCGGCCGGTGACACGGTGGTACTGGCGCTGCGCAAGGACGGCAGCGTGGACGCGGTGAATGCTGACGGCCACGCTGCCGTGGAGAGCGAGAGCGGCGTTCACGCCGAGGCTCCGCACCTGCGCGCGCAAATGAGTGCCGCTTGCAAGCTGCAGGCAGCAGCCATGCACGGCGGGGTTCAGCTGCGGGAGGCGAACGGCAGCGGGACTGCGGGCGATGCCGCCCTCCAGTTCGACGCCGCGGGCCGGCCCAGCCACATCCTTTTGCAACACGCGGTCGAGTTGCATGGGCAACGGACTGGAGCGGCTGCGGCCAGCACATTGACTGCGGAGACGGTAAACGCGCAATTGGCCCAGGAGGGCACGCGGACGGTGCTGCGTGACGCCGTCGCGTCAGGAAATGCTGTCTTCCGCAGTGTCGGAACTGCGTCACACACAACGCCGATGCGCCCAGCAAGCGCTGCATTGGCATCTGTCACTCGCACTATGGTCGTGCGCGCGGCAACGTTGCATGCGGACACCGCTCTTGCCGGCGGACAGCGGTACATCTCCACGGTGGATGGAGCAGGGGAGACGCGCGTGGAAGAAAGCGACACCGGGGGAAATCGGCGCGTCAGCACGGGTGATACCCTGCACGCTGTCCTGTATGCACCTGGGGACAAGCGCGCGAACGGCGGTAATACAGGCATGCTGCAAAGCGCCGTGCAGACGGGGCATGTTGCTCTTACCCAGCACACGCCCGCGGCTACGGCAGCATCGCCGCAAGCAGCCGGGAAACCGCAGGCAGAGGACAGCCATGCCACGGCAGATCGCGCGCAATTCGACAGTGCGACGCAGCGCCTTCTCCTTACCGGGACTTCCGTGGTGACTGCCCCTGGCGTGCAGCTCGCAGCTGAGCGCATCTCGTTGACGGAGGGAAGTGGCGGCACTGACGCGCAGGGGAATGTGAAAGGTACGTTCGTGCAGGATACGGACAAGGGCAACAAGCCTGATCCTGTGCACGTGCTGGCTGACCGGGCGGAGATCGCCGGTTCCGGCAGCACTGCCCATTTTTATGGGGGCGACCGTCCAGCTCGCATGTGGTCCAGCACTGGGCAGTTGCAGGCGGCGGTGATCGACCTTGACCGCGCATCCGGGACACTGGATGCACACGCGGGTTCGTCAGCCTCTCCGGCAGGGATGCGGTCCGCGCGCCTGACGCTCGCCGGTGCACCGCGCGGCACGAGCTCCAAGCCACGGAAAGACGGCACCATCTCCGGTCCCACGGAGATTACCGGCACGGCCGTGCGGATGATCTCGGCGGCCGCAAATGTGCCCGGTCACATCGACGTGACCGGTTCAGTCCGCATGGCCAGCGGCACGACCGTGGTGACCGGCGACAAATTAGTCGCAACGTTGCGCGACGATGCCAAGTCGAATGAAACAAAGGACAGGAATGCAACGTTGAACTTCAACCAGGGAAGCATCGAGTCGCTCACGGCGACGGGTCATGTGCATCTGCAGCAGCCGGGGCGCACAGGCACAGGCGAGCGGCTGCTCTACACGGCTGCCGATGACCGCTATCAACTGACCGGCACGCCCGCCGCTCCACCGCGCATCGTAGATAGCCTGCGTGGCAACGTCACCGGCACATCGCTGGTGTTTCACGGTGCAGATGAGAGTGTGGAGATAGCCGGTGAGAAAGACAAGCCTGTGCGCACCGAGACGGAGGCGGGGCGTACCGCGCGCGGCCGCTGATGCAGACATCATCTGTGTCCCAACTTGAAACCACCCGGCCTGAGCTGCCTCCCACTACCCCGCCGGGTGATGTGTTGCCAGCGGAGGTTTCCCGGCCGGACCGCAAGGTGCTTGCCGCAGATGCACTTGCGAAGAGCTACGACGGCCGCGAGGTCGTTCGTGGCGTGAGCCTGTCCATCGCACAGGGCGAAGTTGTCGGCCTCCTGGGGCCGAACGGTGCCGGCAAGACGACCAGCTTCTACATGATCGTCGGGCTGGTGCGGCCAGATGCCGGCCGGGTGCTTGTCGGGGGCGAGGATGTGACGCGGGTGCCCATGTATCTGCGCGCCCGGAACTACGGCATCAGCTACCTGCCGCAGGAGCCGTCCGTCTTCCGCAAGCTCACCGTCGAGGAGAACATCCTCGCCATCCTGGAGACGCAGCCGCTGAATTGGGAGTCGCGGCGCACGCGCACCGCTTCGCTGATCGAGCAGCTCAACCTGGGCCATGTGCGTAATACGCAGGGATATGCCCTTTCCGGGGGCGAGCGCCGCCGCGTTGAGATCGCACGCTGCCTGTGCATCCAGCCCTCGTTCATCCTTCTGGACGAGCCGTTCAGCGGCATCGATCCAATTGCAGTTCTGGACCTGCAGGAGATCATCTTCAGCTTGAAGCGAAGCGGCATTGGCGTCCTGATTACTGACCACAATGTGCGGGAAACTCTGAGTGTGACCGACAGGGCGTACATCATCGCGGAGGGCCGCATTTTTCGCCACGGCTCTCCCGGCGAACTGGGCCGCGACCCTGAGGTCAAGCGCATCTATCTGGGTGAGAGCTTTCGGCTCTGACCCCGGCTGAATCCTCGATTGAAACAGTTGCGCGATCCCGGGAAGAAAGCGCCCGATACATGGCACATCTCTGCGGGATAGACTGCGAACGTTCAGGCGGTCGCAGCCAGCACCTTGTGTGCAAGGCGCGTCTGACCAAGTTGGAGAGGATGTTTCGCGTTGTTGTTGCAGCCTAAGCTGAATCTACGCGTCGCACAACGGCAGGTGCTGACACCGGGCCTGGTGCAGATGGTGAGCGTTCTTGCGCTCAACAAGCTTGAGCTGAAGGAGATGATCAACGCCGAGGTGGTGGAGAATCCGGTGCTGGAGGAGATTGAGGAAAACTCCGCCAGCCTGGAGGAACTTGACGGGCGCGAAGGCGACCGTGAACAGACGGCGGAGCAAAAAGCCGCCGAAGCCGATCGCACCGAAAAGGACCCTTTCGAGGAGATCGATTTTGGCAGCTACTTCCAGGATTACCTTGATCCCGGTTTCCGCGTGGCAGGACCGAGTTTCGAAGATCCTGACGCACCGTCGTTCGAGAACTTTCTCTCCAAGCCGAGTACGCTAAGCGATCATCTGCTGTGGCAGCTTGGGTCCATGGCGTTGAAACCGCTGGTGCGGGCAGCGGCCGAGATCATCGTCGGCAACCTTGAGGAGAGCGGGTACCTGCTGATCGCCGATGAGGAGCTTGCCGCTCAACATGCGAACGAACAGATCACGCTGAAGCTGGTTGCCGAAGCGAGAGCAGTTGTGCAGACGCTTGATCCCATCGGCGTGGGCGCGCGCAACCTGCAGGAGTGTCTGCTGCTGCAATTGGGCACGGCCGCGCACGAGACTGAGACCGCCTTAAAGCGGCTTCCCTCCGGGGAAGAGGAGAGTGCACCGCTACGCGATGAGTTCGAGGCCCGGCAAGCAAATCTGCGGCTTGCAGGCGTGATCGTGCGGGAACACCTTCCGCTGCTGCAGAAGCGCGATCTGCGCGAGCTTTCGCGCGTACTCTCCGCCTCGGCGGACCAGGTTAGCGCGGCGATTGAGAACATCCGCGTTCTGGACCCGCGGCCCGGTTTGCGCTACAACCACCTGGAAACGCGACTGATCGAGCCTGATGTGGCCTTTGCCAAGCGCGGCGAAGAATGGATGGTTCTGATGAACGAGGAGGACATGCCATCGTTGCGTCTGAACGCGGGCTACCGCCGCATGTTGCGCCAGAAAGAGACCGAGCGCGAGGTGAAGGAGTACGTCAAGGAGCGCTACCGCTCCGCGATCCAGCTGCTGCGTAATATTGAGCAACGCAAGAACACCATCGTACGCACGTGCGAGTGCATCCTGCGCCGCCAGGGCGACTTCCTGGAGCGTGGCGTGGATGCGCTGCGGCCCATGATGATCAAGGAAGTGGCGGAGGAGATCGGCGTACATCCCTCCACCGTGAGCCGCGCGGTTGCCAATAAGTACGTCCACACGCCGCAGGGTGTCTACGAGCTGCGCTTCTTCTTCACCGAGGGTGTCAACGGCCCCGAGGGTGGCGACCTGCCGCTGATGCTGCTGAAGAAGAAGGTGCGCAAGCTGATCGAGGATGAGAACCCGCGTAAGCCGCTGACCGACGATGCACTCGCTGCGGAGTTGCAGCGGCAGGGCATCCAAGTGACGCGCCGGACGGTGGCGAAGTACCGCGAGGACATGAACATCCCAAGCACGCACCAGCGCCGCCGCCGCGACTAAGCGCTCAGGCCTCGCATCTGCCGCGTGCGGCATCCAAACCGTTCATCAGAAGGAGGCACATCACATGGATCTGGAGATCACCGGCAGAGGAACACAGGTCACGCAGAAACTCCGGCAGCAGGCCGAGGAAGGATTGTCGCGCATTGAGAAGATCGTTGGCCCCAAGAGCATGGCCAAAGTCGTCCTCAGTTGCGAGAAAAACCACTGCGAAGCAGAGGTTACAGTGCGCAACACCATGGGTGACTTCTCATCGCATACGTCGGCGAAGGAGATTGACATAGCCCTGAAGGATGCGCTCGACAAGGTCGAGCTGCAGGCGGTGAAGGCGCGCAAAAAAGTTGTGACGACGCGTCATCACCCTGAGCATGATGCCACCGGATCGATCCGTTTGCAGACGACGGATGCCGGTGAAAGCAATACGGTGGAGGAGCAGACCGATCCTGAATCCAGGCGCTTGGCCCGCAGCAAAACTAGTGTGGGAAAAGCTGTGGCAGCCATTGATGACGGAAACCTGCACGACGAACAGGATACCGAAGCCGCTTAAGCCATTGTCCGTCCTGGCTCAACCACAATCCAGTACGCCTTCACTTGGCACTTAGATGTTTACTACTATTAGGCCAAATTCGCGTTCGAAGTAATCAAAGTCCCGGTCGCGGTGTAACAACGTGTGTCCATGTACCAAGCAGAAGGTCGCGATTAAGCAGTCAATTGTCTTGCGGATGGTAATCCCGTGCTCACGGAGAAGTGTGTAGTGACGAGCTGCTGCAATTGCCAAAGCCGTCCCTGCGCAAGGCAGAACCGGAAAAAGCAAGAGGCGTTCGAGTGTTCTGCTGAACTCCACTTGGTTTGTAGTTCCTTGTAGGAGTTCACAGAGGATCAGATCAGTAAGTCCAATCTTCACAGTGCCTTCGTGCTCACGCAGCCATGACGTGTGCGCATTCTGAGTGCCACGAACGAAATCAATCCAGACACTGCTATCAACAATAATCATCATTCTGCACGGAACCGGCGCTCTCCGTCAGTTCCGAGTTGTTTCTTCCGGTTTAGCACTTTTCTTCGACAACACGTCCCGAACGGCGAGTATGGGAGCGTCTTCGCCCGAGAATCTCAGGACGCCGACAGCGCCATGGCTTAGACGTGAGTCTTCCAAATCCCCTTGCCAATCAAAACTACCCCACAGTTCTCGTAACCCCCGCTTTTGGTTTTCCAGACTCAACTGCAGGCGCAACGCTGCCTCAATCGCTTCACGTTCTGATTTGGCCCCGGTAGCCCGTACGGTTTCAGCCACAAGCTCATCGTCAAGTTCGATCGTTCTCACCCCGCGCCTCCACTGCTACCAAGCTAAGCTTTGGGCAACATTCCGTCTACATCTCTCTTCGGCCTTCCATGGCGCGGCTCATGGTAACTTCGTCAGCGTACTCGATGTCGCTGCCGGCGGGGACTCCGGTGGCGATGCGTGTAATGCGTAGCGGGTGATCGGCAGCTGCTTTGTGCAGTTCACCTGCCAGCCAGTGCGCGGTGGCTTCGCCCTCCACCGTGGGGCTCAGTGCAAGGATGATCTCATCAATTTCTGCAAGCCGGCTGAAGAGATTGGCGGTGCGGAGTTGGGCTGGCCCCACGCCATTCAGCGGCGATAACGTTCCATGCAGCACATGGTATATGCCGCTGTAGCCACGCGTCTTCTCGATGGAGGCAATGCTGGTAGGCTCTTCCACAACGCAGACGGTGGCGTGGGTGCGCGTGGGACCGCTGCAGTAGATACAAGGGTCTACGTCCGTGACGTTGTTGCAGATGGAGCAGAGGCGCAACTGTGCCTTGAGCGCACGGATGGCAGCGGACAATGCCTCGGCATCGGCCTCAGGGGAGCGCAGAATATGGAAGGCAAGCCGCTGCGCGCTCTTGGTGCCCACACCGGGAAGTTTGCGCAACTCCTCGATGAGGCGCGCCATGGGTTGTGCGAACCGCTCCATGAATCAGCGGGCTTTCTCTGAATCATATAAAGGCGAGAACGCAAAGGGCGCTGAGGTTTCGCGAAGGGCGCGGTGTAACTTACACGAAGCTTCGATCATTCGCCGAGCAGCTTTCCGATGTCCATGCCGCCCAGCATATCGCTGCTGGCGGCCTGCATCTGCGCGTCTGCCTTGCGTCCCGCCTCGTTGATGGCGGCGGTGATCAGGTCTTCCAGCATCTCGATGTCGCCGCCACTGGCGGACATCGCGGTGGGATCGATCTTGAGGCGCAGCAGTTCCTTGCGCCCGTTTACGCGTGCGGTCACCAGGCCTCCGCCGGAGCTTGCCTCCGCCGTCGTGGCAGCCAGCCGTTGTTCCATTTGTGCCTGCATGTGCTGAGCCTGGCCCATCATCTCCTGCAGCTTGCTCATGTCCATTGCTTGTACCTAATCCTTTCGGAGGTCGAAGACGTTTGTGATCTCGGCGTTGAAGAGCTTCTGCGCAGCCTGTACCGTGGGATGCTCCAGCGCGCGAGCTTGCGCGGAGCCGGTGCGCGGCTTCCTTGCGGCTTTCGGCTTGTCATCAAGTGCTGCCGGCATAAAGACAAGACGGGTGCCCGGCAAGCCTTTCTCACGAAGCTTCGTCTTGATGATTGCTTCTACATCGGGACGAAAGATGGTGCCGAGCAATTGCTTGGAAAGTGACGTTGCGATGTGTATCTCGCCGTCCGCGAGCGTCCACGTGGATGCCTCGAGTTGCTCGGCGGCGGAGTTGTGTTTGCCCGTCTGGAAGAGCGCTTCAACAGCGTAGGTCTGCAGTTGCGACGTGCTGCTGCCGAAGGTTTCCGTGCCGGGCACTGCCGCTTCTGGATCGGGATCTGCGAGAAGCTCCGGGCCAGCCACGGATTGTTGTTCGACTGGAGCATTGAGTAGAACGCTTTCGTCTGCCATCGCCTGCGGCAACGTAGCTGCATCCGCTTGCTGGGGCGGAAGATGGGGCTGTGATGCAGGGCTTAACAACGCAGCAACGCTCCCGCTGTGCTCTGCCGTGTGGCGGTCTATCCCTTCAACTTGCCAGGTCGTGGAAGGGGAATCCCACGTCTCGGAAGCGAGACGTGGCGCACCCGCCTGAACGTTCTTCGGCGCATCAGGGCCTGGTGGCTGAGAGAAGCGGGACGGGGTTGCTGGTGTATTTCGCACAGGCGTAGACACCGCAGAGGCGGACGTGCGCTGAGGCGGGCGCGTGTGGGGTGTGGAAGTGCTGCTGGGCTTGGGCAGCTGGCTGAGGAACTCTTCCACCGGGATCAGTCGCTGCAAGTGGACGAGCTTAATGAGGCCGAGTTCCAGGTGCAACCGCTGCTCTTGCCGGAAGCCGAGGTCGTCGAAGGTGCGCAGCACAACCTGTAGAAAACGGGTCAGTTCCTCTTCAGTGAAGAGCATGGCGCTGCGTACGGCGCGGCGGCGTTCGTCCGGCGAAATCTGAAGCAAATCGCTTGTGTTCTGCTCTTCGGTAAGCGAGGCGATCTTCGCGACAATACAGTTACGCAGATAGCGCACGAACTGGCGCGCGATTTGTGCAGGGGAGTTGCCGGCATCCAGAAGGCGTCCTGCGGTGGACATCACGGCGGCTGAATCATTGCGGGCCACAGATTCGAGCAGTTCCTCGAAGACGGTGTTGGGCACCGTGCCCATCAGCTCGCGAATCTCCGGGTCGGAGAGTTCGGCTTTGCCGTCAACCACGGGTGCCGACGCGATCGCCTGATCCATGATGGAAAGCGCGTCGCGCATGGATCCGTCGCCTGCTTCGGCCAGCAGGGCAAGTGCGGCTTCGTCGGCCAGCACGCCCTCGTGCGCGGCGATCCCGCGGAGTTCGGTAAGGATGTCGTCGAGCTTGACGGCGTGGAAGCTGAAGTGTTGGCAGCGCGAACGGATGGTCTGCGGGATGTTCTCCGGCTCCGTGGTCGCCATCATAAAGACGATGTGGTCAGGCGGCTCTTCCAGGGTCTTCAGCAGGGCGTTGAAGGCAGCATCGGTGATCTGGTGCGCCTCATCCAGGATGTAGATTTTGAAGCGGTCACGCGCGGGGCGGTAGCGTGCGGCGTCGCGCAGTTCGCGTATCTCGTCAATGCCGCGATTGGTGGCGGCGTCGATCTCGATGACATCGACGGCGTTGCCTGCGCGAATCTCCAGGCAGGAATCGCAGATGCCGCACGACTCAGGCGTGAGCCGCTCAGGGGATCCTATGGTATTGCGGCAGTTCAGCGCGGAGGCGAGAATGCGGGCGATGGTGGTCTTGCCGATGCCGCGATGTCCGCTGAAGATGTACCCGTGGGCAATGCGGCCCTGTTCCAGCGCATTTTGCAGGGTGCGTGTGACATGGTCCTGCCCGGCAACGTCGGCGAAGCGCTGCGGGCGGTACTTGCGGGCTAGAACCTGGTACGGCACACGTTTAGTTTAGCTGGTTGCATGGTGGATCAGAGCAGGGCGAGAAACTCGTCGACCGTGAGACCTGCATCGCGGATCAGAGCACGGAGTAGACCGCGGTCAAGCTCTTTGTGATTAGGGATAGAGAGGCGCAGGCGAGAGCCAGTCTTCTTTAGAATGACGTGGCTTCCTTTCTGCCGATCCACTTCCCACCCTTTACGTGTAAATGCAGTGATCGCCTGTTTACCTGAGGTGTTTGCTAATGTACCCATTACTTGACCGTAAGCACAGAGAGCGTGAACCCGTCACCGTCTTTGTGAACAGACAGATCATCTATGCTATGCAACTGCCATTGTCTCCCGTACCGAGGGGGGAAGTTCGGCGATCGCGTCTGCATCTTCAGCTTCCAGCCAGCCATCGATTGCCTCGCGGATATTGTCCAGTGCTTCTTCACGGGTTCTGCCTTGCGAGTGGCAGCCCTTAAGCGCCGGAACGCTCGCGACGATCCAGCCATCTTCACCTTCGGACAGCGTGACATGAAAGGTACGGGAGTTCATGGATGTAGTTTACCTTTCTGTCCTGCTTTGCGGTTGCGTAGCGTCAGCGGCAGGTCCAGCCTCTTGCGCCGCCTGATTTCCTTGTCGCTGAACATGGTTCCCCGGCAATTGTCGGCACCACAGTAGCATGGCTGATCATCCTCGTCAGAGTCGTAGAGGTGGTACTCGTAGGTCAGCTCCTCGCCAGCCGCGATGTTTCTAAGCGCCAGGATGTAAATGTGTCCATCATCTTCTTCTGTCTGGCAGTTGGGCTCGCAGCAGTGGTTGATGAACATGGCGGGGCCAAATCCGTCAATGACGGTATCGCGGTCAGACACGCCGAAAAGGTAGGTTACATCGCGGTGTTGATACCGTTCGTCGGCTTCGGCTTTTGGCATGCGTGGACCGTCGTACTCGGCTACGCGCGCACCCGCCCGGATGGGGTCCAATGTGCAGCAGCCACAACCATGCACTGGCGAGGCGCGGAGAAAGAGGCGGGGAAGCATGGTGGCGTGAGTATAACGTGGTGCGGCAAGTCAGCACCGGAGCGAGTCAGCAAGTCAGGTAAAGTTAGACCCGGAGTTGGCTGGTTGCGTCTAACAGGTTGCGATGTGTGTGTCAGGCTCGGTCCGGGAGAACTGTATGCGGGCGGCTATTGTGCTTGTCTGTGCCTGCCCATTGTTGGCGCAGACCGGCGAGCCGGCCAGTGTGAAGTGCAAGCCGAAGGACGCGGCCTGCAACGCCAAGGCTGGCGGGGATGTGGCTGTGCCCGCCGCAAAGACGACAGCGGAGCAGTTTCCCTTCCCACTGGAGGATTCCAAAGGCAGCACGGGCAAGGGCTCCGTAACCAACTCGAGCGGCTTGCCTGAGATGCCGACAGCGGGCGTGCCGGACCCGCCGGCCTCCTCTGAGCAGCCGATGCATCTGCCGCCTGGCACATCCAGCAGCAGTTCGGGCGATGACATCGAAGGCGGCGGGCATGACCGTGCAGGCGGCAGCAGTTCCAGCCACTCTGGCGAGGACGACGACGTTGCGCCAACTAAATCATCCCCTGATGCTCCGGTGAAGGCGTCGGCGTTGAAGGACCTGGGCAGCCGGGGAGATACATCCGCCGCTCGCGCCAGACTGGAGCAGACCCGTGTCGCGGACGACTTGAAGGTCGGCTCCTACTACCTGCAACAGGGCAACGCGCAGGGAGCCTACCTGCGCTTCAAGGATGCGGCAGACCATGCGCCGGATGAGCCGGACGCCCGCTTCGGCCTGGCGGAAGCTGCCAACCGGCTGAACAAGCGCGATGAGGCGGTCCTGAACTATCGCGAGTATCTTCGCCTGGATGCGGGCGGCGATCATGACAAGGTGGCACGAAAAGCGCTGGGCAAGCTGGGCATTACGGCACGGTAGATCATCTATCGTCAGCGTCCTCATCCTGCGCTGGTGGCGCGGCGGCTTCCTCGGCCAGCACCTCCTCCACGATCAGGAAGCGCCGGATATACCGCAACGGCTCAGCATGAGCGGCCATCTCCCGCAGGTGGAAGCGCCACACATCGTCGTGGCTTGAGTGCCGCATGTGAGCTTTACGGTGAACAGTGTGTACACGTCCGTCGGGAAGCACCCGCTGAAAGGTTTGTTGCGGGATCAGGAAACTGATGCGTCCGCCGCTCTGCCAGAAGTGGCGAGCAAAGTCGTGGGAGAAGAGCAGCAGGTGGGCACGCTCTCCCCGGCTTAGCCATTCCACCGCGTGGTCCGCGCCTGTCCACGGAATGCCCGTGCTCGATGGGAACCACTTGCGGAAGGCAAATCCGTGAGTTCGCGCCTGCTGAATCAGAAGCTGCAACAGCTGCGTGCGAGTCATGGGCGTGCAAGCCCCTGCTTTGGAACTACCGTAAGCCGCCGCGCGCTCCGCGTCAATCAAGAAAGGCATACTTGCGCGGGGCCGCGGCGTCTACCACAGTGTGTTCGCCCGTTTCCGCATTTGCACCTGGATCTCCGGCACCGTGCTCCTTCTGCTGCCATTCATTCAGGCCGCGGGACAGAATACATATCCACTCAACCTTGACCCCGAGGTTCGCGACGGCTTTCAGCACTTCTACATCCTGGACTATGACGGGGCGATGCAGCGGTTCGATGCCGTGATGAAGGCGCATCCGCAGGATCCGATGGCCGTCGGGTATGTGCTGATGGACACCATCTTTCGCGAACTCTACCGGCAGGATCTGCTGGACACCACCTACTACGCGCACGAGCATTTTCTCAGCTCAGGTCACAAGTCGGACGTGCCCGCTGAGGTACGGAGTGACATCGAGCAGTTGACGGATCGTGCGGTGGACCTGGCCAACGCGCGCCTCAAGGTGGACCCCAATGATAAGAACGCGTACTTCGCGCGCGGCTACGCAAAGGGGATGCATGCCGCCTGGATGACGCTGGTGGACCACAGCTACACGGGCGCGGCGCGGCAGGGGCTGGGTGCGCGGAACGATAGCGAGCAGGTGCTGAAGCTTGATCCCAACTACGCCGATGCGAAGATGGCGGTGGGCATCCAGCAATTTGCGGTGGCCAGTCTGCCACGGTTTGTGCGGATGCTGGTGGGCATTGCCGGCGTGGGCGGCAACAAGGAACAGGGGCTGGCAATGCTGCGTGACGCGGCGGCGCGCGGCACCGTCACGAAGGTGGAGTCGCAAACTGCGATGTCCTTGTTTTTACGGCACGATCACCGGTACATTGAGGCGTATGCCGTGGCGCAAGGTCTGGCAAAGCAGTATCCGCATGATTTCCTCTTCCGGCTGGAAGAGGCAAATCTGAAGAAGGACGAAGGACAGGGACCGGAGGCCATAGCCCTGTACCGGCAGGTGCTGACGGATGCAGCGAAGCATGATTATTTCATTGAGCCTCGGCTGCAACTGGCGTACTTTGGGCTGGCGGATACGGAGCGCGGGCAGGGCGATGTGGCCGGTGCGGCCCGCGATTACCTCCACGCGGGCGAGCAGCCGAACTGCAGCGACTGGCTGCGCAAACGCGCGGAACTGAACGCGGGCATGATGCTGGACCTGCTCCACCGCCGTGACGACGCGGTGGCGCAGTACCGGCTGGCCGCCGCACCCGGCGGAGATCAGACGCAGGCCGATGCGGCGCGCAGATACCTGAAGTCTCCGTACAGCGGAGCGTAGTACGTCTGCTTGCGTTCCGCGGAACTCCCGGCGGATCATGACCGTATATGTGTCCCAGAGCCGCAGCGTGTGCAAGAATGAGGGACACGCAACGGCAGGGAGGATTTCTAATGGCTGGACCGCTTCTTCGTCCAAGGTATGACCGCAAAATTGGCGGCGTTTGCGCAGGGTTTGCGCGCGCCTATGGCTGGGACTTGACCATGGTGCGGCTTGTGGTTGTGCTGCTGGTGATCTTTGGTGGCAGCGGTTTGCTGGCCTACATCATTTGTTGGATCGTGATTCCCGAGGATCCGGTTGGACTGCCGTATGCGCAGCAGCCACCGTATCCGCCACAGCCGCCGTATCCAGGACAGCCGCCGTACGGTCAGCCGCCGTACGGAAGCACGCCTCCGCCACCTCCGCCGCCGGGACAGCCGCCCGTTGCATGAGTCCGGCACGGCCCTTTCATTACCGCGACGGTAGTCTCTTCTGCGACGGCTCTTCAGTGGCTGGACTTGCTGCGGAGTTTCGCACGCCACTCTATGTCTACTCCGCAGAGCAGATCGCCGGGCGTGCCGCGCTGTTTCAACAGGCATTTGCCGGGCTGCCCCAAACGGTCTGCTACGCCGTCAAGGCGAACTCTTCTCTGGCGATTTTGCGTTTGCTGGCGGATCAGGGCTGTGGTTTCGATATCGTTTCCGGCGGCGAATTGGCACGGGTCGTCGCGGCTTGCGGGCCGGAGGCCGCGCGGCACGTGGTCTTCTCTGGCGTGGGAAAGACGGCTGCGGAGATGGATGCCGCGCTCGAAGCTGACATCTTGCTGTTTAACGTCGAGAGCGAAGCGGAGTTGGAACTGCTCTCCTCCCGCGCTGCTGCTGTGGGCAGGCGTGCGCGTGTAGCGCTGCGGGTAAATCCGGATGTCTCAGCGGAGACTCATCCGTATATCTCCACCGGCCTGAGTGCACATAAGTTTGGTATCGCCATCCAGCACGCACATGCGGTATATGCATCCGCGGCCAAGATGCATTCAATCGAAGTCGCCGGCGTAAGCGCACACATCGGCTCCCAAATACGGCAGGTGGAACCATTTGCTGAGTCTTTAAGCAAGCTCCTGCTTCTGACTCGGGATCTGCGTGCTGCGGGCCACGACATACGCTACGTGGACGGCGGTGGTGGTCTGGGTATTGAGTACACCGGGCAACCGTTCGACGCGGCAGAGCAGGTGGAGAACTATGCGGCGGCGATGCGCGATGTGCTTGCCGCGTCTGGCTTGGAAGGCTTGCATCTGCTGCTGGAACCGGGCCGGTTTCTCGTCGCGCAGGCGGGCGCGCTGATTACACGGGTGCTCTACCGCAAGGCGAACGGCGACAAGCAGTTTGTCATCGTGGATGCGGGTATGAATGACCTGATCCGGCCTGCGCTGTACCAGGCACACCATGAGATTGTGCCGGTGCAGCAGCGCGCTGAAGCCGCAACCGAGACCGTGGATATCGTCGGCCCGGTATGCGAAAGCGGCGACTTCTTCGCCCACGACCGCTCAGTGCCAGGCACACGCGAAGGCGACCTGCTGGTCATCCTTGATGCCGGGGCATATGGGTTGTCCCTGAGTTCTAACTACAACACCCGCCTGCGCCCGGCGGAGGTGCTGGTGGAAAGCGCCGGTCCACGTCTCATCCGCCGCCGCGAAACGTATGAGGGGTTGTTCGCGCCGGAGATGATGTGAGGACCGTGGCGCTATCTCCGCGAGAGTTCTTCTATGCGCCCATCCAGCTTGCCCGTGACAGTAAAGAACTGCTTCTGATCCTGCTCAATTCCAACAAGTCTAGTCTCGATGCGACCAATTCTTGCATCGGTCTGGTCGAAGCGCCTGCTTACATCATCGCGGAAATCACTGAGGCGTTGATTCTGATGAAGCCACGCAAGGAGGACAAGCACAAGGGATCCAAGGGCGGGTGTGAGCAGGGCGATAAATTGCATGTTTGTCATGTACGCCTCTTCGCCGCTATGGTATCAGGAAGGCAGAGCATCTGGGCGCGGGTGACATGGCCTGTCGCTCAGTTCCAACTACAACACCCGCGTGCGCCCGGCGGAGGTGCTGGTGGAAAGCGCCGGTCCACGTCTCATCCGCCCGCCGCGAAACGTATGAGGGGTTGTTCGCGCCGGAGATCGTCTAGTTCCGTTGCTATCTTTGCTGCAGTGCCAAGAACCCACCTTAGCTTCGCGGAGGTGGCGCACCCGGGATATACTCTCGGATGATTGCAGGCGTTGAGTCCTGCCGGGTGTCACAAGAAAGTGCAGGGAGTTTTCAGCGATGTCAGGGCATAGCAAATGGGCAACGATCAAGCATAAGAAGGGCGCGGCGGACGCAAAGCGGGGCAAGACCTTTACGCGGCTGATCAAGGAAATTACCGTCGCGGCGAAGCAAGGGGGCGGCGATCCGGACGGCAACCCCCGGCTGCGCACGGCGATTCTGGCCGCCAAAGCGGAGAACATGCCCGCCGAAAACATCAAGCGCGCGATCCAGCGGGGCACGGGTGAACTCGAGGGCCTGAGCTACGAGGAGATCACCTTTGAGGGGTACGGTCCGGGCGGTGTGGCAGTCATCGTCGACGTGCTGACGGACAACCGCAACCGCGCCGTCAGCGAGATTCGCCACGCCTTCAGCAAGAACGGGGGCAACCTGGGCGAAACTGGCTCGGTCGGCTACATGTTTGCAAAGAAGGGTGTGGTTGTGGTCCCGAAGGCGGGTGCCAACGAGGACAAGCTGACCGAGACCGTGCTGGAGGCGGGTGCGGACGACCTGAGCGAGGACGGTGACAGCTGGGAGATCCTGACGGCTCCAAAGGAATTTGAGCCGGTGCGCGAGGCAGTGGTGAAGGCTGGGTTCAAGCCCGAGCACGCCGAAGTCACCATGATTCCGACCATCTACCAGAAGCTGGAGGGATCGCAAGCGAACGCGATGATGCGTCTGCTGGAAGTGCTGGAAGACCTGGACGATACGCAGAATGTGTACTCCAACTTCGACATGGATGAGGCGCAGGTTCCGGCTTAGGTTTGCAGCATCGAAATACGTGACAGCGAGCCGCCGTGATGGCGGCTTTGCTTTGTGAGGTGAGGATGAAGCGGTGGATTGCGCTTGGGTTAGCTGTGCTGGCAGCCGCCGGTGCTCATGGCGTGAGTGCGCAGGCAGTGGCAACGGAGTCGCCGGTGCAGGCGCGAGCGAGTGCGCGGTCATGGGAATCTGGTGTCTTGTTTCAGGGCGGCGTCGGACTGACCGAAGACCGGAATGGCTTCCAGTTTTTCATGGCTGGTGCGCACCTGGGAAAGGTGTTGACCCCACAGATCGGCAAGGGCGTTCTACGGGGCAACTTTGAGTATGCGGGGGAAGTGTTTCCCTACTGGCAATCCAATACGCCGACCTTTCAGCGGTACAGCTGCGTGCCGACGCCGAATCCTACAGTGATCTCGTGCGTGGGACCGTATACCGTGGGTGGTACGTTCCATGGTGCATCTGTGACGCCCATCATCCTGCGGTGGAACTTCACGAGTGGGAAGAAAATCATGCCATTCATGCAGGGCGCGGGCGGCTTGCTGTGGACGAACCATAAGTATCCGGCGTATGGTCAGGGACCGGTAAACATTGTGAATGATGGCCCAGGATCGGACGCGAGTGTGTGGAACTTTACCCCGCAGGGCGGAGTCGGGTTGCATTACTTTGTTAAACCCCGGCAATCGTTCGACCTGGGGGCGAATGCGGTACATATCTCGTCGGCAAGCCTGGGCGACCGTAATCCGGGCGTCAATGCGAGTGTGCAGTTTTCAATTGGATATAGCTGGTGGAAGTAGGCGTTGGTAACTTTTAAAGTTTGTCATCCCGTAACGAAGTGAAGGGATCTGTATCTCTGGTGGATATCCGCTACCAGACCCAAATGCAGATCCCTCCCCTTCGCTGCGGGATGACAAGTGTAGAAGAGATTGCAGTGATGGCAGAACCGGTTGTGGAGTGCGTTCCCAATTTTTCCGAGGGACGCGATGAATCTATTGTTCGAGAGATTGTCCGGTCCATGCAGGTGTTTGGCGTAAGCCTGCTGGACTGGTCGATGGATGCGGCACATAATCGCAGCGTGGTGACGGTAGCCGGAGCGCCGGATGCAGTGGCCGAAGCTGCCGTCCGGGCAGTAGGACGCGCTTCCGAACTGATTGATCTTACAAGGCAGGCAGGTGTGCATCCCCGCATTGGAGCGGCGGATGTCGTTCCGTTTGTTCCAGTCAGCAACTACACGCTTGGACAGTGTGCCTCTTTGGCGCATCGCGCCGGGGTGGAGATGTGGCGGCGATATGGCGTGCCGGTCTACTTTTATGAAGCGGCTGCTTGCCGGCCGGACCGCGTGCGGCTGGAAGATGTGCGGCGCGGGCAGTTTGAGGTGCTGCGCGAGACGGTGCGGACCGATCCCACGCGAGCCCCGGATGCGGGTACCGCCGAACTGCATCCCACGGCGGGCGCAACTGCGGTGGGAGCGCGGCAGTTCCTGATCGCATACAACATCTATCTTGCGGACGGCGATCTCCATGCAGCGCGGGCGATCGCGCGTTCGCTGCGGGCCTCCGGTGGCGGCATGGCCGGCGTAAAGGCCATGGGCGTGCTGGTGTGCGGCCGCCCACAGGTGAGCATGAATGTGACGGATTACCGCGTCTCCCCGGTCAGCCAGGTTCATGCGGCAGTGGTGCGGCTGGCACGAGAGATAGGCGTACGCACGGCGGAAGGAGAACTGGTCGGCCTGGTCCCCGCAGACGCATGCATGGACGGCGGCCAAACCGTTCAGGAATGGGCGCGTCAAATACCTGGGTTCCGGGTTGAAGAAAAGGTGCTGGAGCGGCGTCTGGCGCAGCCACTGGCGTGGCCGCAAACCTCCCCGGCAAGCCAGGCTGAAGTGATGCAGGAGGCAGTATCGTGAGGACGTTCTTTCAGTGTGCATTGCTGGCAGGTGTTGCTGCGTGCGCGATGGTTCCGTTGGCGCGCGCGGCGCAGCTAAGCAGCGATGCAAAAGCGTCAATCCCGAATGACATTCAGCAGCTGATCGTTGTGGATTACCGCGCCATGCAGGCGTCTCCCGCCGCGATGAATCTGAAAGAGAAGATCATGCCGCCGGAGCTGAAGCGCCTGGAGTCGGCTCTGAAACAGAGCGGCCTGAAGGTGGACCGCGACGCGGACACGCTGGCCTTCGCGGCCTTCCGTACCGGCGGCAAGGACACGCACACGCTGGGCATCGCGCAGGGGCAGTTTCAAACCTCGTCGATCATGGCAAACTTCACAAAACAGAAGACAAAGCCGCAGGTCGTGAGGAACTACAACATCTATCCCATGGGCGCGGCGGGCATGAGCGTCGTCTTTCTGAACCAGACGACGATGATCTTCGGTGATACCGCCGCGGTAAAGGCCGGGCTGGACGCGCGTGACGGTCTGCAATCCAACATGCTGACCAACAGCGACATGATGAACGAGATGAACGCCGTGGACCAGCGCGCGGTGTGGAGCCTGCTCGATCAGAAGGGAACGCAAACGATGATGCGCTCCGTGCTTGGCGAGGCGTCGTCGTTGACGGACTACGATTCGGTCAAGAACCGGATGAAGAGCTCGCGCTATACGTTGGACTTCAACAACGGCATCCACTTCGACATGGCGGTAGTAATGTCGGACACCATGACAGCCGCAACGGCAGCCACGCTGATGAAGGGCATGGTCATGCTGAAAAAGACCGAGGGATCCCCGCAGGAGAAAGCCGCGCTCAACGAGACGTCGGTGGATTCCAACTCCGGGACACTTCAGGTGTCGTATGCGTCGTCCGAGGGTCAGTTTTCGGAGTTGCTGAATTCGTCGCTGTTCCAGCAGGTCGTCCGGTAGAAATGTTTCACGTGAAACAATTTGCGAAACACACAGGTTGCGTCGCAGATTGCTTTTACGTTGTGAACAGATTTTGAAGACGCACACCCGTCATGAGTGCCACCAGACATTACGTTAGCGCTAACGTAAACGCGTAAATACGGGCTAAAAACGTGCTTTTAGAGCTGTTTTGACGCTGTTTGTACAGGTACAAATCACGCAAAATTGCACATCTCTGCGAGATTTGGGACCTTCCAATGCACGGCAAGGCCACCCCTAGATGCGGTCACTTGTGAGTATTGGTTGGTTCAGGCGCACGCTTTGGGCGATCAGAATGCGGTCAAATGGGTCGCTGTGGTGGTGTGGGAACATGGCGGCTGCGACCGTGTCTGCCTGCAAAATGGGGACGAACTCGACTTGCAGGTCGAGGATACGTTGCGCAACCGCAAGTACGGAACTGCCGCCGAATGGAATCCTGCCTCGGCCTACTTTGTTCAACAGTTCCCATTGCGTCGCTTCGCTGACCATGCGATTAGTGGCAGGTTTCTGATCAAATCCCTGCCACGCTGTGTTAATTGTTTTGGCAGGTAGATGGCCCACAATAGAACGTGTGCATCAAGGAAAACCCTCATACCTCGCCGGTGGTCATCAACGGAGCGTCATTCATTAGCCGCGCGTCTTCCTCTTTCATTGCGCGCCACTCTTCATCTGTGGGAACCACCAGTTCACCACGTCCCGCACCCAATATGACCGGTCCAAGACGGGAAGAGGTCCTCTGGGACGAGGAAGGCATCACAATCAGCTTTGCAGAGGATTTGCCTTCACGAGCAATCTCGATCTCGTGACCGTGGTCGGCTGTTTCGAGAAGCTCGGCGAGATGTTGCTGGGCGTATTCGGCGGTGACCTTCATGAAATGATTTTAGCGCGGGCCTACGGCCGCAGGCCGACGCTGCAAGCCTCCCTAGGCTGTTGTTGCGTGCCTTCAGCCCGCCTTTGTGTGCGCAGCGAATCGCGCCGGTGAGTTGATACTTTGGTGAGTAGTGGATCGTATTGTTTTGATTATTTCTCTGTTGAGAGACGTCTTCAAACATGAGAAGAATCCCGTACATGACTTCGTCATGTACGGGGCACCCGCCCTTCAACCGCGTGTATGTTTCACGTGTTTACCGGTGGGTGCAGGCATGCATGATGCGGGCGATGGTGCGTTCGCGAACTTCTTCGGTAATCTCGTAGACCTGGTGATCGCGGTAGATGTGGATGGTCTGCCGGGTGGTGTCGACCAGAACTTCGCAGTGGTGGCAATCGCAGAGATGGGATTGAATCTCCGCGAGGAGTTCGGGTTCGACTTCGCCGTCGAAGTAGTCGGTCATCTGTGCGAGAAAGTCCGTGCAGGTCACCGCGTTGAACTCCCGTCCTTGCGCTTCATATAGCGGCTCAGGCGCTCTCGCAGCTGGAGCCGTGCACGAAGCAATCTCGACTTTACGGCCGGCACGCTTAAGCCGAGTGCCTGCGCCGTCTCTTCCGTCGACAGGTTTTCGATGTCGCGCAGGGTGAAAACGGTGCGAAATCCGGGTGATAAACCCGCAATGGTGCGCTGCAGGATGTCGCCCAGTTCGGACGTGCCGTACTGCTGTTCAGGGTCCGGTGTCCAATCGGCAAAGTCGCGCGGGATGGACCCCTCGTCGGTCTGCACGTCCTGGTCCATGGAGACGGTGCGGCTGGTCTTGCGCTTGCGCAGCCGCATCAGGCTCTCATTGACGGCGATGCGCGTCAGCCAGGTGGAGAACTTGCTATTGCCCTGGAACTGATCCAGCTTGTTGTACGCCTTCATGAAGACGTCTTGCGTGATGTCTTCGGCATCTTCGCGATTCTGCGTGATGTGCTGCGCAACGCGAAAGATTTGGCGGTCGTACTGGCGGACGAGCTTCTCAAACGCGGCGGTGTCGCCGAGGCGCGCGGCGTCCACGAGCGCTACGTCGGGGTGAATCTCTTCCGTGTTGGGTTGTTCAATGACGGGCATGTGCTAGATGCCAGTGTACTTCCCGAGGCAAGAGGGGGCAATGCAGGCGGCCAGGGATTGCCCCGGCTAGACGTACTCCGAAGAACCCACCTTAGCTCCGCGAAGGTGGGGCACCCGCCTTTTGGCACGGCTCGTAATCAGGGCTGGTTCGCTAAAGTTCACCGGGCATGACATCTCGCCGGGTGTGGCGTCTTAGAGTGAAGACGTGCGGGTCCTGATTCTATGCGGTCTGTTGCTTGCTTGCTTGGTTTGCGATGGCTGGGCTGCGCCCGTGAAACATGGGGCTGCGGCAAGAAAGAGCCATGCCGCTTCGGCGTCAGCAGGTGGGAAGCATAGCTCATCCAGGCGCGGTACGGCATCTGCGAGCCGTTCCGCATCCGGCAAAGGCAGGGCGGGCGGACGCAAAGCGGCGCGTGGCAGAGCCGCCGGACGGAACGCCGTGCATGTGCGCACAACGCGCATTGAATCAATTGCCACGCCGCAGAGCCGGAGGTTGACGTCTGCCTTTGTGGAGTCGGCGACACTGCGGCCCATGGCGCAGCAGCTTGCATTATCCCGCTCGTCCACGGCGTTTGCCGGTGTGCAGAACTATGCGGCGGCGCATCCGGGTGAAGGAGCGGCGGCGGCGTACCTGGCGATAGGACATGCGTACGCGGCAGACCGCCGATACGGCGACGCGACCGTCGCGTACAAGCAGGCGGCGGCTGCTGGAAGCGCGTTGCGCGATTACGCTGACTACCTGGGCGCGCAGGCGGCGTTGCAGAACCATGACGCAGGAAGCGCAATCACGCTGCTGATGGGCTTCGCGGAGAAGTACCCTGGCAGCATTTTTATGCAGAGCGCGCCCGTGACGCTGGCGAATGCGTATCTGCTGAACAGCGATCCGGGGAGTGCGCTGCGCACGCTGGCGACTCTGTCTGGCCAGAAGCGTTCGCAGAGCGCGGACTACCTGTTTACCGAAGCAAAGGCGCACCAGGCCGCGGGTGACAGCGGCGCCGCGGCGGCGCTGTACCGGCAGATTTATGTGCGTCTGCCGTTTTCGCCGGAGGCGGCGCAATCAAAGTCCGCGCTGCAGGCGATGAACGCCGGTCCGACGGCGGGCGAGCGCAAGCTGCATGCGGACGCTCTGTTCAACGCGAAACGGTATGCCGAAGCAGGGCAGGATTATCACGAGATTGAGCGGAACGACGCTTCGCTGTCGCAAGCGGATAAAAATGCGTTGGAGATTTACGCGGCGGTGTGCGATCTGCGTCTGAAACACCTTTCACGGAGTGAGGCGGAGCGGCTGCCCGACACGGGCGATGACAGCGCAGCGCTGAAGCTCTACATCCTGGCGGAGATTTCGCGAACGGAGGGCGATCAGTCCGGGCACACGGCGATTTTGCAGCAGATGGAGCAGCGATTTCCGCACAGCCGCTGGCTGGAGGAGGCGCTCTACTCTGGCGGCAACATGTACCTGATCAAGCGCAACCAGCAGCAGGCGATTGATCATTACACGAAGCTGGTGGAGTACTTTCCGAACAGCACATATGCGCCTTCCGCGCACTGGCGGGCGGCGTGGCTGAACTACCGCATACGCAACTACCCTGAGGCGGCGCGGCTGATGGAAGAGCAGGTCGCGCAGTATCCGGCGAGTGCTGAGGCACCAACAGCGCTCTACTGGCGCGGGCGGCTGTACGAAGACCCCGAGAAGAATCCGGGGCAGGCAGCTAACTTCTATAACGCTCTGATCGCGACGTATCGCAACTACTACTATGCGAACCTGGCGCGGGCGCGGCTGGCAGCGCTCGGCACCGTGCAGCCGGTCGATCCCGCTCCGGCGTTGGCATCGGTGCGGCCGCCTGCGCCGCCCACGCTGGTGGCGGCGCTGCCGGAGAACGATCCGCACCTGATCAAGGCGCGTCTTCTGGCCAACGCGGCGCTGAATGAGTACATTGCGCCGGAGATTCAGGCGAGCGGGACGAGCTCGCAATGGGGCTCGCTGGCAGAGGCGGAGATTTACACCAGCTACGGCGAAAACGTGCGCGCGCTGCAGACGATCAAGCGCAGCGGCGTAGGGTTTTACACGCTGCCCATTAATGAGGTGCCCAACGAGTACTGGCAACTGTTGTTCCCGCGGCCGTACTGGAGCGACCTCACGGCGGATGCGCAGGCGCAGGGGCTCGACCCGTATCTGGTGGCGTCGCTCATCAGGCAGGAGAGCGAGTTCAACGCAGGCGCGGTCTCGCCAAAGAATGCGATGGGGCTGATGCAGCTGCTCCCGGCTGTAGGCAAGGAGGAGGCGAAGCGGGTGGGGATGCGCGGCTTCAGCGCGGGCAGTCTCCTAAACGCTTCGGTGAACCTGAAGCTGGGCACGGCAAATCTGCGGCAGGTGCTGGACCGTTATAACGGTACGCCGGAGTACGCGCTGGCGGCATACAACGCGGGTGATGTGCCCATCCGGAACTGGATGGCGGAGAACAACTACAAGGACCTGCCGGAGTTTGTAGAGTCGATTCCGTACACCGAAACACGGGACTATGTGCAGTCCATACTGCGCAACCGCGAGATGTACCGGCAGCTGTATGGCACGAAGTAGCGAGGTGTATTGCTACTTGCGCATCAGCGTTTCGACCTGGCCTTCGAGCTTGCCGGTGACGCTGTAGAACACCCGCAAATCATGCTCGATGGTATCCAGACGTTTGCTGATGTCTGAGGCAGATTTGTAGTTCAGCAGGATGCCAAGCCCGACGAATAGGCTGGGGATGCCGATAGACAACAACAATTGCAGGTTGGTCACGCGAGGCCTCCTTTGCGTATCCTAGCAGGATGGTTTGGGTCAGGTCACGACGCCGGGGGCAGAAGAGGAGTGGTACGCCGAAAACGTCTACTAAGCCGCTTAGCGCCGATGGGATTGCTGAAATGGCGGACCATGACCGGGACGTTTCAGCGCACTTCACAGGGCAGTTCACCGTGGTCCGGCCAGCGGTGCAGCGGGTAAATGTGAACTTTCCTAAGCCGATGCTTAAGGAACTGGACCGCGAAGCGGAGACGCTGAACATCAGGCGTCAGGCTGTCATCAAGACCATGCTTCACGAGGCTCTTGACCGTCGCTCCCTTGCGAGACAGGCACGCCGAGCTTAATGAGTCGTATCAGAATCATGATCCCCACGTCTCAGAAGCAAGACGCGGGGCACCCGTGCCGATTACCTGAAGATTGGATGATGCCGCGTAATCTGATACCTTTGCCGGCATATGCGGTGTCTCTACGCGGTCGGTGCTTTTCTTCTTACGGCGTTCGTTTCAATGCGCGCTCAAACGGTGACGCGTGCGTACTGTGCAGACGATGGAACCGTGCATATGGTGTACGGGGACGGAACCGAAACGCCACAACCGAAAGAGCCGCTTCAGGTTCGGTGTGACAGCGCCACCATCGCAGATGACAGAGAGACCGTTGGATGGTCCGTGCTCGTAGACAACTGCTGCACTTCCTACCCGATCGCTCAGTCCGTTGCGGTATTGAGCCATGGTCAAAAACCGCTCTACTCAACCAATCAAATGGTCTGGCGGTGGAGGTTCACTCGTGGTGCGAACAGACTCGCGCTGTTGTCAGGGCCTGTGCACGGAAATGCGTCAGAAGCAATCTTGTATGACGTACCAACTGGACGGCGGTTGGCTACCTGGAACGGCAGAGGCAGGTCGCCGGCGTGGGCCTCTGGCTGGAAGCAGGAGTTTGGACCTTCATGACGGTGCCCTGCAACTCACGGCAGCGTACTGAGACTGATCCGGGATGTCCGGTACGGAGTCCAGGCCGAAACTGCCGCTTGGCACATATACGCCATACCAGTCCAGCGTCTCAGAAGCGAGGCCTGATGTGTCTATGGCAACGCTTAGCTGGCACTTTTTAAGGTGTCATGGTGTCCAAATGAGTTAGGGAACCGGAGATGAGCCTCATTCTTCTACTTTTCGGCATTGTCATCGGAATGGTGCAGAGTGCGCCGGTTCCGCCTCAGATTTCTGCAAGCGGCATGGCTTTGCTGGAGCTGGATGGGACGCAGCGGCATCCGGTGCTGCTGTCGCCCTTGGAGGAGATTCATGCCGCAGATGAGCCGCTTGATCACAACGCGACTCCGATCGAGAGAGCTTCGAATACCGATGGGCGTATTTACGACAACCTTATAGGTGTCGAACTCAGCGTTGTGCTGAACATGAATGGCCGGGTCGAATCCGCGAAACCTCTGCGCGGGTCTGAACGCTTTTATGAGCAGGCTGTTGCGTTGGAAATGCACCGCGAGTTTGAGCCTGTGCGCAACGATGAAGGTACGATTATGCCTGCGCACTTTACTGACTATGTAAGTATCTATCCGCCTGAGCGATGGCTGGACCATTCCGTGCCGTTTCCAGAGAAGGTCGATCTCCGCACATTTCGCATCACACTCGAACGCACTGCATGTTATGGATCCTGCCCCTGGTACAAAGTGTCTGTAAGTGGTTCAGGTGAGGTGACGTGGAATGGTAAGCGGTTCGTCGCCGTGCCCGGCGTGCATCACGCACCCATCTCAGATAAAGCGATACGGAAGTTAGTCGATCAAGTTCGAACCTCTCGTATGTTGGATGCGCAGGATGAATACCGTGCGGCGATGGATCACAGTCCGACATACATACTAACGCTCGATGTGAACGGGTTACATAAGCAGGTAATCGACTACATCGGACCTATCGTAGGTATGCCCACCAGCATCCGCGGGTTGGAAGAGCAGATAGATACAGCCGCAGGAACGGCGAAATGGACCAAAGCTAATGAAGCACTGTTACCCGCGCTGACTGCCGAGCATTGGGACTTCGCCGCACAAACCAAGGACAATCTTCGGCTTTATGACAGCATGTTGGAGCATGAAAATGATGAGGTGCTTTCGACGTTCACCGCAGCTCACGGTCCTGTATTTTCTGTCGACCCATTCGTTGAGTCGCCGGTATGTGTCGCGAGTAAACGCATGGACAGCCATACGGCGCTGGAGATGCTGACATCTGTGCCATAAGATCGTAAGCTACCGCAACACGTGCTGGACGCGTGCCTTGTCAATGCGGCGCGCGCGGGCAATCTGGAGTTAGTCAATCTTTGGTTAAAACGCGGTGGCAGCTTGACTCCGGCGCCGTTGCTAAAGTCGAAAGACGAGTATGTTCCAGAGTTAGATCAGCCGCTCACAGCAGCAATTCAGGGCGGCTCGCCGGTCGTTGTGCAACGATTGCTGGACGTTCATGCTCCTGTCGATTCCGCGCATAACGGCCACCACAATTTTCTAACCTACGCAGGAAACTATTATCAAGGCAAGAGCGCCTCGGACAAGAAGGCCATCTTGGAAATATTGTTGCAGGCAGGCGCAGATCCAAACGAAGAAACCGATTTGGATAGACCGGCCCTATTTGCGGTGGATAACCCGGAGATTGTATCTATGCTCGTGGAGCATGGAGCCAGGGTAAATCAGCGTGACAGTTACGGTGGAACACCGCTCATGTTTACTACAGACCTACCGGCACTGAAGGCGTTGTTGGAGGCGGGAGCAGACCCGACGCTTCGTGATAGGGAAGGACAGACGGCAGCCGAGCAGTTCCGTGAGGAAGGCTTGAAGGAACAGGCCGATTTGCTGGATGCAGCAGTCAAAGCCTGGCTGGGGCACTGAAGTTAGACCACTCTCATGAAGAGTCCTGGATTTAATCTTGGGTTCGCTGCCCGAACATAACGCGGGCCTTCAGCCCGCAAGTTGCGGTGGGCCGCAGACCTAGGGCTTCGCCCTAGGCTATTATGGCGCGGGCCTTCAGCCCGCAGATCATCTGATTCAAACACATAATTTCGGCTCAGATCTTGGCTTCGAAACATATTGATTAGTGCTCGGTTTTAGCGCACCGATGACTTGCCACGATAGCATTCACTCGGAGACGAGTGAAGATGCGGGTGGTGGCTGGGGTTGATTTTGGGACGCTGAGTGCGCGGGTGACGCTGCTGGACAGCGAGCGGGGGCGTCTGGGCACGGCTTCGGCGGGGTATCCGCTGCATCGCAGGCGTGAGGACCCGGATTTTGCCACGCAGTCTCATGCGGACCAAATGCAGGCGCTGGCGGCGGCGATGCGCGATGTGCTCCAGCAGACCGGTGTGGCGGGCAAGGCGGTGGAGGCCATTGCGCTGGATACGACGGGGTCTAGCGTGGTGATGGTGGATGCGGCGATGCAGCCGCTGGATGATTACTATCTGTGGTGCGACCATCGCGCGCTGCATGAGGCGCAGGAGATTACCGCGCTGGCCCATGCGCAGGGGCTGGAGGCGATCCAGTGGTGCGGCGGCGTGTACTCCCACGAGTGGGGTTTCGCCAAGCTGCTGCACTGGCTGCGGCATAACCCGGAGAAGCGCGCGCGGTTTGCCTCGGCGTTTGAGCACTGCGATATGGTGGCAGCGACGATCTGCGGTGTCACTGAGCCGCACGCGGCGAAGCGCAGTGTGTGTGCGATGGGTCACAAGTGGATGTGGAATCCGAAGTGGGGTGGGTTTCCTTCACAGGCGTTTCTATCTGCCGTGGACCCGCTGCTGGACGGTGTGCGGGAGAAACTAGCGGGTGAGGTGTTGACCTCAGATCAGCTAGCGGGACATCTTTCGCCAGAGTGGGCGGCTAAGCTAGGTTTGCGTGCCGGGATTCCAGTTCCCGGGGGTGCGTTTGACGCGCACTGGGACGCCGTTGGCGCGGGTTGCCGCGAGGGTGATGTCGTAAACGTGGTGGGCACGTCGACGTGCATCATCGCGATGGGACCGGAGCAAAGGCTAATTCCAGGTGTATGCGGCGTGGTGCCGGGCAGCGTGCATCCCGCATACACGGGCGTGGAGGCCGGGCTGTCTGCGGTAGGCGACATCTTTGAGGCAATTGCGCGGCGGGCCGGGACGGATGTGACGGCGCTGTCGCAGGGGCTGGAAAGCTATCTTGCGGGGCAGACCGGGTTGCTGCGGCTGAGCTGGGATAACGGCGACCGCACGGTGCTGGTGAACAGCGAACTGGGCGGCATCACGCTGGGGTGGAACCTGCTGCACACCGCGCAGGACGAGCTCTTTGCCGCGATTGAGGGGACGGCGTTTCACACCCGCATCATCCTGGACCGCATGGCGGAGTTCGGTGTGCCCATTGAGCGCGTGATCAACGCGGGCGGCGTTCCGCAGAACAATGCGGTGCTGAACCAGGTGTATGCGAATGTGCTGAACAAGCCGGTGCTGGTGCCGGATGCTACGCCAACGAGCATCGGGTCGGGGATTTTTGCGCAGCTTGCGGCGGGCATCTTCGCGAGCATTGAGGAGGCCCAGGCGAAGATGTGTCCGGGGCATAAGGTGTACTCGCCGGAACCGGAGGCTGTGGCTGTTTACGAGCAGCTCTATGGCATGTACCGGAATGTGTATTTTGCGTTTGGGCAGCAGGGTAAGACTGCGCGGGAACTGTCAGGTGTGTTGAGGAGTCTACGGGAAGTCGCGAGCCGTGTGCGTCAGCGTGTATAAGGGTGCACGTGATTTGGTAGCGGACCTCAGCGGCGAAAGCCGGACATCTTTGAGATGTTGTCGGCATAGCTGAAGCTATGCCCCTCCGAAAGCCCGAACGAGATTTTGTTAGGAGTTCATGAACACACTCGCTCTCTTCGCTTCGCAGCAGCTGACGCACCTCTATCCGGTGGATGTGCTGATTCTTACGCTGTACTTTGTCATCGTCTTGTTCATTGGCTTTTATGTGAAGGGGTCGACGAACACCAGCGAGGAGTTTTTCCTGGCTGGGCGCGAGATGACGGCGTGGATTGCCGGGCTTAGTTTCGTGTCGGCGAATCTTGGATCGCTGGAGTTGATGGGGTGGGCCGGGTCGGCGTATCAGTACGGCATTCTGGCGACGCACTGGTACTGGATTGGCGCGATTCCGGCCATGCTTTTTCTAGGCATTGTTATGATGCCGTTCTATTACATTTCGAAGACGCACTCGGTACCGGGCTATCTAAAGCTGCGCTTTGGCGAGGGCGCGCGCGGGCTGAGCGCGGGCAGCTTTGCCCTGATGACGATTCTGATGAGTGGCGTGAACATGTACGCCATGGCCGTGGTGATGCAGACGGTGCTGGGATGGAACATGACGTTCTCCATCTGGGTGGGCGCGATTACGGTGGCGGTGTACGTGATGCTGGGCGGTCTGCGGTCTGCCATTATCAATGAGGTGCTGCAGTTTGTTTTGATTTGGGCGGGCGCTGCGCTGATCCCGATACTTGGACTGATTGAAGCGGGTGGGTGGACGAACCTGAAGGCGCAGATCGCGCGCAATGTGGGGTCGAACGACTACACGCATCTGTGGTCCACGCTGGGCACGTTCAAGGGCAATCCCATGGGGATTCACTGGACGGGGATTGTGTTTGGGCTGGCGGGAGTGATCTCGTTCGGCTATTGGACTACCGACTTTCTTGTGGTTCAGCGCGTGTTGAGTGCGAACAATCTGCGGTCGGCCAAGCTGGCTCCGGTGATTGGAGCGGCGTTCAAGATGGCGGTGCCGCTGATCGTGATCGTGCCGGGGCTGCTGGCGTTGGCGGTGCTGAAGAACGCGGATGGCAGCGTGATGCATCTGGTTCCGGCCGAGGTGGCGAAGGCGACCGGGCAGCACGCGTATGACGAGGTGCTGCCGCTGATGCTGATTCGCTACTGCGGGCCGGGGCTGCTGGGGCTGGGGATCACGGCGCTTGTGGCGGGATTCATGAGCGGCATGGCTGGCAACGTATCAGCGTTCTCAACGGTGTGGACGTATGACCTGTACGGCGCTTACATCAACAAGAAGGCGACCGACAAGCACTACGTGGCGATGGGCCGGTGGTCGACGATTGCTGGCATGTTGATTTCGATTGGGACGGCATACCTGGTGGCGCATGCCAGCTCCATCATGGATTATGTGCAGGCGCTGTTCAGCTTCTTTATCGCGCCACTGTTCGGGACGGTGATCCTTGGCATGTTGTGGAAGCGCGCGACGCGGGCGGGCGGCTTCTGGGGGTTACTGGCGGGAACGGTGAGCTCCATCGGTATGTTTGCCTATGTGCAAGGCGGCGGCAAGGCAGCGCTGGCGCACATCGCGTTGTCGCGCGATGCGCAGCCCATGGCGGAGAATATGTATCGCGCGCTGTGGAGCTGGCTGATCTGCGTGGCGGTAACGGTCGCGGTGAGCATGGCGACGCGGCCAAAGACGGATGCGGAGTTGGACGGACTGGTGTACGGGGCGACGGTCGTTCCGGATGATGGCTCGCGGACGTTGTGGCAGAAGCCGATCTTCTGGGCGGGCGTTGTGAGTGCGGTGTTTATCGCGCTGAATATCGCGTTCTTCTAACGCTTTAGGAGGTACGGCATGGCGGAGGGCACGGGGCGGGGTGAGGCGCTGTCCATCTGGTTCTTTGTGGGCATGATGGCGCTGGTGTATGGTGTGGTGCTGCTCCTATATGGGGCATGGGCCTGGTTTGGCGGCCACGAGGCAATGACGGTGCTGCATACGCTGCATGCGACGTTCTGGTGGGGTCTGCTGCTGACGGTGTTTGGTGCGTTTTACACGCTGCGTTTTCTGCCGAGGCGCGGTGACCGGAGCGTTGCTTGACGGTGCCGTTGGATCGACTCGAAGTGTGGTTCATCACCGGCAGCCAGCACCTGTATGGGCCAGAGACGCTGGCGGCGGTGGCTGCGCATTCGCGCGAGATTGCGGTGTCGCTGGATGCGGAGCAGGCTGTTCCGTGCGCGGTGGTGTTCAAACCGGTGGTGACGACGGCGGAGGAGATCACGGCTGTCTGCCGGGCGGCTAGCGATGCTGACGCGTGCATTGGCGTGATGCTGTGGATGCATACGTTCTCGCCTGCCAAGATGTGGATTGCGGGGCTGAAGCAGCTGACCAAGCCGGTGCTGCACCTGCACACGCAGTACAACCGTGCGCTGCCATGGGCCACGATCGACATGGACTTCATGAACCTGAATCAGGCCGCGCATGGGGACCGCGAGTTTGGGTTCATCATGACGCGGCTGCGGTTGCCGCGCAAGGTGGTGGTGGGCCACTGGAAGGACGCGGAGACGGTCGCGGAGATTGGCGCTTGGACGCGTGCGGCTGCGGGATGGCACGAGTCGCGGCACCTGAAGGTTGCGCGCTTTGGCGATAACATGCGGCAGGTGGCCGTGACGGAGGGCAATAAGGTTTCCGCTGAGGCGGTCTTCGGTTTCAGCGTGAACAGCTATGGCGTGGGCGATCTAGTCGTGCGCATGAATCAATTCAGCGATGCGGAAGCGGATCAACTCGCGGCGGTGTATCGCGAAGAGTACACGATTGCGAAGGAGCATGACCGGCCTGATTCGTTGCGTGTGGCTGCAAAGATCGAGTTGGGGCTGCGTGCGTTCCTGCAGGAAGGCGGCTTTGGTGCCTTCACGGATACGTTTGAGGATCTGCATGGGCTGGAACAGCTACCGGGCATTGCGGTGCAACGGCTGATGGCGGATGGCTACGGCTTTGCCGGCGAGGGTGACTGGAAGACCGCCGCGCTGGTGCGCATCATGAAAGTGATGGCGGAGGCACTGCCCGGCGGCACGTCGTTCATGGAGGACTACACGTACGACTTCAGCGGCACGCCGAAGGTGCTGGGATCGCACATGCTGGAGATTTGCCCGTCGATTGCGTCGGAGAGGCCGTCGCTGGAGGTGCATCCGCTTGGCATCGGCGGCAAGTCCGATCCGGTGCGGCTGGTGTTTACCGCGCCCAGCGGACCGGCGGTGGTTGCATCTCTTATCGATTTAGGAGACCGGTTCCGCATGATCGTGAATGAGGTCGATGTGATCCCGCCGGAGCAGCCGTTGCCAAAGCTGCCCGTCGCGCGCGCGGTGTGGGTGCCGAGGCCAAGTTTGAAGGTCGCGGCGCCAGCATGGATCTATGCGGGAGGAGCACACCACACCGGCTTCAGTCAGGCGTTAACCACGGGGCATCTGGAAGACTTTGCCGAAATGGCTGGTGTCGAGTTAGTGATCATTGACGCGGACACAAAGCTGCGTGCCCTGCGGCAGCAACTGCGGTAGACGAGGGCCTCTGGTGTTACTGCCGAAGCTGCGTGAGGAGGTGCTCGAGGCCAATCTGGAGTTGGTGCGGCGCGGGCTGGTGCTGTACACCTTTGGCAATGCCTCCGGGATAGACCGCGAGCAGGGATTGGTAGTCATCAAGCCTTCCGGCGTGGAATACGACCGCATGAAGCCGGACGACATGGTTGTCGCGGATCTGCATGGCGCAATTGTGGAAGGTGACCTGAGGCCGTCGTCGGACCTGGACACGCATACAGTGCTGTATCGCGAGTTTGCGGAGATTGGCGGCGTGGTGCATACGCACTCTGAATACGCCACGAGCTTTGCGCAAGCGGGGCTGCCGATTCCTTCCTTTGGCACCACCCATGCGGATTATTTCCATGGGCCGGTGCCGGTGACTGCGCCTCTGGCAGACGAGGCGATTGCCGGTCAGTATGTCCATGAAACAGGCCTTGCCATTGTGCGGCGCTTTCGTGACGCTGGGCTTGATGCGATGGCGGTTCCCGCGTGCCTGGTGCATGGTCATGCGCCGTTTGCGTGGGGACCCTGCCCGCACGAGGCGGCGCACAATGCGGTCGTGCTGGAGGCGGTAGCGCGCATGGCGTACCGCACGCTGACGTTGCAGGCCGATGCGATTCAGATCTCGCAAGCCTTGCAGGACCGGCATTATTTTCGGAAGCACGGGATGACGGCAACGTATGGGCAGGGCTAGCCATCCTAGGGCTTCGCCGCAGGATTTTATGCTGCGGGCCTGCAGCCCGCAGAGATTTGGATGATTGCGGAACCTAGGCCTTCGGCCTAGGCTGTTCTGTTGCGGGCCTGCAGCCCGCCTTCACGCGAACGCCAGCAGTCAAATCAGATCATGAAGCTGCGCCGAGACGCCGTTCAGGGCTTCGGCCTAGGGCTGTTATGCTGCGGCCCGCAGCCCGCAACATCGTTACTGAGCGCGCAACACCGTTACTGTAAAAGGATGCGGAAGCTGTTTGATCTGGCGATTGCGGGTGAGGCCGATCTTAATCTGATCCTGTATGGTTTGCCGCTGGAGATGCCCCCGGAGCGGGAGTTGCTGGCGACGGGCATGGTGGCGACGCTGGGCGGATCGGCAGTGATTGTGGCGCACAACGCTGCCATGCTTGGCTTGGCGGTTCAGTTCACGACGGTGGTCGGGGACGACGCGTTCGGCAGGGTGGCGTTGGACCGTTTAAGAGAGGCGAAGGTTGATGTCTCGGGCGCGGCTCTTTCGCCAGAACATGGCACCGGGGTCAGCGTTCTTCTGCCGCATGACGGTCCGCGGCATACGCTGGGGTGCCGGGTGGTACATGGCCGCGAGATGTTCGACGTGCCGGGATTGCAGGTTGAGACGGTGGACACGGTGGGCGCTGGAGACAGCTTTGACGCCGGCTTTCTTACGGCGTATCTGCGTGGCTGCGATCTGCGCGAGCTGGCAATGTATGCAGGTGCGATGTCCATGCAGGGAAGCGGCGGCACGGAGGCGTTCCGCGACGCCGCTCTGCGCGATGCGTTTCTAACGAAGCACGAGTTTTGCGGCGATGAAGCTCCGTTATGAGCCGTAGGCCGCCACGCCTGCTTCCGCCACTGTGTGGTCCTGTTCGCCTGAGCCGCCGCTGACGCCGATGGCACCCACGATTTTGCCGTCCTTCTTGAGCGGAATGCCGCCGGCGAAGATCATGATCTTGCCGTCGTTGGAGGCATGGATGCCGAAGAACTGGCCGCCAGACTGCGAGTGCGTCGCGAGGTCCTTCGTTGCGATGTCAAAGGCACGCGAGGTATAGGCCTTCTTGATGGAGATGTCGATGCTGCCCAGCCACGCGCCGTCCATGCGGACATGCGCGATCAGATTGCCGCCTTCGTCAGCGACGGCGATGTTCATGGGCTGGCCGATCTCAGCGGCTTTCTTCTCGGCGGCTTCGATGATGCTCTTTGCTTCCTTCAGTGTGATCACAATTTTCTCCAAATGTGGTGGTGCCCGGGACCGGACTCGAACCGGTACGGCCGGTTAGGGCCTGCGGATTTTAAGTCCGCTGTGTCTGCCATTTCACCACCCGGGCACAAAAGTAAATCTTACTGGAAATGCGCAGGGAAGCTCCGTGTGCGCGCTGCACTGTGATCTGCCGATGGCAGTTTTAATGGCAGTTCGCAAGCGCACATCCTGAGTGCGCGCCTCCCTCATCTGAGGAGAGACTTTCTTTTGGGGCAGGGATGCACGTTGTTGTCTTTGGTTTGACCGTGTCCTCGTCGTGGGGGAACGGACATGCGACGTTGTGGCGGTCGCTGATTGCGGCCATGCTCCGGCGGAAGCACACGGTGACCTTCTATGAGCGGGATCTGCCGTACTACGCGAATACGCGCGACCTTTGGACGCTGCCGCCGGGCGCGCGCCTGCGGCTCTATGACGGCATGGAGACGATCCGCGCGGAGGCAGAGGCCGAGCTTGCCCGCGCCGACCTGGCGATGTGCACCAGCTATTGCCCTGACGGCGTCCTGGCTGCGGAGTGGATTCTGCACTCACACGCCGCAGTGCGGGCGTTCTACGACATGGATACGCCGGTGACTCTGAAGGCGTTGGACTCTGAGGCGACGCGCGCGTATTTGCCTCGGGAAGGACTTGGCGGGTTCGATCTGGTGTTGAGCTACACCGGCGGGCGGGCGCTTATGGAGTTGCAGACGCGGCTAGGTGCTCGCAACGTGGCTCCGCTATATGGGTGGGTCGATCCCGCGTTGCACTATCCTGTACCGCCCGTGGACCGCTTCCGGTCAGCATTTTCATATCTGGGGACGTATGCGGCGGATCGTCAAGCGGCGTTGGCGGAGTTGTTTCTGAAGCCTGCCGCCGCGCTGCCGGGGGAAAAGTTTCTGATTGGCGGCGCGCAGTATCCGGCGGAGTTTCCGTGGAGCAGCAATCTGTCGTTCACGCAGCACCTGGAACCGGCACAGCACCCGGCGTTCTTCTGCTCCAGCCGGGTAACGCTGAATATCACGCGGCAGGCCATGGCGGAATATGGATATTGCCCGTCCGGGCGGCTGTTTGAGGCTGCGGCGTGCGGCACGCCGCTGTTCAGCGACACGTGGGAAGGCTTCGACACATTCTTTACGCCCGGCGACGAGGTGCTGATCGTGCAGACGGCGGAAGATGTGCTGGCAGGGCTGGAGCTTTCCGATGCGGAACTTGGGCGGATGGCAGAGGCGGCTCGCGCGCGGACGCTGGAAGAGCATACGGGAGGTATGCGGGTGCTTGAGTTGGAGCGGCTGTGCGAACTGGCCGGCGTTCAGGATGAGTCTCAGCTTGCTGTTCTTCGGGAACAATGTTCTGGTTGATGAGGAGCGATCCTGCATCACACAGCGCAGAGGATTGAGAGCACGATGTGGGGCGTTATTCCGGCGGCAGGCGCGGGCAGCCGTATCCAACCGCTGGCGTTTTCAAAGGAGTTGCTGCCGGTGGGCAGCCGCGTGGAGGACGGCAAGGAGCGGCCGCGCGCTGTCAGCGAATATCTGGTGGAGCGCATGATTCGCGGTGGCGCGGACAAGCTCTGCTTCGTGATTTCGCCGGGCAAGACGGACATCCTGCAGTACTACGGTGCGCGGCTGTGGGGAGCGGACATTGCCTATGTGGTGCAGCCTTCGCCAGGCGGGTTGTGTGACGCGCTGTTCCGGGCCGCGCCGCTTATCCACGAGGACGAGCCGGTTCTGATCGGCCTTCCAGACACGATCTGGACACCGGATGATGCGTTGGCGCGATTGCCAGAAGACAAGCTTGCATTCCTTACTTTTCCTGTGGAGCACCCGGAGTTCTTTGACGCGGTGCGCACTGATCCCGGCGGTGCAGTGATCGAGATTCAGGTCAAGCAGAGGGGTGCTGCTTCGCATTGGATTTGGGGTGCGGCCAAGATGCCGGGTCGTGTCTTTCACGAGCTGCACGCCTTGTGGTGCAGGCCGGACCGGCGCGATGAATACCTGGGAACTCTGGTGAATGCCTGGCTGGCAGAGGGCGGCGAGGCTACCGGCGTGCCCATCGGCAGAGAGTACGTTGATACCGGGACGTTGCATGGATACCGGGCAGCGATTCGCTTGCTGGAGCGCGGCACGGACGCCTCGGTGCCGGAAACCGCCGTGGCAGCCGAGGTGACGAGTGGTGCCCCCGGTGGAGATTGAAGCAGAACAGGAGACGGAGGAGCAGATCGCGCGCGTGGAACCGTGGTTCGCGAGCACGGAAACCCTGCTGGCGCAGGCGGAGGACCGGCTGCGTTTCCGCGAGATTGGGGGTGCGCTGGCCGCGTTTCACAGAGCGGAGATGCAGGGAGCGCCGCCGGACCGCTGCGCCGCAGGCCGGTGGATGGCGCACATGTTTGCCGGAGAGTTTGAACAGGCATGGCGTGAGAGCGATGCCATCCGCATGCGCGGCGCGCCTGATCGTCACCGCTTCTGGCAGGGGGAAGACCTCACGGGAAAGCGCGTCGTGCTGCGCTGTCTGCATGGGTTGGGAGACGCCATCCAGATGCTGCGGTTTGTGCCGCGGCTGCGGGAGCGCTGCGCATCGTTGACGGTAGAAGTCCCACCGGCGATGTGTGAGCTTGCGCCGTGTGTGCACGGGATGCCGGAGTGGTTTACGTGGGGCGAGCAGGCTCCCTCAGAGCCGCCAGCGTTCGATGTACAGATTGAAGTTACGGAGTTGCCGTATTTGTTCCGCGTCACAGAGGCGGACCTGCCGCACGCTGTGCCGTATGTTCGGGCGGTGCCTGAGGTCGCTGCGTGTGTGGAGCGCCGCTGGCCACGATCGCCGCTTCCGCAGATCGGTCTGGTGTGGGCCGCAAGTGATTGGGATCGCTCGCGGAGCCTGCCGTTTGCGTGCGCGCAGCGGCTGGCGGCGGCACACGGCGCTGTCTTCTGGAATATGCAGGGCGGAGCGGAGCACGGACGTGGCGCGCAAATCGCGGGCATTCGCGATGCGCGGATGTGCGGCAGCGGCCTGGCGAACTATGCCGCAGTGCTGTCGCGGCTGGACCTGCTGATTACCGTGGACACGATGGCGGCTCATCTGGCCGGTGCCATGTGCAAGCCGGCATGGTTGCTGCTGCAGGCGCAGGCTGACTGGCGATGGATGCTGGAGCGGGAGGATTCGCCGTGGTATCCGTCTCTGCGGCTGTGGCGGCAGCGGGAGCAAGGCAACTGGGAAGATCTCCTGGAGCGTGTGGAAGCGAGCCTGTCGCAGTGGATCCAGGACTGTCGGCCTGCAATGCGCGAGGAGTTACGATGAGTGCTCCTCGTTTCTCAGTTAGCGGGCGCGCCTGGGACGCTTACGACGCGTACCTCTTCGACATCGATGGCACGTTGCTGAACTGCACGGATGCCGTTCATTACTTCGCCTTCTGCGATGCTCTGAGCTCGGTCGCGAATCGAGCGCTCACGCTGGAGGGTGTCGTCGCGCACGGCAATACGGATACCGGCATTCTGCGCGATGCGTTTGAGCGTGCGGGCGTCGCGGAATCTGTCTGGCGTCCGCGGTCGCAGGAGTTGCAGCGGTCGATGGGTCTGCAGGTGGAGCGAAACCGCGCCGAACTTCGCGCCAGCGCGACTCCCCACGTGGAAAAGGTGTTGCGGCATCTGCGGTCGAGGCATGCCGTCCTGGGGATCGCGACCGGCAATCTTGCGGTGATCGGCCGGCTGAAGCTGACGCATTGCGGTCTGCTGGAGTACTTCGATTTTGGCGGCTACAGCGATGGATATGAGCATCGCAAGGACGTGTTTGCGCACGCTCTGACGCAGGCGCGAGAGTTGGCGGGCAAGGATGCTGCCGTGTGCGTTGTGGGTGACACACCTGCCGACGTGCAGGCTGCGAAGGCTAATCACCTGGACGTGATTGCGGTGGCAACGGGTGTCTATTCGCGCGAGCAGCTGCTGGCGGAGTCTCCAACCTTTTGCGTTACAACGCTTGCGGACCTGTTGCCAATCCTCGCATAAAGCCGTTCATAGACCGCTGACGATTGCCTCAAACTGAAGGGCGCGATGCGCAGAGGTGTGTTCGGCAAGAATGCGCTCCTGTGCGCGGCGGCCCATGCTGAGGCGCTCGGTCTCCGGCATGTCCTTCAGAATGCCGGTGACCTCTTCCGCCGTGGTTGGCAACAGAATCTCTTCGCCTGGGGTAAGGAACTCGTCGATTCCGGGCCATGTATCGGAGAGTATGGCCGCTCCGCAGGCGGATGCTTCGAAGAGGCGGACGGATGGTGAATAGCCGGCGCGCACCATGTCGTCGCGTGTCAGGTTCAGCGTAAAGCGCGATGAGGAGTAGAAGGCGGGATGCTCCGGCGGGGACAGGTGGATCATGCGGCGAACGTTCCGGCACCAGGCGATGTCAGCAGGGTACTGCGGCCCAGCCAGGAGAAAGTCGCTGTGCGGCAGTAAACTTGCTGAACCATTCAGAAGGTTCATCAACTTTGGCTGGCGGTCGGCCGCATAGGTTCCGAGATAGCTCAGGTCGCAGCGGTATTCCGCCCGGACAGGCTGCGGAGCGTAGAGGCCGGGATCGACGGAGCAGTAAAAGGGCACGGCACGCGGCGATCCGAGACGCGTCTCGATCTCGCGCAGCATGGGTCCACCGGTAAAGCTGAGGTACGCGGCATAGTGCGGAATGTGCGATGCATGGAGATACTCGCTGCCGCCGGGAGAGCGCAACTGCGCCATCGTGATGGGTGTGTCAATGTCGTAGAAGAGCAGTGGACCGCTGCCCCTCTCGAGCAACGCATGGGTGAGCGCGACCGCGTCCGGGAAGTAGGAGCCGATGATGATGGCATCAGCGTCCGCTGCAAGATGAGTGAGCGAGGCTGCGTTCGGTGTCCACTCATCGTAGAGGTGAACTGTGCAGAACGGCGGGCTTGGGAGATCCCGGTTGCTGCGGTACCACTCGACGTCTTTTTCGATGAAGTGAATGCTGTGATCGCGCGAGGCGAGCGCCTTGCACAATGAGCGGTAGGTGGTAGCGTGGCCGTTGCCCCAGGAAGACGTGACTGTGAGGCCGTAGATGACGATCCTCATGCGATTCTGCCACCGGCGGCGGCGTTTCTGAAGCCAGGCACTTCACGCTTCCAGTCGGCGATGGTGGCCAGTGAAACAGTCTGCGGTCCGGTGCCGCCCCGCCTCCGCGCTGCGCACTCGCGAAATGCGAAGTCAGCCTGCGCGGCGCGTTGCGCATAGGTATGATCGCGAAGGCCGCGCGCATGGAATGCCTCTCCAATCTGTTTGCGCGCGGTGCTGTTGTGCGTGTGCAGAGCGTGGACGACATCTTCCGCGGATCTGACAACCAGAATTTCAGTCTCCGGTTCAAAGCAGTCGCTCAGACCGGGCCAATCATCGCACAGCATGCACGTGCCCGCGCCTGAAACTTCAAAGACGCGGGTGGGCGGCGAGAATCCGAAATCCGCCATGGAGATGCGGTTAATGTTGAGCACCATGCCAGCCGAGCAGTTGACGCGATTGTGGTCCGCCGTAGGCACGTGGCCGATCCAGCGAACATTCGACGGCATGGGCTTGCCGCCCCAGCCTTCACCACCGAGGAGGAAATTGTGGCCGGGAGCGAGCGCGGCCGCACGCAGGAAGAGTTCCTCCACACGTGCTTCACGATCGGGGAGGCGATTTCCAAGGAAGCACACATCGCACGCGAGTGATAGGTCGGGCGCGACAGGGAAGTGTGTCTCGGGGTCCAGGCCGTTATACATGCTGTAGTAAGCCTGCGCGCCGAACTCGCGAAATCCGTCGCGTGCCATGGGTCCGCCGCCATAGCTCAGGATCGCATCGTAACCCGGCGTCGCGAGCGCGAGTGCATCGGTGGGGTCTGCTCTCATGCGCTGGATGGTGGCGGGCGCATCCACGTCCCAGATAAAGGTCATCGCGGAGGCGGAGCAATCGGCGGGGACGCGGCGCTCCAGTTCGCGGTCGTCGCAGCCAATGCCGGAGTGCTTGACTACGATGTCAGCTCCACGGGCGAGTTGGACCATGCGGTCGAGGTCGCGCCCGCCGTCTGTCTCGCCGGGCTGATAGACGAGGGAGGTCACATAGCTGAAATCATCGTTGTCGCGGTGCTCCTGGCGGTCGTAGGCGTCCGGCTCGGCAAAGGTGATGTCATGACCCAGGCGCGCCAGGTACTTGTAACAGCCGCGGTAGTAGGTGGCCGCGCCGTTCCAGTACGACGAAACGATGCTGGACCCAAAGGCGAAGATCTTCAATCGAGCAACTCCTCCGCAATCTGGAGAAACTGCTGGGCGCGATGTCCGCAGGTGTGCCGTTCCAGCACCGTCTCCAGACCGCGTTGCGCCTGTTCCATGGCGGCCTCGGGATGGCGCAAAAGGTGGTCTATCGTGCGCCTCATGCCGTCGGCGTCATGTGCGAAGGCGAAGTCGCCGGGACGAAACAGTTGCTCGGTATCCTGCCACGGCGCGGAGATGAGCGGAATGCCGCAGGCCAGCGCTTCAAAGACGCGGATGGTGGGAATGCCGGTCATGGCCTGTGCGTACTGTTCCCGTGGGATATGCACGGTCAGCCGGGATGCGGCGTAGATGCCGGGGGCATTCAGATTCGGCAGATATCCGCCATAGCTGACGCTAGCTGTGCGCAGTGCCGCAAGCCCCTGCTCCGGGTAACGAACTCCGTACACGCGGCACTCGTATTCGGGCAGCGCCGCGGCCGGTTCCAGCAGATACCGGCGGATTTCACTGGAGCGCTCGCCCTCGCCCCAGTTACCGATCCACACGACATCCTGCTGTTTCGGCGTGCCGTCCACCGGATGAAAGACGCTGGTGTCCGCGGCCTCATGGAAGGTCCACACGTGTTTCAGGCCGAAGCGATCCTGGTAGATACGAGTAAGGGCGTCGCCGAATGCCAGAACACCATCGAAGCGGTCAATGCCGAATCGCCTGATCTGCGCCGGGGATGAGGACGCGCGGTGATGCGTGTCATGGAACAGGAGACGGAAGCCGAGTTCGTCGCGAAGCGTGAGCAGCGTGCTGGCCAGCTCCGGCGGATTCCACTCATGCAGTACCACCATGTCGACATCCCGCAGAGCGCCGTGCCACGTCTCGAGGTCGGCCGCCTGATCGGGCCGGTACAGGCGCACGTTCAGTTCGGCGTAGGTTTCCTCAAACTGCCGCAGCGAGGCTTCGCCCAGCGGCTCCTCGCGCAGGTTGTCGATGGACCATTCATGATCCGGCTCGTAGACGGTGACGTCCTGGCCTGCCTCGCCCAGCGAGCGGAGAAGTCCCCGCAGAAAGTGGGCGTTTCCGTTGTTCCAATCAGAGCGGATGCTGTGCGCGAAGTAGGCGATGCGGAGCTCACGCGGCATGGGCCACGCTCCCATGCTGCTCAATCAACCGCGCCGCGAGCGCAAGATAGTGGTCGGCCATGCGTGCTGATGTGTACTGCGCGGCATGTTCGCTGGAGCGCACCTGCGCGGCTCTCAGCTCTCCGGGATGATTCTTCAAGTGATGAAGCAGCGCGGAGAGGGAAGCGGCGTCGTGGAAGTACAGCGCGGCGTCGCCCCAGACCTCGCGCAGACTTGGGATGCCGTTGGCCAGCACGGCGCATCCGCAAAGCGCGGCTTCCAGCGGTGCCATGCCGAACGGTTCATACAGCGAAGTGCAGATGTACAGGTCGCTTGAATGGAATCGCTGGAAGAGGTCCGCTTCACCAAGTTTGCCAAGAAAGCATGGTCCGTTTGTGCCCGGGGGCGTCGTGACGCTGCTCTCACCCGCCACGTACAACGGCACGGGCGAGTTTACGTCGCGCAGCATCTTTACGTTTTTTGCCTGGTCCCACAGGCGTCCCGCAGTGATCGCCTGCAACTTGCGGGCAGGGGTTTGGTCCGGGACGGCAACCGACCTGCCGTTCGGGATCAGCGCCGTCTGACACCGGACATTGAAATGCCGTCCGAGAGCGTCCAGCATGGAACGCGTTGGAGCAGCAACTGCATCGGCACCATCCAGCCCGCGCTGGACAAGTGTGCGGTAGGTGGAGATCCATGCGTCTTCCGCAAGCGGCGCCTTGCCAACCGCCTCAGCCCAGCTGAGAACGTCACTGTGCGCGACGACGATCTTGGGCTGGGGTAAAGGCAATGCGCCGAAGCAGAACTGGCTTAAGAGAAGCGCATCGGGCGCGATTCGGCGGCACCCATCGACAAGAAGCGACTCAGCGGAGGAATATGCGGAGCCATTGTCAGGCATCCACTCCAGAGGCGTGGTTGAGGCGATGTACTCAAAGCTGTGCGGAAATTTGTGGGACAGGGTGCGCGTAACTTCCAGATGTTCACGGGAGGGCGCGCCGCCAAAGGATACCAGCGCTATGTGATGGCCGCGCCGGAGCAGTTCCCCTGCGAGTTCTTTAGTAAAGGTCCAGACGCCGCCGACGGTGTCGGTGGTCATCAGGAAACGCACGCGGTCTCCAGCAGATTGTTTTCTTCCGATTCCAGTTCCATGATGCTGCGCGGACGCCTGTCCTGAATGTCGCTGAAGCCCTTGTCTGTGAACAGATTCAGGTAGAAGTCGTGGGCGCGTTCCCATGATTGCTCGTCGGGCTGCGCGCCAAAGGTGGTGACGTACTCCGGGCTGCCAGGAAAGGGGAACATCGGGACAGGTTCTGAGACCCACACGTTGCGCGACTTGAGATGGCTCTGCCAGCCGGCGACGAGGGCCGGGTCGTCTTCCGCCGTCTTGATCAGATTGGCCTGCACCCATGGAATCTTTGTGCGGGCGTACAGCAGGATCTCCGTGATGCGGCTCGTGTCAATCTTGCAGTTCTTGTTCAGGGCGTGGCGGCCTTCGTCGGTGATGCTCTCGATCCCGCACTCGAAGGAGACGCAGTGAGCGCGGGCAAGCAGATCAATGCTGGACTCGTCCCAGAGGTCGATGCGCGTCTGAAAGCCGATGGAGACGGGCCGGCTGGCGACGGCTTCCAGCAGTTGACGCACCTGCTTGCCGACGCCGAAGATCTCGTCGATGAAGTAGATGTAATCGACGCCGCGCGCGATGAGCTGGTCGATTTCGGCGATCACTTCGTTCAGATCGCGCTCGCGGTACTTGTTGCGAAACAGCGTCTTGTTGCAGAAGGTGCAGCTATAGGGGCAGCCGCGGGCGAATTCCACTTCCGCGCCGAGACGCAGATGATCGGCACCGTTGCCGGGAAAGATGTGGTGCTTGTGCGCGTGGCGCTCGACGGGGTAAGCGGAGTAGTCCAGCTGCGTGACAGAGCGCATGTCGGTCGCACCCAGGCCATCCGTCATGCGAAAGCGCCCTTCCGCGTCCCGCCAGCAGCAGCCGGGAATCATCTCCCACGGCACCGAGGCGAGTTGTGGGAGGTTCTGATCGGGCTCGCCGCGCAACACAATGTCCGCGCTGGTTTTCTCCAGCGTGGCGCGCGGTGTGACGGAGCCGTGCGGGCCGATCACGACTACCTTGGAGCGATGCGCGCGGCCGGATCGAAGTGCTTCGATCCACTGCTTGGGAACACGCAATTCCGGTTGCGGGCAGCGCCAGAAGAGGTACGACGGTGCGGTGGGGATGACGAGGAAGTCTTCGCGAAAGCGGTCGAGCCGATGCTGCACGGCCGCTGGTGAGAGGTCTTCCATGAAGGCATCCACCAGAAGCACGTCATGCCCGGCGGCGCGAAGAAGTTCGCGCGCGGAGAGTAATTCCAGCGGGAAGTGCGGGTCGGGGCAGCCGAAGTAGGTGGAACCGGCGAAGCTCCAGGAGGGGTTGACCAGCGCATACTTCATGCGGCGCTCCCGGCCAGGGCCGCCTCTGGCGCGTTGCTGTGCGGCGAAAACCGGCTGCTGATGACCTCAGCGTTCTCCTGCCAGAAGGCATAAATGGCATCCAGCGTGTCATGGAGGGAACGCCGCGGCCGCCAGCCGGTGTCGCGTTCCAGCTTTGCGGTACCCGAGATATACAGTGGCTGGTCGCCAGGGCGAACTGCCGCATGCCGCAGGCGCGGTGCGATGCCGGTACGCTTTTCAATAGCCTGCAACAACTCCAGCACGGAGGTTGAGCGCGCCGGGCCCCCGCCAAGGTTGTAGACCTCGCCTGCGGTGACTTTTTGACGGCTGCGGGCCAGAAGCATGGCGTCGATGAGGTCATAGACATGCAGGACGTCGCGCACCTGGCAGCCATCGCCATAGATGGTGATGGGCTTCCCGGATAAAACGGAGTAGAGGAAGTGCGCCACCCATCCCTGGTCCTCGTTCCCGAACTGGCGCGGACCCGCGATACAAGACATACGAAAGACAACGGTGGGCAGGTTGTAGATGCGGGCGTAGTCGCGGACGTACTGGTCCGCGCTGCCTTTGGAGCAGCCGTAGGGCGAATGGAAATCCAGCGGCTCCGACTCATCGACGCCCGTGAAGTTGGCGTCTACCGCGGAGTACCGCGACTTCTCCACGCGCACGGGAACGCCGTGAAGCGCTCCGTAGACTTTGTTGGTAGACGTGTAGAGAACAAAGGGCTTGTGCGTGGAAGCGCGTGCCGCTTCAAGCACGTTGAGCGTGCCTGCGGCATTTACCTGGAAGTCAGCCAGCGGGTTGTCAACAGACGTTGTGACCGCGACCTGCGCTGCAAGATGAAAGATGTCCGTGGCGTCGCGGGCGGCGGCAGAGACGGCGGCGGCATCGCGCACGTCACCGCGCACAAACTCCAATCGCGCGGCGTGCGGCAGGGACTTAAGCCAGGCCACGTTTCGTTCCACGCCGGCGCGGGACAGATTGTCAAAGACACGAACCGTCGTGTTTGGTTCGTTCAGGAGCCGCTGCGCCAGGTTTGAACCAATAAAGCCCGCTCCGCCGGTGATGAGAACTGTTCGCGATGTCTCGCCTTTGCTCAATGCACTTCCCTTCCAGGGTAGGTATCGTACGTCTAGGCGGTCAGGCCGTACGCACTTAATTCCTTTAGCATGGTCTCAGCTTTATCTTCGGCTTCCTGCTCGGCCAGCCACGCGGCCAGTTCCTGGAAGCCGTCCGCGTGGGTAACACGCGGCTGGTAGCCCAGCAGCCGCTCCGCCTTGGAGAGGTCTGCGTAGCAGTGGCGGATGTCACCCGCGCGGTACTTATTGGTGATGACCGGGGCGAGGTCCTCGCGGCCGAGTGCCTTGCATAGTATCTCTGCGACACGGCGGATCGTGATCGGTTTGCCGCAGCCAATGTTGATGACCTGGTCGTTGGATTCGGGCCGCTCCATGGCCAGCATGTTGGCGCGCACAATGTCGTGCACGCTGACGAAGTCACGCATCTGCTCGCCATCTTCAAATAGGAGCGGTGGTTTGCCATTCAGCAGACGCGAGGCGAATACCGCGGCAACGCCTGTGTACGGGTTGGAGAGCGCCTGGCGGGTGCCATAGATATTAAAGAAGCGCAGAGCCGTCACGGGGATGTCGTAATTGCGGCCATAGATCAGGCAAAGCTGCTCCTGATCGCGCTTGGAGAGGGCGTAGAACGAATTGATCTCCGATGGCTTGATTTCGTTTGTGGGAAGCGGTTTCAGGACGCCATGGCAAACGTCGCAGCGAAGTTCCCACTCACCAGCCTTTAACTGGGCAAGAGGGCGCACTGGAGGAGCAGCCTCGCGGCCGCATTTCGAGCAGGTGTAGCGGCCCTCGCCGTAGATGGACATGGACGATGCCACGATCAGTTTTTCCGGGGCATGCCGGGCGTCCAGCATGGCCTGCAGAAGTTCCGCCGTGCCCTGCGTGTTGACGCTCATGTAGCGGCTGATCTCGTACATGGACTGCCCGACGCCGACGGTCGCGGCGAAGTGAAAGATCACGTCCACGCCACGGAGCACATCGCGCATCCGGTTCGGGTCGCGTACGTCGCCGACGATGAGCTCCACGTCCCGGGACAGGTAGGCTGGCCGCTGGGAGTTTTCATGGACCTGCGGGGTCAAGTCGTCCAGGATACGCACGCTGTGTCCAGCGGCAAGAAGGCCGTCTGCCAGGTGTGAGCCCACAAAGCCCGCGCCCCCCGTAATCAGAATCTGCTTGCTCATCGGATCGCCAAACGCTCCTCTTCGATTTCAATGCCGGAGATGGATGTCGCGGCTGCCGGCGCGTAGCGCTCGACCGCCCAGGCGGCAAACTCGGCAAATTCTGCATTGTCGCGGGGAGGGCTGGTGTGATGCGGTTCCAAGCCCAGGTGAGCAGGCGTAAAGCAGAGCGTCAGAGCCACGTCAAAGTCCTCCAGCGCACGCATCTGGCGGTCGAACCACGCCTCCGCCCGTGGGCGGAAGCTGTCTGCCCAACTGAGGCCGGTGCGAAGGTAGCGCACGCCCATATCCTTCATGCGCTCGACCGCATCGCCAAAGCGTGGATCCTCAAAATGAAACCACTGGCAAAAGCCCACGGAGCCGTCCGCCGGAAAGTGCCTGGCCGCCAGCTTGGGTCTGCCGTCGGCGTCGATCAGGCCAAGATAGTAGTGGCGGTAGTACGAGGAACCCTCCGCTTCCTTGTGCCGCGTTTCCGCGGGCCAGGAGGGCGGCAGGTCAAAGAGGCTGTACCAGTGGATGCGTTCCGTGCACGGCAGCAGCAGATCAAGCGTCCGGCGCAGACCGAACTCCTGTACCTCTTCCGCGCCAAAGGACGACGCACCAACCTCCGTAACCCAGACCGGCCGCTGGGAGACCTCAGCTGCCTCACGGATACGGTCAGGCCATTCGCTGATGCTCCAGTGGTTCCAGTCCAGCGGGAATCCATGGACGCCAACGGCGTCAACGTGCTGCATGACACCCTGCTCACGCATGTTGTGGAGAAAGTCGCAGTCGCATGATGAGACGCCGCCAAGGACCACCTTCAGGTCCGGGTTGACGCTCCGTATGGCGGCGGAACCCTGCTTCACCATGTTGGCAAAGCGCTCCCAGTTTGGATCCAGGTGAAAATTCCAATGAGAGAGGTTGTTTGGCTCGTTCCAGAGCACTACCGCTTCGACCATGTACGTCCTCTTGCTCCACTTCGCGGGCGCATACCGCACGCCGCATCCACACACGCCGCGCTCTACAACCTACAAAGGAATGTGTACTACAAAGCCGTCAGGTGTAGGAAGGTAAAAAGAAGAAGCAGGTTGTTCTGATGGTAAGTACCTGTGAATAAGTCGTCTTTCATCGAAATGATGCGCCGTGATCTGAACTGAAAGTGATGCATCGATCCTACCACCGCGCCGTCAGAGGGATTGCCCGGCGCAGCATCTGTCACCCCTCCCCTGTTCAGGCTGTGCTGCTCTGCTACACTTCATACCATCGAAACCGTGGCGATGGGGTTCGCCATAACTGCACGCTGCGGCGCTGCTGATGACTCCTGCAGACACTGTAGGAGGCCCATTGCTTAAAGCACGCTTGATCGCTGCCGCTCGTGAAACATGGCAGATCGTGCGGTATTTGCTCCGCTGGATGCCGGTTGCGGCGCTTACCGGCGTGATGGGCGGCACGGCTTCCGCGCTTCTCTTGGTCATGTTGGCCTGGGCCACAAACACACGCGAGTCGCACCTGTGGCTTATCGCGCTGCTGCCCCTGGCCGGGCTGGCGGGCGGTTGCATGTACACGTATCTGGGCACGTCCGTTGAAGCGGGCAACAACCTGATTCTGGACGAGATTCACGACCCCAAGCAGACGGTGCCGCTGCGGATGACGCCGCTGATCCTGATTGGCACCTTCATGACGCAGCTGTTTGGAGGTTCCGCCGGACGCGAGGGAACCGCCGTGCAGATGGGCGCGTCGCTTGCCGATCAGCTTGCCCGGCCGCTTCGCATGGACAGGCGCGACAGGCGCGTGCTTCTGATGGCGGGCATCAGCGCGGGCTTTGCCTCGGTCTTTGGGACGCCGCTGGCGGGCGCCATCTTCGGCATGGAGGTGCTTGCGGTGGGAACGATGGGCTATGACGCCATCGCGCCGTGCGTCATCGCGGCCTTCACGGGCGACCTGACGACGCGGGCGTGGGGCGTTCATCACACGCTCTACCGCGTGACGGAAACACCTGGATTGAGTGGAGCCGGTCTTCTGTGGGCAGCGCTTGCTGGCGCTGTCTTTGGGTTGGTGGCGATGCTGTTTTCGTCAACGACACACGCGATTGGACGCATGTTCAAGCGGGGTGTGCGATGGCCGCCTCTGCGCCCGTTCCTGGGTGGCATTCTTGTTGCTGCGGGCGTGCTTGCCGTTGGCACGACAAAGTACATCGGGCTGGGCATTCCGACCATTCAGGCGGCATTCGGTGCCCGGCACGATCCGCAGGACTGGATTTTCAAGCTGCTGTTCACAGCGGTCACGCTAGGCGCGGGATTTAAGGGCGGGGAGGTGACACCGCTGTTCTACATCGGCGCGACATTGGGCAACACTTTGGCGTACGTTCTTCCACTGCCACCGCAACTGCTGGCGGGCATGGGGTTCGTGGCGGTGTTCGCGGGAGCGGCCAATACGCCGGTGGCATCGTCGTTGATGGCCATTGAGCTATTCGGCGCGGAGGCGGGTGCGTATGCGGCGGTTGCGTGCGTCTTCAGCTATCTGTTCTCGGGCCATGATGGAATCTACGGCTCACAGCGCATCGGGCGAAGCAAGGGCAACGGCCTTGTGCGGGATGAAGGACTCTCGCTCTCGATGGTGGCGAAGTCGCGGGATTTTCCGCAGCTTGCGGATGAGGCCGGGAGTGTGCCGTCCAATGCAGATGGTGCTAGGGAGCTACACTGACTGCTCCATGACATTCCCCAACAGAGTTAAAGCGTGCCGTCTCCTGCACCACTACACTGGCGTATTTTTTGCGCCTGCGATTCTGTTTTTTGCCATCACGGGTACCTTGCAGATGTTCGGGCTGCACGAGACGAGCCGTGGAAGCACGTATGTGCCGCCGGTGATTCTGACGCATCTGGCGCAACTCCACAAAAAGGGAACGCCCTACCTGCCGCCGCGCCGTCCGTCTCCGCCAGCGGCACCAAAGTCCGGGGACGCGAAACCAGACCCGGGCAAACAGGCGGTAGCCTCCGCGCAGCTTCCCGCAGCACCGGAGCATAATCCTCTGCCGACGAAAATCTTCTTCGGACTGACGGGGCTGGCGCTGGTAACTTCAACCTGCACGGGGCTTTACCTAGCCTGGAAGTACACACGGACGAAGCTGACCGTCCTGGCGGTGTTTCTCGCCGGAGTGGTCGTGCCGTTGATTCTGCTGGCCGTGTGAGGAGAGATTTGGTGGAGGCGGTGGGAGTTGAACCCACGTCCGAAAAAACTTCCAGCAAAGAGTGTTCATGCTTTTCCCAGGTTCAATTTGTCTCGTGCCTCCTGCTTGGAATGGGCAAAGAAACAGAAGGCACCAGCCCGATCGATCTTATCCGCGGCGTACGAGCAGAACGCGTTGGACCAGCCTGCAGTGCGACGTTCGCCACCGGCCCGCAGGCAAAGCTGGTGGAAAACGGCTACTTAGTTAATTAAGCAGCAAGCGCGAATTGAGGTTCGGCACTTATAGTTTTGGGCGCGATTACGGGTGTACCCACCCCGGCATGCCTCTTTGCCACAAGCAATCCCGTCGAAGCCGTGACGCCCCCACTTTGAGGTTGGTCCTTCCGCGCCTTCGCTCCTGTGAGCGCCGCTGCGGAGCAGGCTTCGCAGATGCACAATGGCTCTGCAAAGATCTGCCCTTAGTTTAGCGCACATGGCGGCAGAAGGTGACGACCGATGCACTTTTCTGAGACAGTGTTGCGGTGATGAATCTTAAAACAATCCTGCTGGGAGCCCTCCTGCTCATGACCCTGTCCACCTCGGCCGAAGTCCGCCACGCCAGCTTTGGCACCACCGCCGGGGGCAAGCCCGTGGAGGTTTACACGCTGACCGGCCCCAAGCTGGAGGTGAAGATCATCACCTATGGGGCGCGCGTGATCTCCATTGAGGCACCGGACCGCAATGGCAAGCGTGATGATGTGGTGCTGGGCTACAAAGACATCGCCGGATACGAGGCGGACACCAGCTATTTCGGCTCCGTTGTGGGGCGCTTTGCGAATCGCATCGCCAAAGGCCAGTTCACGGTGGACGGGAAGCAATATCAGTCACCGGTGAACAATGGCCCGAACTCCCTGCATGGGGGGACGACCAGCTTTGCGCAGCGGGTGTGGACGGGCAAGGAGATTCCAGACGGCGTGGAGATGACCTTGGTCTCACCCGATGGCGAGATGGGCTACCCCGGTACGCTAACGGTGCACTGCCGCTATACCTTGCAGGGAAGTGCACTGCGGCTGGACATTTCCGCATCCACCGACGCGGACACAGTGGTGAACCTGACCAACCACTCCTACTTCAACCTGTCGGGCGAGGGCGACGGCACGATTCTGCATGACCGGTTGACGCTGAACGCGGACAAGTTTCTCCCCGTGGACAAGACGCTGATTCCCACCGGGGAGCTGGAACCGGTTGCGGGAACGCCGTTTGACTTTCGCACGCCGCATGTCATCGGCGACCGCATCCACACGGCAGGCGATCAGCAGCTTGAGTACGGGGAGGGCTACGACCACACGTGGGTGCTGAACGGCGCGCCCGGCACGATGCGCGAGGCGGCAAAGGTGGAAGCCCCAGAGACCGGACGCACGCTGACCATCTCCACGACGCAGCCGGGCGTGCAGTTCTATACGGGCAACCAGCTTACCGGAACCTTCGCCGGATCCAATGGCAAGATCATTCAGCGCAATGGCGCGCTCTGCCTGGAAACCCACCACTTCCCCGACAGCCCCAACCAGCCCTCATTCCCCAACACTGAACTCAAGCCGGGTCAGCGATTCCACGAAACCACGGTGTACACATTTGGGGTGGAGAAGTAGCGTTAGCCGCCGAAGTGCGCTGCCATGTTGACGGCCGGTGTGGCTGCGTGCAAGGAACGCGTTCAAGCGGCTGGTGGGCCCACCAGGACTTGAACCTGGAACCAACGGATTATGAGTCCGCTGCTCTAACCATTGAGCTATAGGCCCGCTGTTCGGATTGTACCGGTGCTCACCGGATGGCAGCTTCCCGCACCGCGAAAGTGGTCCATAGCCCCTGGAGCTATGTGGCACCCGCACCCGCCGTCCTGGAAGCAAAACCTCATTTCCAGGATGCGGGGCATCCGCGCGATTTTCACAGACGTGTAACCCGGCAAACCCTTGGGGGCCGTAGAGTGAGACATCCCCACAACGGTCCTTCCGAGGCGCACCATGGCAACGACTGCTCCTGCACCTTCCCAACTCTCCAGCCTGGAACAGAAGCTGGCAACTCGCAAGAGCTCGCGTGCCGCGAAGATCGGCACAGCGATCTTTGCCGTGATGCTTGTGGGCGGCCTGATTTACATCATCACCAAGCTGTCCACCGATCTTTCCAGCGTTCACCAGGCGTCAGTCTTTCCCTTTATTCTGCTCGGCGTTGCGCTTTTGATTGCGCTTGGATTTGAGTTTGTCAACGGGTTTCATGACACGGCGAACGCGGTTGCCACCGTGATCTATACCCACTCGCTGGAGCCGCACATTGCCGTGGTCTGGTCCGGTGTGTGGAACTTCCTTGGCGTCATTACCAGCTCCGGCGCGGTTGCCTTTGCCATCGTCTCGCTGCTGCCGGTGGAGCTGATCCTGAAAGTCAGCAGTGGATCTGGGTTTGCCATGGTCTTTGCCCTGCTGGTCGCAGCGATTATCTGGAATCTTGCCACCTGGTACCGTGGTTTGCCGGCCTCTAGTTCGCACACCATGATCGGTTCCATCCTTGGCGTGGGCATCATGAACCAGGTGATGCAGGGCCACTCCGGTACCAGCGGCGTGGATTGGGAGCAGGTGACAAAGGTCTTCAAGGCTTTGCTCATCTCCCCGGTGGTTGGCTTTGTCATGGCGGCGCTGCTGTTTTATGGGTTCAAGCTGCTCATGCGCGATCCTCGTTTGTACGAGGCTCCGAAAGGTGACGCGCCACCTCCGTTCTACATTCGTGCCATGCTGATTCTTACCTGCACCGGCGTCAGCTTTTTTCACGGATCGAATGACGGCCAAAAGGGCATGGGCCTTATCATGCTGATCCTTGTGGGGACGGTTCCCACGGCATATGCGCTCAATCACACCGTGGATCGCGGTTCCGTGGACACCTTCGCGGCTGTGTCCACGCAGGTTGCGGGAGTGGTCGGACACTATGTGCAGCCCAGCGCGGCGGTGGGCGATCCTGGCTCAGACCTGGAGCGTTTTGTCTCATCGCACAAGTACGAACCCGCCACCATGCTTGCACTGCAGCAGATGATCATTACGATTCGCAATGAAGCAGTTGGTTACGGCTCGTTCAGCAACGTGCCGCAAAACATGCAGGCAAACGTCCGCAACCAGATGTACCTGACCAGCGAGACCTTCCGGCTCCTGCCGAAGTTCGGCCCCAAGATCGCTCCGGATGACGTGAAGACGATTGCCAATTACAAGGGCTTCCTGGACAAGTCCACGCGCTATATTCCTACCTGGGTGAAGGTCGCCGTAGCTTTGGCGCTCGGCCTTGGGACGATGGTTGGGTGGCAGCGGATCGTCATCACGGTGGGAGAAAAGATCGGCAAGACTCACCTGACCTACGCGCAAGGTGCCGCGGCCGAGATCACGGCCATGGTTACCATCGGGCTGGCGGACGGCTACGGCCTGCCTGTTTCGACCACCCATGTTCTTTCGTCTGGCGTGGCGGGAACGATGGCGGCAAACGGAAGCGGGCTGCAGATGTCGACGATCCGCAACATCGTCATGGCGTGGGTCTTTACGCTTCCGGCGGCGGCTCTGCTATCGGCAGGCCTGTTCTGGCTGTTCAACCTGATCGCGAAGTAACGCCTCCGCGTGGTGAGGTTCGCTCAGGCGGTGTCCGCTATTCCTGTGGCGTAGTTCCGGGTGTCGTTCCTGTGTTGCCGGGCGCGGATGGACTGAGGTTGCCGGTTTTGTTCTCCGGTGTGCCGGACCGCACACCCGTGCCGCCGGGACCTGCCGTGGATGGGTTGTCACCGCGATATCCAGACGGCTCCGCCTTCTCGTCGCGTTCGATCTCAGACTTGCTTTCCGGAACCGGCTTTGTACTTGGTTGACTCTCCGCGCTCACACTGCACCTCCAGTTGTGTCACGGACTTTGACTCCATTTCAGAACGTGCAGGATGCCCCTGGGCTGCCGCCGTAACTTCCAATCCGTTACACTTCTCACATGCTGCAAGGCTGACCGGCGCGGCGCGGCATTTCTTGAGGACTTTCGTGATTTTGGTTGTTTCCCCCAACGCTTGCGCAAGACGCCTGATTCATCTTTCTGTATGGCAAGGCTGCCTATTCTTGGTATGCAGCGCGCTCTTCCTAATGGCTCCGTCACCCACGATGAGGGCTCAGGCCTCCGCAGAGGGGACACCGCTGCAGACGCAGATCATCACCGTGCCGGTTCCGCAGGCAGCGTCCACCTATAGCAGTGCCGGACCCGACTGGAGCCGGGCCGGGGCAGCGTCACAGACAAGCCGCCCCTCTGCTGATCTTCAACGCGCCAGCACACCGGTCGCGCCGGATGTGCCCACCGAATTTCAGACGCTGGTCAACCAGACCCTTGGCCGCTCATTGCCCATCTTTGGCGCGGACCTTTTCCGGAATCCGGCCAGCACATTTGCTCCGGTGGGAGATGCGCAGGTCACGCCGGATTACGTCATTGGAAGCGGCGATGAGATCCGAATCTCGGCGACCGGGCAATTGAATCAGCAAGGAACGTTCACCGTGGACCGGGCAGGTACGATCACCATCCCGGAAGTGGGAACGCTGACGGTTGCGGGACTTCGATTCAACCAGCTGCAACCTTTCCTGCGCCAGCAGATCGGCCGCGTGTACCGCAACTTTGACCTGAACGTGACGCTGGGACAGCTTCGCTCCATTCAGATTTACATCCTTGGAGAGGCGAGACAGCCGGGGGCGTACACAGTTTCGTCCCTCTCCACGCTTGTGAACGCGCTGTTTGCGTCGGGCGGCATCCTGCCGCAGGGAAGTCTGCGGCGCATCGAACTGCAGCGTGGCGGCCAAACGATATCCGTGGTCGATCTGTACGACCTGCTGCTGCGCGGCGACAAGAGCAAAGATGTGAAGTTGCAGCCCGGGGATGTGATCTTTGTCCCCCCGGCGGGGCCGCAGGTGGCCATCACGGGATCCGTGACCAATGCTGCCATCTATGAATTGCGCGGCGAGACGACGCTGAATCAACTGATCCAGCTTGCCAACGGACTGACCGAGACGGCTAATGGAGCGCGCGTCCGTGTGGAAAGCGTGGCTTCAGGGGCAATCCGGTCCGTCCAGAACGTTGGCCTGGAAGCGTCCGGCAGCCTGCCGGTACGTGGCGGGGACATCATCACCGTCGATCCCATTTCCGACGAGTTTCGCAATGCGGTCACGTTGCGCGGCAACGTGGCCAATCCGGGCCGCTATGGTTGGCACAGTGGCATGCGTGTGTCCGACCTGATCCCGGACCGCGAGTCACTGATTACCCGCAACTACTACCGGTCACGCAATGCGCTGGGCCAGACGGTGCCTGCATTCCGGCCCGGACCTCAGGCCGCCCCGGACGTTACGCAGGCGCGCGTTGGTGTCAGCACAGCCCCAAGTGCCGGCTCGGGTGGAGCACAGAACGGCCCGGTTGCAAACTCGGCTGCTGTCCCTGTAACGACCACGGGCGTCACATCGACGGGTGCCGGGCTGCCACCGGCAGAAGCGCCCACACCGACCGCCACGAACATTGCGAACAGCAGTGGTGGCGGTACAACGGTGGGCGATGCGCTTACGCAGAACAACGGCACATTTACGCAGGCCAACGATGTGATCCTGAGCGCGCCGGATGTGGACCTGGCATACGCTGTCATCGAGCGTTTGGATCCGGTTACGTTAACGACCAGTCTGCTGCCGTTCAGTCTTGGAGCAGTGCTCAACCGCACTGATCCCGCGCAGAACCTGCTGCTGGAGCCCGGCGATGTGGTTACGATCTTCTCGAAGGCTGATATTCGCGTGCCGCAATCGCAGCAGACACGGTTTGTCCGCCTGGAAGGCGAATTTGTCTCTGCCGGGGTGTACAGCGTCAATCCCGGAGAGACGCTGCGCCAGCTGATTACCCGCTCTGGCGGCCTGACACCAGAGGCCTACCTCTACGCGTCGGAGTTTACCCGGCAATCGACCCGGCGGGTGCAGCAGCAGCGGCTGCGCGAGTACGCCGACTCACTGGATGCGCAGATCAGTGCCGAGGTCAACCGCGATATTACCGGCGCGCTGAATCCCACCAATATCACCCAGACAATCAATGCCGCCGCGGACAATGCGCGGGCTGCGGTGGCTCGCCTGCGCAACGCGCAGCCTACCGGCCGCATTGTGCTGAAGCTGATGCCCACCTCCGCGGGGGTGGACAGCCTCCCGGACATTTCGCTTGAAGATGGGGACCGTTTCATCGTCCCCCGGCAACCCTCCACCATCACGGTAGCGGGCGAAGTGTACAACGCATCGGCGTTCCTGTTTGAGCCGCATCTTGAAGTTCGCAATTACATACGGAACGCTGGCGGACCGTCGCGCGATGCGGACCCGAAACGCATCTTTGTCATACGCGCGGATGGCTCGGTCCTGTCGCGTCAGTATTCCGATGTGGCGAAGGCACCCAGTCTGCCCGGCGACACGGTCGTTGTTCCTCCGCAACTCACACGCGGCAACTTCCTGCGAGACTTTGTTGCCATTTCTGCCGCTGCTGGTCAGCTGGCCATACCCCTTTCACTCTTCGCTCTCCTCAGATGACGACAGAACCTGCACTGCATACACAAGCCGCCGCGATGCATGATGACTGGACTCCGGTCCGGTTTGACGGCTTTCAGTTTCTGCTTCGCATCCTTCGGCAATGGAAGTTCATCGCCGTCTGCACGGTTCTGGCGGCGCTTCTGAGCCTGACCTATGCCCTTAGCAGAAAGCCGTTCTACACGGCAAAGGCATCGTTCCTGCCGCCGGAGCGCGATCTTGCAACATCAGGGCCGGCCATCACGTTTTTCGCGCCGTCGTTGCAGAATGCGACGTTTCTTGGATTTCTGCAGAGCAGCACGGTGCTGCACGATGTGGTGAACCGGCTGGACCTGGTGGAGGTCTACCATGCTCCCGACGCGGATGCCGCAGCCGCCATTCTCTCGGGGAACTCCAAGCCCGACGTTGCGCAAAACGGCATTGTGAGTATCGAGGCCCAGGCAGACACTCCGCAGCTTGCGGCGGATATCGCTAATGCGTACCTGCAGGCGGTGCATGACCTGACCCAGAAGATGTCAGAGGAGTCGCTGTCACAGCGCGTCAGTTTTTACACGGGCCAGCTGCAGCAAAGCCGCCGCTCACTGGAGCAGGCCGAGGCTGAATTGCAGGCAAACCAGGAGCGCGGCGGCATCCTGGACCCGACTGGATCGACGCAGCTTGCCATCTCAAACCAGGCGCGGCTGCTGACGGCGATTCAGCAGGCGCAGGTGCAGCTCAGCTCCCTGCGGCAGAGCAATACGGAGTCCAGCCCGGAAGTGGTACGTGCCCGCTCGCAGCTGGATGAACTTCGTTCCCAACTGGCCCAGCAATCGGCAAAGTCCGGAACCGCCGCGCGCGGTCTGCAGGCTGGTGGCGCGCTTCCCGGCCTGACCATCGAGGCGAGCCGCCGGGTCCGTGACGTCCGCGAGCGTGAGGCTGTCTACGAGGCGTTGCTGAAACAGACGGAGTTGACGCAGATGAACGAAACCGATCCAGGACCGCAACTGCAGGTGATCGACCGGGCAAGAGTTCCCCGGCGAAAGGCGGGTCCGGGCCGGATGAAGTACCTTCTGATTGGTACCGCGGCAGGATTCTTCCTGTCGTTCTTGTGGGCGGCTGCGGGTGGCTGGATTCGCGGCTTTGGACGCCGGGTTTGGGTCAGCCTGCAACGTGAGGGTGCCTGATCCGTGACCGTCTCCAGGACCACCTCTGAAGGCGTTGTCCGTTTGCCGCCCACGCTGGAAACATTTGTTCTGGCGGCGGTTGGCGTGCTCAGTTCGACCATCCTGCTGAAGGTGGCAGCTGTCCAGTATCTGGAGCTGATCGAGCTGGCGCTGTTGATCTACGTTGGGTTTCGCTTCGCCCGGACCGATTTCAGGCTGAGCCTGAGCAAGCCCATGTTTCGCCTGGCGGTGGGTTACGGCATCTTTTGCGGAGTCGCCGTCCTGAGCGGTGCCGTGGCCCTGACGCGGCCTTTTTACCTTGACGTCTATGGTCTGTATAATCCCGGGTATGTTACGGCGGCCCGCATCGCGGAACTCATCTTTGCCGTAACGGCAACCATTCTTCTGACTGAGGTGTTCCGCCGCAACCCAGCGAAATGCGTCTTCACCATGAAGATGTACTTCTGGGCGGGAGCGCTCAGTTGTTTCCTCTCAGACGCGGAGTGTCCCCTTTCACGGATTTACAAACATAGGGTGCTGTTCACGGCAAACTCCCGCGCGAGCGGTTTTTTCAACGAGGGCGGCCCCTTCGGCTTGTACGCGATCAGCGTTGTTCTTACCGGTTGGCTGCTGGCGCAGGCCGGCGTCGTCCGTCACCGGCGCTTCTACATCGCCGGGATAGCCTGCGCGGTTGCGGCCATCATTCTTTCCCAGTCGAAGGCTGCGGTTGTCGCCGTTATCCTGCTGTTTGCCATTCAGGCATTTGTCTCCACGGGGACACGCCAGCGGGTGACGACGATCCTGATTGCGTGTGCGGTACTGCTGGGTGTGGTGAGCTTCACTCATGTGTCTGCTGGCATCGAAGGGTACCTCCAGGCGGGCCGCAGCTTTGAGACGATCTCGCACTTTCATGAAAACGACCCAAATTTCTCGTACGGCAGGGTTGCGGGCATCTTTTTTGTTCCGCGCATGGTGGCACAGCATCCCTGGCTAGGTGTGGGATGGGGCAATTACGGGCTGGTGCGCAACGCTCCGGAGTACCGGGGAAATGCCGTGGCTGCGACGTTCTTTGACCAGGCCGGTCTAGGGATACTCGGCCTTTCAGCGGAGCTTGGCATCCCCATGACCCTTCTCCTGATCTACCTGACGTTTAAGCCGGCGATCCTCAGCCATCGTCTGACGGATTGGCGGCCCGTTTTGAATCTCGCCTTGGTGCAGCCGGTGGTGCATCTGTGCGGAGCGCAGATGAACGTCACGTATCCTTGGATCGTCAGCGCATTTGCCCTGGGAATGGCGGGCATTGCAGTCCCCGCGCGCAAAGCCGCGCGTGTGGGGCCGCACGCCCGGCAGCCATCGATGCCGCTGCTTTCCACCGCATCACCGTCGAACGGTACCGTATGAACGCAACACATCCCGCTGACGCCCCTTTAGCGCCGCTGCTTGTGACTGGCGGTGCCGGATTTATTGGGTCCAACTTCGTTTTGCGGCATCTGCGCGCGAACGCTGGGCGCGCTGGGCACTCTTCCTTGGAAGTGGTCACGCTGGACGCTCTGACCTACGCCGGAAATGCGCATAATCTTGGCTCCGTCGCGCATGATCCGCGGCACCTGTTTGTGCATGGCGACATTCTGGACCGGGATCTCCTTCACGCACTGCTTGCGAAACATCGTCCCCGCGCCATTGTCCATTTTGCCGCGGAAAGCCATGTGGACCGGTCGATTGTCGGCCCCCGCGCCTTCTTGAAAACAAACATTGAGGGAACCTTCAGCCTGCTGGAGTGTGCCCGCGAGTTTCACGCGGGGCTTCATGGCAGTGAGCGCGATCGATTTCGCTTTCTGCACGTTTCCACGGACGAGGTCTACGGCACGCTTGGCCCCGATGACGCACCCTTTCACGAGAACACGCCCTTTGCGCCAAACAGCCCATACGCCGCCAGCAAGGCAGCCAGCGACCACCTGGTTCGGGCGTGGCACCACACCTACGGCCTGCCAACGCTTATCACGAACTGCTCCAACAATTACGGGCCGTACCAATTTCCAGAGAAACTGATCCCGCTCGTCATTGCCAACGCCCTAGCCGGTAAGGCACTGCCGGTCTACGGCGACGGCCAGCAGGTGCGCGATTGGCTCTTTGTGGAGGACCACTGTTGCGCCATTGAAACGGTGCTGGAGCGCGGCATCGTGGGCGAAACCTACAACGTCGGTGGGAACAACCAGCAAACGAATCTGAGCGTGGTTCAGATGATTTGCTCACTTCTGGACGGTCTCCGGCCTGCCGCCGCGCCATATGCCAGTCAGATCACGTTTGTCACGGACCGGCCGGGCCATGATCGCCGATACGCGATCGACGCGGCGAAGATTCAGCGCGATCTCCAATGGTTCCCCACGCAGGATTTCGCGTCCGGCCTGCGGCAAACGGTGGAGTGGTACCTGGCGAATCAGGCGTGGGTTGCTGATGTGACCAGCGGCGCGTACCGTGACTGGATCAACACCAACTATGGTGGCCGCTCCAAGACGGCGGAGACTGTGGCCGCATGAAGGGCATCATTCTGGCGGGTGGTTCTGGAACGCGGCTTCATCCTGTCACTCAGGCGGTAAGCAAGCAGCTGCTGCCGGTCTACGACAAGCCGATGATCTATTACCCGCTGTCCACGCTGATGCTGGCCGGGATTCGCGAGATCCTGATTATCTCCACGCCCGCCGACACGCCGCGCTTTAAGCAGTTGCTGGGCGACGGCAGCCGGTGGGGCCTGCAGCTGCGGTACGCGGTGCAGCCATCGCCGGATGGATTGGCCCAGGCATTCCTGATCGGGCGCGAATTCCTGGCGGGAGACAGCTGCTGCCTCGTGCTGGGCGATAACATCTTCTACGGCCACGAACTTGCCAAGTCCTTGCGCGCAGCCGCTGTGCGCACGGAACGGGATGGCGGCGGCCATGTCTTTGCCTACGCTGTGACCGATCCGGAGAGGTACGGTGTGGTGGAGTTTGACGCGGAACGCCGGGCCGTTTCGCTGGAAGAGAAACCGGCTCAGCCGCGCTCGCGATATGCGGTTACGGGCATTTACTTCTATGGACCGGACGTCGTCGCCTGCGCGGAGGGCATCCAGCCATCCCCGCGCGGCGAGCTGGAGATTACCGATGTCAACCGCTGGTACCTCCAGCAGCAGCGGCTGCACGTTGAGGTGATGGGCCGCGGCATCGCGTGGCTGGACACTGGCACGCACGACTCGCTGCTGGAAGCTTCGCTCTTTATCCACACCATTGAAAAGCGTCAGGGGCTGAAGGTGGCCTGCCCTGAGGAGATTGCGTATCGCCTGTGCTGGATCGACGCGGCCCAACTCGAGGCGCTTGCCAACAGCTACGGCAAAAGCACATACGGCGAGTACCTCCGCTGGCTGGTGCGCGACTCTGTCATGTGGAGCGCCACGTGAGTGCGGGCGGCCCGGTGCTGATTACGGGTGCCACCGGACAGGTTGGCTCCGCCCTGGTCCGGCTGCTTTCCAGGGAGACACCTGAAATCGCAATCGCCGCGCCTCCCCGTTCCGCGCTTGACCTTCTCGATCCCGAAAGCGTCCGTTCCGCGGTTCGTTCCATCAAGCCGCGGTGGGTGATCTCCTGCGCGGCGTACACGGCGGTGGACGCTGCTGAAACGGACTGCGATGCCGCCTTTGCGATCAATGCGACCGCTCCCGGTATTCTTGCGGAAGAGGCGTCGGCTGCGGGTGCGGCGCTCATCCACGTTTCGACGGATTACGTCTTTGACGGCAGCGGGACGCGCCCATGGGTGGAAACCGACCGGACCGGGCCGCTGGGGGTCTATGGCGCGTCCAAGCTCGCGGGCGAGCAGGCAATTGCAGCCGTTGCTGCCGCGACGGGTCTTCCACATGTGATTTTGCGAACTTCGTGGGTCTATTCCGGCAGTGGTAAGAACTTTGTCCGCACCATGCTGCGGCTGCTTTCCACGCGCACGGAGCCGCTGCGCGTCGTCGCCGACCAGCATGGCTCGCCCACATCAGCCCCCGATCTCGCCGTGGCAATTCAATCCATCCTGCGTTTCACGGAAGATCGCGCCTCAGGAGGCTCGCTTGCACAGGCTCTTTCCGGCGTATACCACTGTGCCGGGACGGGTGAAACCACCTGGGCCGGACTGGCGGAGATGGTCCGTGAGTTCCTTCGTGTGCATCGTGGCGTAGAGCCAGCGGAGATCATCCCAGTCCCCACGGCGGATTACCGGACACCCGCAGCACGTCCGCTCAACTCGCGTTTGAATTGCGGCAAGCTGGCGGAGACGTTCGGCGTGCGCCTGCCGCACTGGCGCACATCTGTCGGTGAGGCGCTTCAGGAACTTGCCGAAAGCGATCTGTGAAGCGGGTGCAGCACAAGGTGGAACCGTGATGGATTCCTAGACTGTGCCGGCTATTCAGCCACAGCCTATAGAAGCGTACCTCGGCGGCTGAAGCCGCGTTCAAGCCAGTGCGCTTATGGCACGGCTGAAGCCGTGCCCTTCCGAAAGCGCGTGTTCCGGCAGCGCTAAGCCGTGCCCTTCCAAAGGCGGGTGGCTCCCGGCAGGGCTGAAAACCGTGCCGCTTCCAAAAGCGGAGCCGAACTACAATGCTTTCAGGCATGAAGCGAGCCCTCATCGTCAAGCTCGGTGCAATTGGCGACGTGGTGATGGCGATCCCTGCGGTCTATGCGCTGAGAGCCGAGGGTTACAGCGTTGACTGGGTTGCAAACGGAGCCGCTGCCTCCGTTCTGGAGTGTTACGATCTGTGCCGTGTTATTGCCGCCGAGGAACGCGCCATTGTGCAAGGTTCCACACGGGATCGGCTCGCCGCCTTACGTGCAGTGTGGCGGCAGCTTGGGAGCCATTATGATCTTGTCGCAACGCTGTACTATGACCGGCGCTACCGACTGCTTTCGCTTCCGGTCCACGGCGCACGTCACGTGCGCCTTGTCCCCGGCGACCGCACCCTGAGCCTTCATCACGGACGGCATCACACGGATGAATTTGCCCGCATCCTGCTTTCCGCAGCCGGAGATATCCGGGAAGACGCTGGACCTGTGCCCCGGAGCCTGGCACCCGTGTCGCCAGATCACCTGCCGCCCTCGCCGCTGCCGGTGTCTTCTGGCACCCGCATTATTCTTGCGCCGGGAGGTGCAAAGAACCTTCTTCGGGACGACAATCTGCGCCGCTGGCCGGTCGGCCACTATGCCCGCCTTGCAGGGCTGCTGCTTCACCGTGGCTACCAGGTCGTCCTGACAGGCGGCCCTGGTGACGTGTGGGTGCGGGACGCCTTTGCCGGGTTGGCCTGCACGGACCTGATTGACCGCCTCACGTTGCCGGAACTGCTTGCCCTCTTTGATGGGAGCGCCGCCGCCGTGACGCATGACAGCGGTCCACTCCATCTGGCAGGAGTGACCCGGTGTGCGCTTCTTGCCATCTTTGGCCCGGTGGACCCGTGGGCCCGTTTGCCGCGGCGGACGGGCACGGTGGCATTGTGGGGCGGCGAGGGCTTCAGTTGCCGCCCCTGCTATGACGGCAGCAGCTACGCCATCTGCCGGGACAATCAGTGTATGGCGCAGGTGACGCCGGAGATGGCCTTTACCGCAGTCGAGGATCTGCTGCGGCAGCGGCGAAGCGGGTGCCTTCAGCCGCCGGAGGTGCGTCTGCCGCAATCAACCGCGCCTCTGGTTACGCTGGAGCGGCAACCCGCATGAGCACCGCAGACAGGCTTCGGCGGGGGCTATTTCTTGACCGCGATGGTGTCATCAACGAGGAGGTCGGCTACCTCCACCGCCCGGAGGATTGCCGCCTGATCGAAGGCATCGTCCCTTTGCTGCAGACGGCGAATCAACTCGGATTCGTCACCTGCGTGGTGACCAATCAGGCTGGAATCGCACGCGGCCTGTACACCGAAGCGGACTTCCACGCGTTAATGGCGTACATGCAGGAGGAGCTTTTACGGCAAGGTGCGCGCCTGGATGCGGTGTACTTTTCGCCTTACCATCCAGTGCACGGCGTAGGATTCTACAAGCGCGAAAGTGACTGCCGGAAGCCAGGTCCTGGAATGCTTCTCCAAGCCGCCCGGGAGCAGGGTATCGACCTGAGCCGGTCGGTGCTGGTTGGGGACCGGTGTTCAGACCTCCAGGCGGGAGAGGCGGCCGGAATCCCGGATTTGTTCCTTTTTGACAACACTGGGGGGGTGTTCTGCCCGGAACCAATCACGTATCATCTAGCAAATACATTGTTTACCGTGCAAAATCACCTTGTCGCAACAACTAGGCGGTAACCGGGTCAGTGCAGGACATGCGTTTTAGGAGAGGGACTTACAGCCCGGCTTCCATGCGTGGGATTGAACCGGCTGCCGAAACAAATGCGCGTACACCTGAGTCCGGTAAACTCGCCGGCAAACCAATGTGGTGCAAGGCCTCCGGGCGGATGCACGAACTCGCTGCTGAAGTCAGGCAGGCGTAGGGAGTAGATGCAGTCTAACGATCAAGTCTCCGGCGGAGTCCCCGCGGTTCTGGACTACACGCACGAGTACAACGCTCCATCACCCTCTGCGCGCCGGCGCACCTCGCACTCGCCCTCCCGGCTCTACAGCTATGCGGTGGTCAAGCGCGTGCTGGAAGTGGTCCTGGTGGTGCTATCCGCACCGCTCACCGTCCCCCTATGCCTCCTGCTGGCACTCAGCGTGATGCTGAGTTCTCCCGGTCCAATTTTCTTTTCCCACCGGCGCATTGGCCGCAGCGGCATCTTTTTCTCCATGTGGAAGTTTCGCACCATGTGCGTGAACTCCGCGGAGGTGCTGGAGCATCATCTGGCTCTGCATCCGGAAGAACGCGCGGAGTGGAACAGCCTGCACAAACTGCGCAATGATCCGCGCGTCACGCCCCTTGGCCGGTTTCTCCGCCGGTCCTCGCTGGACGAGTTGCCGCAACTTTGGAACGTGCTCACAGGCCGCATGTCACTTGTGGGGCCGCGTCCCATTGTGGCCGCTGAAGCAGAGAAGTACGGTGAGGATTTCTCCTTTTACCTGGCCGTTAAACCGGGCATCACCGGCCTGTGGCAGACCTCCGGCCGCTCCACTCTCACCTACGACGAGCGTGTCGCTCTCGATCGCAGATACGTGGAAAACTGGTCGCTCCTGAACGATTGCCGCATCGTTCTGCGCACATTCACCAAGATCGTCAACTCCAAAGAAGCGTACTAACCCCTGGACTGACTTGCCGCCTGCCTTTAGCGTGCTCAATTCTTTCACCACAGCCGGTGACGTTGCGCCGTTTACCGTGCTGTAGAAGTAGTAGTTGGCACCGGCAATGTGCGTTAGTTCCTCGGCAAAGGTGCGCACAGTTCCACAGATCGCCGGACTGTCCTTTGCGAAGATTGCCGGGATTGGCTCAAAGGTGTATTTGTCCGCAGGCATGGCGTCAGCCACGCGCATCACCTGCGTCTCTAACTGGCTCAGCATGACGTCCAGGGCCTTGGCAGGTGCCATTGGCTTGCGAGCTTCCGCCGCCGTATAAGGATCCTTGTAGTCCTTCACCTGGGCCGCGCCAGTTGCCGCAGCCACGCCCAGCAGACCTCCGGCGACCCACTTTGACACGTACATACTTCCTCCACGATGAACTGCTTAGGGGTACAGAAGAGCCTGAGTCAACCTTGACTTGGCGAACGTAACGCCTGCGGCAGTCTAGGGCAGAGCTTCCTTGAGTAACCCGGCAGCGTCTACCATCGCTTCTATGCGCCGTGGCAGCAAGACGAATCGCCTGCTGGATTACTGGGCAGGCATTCCGGTTCTGAATGCGGTTGCCGCTCTGCACCGCCGCCGCTCCCGGCCAGAGGAGCCGCCACGTAAGATTGGCGTCCTTTGCTCCCCAGCGCTGGGTGATACGCTGCTGTTCGGGGCTGCGCTGCGTGACCTGCGTGCGGGATTTCCAAACGCGGAGATTGTGCACTGCTGCATGGCGCCGAACCGTGCGGCGGCGGAGATGATCCCTGGCGCGGACCGGCGGCTGCTCATTGATCTCACCCGGCCAGACCGCGCCGTGCGGCTGCTGCGGGCGGAGCGCTTCCACATGTTTCTCGATTATTCTTCGTGGCAGCGCCTGACGGCGTTTCTGGCGCTGCTTTCGGGTGCCGGTTTCACCGCCGGATTCCGTACGCCGGGCATGTACCGCAGCCGCGGCTATGATCTCACGGTCGAGCACCGCCGCGATCTGCACGAGGTGGATAATTTCCGGCAGTTGACCCGTACGCTTAGCATTGCGGCGACGCATGTTCCCGCGCTTGCTCCTTTGCCAGAGCAGGATCTCTCAACGGTTTGGCCGACGGGCTTGGCGCAACCGGTCATTCTGTTTCACTTGTGGCCGTCCGGAGCGCGCTCCTGGCTGCGCGAGTGGCCGGAGGAGCGCTGGTTCGCCCTCGCTGGCGAACTCCAGCAACTTCTTCCTGGAGCAGTCTTCGGCATCACTGGCACATCCACCGAACTGCCGCGCACGGAGTCGTTTGTCCGTCTCCTGATTGAAGCAGGATTACAGGCACACCCGGTGCGGGCCACCTTTGCGCAACTGGCCGGGCTGATGACACACGCCGCGCTGGTGGTCAGCGTGAATACTGGTGTCATGCATCTGGCTGCCATTGCCGGTGCGCCCACCGTGTCCATCAACGGCCCAAACGGCAATCACCGTTGGGGCCCAGCGCCAGGAACGCCTCACGCGATTGGCGTGGAGGCGCCGGGTGAGGGTTGCGGCTTTCTGCATCTTGGCTTCGATTTTGAAGGCAATCCCACTGACTGTATGGAACGCATCACGGTGGAACAGGTACTTGCCGCTTGCCGGGATGTTCTGGCACGCGGCATTGCCAAGCAGGCGTGATGCAGAGACACTGGTGATGATGCCAGCCACGCATAATTTCTTACTCTTCCTGTTTGGAGTTGTTTTAGGGGCCCACGCTCAGCAGGCTCTGTCTGCCGAGCAGGTGATTGCGGCGATGCGGACCGCAGCAGGCGTCACGGTCTCGCCGTCCACGGTGGACACGATCAAGGCGGGCGATCCCGCGACAGTCGTCACGGGAATCGCGACGACCATCTCGCCGACGATGGATGTGCTGCGCAGGGCCGTCGCCGCGCATGACAACCTGATCGTCACGCATGAGCCGACCTTCTACAACCATCTGGACAAGGATGACCTCTTCCGCAACGACCCGGTATATGCAGAGAAGCAGGCCTACATTCGTGAGCATCATCTGGTCATCTTTCGCTGGCACGATGGCTGGCATCAGCGTAAGCCGGACGGCATTGCCGAGGGCTGGATCCAAAAGTCCGGATGGAAGGCCTATCAGCACGCGGACAATCAGTACTTCTTTACCGTGCCGCCAACCACGCTGGGCGCGCTGGCAGTGCAATTGCAGAAAAGCATGGATGGCCGCATTGTGCGAGTCATCGGCGACCCGCATGAGCCGGTGACGAAGGTAGTCTACGCGCCCGGTGCGCCCGGCGAAACACGGCAAGTGCAGACGCTGGAACGCGATGATGTGGATGTGCTAGTGGGCGGTGAGATTCCCGAGTGGGAGACCATCTCGTATGTCTGGGATGCCGCCGAACAGGGCCGGCACAAAGGCATGATCCTGCTGGGTCACTACACCTCAGAGGAGCCGGGCATGGAATATTGCGCGGTTTGGCTGCGTACGGTTCTGCCAGGCATGAAGGTCGATTTCATCCCGGCGGGTGAGCCATATTGGCTGGCCGGGCACCCACCGGTCCCGTCGAAACCCTAGCTTCACAAAGCCCGCGTATCATGCACGCATGCGCGTCACATTTGCTCTTCTTGCTGCATCCCTTGTCACGGCTGTTGCAAGCGCACAGCTCCCCACAAGTACGCTGAATCTTCCGACAAGCAAGCAACTGCTGCTGCCCACGCCGGGAGCGCCCCAGCGGCTGAACAGCCTGCCCATGGCCATGGCTACGTCTCCGGACGGCCGCTACATCGCCGTGGTGAATGCCGGGTTTGGCACAACGGTCTCTGATTACCAGCAGTCGATCGCCGTGCTGGACACAGCCAGCCACGATCTGCGCGACTTTCCGGAGCGCCGCACGGTGGCGCGGGACATGCCGCAGACGCTGTACAACGGCCTGGTCTTCAGCGCGGATGGCACGCACCTTTATGCGAGTCTGGATTCACTCTCTGACCCGGAGGGCAAGGGCGAGAACGCAACCGGCAACGCGATTGCGGTGTATCGCTTTGACCATGGCACGGTGACGCCGGAGCGCCTTCTCCATGTGCCTCTCCAACATCTCGCGGGAGGACGCGTCCAGAACGAGATTGGCAAGGGAGTGCCTCCGGGCGAGGCTGTCCCCGTTCCCACCGGGCTGGCGGTTGTTCCAGGAAAGGCAGGAGCGCCGGACCAGTTGCTGATTGCTGATGTGTACTCCGACGACGTGCTCCTGATGGATACGGGAAGCGGCAACGTGCTTCACCGCTTCGACCTGGCGGCAAGCAGGACGGTGCCCAGCACCTATCCCATCGTCGTCACGGCGGCACGCGATGGTCGCCGGGCCTGGGTTGCGTTGTGGAACGGATCGGCAGTGGCCGAACTGGACCTGCGCAGCGGGCGCGTGGTGCAGACGTTGCCGCTGATGCCGCCTGCGAAGCCGACGGAGCCAAGCTCGCACGCAACGGCGCTGCTGCTGAACGCCGATGACAGCCGGCTCTACGTTGCCCTGGCGAATCGCGATGCGGTAGCTGCGGTGGATCTGCGTGGCGAGAGGATGAAGCTGGCGGGCACGTGGGACACACGGTTGCCCGGCCAGACGCTCTTTGGTGCCATCCCCTCCGCACTGGCGTTGACAGCGGATGGCCGCACGCTGCTGGCCGCCAACTCCGGCTCAAACAACATCGCTGTCCTGCATACTGGCGACAAGCTCGATTCGAAGCAGCCCACGCCAGCCGCCGGATACATCCCGACGGAGTGGTTCCCCACGGCAGTGGCGGTGCATGGCAGCCAGTTATTCGTCGCGACCGCCAAGGGGAAGGGAGCCGGGCCGAACACCATGCCGCAACCCGCACCCAAAGACCCCGCCTTGCTCAAGGTCTTACGGCCACGCGATCACGCATACATCGCAACGCTGCTGTACGGCTCGCTGGCGTCGATCGACCTTGCCGAAGCTGAGAAGAATTTGCCGGAGCTGTCGGCTGCCGTGATGACCAGCAATCGCATGAATGCCGCGCAGGAGCACCTGCGCTTTGCTGGTGGAAGCAACCCCATCAAGCATGTGATCTACATCATCAAGGAGAACCGCACCTACGACCAGATTTTGGGCGATCTCGGCGTGGGCAATGGCGACCCTTCGCTGACGATGTATGGCAAATCGATCACTCCGAACGAGCATAAGCTCGCGCTGCAATTCGGCGTGCTGGATAACTTCTACGACTCCGGCGATGTTTCCGGCAATGGCCACGTGTGGTCCACCGCCGCGATCACCAGCGACTACACGGAGAAGATCTGGCAGCAAAGCTATCGCGGCAAAGAGCGCGTGTACGACTTTGAGGGTCTAGTCGAGCAGGGCTATCCGCTGGCAGAGGGCATCAGCGATGTGGACGAACCCGCCAGCGGCTACCTGTGGACGAATCTTGCGCGGCACAACAGGTCGCTGATCCACTTTGGCGAGTACATCTCGACGGAGTTCTGCAGTGACAAGCCCGCCGCGCCGAAGGACCGTTCGCCGCTGCTGGGGACGCCGGAGGCGGAGTCGCGCACCTGCCCGCTCAACAGCATCCGCAAGGGCGATCCCATACCAGCGATGTATGGCGGCGGCAGGAGCGAGTACCCATGGAACATACCGCTCATCGCCAAGAACATCGCCACCAAGCCGGAACTGGAAGGCCACTTTGACCCGAACTACCCAGACTTCGATCTCCTGTTCCCGGATCAGCTGCGTTTTGAAGAGTTCCGCACACGATTGGAGCAATGGAAGCGGGAACGCTCTGCCGGGGGCGACACGATGCCGTCGTTCCTGATGCTGCGCATGGGCAACGATCATACGGCGGGAACGCGCGCCGGTTCACCCACGCCGCGTGCATCGATTGCTGATAATGATCTGGCCATCGGCCGCGTTGCAGAAGCTATTTCGCACAGCGACTTTTGGAACGACACTGCCATCTTCATCCTGGAGGACGACGCGCAGGACGGTGCCGACCACGTGGACGCACACCGCAGCCTGGCGCTCGTCATCAGCAAGTATGCGCCACACGGAGCAAGCGCGACCATCGATAGCAGCTTCTATACGACCGTGAGCATGGTGCGGACAATGGAAGATCTGCTTGGCGTGCCGCCGATGAACAACAACGACGCCTTAGCGCCGCTAATCCAACTCTTCAGCGGCGACGGCTCACAGCTACCCTATACCGCTGACTACAACAACCGCGACAACCGTCTGATCTACCAGGCCAACACCGCGCAAGCCTACGGTGCGAAGGCCTCCGCGAAGATGGACTTCACGCATGAGGACCGCGCGGACCCGCGCAAGCTGAACGTCATCCTGTGGCGCGATGCCATGGGCGCGAACACCGCGGTTCCGGCAATGATTAAGCACCCGAGAGATGCGCACAAGGACGATGATGACGACTAACGACGGCGCCTTGTGAAGCGGAACGCAGCGAGTTCACTCTGGTTTCAGAGCGCCCTCGTAGGTCTTTGCAAGGGCCTCGCCAATCTCCCTCATGGCCACTAAGCGCGCCAGCGTTTGCTGTACGTCTGCGCGTGCCTTGTCTGCATTGGACATGGAGATCTTTGCTGGGTCGATGCCGCCAACGATGTAGGACTGCAGTTGCAGATACGAGTCGAGCGTGCGCTGCTGCAGTGTGGCGAACTGCCCCTGCAATGTGTATGCCTCGGAGTAGCGTTTGACGTGCGCGTACTCCATATATGCGATCGCGCCGGTGGTTGTCGCGGTCTGCCAGCTTGCATCGCGTGACGAGAAGATCGACATGCCCAGGTTGATGGAACTGATGTCATAAGGCTTGCCCTGGGCGTGCGCCTGCAGAAACCCGAGCGCCCCCATCAGGCTCTTCTGCTCCTTCGGAATGGCTGTCAACACATCCTGCAGATCGTGCTGGTTGTCGCGCAGTTCAGCCACAATGTTGGCGTCCGCCTCGTTGCGCAGATGTACATGGTGCCGCCACTCCACGGCTGCCTCCAGCCCAAGGGCAATCAGCAGGCCGATGGTGATCGTGAACAAGTGCAGAAAGAAGTCGCGAACGCCGTGGATGGAGTGTTCCGGTGCATGGACATCGAGCATGGCAGCAGCCTACCGGACTTATCTTGCTTCCGCCAATCGCAGGCGAGCAATCAGGACGTTGGGGTGCGTGCCTCTTCGATCAGCTTCATCGCCTCCTCGGGCCCGCTGACGCGCAGCAGCTTGAATTCCTTGTGGCTCAGAACGCGAGGGTAGTTCTCGAAGAACTGTCCCATGTGGTCGCGGAAGGCTTCTGGCAGGTCGTCCACATGCTTGAAGTTCTCGAACAGGTCGCTGGCCTCGGCGACGCCAAGCAGACGGTCATTGCGCTGCTTTTCGCCGCCGGGAAGGGTGTCTTCGCCCTCGAAGACGCCAATGATGCGGGCGTTGAGAACGCAGCCCGGGAAGGCCGGTTCATCCATCAGCAGAAGGACGTCGAGAGAGTCGCCATCGCCGGCCTTTGTGCTGGGGATGAATCCGAAGTCGTACGGAAAGACCATGCCTGCAGGCAGCACCTTCTTTAACTCAAAGCAGCGCCGCTCATGATCCCAGGCGTATTTGTTGCGGCTGCCTTTAGGCGTTTCGATGACGACCTGCAGCACACCGTCTTTGTTAAACGGGGCCAGGGTCTCCAAATTGGTGAAGGTTTGCTTTACCTGCTGTGCGTTCATCTCCCGTTGGATGTGAGCGGAAGATGAATTGCATACCTGCCATTACTGCCGCTTTGACAACTCGTCGACACGCCCTTCGAGCTTCTGCTCCATGCCGTAGAAGGTGCGGTAATCGCCAGCCAGCGTGGCAAGCTTTTGATTCATCTGATCGAATTGGCGGTTAGTGTCTGCTCGCAGATCATCGATATGGCGGTTGGTGTCTGCTCGCAGATCGCTGATCCGCTGGTTCTGATGCAGCCAGGCAAGGATCACCAGCACGAAGGAGCCAATGGCGGGACTGAGTAGAGCAACAAATTGCAGGTTCGTCATGCTTGATTGCTCCTTGCTCAGGTTCCCACGGTAACAACGTAATTGTATGCCGAGCGCGCAACTCTCGTCGTCTGCCTTTGATTGAAGGCGATCTGGTTCAGGTCGGGCTCAGCATCCACGTCATGCGTAGCGGAAGAGCGCCTTGAAGCCGTAGTCCATGTGTTGCTGGATGTGGCAGTGGAAGAGCGCCAGGCCGGGCTGGTCTGCGGTGAAGTCGACGATGGCGCGTCCGAAGTATGGAACGACGACCGTGTCCTTGATGATGCCGCCGGTCTTCTTGCCGTTGATCTCGACCAGTTCCCATAGGTGACGGTGCAGGTGCATGGGATGCGCGTCGTCGGTGGCGTTGCGCATGATCAGGCGGTAGCGCTCACCCTTTTGCAGGACGAATTCCTGCTCGTGCGGGTAGGGTTTACCGTTCACCGTCCACACGTTGAACCTGCCCTGCGCGCGCGGCAGCTTCTGGAACTTCATGTCGATAAGGTTTTTCGGCCCGGGCTTGGACGGCTCCGCATTGCCGAAAATCGTGTAGTCCCATGCGGCCTTCTTTGGGTCCACCCACTGCGGCGTCTTGTGCTGGCCGGCGTATTCGACCACGACGCCCAGGCCGGCCTCGCGCACGGTCTTCTCTGTCGAGCCGAGAATCCAGACGCCGGGCCTGTTCATGGTTACCTCGACGTCGATGCGCTCGCCCGCGCCAAGAAAGATCGAGTCCAGCACCTGCGGCTTGGGGACCGGGTTGCCATCCAGCGCAATGACCTTCATGCTGTGTCCGGCGAGTGCAATGCGGCGGTTCTCAATTGCGCTGGCGTTGCAGAAGTGGATGAGGACGCGCTGGCCTTCCTTGACGCGGATGGGTTCACCCGCACCCAGCGCCTTGTCGTTGATGGAGTAGGTCATGGACCCGACCTCCAGCCCGTCCGGGTCGTTGCTCATCTCCGGCGGCTTCTCCAGCAGCGGGCCATCGTGGGTGTCGTCGTCATCGTCGTCCATCGACGTAGTGAAGAACGGCTCCCAGTCACGCAGCGACAGGAAGAGTTCCTGGTCGTACGCGCCCTTGTCATTGCCGTCTTCGACGTAGACCATGCCGAACTGGCCGCTGTACGCGCCTTTGTGCAGGTCGTCCATGGCCATGGCGTGCGAGTGGTACCAGCGAATGCCCGCCGGTCCGGGCGTCAGCGTGATACGGGACCGGCCGTGCGGCGGCACGTACGGCGACCCTTCCTCTTCGGTGCCGTCCACCTCTGGCGGAATCAACATGCCGTGCCAGTGGACAAGCTCTGGCGTGTCGGTATCGTTGATGATGTCCACAGAGACTGGCTTCCCGGCTTTCATGCGCAGCAGCGGACCAGGCGATGTGCCGTTATAGCCGATGGTGGAAAGAATGCGCGTGGGGTCCAGTTCCACCTGGACGGGAGCAATGCGCAGTTCAAAATCGGCTTTGCCGGCGGGAGCAGCGGATGGCGCGCCGCCCATCTGCATGGCGGCTTGCGCCAGCGCGGAGATCCGTGTCAAGCCGGCACCGGTGAGCGCCATGGTGCCGGATTTGAGGAGATCGCGCCGGTTCAACCTGGTCTCCTCCGCTGGAGAGACTGCGTGGCCTGATGACAGAATGCTCTCACGCCGCGCAGGCCGGAGACAACTGCTGAACGAGGGACGTGCGTGTGGTGGAGACGGGATGGCCGGGCGTTGAACTTCACTGCAACAACCGGGTGCCGGGAACGTCTATACCCGGTAGACGCACACGAAATCTGATAGTCTCGCCGCACATAGCCTCAGGGAGGACCTCCGATGAAGCTTTCGCGCATCGCGCTTGTATCCGCCATGACGGGCATTTGCTGCGCCGCGGGCCTGCGTGCGTTCCAGCGTGTGGCGGACTTCGGCTTCGGCAACGAGGACTCGCCCACCAATGTGAAGTCGGAGTTCTACTGGTCGCGCCTCGCCTATACGTCGAACGCGCAGAGCTATGGAGGATACGGCGGCGGGTACTGGGGACGCAGTTCGTGGTCGCGTGATTACCCCAAGGCGGACCGGCAGTTCCTCATCGCAATGCACCGGCTGACGCGCATCGATGGGCGGCCGACGGAGCAGGTGGTGACGCTGGATTCGGACGAGATCTTTAACTACCCGTGGATTTACGCGGTCCAGGTGCAGACGTGGAGCTTTACCGACGTTGAAGCAAAGCGGCTGCGCGAGTATCTGCTGAAGGGCGGCTTCCTGATGGTGGACGACTTCCATGGCACCAATGACTGGGAGAACTTCATGAACGGCCTGCGCCAGGTGCTCCCGGACCGGCCCATTGAGGATCTTTCAGGCGACGACGAGATCTTCCACACGCTGTATGACGTGGACAGCCGGATGCAGATTCCCGGCGAGCATTACATCCGCACCAACCGCACGTATGAGAAGGACGGCTACACGCCTAAGTGGCGGGCCATTCGCGATTCAGATGGGCGCATCATGGTCGCCATCTGCCACAACATGCACCTGGGTGATGCGTGGGAGTGGGCCGACGACCCAAACTATCCTGAGCCGTTCGCGTCCATGGCATTTCGCGTCGGCCTCGATTACATCCTGTACGGCATGACACACTGAGGTTTCTGTGATTGTCCATCGCTGCCTCAAACGCTCGCAACAGCATGTCTTCGGAAGGGCGCGGCTTCAGCCGTGCCGTAACACGCGCACAGAGGGCGCGGGTTCAGCCGCTGAGGGAATCTTTCGCGGACGCCCGAAGGGGACCTCAGGGGCTAAAGCCCAGAACAGAAATCCGGTACTTTCGGCATGGCTGAAGCCATGCCCTTCCGAAAGCACTGCTGATCCAAGCGGCCGGAAGAACTCAGGCGCAACCACTTTACGCAAGACTCAGGACTGACCCGAAGGCATGTTTTCGCTGCTCTTCAACTATCCATTGCCGGTGTTTACAAAGGGACATTTAGTGTTCCTCAGCAGCTGGCCTGTGTGGCTGCTGCCGGTGCTGATCGTGCTGGCGGCGACCGGACTGGCCGTGCTGATACGTTACCGGCTCAAGCAGGCCGCATCCGCGATGCGCGGAGAGGCTCCGGCGCTGAGCACGCGCCGTGCGTGGGCCATCTGGGGTGTGCAATCCGCATTGGTCGCGTTGCTGCTCTTGCTGCTATGGCAGCCTGCGATGTCCGTCGCGGAGTTAAGTTCACAGCAGAACATTATTGCCGTGGTCGTGGATGATTCCAAGAGCATGGCGACGTTCGATGTGAACGGCCGGTCACGTGAGAGCGCTGCACTGACCGCTCTGCAAAGCGGCGTGCTGGACGGCTTGAACAAGCGTTTTCGCGCGCGGCTCTATACGCTTGACGGCCTGCTCACGAAGCGCGAGTCGTTGAACGGCATCGTCCCGGTGGGGTCCGCGACGCACATTGGAGACGGTTTGCAGCAGCTGGCGAATGAGACCAGCGACCTGCCCGTGGGAGCGGTGCTGCTGCTGACGGATGGCAGCGAAAACTCGCCGGGCGTGGGATCTGGTTCGTCGATTGGGCTGGAGGCGATGCAGGCGTTGCGCAATCGCCGCCTGCCGGTGCACACGGTAGCGTTCGGCAGCGCGGATGTGGGACATGATGTCGAAATGGAAGATGTCAGCCTGGCACCGGCAGCCGTCGCCAATGCGCGCATTGCGGCGACGGTCAGCTTTATGCAGCACGGCTACACAAATGGGAAGGCATCGGTCACGGTGCGTGACGGCGAAAAGCTGATTGCCGCGCACGAGGTGGCGTTGGGCGCGAATGGTGTCATCCAGACTGTGCCGCTCTTTTTCACCGCAGGGGCGGCCGGTGCCAAGACGCTGCGCTTCGCCGTGGAGCCGTTACCGGGCGAGAGCAATCTGCGGAACAATGCGCTGACACGGCCTGTGCTGGTCAGCGATGCCAAGCGCCGCATCCTGTATGTGGAGGGCGAACCGCGTTGGCAATTCCGCTTTCTGCGCCGTGCGGAGGAGGACGACCCCAGCGTGCAGATCGTGTCGATGCTGCGTACAAGCGAGAACAAAATCTACCGGCAAGGCATCAACAGCCCGGATGAACTGGCTGAGGGCTTTCCCGTGCGCGCCGAGGACCTGTTCGGGTACGACGGCATCATCATCGGGTCGGTGGATGCGGATTACTTCACGCCCTTGCAGCAGGAGTTGCTCCGCGAGTATGTGGACCGGCGCGGTGGCGGCATCCTGTTTCTGGGCGGACGTGCTTCGTTGAGCGACGGGGGATGGAGCGCATCGAGCCTGAACGATCTCTTGCCAACGTTTCTGCCCGGGGGGCGGGGCAACTTTCATCGCAATCCGGCAACGGTGAGTTTGACAGAGGCTGGGATTGAGTCACCCGTAACGCGGCTGCTGGAAGACCCGCAAATGAATGCGGAGCGCTGGCGCAAGCTGACCTACCTGGCGGACTATGAAGACCCCGGCACACCCAAGCCCGGCGCCACGGTCTTAGCCGAGATGAATGGCGGACGCAAGAAGATGCCGTTGCTGATCACGGAAAAGTACGGCAATGGGCGCACGGCGATCCTGGCCACCGGCGGCACATGGCGCTGGCAGATGAGTGAGCCGCTGGGTGATCCGTCGCACAACCTGTTCTGGCAGCAGTTGCTCCGCTGGCTGGTGGCGGATACGCCAGGCGCGGTCAGCGCGTCACCCTCGGCGCGTACCCTGTCAGACCAGGGCCGCATGCAACTGACTGCCATGGTGCACGACAAGCTGTTCCAGCCCGCGCGCGATGCTCATGTCAACGCGCATATTCTTGGTCCGGCGAACACGAACGTCACGCTGGAGATGACGGCATCGCAGGACACCCCAGGGCTTTACCAGGCAGACTATACGGCAGAACAGCCGGGATCGTACCTGGCAGAGGTGACTGCGGACGCCACCGGTGCAAAGAGCGAAAAGCTGGGCGAGGATGTCGTAACCTTTCAGCGGGAGAACGGTGTAGCAGAGAACTTCCACACGGAGGCGAACCCGCGCCTGCTGGAGCAACTAGCGAAGGACACGGGCGGACGCGCCTGGACGCCGCGTGATCTGAAGGATCTGCCGCGCGACATCTCGTACTCTGAGGCTGGCATCTCCGTGCGCAACACGAATGAACTATGGAATATGCCCATTGTTTTTCTTTTCTTGCTGGGCCTGCCGGTTGCGGAATGGCTGCTGCGGCGTAAGTGGGGTGTGGTGTGAAGGCCTTGATTGCGCTCTTCTTGAAAGGTCTTTCGGAGGGGCATGGCTTCAGCCCTGCCGTTGGGGAGATTTGTCTAAGAACTTCTCACTCTCTTCTGTTCGCCAGAGGCGAACAGAAGAGAGTGAGAAGAGTATCAAGGGCCGGCCGCTTATTAGCACGGCTAAAGCCGTGCCCTTCCGAACGCATGAATCACAGCCTCAACTCAGATCACGTGCGGTGCGCGTCGCGTGTTGCATACGCAGCCATGTTTTTTCTCTTCGGGTTGACGCTACACGCGCGCGCGGCAACTTACTATGTTACGGTGGCAGGGCTTGGTGGTGAGCCGGATTATGAGCAGCGCTTCACCGCAAACGCGAAGGACCTGGACAAGGTGTTCAAGGCATCGGGCAACAGCGCGCATGTGTACACGTTGACCGGCGCGCAAGCCACAGCGGCAGAGGTGCGCAACACGCTGGCAGCGGTGGCGCAGCAGGCAACGGCTAGCGATGATTTTGTGCTGACGCTCATCGGCCACGGCTCGTTCGACGGCACGGAGTACAAGTTCAACCTGCCTGGCCCGGATCTCTCCGCGAGTGATGTCGCGGCACTGTGTGACCGCATTCCCGCGAAGCGGCAACTCATCATTGACGCGACCAGCGCCAGCGGCGGTGCCATGCCGGCGCTGGAGCGCAGCGGCCGTGCCGTCATCACGGCAACAAAGTCAGGTTCAGAGAAGAACGCCACGGTCTTCGCGCGCTACTGGGTCGAAGCATTGCAGGACCCGGCGGCAGACACGGATAAGAGTGAGTCTCTCTCCGCCATGGAAGCGTACACGTATGCGGTGAAGAAGACGGCGGCGTTCTACGATTCGCAGAAGCGGCTGGCGACGGAACATGCCGTCTTTGACGACTTGGGCCATGGGGAACCGGTACGCGAAGCTGGCAACGGCCAGGGTCAACTGTTAAGCAGCTTTACCATTCTGCGGTTCGGTGCGGCACAGAAGGCAGCGAGCGATCCGGCAAAGCAGGCCCTGCTGGCAAAGAAGGAAGATCTGGAGCAGAAGATCGATACGTTGAAGTATGGCAAAGCAGCGATGGATCCCGGCGACTACCGGAAGCAATTGACTGCAGCATTGTTGCAGTTGGCGCAGGTGCAGGAGGAACTCGACAAATGATCCGATCACTTGCTGTAGTCGTTTGTACGCTGCTGATGAGCTCGCTATGTCACGCCGCCGATCCTGCATCCTGCTGGACCATGCGCAAACACGGGCAGGATGCAGGATCGGCGCAATGTTTTGAGCAACTCACCCGAAGCAGCGATGCCTACGCACGCGCCGAGGGCTTCTGGGGACTTGAAGACTGGAACGCCGCGAACACGGAGTTCCGCACCGCAACGCAGTCCCCGGAAAGCCCGGCGCTCTACAAGGTGCGCTACGGCATGTTGCTGCACGAGCGGTTCAATAACCCAGAGGCGGCGGACCTCTTCCGCGAGGCATTGCAGAAGGACCCGGAGAGTGCGCTCGCAAATCTCGGCTTAGCAGAGGTCGCCGCGGAAGACTTTAGCGGCAAGGCAAGTGAATACATAACGAAAGCCGGGGCGCTCGACCCCAGGCTGGCCGCAGCGCACGAGCTTGCAGCGAAGATCGCGCTGGAGAATGACAACCGTGAACTTGCCGCGGCGGAAGCCGATAAGGCCATCGCCCTGGAGAGTGATGCGCAGGATGCGATGGCCATCCACGCTGCGCTGGAGTTGATCGCGGACCGCTCGCCAGATACCTGGTTTGCGAAGATTGCCGCCATTAACCCGCACTACGGCGAAGGCTACGCGGAGGTGGCGCACCATTTGGAATTGCACTACCGCTACACCGATGCCGCGTTGTATGACCGTAAAGCAATTGAAGCTGATCCGAAGCTCTGGTCCGCGCACTCCGCCTTGGGTATTGAGCTGATGCGCCTGGGCAAGGAAGATGAGCCGCTGAAGGAACTGGAGCTTGCCTACAACAACGGCTACCGCAATCCCGCCACGGTGAACAGCCTGCGCCTGCTGGACAGCTACAAGAACTTCAACACCACGCGCGACGCAACGACCCTGGTGAAACTGGATAGGAAGGAAAACGAACTTCTTTTGCCGTACATGCAGGCGGAACTGCATACCATCCAGGAGACCTACTCGAAGAAGTACAACATGACGCTGCCCGGCCCGGTGCAGTTGGAGGTCTATCCCAATCACGAGGACTTCGCGGTGCGCACCATGGGCATGCCCGGCCTGGGGGCGTTGGGCGTTACGTTTGGAGAGGTCGTCGCGATGGACAGCCCCAGCGGACGCAAGCCCGGCGACTTCAATTGGGGCGCGACGCTCTGGCATGAGATGAGCCACGTCTACATCATTACGGCGACAAACCAGCGCGTGCCGCGATGGTTTACGGAAGGTCTGGCGGTGCATGAGGAGGGTCAGCGTTCGCCGGAGTGGGCGGACCGCGTGACGCCGGATGTGCTGCTTGCCATTCGCGATAAGAAGCTGCTGCCCGTGGCGAGGCTGGACCGTGGCTTCGTGTATCCGGAGTATCCGCAGCAGGTCATCGTGTCGTACTTTCAGGCAGGCAGCATCTGCGACTTTATTAGCACGAAGTGGGGTGAGCCGAAGCTGCTGGACATGGTCCACGCCTATGCCGCGCAGAAGTCTACGCCGGATGCCATTCAGCAGACGCTGAGTTTGTCACCCGAGCAGTTCGACACACGGTACCTTGCATGGATCGATACGAAGTATGGTGCGGAGGCGGCGCACTCTGAGGAGTGGCGCGGCAAACTGAAGGCGCTGGTCGCGGCGGGGCAGGCAAAGCAAACGGATACCGTCATAGCGCAGGCACCGGCAGTCATTGCCATGTACCCCGAATACATTGGCGATGCGAATGCTTATGAATTGCTGGCTGATGCAGAGAAGAGCAAGGGCGATGCCAAGGCAGAAGCTGCCGCGCTGGTGCAGTATGAGCATGAGGGTGGATCACAGCCGGGATTGCTGAAGCGGCTGGCCGCATTGGAAGAGGGCGCGGGGGACAAGCCATCCGCTGCCGCCACGCTCACGCGCATCCTCTACATCTATCCGGTGAAGGATGCGGAATTGCATCACCATCTTGGAGATCTGCTGATGGCGCAACAGCAGCAGAACGGGGCCATCCGAGAGTACAACGCAGTCATCGCGTCCAACCCGCTGGACAGGGCGGGCGCGGAGTACAACCTGGCACAGGCCTACCTTGCTGCTGGCCAGCGAGACAAGGCCGAGGAGAGCGTGCTGTTAGCGCTGGAGGCTGCGCCCGACTACCGGCCCGCGCAGAAGATGTTGCTGCAGCTAAAGCAAGGATCCGCGAAGGATTGAGCACCACGAGAGGACAAGAAAGCATGGGCACGTTTACCGGGTTAGAGCCAGAGGCGGCACAACTGCAAGGGCGCATTGAGCGTTTCCATGCCGTGCGCGAGGGCATTGTGCGGCAGGTGCGCGAGGTGATCGTCGGGCAGGATGAGGTGGTCGATCAAGTCTTGATTGCCTTGTTTGTCGGCGGCCATTGCCTTTTGACCGGCATGCCCGGCACGGCCAAGACGCTGATGGTGCGCACGGTGGCGGAGGCGCTGGGTTTGGAGTTTCGCCGCATCCAGTTCACGCCAGACCTAATGCCTTCGGACATCACGGGCACCGACATTATTGAGGAAGACGCATCTACCGGACATCGCAAGTGGACCTTTGTGCAAGGGCCGATCTTTGGCAACATCGTTTTGGCCGACGAGATCAATCGCACGCCGCCCAAGACGCAGGCCGCGCTGCTGGAGGCAATGCAGGAGCGTTCGTGCACCGTGCGCGGCCACATCTACCGTCTGCCCGCGCCGTTTTTCGTGCTGGCCACGCAAAACCCCATCGAACTGGAAGGCACGTATCCGCTGCCAGAGGCGCAGCTGGACCGCTTCCTGTTCAATTCGATTCTTGATTACCTGAGCCCTGAGGATGAGTTAAAGGTCGTCGATCTAACGACAGCAACGCGTGTCGCGAAGATTACGGCCGTCACGAATGCCGGGGAATTACTCGACTTTCAGCATCTGGTGCGGCAGGTGCCCATTGCGGAGTCGCTGGCCAAGTATGTCGTCAACCTGGTGCGTGCCACGCGGCACAAAAGCGACAATGCACCTGACTTTGTCAAGAAGTATGTTAGCTATGGGGGCAGCATCCGCGCGGCGCAGTTCATTGTGCTGGCGGCAAAGGCGCGCGCGCTGAGCCGCAAGCGCTATCACGTCGCGTATGAGGATATCTGCGCCGTCGCCGTGCCGGTGCTGCGGCATCGCATTATCCTGAACTTCCATGCGGAGTCAGAGCGGATCGATACGGATAACATCCTTAACCGTTTGCTTGCGCACGTGCAGAGGCCGAAGGATTGATGCAGCGTTTTCTCGATCCCGCGGTGCTCCGCACCATCTCTTCGCTGGACCTCCTGGCGAGGACGGTGGTGGACGGCTTTGTCGCGGGGTTGCACCGCTCACCGGACTTCGGCTTCAGCCAGGAGTTCGCGGAGTATCGCGCATATGTGCCGGGCGATGATCTGCGTCATGTGGACTGGAGCCTGTATGGCCGCACAGATCGCGTGTATTTGAAACGGTACCGGGGCGAGACGAACAGCCAGCTCACCATCCTGCTGGATGCCAGCAACAGCATGGAGTACACGAGCGGCACGTGTCCCAAGAAGATGGATTACGCCCGGTTCATTGCGGCGTCGCTGTTCTATCTTGCCATCAAGAATCAGCGCGATGCGGCGGGGTTGATCGTCTTCGATGACGAAGTCCGCGAGTCGATCCGGCCATCCGCGCGGCAGGGCCAGCTGGCGCGACTGATGGCTGGATTGGAGAATGCGGACCCCCGCGCGCGCACCGATTTCGCTAAGCCGTTGCGGTACTTTCAGGAGTTGATGCACCGGCGCGGCATTGCGATTGTGATCTCGGATTTCTACGAAGACCCGGAGCTTGTAGTGCGTGCCATTGAGCCTCTGCGCTATCACGGCAACGAGGTGGTGATGTTTCACATTCTCGATCCGCAGGAGCTAAGGCCTGTGCTGAAGAGCGCGTCCGTGCTGGTGGATTTAGAGACGGAGCGGCGCATTGAAGTGGTGCCGGAGTACGCGAAGACCGCGTATCGCGCAAAGATCGATGCGCACATTGAGGCACTGCGGTCGAAGGCGCGGGGAGCGGGAATGGATTACCAGTTGCTGCTGACGGATCAGCCGCTGGATGGTGCGTTGCGCGAGTATCTGACGTTACGGCAGGCAGGTAATTGATGAAGCTTGCCAATCAAGGCCGCGTAAAGGAAACACCATGGGCTTTCTAGCGCCTTGGTTCCTGGGCGGTCTGCTGGCGCTGGGTGTGCCGGTGTTTGTGCATTTGTTGAAGCGGCATGTCACGGTGCCGCGTCCGGTTGGATCGCTGATGTTCTTTGAGCGTGGCACGCAAAGCTCCACCAAGCATCGCCGCTTGAAGTATCTCTTGCTGTTTGCATTGCGGTTCGCGTTGTTGCTTCTGGTGGTGCTGGCGTTCGCGAACCCGTTCATCCGGCGTCCTGCAACGGACCCGAGCGGACGTCTGCTGTTGATCGTGTTGGATAACAGCTTCAGCATGAGATCTGGATCGCACTTCGACCAAGCAAAGCGTGAGGCGCTGGCCCTGCTCGCCGCCAAGCCTGCATCACAGAAGGCGCAGGTGGTTGCGCTGAGCGGGCAGGTGCAGATGCTGACGCAGCCGGTCAGCGATCCCGCGCAGCTGCGCACGGCGCTTGAAAGCATCCAGCCCGGCGACGGTCACGCCAGCTTTGGCGAGTTGGGCCGCGATATCCGCACGCTGAATGAACAGCAGCCGCAACCGGCGGACCTGCACCTGTTCAGCGATATGCAGAAATCCGCCATGCCTGCGAACTTTGCGGACATGGTGCTGCCGCCAGACACAAAACTAGTCGTGCATTCTGTGGCTAATACCAGCACGGCTCCAGCAAACTGGACGGTGGCGAGTGTAGACGCTCCTGCGGAGTTGTCGGACATCAAGGATACGAAGCGCTCGCGCGTGATCGCGGTGGTCGCAGGGCTGAATACGCCTGCGGCGTCGAAGAGCGTCTCACTGCTGGTCAACGGCAAAGCCATCGCGACCAAGCGGGTGGATGTCCCCGCGAACGGTCGCGCCACCGTGGAGTTTGCGCCGCTGGAGATTGGCTACGGCTTCAACCGCTGCGAGGTGCGCATCGAGGCGCAGGACGCCTTTCCGCAGGACGACAGCAGCCTGTTCGCGGTGCGGCGTTCTGACCCGGAGCGGGTGCTGTTCATCCACGCCAATGGCGACACACGCTCGGAGCTTTACTTTGGCGCGGCACTAGGGGCGGCGGCGCAGGCTTCGTTCACGCTGCAGAACGTTACACCAGGGCAGACGAACGATCTTGACCCCGCGCGATTTGCGTTTGTGGTGCTGGCTGATGCTGTCTCGCTGCCTCCCATCTTTGAGCGCAACCTGCGCGACTACGTGACCAAGGGCGGCAGCGTGCTGATCGCGCTCGGCGTTGGAGCGGGGCATCATGCGGCCATTCCGCTGTGGGGCGCCAACGTGCAAGACGCGCATGATTACGTGCGTGGCGGTGCGGGCTCCATGGCCGTGGGCAGCGTGGATTTTACCCATCCCGCGATGGCGGATGCGCAGCCCGGACGCGACAACGGCGGATGGGCCGCAGCAAAGGTGTTGTATGCGGCGGGGGTCGATCCCGCGGGGGCTCGGGTAGCCGCGCAACTGAGTGACGGCACGCCGCTGCTGCTGGATCGCGCCATGGGCGAGGGACATGTGCTCGTGTTCACGACCGGCTTCGACAATCTGACGAACGACCTGCCGCTGCACCCGGTCTTCGTCGCGTTTGTGGACCGCACGGCGCGCTATCTATCCGGCACGGAGCGGTTGAGCGGAGCGCGCGTGGTGGACAGCTTTGTGCAACTGCGTTCCGCTGGTGCAAGCGGCATGGCGACGGCAAGCGCTGAGGTCGTTGATCCTGACGGTAAGCGTCCGCTTTCACTTGAGGAGGCGCGGTCAGCGCGAGGATTCCGCTTGAGCCGTGCGGGTTTTTACCAGGTGCGGTTTGCCAATGGCAAGGACGGCCTGATTGGCGTCAACCCGGACCGCCTGGAAAGCGATCTGCTTCCCATGCCGCCGGACATGGAGCAGCTTTGGAGCGGAGAAAACGCGCAAGCCATTCCAAATGAGGCGGCTGCGTCCCGGACGACACAACATGACACAGCGTACCGTCCCGTAAGTCTATGGTGGTACGTTATGCTGCTTGCATTGCTGGTTGCGCTGGCAGAGACGGTGCTGGCCAGCGGCTACATGGGCACGCAGCGGGAGGACGCATGAGCAAACAGCGCGACCTGAATGCCTACATTGCACGCTTGCAGCGAAGGCTGCAGATGCGTGCAACGATCCGTGGTTTTGCCATCCTTTTCGCCGCTGCGCTCCTGTATACCGCCGGAGCCGTACTGCTTCTGAATCACTTTGCATTTCCGCATGGGGGTGTAATACAGGCTCGCGCGTACTTGATCGCTGTGCTGCTGACAGTGCTTTTGGCTGGGCTTACGCTGCCGGTGCTTTGGATCACACGGGCGCGCGCCGTCCGCCGGGCGGAGGGAGCGCACGCCTCCCTGGAAGATCGTCTGACCACGTTTCACCAAAAGGAGGGAAGCAAGGATCCCTTTCTGGAGTTGCTGGCTGCGGATACGCTCACGCGCACCGCAGACGCGCCCGCATCGTCGCTTGCGCCCACACCGTTGCTGGCTGGCGTTGGTGGCCTGGGGCTTGCCTGCCTGGGCGTGTTGTTGTGGATGATCTTTGCGGCACCCGGGTATCTGGGCTACGGCGCATCGTTGCTATGGACTGGCGAGAAGAAGACGGAACAGCCGATGTACGCGCTGACGGTTGCGCCGGGGGATGTCGCGGTACGCCGCAATAGCGACCAGTTGATCACGGCCGAGGTGACGAACCTGCATCCCGACAAGGTGCAGATCTTTGCGCACTTCAACAGCAGCAGCGGATGGGAGCCGATCGCCATGCAGAGGCAGCCAGGCACCGGCAGCAGCTATGGGTTCGTCTTCACGGGCCTGCCGGAGAACGTGGAATACTATGTCGCCGCCGGACCGCTGACCTCGCCGCATTACAAGGTGCGCGTGGTCGATCTTCCGTTTGTGAAGTCCGTCAAGGTGACGTACCACTACCCCAAGTGGACCGGCATGAAGACGCAGACAGAGGACCATGCGGGTGATCTTCGTGCCATCGAAGGCACGCAAGCCGAGCTCGAGTTTCAGATGGACCGTCCCCTGAAGGACGGCAACTTAACGCTGGATAACGGGCAGACGGTTCACCTGACAGGCGGGGAGAACAACCGCTACACCGGCACCGTTGCCATGAATAAGGATGGCGCCTACCATGTGGCCGCCACGGACGCGGGGCAACCGGTGCGCCTGTCAGAGGACTACTTCATCGCGACGGACAAGGCCGAGCCGCCGCAAATTGCGCTGGAGAAGCCCGGACGCGATTACCGCGCCAGCCCCATCGAGGAAGTCACCGTCGGCGTCAAGGGCGGGGCGCAGTTCGGTTTGCGCGACATGCACCTGCATTACTCAGTGAATGGCGGGCCGGATAAGGATGTGAGCCTGCTGAAGCAGCCGGGCGCGAAGGATGCCAGCGGCAGCTACACGCTCCGGTTGGAGGACTTCAAGCTGCAGCCAGGCGACTTGGTCAGCCTGTACGCAACGGCCAAGGACGGGCACGCGGAGGCGAAGACGGACATCACGTTCATCCAGGCTGATCCGTTTGAGCGCGAGTTTTCGCAGTCTCAGCAGGGTGGTGGCGGTGGAGGT
>CAXTXE010000003.1:193881-215925 GCA_964248165.1 uncultured Terriglobus sp.
GGGCAATCAGACGGAGATCTCCAAGCGCGAGAAAGAGTTGATTGGCGAGACATGGAAGGAGATCAACAACAAGGGCGCGACGGAGAAGACGGCACAGACGCAGGGCGACTTCCTCTCCGGCGCGCAATCCAAACTGCGCGACCAGGTGATGGCGCTCTCCGCGCGCATGAACAGCCGCGACATTGGCGGTGCCAACGAGGAGTTCACCGCCTTTGACAAGGACATGCAGGAGGCGGCAAAGAACATGCTGCCCGCCTCAGAGAAGCTGAGCGGGACCAAGTGGCAGGATGCGCTCGTCTCCGAGCAGAAGGCGTTGCAGGCGCTGCTGCGCGCGGAAGCGACTTTCCGGCAGATACAGGTCGCCTTCGGCCAACAGCAGGGCGGCGGAGGCGGTGGAGGCAGCACCGGACGCGATCTTGCCAGCCTGTTCGATCTGGAACTGGATACCGAGAAAAATCAGTACGAGACGGCGAAGACCGCATCTCCGCAGGAGCAGCACGAGAAGGAAGTAGAAGATGCGTTGGCCAAGCTGGATGCGTTGGCCAAGCGGCAGGAAGAGCTTGCCAACCAGCAGAAGAATCCGCAACAGGCTTTCCAGGAGCGCTGGCAGCAGGAGATGCTGCGCCGTGAAGCCGAGCAGTTACAGCGGCAGATGGAGCAGCTGGCGCAGGACAAGAAAAACCAGCAGGGGCAGAGTGGACAGCAGGGCAGCCAGCAGAGCGCATCTTCTTCTGGTTCGCAGTCCGGCTCCCAGTCGTCCTCCGGGCAGTCTGGCTCGCAGCAGCAGGCGTCGTCTCGCCAGAGCGGGCGTGCTGGACAGTCCGGCCAGTCGCAATCTGACCCACGCATTGAGCAGGCGTTGAGCCGGATGCGCGCGGCGGAAGATGCCATGAAGCGCAGCGGCGCGTCGCAGAGCAACGGTTCAGAGGCGCAAAAGCAGGCAGCCGAACGTCTGCGCGAAGCAACTGGCTTGATGGGTGGCGCGCAGCAGGAGCTTGCAGGCAACAAGCTGGGATCGCTTTCGCATGAGGCGGAGCGGCTGCAGCAGGAAGAGCGAGCGCAGGCCGGACGCATCGACCAGTACACCCAGCAGACGCGTAACCAGAACTTCGACCCCGATGCGTACCGGGCCAAGGTGAAGGAGCGTAACCAACTTTCCGCCGAGCGTCAGGAGTTGTCGAACAATCTGTCCAAACTGCAGCGCGACATGCGTGACACGGCCCGCCAGATGGCAGGGAGCCAGCCCGCCACGTCGCAGAAGCTGCGTGACGCGCTGACGGAGATGGATCAGTCTGACCTGGACACCCATGTGCAGCGCACGGCCGATTGGCTGCGCAGCGGCATCAATCCGAACTCGAATGGGACGGAGAAGGGCATCGCCGACGGTCTGGGCAAGCTGAGTCAGCAGTTGCGCGCGGCGGAAGGCACGTTGGGCAAGGGTGGTGCGCCGGGTGGGCGTCCGGTGGGTCCGGACAAGGATCAGCAGACGGCGGCGCTGGGGCAGGTGGAGCGGCTGCGCAGCCAGCTGGAGGCGATGCGTGCGGGCGCGGGCTCCAACGGGCGCGCTCCGGGCCAGATGGATCGCAGCGGTCAGCAAACAGGCTACGGACGCAGCAGTCAGCAGGACCGGAATGGGCAAGGCAGTCAACCAGGTGGTTCGCAAGCTGGATCGCAGGCTGGTGCGCAAAGTGGTCAGCAGTCGGCCAGCAATGGTCAAGCGGGCCAGCAAGGCCGCGGTCAGAGCGGAAGGCAAGGGCAAGGCAATCAGCCGGGAAGTCAACAGGCTCAAGGCGGACAGGGCCAGGGTCAGGGTGGCCAGCAGGGTCAAAGCGGTCAGCCGGGACAAGGACAAGGCCAGGGACAAGGCGCGCAGCAGGCGGGTAATCGTGGCAGCGGGTTTACGCGCGGCAACGATATCGGCGGTGGTGCAGACGGCCCAGTACGCAGTGGCGACATTGGCCGTCGCCAAGGTGGTGGCGGTAATGATGGCACCGCATGGGGCAACGTCAACACCGGCAACAACACCTACGCGCAGGGTGGCCAGCGTTTTGGCGCGAAGGGCACCGAGGGTAATCCCGCAGACACTGAGCGCAGCTTCCAGCAAAGTATGCGTGAGTTACAGGCGTTGCGAGGCATGGTGAAGGATGATCCCCGGGCAGCGAAGGAGGTCGCCGACTTGACACGGCAGATGCAGGGACTTGATCCAGACCGCTTTCCTGGAAACCCTGCCATTGTGGAGCAGATGCACCGCGAGGTGCTGCGCGCCGTGGACCGGCTTGAGCTGCAATTGCAGCGCTCCACGCAGACCGACGCGCGTACCGGCAAACCAGATGCGATACCTGCTGGCTACAACGATTCGGTTGCCGACTACTATCGCCGTTTGAGCAAAGCTAGATAATTCTTGTACTAACCACTTTGGCAGGATTAGTCCGCGAAGGACGCAAAGGGTTTCGCAACGTGCGCAGCTAGCTTCGCGTCCTTTGCGCCACCTTTGGCGTCCTTCGCGTTCTTGCTTTACAAACCCGCGCCGTACTTGTAAAGCTAGCTAAGAGCGGGACCACAAAGACTGATAGTTTTGTCCGCAATCTTTGCGCAACGCGCCGCACCAAACACATCGTGTACGCGAAGGATGTGTGTACCAGCAGCAATTGCAAGTGCGCCGGCGGCATGGGTCAAATCATCACGGTCCTTCGCTTCAGCTTTGGTTGGGTGAGGCGGAAGATCAAGGAACCCTTTTCGAGACAGGCCGATCATCATCGGCAGGCTGAGCGCTTGCAGCTGCTGCAGTCCAGCAAGGAGCGCCCAGTTCTCCTCACCGCGCTTGCCAAAACCGAAGCCCGGGTCCACGGCGATGCGGTCGCGTTCGATGCCTGCCTCCAGTGCCGCATCCACGCGTGCGTGAAGGCCGGTCACCACGCAAGGCACCACGTCATCCGCTTTCAGCGGCTCTTGAGATTCCCACACGGACGGGAGGCCGCGCGTGTGCATCACCACGAGGCCGGATTGCATGTCCGCGCAGGCCCCAAACATGCCAGGGTCCCAAAGGCCGCCACTGACGTCGTTCACGATCTCCGCACCTGCAGCGATGGCAAGCCGTGCGGTGCTGGCGCGGTATGTATCAACAGAGATGACGGCAGCTGGCCGCGCACACAGGACACCTTCGATTACTGGCAGCACGCGCCGTTGTTCTTCGTCCGTCGAAATGGCTTCGCCGGTCAGTGCCGGAGCGCCTGGACGGGTCGATTCGCCGCCGATGTCGAGAATGTCCGCACCGTCATTTAGCAGATGAAGCGCGTGTGCGACAGCCTGCTCCGTCGTCGCGTGTTGGCCGCCATCGCTGAACGAATCGGGCGTGACGTTCACAATACCCATGATCAGCGTGCGTTCGCACAACGGAAGCAGACGTGTACGAAGCTGCCACATGTATTTCGGCCGGCTGAGAATGTTCACATCGCGATGATAGTTGCTCTTCGGCTGGGAGCCGTCCACTGCTACACTCGCGGCATGCTTCGCCTTTTTGTCTACGTCTTGCTGTTGAGCACTGCGTTGGGCGGCGCTGCGCAAACAGTCTCCGCGCCGCTGCCCACCTACGATGGACTGCTCCTGGCTGAGCGCGTGGCGCGCATCACGGGCGAACCGGGCGTGAGCCGTGCGCACTGGGGCGTTAGCGTGACGAAGCTGGACGGCACCCCAGTCTTTGCCATGAACGATGGGCAGCTGTTTCAGCCCGCGTCCAACGCCAAGCTGTTCACCACTGCAGCGGCGATGGCGCTGCTGCCAATGGATGAGCGGCTGGTCACAAAGGTCATTGGCAGCGGTTTGTACGGCAGCGGTGGCGTGTTTACGGGCGACCTGGTGTTGAAGGGCGTGGGCGATGCAAACTTCTCTGGCCGTCCTGTCCCGTATGTACGGCCAGTGCCGGGGCAGGCGTCTCCGCACCGTGATGAACTGCGCTACATTAATGAGCTTGCGGAAAGGGTGAAAGACGCAGGCATCACCAAGGTAGAAGGCAACGTTGTCGGAGACGATTCGCTGATGCCGGACGATCCGTATCCGGCTGACTGGTCCATTGACGACACGCCCTGGTACTACGGCGCACCGGTCAATGTGCTGATGATTGCGGACAATGCGTTCGCGTTGACGATCAAGCCGGGCGCGTTGATTGCCGCCACGCCCACGGCAACAATGGATCCGGAACTGGCGTTCTACAGCGTCGATATGCAGGCGAAGACGGTCGCTAAGGGTGGGGAGTCCGCGCTGGATATTCAGCGAAGCATTGGCTCGCGGGTGATACACGTGTACGGGACGCTGGCTCTTGACGCTCCGCCGTATAAGCAGGACATGAGCATCGGTGAACCCGCCGAGTATGCCGCGCTGGCACTGAAGGCCGCGCTGGAGAAGCGTGGCGTTGCTGTTTCTGGGACAGCAACGGCGAGACACTCGGGATTTTATGAAACAAGTTTTACCCGGCACTCCATGGAGCCGTTAGACAAGCTAACTACTTCACCCATACGCAAGCTGCTTATAGCCGATCCCATGTGTTTTGATTGCACTACGCGCGTGCTTGCTGAACACACCGGGCCGCGGCTTGGTGACGACATCGCGATTACCAACAAAACGTCCGAGAACCAACACGCCGAGTTATTCCTCAGGCAGTTAGGTTTGTTTATCACCGGACAGGGAACCACTGTGCAGGGTGAGCGCGTTCTGCGTACCTGGCTTACACGAGAAGCAAAAATCAACCCGGATGACTTCATCTTCTTCGACGGCTCTGGCTTGAGCGGGCATGATTTGGTAACACCGCGCGCGATTACACAATTGCTGCGCTATGCCACCACACAGACGTGGGGTCCCAAGTGGAAAGAGTCCTTGCCGGTTGGCGGTGAAGATGGATCGCTGCGTGCGCGCTTTCCTGATGCTCCGTTGAAGGATCATGTCTTCGCGAAGACCGGCACCCTGAGCGAGGCGCGTGCGCTCTCCGGCTACATTGATTGCGCCAGCGGCGAGACCTTGATCTTCAGCGTGATGGTGAACGCGCACACGCCCCGCACCAGCGATGACATGAAAGCGATGGACCGCATCGTGGCGGCAATAGCTGCGACGAACTAAGCCCACCTTAGCTTCGCGAAGGTGGGGCACCCGGCCCAGTCACCTTTCGCGACACACTGAGTTACTGCAGCTTGTCGGGGATGACGGCGTGTTGCAGCAGTATGTCGAAGGAGACGATGCGCAGCGTGTTCTCATGCGTGGCTTCCAGCAGGACGGGGCAGGCAGCGCCAGCCTGGTAGGCCTGCAGCCAGCGCGCCGCGCAGACGCACCACCGGTCGCCCGGCTTCAGCCCTGGGAAACCGTACTGCGGCATGGGCGTAATCAGGTCATTCCCGAGATGCTTCGAGACAGCAAGGAATTCCTCTGAGACGATGCAGCAGACGGTGTGGACGCCGGCATCGTCCGGGCCGGTGTCGCAGCAGCCCTCGCGATAGAAGCCGGTCATGGGGTCGCGGCCGCAAGTCTGCAACTTCTGACCCAGAACGTTTTTTGATTCAGCTTTCTGCGGTTCGGTTCTTGGCATGACGTCTCTATGTCCCAACGTCAGTATACGGCTGACGATGCCGGCGCTGACACATAGGCTTGCACTCCTGTACAACGTTAGCTATGCCATTTCGACTGCTGTGTGCCGTTTTGATCTGTATCAATCTATGCTGGACCGCCAGCGGGCAGCAGGGTGATGCGCCAGTGCCGCGGCGTGAGACGGTGCGGCGGCTGCAGGCGGGCATCGATGCCTTGCAGGGGTGGTATGTGCCGCAAACGGGTCTGTATCAGACCACAGGCTGGTGGAACGCGGCGAACGCCACCACCATGCTGGTGGATGCGATGCGCGCGAGCAACAACCACACGAATGAGGCTTTGCTGGCGGACGTGCTGACCCACGCGCAGGTGACGGTTCCGAAGAGCGAGCAGGTGGGTCCGCTGGCCAAAATGACCGGCTTTCCCGGTTTCCTGAATAACTACTACGACGACGAGGGATGGTGGGCGCTGGCGTGGGTGGATGCCTATGACCTGACCGGCAAGCCTGAGTATCTGGCCATGGCCGGTTCGATCTTCAAGGACATGACCGGCGCATGGGACAACACCTGCGGCGGTGGCATCTGGTGGAGCAAGGACCGCAACTACAAGAACGCCATCGCGAATGAGCTGTTCTTCTCCGTGGCGGCGTCCATGGCACGGCGCGCAGGCACGGACGCGGAGCGCAAGGCGGCTGCGGACTGGGCCGCGAAAGAGTGGCAGTGGTTCCAGGCCACGGGCATGATCAATCGCGATCACCTGGTGAACGACGGCCTGATCATCGACAAAACAGACAACACCTGCCGCAACAACGGCCGCACCGTGTGGACCTATAACCAGGGCGTGGTCCTGGGCGGCTTGACGGAGTGGTATCGCGTGACCCACGATGACAGCCTGCTGACAGAAGCTCGCGTGCTGGCCGACGCCGGGCTGGCGCACCTGACCGATGAGAACGGGGTACTGCACGATCCGTGCGAACCGAACAGCTGCGGCGAAGATGCCATCCAGTTCAAAGGCATCTTCGTGCGCAATCTATCCAGGCTGAACGGGCAGGTGCAGGAGCCTCGCTACCGGGGGTTCTTCCAGGTCAACGCAAAGAGCATATGGCAGAACGACCGCACGGACGCGAATCAGTTCGGCGTGGTCTGGTCCGGCCCCCTGGCGGCGGTCAACGCCGGTTCGCAAAGCTCCGCGCTGGATGTGCTGGTAGCTGCGGCGGGTGAACGGTGACAACGTAGAAGCGTAGCGGCCTGGGAGATAACCCAACGCGAGCGACGGCCCATGGAAGCGAGGCTTCCGAAAAGGCTGCATTCAGCTATGCCATGCAGAGACTGTCAACGATTTAGCCGCCGATTGCTAAAGCTAACCTTAGTAGCTTTCCGACAACGGCGTTTATCGTTACCAACCCGCACAGTTTCCGCAAAATAGATCCCTTTAATAGATTGTTCGCTAGATGAGCACTCGCTCGTCACCAATGCGGGAACAGGTACTTCTGCATGAGTTCGTCAATCGCCTTTTTGTGCGCCCGAACAAGAGCGATGTTCGCTGGGTTCACGTGTGCCTTGATCGCCGAATTTTCTAGGCTGGCTCCCGTGTCGAGTCCCTCGGCCGCGATCCAAGCGGAGAGATATGCGTAGAAGACGACGGTGTACGTACGAGGTGTGAAGCCATACTTACCCAGGACAGCAACGATCTCGGGACGCTTGGCGAACCCTGCGGATTGCTCATCGAGCGACTGCTCGGCTTTGCGGTCATCGTCGTCAGATTTTCGATGATCGGCATCGCGCTTTAGCAGAATCAGCTCTTCGGCAGCCTGCATCATGCGTGTAATGGTGCCCATGGTGAGTGTGCACGCTTGAATCTCGGCGTCATCTTTCGACGCCTGCACATTCGGCGAGGCTCTGTGTGCAGGAGAGGGGGTCAATGTGAGCATGAAAGCGGTCGCGACGGAGATTCGGGGTTGAACGGATTGGCAGTGTGCAGCAGGAATTAACAAAACCAAAGAAGACACGATCGAGGCGTAGATCCGTTTAGCCATGCTAGATTATCTTCCCACCCGGGGCCATCAATGCGTTAGCACGTGAAAAACGGCGCTCTCGGAAACTGGTCGAGAATAGTAACAGGAAGTCGGCTTCTAGGAAGTAAATCTAGCCAGAACAGTAGCGCAAACGTGCGCCCGTGTCCATACATGCAAAAGCTGCTTAAACACAGCTGAACACTACATTTCGCAGATATTCTTCACACGAGACTTGGTCTTATTTCGCACCCACCATTGCCAACTGCTGCTGGTACTCCTCATAGGGGCCTTTGTGGTCGGTGACGGTGCCGTGTTCGAAGTGCCAGATGCGGGTGCCGACTTCTTCGATCAGGTCCTGGTCGTGCGTGACCAGCAGGACGGTGCCCTCGTACTTTTGCAGTGCCTGGTTCAGCGCGTTGATGCTCTCCAGGTCGAGGTGGTTCGTCGGCTCGTCCAAGATAAGGATGTTGGGCTTCTGCAGCATCAGCTTGCAGAAGAGCAGGCGCGCGGCCTCGCCGCCGGAGAGCGCGTCGGTCTTCTTGGTGCCCTCTTCGCCGCGGAAGAGCATCTGGCCCAGGATGCCGCGAATCTCCTCCGTGGACTTCTTCGGGTCGTAGCTGTGCAGCCACTCGGCGACAGTGGTGCCTTTCTGGATGGCGGCGGTGTGGTCCTGCGCAAAGTAGCCGATCTGCGCCTCATGCCCCCACTTCACGTCGCCGTGCGTGCGGACGAAGTCGTTGTCCTGCACATCGGGCACGCCGGAAAGCAGTGACTTGAGCATGGTGGTCTTGCCGGTGCCGTTGCGGCCCATCAGGATGACCTTGTCGCCGCGCATCAGGGCTGACGTGAACGGTTTGAAGACGGGGCCGGTTGAGCCATCCGGCGCGGGTGTGTCGTAAGTCTTGGTGACGCCGTTCACCTCTAAGACGTGCTTGCCGCTGGGGCGCAGCTGGTCGAAGCGGATGAATGGGCGCTGGATGTTGGAACGGGCAAGCTCCGTGGTGGCGAGACGCTCCACTTCCTTCTTACGGCTATTTACCTGGCTGGAGCGCGTGCCGGCGCTGAAGCGCGCGATGAAGTCGTTCAACTGTTCGATCTTCTTGGAGCGCTCTTCGTTTTGGCTTTCGATGCGGGTGCGTACGCTGACCTTCTGCATAACCATGTCGTCGTAGCCGCCCGGGTAGGTGATGATCGTCTGGTAATCGATGTCCGCGGTATGCGTGCAGACGGCGTTGAGGAAATGGCGATCGTGCGAGATGGTGATGAGCGTGCCGCGATAGCTCAACAGGAAATCCTGCAGCCAGTGCACGGATTCGAGATCAAGGTAGTTGGTCGGCTCATCCAGCAGCAGGGCGTCGGCGCTGCCGAAGAGCGCCTGGGCAAGCAGCACGCGGACCTTTTGGCCGCCCTGCAACTCGCTCATTTTGCGGTCATGCACTTCGTCGGGGATGTCGAGGCCCTGCAGCAGGATGGCGGCATCGCTCTCCGCCTCGTAGCCGTTTTCGTCGCCGACGATACCTTCGAGCTCGCCGAGGCGGCTGCCGTCCTCGTCAGTCAGCTCGGCTTTGTTGTAGAGAGCTTCGCGCTCCTCCATGGCGGCCCACAGCGGCGCATTGCCCATGATGACGGTGTCGATCACGCGATACGCGTCGAACTGGTACTGGTCCTGGCGCAGGATGCCGAGTTTGCGCGGACGCACTACGGTGCCCTTCTGGGCCTCCAACTCGCCCGTGAGGACCTTCATAAACGTGGACTTGCCCGCGCCGTTGGGGCCGGTCAGGCCGTAGCGGCGGCCCGCGATGAACTGCGTGGATACGTCCTCAAACAGAATCTTTGAGCCGTACCGCATGGTGACATTGCTGACTGAAATCATTCAGTCCATATTTTCTCATGCAGGTTCCGTGCGGCCTGCGATTGGGCCGCACGGAAGCAGAAGTCATCGAACGCGTCTGCGAACGGCCCCTGCTGCGGCTAACAGACCGGTGCTTAGCAGCGCAAGCGTTGACGGCTCGGGCACGGGCGAGATCGTTCCCTGCACCTCTTCATTTAGTTGCTGCCCGCTCGCATTGGGTATCAATGCGTCGCTATCGCAGTCCACGCCACAGCTCAATTGGTATACGCCGGTGCTTCCAATGAGAATGCTGAAGAAGTATTCGATGGACGGATTGCTGGCGTTGAAAATGGTCGCGCTGAGCGTTTGGGCGGCAGGCGTGTAGGTGGTGAGGCCGGGAACGGTGAAGGTGAAGTTCAGGCCGTCTGTCGTGTCCTGGAAGAGGAGATTGGCGGCGGTGAGGCTTGAATTTGCCGCAAACGTTAAGGTGCCGGTCAGGGTGCCCTGATCGGGACTCGCATGGATGGTTGTTGTTGTCGTGTGGCCGGACACGGAATAGGTGCCGGCGGGCAGTGTGTCAGCGTGAGCAGAGGAGAACGCGGCGGACGCGACGAGAAGGGCGGGCAGAATCGTGATTAAGCGCATACTGGACCTCAGCAGAAGGTAGGAGAGCCGGCCAAATCGCCGACGCCCACAGCGTACGCCCGCTTCGTCAAAGCGTAAAGCATTTTCACGAGAGTGAACGCAGACGTTTGCAGACATGCGGTGTCTTCCTGCGTCCCATCGCCTCAGGGCTGTACCTGGCTGAGGACCCGTCTTATCTGCCGTTCGGGCCGGCACTGGCTTTGAACGCATCACATGCACCAGATGGCACCCGTGAAATCGACGAAGAAGTCTGCTGAGAAAAAGGCCGTGAAGCCGCTGACTCCCGCGCAGCAGGAGCGCGAAGAGAAGCGCAAGGCGAAAGAAAAGGCCGCGAAAAAGCGTGCCGCGGTAAAAGCTGCTCGTGACCGGCAGAAGGCCGAGGCGGCTGCGGCTGAAGACCGGCGGCTGACCATGCCGATGGCCTCCTGCAGTTGGCCGGAAACGGATGAGAACGGCCTGACAGCGCCACCGTTTCCCGCTGAAGCCATGCGGCTAGGCTTTCCGGTAAAGGTGATGGGGCGGCCCGACCTGAAGAGCAACGACACGCGCGGCTGGCGGCGCGATCCGCATCTGCGCGTCTCGCTTGGCTATCTGTGCGAAATCTTCGCGTACCTGCGCCAGCATGACATCCGCATGTACCGCATGAGCAGCGACCTGGCGCCGTACCACACGCATCCGGACATGCCGCAGTTCCACAACATGGTGGAAGAGAGCCGCGCCGACCTGGAGCATGTGGGCAAGCTGGCGCGGGCGCAGGGCCTGCGGCTCAGCTTTCATCCGTCGCAGTACATCGTGCTGAACAGCGACAGCGAGACGCTGACGCGGAAGTCCATCGCCGACCTGGAGTCGCAGGCCACCATGCTGGACTACATGGAGCTTGGCCCGGAGGCGATCATGGTCATCCACGTTGGCGGATCGTACGGCGACCGCGCCGCGGGCTGCGATGCATGGGTCAAGACGTGGTCGCGGCTGAGCGAGCGCGTGCAGCGGCGGCTGGTGCTGGAGAACGACGACATCCGCTTTTCGGCGGCGGACGTGCTCTCCATCCACGAGCGCACCGGCGTCAAATGCGTGTGGGATTACCAGCACCACTGGTGCATGAACCCGGAGGGCCTGCCGCTAATTGGAACCCTCGAGCGCTTCCTGAAGACGTGGCCTGCGGGCGTCCGGCCCAAGATGCACTTCAGCTGCGCCCGCACGGAGATGCGCGAAATCAAACGCAAGAGCAAGAAGACGGGTCTGATCGAGACCGTGCTGCAGCCGCCCATCTGGACCGGCCACGCGGACTACAACAACCCATTCGAGACGCTGACGTTTCTGCGGCAGATTCAGCATCTCGACACGGACATCATGCTGGAGAGCAAGGCCAAGGACCTGTCCCTGCTGCGCCTGCGCAACGACATCGCGCGGTATGCGCCGGAGCTTGCGTCACGCTACGGCGTTAAGGTTGATGCGCCGGTGGAAGATGCGGGCGAGATTGTGGAGGCGGAAGAGGAAGAGCTTGCGATGCGAGTACGCAGCCAGTAATCATTGAGCAAGTCAGAGGCACTCAAGCGAGCTTTAGCCGTAGGTAACGCGAACAGCAACTAAGCTATCCTTCGTGCGTTCATTTGGGAAAGTCTTTGGGTGGGCACCATCGGGTGAGAGCATAGGGCATGATCCTTCCGCTGATCTTTGCCCTGGCCTCAAATGTTGGTGTCATGCAGAATGTGGACCGCACAAACGATCTTGCGCCTAATTCGGGATTCGGTCTGTATATGAGTTGCAAACTCGCAACGGAAAAAGAAGCGACCCTTTCCGAAAGCGATCATCTTAGGCTGGTCAGTTGCCTGACCTACATCATCGGTGTGTATCAGGGATACTATCTCGGCAGCGCAAACGACTGCTTGCCGAAAGCCTTGAATAATACGCAGCTAGCCATGATGGTGACCCGCTACATCGATGTCCATCCAGAGATTTTGAGCGAGAACCCGTCGGTGATAACGGTTAGGGCGCTTCGGACAGCTTTCCCGTGCTCAAAGGCCAAGAAGTCAAACTGACCCACTGCCAACTTTATGCGGCAGCATGATCTGCGCGCAACCTGTTATTTAGACTGGAACAATGGCTCAGATCGTAAAGGCAATCCGCGGGACGCGGGATTTGCTTCCGCCGGATACGGCGTTGTGGAACCGCGTGGAGCGCACCGCGCGTGAGGTGTTTGCCCGCTACAACTTCGGCGAGATTCGCACCCCTGTGCTGGAAGCGACGGAGCTGTTCGCGCGTGGCGTGGGGGAAGAGACCGACATCGTCAGCAAGGAGATGTACACGTGGGAGGACGGAGAGCGCTTCGACGCATCGAAGCTGCGGTCCGCGTGGGGAAAATCTCAGATACCGCCCCATTTCTCTGTTCCTCGTAGCTTGCCGACGCTTTTCGGCGTTGATACGTACTACAGCAGCGAATCGATTAGAAGACTTTATGTAAATTTCAGGATTAAAGCTGACCTCAACTTTGCACGTGAATTAGTCAACGCTTCAAAGCACGATCCTGAGTTCTATCCAATTGGGAATCGATATCAGCTTGTAGTTCCTGCTGGCAGGAACCCTATTGGAAACCCTAAAGAAATCAACGTGGATGGAGTCGAAGTAGAGGTGTTGGAGTTGGCTGGAGACTTTTTTCAGAGCAGTCAACGGCTGACGCTGCGGCCCGAAAACACGGCAGGCGTCGTCCGCGCCTACATTGAGCACAAGCTGGGCGACAATGGGCACTTGCAAAAGCTGTACTACATCGGCCCGCAGTTCCGGCGGGAGCGTCCGCAGAAGGGACGCTACCGGCAGTTCTTCCAAATCGGCGCTGAGGTCATCGGACCGCCGACCTCCGGCAGCGAGAGCCCGCTGCGCGACGCCGAGGTGCTGGAGATGCTGGCCACGCTGCTGGACGAACTCGGTATTCCGCGCGCCTCCGCCGCCAACGAGTACAAAGGATGGCGGCTGCAGTTGAACTCCGTGGGCAGCAGCACGGACCGGCCACGTTATGTTGCCGCGCTGCGTGAGGCGCTCCTACCGGTGAAGGACCGCATGTGCCCGGACAACCAGCGCCGGGCGGAGACGAACCCGCTGCGCGTGCTGGACAGCAAGGACGAGCAGGACCAGGAGATCATCAACGCGCTGCCCAAGATCGCCGACTACCTGGACGACGACTCCAAGCAGCACTTCGCGCAGGTGCTGGCTGCGCTGGATGCGTGCGGCGTGCCGTATACGGTGAACCCGCGGCTGGTGCGCGGTCTGGACTACTACACGCGGACCACGTATGAGTTCACGGTGGACCTGGGTCTGGGAACGCAGAACGCGCTGCTGGGCGGCGGCCGCTATGACGGCCTGAGCGAGATGCTGGGCGGGCCGAAGGCTCCGGGGATCGGCTTTGCCATCGGCGAAGACCGGCTGATCCTGACGTTGCAGGCACTGGCCGAATCTGCCGCTGTCGCATCGGGACAAACTCCTGAAGCGGAGAAGATTGACGCGTACATCGCGCCTCTCAGCCCCACGCAGAACGCTGCGGCACTCGCCCTGGCGCGTGAACTTAGGGCGCAAGGCCTCAAGATAGAAGTGGGTGACGGTTCATTCCGATTAAAGAAGAGCTTTGACGCCGCCGACCGCTTCGCACGGCACATCGTCATTCTCGGCGAGGACGAAGTGGTTCAAAATCAAGCCATGGTAAAGGCCTTCAGCACTGGCGAACAACGCCGCGTCTCTCGTGATCAGTTGCTTCCTACTCTAAAGACGTAATTGCGTGCAAGCCGCATGTAGACAAACTGTAGCCACAATGCGACCATCTCAGCATGGCATCAGAAGGAATAACCCCCTCTACCGCGTCTATCAAGCGAAAGCCGCTCGGAGTACGGGTTACGCCTGAGCAGCATGCAATCTTAACGGCCGCTGCCCGGCGTCAACACCGCTCCGTCAGCAGTTTCGTCCTTCAGTCGGCCTTGGCATCGGCAGAGCAGTTGCTCCCGGCACCAAAGCCGCGAAAGAGCTTTGAGGAGATCAGGGAGATCCTCCAAGCCGCAAGAGCGGAAGTCCGCAAAGCCGTGCCTGATGGTAAGGCATTTATGGAAGAGTTTTTCGCTGAGCGCCGCCAAGCGGCAGCAAATGAATAAAGCTGTTCTTGACTCATCTGTGCTGCTTGCCATTTTGTTTGAAGAACCGTATGACGGTGCGGTGTGGCCGGTCTTGGAGGGCGCAATCCTTAGCGCTGTTTCTCTTACAGAAGTTCTATCTCGCCTGGCAGACGGGAATCTGATTAGTTCACCAAGCGTCGGTCCGCTCTTTGCACTGGTAGGAACGATCGCGCCCTTTACGGAGGAACAGGCTCGCGTTGCTGCTCATCTGCGAGAGTCCACGCGCAAAGCAGGCCTGTCGCTAGGCGATCGCGCTTGTATCGCGCTTGCATTGGAACTGGATGCAGATGTGTACACGACAGACCGTGCCTGGGCACAGATAGACCTGCCCTGCCGGATTCACCTCATCCGCTAATGGTCTTCGTACAATAGAAGCATCGTGACACTTGACTTCCTAGGACAGCACCAACGCACGCACATGTGCGGAGACCTTCGCGCAGCCAACGCCGGGGCTGCCGTCACCCTGATGGGATGGGTCAACCGCCGCCGCGACCACGGCGACCTCATCTTCCTCGACGTGCGCGACCGCAGCGGCATCACGCAAGTTGTCGTCGACAAGTCGCAGTCCGGCGAGTCGCTCCTCAAGGCCGAGGCCGCGCGGCCGGAGTTCGTCGTTGCTGCTATCGGCACCGTGCGGAAGCGCTTCGCGGGCCTGGAAAATCCCAACATGCCCACGGGCGACATCGAGGTCGTCTGCCACCAGTTGCTGCTGCTTTCTGATGCGAAGACGCCGCCGTTCTCGCCCGCGGAGGACGCCATTGGCAACGAGGAGCTGCGGCTGCAATACCGCTATATCGACCTGCGCCGCCCGGAGATGCAGGCCAATTTCCTCACGAGGCACCGGGTCGCGCAGGCCATCCGCGCGCAGCTCTCCAGCGAGGGCTTCCTGGAGATTGAAACACCTTTCATGACGCGCTCCACGCCGGAGGGCGCGCGCGACTACCTCGTCCCCAGCCGCGTGCACCCCGGCAACTTCTACGCACTGCCGCAGTCGCCGCAGATCTTCAAGCAGATCCTGATGATCGGTGGCTTCGACCGTTACTTCCAAATCGCGCGGTGCTTTCGCGACGAAGACCTTCGCGCCGACCGCCAGCCGGAGTTTACCCAAATCGACCTGGAGATCAGCTTCCCCACGCAGGAGACGGTCTTCGGCGTGGCGGAACGCTTCCTGAAGGCCGCATTCGAAGCCGCCGGGCAGCAGATCACAACACCTTTTCCGCGCATGACCTACGACCAGGCGATTGCGAAGTACGGCATCGACAAGCCGGATATGCGGTTGCCGCACATGAGCGATCTCAGCAGCGTTCTTACCCCGGAACTGCGCACCTCCTTGAAGATCGAACAACACTTACCGGTGTACGGCTTCGTCATTTCGCGCGTGGGCGAGCTTAGTGGAACGGCGCGTAAGGCGCTCCTGGGTGAGATTCGCGCGTTCTTTGGCGAGAGCGGGCTGGACATCCTGGACCTTGCGCGGCTGCGCACCGCCGACCAGTTTCGCCCACTGGCCGAAGAGATCGGGTCGCACCTGAACGCGACCACCGTTGCCTTCAATGGCGACAATTTCACCACGGACGATCTTGCCATTGTGATTACGCCGAAGCTGGGGACCCCCGCCCTGTGGAACTATGACCGCCAGTGGATTCCCAAGCGCGTGGGCGCGCTGCGGCTGGAGCTTGCGAAGAAGTACGCGGACAGGCACCGCCTCTTTGAGAAGGGGGGCACCCCGGCGGACTACAAATTCCTGTGGGTCACGGATTTTCCCATGTACGAGTTCAACGAGGAGCGTAAGACGTGGGAGGCGGCGCACCACCCCTTCACCTCGCCGCACGAGGATGACATCAAGTCCGGCGCGCTCTACAACGACAAGGGCGCGGTGCGCGCGCTGGCCTATGACGTGGTGCTGAACGGCATGGAGCTTGGCTCGGGGTCCATTCGCATCCACCGCAAGGACGTGCAGGCGGAAATCTTCCGTTCGCTGGGCATGAGCGACGAGGAGGCGCGCGAACGCTTCGGCTTCTTTCTTGAGGCGCTGGAGTACGGCACGCCACCGCACGGCGGCATCGCCCTAGGCCTGGACCGCATCGTGATGCTGCTGGCCGAGGCGAGCAGCCTCCGCGAAGTCATCGCCTTCCCCAAGACGGCGAAGGCCGTGGACCTGATGGTAGATGCCCCAAGCACCCCAACAGAACAGCAGATGCGGGAGTTACATCTGAGAACAGTGGTACGCAGCTAACGCAGTCTCATTTGGGAAGATCGGATAAAAGCAACACGGAAAGGATGTCACAGTTCCTAGCATTGTCGATTACGTTAAGTCATGCACGTTCTGCGAACGACCCGCGCTGTAATGTTGTTCATGTTGTCCCTTCCTGTTGCGGCAAGCAAGAACAAACCTGCTGTCCCACACGCGCCTTTGCCCGAAAAGGTGATCACCGCTAAAACAGTCTTCATAGAGAACGACACAAACTATGGAGATGTTAAAGACCAGATTTATTCGCTGCTACTCTCATGGGGAAGGTTTAGCGTCGCGAACTCAAGAGATGGTGCGGACATCGTTCTGAGCATATCTATGCAGAACCGAACTGAAAGTGGCTCACAAACAAATTTAACAAGTACCTACAATTACCAAACGGGTGCATGGGTCAATGGAACCTCATCAGCGCCATCTACAGATATTTACCACTACTTTGTAATTGAAGCTAATTGATAGTAGGAGTGGTGATCCGCTGTGGGTAGACTCTAGGGTTCAGTGGAGAAAACACCATCCCCTCACTGAGTTGGTAGATAGCTTGAGAGAACGAATGGCAGAGCAGGAAAAGCCGGACATCGAACGTAAGTAATCATTCACACTCGGACATGGCAACAATTGTCGTCCCGCTTCATTCATTGACCTTCGCGCGCATAAATTGGGATTGATGTTTGATTTCCTAATCTGAAAGGTTTACTCGGATGGTTTGCTAGCCATCCGAGTAAATGTAAAGCCACTCTACGAATGGTGATGGAGCGCAATCACAAGATTAATGATTGCGACTATGATTGGACCCCACTCATGAAGAAGAGCGGTGAATTGCGCTCTTTCGGAACGTTTACGTTGTGTCACGATTAAGTGTCTTTCTTGTTGCCCCTGCCCTTCCGGAAAACGCTCTTCCGAAGGGTCAGAAGCCCGATACAACGGGCCAGCATAATCGTACCGCAACAAGAATGCACTGTCTGGCTCATGTATCGGCAAAATAGTAGCTGACTTCCGTAAGGGAACCATCTACCCTTCAATAAGGGATTGAACTATATAATGATCGATAACAAAGCGATCTTAACGAGGGCAACAACATACTTAGCACACATGCATTCTTAGTTTTCTGGGTTGGTGTCATCTTTATTTACGTGGCGGAACATCGCTCAAGTGTGCCCTTATCTCGGTCTCAACTAAACCTTCTGGCGTAGCGCTTCCAGCACGCCTTCCCAGTGCTTCACCGCATCCAGGCTGAACCGCATTTAGGCTGAAACCAAAGCTGCCTGGCTTCGTCTGAAAGAAGTCCAGGTCAGCGTTCGATGCGGCTGTTGCAGGCTGTAGGCCTGCGTTGTAATAGCCTGGGGCGAAGCCCCAGGTCAGCATGGCCCCACACCCTGCGGGCTGTAGGCCCGCGTTAAAGCATCTCCACCGCATCCAGACCGGAGCCGAACCGGTCATGGATTTTAGTTTGCGATTGCTCTTTACGTCCCTCGACCGGCGGCTCCCTATGAGGTAGCCGTTGGTGGTTAGCACGGGCCTACAGCCCGCAAGACGATTACCTAGGGCTTTGCCCCAGGCTGTTATAGCGCGGGCCTTCAGCCCGCAAATCTTCGAAATGGACCATTACCTAGGGCTTTGCCCTAGGCTATTACAACGCAGGCCAACAGCCTGCAATTCTTTAACCACATGCAACCTAGGGCTTTCGTCCCAGGCTATTACAACGCAGGCCTTCAGCCCGCAATCTCTCTCAATGCACCCTTTACCTGGGGCTTTCGCCCTAGGCTATTACAACGCAGGCCTTCAGCCTGCAATTCTTTAACCACATGCAACCTAGGGCTTTCGTCCCAGGCTATTACAACGCAGGCCTTCAGCCCGCAATCTCTCTCAATGCACCCTTTACCTGGGCTTTCGCCCTAGGCTATTACAACGCAGGCCTTCAGCCTGCGAATGTTCTAAATGCACTAGAGAAGAGAGCTTCAAGAACACCGATCACTTCGGCGGCGAACTGAAGTACTTCTCCGATTGCATCCTGAACGGCACAGAAGTGGAGCCTGATGGCGAGGAGGGCTACGCGGATGTGCGCGTTCTAGAGGGCATCCTGGAAGCGCTAAGAACCCGCGGCAGCGTCACCCTGGAGCCATTCAGCCCCACAAAGCACATTGATCCCGAGAAGCACGTCATGAAGCTGGGCGCGGTTTCCACGCCGGATCTGGCGAACACCGCGAATCCTGCAAAGGACGTCGAAAAGCAGCCAAAAAACTGACGAGGAACAGATTCCGGATCGCGCCGGCCCCGTCCACCTCATCGGTTCCAGCAGCGTTCCCCCTCACTCCCGGCACACGCAACTTACGCCCGACCGTGCCGAGTCTACGCCTCGAAACAGCTCCGCGTGAATTAGAACCTAAGCGCCTACCGTTTCAGTCTCTTCGCTATTTATCCGCACGGGCGTCAGCCATCCAAAGCGATCAGCCTTCGTGCCGTTCACCAGCGCGAAGAACTCATCATGCAGCAGTTTGGTCAGGGGCCCCATCGTTCCATCGCCAATGAGGATGCGATCGACGGATCGCAGATGAGACACCTCGGCCGCAGTGCCGGTAAAGAACGCTTCCTCACAGACGTACAGAAGTTCACGGGGCAGCGCCTGCTCAATGACCTCGATCTCCATCTCCTGCGCCAGCTGGATGATTGAAGCACGCGTGATCCCGTTCAGCACGGAGTTTGCCAGGGGGGACGTGTACAGCTTTCCATCGCGCACCAGGAACAAGTTCTCTCCGGAGCCTTCAGAAAGATACCCGCTGCGATCCAGGGCGATGCCTTCTGCGTAGCCGTTGATCTCTGCTTCCATGCGGATCAACTGCGAATTCATGTAGTTCGCGCCCGCCTTTGCAAGTGAAGGCATCGTGTTCGGTGCCAGCCGGTTCCAGCTTGAAACGCAAACATCCGCCCCACCATGGTGGGGCATGTACTTGCCCCAAGGAAAGTTGGCGATGTAAACCTCGACCGGGCACTTCAGAGGGTTCACGCCAATTTCCCCGTAACCCCGGAAAGCCACCGGCCGGATGTAGCACGGTGTCACGCCATTGCTCTCTACTACGTCGACCACGGCGTCGCACAACTCGTCCAGCGAATATGGCAGGGGCATCCGGTAAATCTTGCCGGAATCAAGAAAGCGCTGCATGTGCTCCCGCAGCCGGAAGATACCCGCGCCAGCGGTTTCGCCGTTAGCGCTGCCCTGCGTATAGCAGCGGATACCCTCAAAGATCGAGGAGCCATAGTGCACCACGTGCGACATGACGTGGATCGTCGCATCCGCCCATGGGATGAGTTCGCCGTTGTGCCAGATTCTCTCAGTGGTTTGTATAGGCATTTGTAGGATCCTTTGGCACTCAGGCCATGATGGGTTAACTCATTACCATTATTACAGGCTTCACTACTTAAGACCGCCCCCACGAGGGGCGAAGAGTCTCGGCATAGTTCCCGCACCAATGACTCCGTTCAAGGCTTGCCATACCCGGGTATAGCGCAAGGATTACACGCGCGCCAGGGACAATTGCCGTGGTGCGGCATACCGGAAACGCCGTTTGTACGAAAGGATCGGCTCCTCGAAGTACTTCCACGACAGCGCTGCAACCGCCACTGTAAGAACGAATGTCAGGAGAACAGCCACAAGAGCGCCCCCGCTTCCCGGCGTCACGGAACGGTGCAGCCGGTGGAAGATCGCTGCAACGGCTATCCACACCGGTATGTGGACCAGGTAGATACAAAAGCTTCGCCTTCCGAGCATTTGCAGCGGAGCGAAGGAGAACACGCGTGAGAGCAAACCCGCCTCTTTGCCGAGCGTCAGCACCCCGATCAAGCCTGCTCCAAACATCGCCAGGCCGGTAAATCGAAGTTGTGCCAGGGGTACCACTCCAGCGTTCGCGCCTACGGTCGCAACGCAGAATACTGCAAGGCCTGCAGCCGCCACACCCGACATCCGGGAGAGATGCTGTGGACGCAGCCAGCCTCGTTGCACCGCGATGGCAAGCAGAGCACCGGCGAAGATCCCGTCGGTGTGCAGCGGCGTCAATCGATAACTGAACTGCGGCGGAAGTGCATTGGCCATCGGGAGATCGTGATGGCGCACATAGGGCAGCAATCGCACCAGATACTCCGCAGGCAGCGCGGCAGCGCACAGCAGCGCAAGTCTCCGGTCCGTCCACCGGCGGACCAACAGCGGCCACAACAGGTACAACTGCTCCTCGATACCCAGCGACCAGAATGGATCGGCCCATGCAATCGCGTTCGGCTTTGCGGCCGTCAACAGGTTGGACAGGTTCAGCCAATACCAGATCTGCAAGCGGAAGGGTGCCGTGGCCGTTCCTGTCAGCACCGGGTACAGGAACATCCCCGCAGCGCACACCACATAGAACAAAGGAAAGATGCGAAGCGCCCCGCCGCGTGTAGAAGGCCGTATAAAAGCGCGGTGAACTACGCGTTTGCAACAAAATGCCTGTGATCAGAAAACCGGAGAGCACAAAAAAGAGATCCACACCCGCCCAGCCTTGAAGCAGCACAGTCCCGAGTACGGGCACGTGGCTTTTACCCCCGGCAACGATGTACATGTGGAACCAGAACACGGCAAGGACCGCCGCCCCGCGAAACCCATCTAGTGGTCGCAGATGAACGCGATCCACCAGATCGATCGCGCAGGTGCCCGCAGGTTGTCGCGGCGACGATGGCCCCTTAGAGCGCTCCCATTCAGCCTCCGCGATTCCTCTGGGTTCGTCCCGGCGGACCACTACGTGTGTCTTCACACAGGGCTTATCGACCCAGCGGCATGGTTCTTCGCAAACACAAGCCGAAATTTCCACACTTTCCACAGAAAGAGGTTGCAACGGGGCGCCGGACACGCTACTATCAGGAAGTCGCGCCACACGGTGCGGCTTGCACACGCCTCCATTGTACTGGCAGGATTGTGGGTGCGGTACGGTCCACCGGTGCAGCAGTCCAAGCGTTTGTTTACGGCACGGCTCCCGAGGCGATATGCCGCAGCCACCGGCAAACCCAAGCCACTGCAATTTGGGATACAAAGGGCAAAAGCCCCAACGAGCACATCGCTCGTTCGATAGATATTTGAATCGTTAGCTGCTTGTTTGTGCACTTGGGTGTCGTCGGCGTCTTGGGATTAAGCTCACTGGGCAACTCCCGAATGTACTTGACAGACGGTATTCATGCGCGTTACTCTAATTAGGTCGCTGAAACGCGTCTATGCGTTAGGAATCCGGTAGTCCCTAAGCGGACTAGGACCGCAGTCAGACAAGCAGCTTACAAGTTCGAGGACACAACCGTAACGTCTCTGACGTGCGGCGTCCTTGATCCGAAAGCAGACGGCTCACGCCGTTCTGGCTAGGATCTTTGACAACATAGTTGAACGTGCCAGTCGTGAGAAAGCATTAGACCTTTGGTTTAGTCATTCTCACTTGTTTTAAACCGGTCAGCATTTCGAGGCTGCACCGGCGTCACGCCTCCAGGGACCTCCGTCCTCGTGGAGCGTGACAACCAGTCTTCAAACGAGAGTTTGATCCTGGCTCAGAATCAACGCTGGCGGCGTGCCTAACACATG
>CAXTXE010000004.1:0-89711 GCA_964248165.1 uncultured Terriglobus sp.
GAGGAGGACGTGGCAACTTTCGCAACTTCAATCCCAATCAGGTACACGGTAATGTGTTCTACCAGGCGGGGAACTCCGCGCTGGATGCGACACAATTTTCCGTGACCGGACTCGCATTCAAGCCCGCGTACAGCACCAACCGGTATGGACTTTCGTTCACGGGATCACCGTATATCCCCGGGCTTATCAAGCCCAGCAATAAGCAGGTCGTCTTTCTGAACCTGACGGGTCAGCGCAATATCAACCCGTTCAACACACAAGGAACGGTGCCCACGCTGCTGCAGCGAGAGGGCAACTTTAATGGTCTGACGCAGCCCGTTAATGGCGCGACCGTGCCGGTCACGATCTATAACCCACTGACCGGGCAACCGTTTGGGGATTGCTCCTCGCAAGCCAACCCAACATGCAATGTCATTCCGGCGGGGCAGATCAGTCCGCAGGCACAGGCACTGCTGCCGTACATTCCGCTGCCAAACGTTGCCAGCACTGGCGCGACGGGCAGCGAGAATCAATATAACTATCAGCGCATCACCACGAGCGGGAACAACAGCACCCAGCTTTCGTTCCGTTACCAGCGCGCCCTGGGTGCGAGCGCGGGCCAGGGCGGTTTCGGCGGCGGACGTGGCGGCGGTGGCGGGTTTGGCGGCGGCGGACGTGGGGGTGGTAACAATCAGCAGCAGGCCAAGGTGCTGCGGCAGAACATCAGCACTAACTTCACTTATTCGCATTCGGCAAGCGATCTTCGCGGCCTCTTACCATCGCTGGATGGCAAGACCAGCAGCAATGGAGCAAACCTGAGTGCGAGTTACAACATCGGCTACGGCCGCCTAAGTAACAATCTGTCCGCAAGCTGGAACTTTTCCCACGGCATGACGACGAATTTCTTTACTTACGGCACCTCCGATCCGGCAGCCGCGGCAGGTCTTGTGATTCCCCGGCCACCTTCGGCGAAGCCGGGGCTGTACAACGGTGTGCCTGACCTTTCATTCACTAATTTTGCCAGCGTTGGGGAGACCAATCCATCCGACCGGCTTGGCTCAACGGTCAGCCTGAGTGATGTGGTGAGCTGGCGGCACGGCAAGCATAATTTCCGCTTCGGCTTTGACGGACGGCGTGTGCACAGCGACCTGATCGCGGGAACGAATGGCATCGGGCAATATGTCTTTACGGGACTAAATACACAGCGGCCAAGCAGCGGCACCGGCACGGATCAGGCGGCTACTGGCAACTCCTTTGCGGATTTTCTGCTGGGAGCTCCGCAGACCAGCGCCATCCAGGCAGGCACAAACAAGATTTATCTGCGGCAGTGGGTCTTTGATGGATATGTTCAGGATGATTGGCGCATCCTGTCCAACGTCACGCTCAACGGCGGCGTTCGCTACGAGTATTTCTCGCCATTTGTAGAGAAATTCAACCGTCTGGTGAACCTTGACCCTGATAGCACCCTGCAAAATTACGCGCAAGTCTTGCCGGACGGGCGGGGAGCGTACAGCGGTGTTGCGTATCCGCGGTCACTGATTAATCCTGACGGCACATTGATTTCGCCACGGCTGGGCGTGGCATGGCGGCCCAAGTTTGTTAAGAACACCGTCGTGCGTGCGGGGTATGGGATTAACTTCAATACCGGTCAGTTTGGGAGCTTCGCGAACTCACTCAGCTACCAGCCTCCGTTTGCGATTACACAGAACAACGTCAGTTCGCAGCAGGGCTGTGCAAGTTACGTCGCGGGCTTTACCCTGACGAACGCCTTTAACTGCAATAAGACCGCCCTGGCAAATACTTTTGCCGTGAACCGTAACTACCGCCTGGGTGAAGTACAGGTGATGAATGTGGATATTCAGCATCAGCTGCCGCTGGGCATTGTGCTCAATGTGGGTTATAACAACGCGTTTGGCGGCAACCTGGACATGCGGCGCTCGCCCAACCGCACGGCCAACAGCTCCAATGGCAACACCAACAGCATTATTTACGAGGATTCCATTGGCGAATCCCGCATGAATGCGCTGGCCATCAACGCGCGCAAACGGCTGCAGAAGGGCATCAGCCTGCAGGCAACGTACCAGTACAGCCATTCGATCGACGATGCCAGTTCTGTAAATGGAGCCGGGAATAACACGGTGCCGCAAAACGATCAACGGCTTGACCTGGAATTTGGAAACAGTACCTTCGATGTGCGGCATAAGTTGACGGGTAACTTTGTTACCGAATTACCGTTTGGGCCGGGCCGCGCCTTCTTGAAGACAGGGCGGGTTTCGCGCGCGCTGGACGGTATTTTCTTCTCCGGTGACTTTACGTTCGCCACGGGCAGTTACGCGACGCCACAGTACCAGAACAGCGTTGCACAGGCTGCGGCGGGTAACAACTATACCCTGCGTCCTGACCGCGTGTTTTCGCAGCCGATTGCAGGTCCGGGCACGCTGCGCAACTGGTTCAACAAGAATGCGTTTGTTGAGCCGGCCAATACCTTTGGCACCGCATCGCGAAACTCCATTGAACTGCCAGGAGTAGTCGGAATCGACATGTCGCTTTCAAAGAGCGTGAGTTTCGGCGAGTTGAAGAACCTGGAAGCGCGCGTCACCGCGAATAATGTCTTCAACACGGTGCAGTACACCGGCGTGAACACGGTTCTGAACTCATCCAACTTCGGCCAGGTGACTGGCGCAGGTGCGCCACGCAAGCTGAGCATGCAGGCGAGGTATCGCTTCTGATGAAAAGTCTCTCAAATCATACCGTCATCCTGAGCGAAGCATGTCATGCGGAGTCGAAGGATCTGCTTTTCGGGGCGAATACTCAGATAAAGGAAGGAAAGCAGGTCGCTCCACTTCGCTTCGCTTCGGTCGGGATGACGGCACGTGGGACCGAAAACTCCATTCGCGGGGACTTATTCTCAAGACGAACAGTAGCATCCCTCGGTCTTCTTATGGCAGTGGCGTTGCCGGCGCAGCAGCAGGCCCCGGTGCAACTGAACACGCCGGTGCAGCAGGCTCCGCAGCCCGAGGCAGGCGCGCCTGCATCCACCGGCACGACGATTCAGCAGCAGGGCGGCAGCACCTCCCAGGTATTTACGCTGCGCGTCGATTCGCAGCTGGTGCTGACCAACGTTGTTGCGCGCGATAAGAAGACAGGCGCGGTCATCCGCAACCTGAAGGCGAGCGACTTCACCATCCTGGAAAACAACAAGCCGCAGAAGATCAGCTCGTTCGACTTCCAGAGCGTGGACGAGGCCGCGCGTCTGAATGAAGCCACGGTAAGCGGCAAGACACCCACGGTGGCGCAGATTCTGGATCGCTCCATGGGCGCGGACGCAGCGCAGTTGCGCGATCATCGCTTGATTGTGATGTTCTTCGACCTGACCAGCATGCAGGAGGAGGACATCGACCGTGCCGTGCAGGCGGCGCAAGACTACGTCAACAAAAAGATGGCTCCGGCTGACCTTGTCGCCGTTGCCAGCCTGGGCACAACGCTCTCACTCGACCAGGACTTTACGGCGGACAAGACGACGCTGCTTGCGGCCGTGGGCAAGTTCAACGGAACCAACCAGGCAAGCAACTTTGCCAACGGCACCACCGGATCGAGCGACGGCACCGCGGACGATGCGGGCACCTTTACGGCAGATGATTCCGAGTACAACAGCCTGAACACGGACCGCGAACTCTATGCCATCCAGACCATTGCCAAGTCGCTGGAGCGCGTGGATCAGCGCAAGAGCATGTTGTACTTCTCCGGCGGCCTGACGCGCAATGGGGTGGAGAATCAATCCAGCATCCGCTCCGCTACCAACGAGGCGGTAAAGGCCAACATGGCGATCTACAGCGTGGACTCGCGCGGCTTGGAAGCCCTGTCGCCGCTGGGCGATGCCAGCACCGGATCGCTGCGCGGCACGGGCGCGTACAGTGGCGGCGCGATGCAGGCGCGATTGGATGCCAACTTCAACTCGCAGGAAACGCTGGCCACGCTGGCGTCCGATACCGGGGGCAAGTTTTTTTCTGACTCGAACGATTTCGCGCCCGCCTTTCAGGCAATTCAGCGGGATACCGAGGCATACTACATCCTCGGCTTCCGCTCCACGGACACGCGCCGCGATGGCACCTTTCGCCATCTCACGGTCAAGCTGAACCGCAGCGATGCCAAGCTGGAATACCGTCCGGGCTACTACGCCCCAGCGGATTTCAGGCACCAGAAGACGGAAGATCGCGAGTTGGCGCTGAGCGATCAGCTGCGCAGCGACCTGCCTGCCGTCGACATTCCCATGTATCTTGAGGCCTTCTACTTCCGGCAGAACCCGAACAGCTATTCCGTTCCCATGTCGATCATCGTTCCCGGATCCCAGATTCCGTTTACGCGCACGAAGGATCAGGATAAAGCAACACTGGACGTCATCGGACAGGTAAGAAATGCGCAGGGAATTGCCGTTGGCAATGTGCGCGACACGCTGAAGCTGGCGATTGATGGCACTGTGGGCGCGGCACGGCGCAACATCCAGTACAGCACCGGATTCACGCTGGCACCCGGGCACTATCACGTGAAGTTTGTTGCCCGCGAGAACGAGACCGGCAACATGGGATCGTTTGAAACGGATTTGGTGGTGCCGGACCAGCGCAAGGTGCCCGTCAAGTTGTCCAGCGTTGTCCTCTCGTCGCAGCGCTCACCTTCGGCTCCGGTGCGGCGCGGGCCGCCAGGAGCACCGCCGGTCGCGAACCCGCTCCTGCAGGATGGGCAGCAGCTTGTGCCGAATGTGCCGCATGTCTTCCGGCAGGATGCGCACCTGTTCCTGTTATATGAGGTGTACGATCCCGGCAAACAGGCAGCAGCAGCTTCGGCTGAAGCCGCAACCGAGTCGGTCGCAAAGCAGAGCGGCCTGAAGGCGCGCGCCGGTGCAAGCGGCATTCGCGTGCTGACCTCTATTGAGTTTCTGCAGAACGGTGCAAAGGTGCTGGAAACGCCGCTGGTCGCAACGGACGTTGAGAATCAGCCGGACCGCAATGCCGTCTCGTTCCAGTTCGATATACCGCTGACGCAGCTGAAGCCGGGCAACTACATCTGTCAGGTCAATGTGATTGACGACGCAGGTGGCAGTTTTACCTTTCCACGGCTGGCTATGAAGGTTGTTGCAAACGCGCCACCAGCGCCGTCGCTCACACCTGCGGCGACGACGATCCCCGCAAACACAAGCGGCGCGCTCTAAGAGAGTGCGCCGCCGGGGTGCCGTGAACTGGGTGTTCTACATGATCCTGCTCAGGATCGACTGCAACATGCCACCAGACTGAGGAGGCGGTGCACCGGTTGGTTCGCCTTGCGGAGTGACATGCCCGTTGGACACATAATGGTGAATGACGACTGGCAGAATGACCGCCATGCCCATCTTCACCATGGTGGGCGACATGCCGATGCGGTTGGACACACTTTCAATCACACCCGTTCCGCCGAGGCCCTGCTCCACCTGATCCGGCGACGCGGGCGAAGTATTGCCACCCGCCCACTGCTGTACCAGGCCACCCATTCCGTTGTTCTGAAAGGCTGAGAAGATGCCGGAGATGCCACCGGGACGGCTCTCCAGTTCCTGCATCAGACCGCCAGCCATCTGTGACTTGTCACCGCCGCCCATGCCGCCGGCAGCCTCCGTCACCATATCCATGATCCCCATCAGATCTCCTTACAGGTTCTTAGAGCGGTTGCCTGTAACGAGACGCAACAGCAGAGTCAGCAGGACAGCGCCAACGACGGCAACGATGATCGTGTAAATCATTCCACCCCGGCCAGCAAATCCGAGCGCCCGCATGATGAAACCGCCCACAATCGCGCCGATGATGCCGATGACGATGTCGCCCAGCGCGCCGAAGCCGCTGCCCTTCATTAGCTTGCCGGTGATGAAGCCTGCAATCAGACCAACAATGATCCACCAGATGATGAACATGATCCCTCTTTCATTCTTTACCTAGGATAACGTCCGCCTCAACTGCTCTGTCCTGGCGAACTCAATGGCGTGGCGTGAGGTCCTATAAACCTGCAGCTCACAGCCGTTTATGTGCTGCGTTGCTTCCTTTAGGAGCGAGCACGCCCCTTGCGGGTTGTTCTGTATTCGTCCACTTTATGTCTTTTTCCTCGAGCGTCCGCTGCGGGACGTCTGGGAAATGGATCAAAGCACCTTCAAGCGGGACACACAGGAATATTGACTGCGGTACAAGGTATGCGGTCTTCGCTCAAATTTACACCCAACATCCCGGTACGACGCTATTCTTGGGACGGTGACTAAAATCTGTCAGACTCACACCGCACATCTCTCATGAAATGTTTGCCACGCCGTTTACTTGGCGCCATCTGGGCTGCGTCTGTGGGCCTATCCGGCTGTGGCAGCGGCGGCGGTCTTTCCTCGCCCACCGCAACTAGCACCGGCACCGGCTTGCCTGCGGCACCAACCGCGGTAGCTCCTTCAATCTGGGCGGGTGCCTGGGGCATTGCCATGACCAATGCCGAGGCGAGTGCGGAAAATAACGGTGGTGCGGAGCATAGTTACCGTTTCGCGGTGATTCCTACGATCGGGGGCACGCAGGAACGGGTTCGGTTTTCAAACTACTACGGAACCACGCCAGTCACCATTGGTGCAGCCAGGCTCTCGATAGGCGCTGATGGCTCACCTGCCATCGCAACCGGACATGACGTGGCGCTCACGTTTAGTGGCCAGCCAAGCGTAACCTTGACACCGGGACAGGTTGTAACCTCTGATACGGCCAATCTCACCTTCAGCTATGGACAGGTGCTGGACATCTCTGTGTATCTGAAGGGCACGTATGGCCCTGTCACGCGCCATGATTCACTGTTTATGAAGAGCTATCAGACGGATGACGGTGCTGGAGACAAGACTTCCGATCTGACGGGCAGCACCTATACAGCCACCACGAAGGAATGGCTGCTGATCAATGGCATTGACGTCTACGGGCCATACCAGGGCACCTTTGCTGTCTTTGGAAGTTCGACAACCGATGGATTTCACTCTGATTACAGCTCCGATCAAATCTATCCGGTTCCCAATGTGCCGGTTGCGGGGCAGCACAGCAACCGCTTGTCAGACTGGCTGGCAAAACGGCTGAACGCAGCCGGATACAGCATTGGCGTTGTCAACCTTGGCGTTCCCGGCGACACGGTGACGGTGGACAGCACCAACAGCGCGAATCATGTGCGGAACGCAAATGACCGCATCGCGCACGATCTGCTGACTCTGCCAAATCTTCTGGGAGCTGTCACCTACTTCGGATCCATTGACATCCGTTCGCCCGATTGCAAAACGGCACCAGCCATCGAGAGCGCTACACAGCAAATGGTCGCAACGGCGGCTGCATCGAATGTTCCGGTCATTCTCGCGACGATACCGCCCTCCGCCTTCTGCACCAACCCGAGTCAGCCCGATTTCGGTCCAACGCCCACCTCAGCCGATCCATATGCAGGTGGCGTGACACCGGGGCCGGCCAACGGCGGTGAGAACGAGCGAATGGCTCTGAACTCCTGGATTCGAACCCGTGGCGCGGCGTTAACCGGAGTGGTTGGAATAGCCGACTTTGACGCTGTGCTTGCGGACCCATCGCGTCCGAGCTTTATGCTGCCACAGTACAACTCCGGAGATAACTACCACCCCAACGGCAACGGATATCACACAGAAGCGAATGCAATTCCATTGACCTCGCTTCCAGCACCGAAGTAACCCCGTTTTGGTTGATTGCGACACTTTGGTAAACAATCCGTAAAAAGTACGTGCAACTTTCCGCATGCGTCGCCGTCACAGGGATGTGTCGCAAGTGGGCCAAGTTCGGCGTTCCTGGGCAGGGCTGTTGAGCCTTCTGTCTCTGCTGTGGCTTGTAAGTTGCTCCGGCAGTAACAACAGCGTTAGCACGTCTGCCACCACAGCCCCTCCGGCGGTTCCGAACCAGTGGGTGGTAGCGTGGGGTGCATCACCGGAGAATGCCGAGTTTAACGCCAGCACCAATCCCGGCGGTTCCGAGCAGACCTTCCGCTTTTTTCTGTATCCGACGATTGGTGGAACCGAGGAGCGCGTTCGCTTTTCCAACCTGTTTGGAACCGCTGCCGTCACGATCGGCGGAGCACGCCTGGCTGCAGCGACTGGCGAAGGACCGGCGATCGATTCGACTCGCGACAAAGCACTCACCTTTAACGGCAACCCCACGATTGTTCTCGCACCCGGACAGGAGGTTCTCTCCGATGCTGTGAACATTACGTATAGCTTCGGTGAGCACCTGGCCGTTAGCGCATACGTGCAGGGAACCTTTGGTCCGCTGGTGCAGCACAGCACGGGGTTTAACGCGAACTATGCGACCGCGCTGAACGCTGGCAACCAAACAACGGACGCAGCCGGGACAAGTTTTACCACCACCATGTACGAGTGGTACATGGTGACGGAAGTGGACGCATACGGCCCATATGGCGGAACCGTTGCGCTTTTCGGCAGTTCGTCGATCGATGGGCACGGCGCGAACTACGGCAGCACCAATGCGTATCCTGTCTTTAACGTTCCTGTTCCCGGTCAGAATTACGACCGGCCGTCTGACTGGCTGGCACGGCAATTGCAGGCTGCCGGGTACAACATTGGCGTTGCGAACGCCGGTGCCATCGGCGACCCCGCAGCGCCTGATTCTGTATCCCAAAACGGAGACACTCTGGCCGGGGTGCAGCGCATGCAGCATGATGTCCTGGGACTGGCAGGCATCAAGGCGGTCGTGATCTACTTTGGAGGGGTCGATCTGCGTGTTGACTGTGTGCCTGCGGCCAACGTTGAGGCGTCCCTGACAAACATGGTGGGGCAGGCAAATGCCGCCGGCCTTCGTGTCATCCTGGCGACACTTCCACCGGCGGAGTACTGCCTCTCTTCGCCGGCTAATCTGCTTCCGTCGACGGCCAATCCCTGGCAGGGTGACATCAATCCTGGTCCGGAAAATCCAGGCTCAACGCAGCGGCGTGCACTGAACGACTGGATACGCACCAGCGGGGCGCAGCTGCCCGGCGTGGTCGCCATCGCCGACTTTGACGCAGTGCTCGCCTACTCCGCCCACCCTGACTTCCTGATTCCGAACTATACCTCCGCTGATAACAATCACCCCAACGGTGCGGGCTACGGTGTGCAGTCGTCAGCGATCCCGCTGAAAGCGATCCTGGGTCAATAAGCAGCGGGAGTATATCCTTCCGCATCGCCATCTTGTGAGGCGGAGTTACGGTAAGTATGCGCCTGCATGTACCATGGTCCCCAACCTGGTAAGGGGAACCGAATGTTGACTCGAAGAGATTTTGCGCATCTGGCAGCTGCCGCCTCTGCGGCCACGTTGCTTCCTGGGGCGCTGCGCCCGCAGGCACCCGCCAGAAAGATCCGTTACGGCATCGTCGGCCTGGGACGTATCTCTCTTGAGCACTTCATGCCAGGCACACGCATGGGCACGCAAGGCGAGATCACGGCGCTGGTCAGCGGCCATCCGGAGAAGGCGCAAAGGACTGCGGCTGAGTACGGCGTTCCCGCTGCATCGATCTACACGTACGAGACCTTCGACCGCATCAAGGACAACCCCAATGTGGACGCAGTCTACATCGCGCTGCCCAACAGCATGCATGCGGAGTACACCATTCGCGCTGCCAATGCTGGCAAGCACGTGCTCTGTGAAAAGCCCATGGCGGTATCCGTGGCCGAGTGCGATGCAATGATCGCCGCCTGCAAAAAGAACAACCGCAGGTTGATGATCGCCTACCGGCTGCAGCGTGAAGCGACCACCCTGCACGCGCAGAAGATCGTCCAGAGCGGGATGCTTGGGAAGATCCAGGCGATTGAAAGCTGTAATGGCTTCAACATTCAGCCGGGCGAGTGGCGGCTGAATGGCAAGCTGGCGGGCGGAGGGCCGCTGATGGATGTTGGCGTCTATTCACTCAATGCCTGCCGCTTTCTCCTGGGCGAGGAACCGGACAAGATCGCGGCGTTCAGCTCTGTTATCGATCACGACGGCCGCTTCAATGAAGTGGAGGAAAATGTTGGCTGGACGATGGAGTTCCCCTCCGGCACGGTCGCTTCCTGCACCACAACGTACGGTGCCAGCATGGACGGGTTCATCAAGCTGCATGGATCAAAGGGTGTGCTTACGGTCAGCGGCTTCGGCTACCAGGGCATCACGCTGGAGGCGAAGATCAACCGCGGCGCTCCGGTGACCGATGCCGAGCAGGACAAAGATCCGGCACAATTCGCCGTGGAGTCGGACTACTTCTCCCGCTGCATCCTGGACAATACAGCAGTGATTCCGTCCGGCGAAGAAGGCCGCAAAGATGTAGACATCATGATGAAAATCTACGCTGCCGCAGGCCGCAAGGCCTGATGTCTGGGGGACGCAACGGCTGATTCACTTCGCTCTAGCCAACTCCGGGATTGTGAACGCATACGGGCCGTGGTACGATCTCGTCCTATGTCAGCAGCCGGCCCGCTTCGCATGACTCTCTTGGCTCTCGCCTGCCTCGTGTCGATACTCGCCGCACATGCCTCTCCGGTCGCTTTTACGTTCAGCGCCAGCCTGGACACGGGTGCTCTCGCCGGGACGTACTTCACCGGCGCGGCAAGCTACGACAGCCAGGGTTCCACCGGCACTGGCACTGAATACCTGACCCTCACGTCCCTCAACTTCAACCTGCTCGGCGAGTCATTCACGCGCGCCGACATCCGTCAGGGCGGCCAAGCCGTCCTTCAGGACGGCACCCTCTCGTACTTCACCGCCGCCTTCTTCCCCAGCGACGGCCCCGTCGATGACATCGCCTTTGGCTTCGGTGGCCCAGGCATCATCGGCTACGCCGTCCCGCCCGGATTCAATCCCGGATCCGGCTCCTATACCATCCAGACCACCACCAGCCCCGTGCCCGAGCCTTCCAGCCTCGTCCTCTGCATCACCGCTGTCACCAGCATCTGCGTTCTTCTCCGCAGACGCCGAGATGCCCTCCACAGCACATAACCTGACATTGAGACTTTGAGCGCATGCGAAATTATAAGAGCCGCCCCAAGGCGGCTCTTACATACGATTCTCCAGACAGGTAACTCAATCTCTCCGGCTGCGGCCACCCATCAATTGCATCAGGATCAGGAAGATGTTGATCCCGTCCAGGTAGATACCGACAGCAAGCTGCGTTGCGCCAAGTCCATCGCCGCCCGCGCGGATGCGCGAGAAGTCTGCAATGGTGAGCAGCGTAAAGATGCCGAGCGCCAGCCATGAGTAGAGCGTCGGCGGCATGAAGTGGAAGAACATGCTGGCGATGCCGACCAGGATCAACGCAATCAGCGCGGCCATCGCTATACCTGCGACACGCCTGTAGTTGATGCTGAACAGATACGACACGCAGCCCATTGCCGTCATGCCCAGGCCCGTGGTCAAGGCCGCGTTTAGAATCAGCGGCGTGCCAAACGCGCGCAGGTACATGTGGATGATGGGAGCGATCTCCCAGCCCATGAAGTAAGCGAGCGCCAGGAACAGGCCCAGGGCCGCGGAGGCGCTGCGCTTGCGTGCGCCGTTGATCATAAAGATCAGGACAAAGACGGCGATCAGGCCGGGCATCATGCTCCACGCAGGAGCCGTCGCAACGCCAAGGGCGGTGATGAAGAACCCCAGCGCGGTGATGCCTAGTACCTTCGCCAGCAAAGGCGCGGTTCCTTCGCGCGGGACATCGATCGTAGCTGGAAATCCGTTGGTGCGATTGACGTACATCGTCGTAAAACTCTCTTCCGGCGGCGCTGTGTCCTCGCCACCTAGCACTAGTTTAGACGCAGTCTCGGCCCATACCGATGCTGGCAGTCAGAAGCTTCAGAAGAGTCTGATTGCGCAGCCGAACAGATCTGCACCGGCAACTTCGCGCTGCCACTGAAGCGCGGTCAGCGCTTCTTGCCCTTCTTCTTCGGACCGCCACGGCCCTTTTTACGCGGCTTGCCGCTGCGGTCTGGCGATGGCAGGGTGGCAGCAAAGGGTGAAGCAGCCCGCGACGTACCACCCCGTTTGGCCGCGCGTGTTGTCCCGCTCTTGCTTGCGGCTTTCTCCCGCCGTGCTGCTGTCTTGCCCAATCGTGACACAAAGGGCCGCGTCCCCGCCGGTGCCTCACTGCCGTCCTGCACCTCCGGCAGCACGGCAAATTGCAGTCTGCGGTTTGCCCGGTCAATCCGGTCCAGCAGCACACGTACCCTCTGCCCTGGCCGGTAACACCGCCCATTGCGCGCACTGCAAATCTCGCGCGAGTTCTCCCGGAACGTGTAGAGGTCGTCCGTCATGGAGAAAATCGGCACCAGGCCTTCCACGTAGAGTTCACTAAGCTCCACGAACAGGCCATACTTCGTCACGGACAGGATCATGGCGTCAAAGTCCTCGCCCACGCGGTCCTGCATGAACTTGATCTTCTTCCACTCGATGAGTTCCCGCTCCGCATCAGCGGCGCGCCGCTCCGTCTCGCTGCACTCCTGCGCAATGGCACCGAGTTCCTCGCGCGGATAAGGCTCTACCGGTCCGTCATCCTGAGCGGAGCGCAGCGAAGTCGAAGGACCTGCTTTCCTTTCTGTCTTGTAAGACTTGGGTGCCCCATTTAAGCGCGCGGTTTGCGCATGAGTGGGACTAGATTCGGCATACCTTTGAGCGGAAGCCGAAGCCGTCTCCTCCGGGCCGCCAAATGGCTCCGCGCCCTCCACCAGCAGCGTCTTGATCACGCGATGCACAATCAGGTCCGGATATCGCCGGATGGGCGAGGTAAAGTGCGTGTACGCCGGAGCGGCGAGCGCGAAGTGGCCCTCATTCTTCTCGGAATACTTCGCCTGCTTCAATGAGCGCAGCATCAGGTAGCTGAGGATGCGCTCCTCCGGCCTCCCCGCGATCTTCGCGGAGAGCCGTTGGTACATCTGCGGCGTGACCTCGATCTGCGCGGACACCTCATGCTCGCGCGGCTTCCGCGTGTCACGCCCCTGCTGCCCCCGCCGGTGCTGCTCGCGCCTGTCCGCCTTCATGGTGACCTTCTTCACCGGAAGCGCGCCTACGCCCAGCGAGATACCAAAGCTTGCCGCTGCGTCCTCAAACTCGATGATGCGCTTAGGGTCAGGCATCTCGTGGATGCGGTACATGCCTGGCACGCCGCTCTCCTCAATCCATCGCGCGACGCACTCGTTCGCGCACAGCATAAACTCCTCAATAAGCCGGTTCGACCACGCGCGCTCCGCTTTGTGCACGCCGCGCATCGCGCCGCGTTCGTCGAAGTCGATCACGGGCTCCGGCAGATCGAAGTCAATGGAGCCGCGCCGAACGCGTTTGCCGTTCAGCCGCTTCGCAAGGTCCAGCATCCGCTCAAAGTCCGCGACAAACGGTTCGTAAACCTTACGAACCACTTCGTCTCCGTCAAGGATCTTTTGCACGTTGGTATACGTCATGCGCCGCGCGGAACGGATCAGACCTTCGCACAATTCGTAGCTCAAAACGTTGCCGCCACTGTCGATCCGAGCGATGCACGAAAGGACCATGCGATCTTCGTCGGGCCGCAGCGAACACTCTCCATTCGAGAGTTCCTGAGGAAGCATGGGAATCGCACGGTCTGGGAAATAGACGCTGTTGCCGCGCAGCCGCGCCTCCAGGTCCAGGTCACCGCCATCAGCGACGTATTCGGCCACATCGGCAATGTGGACCTGCAACTCCCACGTGCCGTCATCGTGCTGGCGCACCAGCACCGCATCATCGAAGTCCTTCGCTGTCTCGCCATCAATCGTCACGATCGGCTCATGGCGGAAATCCCGCCGTGCGCTGAGTTCGTCGTCATCCAGCACGGCAACCGTCCGCTGCGCCGCATCCTGCGCCTCCGCCAGCACACCCGCAGGAAAAACATGAGGCAGATGGTGCTTGCGGATGATGATCTCCACGTCCACACCAAAGGCATCCGGATCTCCCAGCACTTCGATGACGCGACCATGCGCGGGCGTGTGCTCCGTGGGATACTGCGTGATCTCGACATCGACAGCCAGGCCGTGCAAGTCTTCGAGCGTACCGTCCCAGCGATGCTCCTGCGCTGCAGCCTCGGTGCCCATCGTACGGTGCGGTGTGATGGCCGCGGATGGCAGATCGTGATCGTTGTCGATCAGCACGGGCTGCGTCATGCGCTCATCCAGCGGCGTCACATAGCTGCCGCGAAGGCGCAGGTCGTCGCTGCGATGATCGACAGATCTGCCCCGTGATCCCGCTGCATGGAAGATGCCGACGACCGTCGGATTGCGCCGCGTCAGCACGCGCACGATGCGTCCAGAGCGGCGTCCGTCGCGGCCCGGAGGCGCGGGATCGACCAGCACCTGATCGCCCTGCATGGCACCGTTCAACTCATGCGGCGGGATGAAGACATCGCCGTCTGCTGCGGTCGCATCCGTGGGCCGCACAAAGCCGAACCCATCACGATGCAGCGACAGCTTCCCCGCCACGAGACCGGCGCGACTGGAACTCCGCTCCTGATGACGGTCTGCCGCACGCGCACGCAAACCCGCTGCAAAGCCTCGGCGTCCACCGTTGGCTGCAGCCTGGATTCGAGCTTCGTTCTTGGCGCGTTGGGTATGCGTCTCCGGCAGCGCCCAGTGCTCGGCGTCAAGCTTCACCAGCGCGCCACGCACCGTCATGCGGCCAAGCTGTTCCAGCAGCAAACGGCGCTCGCGTCCGCCACCGATGCCAAGCTCCCGCACCAGCTGCTTATATCCAGCCCGCCCGCCAGCGCGCTGCAGGCGGTTCAGAATCTCACGGTCGGTATGCGGATATTCATGCCCAGGCATCTCGATTCAGGATACCCGCTCGCTTAAACGGGGCGTTACCGGCGCGCGAAGTGTTTCGTCTCACCTGTGCGCTGATTGGTAACATCGATGCTGCCGTCCGGGTTCACCGTCGCGTCGATGCGCTTGGCGTCCTCGCCCATGCGGTTGGCGATGAACGCTTCCGGCGCATTGTGCTCCGGGCCGCCTTGCGCTGTTCCCGCCGGGTTGTTCGTGCCTGCGGCGGGCGCAGCATGCACCTGATAGAGCGCCTCCAGCCCTGGTGCTGACCTCCACGTGTCGATGACAGACGTGCTGCCACCCTTGCGCTCGCCATTGTCCATGATCGCCACACGCGTATGCAGCGCATGGACGAACAACTTACTGCTGCTCAGGTCTGAGCCGTGGTGGGACACGATCGCCAGATCGATCCGCCCCAGCAGATTGCGCGGGCACACCAGGCTGCGCTCGCGGTCTGACGTCAGGTCGCCCGCGTCCAGAATTCTTAGTCCAGCGAAGCGGATCACGATCCCGAGCGAGTGACCGTTTTCCGTCAAGTCTTCCGCTGGCGGCTGCGACAGCGCGCACAGCGGATTCGGCTCGCCTGCACCGGGCAGCGGCTCTGTGATGGTTTTCCCATCGGAGCTGATCGCAATCGCGTCGAAGCCTGGAATGGGTAACTTCTCGCTGGCATGTATCGATACATGCTTGTACTTGCCGCCGGAGAGCGTGGCCTGGTATGCGTTGTACATCTCAGGCACGCCGCCGCCCTGCTCATACATCGCACCGTGATCGAGGAACGTGCCGACGGGGATGCGCTCCGCAAGCTGCGGCACGCCGCCCACGTGGTCGGTATGGTAGTGCGTGATCAACACAGTATCGATGCGCTGCAGGCCAAACTCATGCGCCGCAGCGACGATCCGCTCGGCATCGCGACCGTTGTTGCCCGGCCAGCCTGTATCCACCAACAGCGACTGCCCGGTGGGCGCGACGAACAGCGTCGCCTGGCCACCTTCCACGTCAATGGCGGCGATACGCAACGAGCCGTTGCCGGCAGCGGAGACCGCGTCACGCGGAAGGGAGACGGTCATGGCGATCGCGAAGAGGGCAACCACGAAGCGAGCGGCGTTCAGAAGCGTGACAGCGCGGAGAGCTTTCATCGCCCAAAAGCATACCGCGCTTTCGCATCGTCTGGCAGCATTCGCGATTAAAGAAGCGCATCCCAGGGAAATCGCGGTCGCATCCCATGCTGCTATGAACACTTTCGATGATCCCGGAGATGCTCTGGGCAGCGTCTCTCCGATCTCACGCCGCGGCTTCCTCCTATCGGCATCGGGCGCAGTGGCGGGCGCGGCGGCCCTTGCCTCCGGTGCCGCCGGGCAGGCCGCCAAGCCCAATCAACAAAACGACGTGCAACTCTCGCCCATCCACGCTCCCACTGAACCGCCTGAGAAGGCACCCGGCCCGTTTCTGCCACCCAATCGCCGCATCGGCTTCGCCATCGTCGGCCTTGGGCGTCTTTCGCTCGACCAGATCCTCCCCGCGTTCGGCCGCTCTGAGTACTGCAAGCCTACGGCGCTGGTCAGCGGAGATCGCGGCAAGGCGCTGAAGATCGCCGCGCAGTACGGCATCGCGGAAACCAACATCACCGATTACGCGGGATACGAAAAGCTGCGCGACATGCCCGGTGTGGACGTCATCTACATCGTGTTGCCGAACAGCATGCATCGCGAGTTCGTTGTGCGCGGCGCTAAGACCGGCAAGCACATCCTCTGTGAAAAGCCCATGGCCACCAGCTCCGCCGAGTGCGAGGAGATGATCGCCGCCTGCAGGCAGGGTAACGTGAAGCTGATGATCGCTTACCGGCAGCAGTACGAGCCGATGAATCGCACGCTGGAAAAAGCCGTGCGGGACGGCAGGCTCGGCAAGGTGCGGTCGATTGTCGCGTCCAATTCGCAGAACCAGGGCGACCCGGCGCAGTGGCGGCTGAATAAGAAGATGGCGGGCGGCGGAGCCATGCCGGATGTCGGCATCTACTGCCTGAACGCGGCGCGCTTTCTCTCCGGTGAGGAGCCCGACGAGGTCTTCGCGACCGTCATTCAGCCAAAGGACGACCCCCGCTTCCGCGAGGTCGAGTCACGCTGCGAGGTGATCGCGCGCTTTCCCAGCGGCATGACGGCCAATTTCACCAGCGCCTATGACGTGCATCGCTCAACATTTCTGCGACTGGAGGGCGTGGATGCGTTCGGCGAAATGGACCCTGCGTTCGGCTATCACGGCAGCAAGCTGCGCTTCTCCAAACTGGAGGACGGCAGGGAGGTCGAGAGTTCGCCGTCCATTGAGGATAAGGACCAGTTCGCCCTTGAAATGGACCACATGGCACTCTGCGTCATGAACAATCAGCAGCCCCACACCCCCGGCGAAGAAGGCCTGCGCGATCACCAGATCATCGAAGCGATCTACAAGTCCGCCGCAACCGGCCGCAGCGTCAAAGTGCAGCCACCCAGCGGGCCCACGCGCGGACCGGCTCTGCCACCGATGGAGAGCTAGCTCTCTTCAAATAAGAAAAAAGGACCGCTAAGTTGCGGCCCTTTTCCCGTTCATATGTAGCGCTTAGAAGTTCAGCTTCAATTGGAATTCCACTTCACGCGGCGCACCTTGCGAGAAGGTTCCCACGCCGCGGTATGTGCGGCGCGCGGAAAGTACAGCGAAGTTATTCGGACCGGTGATGTTACCTTGCCCCGCCGATCCGGTGTTGTAAAGCCCACCGGCGGTAGTTGTATTTTGCAGAGTGCTGGTGGTATTCAGATTGCTGAAGTTACTCAGGTTCAGGACGTTGTAGACCGCAATCGCTGGCTCCAGACTCATGCCCTCGTGAAAGCGGTACAGGCGAAGAGGGTATGACAAATTTGCATCAAGCGACCGGAAGTCAGGATTATTGACGCCCTGAGTAGTAGGCAACTGCGCCACGGGTTGGATGACGCCCTTCAGAGCGGTCAACTGGGAAAGGGTGAACAGCCCGGAGTTGATAAGTGCCTGTCCAGCGGGCGTGGGCTTACCGGCATATTGCGCGTTGAAGTTACTGACATACCCGCCCAGAGTACTGCCCTTCACGCGGTGGCCGTAATCACCGGGAAGGGTACCCGGTGCAATGTCGCCAATTGTCCCGTCGCCAGTCAAGTCACTCTGGAAGATGTTGCCTTGAGCAAGACTGCCCGTATCTAACGATAGGTTGAGCGGCTGGGCCGAGAAGAAGTGCCCGATGACGCCAAGCTGCGGCCCGTACTTGAAGGTGAATGCACCGCCAAAGGATAACTCGTGCTTGCGGTCCAGACCACTGCGTCCAATGAAGGTATCTGGATTATCCCAGTCGTAAGCGCCCGATGTAAAGAATTCATCGCCTGTCGTTGAGACCAGGTTGCTTACGATGCGGGACAAGTTATACGACACCTGGAAGTTTCCACGCTCCACTCCCGGCAGCGGATGAGAGGCGGACTGCCGGAACACGATCTGCAATGCATCGTAACCGGAGCGTCCTGACGGAACGATGAATGATCCAGAGCCAAGCACTGGATTTGTCCCGGCGAATGTTGCGGGAAACGCCTTGCCCGCGTACAGGTAGCTGTTGCTTGCGCTGAAGTCGGCCGTTGATCCCAAGCCGGCGGCAGCGAGGGTTGCAATACTGGCACCGCGGCTGATCAGGCAGCTTACCTGGTTCGACGTCCCGGTCACGGCACCGCAGTAGGGTTTATACGTTGCGCTGGAAGCCACGGCGGTAACTGCCGCGACCGCGCTTGCCTGCCGGAAGTTACGTGCCGCGCCGTTATGGTTTACGTCGATCGTCTGGCCGATTTTGAAGGCACCGTTGTGCACGTAATCCGCGCTAAGAACCGCGCCCTTGAACAGTTCGTGCTGCAGCCCGAAGTTCCACTGCTCAGAGTATGGCTGCTTGTAAATTGGCGCATACCCGCTGCTTGCATTGAGCGTTGAACCAACGTAGCTGCCATTCACAGATTGAGAGTTTGCCGCTGTATTTGCCTGCAACTGCTTTTCCAACGTCGAAAAAGCTGCTGCGGATTGCGCGATTGTTCTCTGTGCGCATAGAGTCGTTAGGGGTGTTACGCCGTCGGGCGCGGTTGTCTGCTGGGTTCCATCCGGGAGTGTGTAGCTGCCGGACGTGCATGGGTTCTTGGAGAAGTAAAACGCGCCCGACTTCAGCAGGGAAGATTCAGCGTTAGACGTGTTGTTGAAGACAACGCTTTCAAAGAAGTAACCCAGGCCGGCCCGGAAGGTGGTTTTATGATTGCCCGGCGCGTACACGATACCTATCTGCGGAGAGATGTTCCCATACGGCTGGCGAATATTGGTGCCGGTAAATCCAGGGTTGTACAGGGTAAAGAGCGGTGTCGAAGCTGGGAGGCCCGTGCACGCTGCGGCGACGGTGCTGGTGAGATCGCCGCATGTGGGCAACGTGACACCGTTATTTTCGCGATTGGTATCCACGCTGTATCGAACACCCGCAGCCAGCGTGACATTAGGCGTAATCTTCCAGCTGTCAGAGCCATACGCTGAGAAACGCCACGACGGAATGCCGCCGCCGTTCAATCCAAAATTAGGGACGTTGTTGCTGACGCCCTGGCCGTTGCCCAGGGTTACGGAGCTGGTGTTGTATCCATTAATTGGGTCGGCAGGACAGGCCGCCGCACCCACCACACCATTGCATCCCAGGCCACTAGGGTTACTGGACGTTGGCGTACCACTTAGCAGGTTGCTGGAGGTGACGTTGATGCGCGGGCCAATACCGTAAAAGGACGCGAACGCCCCAGACTGGATGCGGTTTACCGCGCCGCCGAACCGGATGTTATGCGCGCCGACGGTGTAGCCGCCGTCGTACCGCAGCTGCTTGTCCGATTGGTATGTCGCCTGCGGCGCGTTTGCGTTCGGTCCGAAGTAGATTTGACCTGCATAGCGGTATGCCACGGGACTGCCCACCAGAGCTGTCAGCGGGTTATATCCTGACGTGCCACTGGAATCGCCAATCAAGTTATGGAATTTCTCGTATGAACCGCGGAACGAATGAGTGAAGCGGCCCTTGGCAAAGTCCGCACCAAAGGCTGTGCCATACGTATTGTCACGGTTGGCGTACGTAGAGTAGAAGCTGGTGCCGCCTGCCGTCAGGGTGGAGTTTACATCGTAATTACCGCGCGCAAAGTAATGGCCGCCGAATGGTCCAGCGTAGTCCAGGCGTGCCGTGGAGTTAGTCTCTTTGTACGGAGCACCTACCGTCGGATTGTTGGTGGCAATCGGACTGGATGCGAAGACAGAACCCAACCCTGATGGAATGCCACTGTTCTGCTGGATGCGTTCCGAGTTGCCGAAGTAGAAAAGCTTGTCCTTGATGATGGGCCCACCGGCGCTGCCGCCGTACTGATTGCGCTGGAAGTACGGTGCGATCTTGTTGCCTAGCGCATTCGGATCCGCGAAGAGGGCACGCTGGTCCTGAAAGTAATAGAACAGCTGGCCGTGAACCGCGTTTGTTCCGGAACGGGTGGAAACCAGCACCTGGCCCTGTGATGTAACTTCGCCTGACACGTCCTGCGTCGAGCGGTTTAACTGGAACTCGTTAATGGCTCCCTGGGAGACGTTGATGATGGTCGTTCCAACAAACTCATCCGTGATGTCTTGCCCATCCAGCAAAATACGGGTGGTCCGGCCAGACGTGCCGTTTACCGAAATTCCCGTGTAACCGGACTTAGTGGGGTCAAAGGTGTTGCCGTTTTGAAGTTGCACGCCCGGCTCAATCTGCGCCAGGTCCAGGAAGTTGCGTCCGTTCACGGGCAGCGAGTTGATCTGTTCGCGCGTAATGACGTCGCTTACGCCAGCCTGATCGGTATTGACCTGCACGTCACCCGCTGTAACTTCGACGGTTTCATTGGACTGACCCACGGCCAGCTTGTAGCTGCCGGGCGTCGCGGTTCCCGTCAAGATACGTGTCCTGACCTCAAGTCGCGAGAAGCCTGGCGCGGTGATGCCAAGGGTGTACTCGCCCGGATTCAGCGGGCCAACGCTGTAGAAGCCGGCCTTGTCGGTAGAGATCGTCTTCGAAGTCCCCTCACCGATGTTGGTGATGACAATGGACGCGTTGGCGACGGCTGCGCCGGACGGATCGGTGATGGTGCCCTGAATAGCGCCACCGTTTACGGAGACGGCCTGGCCGTGGGCCAGGGTGCAGATCAAGGCGAGCGGTGCGGCGAGCAGAAACTTGTTTGTCAAAAGTTGCCTCCTAGAAGTACATTGGGCATCACGTGAGGAACACGCGTGCAGCCTTATCCTGAGTGCGTGTGGCACACGGACAACAGATTTCTTGTGTAGAGAACTACTTTAGGCTGACGCATTCCCGCGCTGCCGTCAAGACTGCGGTTCACGAACCGTTCACCGGACGGAAACGCGCCAGTCCGATACGGGACACAGTCTTTGCTTCCGCATCGAAGCTGAAAAAGATGTCTTAGCGTGTGCGGTACACCGCTTCCGAGGTGTTCACCTGGCTGCGTTTGCGGATCAGCTCCAGCACCTCCGGGTCATTCGCCTGCGCTCCATGCGGGGCGAAGAGGGCGCGCCCGCGTTCTGATGCGGCGGCGCGCGGCTCGCACAGGTAGTACACCGCAAGGCTGTTGCGTACCTTCTCCTTCGGAGAGACCACCGGGTCGGGAAGGCCATGCCATGAGTTCTGCGAGGTGTCGAAGATCACTGCGCGATTGAAGAAGTTGGGAACGCGGGTTACCAGCTCGCCGGGCGTGCCGTTGTCGTCCTTCCAGAAGCCGAGCGCGCCGTTCCACTCCTCCTGCCATCCCGGCGTGATGTAGATGATCAGGTTCAGAATGCGCTCCTTGCCCAGCTTGGGGTGGATGGAATAATCCAGGTGCGTATTCAGCTTGCCGCCCTGCGCGTGCGCGTGCCATCCGCCGCCGTGCAGGCCCGGATCGGCCCACAGCGGAACTCCGGCCAGCTTTGCCATCTTCCCCACAAACTCATCGGAGTTGAGGTAGTTGAACACCGCATACGTCGTCTTGGGAAAGCGATCCCAATGGTTCAGCGCTTTCTTGATCTCGATGGGGTTGTGATAGACGGACCAGGCAGGGCCGTCAAAGGCCGGAAACTCCTCCGCAAGCTGATTCGCGATGGCATCGGTGAAGAAGTTATCGATGACCACATTGCGGAACGGTTCTCCCTGGTTGAACGTGGGCACCAGGGTGTCGAAATCGAGGTCTGCGCGGAGGATCGGGGGCATCTGTTGATTATCACTGAAACGACGGTACTCAGAAAAGGTTTGAGAGCCATTGCGCGGTGAACAGAGCATCAAGTTGTTCCGCGGCGGTACTCGGCGGCCGCCTTCAGCACAGCGCGGCAGGCAGACCACTCCGCTCGGCGCGCACGATTGCCCAGCTTGAGCAGAACAAAGACGGGAATGGAAAGCCACGGCATGGGCGAGTGCCGCTTGAGAAACTTCATACCGGAAACGGCAATCGTCTTCTCCATGAAAGGGTGCCTCGGGCCTTCGGTACTTGCACTCTCTTTATGCAGCACTGCGGTATCCTCGGCGACAGCAATCTTCCAGTGCGTCTTTTCCATGCGCTGGCAGAAATCTGAGTCGTCGTAATACATGAAGAAGCCTTCATAGAGCAGCCCAATCTCATGCAAGACCGCTGCCCGGATCAGGGCGCTGGCAAACGTCGTGTAGGAGCCGCGCGTCTGCGGTACTGGCTTGTAGAAGTGGGCCGCCGTTCCCAGCCAGCGGCTGATGTAGCCTCCACTCCACGCCTGCACCTCTGCTGGATTGGAGTGGTAGAACAGAACCGTTCCCACGATGCCTGCCGTGGGATGGTTCATAGCTGCACGAACCAGCTTTTCCAACGTGTCGGGCGGGCATTCCGTGTCGTTGTTCAGGAGCCAGACGAACTCCGCGCCATGGGCCAGAGCCTCTCGTATACCGACATTTGCACCGCTCGGGAACCCTACATTCTCCGGGCTTTGCAGAAGCGTAAAGCGCGTGGGGCCGGCCTCTGCCTCTTGCAGGAACTCGCGGATACGCGCGACGGAATCGTTGGTGGAGCCATTATCGACAACAAAGACGTGCAAGGGTTGGCATGTCTGGCAGGCAAGGGTGCGAAGGCAGGCCAGCGTGTCACTCCAGCCATTCCAGTTCACCACCACACATGCAACCATCGTCCCATGGTAAAACGCTTGCGTGCGGCAGCGAAGAAGCGGCGAATCTATTTACACTGAACGCTGACGGCGCATGGACCCCTTTGCAGCCAATCCGGCGGCGCGGCAGGCGGAGGACCGCTTTGGCTTTCTGCATGTCGACCTGAACAGCTTCTTCGCCTCGGTCGAGCAGCAACTGCACCCGGAGTACCGCAACCGGCCGCTCGCCGTGGTTCCCAGCTTCGCCGACACTACCGTGGCCATCGCCGCCAGCTATGAGGCAAAGGCGCTTGGCATAAAGACGGGCACCCGCGTTGCCGACATGAAGCGCATCTGCCCGGAGATCATCATGGTGGAGGGCGATCACTCCACCTACGCCGACTACTCACACCGCATCGCCGCCGCGGTGGAGCAGGTCTGTCCGGTGGCGCATACGCCGTCCATCGACGAGATGGTGTGCCAGCTGATTGGCCGCGAGCAGGAGCCGCCGCGTGCGCGCGAGATCGCGCTCGGCATCAAGCAGAGCATCCGTGACCGCGTTGGCGAAACCTTGCGCTGCTCTATTGGCATGGCACCCAACCGGTACCTGGCCAAGATTGCCAGCGACATGCAGAAGCCGGACGGCCTGATTGGTCTGCTGCCCTCGCAGCTGCCGCGCGCGCTTACCGGCTTGGAGCTGCGCGACCTGCCCGGCGTGGGTGCGCGGACCGAGCAGATGCTCATCCGGAAAGGCATCACCACCATGCCGCAGTTGCTGGCGCTTGACCGGCAAGGCATGCACAACCTGTGGAACAGCGTTTGGGGTGACCGCATGTACCACTGGCTGCACGGTCACAGCACCGGCGACGATGGTGCTCCCCCGCCGAATGAGATGCAGAAGTCGCTGGGCCACTCGCATGTGCTGGGTCCGGCTCACCGCTCGCCGGAGGGCGCGTGGGCCGTTGCGCACAAGCTGCTGCATAAAGCGGCGATGCGGCTTCGCATGGAGGCGTTCTGCGCAGGGACCATGGCTGTGACGATTCGCTATCAATTCAACCGCGAACAGGTCGACCGCTTCCTGGCAGCACCGGGAAGCGCCCGAGCGAAACAGCCCGTGCCGAAGAAGAAACTGCGCGAGCACTCCAGCGGCATCCGGCATGACAGCTGGGGCATGGAAGCGCGTTTCCCGGCGTGCCAGGACACACTATCGTTACTGGAAACGCTAACCAAACTCTGGGCGCAGCAGCCTGCCGGCCCGGAGTATCAGCGGCCGTTCTTTGTGGGTGTCACACTGGGACGCTTGATACACGAGGACGAGCAGCAACCTACCTTGTTCGCCGATCCGGACAATCGAGGCGAACTGAGCCGTACGCTGGACAAGCTGAACCTGAAGTACGGCCACACCACGCTGCATTTCGCAGGCATGCTGCCAGCCCGTGACAGCGCTCCCACCCGCATTGCCTTTACGCAAATTCCCGTGCAGTACGGTGTGGATTATATGTAGCCGAAGATTTTGGTCAGCGGGCTTAAACGGCCCTACCCATGCGGTGTCAAGGGAAGTTGGAGCGGCGTCAAAGAGGAGTTTGACATACGACACCTGAACCTTCCCGAAATGGACACCTAGAGTCAGCACGTGCGATTTCCTTCCAGAAAAGTGGTTCCAAGCGGGGCTGGATTACTAGAATGCTGACCATGACCCTGCAACCTGGTTCACAGACACAGCACATCACTGTGCCGCCTAATACGTCAGCGTTCTTTCTGACGGCGACACCTAACACTTTCGGCTTCTACATCAACGGTACCGCAGCGTTCCACATGCGCGCCGGAGCCAACCAGCAGGCGGACGCGGCCAACGTAAACGACATGTACGTCACCCAACCCGTCTTCTTCCAAAGCACGGCCTGGATTGGGTCTGTGCATTGCTTTAACCCCGGCAGCGCGCCCATCGATGTGTGGCTCACAACTATGGCTCCCTAGCCGTGCGTCCTGGATGGCGGAAGATCATTCCGCCATCCCAGATACTAACCGGCTCATGCGTGCGGAGGCCGGGTGCCGTTGGTGTTGCTGTTGCTTCCCCAGGCATTGCGGCAGGGGCACACGGCCCCGATGGATCGGCAGTACGGCGTGGATTACAAGTAGGAATGAACCGCTAGGTTCGTTGAGCCGCCGCGCGAAAGACTACCTTGCCCTGCACTAGCGTCGTGTGCACACGCCCCAGCATCGGCGCGCCATGGAAAGGCGTGTTGCGCGATAAGGAGTGGCTCTTCGTTGCGTCATAAAGCCAGCGATCTGCTGGATTGAAGACGACGAGATCGGCGGATGCGCCCTCCGCGATGCGTCCCACATCATGGCCCAGCCTGCGCAGGCGGAAGATCTCAGCGGGAACCGAAGTAAACAGCGCCAGCACCTGGCTCAATGGCATCGCGTGTTCACCATGCAGGATGCGCAAGGCCACTCCAAGCGCGGTTTCCAGGCCCGTGACGCCGTTGGGCGCGCGCTCAAACTCGACGTTCTTTTCATGCACGGCATGGGGCGCATGGTCGGTCGCGATGATGTCGACGGTGCCATCCAGCACGGCGGCAACGCAGGCGTCGCGGTCCTGACGCGAACGCAGCGGAGGGTTCATCTTGAAGTGCGTGTCGTAGGTTTGCGATCCTTGCAATGGGTCACCTGCGATGGCCTCGTCGGTGAAGGCAAGATGGTGCGGCGACACTTCGCAGGTGACATGCAGGCCACGCTCTTTGGCGAGGCGGATGACCTCGAGCGCCTTTCCGGTGGAGACATGCTGCACATGCAGGTGAGGCCGCAGCTTCTCCGCGCGCTCGATCTCCTCCAGCAGCGCAATGTCACGCTCCACAATGCTCGCTTCTGCCTCCACGGTCATCCCGCGCAGGCCAAGCCGGAAGGCCACCGGACCGAAGTTCATGCTCGCTCCGTGGGTCATCCGCGTGTCTTCCGCGTGCTGCGAGATGGGCAAGCCAACGCGAGCGGCAGCGATGAGCGCGTGCCGCATGATGCCGCCATCGAGCACCGGCTTGCCATCGTCGGTGAAGCCGATAGCGCCCGCCTCGGCCAGCGCAGCATAATCGGTCAGATCCGTCCCCATGCTGCCAATTGTCGCGGCGGGCATGGCCAGCACACGCGCTGACGGCTCGCGCTCCGGCGACATCACATACCGCAGCCACTCTACAGAATCCGTCACCGGCGTGGTGTTCGGCATGGCGACCACCGTCGTCACACCGCCCGCCACCGCCGCCCTTGTCCCCGTGGCGATGGTCTCCTTGTGCGTCTGCCCCGGCTCGCGCAGATGCACGTGCATATCGATCAGCCCCGGCGCAATCACCAGCCCCGCGCAGTCGATGATCTCGGCATCCGCGGAGGTCTTCTGACCGGGACGATCGTTCACATTCCCAATGAGGCCGTCTTCGACCAGCACATCAGAAGGCCCGTCAAAGCCGCTTGCCGGATCTATCAACCTTCCATTCTTCAGAAGGATAGAACGAGGACTCATACTCCTTCTCCTGCTGAACAAAACATCTCGTCATCCTGAGCAGAGCGCAGCGGAGTCGAAGGACCTGTTTCCCTTGCACGTCTGTCGTCATGCCTGGAGCAGGCAAGCCCCTGAATGCATTTGGGAACAAGAGTCACTGCTCTGCCCCGAGCGCACGCACCAGCAGCGCCATGCGGATTGCCAAGCCGTGCCGCACCTGCTCTTCGATTGCCGACTGTGACCCATCTGCTACGGCTGAGTCGATCTCCAGCCCGCGCACCATCGGGCCCGGATGCATGACCAGCGCGCGCGGCGCATACGCTGCAAGACGTGCTGCGTTTAATTGATAGCCAGCGATGTAGGCAGCTAAATCGAGGTCGAGACCGGCGAGCCGCTCGCGCTGAATGCGTAGCATCATGACCACGTTCGCCTGCTGGAGCGCTCGATTAAAGTCGCGGTCGATCTCCACGCGGGGCGCAACGTGGAGCGCCTCCACTGGGCAAAGCTCCGGCGGTCCGCAGAAGATAACACGCGCGCCCAGGCGCGGCAGCAGCATCGCGTTCGACCGGGCCACGCGGGAGTGCCGCACATCTCCGGTAATCACCACGGTGACACCGCGCAGCGTGTGCTCCGTCAAGGTTTGAGCAAGACGGAGCCGCACCAGTATCGTGCGCAGATCCAGCAGCGCCTGCGAGGGATGCTCATGCATCCCATCGCCCGCGTTCAGCACTGGCAGGCCCGTGGACCGCGCCAGCAGATCCGGCGCGCCGCTGTAGTTTGAGCGCAGGATGATGCACTCCGCGCCCAGCGCCCGCAGCGTCACGCCGGTGTCATGCAGGCTTTCACCCTTTTCAATCGAAGACGACTTGTCGCTGACCAGCGTCGTCATTGCGCCCAGCGACTTGGCGGCAAGCTCAAAGCTGGTACGCGTCCGCGTGGACGACTCATAAAACAGCAGCGCGACCCTACGCCCTTCCAGCCGCTGCATGCGAAATCGATGCGGTTCGCGCTCCAACTCGTTCGCCAACGCCAGCAACGACGTGATCTGCTCCAGCGAAAGCGCGGCGATGGAGAGCAGCGATCCGGGGTGCGCTTTCGAGATGGCCGCGGATATGCTCATGCGCTCTGAGGATGGTAGCAGGCTGACCTTCAGGCGGCGCGGAGCCCGTGACATGGATCAAGTCTGAGCCTGTGTACTGCCTGTCTGCCGCGGCTTCCGCTTAGGTTTGCGTGCGAGATTAAGCGCCACGGCAGCGTGGATCAGGTCCTTCAACGCCGCCTCATGCACCTCCTCGCCCTTGTGGATGTCAATGGCGCGGCGGACGTTTCCGTCCAGGCTCGCGTTGAACAGACCGGCCGGGTCCGGCAAGGCGGCTCCCTTGGCAAAGGTCAGCTTGACAGCTGACTTGTAGGTCTCGCCGGTGCAGATGATGCCGCCGCGGGACCAGACGGGAACTCCCCGCCACTTCCACTCTTCCACAATTTCCGGGTCCGCTTCACGGATGATCTCCCGCACCTTCGCGAGCGTTTCGCCGCGCCAGTCACCCAGTTGGCTGATTCTCTCATCGATTAACGCGGACGCTGGCTTCAAGGGTGCGTTCATGAACTCTGGCAATGAATGTAGTTGTCCGCAGCTTTCCTGGCAAGCCATAAGAAATGCCGAAGACGCTACGTGGCAGGGACACAATGAGGACGCACCCCCAGGCAAGCAACGTTACTTCGTGCGTGCGCCAGCGGAAGAATCCTATCCCGAAGCTCACCAAAGGGAGGCGCAGTGGAGGATGAAACCTTCGACCGGTGCCGTCGCCGCAACGGTCTCCGGCCGGTGCAGTGTTTCTGGCGCATCGCCAGGCCGGTAGATGGTGATGGCTTCTTCAATAGGATCGACGAGCCATGCGAGCTGGGCACCGTTGTCCAGCCAAAGCTGCATTTTGCCTTCCAGTATCTTGCGCGAGTCGCTCTCGGAGCGGACTTCAATGATGAATTCCGGACAAAGGAGCGGAAAGCCCGCACGCTCGGCGGGCGTAAGAGCGTTCCAGCGGTTCACGTCCAGCGACGCGGCATCTGGCGACAGGCAGGAGCCATCGGGAAGGTTAAAACCCGCGTTTGAGACGAACACTCTGCCGGTTCCCGCGGTCTTGTTCCAATGCAGGAGTTCGTAGGCAATATCCGCCTCGTGGGCGCTGCCGGTTCCGCCAACTGGAGTCATGATGGTGATCTCTCCGCGATGGCTGCGTTCGATCTTGTACGGCTTGTTGTCCGCGGAGAAACGCATCAACTCTTCATCGGAAAGCGTAACGGAAGGACGCAGCGAGATGGGAGGGGAAAGGCTGTCCAGGTTGAGAGACATCACAGTTCTCCCTTCATTGCCATTCGATGTTATACCGCAAGCGCAGGTGATCGAGCTTGATGGACCCGGCAGCGACGCATGAACGATCCTTCAAGCGCCAGTTGTTTTCAGATGCTCCTGTAACTGGGCCAACGATTCCTGCGGTGTGCCGGCGACGGAGATGTCCCAGGCGTCGTCGCCTGGGTGTTCCAGCGTGGCAAGCTGGCTGCCGAGCAGATTGGGGTTCATAAACTGGTGATGGCGGGCGTGCAGGTGGTCGGCGATGGTCTCCGGCGATGCTTCCAGAAGGGCGAACTGGACATCCTTCGGGGAGAGATCACCGCGTAAGAGGTCGCGGTATTGCTCACGGAGAGCGGAGCAGGCCAGGATCATGGGCTTGCCTGCGTTGGCGTACTCCGCGATTTTTTCATGCAGGATGACGAGCCACGGCGCGCGGTCCTCATCCGTGAGCGGCGTTCCGCTGGCCATTTTGACCTTATTCGCGGCGGGGTGGAAGTCGTCCCCATCCAGGAACGGCCAGCCGGTGGAAGCTGCGAGCATGAGACCCAGCGTGGTTTTTCCGGTGCCGCTGACACCCATCAGAATCAGAACCACGACGTTTCCTCCTTCGATTCGGTGAGCCGTGTACGCCGCTGCGCCGCTCCGTCTAATCTACTGCTGTGAGCATTCAACATATTCTTCAGATGGCTGTGCGCGCCACCATGGCCGCCGCATTCGCCTTTCCGGCGGCACCAACGACCGTTTTCGCGCAGCCGGGGGCACCGGTCAGCGGCTACACCGTGGTGGCAAAGTATCCCCATTCAACCGATAACTACACGGAAGGGTTCTTCTACCTGGGTGGTCTGTTTTATGAAGGGACGGGGATGGAGGGCCGTTCCGCGCTGCTGGTGGAGCAGCCGGAGACCGGCAAGCCGGTGCAGCAACGCATGTTGCCGCCGCGCTACTTTGGCGAAGGAATCGTCGATGTGGGGCCGGCTATCTACGAGTGGACGTGGCAGACGCACGTTGGTTTTGTGATCGACAAGTTTTCCATGCGCGAAGTGCGGCAGTTCACCTACGCCGGCGAAGGCTGGGGCATGACGCGCGATAAGACAAGCATCATCACCAGCGACGGTTCGGACACGTTGCGGTTTCGCAATCCGCAGACCTTTGCTGAAACTAGGCACATCGTGGTGCACGACGGCGCGCGGAGGATCGACCAACTAAATGAACTGGAATACATCAAAGGCGAAATCTGGTCTAACGTGTGGCACAGCGAGCGCATCGCGCGCATCTCTCCGAAGGACGGTCACGTGATCAGCTGGGTAGACCTGACAGGCATCCTGCCGGAGAGGGAAAAGCGTGATGCGGAATCGGTGCTGAACGGCATTGCTTACGACGCGGACCACGACCGCATCTTTGTCACCGGCAAGCAGTGGCCCACTGTGTTTGAAATCAAGGTTGTGCCCAAGAAGTGAGTCCGTGAGAACACGATGATTCGACCCTGCATTGCCGGTGATTTTCAGGACGTCTTGGACATCATCAACGATGGTGCAAGAGCATACAGCGGCGTCATTCCAGCAGACAGGCTGCATGAACCGTACATGCCTGCTGAAGAACTTCGGCAAGAGATTGAAGCTGGCGTGAGCTTCTTTGGTTGGAAAGAGGCGGGCACACTGAGCGGCGTCATGGGCATGCAATACGTACAGGACGTCACGCTGATCCGCCATGCTTACGTCCGCACTGCCGCCCAAGGCACCGGTATAGGAGCAAGCTGCTGGAGCATATCCGCCCGCTGGCGCGCGGTCCCGTCCTGATTGGTACGTGGGCCGACGCGTACTGGGCCATCGGCTTTTACCAGCGGCATGGATTTCGCGTCGTCTCACGAAATGAGAAAGAACTGCTGTTGCGGCGCTACTGGAACATTCCGGACCGGCAGGTGGAAACATCCGCGGTACTCGCGGATGCTTTCTGGCCGAGTGTCAGCTGATGCCTGGCTCTATCCCAGGAATCCGAGGCTGGTTGTGGTAAAGCCGGCCAGCGTGGGGAAGACCTGCGCCAGTTGCGCGGGCTGCACGCCAAACCACTGCGCCAATGTGGAGGCGTACTGTACGCTGGCGGTAGAGGGGATCCAGCGGCCGGTGCTGCCGCTGTCGTCCGGGCCGCCAAGCGCGAGCGTGGGATAGCTGCCGTACATCTTGTTGCCCAGCACCGATCCGCCTACGACGAAGTGGTGCGAGCCCCAGCCATGATCGCTGCCGCCGTTGGAGTTGGGCTGCATGGTGCGAGCAAAATCTGACATCGTAAAGGTGGTGACGTCGTTGGCCACACCCAGCTCCTGCGTTGCCTGGTAAAAGGCACCCACGGCGGCATCAATCTGGCTGAGCAGCGTGCTCTGCAGGTTCAGTTGGTTGCTGTGCGTGTCGAAGTTGCCGATGCCGGCAAAATAAATCTGCCGGTCCACGCCCAGTGCCGAGCGCACGGAGATGAGTTGCGCGATCTGCTGCAACTGAGCGGCCAGGCCGTTGTTGGTCGGGAAGACAGTCTTTAACGGCGATGCCGCTGCGGAAGCATCCGCCAACGACTTCGCATACTTATACGCGTCAGCGGTGATCCCGTTGTCCGCCGTCACCAGCGAGATGCCGCTGTTAAACGTCAGCAGCGACTGCGCGGCAGCGGCGCGTGCGCCGCACTCCGAACCTTCAGAGCAGGCAGCGCCGGAGAGATTACCCGGTGAAACGGAGACCGGCGTGGTGGCATTGCCGTTGCAGAACAGCGTGTCGCCGGCAACGCTTGTGATCATGGGCAGCGACCCGGCTTTGTTATACACACCGGCAAGATTGTCGGCAATGCGGCCGGCCCAGCCAGTGGGCGTGGCACCGCTGGGTGAAACATTCTGCCACTCTTCCTGCTGGTCCGGGTGCGAGAACAGGTTGGTCGGATTGACGACCTTGCCAGCCAGGTAGTTGGCGCGCGTGGTGGGCTGCAGCAGGGTTCCCACATTGCTGACGATGGCCGCGGCACCGCTGTTCACCAGGGTCTGCATATGCGGCAGGTTGGGATGCAATGCATAGTTCGACAAGCCCGGCAGCGTCAGCAATGTGCTTTGATCCAGCGCCAGCGTCGCGCGGAGCGACTTGTACGCGGCATACCCGTTGGTGTCGAACGGGACCACGGTGTTATTGGCATCGTTCCCGCCAAACAGAAAGACGCACACCAGCGCCTTGTAATCAGTGGCTGCACCAGAGGTGCTGGCAAGGGCGTTCAACATGCCAAAGGGCCGGAGGCCCGCGGCGTTGCCAGCAGCGGCCAGTGAGGCATAGCGGAGGAACGAGCGGCGGCTGACAGCGGATTCATTACGGCGGGCGGATGACATAGCAGATGCTCCTGAAACCGGTACTTGCTCTGATAGAACATAAGGTTCTAGTTTGCAGATAGGAGTTGTGAGAGGCTGCTTTTTAAGATTGCACTAACTCGCAACCGCAAAACTCACAACTTTAATGCACTTCTTAATGCATGACCTTGTACTGTGAACTGCTGAGAATAAGATAGACCGCCACGCGGACGCGCTGACCGTAATCAGTCAGCGGTGTAATCGCGGTAACAACCACGGATCGCATATCAGACGGCATTTGTCCGTGCATGAACAGCACGCCCAGCGTGTCCGCCAGGTTTCCCGGATTGGCTGCAATCTGACCTAGCGTGGACGTCTTGGAAAGGTCCGTGCTGAATCCGCCGAGCTTTCCGCTGCTGAGATAATTCACCAGTGAGAGCCGTTGATTGACACTGGCTGTATTCTCTAATCCAAATTCGGGAGCGTTGATACCCGTTCCGGGAATAACATACTCTGGCTCGTAGAAATTAAATACGCTGGGGGAGCGCATGGGTTGTTCACCCAATGGCGACGAGTATCCAGAAAGCGACATATAGGCCCACAGGTTCGTGGGATCCGTATTTGTACTGGCATAACCCAGACCGCGCATCGCGGATGTGAGATACAACATGGGTTCGCGCAAATGCCCGGCGTCATAACTGGCGTTCGTATCTCCAGCGCGGGCTTCGGCGTCGACCAGGATCGCCGTCAAGATTGCCTGCATGTCACCCCGCACGCCCGATCCGTTATTGATGAAGGCGGTGGAGCAGCGTTGCACATATCCCGCTGAGGGTGTGCTTGTGACCAGGTGCTGGATGATCTGCTTGCAGACAAAGGGCGGCAGGCTGGGATCGTTGAAAAGGTTATCCAGGGCGATCTTCAGATCGCCTTTTGCTGTACCCCCGGCAGTGACCACAACGCCATTGAGCAGCGTCTTCTGCGTGGTATCGTGCGCGGAATCAAGGGCAACCATAGGGCTGTCATAATTTGCGGTGTTGTTCGGAAACTTGGTGGGGATGCCGCCGGTGCTGGTGGCGTAGGTCCAGCCGGTGTAGGTATCGGCAAAGGCCTGTACCTGGGCTTCCGTGTACTCCGGGACGGGGTTCCCGCTCCCGTCCAACTGCAGCGTTCCGTCAATGTTGAGCTTGTATAGTCCCACGGAAAAAAGCTGCATCATCTCGCGGGCAAAGTTTTCGTTGGCGTGCTGTCCTTTTGCCGGCTTTGCATTCTGAATCATATTCAGGTAAATGCCCATCGCAGGCGACAGTGTCACGTCTTCCATGATGGTGCGCCAGTTGGTGAAGGCGTCCGCGGCAAGCGTGTTGTAGTAGGGCACCATCGCCGAGCCATTAATGGACTGGGTGCTTGTCACAAAGATCTCGCCCATGGTGAAGGCCACGCGCTGGCGCATCTGATCGGGCGCTGTCAAGCTGGCCTGCCAGAACTCGGATTCCCAGCACGGGGCAGGGCCGTTCACGCACTGCGGTGGATAGGGGTTGGGGACATCGGGCAGTACGGTTTGAGGTGTGGTGAACTGTTCCTTCAGCCAACCAACAGCCCCAACGCTCTGCACGTGCGCAATGCTGTCGCTGGTGGGACCGAAGGTCGCCTGGTCAAGCAGGCGCGCAGCTGTTGCGACGCTGGTTTTGGGCACGATGATGGGGATTCCTCCCGTACCCGCACCGCCGGTGCCGCTGTCCGTGCCACTTGTCCCAGTTGAACTTGCGGTGCCTGTACCGGACGAGGAGGACGAACTTCCACTTCCCGTGCCCGTACTTGACGAGGAGGACGAACTTCCCGTGCCGGTTGAGGAACTCCCAGAGCCAGATGTAGATGAGGTCCCGGAACTGGATGTAGATGACGTCCCGGATACCGGTGCGGCCTGCGCTGTGGACCCGCCGGTGCCGCAGCCAGTGACGGCAAGGACGTACAAGCATAGACCCGCGGTCAGGAGAGTGGAGCGAAGCACGTACACAGGAGATACCTCATAGGATTTCAGTGGTGAACTACAAGGTAGAACCTTTGCTCCGGAAAAAGTTCTGGATACAGTGAAACTTTTCATGAACCTGTGGAAATCTCCGCTGTACGGCATTGGGTCACCACGTCTATCGGCGATCCGGCTGCATGCGTGAATTGGCAAGGTAGTTGCCAGAGAGAAACGTGCGTCCTAAGAACAAACGCATCTTTAGCAACGTGAAAACCATGTCCACTCTGACCATCATTCGTGCACTATTTGGGTATTTCTCGCTCATTTTTGTCACGCGCATTGTCGGCCGCAGACCCGGCAAACAGCTGACACCATTTGAGTTTGTGCTGATCTTTTTTCTTGGCGGACTCACGCTCACGGGCATGGTAGGCAACGAAGTCTCCCTGACCAACGCCGTCTGCCAGATTCTTGCCATTGCCTGCGGCCACTACCTGCTTGTGTGGGTGCGCATGCACTCGCCTCGCGCGGCCAGGCTGATGGATGGAACGCCGCTGATGCTGATGGAAGGCGATACATGGCGCAGCCGGACCATGCGCAAGATGCGCATCTCTCCCGACGATGTGATGGCGGTGGGCCGCGATCAGGGCATGAAAGGCTTTGACGAGATGGACACCGTCACGCTGGAACGCAACGGCGAGATCAGCATTGTGCCAAAGGAGGAGGACTAATGGCAGGCAAACAACTGCTGGACCCCGTCAGCACAGACGAAACGCCAAAGGTGAACAACGCGGTTGCGGTTGGCGAAGACCTAGCCTTTCAGGAGCGCTGGTGGACCTTTGAGCGCGTCATCTGGAGTATTTTTCTGCTGATTATCGTAGCGGACATGCTGGGCGCATTTGGGCGCGGATGGCTGGCTAAAGCGGAGTTGCACGGACCGGGCACAGGCATGGACGTGAAATATGAGCGCGTGGAACGTGCAATGACGCCGTCTATCATGACGATTGATTTCCGCCCAGAGGCGGTGCACGACGGCAAAGTAGAGTTGTTCATCACCGACTCTTTGGTACAGCAGCTTGGCACGCAACGCGTGGTGCCACAGCCGGAGCGCTCCAGCATTGGGCAGGGTGGTATTACGTACATCTTCGCGGCCACGGCACCGCCCGCCCAGATTCAGCTCGAGATGCAGCCCTCGTTCCCTGGCGTACATCGTTTTCAGTTGCAGGTTCCAGGCATGGAACGCACAGGCGCGCGCATCACGGTGGTGCCTTAGTGGCGACAATCATCCACGCCGTCCTGGGATACATCGTGTTGACTTTAGTGGTGCGTTCACTGACGCGGCGGCCTGGCGCACAGTTGACGCTGTTTGAATTTGTGCTGGTATTTCTGATGGGCGGCGTGATTATCCTGTCCACCGTGGGAAACGACCGCTCGGTGACCAACTGCACCTGCGCTGTGCTGACGGTGGGCAGCATGCACCGCATGGTGGCCGGGCTGAAGCTGCGGTATACAAAATTTGGCGAGTGGCTGGACGGAACGCCGCTGGTGCTGGTGCGCAGAGGTGAGTGGCAGGAAGACGTTTTGCGCGGCATGCGCCTTGCACCGGAAGATGTGATGGCCTCCGCAAGGCTGAACGGCCTGCGTTCGTTTGAACAGATCGATTACGCCATTCTTGAGCGGAATGGCGGTATCAGCATCATCAAGAAAGAAGACGCCAAAAGCATGTAAAGTGATTTGCCGGGAGCGTGATGGCCGACAAGCAGCAGGACGGCGAGATAGAGACAAACATCCCGCAACGGCTGGACCGGCTGCCATGGTCGCGCTGGCACACCCGCATCATCGTGGCGCTCGGTACTTCGTGGCTGCTGGATGGGCTTGAAGTAACCTTAGTCGGCTCACTGTCAGGTGTCCTGCAAAGTAAGCAAGGATTATCGCTGACCGACCCGCAGGTGGCGGGTGCCGCAACGGTATACCTGGCCGGAGCAGTGCTGGGTGCGCTCTTCTTTGGCTGGCTCACGGACCGGCTGGGCAGGCGCAGGCTCTTTCTGATCACGCTGGCAACGTATTCCGTTGCGACGGTTCTTACAGCGTTCTCCCACAACTTCCTCTACTTCGCGATTGTGCGATTCTTCACCGGAGTCGGCATTGGAGGCGAGTACGCCGCGATCAACTCCGCCGTGGACGAGCTGGTGCCGGGCAAGGTGCGGGGGACGGTGGATCTAATTGTGAACGGCACTTTCTGGGTGGGTGCTTCTGCCGGCGCGGCAGCCACATACTTCTTGCTGCACGGGTACGGCAACCTTGCGGCAACAGGCTGGCGCTACGCCTTTGGCATCGGTGGCGTGCTGGGCGGTGCCGTGCTTCTGCTGCGGATGGGCGTGCCGGAGAGTCCACGCTGGCTGATGCTGCGCGGCCATGAGGATGAGGCCGGCCGAGTCGTCAAGGAGATCGAGCGCGAGGCAAGCCGAGGAAACCCTGCAAGCCTGCCCGCGCCAGAAGGCTCTTTAAGGATCGCCGTGCGCGACCATACCCCATGGGGCGAGATCTTTCGCAACATCACGGGCGAGAACCGCTCCCGGTCATTTTTGTCGCTCGTGCTGATGGTGGGTCAGTCGTTCTTCTTTAACGCGGTCTTCTTCACGTATGCCCTGGTGGTCAAGCAGTTCTTTCACATCCCGGACAATGACCTGCCGTTGCACCTGCTGCCATTTGCGCTTGCCAGCTTCTTTGGACCGCTGCTGCTGAGCAAGCTGTTCGACACCGTTGGCCGAAAGCCGATGATCACCGCCACCTACGGTCTTTCCGGCCTGCTGCTCATTGCAACGCTGATCCCGTTTGGCATGGGCGTGATGGGTTCCCGTGGTCTGGGGATCATGTTTACGTTGATCTTCTTTGTCGCCTCCTCCGCTGCCAGCGCCGCATACCTAACGGTTTCAGAGATCTTTCCACTGGAATTGCGCGCGTTTGCCATTGCGCTGTTTTACTCCATCGGAACGCTCTTGGGCGGGGTGGGTGCACCGCTGCTCTTTGGCTATCTCATCCGTTCAGGCTCGAATTGGGCCGTCTCTGGCGGCTATGCACTTGGCGCGGCGCTGATGCTGGCGGGTGCGCTCTGTGAATGGAAGATTGGCGTGGAGGCCGCAGGCCAGTCGCTGGAAAACGTCTCTAAGCCGCTGCAAAGCCGCTGACTTACGTCCGCATTCCCACGACAGGCGACAATAAGCGGAAGTGAGGTTCTTCATGCGCTGTCCGCGAATCACAACCTGCGTCAGTTTTGTCCTGCTACTTCTTTGTGCACTCGCATCGGTGGAACGTGCCGTGGCGGAAGATCCGGTGCAGCACGAGTTCGTCATCCACAACTTCAAGACCGAGCAGGGCGCTGTCTTGCCGGAGGCGCGCATCGTCTACGGCACCTACGGCAAGCTGGATGCCGCTGGCAGCAACGCCATCCTGCTGCCGTCGCACTACATGGCTAACCTGCATGGGTATGAGTGGCTTATCCGGTCGGAGAAGGCTCCGCAGCAGGCGCTTGATCCTGGTAAGTACTTCCTGATTACAACAGAGTTGTTCGGCAATGGCCGGTCCTCCTCTCCGTCGAACACGCCGGAGCCGTTTCACGGACCACGCTTCCCGCGCATGACCATTCGCGACAACGTCAACACGGTGCACCAACTGCTGACAGAAGAGTTGCACATCACGCATCTCCGCGCGGTCATCGGCTTTTCCATGGGCGCGCAGCAGGCGTTCCAATGGGCGGTCAGCTACCCGGACTTCATGGACCGGGTTGTCGCTACCTCCGGAACGGCGAAGACGTACGGGCATGGCATCGTCCGGCTGGAGGGACAGATTGCCGCCATCGGGGCCGATCAGACCTTTAACAACGGGGACTATACCGCACCGCCTGCGAAGGGCCTCGAAGCGTTTGGCGTGGTCTGGGCCGGATGGCTCTACTCGCAGGAGTGGTGGCGCAAGGAACTGTGGCGCACCAACACGCCACCCGGCACAACGTTCCAACAAGTATTGGAACGATTCCACAAAAGCTTTATTCCCGGCGCGGACGCCAACAACCTCATCCTGCAGATGCGCACGTGGGAGTCGAATGATGTGGGCATGACACCCGGCTTCAACGGCGACACGGAACTGGCGCTGCGTTCCATCCGCGTGCCGTTCCTCTACATGCCGTCCGCTACGGACCTGTACTTTCCGCTGGAAGACGCACAGTACGAGGCAGCCCTGATGCCCACCGCAAAGCTGGTCCCCATCCCATCGCTATGGGGCCACACCGCTGGCGCAGGCAGCAATCCCGCGGACCGCAAGTTTCTCAACGACACGATCTCGACCTTCATGGGAAAGTAGCCCCAGCCACAATCCTCACCGCTTCCTAAAGTAGGCAGAAAGCTCCTTGGACGACGCGGTGAACGGGTCGAGGTAGCGGACGCCACCAACAACCGGACGGTCTTGTGCGTCTTCGGTCAGAATCGTTTGGCAACCATGGCGTCGCGCTGTTGCCCAGAGCAAGGTATCCCAAAATTGAACGGGCCTGCGTTCATGCTGGTCCAAAGCTTCCGCAAAGTCCTCCGTGGACGCAGCGATTACCTTGGTTGTCTCTCGAACCTCGCGCAACAGAAACCGGGCTTCGGCTGCTTGCTCCTTGCGCTTGCGCCAGAGCGCATAGTAAGCCTCGCCCAAGGCTTGCACGGTCAGCACGCAGTTGAGTGATGCAGCAGAAATCACCAGGTCAACTGCCAACCGGTGCTTCGCGCCAGCGGTACTGTCCACTGCGTAGAACAGTATGTTTGCATCCAGCGTGTACAGCTCACTCACGCCCGTGCATTTCGTCCTTCGACGGTGCCACACCGCCCAAAGGAATACCCTTCAGCAAGCGGCGGCGAAGTTCCTCCAGTCGCTTTTCCCGCTTGCGGTCAGCCGTCGGCTTGCGGAACGGGATCACCTCAGCGACAGGCACGCCGCGCCGCTCCAGGATCAGCCGCTCGCCTGCTTCCACCTCGGCCACCAGGCTGGAGAAGTTCTGGTTTGCTTCCCGCATGGATACCCGTCGCATACTCATCCTCCGCAGTCAGATTGTAGTACGTCACTACGTTGGTGCGGCTGCTAGACTTTAGCAGTTATGAACTACCGTTCTGGAAGCCAGATTCGCGAAGATTTTCTGCGTTTTTTTGAGACAAAGGGGCACCGCCGCGTGCACTCGTCCTCGCTTGTGCCGCATAACGATCCCACGCTGCTCTTCGCCAACGCCGGCATGAACCAGTTCAAGGATGTCTTCCTTGGCACGGAGCAGCGCAGCTACACGCGCGCCACGTCGTCGCAAAAGTGTGTGCGCGCGGGCGGCAAGCACAACGACCTGGAAAACGTCGGCTTCACCCGCCGCCACCACACCTTCTTTGAGATGCTGGGCAACTTCAGCTTTGGCGATTACTTCAAGCAGGACGCCATCGCCTATGCGTGGGAGCTGCTGACCTCGCCGGACTGGTTCGGCATCGACCCGGCAAAGCTCTACGCGACCATCTTTGAGGGCGACGCACAGGTCGCGCGCGACGATGAGGCCGAGCAGTTCTGGCTGGCCGCCGGTGTGCCGCAGGAGCGCATCTATGCGCTGGGCGCGAAGGATAACTTCTGGCAGATGGGCGAGACCGGCCCCTGCGGCCCATGCAGCGAAATCTACTATGACCTCGGCATTGAGGCCAGCGAGACGGGTGAGGACAAGCCTTTCGGCGAGGACGACCAGCGCTACATGGAGATTTGGAACCTCGTCTTCATGCAGTTCGACCGCACCGTCACACCCGGCGGCGCGGCGGAACTGACCCCGCTGCCAAAGCCTTCCATCGACACCGGCATGGGCCTGGAACGCATCGCCTGCGTGCTGCAGGGAAAGTTGTCGAACTATCAAAGTGACTTATTCACTCCTCTTATAAATCGCGCTGCATTATTAGTGGAGGATCGTTTTACTGAGATTGACAGCTCCGGCCAACGATGGGTGAGCGTCCGGAAATTGACCTCGAACGATGAGCAGAGTTTAAGCGAGCGAGAACTACCGAAGTTGGCCCTCAGCGACACGAAGTACGCTTCGTCGTTGCGCATCATCGCGGACCACGCGCGTGCCGCAACATTCCTTATAGCCGATGGCGTAACCCCAGCGAACGAGGGACGCGGTTACGTCCTGCGCAAGATTCTGCGGCGCGGCATCCGGCACGGACGCCTGCTGGGACAGGAGCAGCCCTTTATGTATGAGATGGTGCGTGCGGTTGTGAACGAAATGGATGTTGCATATCCGGAACTTACAGAGGCTCAAGAGCGCGTGAGTAAGACTGTGCTGCTTGAAGAGAGGCAATTTACGCGGGTGTTAGCAACTGCATCGCTGCAATACGAGCAAATTATGCAGCAGTCTGAGGCTACAGGCCTCGTTCATTCCAACTTTGATCCAACACCTACAAGTGCTAAGGGTGTTGTGGATGGAAGATCTGCCTTCAAGATTTATGAGACCTTCGGTCTGCCGCTAGATTTCATGCAGGACGCGGCCAGGGATCGGAATTTGTATTTTGATGTAATTGGCTTTGAGAAAGCGATGCGAGAAGAACAGGGACGCGCACGCAAATCTTGGACAGGCACAACTTACAAAATAGTTGACAGACCAGGTTATTCAAACCTCGACAAGACCGACTTCACCGGTTACACCGGCCTGCGCGCCGATGATGCAACGGTGCTGGCGCTGGTAAAAGATGGCGTGGGCGTGCAGGTACTCCAGCCCGGCGATGAGGGCGAAGTGGTGCTGGACCGCACCAGCTTTTATGCCGACAGCGGCGGCCAGGTGGGCGACACCGGCTGGCTCTACCCCACGGACCACACCGCCGCGCTGGCCGACGTACACGGCTGCACCAAGCCGGTGCAGGGTGTCTTTGCGCATCGCGTAACGGTGCGCCGCCCCATCGCCGTCGGAGACACGCTGGACGCCGTGGTGGACGGCACGGAGCGCGCCGCTACCACGCGCAATCACACCGGAACGCACCTGCTGCACGCGGCGCTGCGCGAGGTGCTGGGAACGCATGTGAAGCAGGCTGGATCGCTGAACGACCGCGCGCGCCTCCGCTTTGACTTTTCGCACTTCGCCGGCGTGGCTGACGAGGAGTTGCAGGAGGTCGAGGACATCGTGAACCGCGAAGTCCTCAGCAACGTGAAGGTGGAAACCTTCGTGGACGTGCCCATCGACGTGGCAATCAACGACTTCAAGGCGACGGCGCTTTTCGGCGAAAAGTACGGCGACCGCGTGCGCGTGGTCAAGATCGGCGACTTCTCGACGGAACTCTGCGGCGGCACGCACACGGGTGCCACGGGTGAGATCGGACTGATTAAGCTGACCGGTGAAAGCTCCGTTTCCTCTGGCATCCGGCGCGTCGAGGCCGTCACCGGCACCGGATCGTTGCGCGAGTTTCGCCGCGACTTTGAAGTGGCAAAGGTCGTCTCGTCACTGACTGGCGGTGTAAGCGACAGCCCAGCAGCCGCGCTCCAGACCCGGCTTTCGCAGCAGGAAGAAGAGTTGCGCAAGCTGCGCCGCGAGCTGGACCAGGCACGCATGAAGTCCGCCTCGTCGGCAACGGAAAACGCCGCCGCATCCGCCGTCGAGGTCAAGGGCATCAAGGTGCTGGCGCAGCGCGTCTCCGGCTTGGACCGCAACCAGATGCGCCAGCTAGTGGATACGTTGCGGGCGCGGCTGGGCAGCGGCGTCGTCGTCTTGGGCGCGGCGACGGACGACGGCAAAGTCGCGCTGATCGCGGGTGTGACCAAGGACCTTACAGGACGCATTCAGGCGGGCAAGGTGGTGGGTGCGCTGGCCGCAAAGGTCGGCGGCAAGGGTGGCGGGCGGCCTGACCTGGCTGAGGCGGGTGGCAACGATCCTTCCCATCTGGATGCCGCACTGGGAGCCACAAAGGACGTTGTTTCGGAGTTGGTGAGCTAACAAACAGGCCCGCAAAATGTTTCACGTGAAACATTGCCGGACGCTTGTAAAACACGACACGAGATCTGACCTTGGTTTGCCATCACCCAAAGTTAGTTTCGTTATTTTGTCCCAGCGAACATGATTGGTCCGGCAGCCTATAAAACGGTGTGATCGTCCAGTGTTGAGCAGTTGTACATGGGCTTCTACGCGCTTTATGCTGCGGGCCTTCAGCCCTGAGACTTGCTTTACGCGGCTGTACCTGGGCCTTTGGCCCAGGCTGTTATGCTGCGGGCCTACAGCCCGCATTCCTTAACGTTGCTGGTCACTGGGGCTTCGCCCCAGCCTGTTACAACGCGGGCTTTCAGCCCGCATTCCTTCACGTTGCTGGTCACTGGGGCTTCGCCCCGGGCTGTTACAACGCGGGCCTTCAGCCCCGCATTCCTTCACGTTGCTGGTTCCTGGGGCTTCGCCCCAGGCTGTTACAACGCGGGCCTACAGCCCGCTTCCTCTGCGACGAAACAATCGCCGCAAAATCACCTACTTTCCTGAAGAGATATCGCTGTACAAACGGGCCGCGTGGCGTAGCCTGTAAAACGAGACTGTCTCTGAGGAGCGCGCCATGTCCAGCACCACGCATCCGCCTGTTCTTGCGTCCATCCCGCATGTGCCTGCACGCACCGTGACCCGCGACCGGGTGGCGGCAGGAGGCGTCCCGTGGTACATCTGGACGGGCGTTGCGGGTATCACGTCCGCCTCACTGGGCGCGGCGTGGGATGTGGCGTGGCACCGTTCGATTGGCCGCGACAGCTTCTGGACGCCCGCGCACCTGATGATCCAGCTCTGCGGCATTCTTGCCGCGGTCGTTGGTCTGTACCTGGTGTATCAGTGCACCTTCAACCGGCAGTCCCCCATGCGTGCGGCTTCCGTCAGCGTCTTTGGCCTGCGCGCGCCGCTGGGTGTGTTTCTAGCGGGATGGGGCGGTGTGGCCATGATTACCTCAGCGCCGTTTGATAACTGGTGGCACAACGCATACGGCCTGGATGTAAAGATCGTCAGCCCGCCGCATACGCTGCTGATCCTGGGTATTCGCGCGGTGTCACTGGGTGTGTTCTTCTTGATCCTCGCAACGATGAACCGTGCCGCGGCGGAGGGCGCGAGCAGCTTTTCCACGCTGCAGAAGCTGCTGCTGTACCTGGGCGGACTGACCGTTGGCGGCCAGATGTTCTTTCTGCAGGAGTACACCTGGGATGTGGGCCTGCACCGGGCCATCGCGTACGTGTCCATGGCGATCGCGGTGCCGGTGATCTTTGCCATGATCGCGCAGGCGTCCCGCTTCCGGTGGGCAGCGACGGCAACGGCCGCCATCTATATGAGCTTCATCATCTGCGAGATCTTGATCTTTCCGATGGTCCACGCGGAGCCGAAGCTGGGTCCGGTCTTCAATCCGGTGACGCACCTAATTCCGGCTAAGTTCCCCGTCCTGCTGATTGTTCCGGCGCTGGCGCTGGATCTTCTATGGCAGCGCACGAAGACGTGGAAGACGTGGCAGATCGCGGCGCTCTCCGGACTTATTTTCGTTGCTGTGCTGTTCGCGGTGGAGTGGCCGTTTGCGAAGTTTCTATTGTCAAAGGCGAGTGAGAACCGCTTCTTCGGTACGACCTATTTCGACTACAACGCGACAGCGGACGGCCCGGACCGCAGCCGCTTCTTCTTCATGCCGGATCACGGTCTGACGTTGTGGCTGGCGCTGGCACGGGCCTCAGTGTATGCGGCAATCTCCACGGGGGTGGGCTTCGTCTTTGGCCGGTGGATGCGCGGAGTGCAGCGGTGAAGCGTTGCCTCTCCCTGCTGTTGGCGCTGCTGACGCTGCCGTCGACGGCGTTTGGGCACGTGGGCAACAAGGATGTGTTTGAGCAGCTGCAGGCCGGGCCGTACAAGCTCTTTGTCACCATTCGTCCACCGATGGTTGTTCCTGGTGTAGCCACGGTAGAGGTGCGCAGCTCCGGGCCGGAGGTGACGTCGCTCAGCATCACGCCGGTGCCTCTGATTGGTGAGGCCAGCAAACATCCGCCGACGCCGGATGCCATGAAACGCTCGGTTGCGGATCCGTCGTTTTTCACCGGGTCTGTATGGCTAATGGCGGCGGGGTCGTGGAAGGTAGAGATCGCGGTGGAAGGTGCGGCGGGGCATGCGGATGGCGGCGTGCCGGTTCCGGCGATGCAGCTTTCCGTGATGCGCATGAACCGGCCGCTCGGCCTGATCCTGGGAGCGCTGGGTCTGCTGCTGGCGGTTGGCATTGCTGGGATCGTAGCGGCTGCGGCTCGGGAATCGCGTCTGTCGCCCGGCGTTGCTCCCAATGGCGACCGGCACCGCCGCGCGCTGCTGGTGGGCGGAGCTACGTTTGCCATTGTTGCGTTTTTAATATGGGCTGGCGGCAAGTGGTGGAACGTGGAAGCTGCTGACTACTCCGCAAACATCTACCAGCCACTAAGCCTGAATGCATCCCTGCAGGGCGATACGCTCGACCTGCAGATTGGCACCTTCACCGCCCGCAACGTGCGGCGCAGCCGAACCAACACCGACCTCTTGCCCGATCACGGCCACCTGATGCACCTGTATGCCATCCGCGAGCCGGGCATGGATGCCGTTTATCACCTGCATCCGTCGCAAGTAGCACCGGGCGAGCTGCAGACGGCGCTGCCCACCATGCCGCCAGGTCAGTACCGGCTCTTCGCGGATATCGTGCATCGCAGTGGCTTCCCGGAGACGTTGACGGCAACGCTGCAGATCCCGGATCGGTTTCGTGGAGCACCGTTGGGAAGCGAAGATGCCGCTACCACGCCGCCGCCGCTTTCCGCTGGCGACATGGCCGAGACGGATGCGTTGCCAGACGGCTACCGCATGGTGTGGGACCGTCCCGCGGCGCTCACCGCGAACGTGCCTGTGATCTTTCGTTTCACGCTGCTGAACGCGCAGGGTCAGTCGGCCACCGATGTTGTACCTTACCTTGGCATGGCGGGTCACGCGGCGTTTGTCAAGACAGACTGGACCACGTTTGCGCACACGCATCCAGAGGGTTCAGCACCCATGCAGGCCATGATGCTGGCGAATGCCGACGCTGGAATGCGCATGAACGAGACACCGGTGCCGGTATCCTCTACGGTGGAGTTCCCCTACGGCTTTCCCTCACCGGGACGCTACCGCATCTTTGTGCAGATGAAGCACGGCAACACCGTCGAGACCGGTACCTTCGATGCTGAAGTAAAGTAGACCTGTTCAGCAGGTTGAGGCGCACACACAACTGCGGCAGAATGTATGGTTCAGGCGATGTGCTGTAATCATCAGCGCGCTGCCAGCAAAAGTAATCGCCACCTCATACGCATGGGCGGGCAGACGGTCGCCAAACCATGCCGCACCTGCAATGCAGCTTAGCCCGGCGAGCATGAGCAGCAGGACAAGCCAGCGGTGATGACGCCGAAAGCCAGCAATGAGCGCCACTGCGCCAAACAGCGCGACCAGCATCGCCAGGCTGCGGTGGGTTGATTCCTCGCTCGGCAAGAGGTGCGCCAGCACTGCGGAAAACGAAAGCAACACTGGCGTGAGAAGGCAGTGCACGACACACAATGCGGAGGTCCACATGCCCAGCCGGTCTGCAAGCTGCCGGGTTCCGCTCAGCCGTTGTGCGGGTGCCATCATGCGTTTCAGCTTATTGCGAAACGATATGCAAATGCAAGCAGTGTAGTCAGCAGCATGCGCAGGTGTGTCCCTGCCGTGCGCGCTTGCCTTCGATGATGAGGATGGGAATCGCCGCGAGTGCCGCGACCGCGTCAATCCAGTGCCACTGAAGGAAGCGGTGGAGCACCTGCCCCGTCAGCGTGATTGCCGCCAGGTAGGCACAGGTGGCGGATTGCACGGCATCGGCGCGAAGGGCACGGTCCTTGGTTTGTTCAGCGAAGGCACGCTTTCTGCGCGCCAGCATGGGCATCAGCAGCAGCGCGCCGACAGTGATGGCCATACCCGGGAGGCTGGTCTCAGCGTTGTTGCGCAACAGCAGACCGGCGACCGCGATCACAGTCACCGCTGCCGCCAGCACATAGAGCAGCGTGCCGCACACACGGGCCGCTCTCGCGGGCGCGATGGTTACTACGGGCGAGAACTGCAGGAGAACGACGGCAGCGGAGATCACCTCTACAAAGCTGTCCGAACCAAAGGCGAGCAGCGAGACGCTGTGTGCCCGCGCCGCAGCGGTCAGCGCAACGGTGCACTCCACCGCCATCCACAGCACCGTGACGTACTGCAGCCGCCGTATGTGATGTTCCGTATTGATGGCCAGCACTGCCGTTGCCATGCGCGTCTGTCTCCAGAATCAGCATACGAGAAGCCGCAGCTTTTGTTAGATGGAATCAGCCGTTAGGAGCTGCAGCAGCAGTTTCGGCAGAAGGAGCAGATCGCTTGTAAACGAGCGACCTTCGCCGGTGACGAAGATTCCGTGGCGCATGGCAAACCACGTGAAGCCGCTGGCACAAGCTGCAAACAGGAACGATACGATCAGTCCGGTGCGCAGGTGTGGTGTATGCAGCGCGTGATGGACGGCAGCTTGCGCCGCCAGCATGAGCGCGGGTATGGCCAGCCACACCACCGCTGCCGTAGCCCCGAGAGGAACGGCATGGCGCAGCCGCTGCGTCACCGCTCCGGCAAGCCCGGCGGCAAGGGTAGCGAAGGCAAGTTCTACAAGCATTGCCTTCGCCGCAGCGGCGCAGCCCGCGTGAGAATTGGCGCGAAGAAGAGGATGCCGCGCAGAATCGGGGAGAAGAGCGCTGCCTTCCAGTTCCAATCACGGGCAAGCCTCACCGGATGCCGCGGCATGGTGCCGAGCGCTTCAGAAAGCGAGAGTGCGGGTGCCTTTGGCATCGTGCGCGTCCAGGTTCATGCTACCGTGACGGCTATGCGCGTCGCGTTCTTCCCGGATTCATTTCACGAGGTGAATGGTGTCGCGCACACGGCCCGCAACTTCGTCGCGTATGCGCAACGGCACGATCTGCCATTTCTGTGCGTGCGTGCCGCGCAGCCCGGTGTTCGCGGCCGGCCGAAACTGGAAACGGCCGGCCACCTGTGGGCGCTGGACTTGCCCCGCAGCCGCGCCAGCATCCCCATGGAGAAGGACCTGAGCTTTGACCCGGCGTTCGCGCGCTATCTCCGCACGGTTGAGGGGACGCTGCGCAGCTTCCGGCCTGATGTAATCCACATCACCGGGCCGAGTGAGCTCGGAATCCTGGGCGCGTACTTTGCGTGGCGGCTAGGCGTGCCGTTGGCGGCCAGCTGGCACACCAACGTGCATGAGTACGCGGCGTGGCGTGCGGCGTGGCTGGGGCGGCTGATCCCCGCATCAGCCCGCTGGATCGAAGCGGCTGCGCTGAGCGCGACAGCTCGGTTTTACCGTTTGGCGCGGGTTATTTATGCGCCCAACGAGGAGTTGTGCGACCTCCTCCGGCGCAAGACAGGCCGGGCGTGCCACGTGATGCAACGAGGTGTGGACGCTGCCTTGTTCTCGCCCGCGAAGCGTACGCGCACCGGCGGCGATGACACGATTGTGCTTGGCTATGTTGGTCGGCTGTCGGTAGAGAAGAACGTCGCTCTTCTGCCGCGGATCGAACATGCGCTGCAGGCTGCGGGTGTGGCAAATGCGTGCTTCCTGATTGTTGGACATGGCGATGAGGAAGCGCGCCTGCGCCAGCAATTGCAGGGCGCGTACTTCATGGGCGTGCAACGCGGCGAAGCCCTGGCGCAAAGCTATGCTGACATGGATCTCTTCGTCTTTCCGTCTGAGACCGACACCTTTGGCAACGTGGTGCTGGAGGCGATGGCCAGCGGCGTCCCCTGTGCCGTGACCATAGGCGGCGGACCGAAGTTCATCGTAGAGGATGGTGTCACCGGCATTGTCCGCCCTGCAGGAGAACTGCCTGCCGTGATCTGCGATTTGGTCCGTGACGAAGCCGGCCTGCGAACGATGGGCAGAGCGGCGCGTGAGTACGCGTTGACGTGCCAGTGGGACACCATTTTCGACGATGTCCACGCAAACTATCCCACACCACCGGGTGCCCCACCTTCGCGAAGCTAAGGTGCGTTTTGAGCGCTACCTATCCCGCCGCGCCCTAACAGGAGAGACTCGCGCGGCGAGCAGCCGCCGCACCTGCTCACGTCCGGCATCCGCCTCAATCGAAGCAGCATCCAGCATGGGGATCACGCTGCCTGGCAGGTTGGACGGAAGGGGTCCGCTGCCAAGGTCTACGACCTGCGGAGTACCAGAAAGTACCGTGCCAGGAGAGACGACGGGCAACGTTGGACCACCCTGAATTCGACGCCAAGCGTTCACGCCAGGTACCAGAAGCAATCGCTGAACCGGGAAGCGATCCATCGCTCCGCGCAACAGATACAACGTATCCGCGTCCGCCGGACGCACCGGGCCTACATCGAACCCGGCGATGCCGCGCGTCAGCCAGAAACGGACTTCGCCGCTGTTGCCGCCAAGCCGCAGCAGCGGCGCGGAGAGCAGCACATGCATCCGCCGCGCTGACGCCTCGCCCAGCAGCGCATCCAGATCATCCTCTGACCCAAAGCGCTCATCGAACGGCAAGGCCGCGCCCGGCGCAGGCTGCAGGTCGGGCAGCAGCAGTGTATCCATACCGGCCTGGCTCATCGCATCCATTGCAGCACCGGCTTGCGCAAACGTCGTCTCCGGCGGCAAGCGCACGATGGCCGTATGCTTCCACCACGCCTCCGCCGCAATGCCATTCCCGCGCCATCCGGGATGCGCCAGCGTCTGCGCACGGGCAGCAGTGGCAAGCGTTAGAGCGGCAAAGCAGCGGCGAGAATAGATCATGCTCTTACCCTAACGTGTCGGTCCGCAGCGTTGCTGAACTCACTTACTTCCTACAATGCGAGCTATCGATCTTAATTATTTGTGGGCGTCGTACCGAGACGAGCAATCAGATTTGGTGACCATGTCGCAAGGTGTGCGCCTTGATGATTTGCATCTCGCGCAATCTCGTCGTATTTGACGATGAGGAGTCTTGGATCAAGTAAGCAGTCCATCAGTGTCTCTCTACCGAAGCGGAGCTCAACTAGCACTGCCATCTCGTATCCCACCGTGTACCAAGCCCCCTGATAACCCCAGAATGGGGCGGCACGCTTCTGCATGTCATCCTGGGTCTTGAGCTTGCCATCGATAATGTCAGTGACGAATTGCTGAACGCTCTGTAGGTCGGTGTTGAAGTTGTCCATGTCACTATCCCAGCGGGCTCGTGCGACTGCGTTGTCCTCCCAGTGAGGATGTCGGTTTACAGAGCCCGCTGCCGCAAGCATTGCCTCGCCTTCTCCAAAGCCTCCAAGCCACTCAAACGCGGCTTTTTGTTCAATAGATAGTCCTTTCTGCAGCGCGTCTTGCTGCGACTCAAGACTGGCCAGGCCGATGTGGTGGCATTCGTGTGCAACCGTATTTTCGAATTGGGCAGTCGATTGCTTCTGCAAAGAAAGGAAGATTGCGGGCGAGTTGTCAGGTTCTGCCCAAACGAAGCTGTTCGGCAAAGGCTTGATTTCAGGAAAAACCCGAGCGCGGATGCTCGCACCCTGTGGCAGCCAAGCTAGATCGTTAGTTCCGATCATCGACAGATCAGATCTTTTCACATCCTCTAACTCGTCAATCCAATCGGGCATCCGCGCCAAGGCTTCGGGTGAGGCGAGGAATGCCTGGAAGCTGGCATCCGTGAATGGCCTGCCTATGCTCTTTTCCCTATCCTTTAGCCATTTGTATGGTGTCGCGGCAAAGAGACTTCTCCAATCCTCAGCCGTGATGGTCTGATGATGGGCCTCTTTCTTCAGGATGACGAGCGATTGCTCGACCTCTGAAGTGTCAAGCAATATGTCAACGCGATTCGACTGTTCGCCTTGAACAACGGTGCAGACGCCTAGGAGCAAACCCAACAAAAGAACACGGATGAACACCTGGCGACCTCCTCCTCTTGACCCCATTCCATCCAGAAGTCTCCGGTTAAGTCAGCTTAGTACCAAGAGCGCCGTTGTGTGCACCTTGTAGTGCTAAGACATGGCATTGGGCTGTGATGGAGCGTCCGTGGGCGCATCCCTAGCTAGCAGGTTAAATGCGGAGCGGATGCGCGCCTCTATCTGCGAAAATACATAAATGCTGCACCTTGCTGATGGAGCCAAGCGCTTTGGACACAAACTGCTCTTTGAGGGTGCCAACTGGCTGATTACGCCGGAGGAGCGCACCGGCCTGGTGGGCGGCAACGGGACCGGCAAAAGCACGCTGCTGAAGGTGTTGGCGGGCGTGGAGCAGCTGGACGCTGGCCAGCTCAACCGCAGCAAGGGGCTGACCATCGGCTATCTGCCGCAGGATGGCCTGATCATGCGCGGCCGCACCGTCTTTGACGAGTGCCTTTCCGTCTTCAGCGCCGCGCAGGCCATGGAACGCGAGATGGAAGAGCTCAGCGACAAGTTCACCCACTACGAGTTCGGCACGCCGGAGTACGACGCCATCGCTGACCGCTTCAGCATCGTCAGCGAGACACTGCAGGCGCACGACCTCTACAACCTGGACGCGCAGGTGGGCGCGGTGCTGGGCGGCCTTGGATTCAGCAAGGAAGACTGGACCCGCGACACCAGCGAGTTCAGTGGCGGATGGCAGATGCGCATCGCGCTGGCCAAGCTGCTGTTGGAGAAGCCATCGCTGCTCCTGCTGGACGAACCGACCAACCACCTGGACTTGGAAACGCGCAATTGGCTAGAAGAATATCTGCGCAGTTATCCGCGTGCGTTCATCCTCATCTCGCACGACCGCTACTTCCTCGACGTGACGGTCAGCAAGATCACCGAGGTTTGGAACAAGCGCGTGTGGTTCTACACCGGTGGCTATGAGAAGTACGTCAAGCAGAAGACGGAGCGGCGCGACCAGCTGGCCAAGGACTACGCCAGCCAGCGCGACCGCATCGAGCAGCTTGAGGCGTTTATTAACCGCTTCCGCTATCAGGCCACCAAAGCCAAGCAGGTGCAGAGCCGCATCAAGGAACTGGAAAAGATCGAGCGCATCGAAGTGCCGGAAGACGAGGAGACAATCCACTTCAGCTTCCCGCAGCCGCCAGCGAGCGGACGTCTTGTCTGTGAAGTGACCGGGCTGGCCAAGCGTTATGAACCAAAGCAGATACTTAAGAACGTGAACTTCACCATCGAGCGTGGTGACCGCATCGCGCTCGTCGGTCCGAACGGCGCGGGCAAATCCACGCTGATCCGCATGTTGAGCCAGATGGAAGCGCCCACCGAGGGCACCGTCCGCTACGGCCACAACGTTCTGGCCGACTACTTTGCGCAGGATCAGTACAAGGTGCTGGACCCGGATGCACAGATGCTGGAAGACATCAGCAGCGCCGCGCCGAAGGTGACCACCGTGGAGCTGCGCAATCTCCTCGGCGCGTTTCTCTTCGCGGGCGACGATGTCTTCAAGAAGCTGGGCGTGCTCTCCGGCGGGGAGCGCAACCGCTACGCGCTGGCGCGGATGCTGGTCTCGCCCGCCAACTTCATCCTGCTGGACGAGCCGACGAACCACCTCGATCTGCGCGCGAAAGACGTGCTGCTGGAGGCCATCAGAGCCTTCACCGGCACAGTGCTCTTCGTCTCGCACGACCGCTACTTCATTGACGGACTGGCCACGCGCGTCTTTGAGTGCGAGCACGGCGGCGTGCAGGTCTTCCCCGGTAACTACGAGGACTATCTATGGCGCAAGAACGGCGGTCCGGAAGCCGTGCAGGCCGCCGCGATGGAGATGCAGCGCGCGCATGTTCCAGTAGTCGAAGCTCCGCCAGCGGTTATCTCTGCGGTCACCGTGCCCGCAGCCGTCAACGTGAAGAAGGTCAACCCCATCAAGCTGAAGCAGATGCAGGAGCGCATCCGCTACGCCGAAGACGAGATGCCCCGCATGGAAGACCGCATGGCCGCGCTGGAGACGGCGATGGGCAACTTCACCTCCGCCGAAGAGAGCCAGCGGCAGACCGCGGAACTGGCCACGCTACGCCGCGATCACCAATCCCTAATGGCCGAGTGGGAAGACCTCTCCACCCAACTCGACGAACAGGGTGCGTTGGTTTAGCAGCCGGATCTTCGGACAGACATCTTCGATGTTTTCCCGGGAATTCAGCCGTCGCTTCGGCCACTTGTGTAAAACGTGACTCCAATGTGGAAAAAAGTCCCTGATCTGTCTCAAGACGCGATTAACTTGTCTTTAAACATAAGCTTAGGACGAGTCTGCTTAGCGAGTGAACGGCCATGAAAAACCTCCAACAAAGTTTCCCACCGCGCTTCTTTGCTGAGTATGCCGTTCATTGCAGTGAGTTTACCTCGCAAGAGCAGGAGTAAGGTGGTGAAAATCTTCTGTTCTTTTGTCAAGCGGACCGCTGAAATACTTCTAAGGCGAGGACCTTGCCGCTCTAAAGCACACGAGATTGTGCAGTCACGTTAGAAGAGGCACACGAATCCTTGACAGTATGCGGACTGGCGGGTTTATTCTTTCAGAAGCAAACAAAAGCGTGTGCCGCCCTCCCTTCGAAAGTAAGGCGGCCCACGCTGACGCTGACCATTCGGCCTGCTTTTTCATTCTGGGCAGAACCGTACTGGTTGTCAACTTCACAGCTAACGACGATAGGACAAGCCATGCCACAGGATATGAAGAGCAAAGAAGCGGTGCATACGATCAAGGCGGAGCAAAGAACAAGGCTTAACCAGACAGATATTCCCGCATACACGCTCGAAAAAACTCTCGCAATCGCACGAGCAATCGCGGACAATTACGCTTTCAGACCAGCAAGTCCGCTAGACATAGCCAGTGCTCTGAACCTGATTCCGACAACTGGTGGTTTCCGCATGTTGACGGGTGCATCTGTGGCTTACGGGCTAACAGATGCGGGGTATTCTGCGAGTCAGATAAGCCTAACGCCATTGGCCTTGAGAATAGTCCGCCCTCTGTCTGAGGACGGTGACGACGATCGTGCAAGGCGCGAAGCTGTGCTGATGCCACGGATAGTTGGAGAATTCTTGAAAAAGTATGACGGTTCTGCCCTACCCAAAATGGACATCATGCAGAACGTCTTGCACACAATGGGGGTTCCAGCAGACCGAACCAAAGACGCAGCTTCCATGATCGTAGACAACGCTAAAGCAGTAGGCCTACTTCGCCACATCAACGAAAGGATGTTCGTCGATCTTAAGGGTCTCTCCCGAGCCGATTCGCCTTTGAGAGTCCCTGACGTTGAGGACGTCGATCAGATGCAGACAACCATCGAGTCGACCACCAAGACTCTTCAAAATGAGAACGCTGCGAATCAAAGTGACAGTCGCAGTGATACAGCAAAATTGCGCGCGAAAAAGGTATTTATAACTCATGGGAAGAACAGAGCCCTAATTGATCCAATTGAGAAGCTGTTGAAATTCGGTGATCTAGACGCCTTCGTTTCGGTTCACTCTCAGACTGTCTCACAACCGGTGCCCACAAAGGTCATGGAAGAAATGCGGTCGTGTGGAGCAGCAATCATTCACGTGGAAAACGAGCGATCAGCAGACTACGAAGGCAAAGAGCAAGCAGTAATAAACAGTAACGTTCTGATCGAAATAGGCGCTGCCATGGCCCTATTCGGTTCCAGATTCATCCTTGTTGTTAAGGATGGGGTTGAACTCCCTAGCAATCTGCAAGGCCTACTCGTTTTGCGCTACAAGGGCGATACGCTGGATGTCAATGACACCGTTCAACTACTTGACGCAATCGCTGATATGAAGAGTCGATCTCTTCCAAGCTAGGCGTTCAAGAGGGCCGACAGGCATGTCGGCCTTCTTGAACGCTGTACCCGCGCTTCCGAGGCATTGATTGCATTCATCTGCTCAAGCCTCTGGAACCACATGTAGGTTTCAAGCGTAAGGTGAAGTAACGATGTCAGACGAGATCACGCCGCAAGCCACGCCCATTGCTACACAGGGCGAGCCAGCCTGGTACCCGCCGCCGCAGGATGACAATGCGTTTCGCTCATCTAAACCGTCAACGCTGCGGTACATCTTCTTCGGCGCGGACGGGTTGCGCGCGGGCTGGTCGTTACTGCTCTTTGCGCTGCTCGTGTTTGTGCTGGGCTGGGCAGCACAGCACGTGCTTGTGCACTTCCTTGGCAAGCCGAAGAACCCCGCTCCCGGTTCTGAAGTGCCGTTGAAGTTCATGTTGCCGGTGGAGTGGGGCAACTTTGCGCTGCTGGCACTCGCGGCGTTTCTCGTTTCGCTGATCGAGAAGCGGAGCTTTGCGCGGTATGGGATTGGCCTACTTCGGCGCGACCGGGTGCTGCAGTTCGTGGTGGGCTGCATGTGGGGTGTTGCGCTGCTCTCCCTTCTGATCCTCCTGCTCAAGCTTTCGGGTGTACTAGTGTTCACGGGTGCCATGCTGCACGGTGCCGCGATGTTGCACTGGGGCTTTCTTTGGGCAATCGGCTTTCTGGGAGTCGGCCTGTTTGAGGAGTTCACGACCCGCGGATACATCCAGTACACCCTCACGCGTGGCATCGCCGGGATTGGCAGGGCATTGCACCTCAGCGAGCGGACGCGCCGGATCGCCGGCTTCTGGTGTGCCGCGCTGATCATGTCGTTCATCTTCGGCTTTGGACACAAGAACAACTCCGGCGAATCACCAGTGGGTCTCTGGTCGGCGGGACTGATCGGCCTGGTGTTCTGCTTCAGTTTGTGGCGCACTGGCTCGCTGTGGTGGGCGATTGGCTGGCACGCCGCGTGGGACTGGGCGCAGTCCTTCGTGTATGGCGTCGCTGATAGCGGCCAGATGGTGCAGCATCACCTTGAAGCCACGTATCCGCAAGGCGGGCTTCTGCTCAGCGGCGGACTCACTGGGCCAGAGGGCAGCATCTACATTTTGGCAATCATCGCGTTGACCACGTTGGTCATCGCGCTCACCCTCAAGCCTCAACCGGGATCACCGGCGTCTCTTTCCAGACAGTCCCAGCAACTGGATGTTGTGTAAAGGCGGGAACGCGAAGGACGCCACGGTTACGCAACGGACGCAACGATCTAAGTACCCTTTGCGTTCTTTGCGCCTGCCTTGGCGTACCTTCGCGTTCCCCGCTTTCGCTGGCCATGATTAACCCTTCGCCTCGGAAGCAACGCGCTCAGGCATAATTCAGGCATGGCAAGTCTCTGGCAATCCACGGACTGGGCACAACGGCTTGCCGAACTGCAGGCCCGTGAGCCGGAGTTGAAAGAAGCTCCGCTGCGCCGCGATGTCCGGTCGCTTGGCATGCTGCTTGGCGAAGTTTTGCGCGAGCAGGTGGGCGACGATCTTTTCGAACAGGTTGAGACTCTCCGCCGCCTTGCCTCGGAGCGCCGCCAGGCCGAGTTCGAGGGAGACACCGCACGCGCGGCCAGCGCGCTGCAGCAGGCGCTGCTGCTGGTGCATACGCTCACCGTGGATCGCGCCTATCAACTTGCGCGCGCCTTCGGCTTTTACTTTGAACTGATCAATCTTGCGGAAACGAATCATCGCAAGCGCCGCAGATTGGCGCTCAGCCTTCGCACGGAAGCCGAACCGCAACGTGGCAGTCTGCAGGGCACGCTGCGACGCATGCGCCTGGCAGGATACACGGCTGAAGAGGCAATGGCCCTTCTGCGGACGGTCTGCGTGACACCCGTGTTCACAGCACATCCAACGGAGGTGGCGCGGCGTTCCGTCATCAGCAAACGCCGGCGCATCGCGCTTCTTCTGGAGGAGCTCGACCGCATCCCCGTCACGAGCGATGAGGCCGCGGAGTTGCAGAGCGACCTCCTGACGGAGATCACCGGCCTGTGGCAGACCGATGATGTGCGCCTGCAACGCCCGGCGGTGACCGACGAAATCCGCATGGGTCTGGATTATTTCACCGATTCCATCTTTGCAACGCTGCCCGCGCTGTACGCCGAGGTGGCGAATGCGCTTCGCAAGGAGTACAGCCTCGATCTCGCGCTGCCCGATCTGCCCACGCTCGTCACCTTTGGATCATGGATTGGCGGCGACCGCGATGGCAATCCCTTTGTCACGCCGGAGGTCACGCGCGAGGCTCTGGCCATGGCGCGCGATATGCTGTACGCGCACTATCGCGAGCGGCTGGACCAGGCATCGGCGCAGATCTCGTCCTCCACGCAACAAGCACCCGTTACCAGCGAACTCGCCGCCGCCATCGATAGGTATCTCGCGCAGATGCCGCTTGCCGGACCTGCCCTGCGTGAACGTTTTCTGTGCGAGCAGATTCGCGTGATGCTGACGTGCATGGAGCTGCGGCTGGGCGGCACGCCAGAGGTGATGCGGCATTGGGCCGAAAAGGACTCCCCTCCGCCCTACCGTACCGCGGAGGAGATGCTGCATGATCTCCAACTCATCCGCGACTCACTGATGAGCAATCGCGGGGAACGCATCGCGGAACACATCATCGACCCGCTCATCCTCGAGGTGAAAACCTACGGCCTCCATCTGCAAACATTGGACATCCGCCAGCACGCCAACATTCACGCTGCCGCAGTGCAGGAGATGGGCGCGTGGCGCGACGATGGTTCACTTGCTTCACCACCATCAGCCATGACGGCGGAGGTGATCGAGACCTTCCGCACCGTCGCCACCATCAAGCGGTCCGGCGATCCGGCAAGCATCCGCCAGTACGTCATCTCCGGCGCGACGGGTGTTGAGGACGTTCTGCGCACGCTGTGGCTGGCACGCATTGGCGGCGTGACTGCTGAGCGTACGGAGCATGACCCCGGCCTGCTCATCGCCCCGTTGTTCGAGTCCATCGAAGACTTGCAGAATGCGCCAGCGATTTGCCGGGAGATGTGGACCTCCCCGGCGTATCAGCCGCTGCTGGACAGCTGGGGCAGGCAGCAGGAGGTGATGCTCGGTTACTCCGACTCCAACAAGGATGGCGGCATGATTGCGTCCACGTGGGAGATATGGAAGGCGCATCGCGCACTGCACCAGGTGGCGCGGGAGTGCAACGTCCACCTGCGTCTCTTTCATGGCCGCGGAGGTACCGTGGGGCGTGGTGGCGGACCCACGCACCGCGCGATCTACGCGCAGCCGTTGGACAGCTTTACGGGCACGCTGCGCATCACGGAGCAGGGTGAAGTCCTCAACTTCAAATACAGCGAGGTGGTGCTGGCGGAGCGCAGCCTGGAGCTGATGATCGCCGCCTCGCTGGATTCCATCGCCCGGCCCGACCTGCGTGCCTGCGCGGGTTGCAGCACGCACCTGACGGGAGCGATTGATCCCCCGTGGGAAGCGGCTATGGACGAGTTAGCCGCGTGGTCGCTTGAACGCTACCGCGTAGATATCCACGACAATCCAGACGCGTTCGACTACTTCCAGCAAGCCACACCAGTTGCCGAACTGGAGCACGCCAAGATTGGCTCGCGCCCGGCCAAGCGCGGCGGCAAACGCTCACTCGGTGACCTCCGCGCAATCCCGTGGGTCTTCGGATGGATGCAGTCCCGGCACAGCATCGCAGCATGGTATGGCGTTGGCACGGCGATGGAGCGGTTTACGCAGGAACACACGAACGGAATGGAGCAGATGCAACGCATGGCGCGCGACTTCCCGCTGTTCCTGGACATGGTACGCAACATTGAATCCGCGCTTGCCAAGAGCGACTTCGGCATTGCGCAGCTTTATGCGTCACTGGTGGGCGATGAGGCGCTGCGCACTCGCGTGTACCGCATGTTGAAGGATGAGTTCGAACGCACGCGGTCCATGGTTGTGCGCGTGACACAACAGGCGGATCTGCTGGAGGGCAACTCCGTGCTCGCGCGCTCCATCCGGCTGCGCAACCCCTACGTCGATCCCATGAGCTGGATTCAGGTGGAACTCCTTCGCCGCAAGCGTACGTCCGCCGATCCCAAAGTAGAGATCGCCCTGAACCGTGCCATCACCGCGACCATCAACGGCATCTCCGCAGGATTACGTAATACTGGCTGAAAACCGAGCACGGGACTTGCCTCCACAGAGGGATGGAGCCGGCAAACGCACGTGAACCTTGACTCAGAACGTTGCTTGTCGAAGGGGCAGGATCGCGTCGATGCCCGCGCCGGCAAGCCATTGCCGGCCACGCTCATGGAGCGCCTCAATCTCAGGCCGCGAGCGTCCGGCATCCCGAGGTCCACCGTCATGCCAATGGCAGTCTGAAGGTACGCCAGGATGCGACGACCCTGCGCCACATCGCCACTGCCGCAGGCCTGGGGTTGAGCACGCTGTTGAATTACGTCAACGACAAGCGCGATCTGATCTACCTGATCTTCAACGAGGAGATGGATGAGCTTACCGGCAAGGCCCTGGCGGCACCGCGCCCGTGGCAGAGTTTTTCAGCGCGCATTCTGCCGGTCACGGAGCCCCATCACCGCCTGTTTGCCAGCGAACCAACCCTGGCGCGCATCCTGTTGAGCGAGATCCTGTTGCAGTCACCAGGGCTGCATCTGAGCGCTGCCGGGCGATCCGCAATCGGCTGATCGACGGTGTCGCCGGAATCGTCCTAGCCGCGCAAAAGAATGGCGAAATTCGCTGCGCTCAAGAGCCGGGCGACCATCGCCTTGCAGATATTCTTTACTTTCTCTGGTGCGCTGCGCTCGTGGCTGGCCTTTGCGGGGCAAACCGGAGTGGCGGGTGGGCCAGCGCCACTTCGAGCGCCTGCTGCGGGTGGTCGTGGAGGGTCTCGGATGCCACGAAGCCAATACCGCCGATGCGCTCGTAAGAGGGCGACGACCCGGCGCGGAGTAGCTAGCGTCCCAGGGCCGCAGGTCGTGGGTTCGCGGCGCACTCCATGCTTGACAAGCGACAGGCGCGCGGCGCACTCTTTTGCGAACGTGTTCGGCTTTCGGACCAAATTCGCCTTCCCTGGCGACATTAGAGACAAGCAGCCAGCCGATTGCGTAGATGACGTAGGAGCGGAACGTGCAATTTGTTTCATATCAGGAGCGCCAACCACAGGCCGGCGGTGCAGCTGCGCCCAGCCTTGGCGTTCTCAGGGACGGGGTGCTTTACGGCAGTGCCGGGAGCAGCACGCCTTCGCTAAGGGAGCTACTCCTGAACGGCGAAAGTGCGCTGATGCAGGCAGGAAGCCATCTGCTAAACGGCAAGCCGGTCGATCAGGGTGCGATCGACTTCCTGCCGCCGTTTCCTTCCCCGGAGAAGATTATCTGCGTTGGCCTTAACTACCGCGACCACGCAGCGGAAAGCGGCTTCCAGGCACCGGCCTACCCGGCCCTTTTCGGACGCTTTTCTTCCAGCCTGATCGGCCACAATGCGCCCATTCTCCGTCCCGCGGTGTCGAACGATCTGGACTACGAAGGCGAGTTGGCTGCGGTCATCGGCAAGCCAGGGCGCAATATCCCTCGCGATCGCGCACTGGAGCATGTGGCGGGCTACTCTATCTTCAACGACGCCTCGGTGCGCGATTACCAGTTCAAGTCAGCGCAGTGGACCATCGGCAAGAACTTTGACGCCACCGGTGCGTTTGGCCCGGTATTCGTGACCGCGGATGAGCTGCCGGCCGGTGCCATCGGTCTCCAGCTCACCACGCGGCTTAACGGAGAGGTGATGCAGAGCGCATCCACAGCCGACATGATTTTTGACGTGGCCACGCTGGTTTCACTGCTGAGTGACGTGATGCTGCTTAAGCCAGGCGACGTGATCGTCACTGGCACCCCCAGCGGCGTGGGCGTGGCGCGCAATCCCAAAGTGTTCATGAAGCCTGGCGACCGTTGTGAAGTGGAGATCGAGGGCATCGGCATCCTCACAAACCGCATCGCACAACAGCCCGCAATGTCCACCGCAAGCTAGCGCCGTGCGAGGGTGCCCTTATGACCATGATTCGCAGCTTTACCCCGGCCCCCAAACGCGCAGGCGAACTGGGTGTTCACTCGCTGACCACTTCAGCCTCACCATGCCCAAGATGAGCGTGGCGGAAGACTTCTACAGGCCTTCGGCCTTGAATCAAAGGCCAACGGCAACCAGCTGGGCTTCGCGGGCCTTTGGCGACCCACGGAAGGCTAGATCTTATGCGAAGGGGAACACACGGACCACTTCTTGGGCCGGCCGCACAGTCGTTCGTAAGCTGGGCTGTGATGGGAGTTTTCGCAAGTGCTCCAATTCCGAGATATTCTCAGCGACCGGTTATGTGGGCGACACCTGTTACAACTCGCTGCAGGTGACCGCCAACAAGCGTTTCCGCTCCGGCGGCACGTTGCTGGCCAACTACTCGTGGTCCAAGTTTCTGGGCAACTCCGAGTCAACAAACGCACCTGCAGCACCGGGGCTCGGCCGCGTTGTTCTGCAGGATGTGACTGTGGTGGATACGGGAACCGGGGCGCTTGCACCGCACCGCTCGATAATCGAGGGCGACAAGATCGCGGCCATCACGCCCGCCAACGCAAAGGTTCTGGCAGGCGCTCGCGTGGTTCGTGCAGCCGGGCGGTATGTTGTTCCCGGCTACGCGGACATGCACATCACCAATTTTGCCCAGGACACGCCGTTCGTGCCGCCTGTGCTGGTCGCCAAGGGCAAGAACGGTGCGCGAAGAGACGCCCACGCCGGCCAACAAGCAGACCGCCGCGCAATTCAACGCAGACGCCGCCGCGGGGAAACTGGTCGCACCAGAAATCGTCTTTGAGGACGTGGAAGAGCACCTGCCCCAGAATGTCAGCGCCGAAGACGCCAGCAATCACGGTATACCCTCCATGGACCACCTTGGTGCCGGACTTGGATTGGTGCTGGACTGTTCCACTGACGCCGCCGCTATCCGCGCCGATGTCTTGGCGCATGGCACATCACCGGCGTTGTGGCCGGTAGCAGGTATTTCGCCCCGGCCGATCTCGCAAAGCTGAAGACTGAGGCTCATGCGCATTAAGTAGCCTGTCACCCCCGCGCACAATTGCGAAGAGTTTCGTGAACGGCTCGGACTCAGGCTACTTACAGCACTTCGTGTTTACGAAGAGAGTTCAACGCGAACTCAGCGAGGTTGTCCTTGCGCTGTGAAGCAGGGAACTGTGTTGTGTGTCCCAGTTACTGAGTTAGTGTAAGCCGTGAGCCAATATAGGTGACGGATCAGATCTAGCACGTTAAAAGATGCCACTGACCACAATGCTTGCACCCTGCTGGCAAACGGTGCCCAAGATCAATAGTCATAGCTCACGTGCATCTTCCAAGCGCCAACTCGGTATGGCGCTTGTATCGTGGCGGTTGCCTGTAAATCATATAATCTTTTGAGTCCGGCGTAATACTTCGTGTTGCGCCTTTTCTGGCTAGTCCGGCGAGCTATTACATGGCTGCGGGCTAGCACAAGAAGCGTCTGCCGCTTGAGTCTTCGTGGAGCAGCGTACACCGGTGCCCTTTGCACTTACGGCAACTGGAACTTGCAAACAAAGAGACTGGATTTTGAGCGAATATCTACAAGTCAGTGGAACGTTCTGCCGTGGAATTTGTAGAGCGGTTAGAAACACCGCTAACGCCCGTGCTGGTTGCGGTCAGTTATTGAAAGCGCTTGATAAAAGAATCGAGGGGACGTCCATGCCACAGCAGAGTTTACGTGAGAACATTGCCGACCTGGAGAAGGCCGGTCTGGTCATCCGAATCAAGGATGAGAAGCGGGTGGATGAACTGCCCATGATTATGGAGAACAACCCGGACCAGGCGGTTCTGGTGGAGAAGGTGAAGGACTCCCCGTTTCCGTTCTACGCCAACGGCTACGGCGTACGAGCGCAGTATGCCCTCGCGCTAGACTGTGACCCCAAGAAGGTCGGCCTGGAGATTGCCGAACGATTCAAGAAGAGCTTTGATCCCGTGATGGTCGACTCCGCGCCTTGCCGCGATGTCATCGTCAAAGGCGACGATGTCGATCTCACGATGTTTCCACTTTTTCAATATCATCCGAAGGATGGAAACGCTTACCTGAACGACACCAACGTGGTGAGCCGCAACCCGGAGACGGGCGACATCGATCAGGGTATTTACCGGTTCATGTACCGTTCGAAGAACGAAACCAACATCGACATGCGGAATGCGACGCATCGCGCGCGCATTGCGGCGGAAGACTATGCGGCCAAGGGCAAGGACATGCCGATCACGGTGTTGATCGGCGGACCGACACTCGACAAGATTGCATCGATGATGAGCAATCCCGACAGCGACGACTGGAAGGTTCTCGGCGGCTACTATGGTGAGCCCGCGAAGCTGGTCAAAGGTGTCACCAACGACCTGCCGATCCCGGCGAACGCCGAGATTGTTCTGGAAGGCCGGATTATCACCTCAGAAGGTTGGGTTCACGACGAAGGCCCATATGGCGAATACACCGGCACGTACGGCGGAGGCCTCCCGCACAACAATCGCTTCGTGGTGGATTGCATCACGTACCGCAAGGATGCAATCTACCAGTACGCTACAATCGGCGGATTGCACCCGGGGCGCACGGATATGTTTGCGTTCATGCCCGCGATCGAAGGCGATCTTTACAACGCACTCTACAAGGCGGGCATCATGGTCCAGAATGTCTATCTTCCTGAAGGTGGGTGTTCCAACATCGGTTATTGCTGCATTAAAACCCGCTCAGGCGGTGACGCAAAGCAGGCGCTTGGGATTATGTTGACCGGCTCGCGGCAGTGGATGCCGAAGACAGCCTACGTGTTTGACGAGGACATCGACATTTACAACGACGAGCGTGTGAAGTGGGCACAGGCTTGGAGGTTCAATCCCGCGACAGGAATCGTCGTGATGCCGGGTCAGAACATGCTCCCACTCGATCCCAGCCTCAACGCGGATCATCCCCCCAACGACGTGACCAAGGTTGGATTCGACTGCACGATTCCGCTGGTGGGCCATGTCGATCCGTTCTCCTACAAGGCTGCGGTCGTCGCGGAACCGCTGAAGGTGGATGCCACAGCGAAGCAGATGAGCGATGACGAGATCGCGAAGGAGATGGAGAAGATGATTCGAGAGAAGCCGCGGAGTTGGAATGAGATTCTGACCGCCTTCGGCAGCCAGAACTACCGGTCGCTTTATCGTGCGTTCGGCCAACTCCGTCCCAGGCTTGGCCGCATGGCTGACGAACGGCCGAATTACCCGTACGTTTTCTCCGATAAGGACTTCGTGTACTCCAACCAGCAGCCGCAGGCGTAAGGGTTCGTGATGAAGCTTGGTGCATTTCTTATGCCTTCGCATCCGCCGGAGCGGAGCCTAAGCGAGGGACAAGCCCTGGACGTGGAGGAGTTGGAACGTCTCGACTCCTTCGGGTTCCAGGAAGCTTGGATTGGCGAACATTTCACCTCCTCGTGGGAGCCATGTCCCGCGCCCGATCTCCTGATCGCGCAGGCATTACAGCGCACCACGAACATAAGATTAGGGTCACTTGGACACCTGCTTCCGTATCATCACCCTATCGAGCTTGCTCATCGGGTGGCTTATCTCGATCACCTGGCGAAGGGCCGCTACAACCTGGGGGTCGGTATCAGTGCGCTGCCCACCGATCATCAGATCTTCGGTCTGGATACGGGCGGTGGCCGCAACCGCCGCATGACCTTTGAAGCTCTAAAAATCATGACGGCACTCTGGAATAACGGTGCTCACGACTTCCAGGGAGAGTTCTGGAGCACGGGTCGAACCGGCTCAGCATTTGAGAACCTCGGCTATCACATGCAGCCGTACCAGCGTCCTCACCCGCCCATTGCGATTGCGGCGCTCACGCCTGGCTCGGCGAACCACAAGCTGGCAGGCGCGGAAGGCTATCTGCCGGTAAGCCTGAGCATCAGCCCCGATCCGGCGGTAACGGCGGCGCACTGGGCGGCAGTGGAATCTGGCGCGGTGGCGGCCGGACGAACTGCGGACAGGGAGCAGTGGAGAGTGATCCGGGATGTGTATGTGGCGCGCACAGACGCCGAAGCGCGCTCCTGTGCCATCGACGGCATGATGGGCCGATGCTGGAAAGAGTTCCTTTTGCCGCTGTACCTGGGGCTTGGTCTGGGCCCACTCTTCAAAGAACATGCCGCAGTGCCGGACGAAGCAATCGATCTTGAGTACTTGTGCGACCGGCTCTGGTTCGTTGGTTCCCCGGAGACTGTGCGCCGCCGGATACACGACTTCGACGCAGCCGTTGGCGGCTTCGGTCACCTCCTCATCGTCTGCTACGACGCCAAAGACGAGCGTGCCGCCTGGGAGCGGAATCTCGACTTACTTACGCAGCAGGTTCTGCCGTACTGTCCAGAGGGCGTGTCCGCTCTCAGTGCGACGGAGGCTTTCGCATGAGCTACATCGCCTTCGCCACGGACGCGTTCGATACCGTCGCTGAATTTTACGGCAGATCGCTTGGCTTTCCTGTCGTTGCCGAATGGGATCGGGCGAATGGCCGGGGCCGCCGCTTCGATCTTGGTGGCGGTCTCCGGCTGGAGATTCTCGACAATGCGCGCGAGCGTGAGCCTTTCCGGCTGGACGTAAGTTTGCGGGTGCATGTGGTGATCGAAGTCGACAGTATCGACGCTGCCTGGGAAGCGATGACCGTTCCCGCGCCCGCGCCATCGGGAACATCGTGGGGCGCGCGGCTCTTTCAGATCCAGGATCCAGACGGCGTTCCCGTCACCTTCTTGGAATGGACCAAAGCGGCGAGGAATAGATGAAGAAACGTATTGTTGTCGGGATTTCAGGTGCCAGTGGCGCTATCTATGGCATTCGCCTGCTCGAGATTCTTCAAGGCGTTGCAGGAGTCGAAACGCACCTGGTGCTGACCCCGGCCGCGCGCCGCACCATTCCTCTGGAGACAGAGTGGTCCGTGGAGCAGGTGGAAGCTCTGGCTTTCAGCAACTACAAGCCGGCGGATATTGCCGCCTCCATCTCGTCAGGCTCGTTTCGAGCCAACGCCATGATTGTGGCACCGTGTTCGATGAAGACGGTATCCGGCATCGCCTCCTCCTATTCCGACAACCTGTTGCTTCGTGCCGCGGATGTGATGCTGAAAGACCGTCGCCCGCTTGTGCTCCTGGTGCGCGAGACACCGTTGCATCTTGGACATCTGCGCCTGCTCGTCCAGGCCACGGAGATCGGTGCCATCATCATGCCTCCTGTCCCGGCGTTTTATCATCGTCCGGCAACGCTCCAAGAGGTGATCGATCAGACTGTCAATCGTGCGCTCGATCTGCTTGGGGTGGAACTCACGCAGGACTTGTTTCCGCGCTGGAACGGGGCTGGCAAGCCGGAAGGCAGACAAAGGATCGACGACAGACAGGGGCAACTGAATGGCAATGGTCTCTTGGCAACTTCGATCTCTCACCCGGCGTAGTTCGCAGGAGCCGCTAACTTCACCTACCTCAAAAAAGGAGAAAATGCTATGAAGAAGTCCACCCATAAAGTAACCGCGGAAGCTCCCACTAAGGAAGTATTTCAAGCCATTACGACGGTCGATGGCCTGAAGAGCTGGTACACAAAAGATGTTAAGGGCGACCCCGGCAAGTGGAATGGCGAGTTCACCCTGTCTTTCTCGAAACATGAAGGACCGTTCTCTTGGAAGGTTTCCACACTGAAGCCGGACACCGAAGTCGGTTGGGAATGCACCGCAGGTCCCGGTCAGTCCAAGGGAACGAAGGCTATCTTCCGGCTTTCACAAAAGGGCGAGGGAGCAACGGCGATCGATCTTGAGCACGATGGCTTCGAAGATACGGACGAGAAGATCAAGACCTGCAACACACTTTGGGGCGGCCTCCTATTCCATCTCAAGGAGTACGCCGAAAAGCACCAGCCGGAACCGGCATTTCAGTAGTCTTCTTCGGCAAACACAAGAGCGAGGGAGGAACTTTGAATTCCTCCCTCTTCATTTGCCCATGTACGCCTTCCTTAAGACTGTTCCGTACGGCACTAGATTTCAGCACGATCTCCGCCGATACAGCCAAAGCATGAGAACCCAACAACCCACCGTAAAGCTGGAAGCAGAAATCATGGGTACACCGCTCCGTCACACGCGGTATGCCAGTGAACCGTGATTATTGAAAGGATGGAGCCGACGAACGGACTTGAACCGTTGACCTGCTGATTACGAATCAGCTGCTCTACCAACTGAGCTACGTCGGCCTTCAGAGTCCATTCTATCTGCCGGGAGCGCGTTCGCAAAATGCGGCCGGTGCCGATGTGAAGAGGTATGTGCGCTAAAGAACAAGAAAGCCACCCGTCAAGGGTGGCTTTCTTTTCAGGGAGAATAGTCCGGACGGAGGCAAAGCCATCTGAACTTTCTGGCCAAAGCATATGGCCGGGTCACTCATGTGTCAAGGACAAATCTCAAACGTCGTGTATGCAGTAACTTACCGGATGGACAGAGAGCGGCGGAGCTAGCGCTCTCTTCGCCTTATGTTCTCCAAGAACCGCCAGATTCTGCCATTAGCGGATGCCATGCTTCGGCTTGCCGCGAAGATCGAGACTGATGATCTCCATATCGTCGATTGAGGAGATTGGCTTGCCTCGTGCCACGCGAAACGCAGCGCGGCCACCACCAAACACGACCGCGAGCACCACCGCCGCGCCGCACATAACGAAGACAAAGATGATGATCTGCACCATGACGCTGGCGGCGTTGCTCACCTTGAACTGATCCATGTAGCCTTCCGGCTTGTTCCATGTAATGGCAGCTTCGTAGTGGATGCGCTTCGTAAGATCGCTTGCCTCTCGCGCGGAAAAGCCGCTGCTGGCGACACTCACGATGGGGCCGGATCGTGCTGCGTCCGGCTCGCCCGCACGGAAGGAGGCAGGCAGCGATCCGCCCTTGATTGCTGCCTGGATGGCGCGCATGCGATCACCGGCGATGGCGGGCGTTGGATAGAAGATCGCCGTCAGAACGCCGTGCCCCGCGCGACCGCTGTAGCGAGACGTGAGTATCTCAGGCGACTTGCTGAAGTCGATGACAGATGCAGGTATCTCGCCGCCCTCCGCGGCATACGTCACAGGTCCAACGGCGTAGCGCAGGCTTTCCTTTTGCAAACCCTCTTGCGGCAGGCGTGCAGGCAGAACGGGATGCGCTCCCTTTGCTCCCGTGGGTTTGGGCAGCGTGCTGACCAGAGCTGCAAATGACCCGGCACCCACCGGCCGGGTGCCTGCGGGCGCAATCGACACAACGGTGTCGCCGCTCCAGAACATCAGCTTGCCGGGGGAGACAGCGCAGTCCACGCCCAGGCTGTTTTCCGCCGCGCAGGCGTGCATCTCCGGCGTGCGCAGCAGCGTGAACGCACTGTAAGCACCCGTTGCATCGGCGAACTCAACAGCGGACACAGTCGCGGTATTGCCTTCCGCCGTGTACTTCTTGGCATCGCGGCGGCTGACGATGAGTTCCTTCGCAACATCGTCCGCAAGGGAAATGGTGTTGTCAGCGGGGCCACTAACCTGCCACGCGCCAAAGTGGTCCGGCAGCAGCGGCGCTGCTGGCATCGTGACCGTGGACGGCGGCGCGGCCTGCAGCACCTCATCGCCGGCTGGCGCATACCTGAAGAATGCCAGGAACGAAAGAAAGAGACAGACCACGTTGATCCCAAGCATATACGGGTGAGACTATCACCGTGCGCTGCTTGGTAGCGACGCCCGGTCCGGCTTATTCGGCAGGTGACGAAGACTTTGCCGACGTGGCGACGCGTGTGCCGGAGAGGCCGCTGTTGTAGGTGGCAACGCCGCGGTAGATTGCTTCCGCGACGCGCTCGCGGTACTCAGGCGTGCGCAATTGAGCGGCGTCTTTGCTGTTCGTGACAAAGCTGATTTCTGTCAGGATCGACGGCATATTAGCGCCAATCAATACGACAAACGGAGCCTTCTTGACGCCTCGATTCTTCAGGCCGTCGTTGCCGCGCCGCAGGCCATCGTAGAGCGACTGCTCCACATCAGAGGCGAACTCGCGCGACTCGTCGATCTTGTCCTTCAAGGTGATTTTCTTCACCAGGTCGGCAAGCTGGTGCACGCCCTGATCGCTGACGGCGTTCTCTCTCGCGGCCACGTCCAGCGCGTACGGCTGCGAGGTGAAGTTCAGGTAATAGGTTTCCACGCCGCGCGCGGTCTCGTCCTCTGAACTGTTGGCGTGGACACTGATGAACAGGTCGGCCTGCGCTTTGTTGGCGATGGCGGTGCGCGTTTCCAGTGGGATAAACGTGTCATCTGAGCGGGTGTAGATGATCTCTGCGCCCAGCTTGTCGTGCAGCAGCGTACCCAGACGCAGAGCGACGTCAAGCACGACATCCTTCTCCATGATGCCGTCCGCGCCGATGGTGCCGCTGTCATGACCGCCGTGGCCGGGGTCGATGACGATGCGGCCTATCTTGAGACCAAGCGCGCGTTGCAAGGTGCGTTGCCCATCGGATGTCGGTGACGCGGGGCGAACCGATGTCCCGCTCGCCGGGGCATCGGTCTTCGTGCCGCGCTTGCTGGATCTTACGGACTGCACCGGAGTGGCGGCCGCGATGATTGCGATAGGTTGCGACGTTGGTTGCAGGGTGGCGTGCTGCGTGTCTGGCGCAGAGCTCAGAGAGGCGACATCGTGGCCGGGGGCGGCGCGGCTTGCGGCGGTGCCCGGAACGGGGATGGGAGTTGACGTTCCCGGGGCCGGTGTCCTCACGATGGGCGCCTGCTGCTCCCTGACCGCGGCATCCGCCGTCTGCCGCTGCGTGCGCGTCAACGGCGCGGGCTTATCTCCATCAGCTGCTGATGGAGCCTGACCCGCCTTCTCGCCGCCGTGGATGTCGATGATCAGCCGGTAAGGATTGGGCAAGAGGAACGCCGCGTAGTCCTTCACATCGCTTACGTCGAAGACGATCCGGGAGATGTCCCCGGAGTATTGCGCGGCGCGGATGCGTTTCAGGTATCCGTCATCGCTCACGGTGAAGGCTTTGCCGGCAAGCTCGGGCGGCAGCCGCGTGCCGTGCAGGTCAAAGTAGATACGGTCAGGGTTGGGTACCCGCGCCGCCTCATACTGCACATCATCACCCAGGTCGATGGCCACGCGTGTGTACGTGGGTGTGGACCAGTGCCGGATGCCGGAGATCGTCGCCAGGCCGTTGCCGGTGTGCGCGGGAACCTGCGCGGTTGCGTCCTGTACCGCTGTGCCGCTCTCGCCCGTCCGTGAGATGCCAAGGGCTGTCCTGGAGGAAACGGGCGACGCGACAGCGACCGGCGGTGACGGGCTGCCCTGCGACGCTGCAAGGCTGGCCTCAGCATGCACCTCCGGCGGAACGTCCGCGCCAGGTACGCCGCTGGACGACGCTGCCGCAGCCCGCGCGGAGTTTACCTCGGCGGCTGTTCGCGGCGCGGCTTCGGGTGGCAGCTTGCCCGTACGAAGATGCTGCAGGGCAGTCTGCACCTCTGCGGTGTGCGTGGAGTGAGGATACTGCTCCGCGAACTCGCTGTATTTGGCGCGCGCCAGCTTGGCATCACGCAGGTCATTGGCGGCAACGTGGGCCTCCTCCAGCAAGGCCGCGATCCGGAACGAGGATTGCGGGTACTGTTCACGCAAAAACTCAAATTGGCCGATGCTTGCCTGCAGCATCTTCGGCTGGTGCAGCGCCGTGCCCTCGTCCGCCAGCAGCAGGCCGACTTCAAAGATCGCCTCTGGCGCGTGCATGTCGGCGGGGTTGCCATGATAAATCAGCCGGTATGCGTCCATGACGATGCGGTAGTCGGTCGGGGTGCGCTGCTCCGCGGGAATGGCAAGCAACTGCTGCCGCGCCGCTTCAGCGCCCTGCCACGGCGTTTGCGGCGGTGTCTTTCGGGCAGCGCACCAGCCAGGCATCGCCCACAACAATGCCACTGCCGCACACGGCACGCGACGGGATGGGGAAGAACCGCGCATGTCACCTCAGTGTAGAGCGCGGTGGCCTGTCGTTGCGTGCCGCGCGTAGCTGGCGCGGTAACCCGGCGATGCCTATCTGTCCATTGAGGGAGCAGGGAAATGTTTCACGTGAAACATCTTAGGTAAGACGACGCCCGTTTGCCTCTGTTTGTAGCAAGACGTTCCGATTCGGGAAAGCTGCCGCTCCCGTGGTTTTTTGACCCGCTGCCACACCGGTGAGCAGGCACGCTGCGTGCATTTCGACCCTTATTACAATGCTTAAACCGGGCCTGATACGCGCGCGTATGCTGTTACCATGACCTCGTCATTGCGTTCGCACCTCCACCGGCCACGGTTTGTGGATATCCGGAGAAGGCCAGCCGTCTCCTCAAGCGGTATCGCGTTTGTCATGGGAGGTGTTTGCCTGCTTGTGTCCACGGGGCAATCACAGGCGCAAACCATGACCGCAATCCTGGCCGGCATGGCGGGTTCCCCCGGTTCTTCACGGGGTCTGGAGCAGGGTGGGCAATCGCCGCAAGCGGCCCAGGCGCATACGGCGGCAATCTACGGGGAGGTGCTGGATGTAAATCAAGGCATCGTTCCGGGGGCGAAGATCACGCTTCAGGCAGCAGGTGATGCCGGTGCGCAGACCGCGCGTGAGGTCATTTCGGACTCCGAGGGCCGCTTTCGCTTCTCTGATCTGCCGGCGGGGAAATACGTCTTCACCATCACGTCCGCAGGGCTTGAGACGTTTGTCTCCGCTGAGATCACGCTGAAAGACGGTCAGCAGCATGAGGTGCCAAAGATTGCCCTGCCCATTGCGTCTGCTTCAACGCAGGTGACCGTGAAAGTGACACAGCAGGAACTTGCTGAAGAGCAGATTCAATCCGAAATGAATCAACGCGTACTCGGTATCTTGCCGAATTTTTATAGCAGCTATGTGTGGGATGCGGCACCACTGGTGACCAAACAGAAGTTCAAGATGGCGGTGCGGGCACGCAGCGATCCATTTATTTTCATTGCCACAGGCATCGCCGCCGGCATTCAACAGGCGCGCAACACGTACTCTTCCTTTGGCCAGGGAACGGAAGGGTACGCCAAGCGGTACGGCGCCGCCTACGCCACCGGCACAGCCAGCCGCTTTCTTGGCAGCGCTGTCTATCCAACCATCTTTCACCAGGATCCACGCTATTTCTACAAGGGTTCAGGCAGTTTCGGTGCCAGGGCGTGGTATGCCATGACGCGCTCCGTGGTGGCACGCGGAGATAACGGCAAGTGGCAGCCTAACTACTCGCATATTCTGGGCGGCATGACGGCCGGAGCCATTTCGAACCTCTACTACCCGGACAAGGAGCGCGGAGTCGGCCTGACCTTTGAGAACGCAGGTCTCGGAATCGGCTTTACCGCAGCCGGAAACCTGGTGCGTGAGTTTGTACTCCGCCGTGTCACACATGGCATTGCTCCCTTCAGCAACGGGCAAAAGCCGATCACCGCGAAGTAATCCGGGGGAAGCGTGTTGTTTCTTCTCCGAAGGCTCCCGGCAGGCCGCGTACGACTTCACAGCATCAAGCTGTTCGGCAACCACGCGGCTATTGCTTGATGACGGTACCGTCGAGTTTGCGGATTTCGCCCCAGCCTCCGTTCAGGCCGTTTGATGGGTTGGTGAAGGGGTATTTCAGGGCGGCTTTCTCGTCGATTTCAATGCCCCAGCCCGGAGCTTCGTGGACGTAGATGTAGCCATCCTTCAGGGTGGGGCAGCCGTGGAAGATTTCTTGGGTGGCGGCGTTGAAGGGGCTGTACTCCTGAATGCCGAAGTTATAGCTGACAAGGTCGAGCGTGGCCTGCGCGGCGTGGCCCACGGGTGAGACATCGCCCGGCCCATGCCACGCGGTGCGGACCCCGAACTGCTCCGCCATGATGGCGATCTTGCGCGCAGGGGTGAAGCCGCCCACCTGCGAGACGTGGCAGCGGATGTAATCAATCAGACGTTCGGCGATGAGCGGATGCCACTCGTGCGGGTTATTGAACAGCTCGCCCATGGCAAGCGGCGTGGCGCACTGCTGGCGCATCTGGCGGAAGTAGTCAGTGTCTTCTGGCGAGAGCGGATCTTCCAGGAAGAACAGGTTGACTTTCTCCACCTGCTTGGCGAATTCTATAGCCTGATTGGGCAGGTAGCGCTCGTGCATGTCATGCAGCAGGCCGACCTCATCTCCGAGTTGCACGCGGGCCTCCTCCAGCAGCTTGATGCCGCGGCGCATAGCGTACGCTGGCTCAAATAGCGGCTTCTCATGCAGCGGCTTGAAGTTAGCGACGCCGTGTGCCGCACCGTAGCCGGCCATGCCCGGCAACCCAACCTGCACGCGGACGTTGCGGAAGCCCTGGGACATGTACTCCCGCGCCTTGCCGATCGCGTCCGCGATCTCCGCGCCGTCGGCGTGGGCGTAGGTTTCAACGGCCTCGCGGCATTTGCCACCCGCGAGCTGGTAGACCGGCATGCCCGCCTGGCGGCCCTTGATGTCCCACAGCGCCTGGTCGATGCCGCTGATGGCATTGTTCAGGACAGGGCCGTTCTTCCAGTAGGAGCTGTCGTAGCACGTCTGCCAGATATCCTCAATGCGATCCGTCGTCTTTCCCATCAGGAGCGGCTTCAGGTAGCGCTCCACTGCGGGTTTGACCAGGTCCGCGCGCTGGGTGAAGGTGGCGCAGCCATAGCCGTACAGGCCGTCCTGGTCCGTGGTGATCTTCACGACAGTCAAGCGGACACCGGCAGGCGCACACTCAATCACGGAGATGTCCTTGATACGTGGCACTGCCATACCGCGCGTGGCACGGTCAACCGCGGCCTGCTGTTCTGCGCGGAGGGCAGGCGCGGCAACGGAGAACAGCCCTGCGGCGGTGAGGGACGTGAGGAAATTGCGTCGTTTCATGAACAACCCCTTGGTCAACGAAGTAACGCTAACTGAACGCGGTGTCGAAGGGCAACTTGGGGATAGCTATCGTTCAGCGGACGGTGCTGCCGGAATGTTCCACGTGAAACACTTTTGGAAAGACGACAGGCGGTCTTCCGAATCGCTTTTACGTGGCGAACAGGAATGTTGATGATTCTTAGACGCGTGGTTTCAGAGACCGGGCGCGCTGCGCGTACGTTAGCGCTAACGTGAAACCCGTTTTTGTGCGCTTTTGCACGCAGAACGTATACTTTCGCGCACGCTGAAGCGCACTGCTTTCCACAAGGCAGAGGTCTTACGTGGTCTGGCGCGATTCCTGCGTGGCGGGAAGGTATCCAGCGCTCGATTCCGGTGAGGGTCCATGGGCGAATGGTGACGCTGCCCCGTCCAGGTATGAGGGTGCTGCCCTGGCCGCGAACCCAGCCCTCGTGCTTTCAGCTTGTCTTCGTCTTTACTTGCCGTCGCGCTATTGAGGGCGAGCGAGGAAGGACCACTCTGCTTCGAATCAGAGACGACTTAGGATGGAGGAGTTCCGAAAACCGACGTTCAGGAGGCGAATGCGGGTGACTTGGTACGCGGTAGTGGCAGTGGGACCACTCGGAGAGTGGTTCCCGAAAGTGTACTGGTAGTAAAGAAAACGCGAAACGCCAGCAGTTCCACAGCAAACGGCTCTATGCTGGAAATATGTTCAGCGCAATTACGCCGGCCATTGACGCGTCGGAGGATCTACGGACTTTCGTTGCGGGAAGAAGGTTCGGTGCGATCCTTGCGGACCCGCCGTGGCAATTCCAGAATAGAACCGGAAAAGTGGCACCTGAGCATCGCAGACTTTCGCGGTACGAGACGCTGAACTTGAACAGGATCAAAGCGCTTCCGGTCGTCCACGCGGCCGCTCCAGTTTGTCACCTTTACCTATGGGTGCCAAATGCTTTACTGCCTGACGGACTCGAAGTCATGAGGTCGTGGGGTTTTCAGTACAAGAGCAACATCGTGTGGCACAAGATCAGGCGCGACGGCGGCCCGGACGGACGGGGCGTAGGTTTCTACTTTCGGAACGTAACCGAGTTGCTACTCTTTGGGGTCCGTGGGAAAAATGCCAGGACTCTTCCTCCTGGTAGAAGCCAAGTGAATTTTCTAGCAACCCGCAAGCGGGAGCATTCAAGGAAGCCCGACGAACAATACCCTTTAATTGAGGAATGCAGTCACGGCCCCTTTCTTGAGTTGTTTGCACGGGGCGAACGCTCCGGCTGGACGTCATGGGGTAACCAGGCTAGTAAGTACGAACTAACTTGGGCAACCTACAAAAATCATTCTCGCAATGAGTCCCCGCTCTTCGGTCGTATCCAGTAATATCCTCCATCAGTATCTGGGTTAATGCCTAAGCGGGGGCAGTATTCTCGTCCTCGAGTGTCCAATCCTGAATACATTTTGGAGTTATTCCCACCACTAGAACGGGACAACCTCCATTTCTACCAGCGTTCATCCGATAGAGGAGTTTACCCATCCATGTTGTGCTGGCACCGAACTTAGCTGCGGTGAGGCGTGGCGCTCCCGAGGTGGTGAAATCCGGTGTTATTCCGTCCTTCTTGAGAGATTGCCCCAGCTTCCAAAAAATCGGATTAAGTGACTCGCTGCGAGTAACGAGCACTCCGGCATCAATCACCCCGCATTGGAAGAACGCGCTGAACGCGTATAAATCGCGGTCAAACGTCTGGTCTTTGCTGTTCCATTCGAGATCGAAGGCTACACGGTCTTTTACGTAATCAATTTTATGGCCATCAAGGTACTTCTCCCGGCGAAGTTCTCTATCTTTCTTACCGAAAAGAGATTTGCCCTTGTTCTTGCCCTTGAGAACTGTACCTGTTTGCTCACGCCAGGTGAGCTTTACCAGCAGATCGCCCTGAATGACCGTTTCGTGCCACCCGAGTGGACGAAGTGTGCTGGAGAACAGCTTAGGAATTTGTGACTCATTACCACCAGCGGTGCGGATCATTTGCTTTGTGATCCTAAAGGCACGCAAAGCATAGAGCAGGTCCGCGAACTCTCTAACGCGCGTCTCACTAAGGATTGTCGCTGCATTACGGTAGCTGAAGATCTCGTAACGGTCTCGAATGTCTTGTGGTAACTTCCGCGCTACGACATCAGGTGGATCGCCGGTATCGCTAGGCGCGGTCGCAACCTGATCTCTCGATAATTCTTCAGCGAGATCGCTGCTCTCGCCTCGATCAATCATTTCGCTTACCGGTTCTTCTTCAGCCACGCTTCAACTCCTGAGTGCTCAATGCAGGATACGACAGACGATTACGCTTACCCGTTCGGTGTGAGTAAGAGAATTCCATGCGAGAAGCGAAAGAAGCGTTCGTCCTTTCGCCGTGGAAGTGGATGCCTAGCGATTCCTGCCGGGCGGCGCGATCAGTGTCGAAGCGGGCGAGCGGATGGTCTTCCATGCGGGCGAGCCCTCGCGGGCGTGGCCGGGTTAGAAGGAGGTCTCGTCCGTGGCGGAGCCGGTGGCGCGGATAGCGCGGAGTTCGCGGAGGTAGTGATCAACGGTGTACGGTGCGGGCACGTGTTGCTAGAGTACAGCGGGTCAGCGCTGAGCAAGTCAGCGAGTCAGGTACGAGAAGCGTATTCTCAGCGGCTAAGCCGAGTCGAGGCAAGAGGATTGATGCATGGCTGAAGCCATTCCCGCCGAAGGCAGAGGTCTTGAAGATCTCTGCTAACCGTAACCCGCGAGAGAGACGATTGGTGAAACTAGATGTCGAGGTTTTTGACGTCGAGGGCGTTTTCTTCGATGAAGCGGCGCCGGGCTTCTACGTCTTCGCCCATAAGGGTGGTGAAGATTTCTTCCGTGGCGGCGATGTCTTCCAGACGGACCTGGAGCAGGGTGCGGCGTTCTGGGTCCATGGTGGTCTCCCATAGCTGCTCGGCGGTCATTTCGCCCAGGCCCTTGTAGCGCTGGACTTGATATTCCTTTTTGCCCTGCTCGATGACGTATTCGAAGAGTTCGCGCGGTGTCTCTTTTCTGACGGGGTCCTGACCGGCCTTGCCGGGGCGCTTGGTGCCTTTGACCTCGGTGGCGGTGCCAGGGGCAGAGGCGATAACCTCGACGACGCCCTCGGTTTCGTTGACCTCCTCGGCTTCGTCGGCTGCGGCTATTTCGGCCTTGCTGTTGTTGGTCTTGACGGCGTACTCGACGAGGAAGGGCGGCTTGAGGTACTCGCGGACCTGCGCGAACTTGGCCAGCATCTGTCGCAGCTCGGGCGAGCTGACGACGGTGTAGTCGATGCGGCGGTGCGCACCCTGCGCGTCCAGGTACTCCAGCGACCAGGTGCCATGCTCTTCGTCGCGGACGGGCTCGCCGACGGCCTTGAACTGGAAGTCGCGTGCCATGGCTTTCAGGCGGGTGGCCAGATCCTTGAGTTTGCCGGGCGTCTCGAAGTCGGCCCGCTTTACCGGCTCTTTCGGCTCGTTGGCGAAGATCTCAGCGATGGCGGTCGTGACCTGCTCGTTGCGGTAGCGCTTGTCGGCCTTGTCGAAGAATTGCAGGTACTCATTGAGCTGGCCCATGAAGTTGGTGAGTTCGGCACCGTCGAGCGCGGCTGCCTGCTCGCCGTAGCGCACGACCATGCCGTCAGAGGCGCGCTTCACCATGACCTTGACGAAGTCGCGGTCGTCCTTGATGTACTGCTCAAACTTGCCCTTCTTGATCTTGTAGAGCGGCGGCTGGGCGATGTACACGTGACCGCGCAGGATCAGCGGCGTCATGTGACGGAAGAAGAAGGTCAGCAGAAGCGTGCGGATGTGCGATCCGTCCACGTCCGCGTCGGTCATCAGGATCAGCTTGCCGTAGCGCAGCTTGTCCAGCGAGAAATCGTCCTTGCCAATGCCGGTGCCCAGCGCCGTAATCATGGCGCGGATTTCCTCATGGCCCAGCATCTTGTCGTAGCGAGCTTTTTCCACGTTGAGGATTTTGCCCTTGAGCGGCAGAATGGCCTGGAAGCGGCGGTCACGGCCCTGCTTGGCGGTGCCGCCGGCGGACTCGCCCTCGACCAGGTAGAGCTCGCAGCGGTCAGGCTGGCGCTCGGAGCAGTCGGCCAGCTTGCCGGGCAGGCCGCCGCCGTCCAGCGCACCTTTGCGGCGGGTCAGATCGCGGGCTTTGCGTGCGGCCTCGCGGGCGCGGGCGGCGTCAATGGCCTTGTTGATAATCTTCTTGGCGACTTGCGGATTCTGTTCAAAAAAGACGCCGAGACGCTCGTTGACAAACTGCTGCACCTGCCCGGAGATGTCGGAGTTGAGCTTGCCTTTGGTTTGGCCTTCGAACTGCGGCTGCGGCAGCTTGACGCTGACGACAGCGACCAGGCCTTCACGGACGTCGTCGCCGCTCAGGGATTCCTTCACGTCCTTGAAGAGGCCCATCGCCTGCCCGGCCGCGTTGATGGTGCGGGTGAGCGAGGTGCGGAAGCCGGAGAGGTGGGTGCCGCCGTCAACGGTGTTGATGTTGTTGGCGAACGAGAAGACTGACTCGGAGTAGGCGTCGTTGTATTGCAGCGCAATCTCCATGACGAGCTGGCCTTTTTCAGCCTCCATGTAGATCGGCTTCTCGTGCAGGACGGCCTTGCCCTTGTTTAGGTGGCGGATAAACTCCTCAATGCCGCCCTTGTACTTGAAGGAGAGGGCTTTGGCCTCTCCGCTCTTAGTATCGGAGGCGCGCTCGTCCGTCAAGGTGATTTCTATCCCCTTGTTCAGAAAGGCAAGCTGGCGCAGGCGGCCGGCAAGGGTGTCGAAGTTGTACTCGTGCACGGAAAAAATGGACTTGTCCGGCAGGAAATGGACCTTTGTGCCGCGGCGGGTGCTGGTGCCTACGCGACGCAGATCGCTGATGGGGTGGCCCTTGCTGTAGTCCTGCTGCCAGGTGGCACCGTCGCGCCAGATCTCCACGTCGAACTCTTCGCTGAGCGCGTTGACGCAGCTGACGCCCACCCCGTGCAGGCCGCCGGACACCTTGTAGCTGCTGGCATCGAACTTGCCACCTGCGTGCAGCTTGGTGAGGACCACCTGGACGGCTGGCATCTGCTCGCCTTTGCCCAGGTCTTTCATGTCGACCGGAATGCCGCGGCCATCGTCGATGACGGTGACGCTGTTATCGACATGGATGATGACGTCGATGCGCGTGGCATGGCCGGCCAGCGCCTCGTCAACCGAATTGTCGACGACTTCATAGACGAGATGATGCAGACCCTGTTCGCCGGTGGACCCGATGTACATGGCCGGACGCAGCCGGACGGCCTCCAGGCCCTCCAGAATCTTAATGTTGGCGCTGGTGTAGCTGGGCTGGCCAGTCTCAGAGGTGATGGGTGCCGGAGCGTTGGTGGAGTCAATCTGTTGCAGGTCGAGCAGGGGCGTTTCCGTGGCCATTCATCTCCTGAGATCGGGGAGCACCCGTGGGCGAAACCATAAACCATAGAAAAGGCTGGTCTTCTGGTAGCTCTCGTACGTCTTATTCTAGCATTTAGAGGGCACAAAATGACTGCAAGAGCAGCTCTCTCGCGTGCGACCTTCCGGGTGCAAAGGGCCTGTTTTCGCAGTCACACACCGAACTGCCGCAAATGGTGGTCAAGGTGTTTGTACGTAAGGATCGCCCACTGCTCAGGCGTCAGCTCTCCAAAGAAAGTATGCGGATTCCTCGTACAACCTGCCGCACCTCCCACCGTGAATCTGTCAATAAGCCCGGACAACCGGTCCCGCTCCTCGCCGAACTCTCGTTCGTCCGCCACAATGAGGCTCTTGGCCGTCGGTGTATTCTTCCGTATCGGGTCTTCGTTACGAAACACCATTGGCTTTACCAGCCGCCCCATCAAGCGTACGGGCAGGGATCCCTTTTCCGGAATCACTTCTCCCACCGCCCACTGCATACTCACAGAGCAATGTGCCAGCATTTGCGCCGCCGTCATCTTGCCCCAGCGCCTCTCACTTTGCGGCTCCAGTTTTCCTAGCCGGGTCTTTACCTGATCGGCCACTACCGGATCAAACAGGTTTCTCATAATTGTCGCCTCCTCTTTAGCACGTCCAAGTTTCGCTGCTCGCCACGGTTCGCAGGTTCGCTGCGACCTGTCTGACATCCTGAGGTAGAATAAGAAGATTGTCCAATACATCTGGACAGCTCAGAGTTGTCGAATAGGAACCCTCTAATGCCTAAGCTCAAGACCCACTCAGGGGCAGCCAAGCGCTTCAGCAAGACTGGTACCGGCAAGATCAAGCGCGGCCAGACCAAGAAGCGGCACATTCTGACCTCGAAATCGACCAAGGTGAAGCGCAAGCTCACCCGTCAGGCCTATGTCTCCGATGGAGATCACGCCAAGGTTTCGCGGATGATCCCCTACGCCTAGGAAAGACTAGGCACGACAGAGTTTCCGCCCAGCCGCCTGACGCGGTTTGCCAGCAACGGTCCGAACGCGTATCCGGGCCCTCGATCCACACGATCGATTACGAGGCGAGAACGCAGCAAGCGTGTGAAGAGGCCCGGCGCAAGCCGTCCTTACCTCCAGCCGCTAACCACCGCAGTACGCAAAAGGAGAACGACCCATGCCCCGCGTCAAACGTGGCACCAAGCGCAATGACCGCCGCAAGAAGATTCTGAAGCGCGCGTCCGGCTACTTCCTTACGAAATCCAAGCTCTACCAGGCGGCGCAGGAAGCCGTTGAACGCGGCCTGAAGTTCGCCTACATCGGCCGCAAGCAGAAGAAGCGGCAGTTCCGCAGCTTGTGGATTGTTCGCATCGGCGCGGCCGCCCGCATCAACGGCATGAGCTATTCAACGTTCATCAGCGGCCTGAAGAAGGCTGGCGTGGAGCTTGACCGCAAGGTGCTGAGCGACATCGCAACGAGGGATGCGGCAGGATTCGCCTCGCTAGCCGCCACGGCGAAGTCAGCCTATGAGAAGGCGAAGACCGAGCGGGCAGCCGCGTAGCAGAAACAACAATCCTCCAGCGGCGGCATGGCTTCGGCTATGCCGCTTCGTTTTGCGCGGAAGGGGCGCGCGATACCCTCAACTCATGCGTTCCACAATGACACTTTGCCTTCTTGCCGCGCTGGTAAGCCTTTCACTCCAGGCACAGGAGACCGGCGGTAAGCCGGATTCTCCTTCCCAGTCCACGGGCGTCCCTACGGCAACAGCCGCGAGCGCTGGTGAGCAGAAGCCAACTCCGGCGCAACTGCTGCTGGGGCAGTATGGGCCGTACCGGGCGAACAACGACCTGCTGCACTATACGTTGACGGTCCGCGTAAACCCGGAGGAGAGCAGCATCCGCGGCGACAACCAGGTGCGCTTTCGCATGGTGCAGGACGGCACCCGCATCCAACTTGATCTCGCCAGGGAACTGGACATCGAGAAGGTCCTTTTTCGCGGCAAGCCTCTCACATTTAACCGCGAGGAGGAGTCGTTCTTTGTCGACTTCCCCGTCACGCTCCGGCGTGGGCAGGTCTACACCGTGGACGTTTTTTACGGCGGCAAGCCGCGCCGGGCCGGCCGCTTTGGCGGCATGTCGTTTGAGAAGGACCCCGGTGGCAAGCCATGGGTCTTCACCGCCTGCGAGGGTAACGGTGCCCGTGTATGGTGGCCAAACAAGGACCAGTGGAGAGATGAGCCGCAGCAGGGTGTGGACCTCCATGTCGCCGTTCCTGACGGCTTGATGGATGTTTCCAACGGACGCCTGCTGGGGCACCAGGACCTGCACAACGGCTATACGCGCTGGGACTGGCGCGTGACTTACCCGATCAATAACTACGATGTCGCATTGAATATCGCAGACTATGTCCATTTTTCTGACAAACCGCTAGGTCCACTTACACTGGACTTCTACGCCAAGCCGGAAGACTTGGACAAGGCTAAAATACAGTTCGCGCAGGCCCGGCCCATGCTGGAGATATTTAATAAGTACATCGGAGAGTACCCGTTTGTGCGGGACGGCTATAAGTTGGTGCAGGTGCCTTACGCTGGCATGGAACATCAGAGCGCAGTCGCCTACGGTAATCACTTTCGCAACAGTTACGGCCCGCGCGACTGGACCGGCGTCGGCATAAGTCCCAGGTTCGACTTCATCATTATTCACGAGAGCGGGCATGAGTGGTTTGGCAATGCGATTAGTGCCGCCGATCCCGCTGATATGTGGATTCATGAGGGGTTTACTACGTATGCCGAAGATATCTATGTGGAGGGCCGCTGGGGACGGGAAGATGCCCTCCGGTATGTGAACGGGTATAAGTCGAAAGTAACAAACAAGTACCCCATCGTTAGCGATCGCGGCCTCAACCGCGAACCGCGGGACGAAGATCAGTATTTTAAGGGCACGCTCTTCCTCAACACGCTGCGCTCCGTGGTAGACGATGATGCTCTCTGGTGGCGCGCTTTCCATGGCTATTACGAGCATTTCAAGTACCACAATATCGTCACGGAAGATGTGATCGCCTATTGGAATCAGGAGTTAGGCCATGATTACACGCCAGTATTCAACGAGTATCTTCGCCACGCGGACTTGCCGCGCTTGGAATTGCAATTCGACGACGCAAGCGGCACTGTGCACTACTGCTGGCAAGCCGATGAACCTGCGTTCGACATGCCGGTGAAAGCTGGTGATCCACGGCATTGGACGTTGCTTCATCCCACGGCGGAGTGGCAGTCGATGCCGGGCAAAGCGGCGGACTTTCGCGTGGCGACGGACCTGTATTACGTGCAGGTGGTACGTGATGGCGTTTTGGAGCCTCTGGTATCACCGGCGCCGGCTTCAACGAACTTCCCAACGCCCGCATCTTAGTTGATGTGAGCGAAACGCAGATCAACGGCTATGCGCGGCACTGGTGGAAAGAAGCCGTGGTGTACCAGATCTACCCGCGCTCTTTTCAGGATTCGAACGGTGACGGCATCGGCGACCTGCCGGGGATCACCTCGCGATTGGATTATCTGCGTGACTTAGGCGTGGATGTCCTTTGGCTGTCACCGCATTACGATTCACCGAATGCCGACAACGGTTATGACATCCGCGACTACCGCAAGGTGATGGCGGAGTTTGGCACCATGCAGGACTTTGATGATCTTCTGGCTGGAGTCAAAGCACGCGGCATGCGACTGATCATCGACCTGGTGGCGAACCATACCAGTGACGAGCATTGCTGGTTTGTCGAGAGCCGCAAAAGTAAGGACAATCCTTACCGCAGTTATTACATCTGGCGGCCCGGCAAGGTTGGTCCAGATGGGACGGTCATGCCGCCCAATAATTGTGAGTCATCTTTTTCCGGGTCGGCGTGGACGCTGGACCCGCAGACAAACGAATTCTACTTGCACTTATTCGCTGAGAAGCAGCCAGACCTGAACTGGGACAATCCGGAAGTCCGTCACGAAATGTATGACATCATGCGGTTCTGGCTGGACAAGGGTGTGGATGGCTTCCGCATGGATGTGATTCCCTTTATCAGCAAGGATCCTGCGTTCCCGGACTTGTTACCTGGCCAAAGTCAAGTGCGCGTCAACGCGAACGGCCCGCATCTGCATGAGTACCTGCGCGAGATGAATCAGCAAGTGCTCAGCCGCTATGACTGCATGAGCGTTGGCGAGGCGCATGGCATCAGCATCGAAGAGATGCCGCAGCTAATTGATGACCGGCGTCATGAATTGAATATGATCTTCAACTTCGACGCGGTGCGGCTCAATCGTGATGGGCGTAACTGGCGCACATGGTCTCTGCCGGAGCTAAAAAGTATCTACACACGGCAAGATCGCGCCCTGGGTAAGCACAGTTGGAACACGATCTTTCTTGGGAACCACGACAATCCAAGGCTGGTATCAGCATTCGGCGACGACTCGCCAGAGTTTCGCGTGGCAAGCGCCAAGTTACTTGCAACCATGCTGCTTACCCTGAAAGGTACGGCGTACCTTTACCAGGGCGACGAGCTCGGCATGACCAACTATCCATTTCAGACCATCGAGCAATACGAGGACATCGAAGCGAAAAACGCATGGAACCATGATGTACTTAGCGGCAAAGAGACAGCGGAACATTATTTAAGTAACTTGGCGCGTGGGAGCCGCGACAATTCTCGCACACCCATGCAGTGGGATAGTTCGCCGAACGCTGGGTTTACGACGGGAACAGCGAAGCCATGGCTCGCCATCAACCCCAACTACCGGGAAATCAACGCGGCCGAAGCGATTGCAAATCCTGACTCGATTTATCACTACATACAGTCGTTGATCGCGCTGCGCAAGAAATCGCCAGCGTTCATCTATGGCGACTATCAGGATCTTGCGCCGGAGCACCCGCACATGTTCCTCTACGCGCGAACCATCGGCGAAGAGCAGTATCTGGTGGCATTAAATTTTTCGCGGGAGACGGTCTCCTTTGATCTGCCCTCTGCGTATGCGAACGCAACCACCCGGATGTCGAACCAGACTGAGCCAGCGTCTCCGGATGCTGCCCTGCGCCCGTGGGAGGGGCGCATCCTGCAGCGCTAAAAGCAGAACGTCAGCCGCCGTGCTCCTCCCATCGTGCGCCGCAGTGTTCGCAACGCCACACCTGCCGGCCCTGCGGCAGTGGCAGCGCCAGAAACAACAGCGCGGCCAATGACATGCCCCGCCGCTTTGCCTCGCGATGGATTGCGGTTCGTCCACAATGCGGGCAGCGCTCGTTTGCGAGTGCCGCGCCCGTGTCGCTGGCAGGGTCCTCCGACAACGCAACGCCGTCCAGTGTGGCGCGCGCAGCTTCCAGATCCTCCTGGGCAACATCGAGCCGCATACCGCCGATGAAGTTGGAGATTTGCCAGTCCATGCGGACCGTATTTTCATCCCGCAGGTAGCAGGGGATCTCAGCAGCTTCAAGCGCCGACCGCGCCACAATAGCAGCAGACAGATCGCGAAACCGCTCGACGGTGACCCAGGCCTGTTCCACGGAGGGATGCTATCACCGCACGGCCCGGGACGCGATTTTACCGCGAGGCTGTCTCATCCGGTATTCTAGGAACAATGGCTACCGTGGCCCCATCGCCGGAACTGAAGCACCGGACCGTGAACGTTGACCCGCCGGACCAGCAGCCTGAGGGAAGTGCGAGCCAGTACCACGGCAAGGCACCGTTCAGTTCGTGGGGCCGCTATCCAAACTACAATGCCACCGTAGTTCCGCTCGGCTGGCGGGAGGACTACCCCCGCGTGGTGGAGCAGCACGACGGCATGCCGACGGGTGCGCTGCCGGTGGGCATGGGCCGCAGTTACGGCGATAGCTGCCTGCTGAGAGATGGCAACCTGCTTGTGACCACCGGCATGAACCGTTTGCTGGACTTCGATCTGGACACCGGCCTTCTGACGGCTGAAGCCGGTCTGACGCTGGCGCAACTGTTGGATTTTGCCGTGCCGCGCGGCTTCTTTTTGCCCGTTTCTCCGGGAACGAAATATGTCACGCTTGGCGGCGCCGTAGCGAACGACATTCACGGCAAGAATCACCATGTTGCGGGAACGTTCGGATCGCACGTGACGCAATTCGAACTTCTGCGCAGTGACGGCACGCGCCTCCACTGCTCGCCTACGGACAACCCGGACTGGTACGCCGCCACGATCGGCGGCCTGGGCCTGACCGGCGTGATGAGCTGGATTCAAGTGCGTCTCCGCCCGATCGTATCCCGCATGATCGACTACCAGGGCATCCAGTTTCACGGCGTGGATGAGTTCCTGGCGCTTACCGAGCAGTACAAGGGCACCGAATATACGGTCAGCTGGATCGACTGCAGCAGCACTGGCAAGAACTTCGCCCGGGGCATCTTTATGCTGGGCGATCACTCAAAAGTTCCGGGTAAGCTGACCGCCTCGCCGGAGCCGAAGCTGGTATTTCCGCTTGACGCGCCAGGGTTCGCCTTGAACAGCGCCACAGTGTACGCGTTCAACACCGTCTTCTTTCATAAGCAGGTCAAGCCGCGCGTCCATGCCCTGCAGGATTACGAGCCGTTCTTCTACCCGCTGGACAAAGTGCTGCACTGGAACCGAATGTACGGCAAGAGCGGTCTGCTGCAGTTTCAGTACGCCATTCCGTGGGAGAGCGCCCGCGAAGGCACCATCGCGATCCTGAACGAGGTTGCGAAGAGCGGCCTGGCGAGTTTCCTGGCGGTGCTGAAGGCGTTTGGGGATGTTCCATCGCCGGGCATGATGAGCTTTCCGCAGCCGGGCATCACGCTGGCACTGGATTTCCCCATCAAGCCGGAAAAGAGCTTCCCCCTGTTTGACCGGCTGGCCAGCATGACGCTGGATTTTGGCGGCAAGCTGTATCCGGCAAAGGATGCGCGCATGACCGCATCGCAGTTCCAGACCGCGTATCCGCAGTGGCAGAAGTTTGCGCGTTACAAGGACCCGCTGCTGACCTCCAGCTTCTGGGAGCGCGTGACGGCTTAGGCTTGGTACCGCTTACAAAGACTAGAAGCTGTTGTCGTCGCCGCCGCTATTGAAGCTGCTCCCGTCGTCATAGCTTCCGCTGTTGTCTGCAAAGCTTGAAGCGTCATCGCTGCTATTGTCAGCGAAGGACGAAGCACCACTATCTCCGCCGTCACTGCCCACAAAGCCCTGCGACTCACCACGGCGGTCTTCGATGTCAGGGCTGACTCCGCTATCGAAGCCATCCGCCGCCTGCAGCCGGTCTCCAAACCCGTCACCGTGACCGGATTGATCTTCGCCATAGTAGTTGTTAACGATCTCGCCGCCGCCTTCGAAGCCGCGTCCGCCGCCATGGCCAAATCCGCTGAACACATCCTCAATGGCGCGGAAGGCAAACTCGCCCGCAACGACCCCGGCAGCTGTCTGCATAGCGCCTTGCAGGAAACCACCACCTCCGGAAGAGCCTGCGCCAAACATGCCGCTCCCTGTTGGCGAACCGTAACCTGGTGCCTGGGAGTAAGTACCGTAGCCCGGCTGCATGGCTGATTGCGGGTTGTAGCCGTAAGGTGAATTCGTGCGGTTCTGGACCGGCGTGTAGCTGGGGGTACCCCCAGGGGCTGGCGGGTTGTTGTACTGCTGCGGAGCGATCGCGCTACTGGCCGGTTGCTGCGTGTCGCCGCTTTTGCCCAGGCCGAACAGATTGCCAAGGAAGCTGCCGTGTTCCTGCGGCTTGCTGCTCTGCTGCTTGAGTTGATCGATTTCCGTACGTGCCGCCTGCAGGTCACGCTGCGATTTGTCGATGGCGAACTGCTGCACCAGCACCGTCTGGCAAAGAATGTAGAGAGAATCAGGATTGCGTTGCAGCGAGCTGTTCAGCAACTGCTCTGCCTCCGCGTCTTTACTCTGCAGATGTGTTCCGTTCACTCGTTCGATCAAACCGTTCAGAAGTTGCTGTTCCTGGTCCGTCATGCTCTCGGCCTTCCTGCGCTTGTCTCTGCACATAGACATGGACGCCGCCTTTCCACCAAGGTTTGTCTTGAACAAACGACGCAGGTTCGGCAAGCGGTCCCGCAACAAATCGTGCATCGTAGTCTGCATGGTGCATCTGAGACGGGTTACGTTGGCATCGCGGCATGTTGTTTGGCTTGCGACTTCGCTGCTGGCGCTGTGCGCCACGTTGCCGGAAACCGCCGCGCAGGAGCCGCTGCCCAACGTGGAGCAGCTACGGGAACGGGCGTTAAAGCAGCACCAGGCGACGGAAAAACAGCGCGAGCGGTACCTGTGCCGCGTCCGCACAGAAACCACGCAGTTGGATAACAAGGGCGGCACGAAGAAAGTCGAAGACGACATCCGGGAAGTCTTCTACGTAAACAACCGTCAGATTACTCAGGTTGTTTCCAAGAACGGCAAGCCGCTGACTGGCGGAGACGCAAAGAAAGAAGTGGAACACGTCAAAAAGCAGATCGAAGACGCGGAAAAAGGCAAGCAAAATCCCTACAGCGTGAACCAGGCGCAGATACTCCGGGTGATCAAGCTGACGAATGAGCGCCGTGTGATGGTGGCCGGGCGGCCCACGGTTTTGTTCGACGCGGTTGGCGATCCCAGTGTGAAGGCCACCAGCGTGGTGGATAAAGCGGTGGAAGCCATGCAGGGCACCATCGCGGTGGATGAGGAGACCGGCCACGTTCAGGACACAAACGTCCGCGGCGTTCGCGATGTGAAGGTTGGCGGCGGCCTGCTCGCCGACATACACAAAGGATTTCTGCTGCACGTTGTCACGGCACCGCGCGATGACGGCGTGTGGCTGATAAAGGAGGCCTGGGGTTCAGGCGACGCACGCGTCGGACTTTTTATGCACCCCAGTTACCGTTTCCATGAAGTGACAGAAAGCTGCCGCCTCTTTGACGTGAATACCGAATCCATCGAGTCGTTGGAAGAGAAGCACTAATTACGTAAACTGCTGGCGGTTCCTCGGACACACCGGCGCGCAGTCATCTTGTATGTGTTAGTGAGTTGCTCTGTCCTACATCGCCGCCGCGACGGTTTTCGAGCCATAATCTGGGTGTTGCAGGCTGCAGCAGGCGTCTGTCCGGCCGCAGAAGCAGGTGCGGTCGGCAGCCGCAGTTGCGCTGCGTTCCGCATAGATCTTCTGTGCCGCGATCAGCGCCGCGCCGAACTCGAATCCCGGCAGCTTCAAATCCTGCATGGCCACCTGCTCCAGAGCGCCAACAAGAGCTATGGTGTCCAGGTAATCAAAGAAGCCCAGGTGCGCGATGCGAAAGAGCTTGCCCTTCATCTCGCCCTGTCCATCGGTGATGATGGCGGCAAAGCGGCTTTTCAGCGCCTTCACCACGGCCGTCGAAGTGATGCCTTCAGGTGCAAGCACCGCCGTTGCCGCCGCTGACGCCACCTCTGGCGCAAACAATTTCAGGCCCATCGCCTTACATGCGGCGCGGGTCATGGCGGCGATGGTTTCCGCGTTTTCGATGAGCTTCTTTCGGCCTTCCACCAGGTTGCCGTCAGCCTGCGCGGCGATGTAATCCAGCGCGGCTCCCAGCGCCGCGATGAGCGCCACGGCCGGCGTGTAGGCGCTTTCGCCGGTCTTGGCGTTCTTGCGTTCTTTGCGCAGGTCAAAGTAGTAGCGAGGATTGTAGGTCGCTTCCATGCGGTCCCAGGCGCGCTCGCTGACCGCCAGATACGCCAGTCCAGGTGGAATCATCACCGCCTTTTGCGATCCGCCAATCAGCACGTCCACGCCCCAGCCGTCCATGTCCAGGTGCGTGGTGCCAAGGCCGGTGATGGCGTCCACCACCAGCAGAGCTTCGCTGTGCGTGTCCTTCAGCAGCCTGGCAACGCCTGGAACGCAGTGGCGGACGCCGGTGCTGGTCTCTGTAGCCTGCATAAAGACTGCGCGCGTTTCCAGCTTGAGCGCCGCTTTGACCGCGTCCAGTGAGAACGTCTCGCCATAGGGTGCGGAGACGACATCCACCGCGCAGCCAAAGGCTTTGGCCAGCGCCGTCCAGCGTTCGCCGAACTTACCGGCAGTCAGCACCAGAACACGGTCGCCCGGCGAGGTCAGGTTTGAGACGGCGGCCTCCATGGCTCCGGTGCCGGAGCAGGACAAGACGACGATGTCGTTCTTTGTGCCAACGAACTCTTTCAGTTGGGCCAGCACCCGGAGGAACAGCGCCCGGAACTCTGGCGTGCGGTGATGGATGTCTGCGGCAGCCATGGCAAATTGCGCAGCGGGCAGCAGCGGCGTAGGACCGGGGGTGAAGAGGCGTGTCTTTCGGATCATAGGTCTAGTGTAGCGGCGCACCGGCTCAACCGGTCAGCCTCAGGGCCAATACGTGTGCTGTGAGATAGAAGCCCGCACATGACCTTGTCATGTACGGGGCACCCCGCGGTTAGACTTCAGAAGGACAAGAGGTGCGAGTATGGCGGCGACAGGCGAGAAGATCGGCAAGGACATCATTGAAGCGATGAGGGCAAAGGAGGCGCTCCGGCTGGAGACGCTGCGCATGGCAAAGTCGGCCATGAAGAACAAGGAGATCGACAAACGCGAGCCACTGACAGACAGCGAAGAGATCGCCGTTCTGCAAACCATGGTGAAGCAGCGCAAGGATTCCGCCGAGCAGTTTGCCAAAGGCAATCGCCCCGAGCTGGCGGGCAAGGAACAGGACGAGATCAAGCTGCTGGAGACGTACCTGCCGCAGACCGCCGCGGAGGAAGACATCCGCGCCGTGGTGCTGGGTGCGATCGCGCATCTTGCCGCAGACGGGAGCAAGCCCGGGCCGAAGGATATGGGCCCCGCCATGCGCGTGGTACAGCAACGCATCATGGCCAGCGGCCTCCACGCGGATAACAAGACGGTAAGCCAGATATTGAAGGATGAACTGGCCAAGTAATGTAAGTCACCGGTTAGGTGTTACTGCCCTCTTCTAACGCATCGTCATCCTGAGCGAAGCGAAGGATCCCGAGACCGCTTAAGCCGGAACGAACGCCTGTCGCTTTCCTGCATGGCAGCCGCGTTCGCCGGGTCCATCTCAGGATGCTGCTCCAACCACACATCCATCTCTGCGATGCTCTGCTCGCGACCGATACGCAGCCATCCCCATGTTGCAGCCAGGTCGCGAAACTCCGGATTCATCGTTTGGATCAGTGCAATCTTCTTCGCTCGCGTCTTACCTTTCAATGATTTCTCGCGGCTGATCGCATTACGGATATCTTCAAACATTTCGGAGTAGAGTAGGCGGTGGCAGCCGTATTTAGACGTGAACTCAGATCCTTCACCGCGCTTGTGCTCCAGGATTCGACCGCCGAGACGGCTGGTGACGCCGATGTAGAGCGTCCCGGTGTTGCTGCCCAGGATGTATACATAGCCGCGTGGCATAGTTTTCACTAAAACGTTTAAGGTTCGTCGAAAGAGCAGCGGTCTCGGGATCCTTCGCTT
>CAXTXE010000004.1:89811-200474 GCA_964248165.1 uncultured Terriglobus sp.
CAGCGGTCTCGGGATCCTTCGCTTTGCTCAGGATGACAGCGCCTTGTGATGTCTACTCACGGATGATTTTGACGAACACACCGTCCGGCAGAGTCTTGCCGCCGAGCAGGTGGATGGTGCCGTCGCGCACGAAGCCGCGCAGCATCTCTGGAGATGACGAAGGACGTGGCTCGAACGGCCTTGGGTCTATCCTCTGCGGCAGTGGAGGCTCGCTGGACTTCGCCGGATACGGCGTTGCCTTCAGCGGCGCAGGAGCAGACGCGCCGGGAGCGGGCGCGCGGTTCATGCCGCGATCCATCGCTTCGTTGGCGAGGCGGTCCGCAGTCTTGTTCTTATGCCGCAGCGCATGCGTGATGGTGAACGAGTCGAGCCTGACAATGCGACGCTTTGCCTCTTCGTGCAGCAGCTTCAGGTCGGGGCTGTTCACCTTGTACTTGCCCTGCACCTGATTCACCATCAGCAGCGAGTCGCTGACTACGCGAAGGCGTGTATGCCCGTGGTCGAGTGCCCACTGCAGAACGCCAAGGAGCCCGCTGTACTCCGCGAAGTTATTCGTCTTGAAGCCGAGAAACTCTGATAACTCGGCCAGCACGGTGCCGTCTTCCGCCGTGATAACCGCACCATAGCCTGCTGGTCCTGGATTGCCTCGCGCTCCGCCGTCGCAGTGCGCGAGGATGACTCTGCCTTCCAGAAGATTTCGGTCAGAGGCTTCAGGAGCAAATAAATCACGCGAGGACATGTCCTGATTATCCTCGCTGACGGGAAATTCCAGGTATTGAGAAGAGCAAAACCCATGTCTCAAAATCGAGACATGGGGCACCCCTTGTCCGCTCTTCTTAGAGCGAGTTAGCAGGTCATCCAGCACGCCTTGTTAGAGCAGCGTGGAGCCGGTGACGAAGATTTGATCCGGCTTATTGCCAAGCAGGCGGTAGAGAGCGAACTGACGCGTGCGCTGCGCGCGCAGTTCCATCAAGAGGGAGGCGCGATTGCTGCCATCCGCATCGACGACATCAATGAGGCGGTAGCGCGGAATACGGTCAAGGTGCGCGGCGTCGGTTACGGTGCGCATGGCGGGCTGCAGCTTGCCATCCGCGTCAGTCTGCGCAATCACGGTGACAAAACGTTCCGGAGCGGTAGCGGTCGCGGGCACGCGCGCCGAGTAGGTATACGTGATGGGCGCGCTGAAGTAGAGCTGATAGGCCGACATCTGCTCGTCAGCGAGCGTCAGCGGAGATGGAACGGCACCGGATGCGGCGTGTGGACGTGGACGCGCCGCCGCTGCATGCGTGCCGGTGCGGCTGGCGGTATGCGGCCGGGCAGATGCCGTGCTGGCCGCTGCGGATGTGGAAGCGGCAGGCGTACTCTTCGCTGTGGTCAGGCCCTCTGGAGCATCGGTTGCCAACGCGGGATTTGCCAGCACCGCCTTTGCCATCGTCTGGAGCGAACCCAGCGCTGTCGCGCGCTCTGTCGACGACGCAAAGGAATAGCTGAAGTTATGCGCGGGCCGCTCCTGGACGTCACTTACCGCTACGACGGCGTCCAGCGGCTCTGGAATTGCGCTGGTCGCGGCCTTTGCAGGAGGAGCCTGCGTGCCAGACATTGCCAACGCAGCGGGTTGTGCCGCCGCAGTGGGAGCCTCCGCCGTGGGCGTGGTCAGCTGTCCACGCCGCAGCACTGGGCCGCCCGTCGCTGTGTCACCAGCGTGTATCGTCCCACCCTCGGCGACCGTGTCGTTTCCTGGGGTGGTCATCTCTGCCTGTTTTGAGCTGGCCGTACTGCTATCCGCAGGAGTCGCCTTGCTCAGCAAGGCTTTTGCCTGCTCGCGACTCGCCAGATCGATTGGGTCGGGCGGCAGGGCATTGGGATCATCTTCATCACTGGTCCTGTGCCGGATGACTGGCCGGTCCATGTCGTCCGCGGGTCCGCTGTTTGCTGTTACGGTTGCAGCGGGCGGTTTGGGAGCCTTCTTGTCAGGCTTACCCTGGGCTCCGGTGTTGTGAGCCGACGAATCAGGCGAGCGGTGTAGAGTGGGCCGCTCGGGATCGGGCGAGTTGCTGTCCCGCTTCGAATCGTCCGCCAGGGATATCTTTTCCGGACGGTCTTCGTCTTCGTCGCGGCAGGGGTCAGGCGTCGTGTCGCGGCTGGCACGCGTCTTCGGGGCGGCATCGTCTGCCGCTGGCTTTGATCCGAAGTGGGGCCTGCCGTCATCCTTCGCGCTGGTCTCCTGCACCACGTGAGCGTTGCCGCAGTTGGGGCGCAGCTTTCCGGCCTTCGGCACGGCGGGAGGCACGACGCGACCGTATCCGAACCAACCGTCGTCAAATGGGGTCGTCGCTGCCGTGGAACTGCCTGCAAAGTCGCGCGACGCCACCAGATCAAGATAGTCCTCGCGCACGCCGCTCTTCTGCAATTCGTAGCGAAAGCCGCTTTCCAACGCGAACGGCACGGGCCGTGCCAGGTACACGCCTGCATCCTCGAAGTGGCCGCCGATGAACAACGATACGGGGATCAGCCGTGCAGCCCTTGGATGCTGGAGGTCGCCAACATATTCGTACACTCCGACCGCGCGCGTCACCTGATCGGCCTTTTCAACGCGATGCATCTGCGCGCCTGCGGGCAAGGCAGCAGACGGCATCAGCAGAACGGCAGAAGCGGCAAGGCACCGGGAAAGGCACGCGCGGGCGGGCGTCATCACATACTTGGACGGTGATTTCGCCGGGAAGGCACACGCGCCGCTGCACAACGATTCCCTGAAAAATCCAACCGCGCTGCCGGGAGCATCGTAAGCTGTTGCCATGGGGATTGGCGATGTCATCGATTTCGAGCTGCCGGATCAGGACGGCGCGACCGTCGCGCTCCGGCAGTTTCGCGGAAGTCCTGCTGTCCTCTTCTTCTACCCGCGCGCCGACACCCCAGGATGCACCGTGGAAGCGTGCGAGTTTCGCGATCTGTACAGCGAACTCAGGCAGGCCGGAGCCGTGCTGTTCGGCATTTCACGCGACCCGGTGAAGGCGCAGAAGAAGTTCGCGGACAAACTTTCGTTGCCATATACCCTATTGGCCGACGCAGACCTGAAGGTGTGCACGCAATTCGACGTGGTCAGCGAAGGCTCCATGTATGGACGACCGGTGACGAAGATCGAACGCTCGACATTTGTTATTGACCGTGACGGCAAGCTGCAGGCGGAGTTCCGAAAGGTGAAACCCGAAGGCCACGCCGCGGAAATGCTGCAGCTGGTAAGAGGTGTGCGGGGAGCGGCCTAGGACGCAGGCAACGTGATGACTTGATCCGGCGTAAAGATGGCTTCCGTCCCCCGCGCGGGCGCATCGTCAGCCAGGATTTTCTTACCTTCCTTGCCTTCCGCCGTGATGACCTCAGAAAGCAGAGGTTCGCCGTTGATGCTTACAATCTGAAGCGACAGCTCGCCGTAGCTGTTGATCTCGCCAGCTCGAGCCGCCGCGACCACGGTCAGCTCCACCGGACTGCCCGCCGCGACTTTGCCCAGCGGCGCGGCCAGGGATCCCTGGACCGTCTGGCCGTTCCTCACGTTCCCTGAGTCTACCGTCTGACTTAAGCGCACCTGAATCGGTGTTCCGGCGGCTATGCCCAGACGGTTGTGCTGCAGGGCGATGCCGGGCAGCGGGGCACCATCTTCCAAGCTGCGGTCCGGGACGCCGCCGGTCCCCTCGCCGGTGACCACGACGCGCGCTGTGGCTGCCGGTGCTGGGCCGCTTGCCTGTGCGCCGGGACCAGCGGCATACGCTGGAACCCCTGTGATTCCGGTCTGCCCCTGCGGTGTGGCGGCTCTGGTTCCACCCTGCGCTTGCCTCGTCCCGCCACCTGTAGAACCCGACCTATGCCGCCCGGCAGCGGAGCCTCGCGTTGCCGAATTGCGGGTTGCCGCGGCAGCGCCTGCCTGCGACGCCGTAGTCGCCGTGCCAATACCCGCAGGTGCGGCAGCTTGCGTCTGCGGTGTGGCGCTGGGGGCCGTATTTTGCCCTGTGGCGGCACTCAAAAAGGCACATGACGCCAGCACGGACAACAACAGCGGACTGTTCATGCTCACACTCTTTCGATGGCCGGGCCTGCGTCGCCGGTTGCTGCCGCCTGCCTCAACACGCGACGCGCCCTACCCCAACCGCATCGTACGGCGTTAAAGATTCAGTTTTCTGAAGATCGAATCCGGAACGGCGCGGATGATCGCCATAATAGGACGCCACTTGGAAGGGACATACAACACGCCGCCCTTGCCTCTCGAAATAGCATCGGCGATTGTCTTTGCCACCTTGTTGGCATCGGCGAACTTCTCGCTGCCCTTCATGCTGGCGGTCATTGCCGTCTTCACCGGGCCGGGTTTGATGGTCAGCACCGCGACGCCTTCACGGTCCACGCGGTTACGCAGACCGTCGGTGAACGCTGTCAAACCTGCCTTGGACGCACCATATACATAGTTGGATTTGCGTCCGCGGTCCCCCGCCACCGATGACAGAACCGCCAGCGTACCGTGTTTCTGCTTGACGCAGAAGTTCGCCAGCCATGTCAGCATGCTGACCGGTGCCGTCAGGTTGGTATGAAGGATCCGCTGCGCATGGGCGGCATCCTGCTCCGCCTTTGGCTGTTCGCCCAATACGCCCACGGCCAGATAGGCGACATCCAGCCCGCCCAGCGAGGTAATGGCGTGAGCCATCAGCTCTGGATGGTGCTCCAGCTCGTCCAGGTTGACGACCGCTGTATCAACGTATGCCGCGCCGCGCACGCGAAGGTCGGCGGCCATCGCGCGAAGCTTGTCCTCTGACCGGCCCGCCAGAAACAGGTTCGCGCCCTGCGCCGCCCAGATGCGGCACGTCGCCTCCGCAATGCCGGAGGTGGCACCCAGAACGAGATATCGCTTGGGTACGTGAGAAAGGCCGCGCTGCGGCAAGGGCACGTCAGCGGCAGTTGGGGGAGTAGTCTCAGTCGTTTCAGGCATGTCTTATCTCTGAGGGTAGCGCATTGCTACAGTAAAGGGATGAAGATTGTTCTTGCGGAGAAGGTTTCGCCGGCAGCGCTTGCTGTATTTCAGCAGGAGCCGGCCTGGAAGATCGTTACTGCCGACAAAATCAAGGACCTGGAAGCCGAACTAGCCGACGCCGACGCGCTGGTCGTCAGGAGCGCTGTGCAGGTCACGGCGCAGCTGCTGGACCATGCACCCAAACTCCGCGTGATTGGCCGTGCAGGCGTGGGCGTGGACAACATCGACGCGGACGCCGCCACCAAGCGCGGCATCGTGGTGATGAACACGCCCGGCGCAAACGCCGTTGCCGTTGCGGAATTGACTCTGGGCCTGATGATTACCATGGCACGGCAAATACCCCGTGCCACGGCCGCGCTGCACGCCGGTAAGTGGGAGAAAAAAAGCCTGCAAGGGACGGAACTGCGCGGCAAGACGCTGGGCATCGTGGGCCTGGGACGCATCGGGCTGGAGGTCGCACGCCGCGCCCGCGCCTTTGGCATGGATCTCCTCGGCTACGACCCTTTCGTGGCACCGGTGATCGCGCGCGAGAATGGCGTCACGCTGGTCGATATCGACGACATCTTCAAACAGTCGGACTACCTGACCCTCCATGTCGGCCTGACGCCGCAGACCGAAGGCCTGATCAACCGCCACTCCATTGCGATCATGAAGCAAGGCATCCGTATCGTGAACTGCGCGCGGGGTGAACTGATCGTGGATGACGCTCTCGTCGATGGCCTGAAGAGCGGCAAGATCGGCGGTGCCGCCCTTGATGTCTTTCGCGAGGAGCCGCTGAAGAACTCCGCCTGCTTCGGCCTCGACAACGTCATTCTGACACCGCACCTTGGCGGATCGACCGACGAGGCGCAGGAGGCCATCGGCATCCAACTGGCACAGCAGGTCAGCGCATACCTGAAACTGGGGGTGGTGCAGAACGCGGTCAACGTGCCATCGCTTTCGCGCGAGGAGTACGTCGAGATTGCGCCCTTTGTTGATCTTGCGGAACGGCTGGGCAGCTTTCTGGCGCACGCCACACCCGGCAATCTGGAGAACGTGGAGATCGCGTACTCCGGCCGCATCGCGTCCGGCAAGACTGACCTGATCCGCAATGCGATGCTGGCCGGCGTTCTGGGCGACAGTGAAAACGTCAACCACATCAATGCGTCGGCTATCGCCGCGGAGCGTGGGCTGCGCGTGCAGGAGGACAAGAAGGAATTTGCCAGCGGTGGCGCGGGCTCCGTGCTCAAACTGGTGCTGCATTCCGCTGATGGAGGCGCAAGCGGCAGCGCCACTGTGCTGCATGGCAATGCGCCGCGCCTGCTCTCGCTGGATGGCATCGACATTGAAGCGCCGCTGACGGGAACGCTGCTGGCGATCCGCAATCACGATGTGCCCGGGGTGATCGGCCGCATCGGCACTGTGCTGGGCGAGCATGGCGTCAACATCGCGAACTTCGCCCTGGGACGCAGCGTGAGATCGCAGCGCGTGCCTCCGGGACAGGCACTTGCCGTCGTGCAGATTGAATCGCAGAGCAACAAGATCAACGACGCGGTCAGCGCCCTGCGCAAGGTGGATGCCATCGCGGGCGTACGCATCATCGAACTGCCATAGACCTTAACCTTACGAGAGGAGAGCCAACATGCCGATCTATGAATATCAGTGCGGAAGCTGCGGACGAACGCTGGAGAAGCGTCAGAAGTTCTCCGACGCGGCACTTACCGTCTGCCCTTCTTGCAACGGTCATTTGGAAAAGCTGATCTCCGCACCCGCCGTGCAGTTCAAAGGTGGAGGATGGTACGCGGATCTGTACTCATCCTCAAAGGGCGGCAAGACATCAGGGGAAGGTGCTACGTCCGGTGACAGCGCGGCTGCGTCCAATGGCTCCGGTGACACCGCGGGAGGAAATAGCAGCACTTCCGCAGATAGCAGTGCTTCGAGTAAGTCGAGCAGCAATTCTTCCGGCTCGGCTGCTTCCAGCAGCGCAAGTTCCAGCACTCCCGCGCCAAGCGCTGCTCCCGCGTCTACGAGCAAATAAAAGCGAACGCGGCGAATTTAGCGGGCGCTCTTACTTTTTCTTAGGATTATTTGGATTAGGCGGAACCTTTTTGCCCGCGCGCCGCGCCTCAGATAGGCCGATCGCAATCGCCTGCTTGGGATTGGTCACTTTCTTGCCGCTGCGTCCGCTCTTCAAGGTGCCTTCATGCATCTCGTGAAGTTCGCGGCCCACCTGCTCGCTGGCTGCGGGTGAATACTTACGCGCCGTCGGTTTCTTGGCCGCAGACCTCTTCGCTGATGTCTTCTTTGCTACGGTTTTCTTGGCAGGAGTTTTCTTCGTTGCCGCCTTTTTATCGGCGCTTTTCTTGCTTGCCGCTTTCGTGGCCATGGCTACTCTCCCGATGCTTGTGCTCAACGCGGGCGTATTCAGGCTGATGAAAAGCCCAGCGCATATCAAGATACGATGCACGCGGTCTGCAACGATTACCTCCAGAGGAACCGGAGATGCTAACACTTCCTGCCTGACATTAGCTAGGCGGCGTCCAGCTTTCTTGTAACCAGTTCATTCAAGAGCGCTGGATTGGCCTGTCCCTTGGACAGTCGCATGACCTGCCCGACAAAGAAGGCAGCGACGGTTTTTTTGCCGCCCTTGTATTGCTCCACTTGTTTGGGATTGCCCGCAATGACTTCGTCGATCATTGCCTCAATCGCGCCGGTGTCGCTGATTTGTTGGGGCTTCTCGCGTTCGTAGACAGCGGGGAAGTCTTCGTTGTCCGCAAAGCAGATATCGAACAAGCCTTTCATCTGCTTGCTGGATAACTTACCGTCCTCCAACAGACCCGCTGCCAACACAATGCCCGGCATGGAGACAGGCGATTGACTTAGGTCGAGCCCGGCGGCATTCAAGCGCCCGACTAACTCACCGAGGAGCAGATTCGCGACGCGCTTTGGATTCTTCGCCTGCTTCGCCGCAGCTTCAAACTGATCTGCAAAGTCACGCGAAGCGGCAATGGTTGCCGCGTCCTGCGTGCTGAGGTCGTACTCGCGTATAAGCCGCGCGCGCTTGGCCTCTGGCAACTCCGGCATCTGTCTCAGGATGTTCTCTTTCCACGCCGCATCGACGACGAGCGCAGGCAAGTCGGGCTCTGGGAAGTAGCGGTAGTCATGCGCGGCTTCCTTGCTGCGCATACTATAGGTGCGGCCTTCGGCGGAGTTATACAGCCTAGACTCCTGCACCACGCGTCCGCCGCTCTCCACCACTTCGATTTGGCGTTCGATCTCGTAATGCAGCGCATCGCGAATAAACCGGAAACTATTAACATTCTTTACTTCGGCCTTGGTGCCGTATTGCGGAGCGCCCTTCAGCATGACGGAGATATTCGCGTCGCAGCGCAGCGAACCCTCTTCCATGTTGCAGTCACTCACACCGGTGTACAGCAGAATTTCTTTTAACTTTGTTAAGTATTCGTAGGCCTCTTCCGGCGTGCGCAGGCCCGGCTCGCTCACGATTTCCACAAGCGGTGTGCCGCAGCGGTTCAGGTCGATGTAGGTGCGGTTGCTGGAATCGGCAAAGCCGTCATGCACGCTCTTGCCAGCGTCTTCTTCCATGTGCAGACGCGTAATGCCAATGCGGCGCATGCCGCCCTTGCCATCACTCACGTCCAGCCAGCCACACTCCGCCAGGGGCTTATCAAACTGCGAGATCTGATAGCCCTTCGGCGAGTCAGGGTAGAAGTAATTCTTGCGCGCGAAGACGCTGTCCTGATTCACCGTGCAGTTCAGCGCCGCCGAAGCGAGCACGGCAAACTCAACAGCCTGCCGGTTCACCACCGGCAAAGCACCGGGCAAACCCAGGCAGACGGGGCAGCAATGCGTATTCGGTTCGCCTCCATACTGATTGATGCATCCGCAAAACGCCTTTGTCCGCGTCAGCAACTGCACATGCACTTCCAAGCCGATCACGGGCTGGTATTTTGCGAGGATGTCTTCTGGACTTGCAATGGCGATCGTCAATGTTGCACTCCGTCCAAGAACATGACATAGCGGATATCAGTCATCTTGAGCTTCCGCATGAGCTTTAGCGGCAGATCATGGCCTTTGACGTAGCCCCATGCAAGCCCGAGGACAAGGCAAAACAGGCCCAGAAAGAAGACTCTAAAACGATACACCTGAAACGAATACGGCACGGAGGCAGTTACGTCCGCGTGCCACTCCAATGGCAGGCGTGGGCCGAAAATCAGCAGGTAAACGACAGATGTGAAGAAGCTGAAGATTAAAACTTCGGTGATCCGCTCCAACTCGCTCATCACGTTGCGCGCACTCATCATACGGGCGCTGCGAGCGCTCACGAAGCCCGGCAGCAAGATGAGCAGCGCAAGCAGCGCCTGGACTCCTTGCGGCATATCGTTAGTCCTTGCGAGATGGAACGGGCACTCGTACCGGCGGCGGCGGCGTGTAGTTCGCGGGAGCCGACGGCCGATAGTCAGCATTGGTTGAGCTAGGCGAGATGCGAGTGACTTTCTGCATGCTGTTCTCGTTCATAGGTCCCTCAACGTTAGTATAGCCACGCTAGGGCGAGCACTTCAGTTCAATTCGCGGGATCATATTACGTAAATCCAATCTCGATGGTGAGATTGGCCCCGTAAGGGGATGGAACTGGCGCACTTGGCCGGCTCACGTTTTTCCGCCCGCTATGCAAGAGGCGGTCACGGTTGCGTGCGGTAAGCACTACCGGAGCAACATGCTGACGATGCTGGCGCTCATCAGGTTTGCGACCGTGCCAGCCAGCAGAGCGCGCATCCCTAACCGCGCCAGCTCATTGCGCCGCGCGGGAATCAGGGCACCGATGCCGCCAATCTGCATTCCTACCGACCCGATGTTGGCAAATCCGCACAACGCAAACGTCGCGATGGCCAGCGTTCGCGCGGAGATGGCCTGTGCGTTCGCCAGCTTGCCCAACTCGGTGTATGCGACAAACTCGTTCAGCACCGCGCGCGTTCCAATCAGGTTCCCGACCGTGGGCGCGTCGTGCCATGGGATGCCGATCATCCACGCCACCGGCGCGCAAAAAAATCCGAGAATCGAGTTCAGAGTCGACGGAAAGCTGACAGCGTATCCGGCCACTGCGTGCACGCCAATGATGTTGTGAATGGCGGTCAGCATGCCATTGAGCAGGCCCACAAGAGCCAGAAAACTGATCAGCATGATGGCCACGTTGAAGGCGAGCTGGCCGCCGTCGATGGTGCCGCGAGCGATCGCTCCCACCAGGTTTTCGTGTTTGTGCTCGTCTTCGCGGCCCATATGAACCGTCCCCAGCGTGGCGGGCACTTCCGTCTCCGGAACCAGCATCTTGGCGACGAGGATCGTCCCCGGTGCCGTCATGATGACGGCACTCAACAGATCCTGCGCGTGGATGCCGAACGAGATGTAGGCCGCCATGATGCCGCCGGAGACGTGAGCCATGCCGCTGGTCATAATCGTCATCAGCTCGGATCGCGTTGCACCGTTGAGAAATGGCCGGATCGTCAGCGGAGCTTCTGTCTGCCCCATGAAGATAGACGCGGCCACGTTGGTAGATTCCGCGCCGGAGGTGCCCATGGTGCGCTGCATCAGCCACGCCATGCCGCGAATCACCACCTGCATGATCCGGAGGTGGTACAGCACCGCAAACAGCGCGGAGACAAAGATGATCGTCGGCAGCACCGCGAACGCGAAGACGCTCAGCGGGCTGGTCGGGATGCCAAGCTGGCCGAAGACCATGGACGAACCATCGACCGAATGGGCCAGCAGGGCTGTAACGGCGCTTGCACCTTTCTGCAATATTTTCTGCCCAAAGCTCCAGCGAATCACAAGGAACGCGAACAACACCTGCAGGCTCAATCCCCAGGCGACGGTACGCCAGCGGATGGCGCGCCGGTCTGAAGACAGCGCGTACATCAATGCCAGTAACACAACAAGGCCAATCAGACCGGTGAAGCGGGCCATCTATTGGCCTCCATGACAAGAAATAGGTGACGTTGGCAAAGTGTACCGAAACGGCACGATGTTACGGGAGATTTACCGTCCGCTCACGTGGCGGTCATGTCCATGCGGCAACCTGAGCGTGTCATGGTGTCTACCTGCGACACGCTGATCTTGTCCGACCTCCATCTTGGCTCGGACGTAAGCCGGGCTGACGATGCGCGTGCGCTTCTGGAAACGGTCGACTTCCGGCAGCTCATCCTGCTGGGCGATATCTTCTCCGATCTGGATTTTCGCCGCCTGACCTCGGAGCATTGGGACTTCCTGTCCTGCATTCGCCGGCTCTCCAATCCCAAGCGCCGCCGCCGCATCATCTGGGTGGAGGGCAATCACGATCATGGCCTTTCAAAGGTGATGTCTCACCTGGTGGGCGTACCCGTCTATCAGCGCTACGTGTGGGAGTACGGTGGCAAGCGCCATCTGGCCATCCACGGCCACCAGTTCGACCGCTTTGTGAATGAGAACATCCTTCTTAGCCGCTTCTTTGAGGGTTTCTACGAGGCGGTGCAGTGGCTGGATGGCAAGGAGCAGAAGCTTTCGCGCTGGTTTGACCGCTTCAGCACGCGCTGGCTGCGGCTCAGCGACAAGGTCGCCGACGGGGCGCTGCAGTATGCCGCTGCCGGTTGTGCTGACCGCGTCTTCTGCGGCCACACCCATCAGGCGCTGGCCCGCACGCGGGATGGCATCGAGTATTTCAACTCCGGCTCATGGCAGGACCAGCAGGCCACGTTTCTCACCGTCGATCTACAGGGAGTCCACATCCATGAGTACGCGCCCAGAACTGAGCATCGTGATCCCCGCAAAGAACGAAGCAGCGCATCTGCCAGTCCTGTTGACCTCTTTGAGCAAGCAGGACTACCGGCATCTCGCGCGTACGAAAGTATTCGTTGCTGATGCTGCGTCGACGGACGGAACGCCCAAGATTGCCCTAAGCTTCGATGGGCGGCTCGACATCAAGGTCGTCCAGGGCGGCACGCCCTCTGTCGGACGAAATCGCGGAGCGCGCTGCTCCAACTCCGAGTTCATTCTGTTTCTTGATGCCGACGTTGAACTGCGCGATCCAGCGATGCTGCGCCGGGCCATGCTGCGGATGCGCAGCCAGCGCCTCCATTGCCTGACAGTAGACATCGCCTGTGCGGGCGGAAGCTGGACAGACCGGATGCTTTACCGCGCCAACAGCGGCATGCAACGGCTGTCGTCATGGGTGATGCCGTTTGGGACGGGGATGTTTCTGCTGTTCGACCGGGCCCGCTTCCAGGAGCTTGGCGGCTTTGACGAGCACGCTCTCTTCGCGGAGGATTTTCTGCTGACCAAACAGGTTTCACCTCTGCGTTTTTCCGTGCTGGATGCCGCGGTGCATACGTCAAACCGCCGGTTTCGCCGCACCGGCCATGGGCGCATGATCTTTCTGTTTTTCTGGACGCTGCTCAACAGCCGTAACCTCCGGTACTTCCAACGCGACCATGGCTACTGGGCAGAACCGGCACGAGCCGCGCGGAGCAGCTAGTCCGCCGCGACGGCGGCCGTGCCGCGCGTCAGGCCCTGCCTGTCATTCTTGTCGTTGTCATCCTGCATGTCTCCCGCGATCTTGCGAGCGGCATTCTCACCGTAAATCACTTGGCCGTACTCCAGCACCGTGACCATGCCCACGCCGCCGCATATGTTGCCTGCCACCGCGGGAACGATCCAACGCGGGTAGCTCATCCATCCGGTGTGGTGGGTCAGAACGGCGGCAAGCACCTCGCCGCTGGTCGCAATGCAGTGCGCGAATCCTCCCAGGCCGACAACAAACGTCATCGTCCAGATCAGCGCCATCGAGCCCGTGATGGAGTGCGACCCTGAGACCATCCACGCAACGGTAGCGATGATCCAGCCGCCCATCACGCCACTCCAGAAGATGGTGGAGACCGGCATGTGAATGGCGTCCATGCCCAGTTGCACAAGCGCCGCCTGCGCCCTGGGTTGCAGAGCGTCGGTGTAGCTGGCCAGCGCGGCAAAGGCCAGCGCTCCCAGAATGTTGGTGGGCAGCACAATGCTCCAAAGGCGCAGCGTCTTCAGGACATGCCGCTTTTCCGCTAGCACCAGCGCAACGGGATACAGCGTGTTCTCAGTAAACAGCTGGGCGCGGCCGATGATGACCACGATGAAGCCCAGAGGATAAAACATGCGCGCGCAGAATGACGCGATCGGACCGTTGCCCAGCAGGCCGATGGCGATGGCCGTTCCCAACGCGGACAGCCCCATGAACATCCCGCCCGCTAATCCTGAGATGGCCAGCGACATGGCCGGGCGTTTCAGTTCATTCTTTGCATTGCGCAGAACCTGGCGGTAGATCTCCTCCGCGCTTGGCCGCGCCAGATCCTTCTGTGGACCCGGTGCAGGCGCAGAACCTCGCGATTGTTTGTTGGAGAAGGAAAAGGGCATGTCGCGTGTGATGCACGAATGATGACCGGCGGACCTGATTTCGCCAGACGCGTCTCGCGTCAGAGGCTGGCTGAGGTCATCACGCCGCGGAGCAACGGAGCCCGCAGCGGACGTTCGCCGCCGGTCTGCAATGTGTCACGCAGCATTTGCTCCGGGAGGTCCAGCAACGTGGCGTCTTCCGCGAACAATGTCATCAGCGACTGACCTGCCCGCACCGGACCACCAATCTTGACATGCATTTCGATGCCCGCGTGCGCTGCCACAGGAGCGCCGGGGAGATCACGTCCGGCACCCAGCCGCTGCACCGCCCATCCCACTTCGGTGCAGTCCATGCCCACAAGATATCCGTCCCGCTCCGCCCGCAAGACGCGCGATGCTCCGGGCTTGTGAAAGGCTGCGGGATCGTCGAAGGGAGCTGTGTCCCCGCCCTGTAGTTGCACCAGGCGCCGCCAGTGTTGGTACGCGCGGCCATTGCGCAGCAGATCGTGCGCTTGCAGCTTGCCGTCTTCGGGCGATTTAGCCGTCTCTCCGAGATACAGCATCCACCCCGCAAGCATCGTCGATAGCTCGATCAAGTCCGCCGACATTGGGTGGGGGGTGCCTTTCAGGATGTCCACGCACTCCCACACCTCCACCCAGTTGCCGGCAAAGCGTCCCAGCGGCTCATCCATCGTTGTCAGCAGAGCAACCGTGCGGGTTCCATTGCTCTCGCCGGTCCGCACCAGCAATCGCGCCAGATGCTCGGCCTCGTCATAACTCTTCAGGAACGCGCCAGAGCCGGTCTTGACATCCAGCACGAGGCCGTCGAGACCCTCGGCCAGTTTCTTGCTCATGATGCTGGCAGTAATCAGGTCCGGCGATTCAACCGTGCCGGTGTGGTCGCGCAGGGCGTACAGGATGCGGTCCGCCGGAACGAGGTTTTCGGTCTGGCCGATCATGCACGCACCGCACGCGGCGATCACTTCACCAAAGCGTTGCAAGGACAGCTGGGTGTCAAAGCCAGGAATCGTCTCCAGCTTGTCCAGCGTGCCGCCGGTGTGGCCCAGCGAGCGGCCGCTGATCATCGGCACTGCCAGTCCAGCTGCGGCAACAATAGGCGCAATCAGCAGGGAACTCTTGTCACCCACGCCACCGGTTGAATGCTTATCCACGGTGAACTTGCCTAGCGGACGCGCGTCGAAGACCTCACCGCTGCGCCGCATCGCATCGGTCAGCGTGGCCAACTCACGCGGCGAAAGGCCGCGCTGAAAGACCGCCATCAGGAACGCGGCGATGCGCGCATCGCTCATTTCGCGGCGGACTACGCCATCGATAAAGCCGCGGACCTCCAGGTCAGAAAGCTCATGCCCATCGCGCTTGTGCTGGATGATCTTGACCGGATGAAGCACGTCGCTCATTGCGCGATGTCCGCCTGAAACGACGCAGGAAACAACTCGCCCAGCGTGCGTAGCGTGGGTGTGCCGCCTTCGCCGGGGTAGAAGACGGGGCACTCTGGCGCGGCAAACTCGGCCAGCATTTGCCGGCACGCACCGCAGGGCGTGCAGGCGATGTATGGATCGATCTGCGCCACCGCTACGGCAGAGATGCGGATGCCCGGGCCATGCTGGGCAACAGCAGTCGTGACCGCGTTCTGCTCCGCGCAGGTGGTCAGCCGGAACGAGACAATCTCCACATTGCATCCCGTCACGATCTCGCCGGTAGTCAACAAAATGGCCGCGCCCACGCGGAAGTTGCTGTAGGGCGCGTAGGCGTGATGCGCCACCTCGGCAGCCAGGCTGCGCAGCAGTGCGCCTGTTCCTTCGTCCACGGCTTTCCTGTCCTCTAACGGCATGCCTTCGTGAGGCTAACTCGCCAGCGCTGCCGCGGCAAGCGGTGCGGCGGTGTCATGCGGTTGCGCATCTAAACCACAGCCGTCGAGATGCTAAAACAGCCCACGCCTAAAGCCGCTAGGAAAACCAGCAAACCCCCTGAGGGCGCGGTTGCGGAACCGGTTAGCGCCACACTGGAGATCAGCGATCCCGCAGCAATGATTGACGGCGGCGATGCCGTCCTTGACCTCTTCCACCCGGTCACAGCGGAGTGGTTCCGCGCCGTTTTTGAGGGTCCCACGCAGCCCCAGCGCGAGGGCTGGCCCGCCATCGCGCGAGGTGACTCCACGCTGATTCTTGCGCCTACCGGCACTGGCAAGACACTCACCGCGTTCCTTTGGTGCCTGAACAAACTCATGCTGGAGCCACGTGCGTTTAGCGCTCCACCCGCGGTAGCCAGGCCCGCGAAACGTGTTCGAGGCAAGCAGCCGCGTGAACCAAAGACGCAGCTTTTGCCCGAGGGCGTAGGCGTTCGCGTCGTCTACATCTCTCCGCTGAAAGCGCTGGCGGTGGACGTGGAGCGCAACCTGCGCTCGCCCCTGCAGGGTATCGCCAACATGGCGCAGCGCATGGGCGTGCCGGTTCACATGCCGGAGATCAGCGTCCGCACTGGCGACACCCCCGCCAGCGAACGCGCCCGCTTCAGCAAGCATCCCGGCGACATCCTCATCACCACGCCGGAGTCGCTGTATCTGCTTCTGACCTCGAATGCTGGCGAAGCGTTGCGCACCGTCGAAACCGTCATCATCGACGAGATTCATGCGCTCGTCCCCACCAAACGCGGCGCGCACATGGCGCTCTCACTTGAACGCCTGGAGGCACTGACCGGCCGCACAGTGCAGCGCATCGGCCTCTCCGCCACGCAACGCCCGCTTGAGGAAGTGGCAAGATTTTTGGGGGGCGCGCTTGGTAGTACCGAGGGAACAGGGAACAGGGAACAGGGAACAGCGGTTAGTGTCCCGCGTTCAAACGGAGCTTCGCTTGAAGGAGAATCTTGCCAGGCTAACGTCAACTCAGACGACGAAGACGAGCAGGTACACGAAGCCGTTGGACCTGTACCCTGTTCCCTGAATCCTGTTCCCTCGGCGAGCGAAGCTCGCGGCATCCGGTACCGCCCCGTCACCATTGTGAACGCCGGGGCGCGCAAGCGCCTGGAACTCACGGTTGAAGTGCCCGTCGAAGACATGGCCCGGCTCGGGGAAATCCAGGACACACCCAGCGGCCCTGCCTCGCAAGGCCCCAAGCGCACCAGCATCTGGCAGAGCATCCATCCGCGTCTGCTGGAGATCATCCGTGCACATCAATCGACCATCCTGTTCGTCAACGCGCGCCGCATCGCCGAGCGCCTGGCCGGAGCCATCAACGAACTTGCAGGCGAGCAGATCGCGCGCGCCCACCACGGTTCGCTCGCGGCCTCGCAGCGCAGCGAAATTGAAGAGCTGCTGAAGGCCGGCCACATTCGCGCGCTGGTGGCCACATCGTCGCTCGAACTCGGCATCGACATGGGAGCGGTCGATCTTGTCATCCAGATCGAAGCGCCACCATCGGTCGCCAGCGGGATGCAGCGTATCGGCCGCGCGGGCCACCAGGTGGGCGCACCTTCGAAGGGCATCATCTTCCCCAAATACCGCGCGGACCTGATCGCTTGCGCCGCCGTCACGCGCGCCATGCATGAGGGTCATGTGGAAAGCACGCGCTTTCTGCGTAATGCGCTGGATGTGCTGGCGCAGCAGATTGTCGCGGTCATCGCGCATCCGCCGCTGCCGCCGGAAGAAGCTGCCCGCCGCGCCGCCAAGTTCCGCAGCGACGAGGACGAAGCACCCGGCCTGAGTTACGACACGCTGTTCGGCATCGTGCGCTCGTGCAGCGGTTATGCGGGCCTCAGCACGCAGGTCTTCGACGGCGTGCTGGACATGCTTGCGGGCCGCTATCCGTCCGACGAGTTCGGCGAACTGCGCCCGCGCATCACGTGGGATCGCACACGTGGCTGGCTGACACCGCGACAGGGCGTGAAGAAGATTGCGATCCTGAATGGCGGCACCATTCCCGACCGCGGTCTCTACGGCGTCTTCCTCTCCGGCGAACGCAGCAAGCCCATCCGTGTGGGCGAGCTTGACGAAGAGATGGTCTTCGAAGCACGCCAGGGCGAAACCTTCATCCTGGGTGCCAGCACGTGGCGCATCGACGAGATCACGCACGACCGCGTCCTCGTCAGCCCCGCGCCGGGCGAGCCGGGCAAGATGCCCTTCTGGCACGGTGACCAGGCTGGGCGTCCGCTGGAGTTTGGCCGCCGCATCGGCGCACTCATCCGTGAACTGCGTGACATGCCGCGCTCCGCCGCCATTACACGGCTCACGCGCGAGCATGACCTGGATCAGCTTGCCGCCGAAAACGTCATGCGCTATCTCGCCGATCAGGAGGTTGCGACCGAGAGCGTCCCCGACGACCGCACCGTCGTGGTGGAGCGTGTGCGCGACGAGCTTGGCGACTGGCGCGTCTGCGTCATGACGCCCTTCGGTTCGCGCGTGCACGCCCCGTGGGCCATGGCGGTCCAGGGAAGCATCCGTGCCGCCGGGCACGCCGACGTCGAAACCATGTGGAGCGAGGATGGCTTCGTGGTCCGCTTTCCGGAAGCGGACAGCGCGCCCGATGTGGACCAATTCTTCCCCGATGCGCAGGAAGCTGCGGACTCCGTGCAGCGCCAGCTTGGATCCACCGCGCTCTTTTCCGCGAAGTTCCGCGAAGCCGCTGCCCGCGCTCTGTTGCTCCCGCGCCGACGGGCCGACGGCCGCGCTCCGCTATGGCAGCAGCGCAAGCGCGCCTATGACCTGCTGAGCGTGGCCGCGCGTTATCCTGAGTTCCCCATGCTGCTGGAGGCATACCGCGAGTGCCTGCGCGACGTCTTCGACATGCCCGCGCTCTCCGAAATCCTTAGGAGCATTGCCCAGCGCCAGATTCGCGTGCACACCGTGGACGCGCGCACGCCGTCGCCCTTCGCCTCCGCGCTGCTCTTCAGCTACGTTGCCAACTACATCTACGACGGCGACGCGCCGCTGGCCGAGCGCCGGGCGCAGGCCCTTTCCATCGACCAGGAACAACTGCGCGAGCTGCTGGGCGACGCTGATTTGCGTGAGCTGCTGGACATCAACGCCATTGAGGAAACTGAAGAGCAACTGCAGATGCTGGCGGCCGGCGAACACGATTACCGCGCCCGCAGCATGGATGGCATCCATGACATGCTGCTGCGCCTCGGCGATCTGAGCCGCGCGGAACTGCTGCGCCGCGTGACTTCGCCTGAGGTCGCCATCACCGTAGACCGGCTGCAGAAAGCACGCCGTGTATTGGAACTGAAGTTCGGCGCGGAGAAACGGTTGATCGCCGTCGAGGATGCGGCGCGGTATCGCGATGCACTCGGCATTCCGTTGCCGCCAGGGTTGCCCACAGCGTTTCTACAAACAGCGCCCGACGCCATCACGGACCTGATCCGCCGCTACGCGCGCACGCATGGCCCGTTCACCACGCCGGACGCAGCGTCCCGCTTTGCCATCCCGCTCGAGACAGCGGAAAGCGTCCTGCAAAAACTCGTTGGCAGCGGACGCGTCATCGAAGGTGCCTTCCGCCCCGGCGGTCAGCAGCGCGAATGGTGCGATGTCGAGGTGCTGCGCACTATCCGCCGCAGATCGTTAGCAAAGTTACGCAAAGAGGTTGAGCCGGTCGAACAGCAGACGCTTGCCCGCCTCTTCACGCACTGGCAAGGCGTTCTGACGCCGCGGCGCGGCCTGGATGCGCTGCTGGACGTCATCGAGACATTGCAAGGCGCACCGTTGCCCGCATCCTTGCTGGAGACAGAGATCCTGCCTGCACGCATCGCCAACTACAAGCCCGCCGACCTGGACACGCTCATCGCCGCCGGTGAAGTCACCTGGGCCGGCTTCGAACCACTCGGTGAGCGTGACGGACGCATCGGCCTGTACCTTGCCGAGAAGCTGCCGCTGCTGTGGCCTGCCGTCAACACCGCGCAGGCAGGCTCGGTGATTGAAGACAACAGCGCCACCAGGGAACGCGAAGAAAAGATCATTGACTATCTGCGCGCGCACGGTGCCAGCTTCTTCCAGAACCTGCACGATGGCACCGGCGGCGGCTACCCCGGTGAGTCGCTGGAAGCAGTGTGGAACCTGGTCTGGCGCGGTGCCATCACCAATGATTCGCTGCAATCCTTGCGCGCCTACACCGACCGCAACAGCAACGGACGAACCCAGACGAACCACCAGGGCAAACCGCTGCGCCGCGTGCATAACCAGGCCGCGAATTTCCGCTCGCGCCGCACCACGCCGCCCACCGCACAGGGCCGCTGGGCGCTCCACCCCGCGTATGCACGAAGCGAAAAAGACCCGGGTGCCCCGTACATCGATTCGGCATACAAAGCGGGTGCCCCGTACATCGATTCTGATGTGCGGGCCCGCAGCGCCACCGAATGGTCCCACGCTGAAGCACATCAACTGCTGCAGCGTTACGGCGTCGTCTTCCGCGAGACCGCGCACGCGGAGAACCTGCCTGGCGGCTTTTCCGCCATCTACGACGTGATGAAGGCCCTGGAGGAGAGCGGCAAGGTTCGCCGGGGCTATTTCGCCGCCGAGCTTGGCGCAACGCAGTTCGCGCTGCCCGCCGCGCTGGACCTCCTGCGCTCCCTCCGCACCAAGCGGGCGGACACGGACCCTGAGATGATCGTCCTTGCCGCGACGGACCCGGCCAATCCCTACGGCGCTCTGCTGAAGTGGCCGCAGCCTGCCGATGGCGGTTCGCTTACTCGCAGCGTGGGTGCGCGTGTGGTGCTGGCGGACGGCGCACTCGCGGCCTACCTGCGCCGCGGCAACGCCAACCTCCAGGTCTTTCTGCCGGACGAGGAACCCGCGCGCGGACAGGTGATGCGCGCCCTCGCCCGTTATTTTGTTGCGATGGCGCAAAGTACGTCACGCCTCAACGATCCTGCGGAGCACACCGGCGGAGTCGGCATGTTCATCCAGACCATCAACGGCATCCACGTTGCGGAACACCCCATGGCCCGCGCCCTGCTCGACGCCGGCTTCCAGGCCGCGCCCATGGGGTTCAATCTCCGCCGCAACCTGCCTCCACTGCCCGGCGTGTCGCTGACCGCGCAGAACGGAGGCAGAACCGCCGGCACCGCCTGACTTAGACTTGGCTCTATGGGATCGCGCCGCTACTACGGAGTTCGCTTCTCAGTCTGGAGCCACGATCACTCTCCACCTCACGTGCACGCAGCCTATGGTGACATCAAGATGGTCGTGGATCTTGTTGAGCGCGGTAATGTTACTGTCCGGACCCGCAAACATTCCATTCAGCCTGCGAACGCGAACAAGTCAGACATCCGTCACATTCTCCGTACGGCGCGGGTGTACCACTCAGAGTTACTATGGTTGTGGGAGGAGCGACATGGCTGAAACCCTTGACGAGACATCTATCTACCTAGGAAATGAGCCACTCGACCCAGAGTTGGAGTCACAGATCGATGCCGCGTTGGAAGCGGCACGCCACGCGCCTCCCGCGCCATCTGTGCGAGCTATCGAATACCTTCCAGGCATCAGAATATTGCTGATGCACATGAAGAACGGTCAGCGTATTCCTTTACCTGTAGAGGATGTCGAGGAGCTTGCTCATGCAACGGATGAGCAGCTATCGCACTTCGTAATTGAAGGCGGTGGCCTAATGGTTCACTTTCCAGATTTCGATGGCAACCTGGATGTGCCACTCCTTGCGGAGGGTGGCCGCGGCGGACAGAAATGGACGGAGCAGCTTGAAGCCAAGCGGGCCGCCAATGTAAAAGCTGCTGCTTAACATGTCCGACCCGATCAGAACATTTAAGCGCATTGCGCAATCCTCGGCGCAGTTCGAGAACTTCATACAATCTTTTCACAACCTGCCTTGCACGCATTTCTGGAGAGGCTATGGTTCAGCTATGTTCATTGAGTTCGGCACATTACACGAGCGTGGATTTCGACGTGATGGCTCTGAGCGAAACCCTAAGGGTGAGTGGACATTAAGCATTGAGTGGAGTTGGCGCATTGGAAGGCAGGAAGTTGATCTGGTGTGGAAGCTGGAGTGATGAAGAGAAGTGGCTTCCAACCTCCTCAAGATTGCTGAAAACAACTGTTTCATCTGTCAATTTCTGGGGCCGTCTGCCTGAAATCGAAGTAGGATTTTCTAACGGATTGCATCTTGTCTCAATGATGACTGCTGAAGGCGATCCGCAATGGTCACTCTCAAAGCAATGTTTTACCGGCTAAGACGGACTTAGCTCCCGGTTGGAGAGCCTTGTTCTTGAAACGTACCGAGATGCAATAGATGCCTGAGGGAGATACTATCTATCGCGCGGCGCGTGCGTTGGCGAAGGTGCTGACGGGCAAGATCGTGACGCGCTTCGATACAGGCTACGCGCACCTGGCGACGGTGAACGATGACCGGCCTGTTGTCGGGCGTGTGGTGGAACAGGTGGAGGCCACTGGCAAGTGGCTGCTGATGCACTTCTCCGGTGATCTGATCCTCGTCACGCACATGCTGATGAGCGGCTCATGGCACATCTACAAAACAGGCGAAAAGTGGTGGTCACCGCGCAAAGCCATGCGCGTGCTGATCGAAGTCGAGGGATGGCAAGCCGTTGCCTTCAACGTCCCGGTCGCCGAGTTCCACACTGCAGCTTCACTAGCGCGCAAGTCGAGCGTGCCCAAACTCGGCCCGGACATCCTCTCGGCACAGTACACCGCAGAAGCCGGCGTGACCTCGCTGCGTGCGCGGGCGCAGACGCACCCGGACGATGAGATCGCGAACGTACTGCTTAATCAGCGTGTACTCGCCGGGCTAGGCAATGTGTACAAGAGCGAAGTCTGCTTTGCCGCGCGCGTGCATCCCTTCCGCCCCATGCACACCATCACGGAAGCGGAGATGCTGCAAATGGCCGACGTTTCGCAGCGCTACATGCAGGCCAACGTGCTGGACGGATCAGGTGACGGCATCGTCACCTACAGCGGCATGCGCCGCACCACGCACAACGCGAATGAGAAGAATCGTTTGTGGGTCTACGGCCGGCGCGGCATGGAGTGCCGCCGCTGCGGAGGAACGGTCGAGTACCGCAAGCAGGGCACCGGTGCGCGATCCACCTATTGGTGCCCGGAGTGCCAGCCGTGGACCGGCGAGGGCGCGCCGGTGAGAGGCAGCGCCGCACCTATCCGCCGTTCCCGCGTCGGCTGCTAGCCGCTTCGGGTACCCCACCTTCGCGAAGCTACGGTGGAACTGAGGAGCAGTCAACCAGCCAGGAATGGATGCAAATTCTTTCATGCACAGGCACGTTTGCTTGCAGAGACCCACCTTAACCGCTTTGGCGGTGAAGGTGGCGCACCCGTTTGTTGCTTCCACGGTCAGGTTCGCTTCCAGATGGGTGTCCAGTGTTCGCGGATGTCGATGGCCTGCATGCCTGCGCGCGATGCCGCAGTAAGTCCCTCAACTGAGTCCTCCAGCACCATGCATCGCGACGCATTCACATGCAGCACGTCGGCCGCACGCAGGTAAATGTCAGGTTCCGGCTTGCCATGCGTTACATCCTCAATGGTCACCAAAACAGGAAAGAGCGGCAGCAGGCCTGTCGCAGTCAGGCTGCTGATAACGGCGTGCCGTTGCGCATTGGAGACAACCGCCATCGGCTTGTGTCCATGCCATTCGCGAGCAAGCGCACCCACGATGGTAACCTCCTGCAATGCGTGCGCTGCCGCGCCAAATGCACCCGTGCACCGCGCAAAAAACTCAGCCCTAGAGAGCGTTAAGGGACCGAACTCCCCTTCGAATGCATCCAGTAAGTCCGCTGGTGATAAGCCGAGCCGCTTGTAGTACCACGCTTGCGGCATCGGACACGCGTCCGGTCCGAGTGCATGATTAATCGCCAGCAGCCACGCGGGTGCCGACTCGACCAGCGTGCCATCGCAGTCGAACAACAGAGCGTCAAAGCTGCTTGCCTCAAGTAGAATGGGCCGCTCAAAGACTGATACCGTCATGCATCATCCATCTGAAAAGCTAAACTGTGCGGCGCGCACGGCCCTGTAGCTCGCGGGTCTTCCGCCAGCGCAAGCACGAGCCGTTCCAGTACCAGCGTTTTGTCTACAGGACCGCTGCGCAGCTCCAGGTCGGCACGTGCAATCAACCGAAGAGCGCGCGCAATCTCACCACGCGTCTTATAGCGGCGTCCCTGCTGAATCAGAACGTCCGCGGCGAATGGTGGCATGCGAAATCCCTGCCACAGCACCTGCCAGATCGCACGGGAGTCGCGCACGTTCTTCTCGTGAATGATCAGCATCTGCCGGTAGGTTCGCGCCAGCATGTACAGGTGGCCGATCGCTGAGTCTTCGCCACCGTCTGAGGCCTGGAGCAGGCCGTGCAGCAGCGCAAGCGCACGGGCACGGTCATGCTGGCTGAGAGCATCAGTTAGTTCGTATAACGAACGTTGCTTTGCCGCCAGCAGCATGGTTTCAACATCGCCTAGCGTGATGCGGCCCAGTTGTGCAGCTTCCAGCTTGTGCTCCCGCAGCGGAGCGGAGACATACAGCAACAGCTTTTCCAACTCACTCGCGATCAGCATCATGTCGCCCGCCAGCGCATCCACCAACTCGCGCGCGGCGTCCGGATCACACGTGATACCCCGCTCCCTTGCAGTCGCGATCACCCATTGCGCTGCATCGTCCTCTGCTACCTTCTGCAACTCCACCGTCGCGCACCACTCACCCAGCGTCTCGCGGATACGGTCGTAGCGGTCCTTGTCCTCGCGCTCCATGCGGCGCAGGTCAGTAGGCAGTGACAAGTGGTCGGCCACAAACAGCAGCAACGCCTGCGGGTTGGGCGAGCGGAAGTAACGCTCCAGTGCGGCGAACTCCTCTTTCTTCGCGCCGCGCCCATACAGCGATTTCAGGCCACGCACGAAGATCACCTGAAATGGTGCCATCAAAGACGGCGTCTGCGCCAGGTCAAGCGCTTCGAACACACTGGTCTCGCTTCCCAATTCCAGGTCATGCAGGCAGAAGTCGCGCAGGTCAGGCGGCACCAGCTTGGCCAGCACACCCCTGCGCGCTCGCTCGTAGAGGAACGTCTCGTTGCCCAAAAGAACGTACCCGGCGCGCATCTGTGGCGTTCCCAGTTCGGCGAGAAAGCGATCCGCGGAGGTGAATGAACGAAGCAGCACATCTCCAGCTTATTGCAGGTGCAGCGGGCGGTGCTTTTCAGGCTTGCATTGTCACTCCGCGCCATGCGTCCGCATGCATCGCTGAGAATGCTACGTTGGATGCATGGCACTACTCCGGCGTATGCGTTTGTCACGAGTCATCACGACCTTGACGCTGGTTCTGCTGGACCGCGCCGCGCATGCCTGCGTCACCTGCAATTCGGCAACTGCGTGTCAGGTTCGGCAGGGCATCTTTGGCAGCCACTTCGCGCATACGCTGCTGCTTACGGCGGCACCTGTGCCACTCCTGCTGGCGGCGGCCACGCTTATCTACTATCACTTCCCATTGCCGGCGCACCGGACAGGCTGCTGATGCCCCGTTCGCCCATTCGAAGTGCGCTCACCGCCGGAACGCTCCTGGGCATCGGGATGGGAGGCTTCGTGGACGGCATCCTGTTCCACCAGATACTGCAACTGCATAACATGCTGTCCAATCGCGTGCTGCGTGACAGCCTGGTGCATGAGCAGATCAACATGTTCTGGGACGGGCTGTTTCATGCATTTACCTGGATGGTGACTGCCGCTGGGATCTGGCTGCTTTGGTACACGGCGCGTCATCAGCGCTTGGTGCTGTCAGGCAAGGCGTTGTGGGGTTCGCTCCTGCTTGGATGGGGCTTGTTCAACCTGGTGGAAGGAGTCGTCGATCACGAGATATTGCAACTGCACCATGTTGTGCAGAACGGCAATCATCCACTCTGGGATGTAGTGTTCCTCCTGTGTGGCATTGTCCTAATCGGCACGGGATACATGCTGATCCGATCGGATCTGCGACAGACGGAGTACAACTAGAGCCGGAGATTGCTGGATATCGTACACTGATTTTCAAGATGGCCGACGCGATCCATTCCATACAGAAGCTGCTGCAGGACCTGATCGCACCGGACGTGCGCGAAACCAAGGTCCGGCTGGAAGCGTTGGAAAAGCGCATGGATGCTGAGTTTCAATCGTTGCGCAAGGAGAACGAGTCCATGCGCAAGGAGAACGAATCCTTCCGCAATGAAATGCGGAGCGAGACAGGCGCGATCCGCTCCGAAATGGACGCAAACTTCAGGGCGCTGATGTCTTCCATCTCTGAATTGAAAGCAAATAACGAGGTTCTTTCGCTACGCGAGATCGCCTCACTCCGTGAACGCGTTGCGGTTCTCGAGTCGCACCGTGCACCGCAGTAGCTAGAAGCTGTTCAGCAGGTCACTAACAATCTGGCTGGCCAGATCCCGCGACAGCCGCTGCACCGCAGCGCTGTCTTCCTGAATGAAGGAATTCAGGTCCTGCGTGGACTGGTACTGCTCGCGAAATGACAGCTTGTCATCCTGGAACAGCACGCGTCCATCGCGCGCAGTCAGCACCACCTTCGCCGTGATTTGCACCAGGTAGGACGAGGTGGACCCGGTTGTTGGATCGTACGTGAGGGGCGCGATGTTTTCCGTCAACACCGTGCCCTGCAGCATGGCATCGCTCGCGTTCGCGTCGTCGGAATGCGTAACGCGGTAGCGTGTGCGAGTGTTCAATTCACGGATCACCGCATCTGTCAGGGTCACTTCAGTGTGGTACTGCAGTACATTCGTCCTGAAGACTGGCACTGCTAGCGTGCGAACATTCGCGGGCACATGCGCGGCCGCCCCAGCCACATGGTAACCACATCCGCTCAGGGCCATTGCTCCCAGTAGCATGGCGCACATCATCATTGAGGAACGCAAACTACTTCCTTCCCGCCAGTGCCGCCAGCTTCTTCTGCGCGTCCAGAAAGCGCCGTACACGGTCCAGCGAGCGCGCCTTGCCAAACACCACCAGGCTCTCCAGCAGCGGAGGCGACGCTGTCTTGCCGGTCAAGATGGCGCGCAGCAGCATGTAGGCCTCCTTCACGCTCCACTCTTTCGCAGTCAGCAACGCGCGCAACGCAGCATCGATACTCTCCGCTACCCATTCACTCGCCTCAAGCGCAGCCAACATCTCGGCGGCAAATGTAAGCGTCTCTTCCAGCGTGCGTTTCTTTGGCACAAAGACATTTGGTGGAGGCATGACGTCTTCCTTGAAGAAGAAGTCAGCCATGTCGCCAAACTGCCCCAGCGTCTCGATTCGTGTCTGCACAAGGGGTGCAATCTCCCTCAGGTAGTCATCGCTCAACACCGTTGCACGCAGCGACTGAAAAAAGTCTTCGGGTGACTGCCGCCGGAGGTACTCACCATTCATCCACTTCAGCTTCACCAGATCGAAGACTGGGCCGCCAAGCGAGATACGCCCGAAGTCAAACCGTTGGAGCATGTCGTCAAGCGAGAAGATATCGCTCAGCTTCATGTCCAGACCTTTGCTGACAATCTCCTGTTCGCTGGGCTGAGCCATGCCGCCGCCCATCAGACCCAAGTAATTGAGCATGGCTTCCGGCAGAAACCCGGCCTGCCGGTAGTACACCAGCGACACTGGATTCTTCCGCTTGCTGATCTTGCTTTTGTCCGTGTTCCGCAGCAGCGGCATATGCCAGAAGCGCGGCACGCCCCACCCGAAGGCGCGATAGAGCAGAACATGTTTCGGGGTCGAACTGATCCACTCTTCCGCGCGAATCACATCCGTGATGCCCATCAGGTGGTCGTCGATCACATTGGCCAAATGATAGGTAGGAAAACCATCTGATTTCATCAGAACCTGATCGTCCACATTGTTGTGGTCGAAGGTGATGTCGCCGCGCAACTCATCACGGAAAGTTGTTGAGGCGATCCCCGGCCCCTTGTCGCCGTCAGGCACACGCAGCCGTATCGTATATGGCTTACCCTCCGCTAATACCGCTTCCACCTGTTCCTGGGTGTAATTACGCGAGGGTCCGCTGTACTTCGGAGCCTGTTTCGCGGCCATTTGCGCCTTGCGCTCTGCGTCCAGCTCCTCCGCCGTCTCAAACGCGCGGTATGCACTGCCGTTCTCCAACAGCTTCTGGCAGTACTCGCGGTAAATTTCCGTGCGCTCGCTCTGCCGGTATGGCCCATAGGGTCCGCCAACGTCCGGGCCTTCATCCCACTGCAGGCCGACCCAGCGCAGTGCGTCAAAGATCATCTGCTCTGACGAGGCGACAAAGCGCGTGCGGTCGGTGTCTTCTATGCGGAGCACAAATTTGCCGCCGCGCTGTTTCGCGAACACGTAGTTCAGAAGGCCAATGTACGCAGTGCCAACGTGCGGGTCACCGGTGGGCGAAGGAGCGATGCGCACACGCACTAGTTCGCTGCTCTCTTGAGTACCTGTTGGGAGTTCTTCTAAGGACATCCGTATCCGATGCTAGCAGCCAAGACTACTTGACCAACCTGACCAACCCGGCATAGCCTGTGATCATGGCCGCTTACAACATCTATGAAGCGAAGACGAGCTTCTCCTCGTTGGTCGATAAAGCAGAGAAGGGTGAAGAAATCATCATTGCGCGTGCAGGTAAGCCCGTAGTGCGCATGGTGCCGATGTCCGCTTCAGAACCGCCCGAAGCGAGCCAGCCGAAGTACTACCGTAAAGCTCCAGGGTCAGTTGAGGGCAATTGGGATGATCTACTTGCTGAGTTGGATAAGCCGTGGGCCGAGGATATTCAGAGAGCATTTGGGATGAGCGATTGAGGCGTCTTCTGCTTGATAGCCATGTTTTCCTCTGGTATTCCAAGGCAGATTCACAGTTGCCCGAAACAGCCGTGGAATTTATCCGCCAACATGAAGCAGTCTTCATCAGTGCGGCGAGTATTTCGGAACTTACCATTAAGATCGCCTCAGGTAAACTGGAAGAGAAACGGTCGCTCATTCGTCTTACAGCGGAGTTCGGTTTTTCGCCGCTTCCGGTGACGCTGGAACACGCGTCCGCGATCCAGACTCTTCCACGCTTGCATCGTGATCCTTTCGATCACCTCTTGCTCGCACAGGCAAAGGTTGAGGGTCTAACCCTTGTCACACACGACGGCACCCTCGCCCGGTATGGCGTGCCAGTTTTGCTCGTCTAGGCTACGAAGCCAGCCGCTTTTCCATAACGGTTCTCGAGACGGCGTCTAGAACTCCGTTGAGAAAGGGCATGCTCTCTGGCGCGGCGAATTTGCGGCCAATCTCCAGCGCCTCATTGATGATGATCGGATGCGGCGTTCCGCGAAAGCCGACCATTTCCGCTACCGCCGTGCGCAGAAGATTGCGATCCACCGCAGCCATGCGATGCAGCCGCCAGTGCTGCGCATGTTTTTCGATCAGGTCATCGACCTCTTCGGACCGCTCCATCGCCACGCGAAATAGGTCCTCTGCAAAGCTCTGTGTCTCCAGATCGACGGTCTGCTTGCCGTCGTCATCCGTGCGGCTGGTCCAGAAGACCCGCCGCACCTCCGCGGCTGTCTGCTTGCCCAAGTCGCTTTGATACAGCATCTGCATTGCAAGTTCGCGCGCCTTGCGCCGCCCGCCCGCCATCAGGCCTTCACCGCGGTCGCAATGTCCACTTCGGCTTGCCGCGCTGCCGCCACTCCGCTGCCCGCGTGACCGGCAAAGTGCCCGAGCTTGCGCGCAATACTGACCATTTCGATGGCTGCGATGGCCGCCTCAAATCCCTTGTTGCCGGCCTTTACACCCGCGCGATTCAACGCCTGCTCCAGCGTCTCGCACGTCAAAACACCGAATGCATGCGGAACACCTGTCTCCTGCTGGCTCTGCCCGATGCCGCGTGCTGCCTCGTTGTAGATAGCCTCGTAGTGTGCCGTCTCACCCCGTAGGAGACAGCCCAGCGTAATGATCGCGTCGTACGTACGCCTGCCCGCCTGATCACGTAGATCAGCCATCATCCGGGCGGCTGCCGGGATCTCCCACGCACCCGGCACCCGCACAATGTCCGCATCTTTGCGCTTGCCGCCGGACCGCAAAATGCCATCCAGAGCACCCTGCAGCAGCCGGTCCGTAATGACCGCGTTCCATCGCGCGACCACAATCCCAAACCGCATGCCCGCCGCGGACAGGTCACCCTCCACCGCCACCGGCAATCCGGCCAGTACGTTCTCCCGCTCCCAAAACCCAAACCGGAGATCCTCTCCCAGATCAACGGCAAACATCCGCGACTTCCAATGCGTTGTCTGCACGTCTCCCAGCCGCCGCGCAACGTCTTCCGTACGAAACTCCGCCATCATCCACTGCTTCACGGCAGCGTGCACCGCGTCCAACTGCGTTACCTCCACCAGCAATTCCGGCACCGTCGGCGGTCGCCCCGTCACAATCTCCACGTTGCCCACCGGAGCGAGAAACGGCGCACCCTTACCCGAGCCGTCCTCCCAGCCCTTGCCGGGCTCAAACCCAAGCGCCTGGAAGAGCCGCTGCAGCCGCTCCCATGCAGCTTCGGAACCAACCATGCGCACCACTGTCAAACCCTTAATCATGCTTCGATTCTATGCGCCCTCAAGGCCGTATTATGGGAGCGATGGTTCGCCCCTGCTTCCTGATCCTTGACCCTGAACACGCAGCAAGCATCTCCACGCGCAAGCTGGTCATTGAGACCGCGAAACACAACGTCATCACGGCATACACCTCACAGGAACTGCTGGAAACACTGGATGCGTTTCCACGTGTAAGCGGCGTCGTCCTGAACGGAAACGTTCGCGACATCCCTTGCACGGAGACGGCAAGGCTGATAAAGCAACGGCACCCCAGGACGCCTGTGATCGCCGTCAGATCGAGCGCCGACCCGCTATGTGACGACATCGATCACGTGGTTAACAACTTCGATCCGCAGCGCCTCCTCGATGTGCTCAGAAGCATTGAGCCGCGCAAGTCAGAAGCCATCTCTCAGCACGAACAACAAATTTCGGCGGATGAGTAAGCTGGCACACAAGCACCAGATACGGTAATCCTGGCAGCGTATGTGGGCGAACCACGCAGTTCCACGGCTTTGACTAAGAAGCAATCGCTGACCTGCTGACTCGCTCCACCCGCTGGCTGGCTGCCCCACTATCATGGGAAGCATGGCCCGCACCCCATCCAATCACGACTTGCCCCTCGGCACGGTCTGCCCTGCCTTTGAACTGCCTGACGCGCTTACTGGACGCGCCATAAGCCGCGATGACATCTTCGGCGGCCCGGATGACCCGGGACGGCGCAAGGGTCTGCTCGTCGCCTTTCTGTCCGTGCATTGCCCCTTCGTGCAGCACATGGAGCAGGCCTTCACCACCGTCATGCGCGAGTACGCGGAACGTATCGCCGCCGTGGCCATCTGCTCGAACGACGCTGAGACTGTACCAGAGGACGCGCCGGAAAACATGCGCTCGCAGGCTGAGCGGCTCGGTTGGCCTGCAATCGGCCGGAACAGCGGAGCAGCGGCAAATCACGACTCCGGGCCAGGTCTGCCGTACCTGATTGACGCCTCGCAGGAGACCGCCCGCGCCTTCCACGCCGCCTGCACTCCAGACCTCTACCTCTTCAACGCGCAGTACGAACTCGTCTACCACGCCCAGTTCGACGAGACCCGCCCGTACCGCGCCAGCGACGAGAAGAACGGCATCCTCAAAGACGCCCGCATCCACCAACCCGCCCACGGCGCCAGCCTCCGCCAAGCCATCGAAGCCCTCCTCGCAGACGCCCCACCCCTAGCCACCCAAACCCCAAGCCTCGGCTGCAACATCAAGTGGCGGTGAGAGCTAGTGTTCAATGAAGCGAGTTAACCTTCCCGCCGTATTATGCTTGATTCTCAGCTCGCACTCCCAGATGACCAGTACGCGCCAGCCGAGGCGTTTGAGCGCGCGGATATGTTCTGCATCGCGTTGTTGGGTGCGGGCTAGCTTCGGTTCCCAATACTCGCGGCGGCTGTTTGGGATGCGGCACTCGGCGCAGCCTGTGTGCTGATGCCAGAAGCACCCATGCACAAAGATCACGGCGCGATGCTTCGGCAGCACGATGTCCGGCGTGCCAGGCAGGTCGCGCCGGTGCAGACGGAAGCGGTAGCCCATGCCATGCAGCAGGCGGCGCACCGCCAGTTCCGGCGCGGTATTGCCGCTCCGGATGCGGCGCATGTTTTCACTTCGCGCTGCCGCGCTTAGCCCGTCCATCCGCCTCTCCAAACTTCGCCTGCAGCCAGCGCAGCACCTCCTGCTGATCTGCCGTGGTCGCTCTCCGCACCTGTGTCAGCAGCTTGATGCGTGACGGCCGGTCCAGCGTCAGGTTGCGCGCGCCCTCGTTGCAACTGGAGCAGAGCGCCCGGAGATTGCCGGCTGTATCTTCGCCGCCCTGTGTCTTGTCGATGATGTGGCCAAGGTGCAGCCGCGTCTTCCGGCTCGGGTCGAAGGGGTCCGGCTCGCCCGCAACCGAGCCGCACATCTGGCAGGTAAAGCCATTGCGATCCAGCACAAACGCCCGCAGTTCCTTCGAGATGCCGCGTGCAAACGCTGGTTTCGGCTTCGCTGACTCCAGCAGGTACTCGCCTGGCTTCAAGTCCGCGCGATCGTTGTGCGTCAGGATCGCGTATCCTTCCTCGTTGCGCAGTTCGCGCACACGCCGCGCCCATTCGCTGGAACCTGCAACAGCCCTCAACAGGTCGGCATGGATCACTTCTCCGACATGCTCAAGAAGGTAGCTGCGCAGCTTCGTCCTTGAGCCGATGCGCACTCAGACGGCCTCTGCCAGCAAGGAAAGCTGCTCGTACCGGCTTGCGTTCAGGTGTTTTGCGATGGAGCGCGCGACCGCCTCAGCCACAGGCGGGGGAAAGGCGTTGCCGATCTGCCGGTACGCTTGCGTCTTGCCGCCAGCAAAGTGCCAGTCGTCGGGGAAGCCCTGCACGCGCGCGACCATGCGCAGCGTCAGCCGTGGCAGGCCGACGAAGTCCGGTCCGGGTGCTTCGTTGGCAATGCCTCTGCCATCCACCGAGAGCGACTCCCACGCGCGGCGCGCGCGGGTTGGTCCCAGGTCAGGGCCACCATGCTTGTGGCTGCCGCCCACCAGCGTGGGAGCGATGTCGTCTGCCCGTTCTGCCCATAGCTTCGCACCTTGCCAGCCGTTGGCGGCCATCAGATCCTTTAGCAAATCGCCTGCCGACTGTGCAGGGTGCTTGGCTTCCGCAGGCCATGCAAATGGCGTGGTTGAGTTCTTTCGCAGCGCAACAAAGACGACACGCGGCCGCAACTGGCTCACGCCGTAGTCTGATGCGTTGAGCAGCTTCCATTGCACGGTGTAGCCCAGCTTCTCAAGCCGGTCGTGGATGAACGCGCGGTACTCGATGAAGACGCTGTCCAGGATTCCGCGCACGTTCTCAATCATCACGGCGCGGGGCTGACATTGCTGGATGATGTGAAGGGCAGCGGGGAAGAGATTGCGTTCGTCGTCCGCGCCCAACTGCTTGCCGGCCTTTGAGAATGGCGGGCAAGGGAGGCCTCCGCACAAGAGCTCGATGCCCGCATACGGAGTTGCGTCGAAGTTCCTGATATCACCTTGAATGACATTCCAGTGCGGGCGGTTATGCCGCAGAGTCCTGCACGCGTGAGGATCGAGTTCCACCAGCGCAGCGTGGTCGAACCCAGCGGCCTCCACCCCGAGGGCCTGCCCGCCCGCTCCCGCGCATAGCTCCAACGCCTGCAACGCCATGGCATACAGCATATCGCCGGCGGTCTAGGAAATCGTGGATTACGCTTTCATGCGCATGGCTTCTGGATCCCAGTGGACGGCGGTGCCTTTTTCCAGGCTGACGGTGCACAGCAGCGCGGCACCTGCGGCGCGGTAGCCGAAGGTGGCGTCCTCCACCGGCTGCTGGCGCGTGCGCACGCTGTTGAAGAAGTTGCGGAAGTGATCGACCACATCGCTGTAGCCGCGTGGCGCGCGGTAGGTTTCGACCGAGGTGCTGCTCAACTCCGCTGTCCGCCGTTTGGTGTCTTCCACGTATTTTTGTTGATACTGCTGCTCCAGCTCTTTCTGCATCGCTGCCGTGAAGCTGTCGATGCTGTACCCCGGTCCAAGTTCGCGGGGCACCTTGTTCACGATCACGCTGTTGCCAGTGATCTCCATGGTGCCTTCAGTGCCGGTAAAGGTGAAGCCCTCACCCTCCTCGCCGCCATCCACAAAGTTGACGCGCAGCTCCAGGTTCCAATCGCCGTAATCGAACAGGCCCAGCAGAACGTCCGGCACATCGCGGCCGTCCTGCCAGAAACGGATGCCGCCCGTGGCGTAGGCCCGCGTTGGCCCATGCGATCCGGTGATGAAGTGCGTCCCGCTGAACAGGTGCACAAACAGATCGCCCGCCACGCCGGTGCCGTAGTCCTTATATTTGCGCCATTGAAAGAAGCGTTCCGCATCCCAGGGATGCTTGGGTGCCGAACCCTGGAACCGCGGCCAGTCGCAGGTTTGCGTGCTCGCGTCCAGCGGAACGGTGTACTCCCACGCGCCCTGCGCGCTGTTGCGGTCCCAGTGCGCCTGCACCATGTTCAGCTTGCCGATTGCGCCAGCGGCCATCAACTCCTTGGCCTTGGCGTAGATGATGGAGGAGACGCGCTGCGACCCCACCTGCAGGATGCGCCCGGTTTTCTTCGCACCCTCGATCATCAGCGGGCCGTCGGCGTACTCGTGGATCATGGGCTTCTCGCAGTAGACGTCCTTGCCCGCGTTCATCGCGTCCAGTGCCACGCGGCGATGCCAGTGGTCCGGCGTGCCAATGATCACGGCATCCACATCCTTGCGCGTCAGTATCTCCTTATAGTCGCGCGTGGTCTGGATGTCCGCGCCCCAAAGTTCCTTGCTGTGCGCCAGCCGTCCGTCGTAGCAATCGGCTACCGCGACCAGCTTGATGCCAGGAATGGTAAGCGCGCTGCGCGTAATGGATTGACCCCGCCCGCCCGCGCCGATCAGCGCGATGTTGATCTGGTCATTCGGACCGATGCGGCGTGTCCCCTCCTGCGCGAAGGCGGAGATCAGCGGAAACTGCATTGCCGCGGCTGTGAGTCCAGAGGCTTTCAGAAAGGATCGGCGGTTCAGGGAAGGCAGGTACATGCAGGCAGTGGGCTCCATGGCAAAGTCGCCGCTATTGTAAGCGCTGCGGTTCACGTTTGGCTTGCCTCCCGTGGGGGACTCAAGCCTCCAGGATCACCGTTGCGATCGCCAGCTCACGCCCATGCGACAGGCTCAGATGCACTGCGGTTACTCCCATGGCGGCGGCCCGGTCCGCGGCGCGGCCATGGAACAGGATCGTTGGCCTGCCTCCCGGCAGATGCGTCACCTCAATCTCCAGCCAGTTGACACCGTTCGCGATGCCGGTGCCCAGAGCCTTTGCGCCTGCCTCCTTTGCTGCAAAGCGTGCGGCAAAGCTCTCCGCCGCAGTATGGCGCTTGCGCTGGCAGTAGCGGATCTCCGCCGCCGTGTAGATGCGGCCCAAGAAACGTTGACCAAAGCGGGCAATGGATTGTTCAATCCGGGAGATTTCCGTCAGGTCTGTCCCGGTGCCAATAATCATCGATTGCTCCTCGGCGTTGTTATGGCCGTCCGGTTCCGTGCGCATTTCATCTGGGTGATCGAGCCAACTATACGTGACGCCCCATAGGCACTCGGCGGCTCTGAGCTTTAGAGGCAGCGCCGTTCGCCGTCGGGCCAGGTCAAAGCTCGCCTGAGATCCCGGCTGTGTATACGATCAGAGTGTGTAGGTCGAGTTCGACGCAGCGAAAGATGCCGAGAACATCCGCAAGCACGGCATCTCGCTCCGGCGGGCGGAGGAGTTCGAGCTCTCTGTGGCCAAGTTCGATGTCGATGAACGGGAAGACTACGGCGAAGCGCGATATGTGGCTACCGGCTTCTTGGGGCCGGTGCTTTACGCAATTAACCTTTACACCGCGTGCAGACCGGCTCAGAGCGATCAGCCTGCGCAAGGCAAACAGAAGAGAGCGACGGGAATACATGGACTATTATGGCTTCTGAGCAGACCAGCACTGTAGAAGATGACGTTTTGGACACTGTGCAGGACGGCGTTCCAGACGATGAAAACCCCGAATGGACGCGGGAAAGGTTCGCACGGGCGATGACCTATCCGAATTTACTGCCGGAAATCATGCGCATTATCGAGGCGGATAAGAGGGAGCGCGGGCCGCAGAAAGCACCGAAGAAGCAGGCCATCTCCATCCGGCTGTCACCGGATGTGCTAACCGCCTTGCGAGCGACAGGCAGGGGCTGGCAGGCGCGCGTAGATGATGCACTACGTGCGCAGTTCGAAAAATGAGCTAAGTGCAAGCTCATGCAAGCCATTGTTCCTGCCGAAAATTGTTGAGATTCAATACCGAGTAGCCAACCGCAGCTACACGGCTCGCAAAACGCAGATCGTCCGTGACAACGAGGAACTCAGGAGCCAAATGAATGAGCACTGAATCTGTAAGTCCGACGGCGGGAAAGTAACTCTGCCGCGCTGCATCAAAGCTTGGTACATCTACCTCCTCGAAGCGCCCTAAGATCTTAGCAAAATCAGAAAAGCACGCCTCCTTCTGTACACCAGCGAGTTGACCTGCCAGATTGCTGACCTCGGTCAGCACGTGTGCAGTAGTCACAGCTCGGTTAAAGGAACTGAGAAGCTTAAGTAGAAGTTGATAATCTTCGACGACGTACTGGGCGGTGCGCTTGAATGCTGCCTGTTCGATTATATTTATGTCGAAACCACCCACAAGTAGCAGCAAGAGTAGATTTGAGTCGACCAATATTCCCTTGTTCCGGAACTGACGCCAGACCCGCTCCGCATAGGTGTTCACAATCCCCATGCTCGCAAGCCTAGGAGCTCACTATTTTCGCGGTCTACGTCTACGACTTTCCAAATGCGGCCTCCTTTGGCTGAAAATGGATCGTTGGTGGGCTCCTCGTAGGACAGAACTATGCTCCACTCGACTCCTCGTTCGTCGAGCGTGGCTTGCTCAAGTCGAACCGATTCCGAATCAGGAATCATCTCCTTTAGAAAGCCTTGAGCTAATACAACTGCTTCTTTGATCGTCGCCATGGGTGGTGCGCTCCGTGCACACGTGATGGTGAAATGATATGCCATTCGCGACGCTCGCCTAGTAACTTCCTCATCATCCTGTATTCTAAAGATGGTGCGCACTGGGCCATTGGGCTTGACCGTGCGTCTCTTTCTGTCTGCCACGCCGTGTTCAATTTCCTGTTCACGCGTATGCCTGCAAGATTCTCTTCGTGCCCATCCGCGCGAAACCGTTAAGGAAATATTTTGAGTACAGTGATTCGCAACATCGCCATCATCGCGCACGTTGACCACGGCAAGACCACGCTGGTGGATGCCATGCTGCGGCAAAGCGGCACCTTCCGCGCCAATGAGACCATGACCGACCGCGTCATGGATTCCAACGACCTGGAGCGCGAGCGCGGCATCACCATCCTGGCCAAGAACACCGCCGTGCACTACGGCGACGGCAAGATCAACATCGTGGACACGCCCGGCCACGCCGACTTTGGCGGCGAGGTGGAGCGCGCGCTGAAGATGGTGGATGGCGTCGTCCTGCTGGTGGACGCCAGTGAAGGCCCGCTGCCGCAGACGCGTTTTGTGCTGTCAAAGGCTCTGGCAGCCGGTCTGATCCCGGTGCTGGTCATCAACAAGATCGACCGCCTCGACGCGCGTCCGCAGGAGGTGCTGAACGAGGTCTATGACCTGTTCATCGACCTGGACGCCGACGAGACGCAACTTGAGTTCCCGGTGGTCTACACCAACGGCAAGGCCGGGACGTCCACCATGGATCTTGCCCAGCCCGGCACCGACCTGAAGGCGCTGTTTGAGACGATCGTCTCAACCATTCCTCCCGCGAAGGGAGACCCCGAAGGGCCGCTGCAAATCCTTGTTGCCAATCTCGACTACTCCGATTACCTGGGCCGGTTGGGTATCGCGCGGGTTTTCAACGGCACGCTGAAGAACGGCGAGACCGTCAACATCGCCAAGCTCGACGGATCGCTGATGCAGGTGAAAATCACCAAGCTGTTCAGCTTCAGCGGCCTGAAGCGCACCGACATCGAAGAGACCGAGACCGGCGACATCATCGCCGTGGCAGGCGTGGCAGGTCTGACTATCGGCGAGACCATCACCGGCCTGGAGAACCCATCGCCGCTGCCGCCCATCGTGATCGATGAGCCGACCATTGCCATCCAGTTCTCCGTCAACAACTCGCCCTTCAGCGGGCGCGACGGTCAGTACGTGACCAGCCGCAACCTGCGCGACCGGCTGGACCGCGAGTTGCTGACCAACGTGTCCATCCGCGTGGAAGAGACCGGGTCGCCGGACGCCTTCAAGGTGCTGGGCCGCGGCGAACTGCAGCTTGCCGTCCTGATCGAAATGATGCGCCGCGAAGGCTACGAACTGATGGCCGGCCGGCCGGAGATCGTCACCAAGAAGATTGACGGCGAACTGATGGAGCCGGTCGAGTACGTCACCATTGACGTGCCGGAGGAGTTCGCCGGGACGGTGATCCAGAAGCTGGGGCCGCGCAAAGGCGAGATGGTCAAGATGCACGGCCAGGGCCGCGTGCGCATGGAATTCAAGGTGCCCTCGCGCGGCCTGATCGGGCTGCGCAGCGAAATGCTCACAGAAACCCGGGGCACCATCGTGATGAACACGCTTTTCGACGGCTATATCCCTTACCAGGGCGAGATTCCACAGCGGCCCACTGGCGCGCTGATTAGCGACCGCACAGGAGTTACGACCACGTACGCCTTGAACGGCCTGCAGGAGCGCGGCACGCTCTTCGTCGGCGACGGCGTTGAGGTTTACGAGGGCATGATCGTCGGCGAGAACAGCCGGGACAACGACCTGGACGTGAACTGCGTCCGCGAGAAGAAGCTGACCAACATGCGTGCGTCTTCCGCCGACGAGGCTCTGCGCCTGGTGCCCTACAAGCAGCTTACCTTGGAGCAGTGCATCGAATTCATCGCGGACGACGAACTGGTCGAGGTCACGCCCAAGGCCCTGCGCATCCGCAAGAAGATTCTCCAAGCCAACCGGCGACCCCGCAGGCAGCAGCTCCAGGAAGCCTAATCACCTGATCGGCACAGGGTGCCCCATCTTCACAGCGCAGCGGTTAAGGTGGGATTCTTCTTTATCACCTGAAGAGCATACGGGTGCCCCATCTTCACCGCGCAGCGGTTAAGGTGCGACTCCTGTTTCGAAGGTCCAAAAATAGCTGCCGGCAGCGCGCTCGTCATCCTCAATAAACGCGCCGCCGCTCTGTTAGCGTTAAAGAGAGATGTCCGCACCGCAACAACTGCCGCTGACCATGAACGGCAAGACAGAGCCGAATGTCGCGTCAGCCGGTCCGTCCATCAATCCGGCCCAGCAGAACGATGCGCGGACGGCTCCAGCGCCTGTCTGGCTGCAACGGTTGTCGCTGGGCGTATTGGTCATCTTTTGTCTGTATCTTGGCCTGCTGATCGCAGTGCTACCGTGGTGGCCGGACATGTGGGACCGCAACCCGTTGCTTGTCCAACACACCGCATGGCACGCCTTCATGATGAAGGGCTCTGTCCGCGGGCTGATTAGCGGTCTGGGTTTACTCGATCTATGGATCGGCATCTCTGAGCTGATCCACTACCGCGACTACCGTAACTAGATGAAGAGGGAAATCATCTCGCCGCGGGAGTGGCTGCGCGGTCTTCCCAAATGCGAGTTGCATCTCCACCTGGAAGGCACGGTAGTGCCTGAGACGCTGGTAACGCTCTCTGCGAGGCACGATGCTTACCCGCTCACCCTGGAAGCCGCACGGGCACTTTATGTTTATGAGAACTTCCTCGGCTTCCTGATGGCGTTCAAGCAGGTCAGCGAACGCCTGCAAACGCCGACCGATTATGAACTCATAACTTACGAGATGATCCATCGCCTCTCCCAGCAGGGTGTGCGCCACGCGGAAGTCTACATCTCGTTCGGCATTATCCTGCGTTTCAAGCAGCAGCTCAGCGTGGAGGATGTGACACCCGCTATCGAACGCGGACGCGAGCGCGGCGAGCGTGACTTCGGCACCACGGTATTCTGGATTATTGACGCGGTGCGTCACTTTGGCGTGGAGGAAGGCGCGGCTGTCTTCCGCAAGGCTGCGGAATTGAAGCAGCAGTATCCCAGCATCGTTGGCATTGGCATCGGCGGCGACGAGGCGCGCGGCCCTGCGTCGGAGTGGAAGGCGCTTTACACCGAGGCAAAGGCAAGCGGCCTGCATCTGACGGTGCATGCCGGTGAAAGCGTTGCGGCGGAGAGTATCTGGAGCGCCATTAACATCGGGGCGGAACGTATCGGCCACGCGCTCTCCGCAGTTGACGACCCGGAACTGCTTGATGTGCTCGCTCTTAAGCAGATCCCCCTGGAACTGAACGTCACCAGCAACCTGCGCACGGGCTGCTGCCGGTCTTTAGAGTCGCATCCTGTGAGGCATTACTTCGAACGCGGCCTGATGATCACGCTCAACTCCGATGACCCACCCATGTTCGGCGCGGATCTGCTCGACGAGTACGAGATGGTGCAGCGCGAGTTCGAGTTCACGCAGGAACAGATGCGTGAACTCGCCGCGAACTCCGTTGAAGCCAGCTTTCTGCCGCCAGAACGAAAAATCAAGCTGCTGGCCGAAGTAGAGCGGTATCATTGAAGTAACTTCCGGTCTTAAGTTCCGTGAAGGCATTGCCTTCAGGTGTAGGGATTAATATGCGCCGGGCTTTCAGCCCTACACTAAATCGTTACGGCTACCTGGGCCTTCGGGCTAGCCTGTCATGTTTCGGGTCTTCAACCCTTCAGCTCTACCTGCGTAAGAAGCGCTCTGGGAGTTTGCGTGAGTCACGCAGATTTTCGCGTTTGTCGCGCAGACCTCTGCGGCCTAGCGTTCGATCTTCCAGACTTTCAACCCACCAGCCACTTGCTACCCGGAAGAAGTGAGATGAGCTTTACGACCAGATAGGTTGGGACGAAGCTGAGGATCGCGATTGTCCTATTTTAAGGGAAACCATCGTAATGCGGCTATCCAGCAGAGCGTATACCCAGTTAAGAACGATAATATGTGCGAGATAGATGCCGTAGCTCCACCGCGACAGGTCACGCACCAGTTTCCACAAGGCGCTCTGCGAATTTGAGGGCCAACAAAAGTGAAAGCAATTCGCGCAGCTCGCCAATTCTAAGAGAAAGCCCTCTTCAGGGCGTTGCAACCGAGTGAGCATCGTCAGATCTGTGCCACAGGCCCCGATCGCGCAGTGCCGCCAAGACCAGCTCAACGGACCAGTCCAGCGCTTCGATACCGGAGACTGCGATGGAGGCGCGTGCGCGGCTGGGCACGACGTACTCATCGGCCATGGGACGTGCATGCGTTTCAAACTGCGCGCGCACGCTTGCCTCAGTGCGGTTCCGCTCGCGGACATCGCGATGGATTCGCCGCGAGAGGCATACGTCATGCGGCGCGTCCACATAGACGGTGAGGTCATACACCGGCAAGAGGTCTGCGTAGTGCAGTGCAAGGATGCCTTCGACGACGATGAACCGGCGTGGCAGGACATGTTCCGTCCTGTCGCGCAGACGTGAGTGCGTGCTGAAATCGTAGAGGGGCCGGTCAATGGTGTGGCCCTCGCGCAAGGCGCGCAATTGCCAGGCAATCAGATCGTGCTCCAGTGACTCCGGGTGATCGAAGTTACGCGCGGTCCGCTGCTCCGGCGTGAGATGCGATAGGTCGCGGTAGTAAAAATCCAGTGGAAACAGAACTGCATCCAGCTGCATGGCAAGCTCGCGCGCCAGCGTCGTCTTGCCAGAGCCGGAGCATCCACCGATGGCCAGCACGGTAGATCGTGCCTTGCCGGGGAGTGGCAGATGCCAGATCATGCGTGGGGTGCCGGGTGCAGGCGCTCAATCTGCGGGATCAGTGCTGTCAGCAGGCCGGCGAAGCGTCCGGCAGCCAGCCTGCCATGCTCCATGACCTCCAGGTGGTTCAGGACCTCACCCGTGACACCAGCCGCTGGATTGGTCACGAGCGACAAGCCGAGCACTTCCATGCCCATGTGCCGCGCTACGATGACCTCATGCACGGTGCTCATGCCCACCAGGTCGGCACCCAGCGTGCGGAATGCGCGAATTTCCGCGGGTGTCTCGTAACTTGGCCCAAGGACGGCGATGTACACGCCGGTTGGCATTGTCCAGCCTTGCGTGGCGGCGGCCGCCTGCGCCAGTGTAAGCAGCCGCGGAGAGTACGCCGCCGTCATGTCAAAGAAGCGCAGGCCGCCGCCGGGCAGAACGCCAAAGCGTGGCTCGTTCGGGCCAACCGCCGCATTGCTGCCAGTCAGGTTGATGTGGTCGCTGATACCGGCGATGGATCCGGCAGAGAGGTCAGGGCGGATGCCTCCTGCCGCATTGGTTACGATCAGCGTTCGGACGCCGAGCAGCCCCAGCACGCGGACCGGGAATGTCACCTCATCCATGCCGTAGCCCTCGTACGCATGAACGCGGCCCTGCATCACCGCTACCGGAGTACCCGCAATCGTGCCCAGCACCATGCGCCCGTTGTGCCCTTCCACGGTAGGTTGCGGAAAATGGGGGATTTCAGCGTAGGGCACAGCAAACGCGTCCCGCACCTGATCGGCGAACTCGCCCAGCCCCGAGCCAAGAATCACGCCGGTACGAGGCTGTATGCGTGATTGCCGCTGAAGGAAATCAGCCGCGGACCGGGCACGGGCGTAGAGGTCTGTCATGGGCGGCATGGCGGCTTCAAGCATACCAAGCCGAACACCGGCATACCGGGCAAACGCAACAGCGAACCGGATGGCGAACCGCGTCTCTGAGTGGGAAAGCGGTTTTCGCCTTGCCCAACAGAGTAAGAAATGTCTTGCGCAGATGGCGGCAAATGCGATATCACTCGGCTATTCTTCTTTCCTCAACACTGCCGGGCCAGACGTCCGGTGAGAGGTTTGCGTGCTGCTTTCTGCTTTCGACAGGCCTTCCCTTCACTCCGGAGTTCGCGCCCTTCTGCTTGTGTTATGCGGGATGGTGACACCGCTCTGCCACGCGAAGGATCAGGTGCCGGACTGGGTTCGTGCCGCCGCTGGCGATACCTTGCCCACCTATCCGGCAAAGACCGATGCGGTTCTGCTGCTGGAGGATACGGCGTTCACCATCGCTCCGGATGGATCGCGCGTGGAGCATGTGCGCGAGGCGTACCGCATTCTGCGGCCGTCCGGCCGCAAGTACGCCGATCTGCATGCGTGGTATCGCACCGGCACAAAACTGCGGTACATCCATCTGTGGAGCATTGGTCCGGATGGACGTGAGTACGCGGTCAAGGATAACGAGCTGACGGAGTCTGGCGGTGGCGGCGGATTTGAGTTGTACAGCGACACCCGTGCGCGGGGCGGACGTCCGCCAGCGGCCGATCCCGGTGCCGTTGTGGCCATGGAGTACGAGGAGCAGGAACAGCCCTTTGACAACGATCTGATCTGGTTCACCGGCCACTCCATCCCTGTGCGCAAAGAGCGGCTGACGGTGGCCATGCCCGACGGCTTCAACTACCGCGCGCACTGGAAAGGCAAGGAAGCATCGAAGGCGGTTGATCTGGAGCACGGGCGCACCCTGTGGGAGGTGAGCGATCAGACCGCTCTTCTGCCCGAGGAGATCCCGCTTGCGCCTGATGCGCAGAGCCTTTCACCGCGGCTGGATGTCTTCTACTACGGATCGTCCGCCTCTAACCCCATGCTTGACATTCATGGCGAGTGGAAGAACATTGGCGAGTGGTTTGAGCGGCTGGCCGCGGGACAAAACGCGCCCGATGCCGCGCTCACCGCAAAGGCGCAGGAGTTGACCGCCGGCAAGACAGACTTCCGAGACCGCGTGGAGGCGATTGCGGACTTTGTGCAGGGCAAGATTCGCTACGTTGCCATTGAGATTGGTGTTGGCGGATACCAGCCACACGCCGCTGCGGATATCTTCCGCGTCCGCTACGGCGACTGCAAGGATAAGGCAACGCTTCTGAGCGCGATGCTGAAGGCTGCCGGAATCCGATCCACGTGGGTGCTGGTGGATACGGAGCGCGGCGTGATCGACCGGGATGCGCCGTCGCTGGTGGGCAATCATATGATTGGCGCGATTGAACTGCCCGAGGGCTACAAGCCGGATGGCATGTACAGCATTGTGACAGCGAAGAGCGGCAAGCGCTTCTTGCTGTTCGATCCAACCTGGGAGAAGACGCCCTTTGGCGACCTGGAACGCGAGTTGCAAGGCGGGGATGCGCTGCTGGTGGATGGCGCGGACAGCCAGGCCATCCGCATGCCGGTGCTCGCGCCAGAGCGGAACACCATTGAACGCAAGGCGGAGTTCCAACTTGCCGCCGATGGCACGTTGAACGGAACCGTGCACGAACAGGAGACCGGTGACATTGCGCGAAATAATCGCTATCTCTTCTCCAACGGCACTGGCAAGGAGCAGCAGGAGAGAGTGGAGCGGCAAGCGTCGCGGGACATGCTGGGTTCGGTGTTGACGGAGTTGCATGCGAACGATGTTGCTGATCTACGTAAACCCCTGACGCTCTCGTATGCGATCAAGGCGGATCACTTCGCGCAGGAGATGGGACCGTTGCTCTCCGTGCGCCCCCGCGTGCTTGGCGACGATAGTTTTCCCGTCGATACTCACCGCCGTGAACTGCCCATCGACATGGGCCGGACAAAGCAGGTGCATGACGACTTCACCATCCAGCTGCCGCCGGGGTTCACGGTGGATGAACTGCCGCGGCCCGTCAATCTGGATGTAGGCTTCGCCACCTACCGCAGCCAGACCCGGCTGGAGAACAATGCCCTGCACTACAGCCGCACGTACACCGTACGGGAGATTACCCTTCCCCCGGAACGTTATCCAGACGTGCAGAAGCTGGCGCGCACGATCGCCGGCGACGAACAAAGCAGCGCCGTGTTGAAACGCACCAACTAAGACTTTCGGAGACCTGAACGTGTTTTGCCTGAATCTTCGTCACCGCATCCTGCTTCTGGCCACGTCGATTGGCCTATGCCTTCTCCCGTGCCGCGCGAAGGCGCAAAGCTGGATTACACCCACGCCGGACGAGCTTCACATGACGTCGATCCCGGAGGTGCCCGGCGCGGAAGCCGTCATCCTGAACCACGATGAATTGGACGACGATGACAATCACATGCGCTCGATCTACGTCCGCATCAAGGTCCTGACGGAAGGCGGCGTTAAGTACGGGGATGTGGAGTTGGAATACGACAAACGGGGCGACTCTCGCGGCTATGCAATCGGCGAGATCACCGGGCGGACTATCCAGCCGGATGGAACCGTGGTTCCATTCACCGGCAAGCCGTATGACAAGCTGCTGCACAAAGACAAGGAGAACGCCTACACGGCGCGGGTCTTCTCGTTGCCGGCGGTGCAGGTGGGCAGCATCGTGGAGTACCGCTACAGCATGCGGTGGGACGACAGGATTTTCTATCATCCGAACTGGATCATCCAGACAGATCTTTTTCTGCGCAAAGGCCACTTTCAATGGAAGCCCACGGATCACGAATTAATCAGTACATCGCGCGGCGGACGCGAGAACCTTGCCAACCGGATCACCTGGGCAAGCGTGCTGCCCACCGGCACCGACGTGAAGATGACCCGGCTGGCAACGCAGCGCCTCAACATTGAACTAAACGTTGCCAACATCCCGCCCTTCTGGACTGAGGAGTACATGCCTCCCATCCAGTCCTCGCGTTATCACGTGTTTTTCTACTACACGCCGTACCACTCAAACCAGGAGTACTGGGATACCGAGTTGAAGTACTGGAACAGCGACACCGGTAAGTTCACCAAAGCGGGCGATGAGACGCGGCAAGAGGCGCAGGCGGCCATTGCGGGTGCCGCCACGGACGAAGACAAAGCGCGCAAGCTGTATGCGCTGGTGACGACGCTGGAAAACACCGACTACACGCGCAAGCGCAGCACCCAGGAAGAGAAGGCGGAGATCAAGTCCGCCGACGACGTGCTTCGCCGCAAGCGTGGCACCAGCGACCAGATCGCCATGACCTACGTTGCGCTGGCGCGCGCGGCAGGCCTGCAGGCATATGTGATGGCCGTTGCCGACCGCCAGTACAGGATCTTCGATCCCAACTGGATGGACATGGGCGACCAACTGACAGACAACATCGCCGTTGTGCGCTATGGCAATGAGGATCACTACCTTGATCCCGGAGCGCGCTACGCGCCGTTCGGCCATCTTTCGTGGGAACACACCATGACGGCCGGTGTGCGCCAGGACAACCCGGACCGCAGCAAGCCGTTCGCGCAGACGCCGCCGGAGGGCTACAAATACTCGCGCTCTGCCCGCCTGGCGGACGTGAAACTGGAAAAAGACGGCCATATGACCGGTAGCGTCGTCTTCACGTATGAGGGCAGCCCGGCGCTGCGCTGGCGTCACGTGGCTCTGCGCAACGATGAAGGCGAGTTGCGCGAGCAGATGAAGAAGGAGATGGAGCATCTGCTGCCCGGCGGCACGGAGGTCACCATCAAATCCATTGACGGCATCGCGAATGGCGAAACGCCGCTGAAGATTACCGCGTCGGTGGATGGGCATATTGGCAACGCCGTAGGCTCACGCGTCATGCTGCCCAGCGACCTGTTTGAGGCAAACAGCCGGCCCACCTTCACCCACGACAAACGCGAACAGGGAGTGTACTTCCCCTACGCGCAGATGGTGCAGGACGTGGTGCGCTACGTCTTGCCGGGCGGGTTCAGCATTGAAGCCGCTCCACCAACGCAAACCGCCGCATTTCAGAAGCTGGCCGCATATTCTCAACGCTCCAGCCAGACAGCAAACAGCGTAACGGTGCGCCGTGATCTGGTTCTCGGCGATCTTTATTTCCCGGTAAAGGACTACCCGGAGCTGCGCACCTTCTACAACGACTTCGAGCACAGGGATCACGGCTCCGTGGTGCTGAAGCGCGGCATGGACAACGCGGCGCTGCAACAATCGCAGCCAGGCAACTAGATATCTGCACGGCATCCATCGCAACACGCGCATCGTGCGCGGCAGATGCCTCGGCCCATCGATTAGAGTGCGGTGATGAAGCAGCTGCGGGAAGAGATGCCGCGACCGGCTTTCGCAAGTGGCATAGCTTCAGCCATGCTCTTGCGTTCCTGGAGAGCGGCTTCAGCCGCTGAGGTAAGCTTCCTGAAGCGGGCGTCCGCGCTTCAGCACGCTTCCTAAGCCAATGCCTCTCCACCAGCAAAGACTGTAGCCCGGAGTAGACGAAGATTTACCCTTAAGGCTCTCCCGCTGGTGGAAACCCATCATTGCGCAGGTGAGACTTGCAATTCCCAGAGTAGGTGCTGCTATAGCTGCCCACATTGGGAAAGCGTGCCCTTTATGCCTTTTTAATAAGCTTTTTGTTCCACTAAGGAGGCGGTATTGAAGGAGTAGATATGCGATTCAAACTTGCGCACGGAAGGGCTGCTTGTAAAGGTAAGAAAGCAAATTGCGTCAGGGCGGCAGTCCTCGCTCGCGTTCTTCTGATGGCCGGCGGTTCGTCCGCGATCTGTGCCCTCCCCTTGGCGGCAGTGGCCCAATCCACGTTCGGCACCATACGCGGCACCGTGCAGGACGCTACTGGTTCCGCGGTTCCGGATGCGCAGATCACAATCCATTCGGTGGCGGAAAACGTTGACCGTGTAAGTACAACAAATGGCTCGGGCGAATTCAGCCTGGAGAATCTGAAGCCTGGAACTTACCGGTTAGTGGTGCAACACGCCGGATTTTCCGACGCGGTTGTGTCCTCCTTGACCCTCGCCGCCAGGCAGGATCTGCGCGTTCCCGTGTCGCTGTCCGTCTCCGCGAATAACACGGTTGTGGATGTAGTTGCGGATGCAGTAGCCATCAACACGGAAAATGCAACCATCGACGATGAAAAGAGCAATCTGCAGCTTACGGAGCTGCCCCTGAATAACAGGGCAAGCACCACCAGTCCGCTTGGCGCTCTTAACCTGTCTTCGAATGTGCAGCAGGATAGCCAGGGCAACATTGCCGTAGGTGGTGCCAGTTCCGCGATGGTGAATTTTTCGGTCGATGGTATTTCAACGGCAAATGTTCGCTCCAATGGAGCTTTGAACGACGCCTATCCTTCACAGGAAGGTATTGCCGCGATGAAAGTAACCGCGTTCAATAACAGTGCGGAGTTCTCTCAGGTTGGGGATGTAACATTTATTACCAAGAGCGGCGGCAACGCCTATCATGGAAGCCTGTTCGAGTACTTGCAGAATGATGCACTGGACGCCTCTCCCTACGGTTTCAACGGGAAAGCACCCAAGCGCTACAACACCTTCGGCGGTTCGATTGGTGGACCTATCATCATTCCGCATTTCTACAACGGCCGCAACAAGACGTTTTTTTTTGCAACATACGAGGGCAACCGCAGGCAGCTTTCTGTAGCACAGCAATTCTTCGTGCCCACGGCGGCGGAGCGCAACGGTGATCTTTCTGCCCTGGGCGGCCCGCAGATCAATCCTGCAAGTATCTCCCCTACCGCGAAAGCCCTTCTGTCCTATTATCCGCTGCCTAATGTTGCCGGGCAGTCGAACTATAACTTCGAGCGCTTTCAGCCGACTCCGGCAGTTACGGATGGAGCTGACCTTCGCATTGATCAGACCATTAACAGCAAGCAGTCTGTATATGCCCGCTTCAGCCGTAAGAACATCACGCAGAATGTTGCGAATCCGCTGTTGCCGAATGATGTTGACAGCATTCACAACCGTAGTTTGCTGGTCTCTCACACCTATACGATCAACCCGCACCTTGTGAACGAATTCCGCTTTGGATACACCAATGTTCTGACAAACGTGAATTTCGCGATTGCAGGTGCGGATGCCCTGCATCAACTGGGCCTTCAGGGCGTCGATATCAGCCAGCATCCCAACACGCACGCGTTCCCAACATTTAACTTCAGTAATGGAACGGGCTTCACTCCCATCGGAAGGGACAAAACGGGCTTGACAGAGTCAAAGACGATGGAATTTTCTGACAACCTGACCTTCAGCCTTGGCCGGCATACCTTTAAGGGTGGTGTTGATCTGCGCCGGGTCCGGTACCAGGATGTGGAACTATTCCTTCCGTCAGACGACTTCGGCCAATTCACGTTTCAATCCACGTTTACGGGCAACAGCTTTGGGGACTTCCTGATAGGAGCACCCACGACGCTGTTCTTTGCTGTGTCCAGCCCGGATGTGGCTGGGCTTGCCTGGCAAACGGGGGCCTTCCTGCAGGATCAGATACAGGTTTCGCCTAAGCTGACGATTGACGCTGGTGTACGCTGGTCCATCTTGCCGCCGTTCTATCTGCAAGGCGGAAATGCAGCGAACTTCGACCAGAATACGAACTCTATCGTGGTTCCGGATGAACTGGCGGCAACGCTTGTGCAGAACAATCTGCAATCGTCGAATCTTGCCTTCCAGCAGTCGTTCAACGCCTGCAATCTGGGCTACACGGCACTGCCATGCACCAGCTACAAGACGGCCAGCCAGGCTGGTCTGCCGGGAGGTCTGCGGCACACGTATTGGGGCAATGTGCAACCGCGCGTGGCATTTGCGTACCGTCCCTTTGCAGATACTAAAACCGTGATCCGCGGTGGCTTTGGTATCTTCACCGTCACGAACCTTGGTCCGTTGTCTTTTAATAACAGCGGTAATCCAACATCGAACCTTCATACCTACAATAACTCGCTTGTGAAGGATGCCTCTGGAACGCAGCATCCTGCCATACAGTTTCCCGCGACAAGTCCGGGGAGCACGTCCGTGCAGTACGGCGGCGGAGACCTGGACCAGGGAGTGGATCCACGTTACCGTGATCCTCAGGCCAACCAGTGGAGCCTGACGGTGGAGCGGCAGCTCTCGCACGCTGACACACTTCGTGCCAGCTACGCGGGTATGCACACCTACCGGCTCAGCATCACGGAAGACCTGAATCAGATCCCGGCCAGCAACAAGCCGTTCCAGACCACGGCCGCAAGCCCATACGTTGACCCGCGCTCGCCATATCCAAACTGGCTTGAACTCTACAGCACGTTCAACGCCGGCGTGGCGAATTATGAATCATTCCAGGTGGAAGAGACCCATACAGCAGCTCATGGGCTCACGTTCGATGCGAGTTACACCCTTGCCAAGAACCTGGCGGACAACCAAGGCAGCACACCCAACGCATTCGCCGGCGAGGTGAATTACGGTATCCCCATCATGGACCGCTTTAACGTGGCCAGTGACTACGGCAACGTCTCTGGAACGCGGCATCACCGTGCGCTGATTACCGGCTCGTACCAGCTTCCCGTTGGACCTGGGCGCAGCCATCTCTCGTCCGGTCTGCTTGGGCAGATTGTTGGAGGGTGGGACATCAACACCGTCTCCTTGCTTGAAACAGGCCCTTGGCTCACGCCGTCCATCAGTCCCGGCGGGTGCCAGGTTGCCGCTAATCCGGACGGCAGCTGCCCAACCAATGCGGCGGGCCAGACCGCAACCAACGACCAATCCAACACGAACGTGACAAATCGCGGAGCCACGCTACGCCCCGACGCTGTGTCGCACAACTTCTACCAGAATCAATCACGCCAGCAATACTTCAACCTGGCTGCGTTTGCTCCTACTCCCGTAGGTGCGGGCCGCTTCGGCAATGCAGGTGTGGGAATCCTGCAGGGTCCCGGAACCATCGCGGCGAGCTTTGGAGTAGCCCGCGTATTTCCCATCCGGGAGAGCGTGCATCTTCGCTTTGAATCCAGCTTTACCAATATCCTGAACCACACCAACTTTGCGCCGCCGGCGACGCAGGTTGACAACCCCTCCACGTTCGGCGTGCTATCAGCGCCGCAAACCTCAGAAAACGCCGGCAATCGCACGGGACAGGTGGCCTTACGGTTGGATTTCTAAGGCAAGGCACCTGTTCTCCAACGAAAGAGCACGGCCCAGGAGCCGTGCTCCTTTTGTTTACGGGAGAACATTTAAGGAATCACTTCGTACGACACGTAGGCAAAGCGCTGTGAATCCGGTGCCCAGGAGTTGACGTTGATCGATCCTTGCCCGCCGGTGAAGCCCGCCAGCAGCTTGGGCGTCTTCGACACGGTATCGCTGGTGATCGCCGCAAGCTTCAGCTCGACATGCACGTTGCGTGGATTATGCGTCGGTGTGTCTGCCGGATAGGCGATGTAGACGAGCATCTTGCCATCGGGCGAGATATGCGGGAACCAGTCTTCCGCGCCGTCGGCCAGCACCATCTCTGCCTTGCTGTCATTCGGCCCAGCGCCGCTCGCCGGAAAGCGCCACACGGCCTCGTGGCCGGACCGGTCGGAGTTGATGTAGATCCACTTGCCGTCGGGTGAATAATCCGGACCGTCGTCGTGATGTAAGTCGGCGTTCAGCTGCGTCTCCGCGCCGCCGCCCGCCGGCACACTGTAGACGTCGTACTGCTTGCTTCCGTTGCGCTGCGCCACGAATGCCATGGTCTTCCCGTCTGGCGACCAGCCGTGGAAGTAGCTTGGCGTCTCCGTGGTGAGCGCGCGAATGTCCGTCCCGTCTGCCTTTGCCACATAGACGTTTGATCCCTTTGCGGGAGCAAGCGTGGCGGAGAAGCCAAGCATGATGCCGTCGGCTGACAGCGCCTTATCGTTATTGCACCTGTATTCGGCGGGGATGCCGAGCGTTTCCGGCGTGGCGGTGCCGTCTGGCTGCAGCACTAACTTGTAGATGGTGCCGCCGGAGTTGGCGATGAGGTACTTGCCGTCTGGCGACCAGTTGGGTGCCTCCCAGATGGCGTCGGCGGTGTAGACCGGCTTGGACGTGCCGGTGCGCAGGTCGTAGATGAAGACGTAGCTGCGCAGGCGCTGTTCCGGCTGGCGCTGCGCAGCGGGAGTTGATGCTGCGGTCCCGCTCTGCTGCGCCTGTGCCACCGCATAGGTTGCGGAAAGCACCATCGCACCAAACATTGCAAATCGCAAGAGTCTCATTTCGTCTTCACCTCAGAGCAGCATAGTAAGCCAGCCGCTGTGCGATGTGCGAGAGCGCCGAACGCGCGCATGGATAAACTGTTATTGCATGATTCTTCCGTTTGTCCGCGAAATGATCGCGGACCTGGAACACACTGACAGCTTTGAGCGCGTGCGCCGCCACCTGAGCGGCGGGTCCGGGCGGCGGCGCGTCTCCGGCCTGACCGCGACCGCGCGCGCGCTGTATCTGCCACTGATGGTTCGCGCCAGCAATGCGCCCGCGCTGATCCTGGTCAGCGACAACAAGGCCGCCGATGCCTTGCACGCACTGCTGAACGCCACCTGCGATCTGACCGGCGCGCTGCGTTGCGAGGAGGTGCTCCGCCTGCCCGCGCATGATGTGCTGCCGTTTGAGAATCTGTCACCACACGCGGAAATCCAGGAGGGGCGCGCCAGCACGCTGTGGAAGGTGTGCAGCGGCGCCGCGCGCATCGTGATTGTGCCGCTGGAGTCGGCCTGCATGCGCCTCTTCAGCCGTGACTACTACGCGGGCCTGGCGCTTGAAATGAAGCGTGGCGAGGAGTACGACACCGCCATGCTGCTGGACCACCTGCTGACCGTCGGCTACACGCGCGTGGATGTCGTCGAGATGCCCGGCCAGGTGACGCTGCGCGGCGGCATCATGGATGTCTACTCGCCGGAGATGGACCGGCCCGTGCGCATCGACTTCTTTGGCGACGAGATTGAGAGCATGCGCAAGTTCGATCCGGAGACGCAGCGTTCGTCATCGCCTGTGGATGAGATCACGCTGCTGCCGCTGACGGAAACACCGGTCACGGAGAAGCTGCTTGGCGCGGTGCACGCACGGCTGGTACGCGGCGGCAGCGCCGGTGCGGACCTTGAAGGCGGTGAGGAGCCGCGCGAGATGCAATCGCACGTCGGCCAGGTCTCCGTCTTTCCCGGATGGGAGTTCTTCGCACCCGTCGCCGGCGCCCAAGGCACCATCCTGGACCTGATGGGGCCGAAGACGCGCGTCTACGTGGAAGAGCCAGCCATGGTGAAGAACCAGGGCGAGCGCTGGTGGAACAAGGTTGAGCAGCGGCATGAACGCAGCGGCATTGGCAGTCTGGTCAAGCCGGATGATATTTATCTTTCGCCATGGGAGTTTGACGATCGCGTGCGTCAGTATCCAGGCATCGACCTTGATCAACTGGGCGCGGTAGATGTGCTGGACGCGGATCGCTCCAGCCAGACCGAGATTGAGTTTGCCTCGCGTCCTACCATGCGTTTCCACGGTTCCATTCCAACGTTTACAGAACAGTTGAAAAGTCTGCAGCAGCAGGATGCGCGTGTCCTGATTGCGGCCCATACGCAGGGTGAGGTCGAGCGGCTTGCAGGCCTGCTGCAGGAGTACGGTGTGCCCTACCGCATTGGCAGCCGCGTGCAGCAGGCCAGCGGATCGGCCACGGTTTATGAGGAGACGAGCTATCTCACGGGGGACATCCGCACGCCGGTCATCGTGAAAACAGCGCTTGCCAGCGGCGTGCAGTTCCTCGATCTGGAGAAAGCAACCGCACGGCAGTTGTTGATCTTTGGCGCGCAGGACCTGAACGATGAAGCCGATGTGCACGCCCGTCCGGTTCAGCGCAAGTCGAAGACCTCCGCCTTTATCAGCGACTTTCGCGATCTCACCGTCGGCGATTACGTCGTGCATGTGGAGCACGGCATTGCGAAGTACGTGGGGCTGCGAACCATCGACCAGGACGGCGCTCCGCTTGAATTGATGATTCTGGAGTTTGCCGAGCAGGCAAAGCTGTATGTTCCGCTGACACGGCTCGACCTGATCCAGAAATACCGCAGCAGCGACACCGGACCCGCGCCGGAGTTGAACAAGATGGGTGGCGCCGCCTGGGCCAAGACGAAGGCACGCGTCAAGAAGGCCATGCAGGACATGACGGAGGAGCTGCTGAAGCTATACGCGCAGCGCAAGGCCACCCACGGTTACGCCTTCTCGCCCGACGGCCAGATGATGCGCGAGTTTGAGGATGCCTTCGACTTCAACGAGACGGACGACCAGATCGCGGCCATTGCGGACATCAAACGCGACATGGAATCGACGCAGCCCATGGACCGCCTGCTGTGCGGCGATGTGGGTTACGGCAAGACGGAAGTGGCGATGCGCGCGGCGTTCAAGGCTGTGCAGGACTCCAAGCAGGTTGCGGTTTTGACGCCCACGACGGTGCTTAGTTTTCAACACTATCAATCGTTCAAGAAACGCTTTGCATGCTTCCCGGTTAACGTCGAGATGGTGTCACGCTTCCGCACCGCGAAGCAGCAGAAACAGATTCTGGAGGACACTGCGGCGGGCAAGGTGGACATCCTCATCGGCACTCACAGGCTCTTGTCCAAAGACGTCATCTTTCAGGACCTCGGATTGCTGGTCGTCGATGAAGAGCAGCGTTTTGGCGTGCGGCACAAGGAGCGCTTGAAGCAGATGCGCGCGCACATTGACGTGTTGGCCATGTCGGCGACGCCCATCCCGCGCACACTGCACATGAGCCTGCTCGGCCTGCGCGACATGTCCGTGATCGAGACGCCGCCAAAGGACCGCATGGCCATCCAGACCATCGTGGCCAAGTTCGATGAAAAGCTGGTCCGCACCGCCATCGAGATGGAACTGGAGCGCAACGGCCAATGCTACTTTGTGCACAACCGTGTGGAAACGATCTATGAACTTGCCTCAAAGATTCGTGAACTCGTCCCGCAGGCGCGCGTCGTCACCGCGCACGGGCAGATGGGTGAGGGCGAGCTGGAGAAGGCGATGCTGGGGTTTGTCAATCACGACTTCGACATCCTGTGCGCGACCAGCATTATTGAGAACGGGCTGGATATTCCGCGCGCGAACACCATCATCATCAACCGCGCGGACCGCCACGGCCTGAGCGAGCTGTACCAGCTGCGCGGGCGCGTGGGTCGCAGCGATCGCCGCGCTTACTCGTACCTGCTGATCCCGCCGGAAAACGAGTTGACCGACATCGCACGCCGCCGGCTGGCAGCGCTGAAGGAGTTCAGCGACCTGGGCGCGGGCTTCAAAATTGCGGCGCTGGACCTGGAACTGCGCGGCGCGGGCAACATGCTGGGCGGCGAGCAGAGCGGCCACATTGAGGCCATCGGCTTTGAGATGTACACCTCCATGCTGCAGGAGGCGGTGGGCCGCATCAAGGGCGAAGCACACGAGGAGCGGCCAGGCGTGCAGCTCAACCTGGGTATTTCGCTGCGGATCGATCCGTCGTTTATCGCGGAGGAGAACCAGCGGCTGCGCATGTACAAGCGTATTGCGGGCGCGGGAGACACAGGCGTGCTGACCGACGTGCGCGCGGAGATGATCGACCGCTATGGCGAGCTGCCGGAGAGCGTCGTCAACCTGCTGTCCGCGGCAGAGGTACGCCTGCAATGCGAACGCATCGGACTGGCGCAGCTGGACCGCAAGCGCGTGCAGCTGGAGGAGAACCGGCAGAAGGTCTTCCGCGAGATGCTGATCCTCAAGTTCGATACGAAAGCAAAGATCGACCCCGGCATGTTGATGAAAATGGTCTCGCGCAACACGAAGAAGGGCGCGCAGTTTACGCCGCAGGGCGTGCTGCGCTGGCCGCTTTCGTCGGCGAACGCAGCCGATGTTATCGCCGAAACGAAGTCGCTGCTGGAACAGCTTGATTTGGCTCCTGTGGCGGCGTAATTTTGCAGAATGAAGATTGGGTTGGCTTGGTTGCTGCTGGCGTTTGCGGTTGCAATGCAGGCACAAACAGTCGATCACCCGTTAAACATCGGCGGCGATGTCCAAGCACCGAGGCTAGCCCGGCAGGTCGATCTAAGTTTGCCTGCGGAAGCGCTGAACCGTCGTAGATCAGTGTCGGTCAGTGTGCGAATAGTCGTCGGTCCAGACGGCGTTCCATCACGGATAACCGTTGCCGAATCCACCATTTCCAGGGAATACGAAGATCTTCTCAAGCAGCAGATTGAGCAGCAGTACCGTTTTCTCCCTGCAACGCGCAAAGGCACTCCAGTCGCGGTGAACTTAAGCATGTCGGTGTTCATCGATCCCTTCTGATTTAATCCGGTACGATTGGCAGCATGTCACCGCGCAGCCGCGTTGTTCGCCACTTCAAGGCTGTTCTCGAGAGGGATGACCGTGCGCTTGGATGGACGATTGCGCGGGTGCCGTTTGATCCGGCTGCGGTGTGGCCGGATCGGGTGCGTTTGCGGGTAAAGGGTACGGTCAACGGCTTCGCGTTTCGCACGTCGTTGTTTCCTGATGCGGACAAACCCGGCACCTACTTTCTGCTGGTGAATCGGGCCATGCAGAGCGGAGCGGACGTTGCTCTTGGCAGCCTGGCGGAGTTCACGCTGGAGCCGGACCTTGATCCCCGGCCGGCGGAACTGCCGGAAGAACTGGATGCCTTGCTGGATGAAGCTGAGGGCTTGCGCTCGTGGTATGAGTCGTTGAGCGAGTACACCCGGCGCGAGATCGGCAAGTGGATCAACGGCGTGAAAAGCGATGACGCACGGATGCGTAGAGCGCGGCAGATGGCGGAACGTCTGCTCTCCACCATGGAGGCCGAACACGAACTGCCGCCAGCCATCGCAAAGGCGTTAGCCGCTCATCCGAAGGCGCGTGCCGGATGGGCGGCGATGACCGAGACGCAACGCCGCAACGAACTCATGGCCGTCTTCTACTACCAAACACCGGAGTCACGAGCAAAACGCATAGCCAAATTGTGCGATACAGCCCAGAAACACGCGACTCGCCTCGAAAAGTAACGCCCGTAGCCTTGGCTATGCAGGAAGTCCGTGTGGACAGCGGACCTGTGGAACACTGCCATATACTACCGTTGGAGTTTCCCCTACATGCTTAAACGTACGTTTTCACGCACAGCCGTACTCAGGCTGCTGATAGTACTGCTTGCCTTTTGTGTGATGCGCATGCTTTGGACTGACCGGACACTCAGCCCAGGCAACCAGGCTGACTTCTACGTGTACGACACGGCGGCAACGCTTGTACGGCAGGGCGGCGGCAACCATCTCTACGATCAGGCGGACAACGGGCAGGATCCGCAGCTTAAATACATTGCGCCTGATACCGCCTTCGCGAAAACCGCGCGCTCGATCGGCCTGCACGAAATCCGGATGTATGTCTATCCGCCCATCCTTGCCGACCTTCTCCTGCCGCTTGCAGGCATATCGGCCTACCATGCGGGCGATATCTGGATGGGCTGCAACTTCGCCATGCTGATTCTCACGGGATTCCTGCTTACCCGGATACTTGGCGCAGGTTGGAAAAGCTGGACGTGCGCTGCTGTGTATCTCGGTCTGGTGGGTCTGTTTTCTGTTACCGATGCGCTGCGCCAGGGACAGATCACCCTCTTCCTCCTTCTGCTTTGGGTTATCAGCTTGTACTGTTATCAGCGCGGTTGGCAGCTTGCATCTGGATGTGCCCTTGCTCTCGCGACCGCGATCAAACTCACGCCCCTTATCGCCGTGGCCCCCTTTCTGGTCTGGCGCAACTGGAAGTGGCTGCGAGGCTACTTTGCCTCCCTGTTCGGCTTTTTTGGGGCTATGGCAGTGCTCAATTCGCCAGCCGTTCTGGTGGACTATTTTCTGCGAGTTACGCCGGCGATGTCGCGCGGCGTGCCACACCGGCAAAACCGCAGTGTTTCCTCGTGCTTGCAGATGCTGTACGCAAGCCTGCATGGCAATACTCTGATCAGCCTCGAAAAGATGCAGTACCCGCCGTTTCCGGCCTGGATCGGTCTTCTCGGAAAGCTGATCCCGTTTACGGTGTTGGTACTCGCCGTGCTCTGGGTCATCCAAAAAGGAAGAGTTGTAAGTACCGGAGCGCAATTAGAAACTTTAGCTGCGTTCGCGATTTTGTCCGTCGTGGTTTCGCCCGTGTCATGGTTTCATGCGTTCGTGGTGGGTTATCCCATGCTTGTTTTTCTTTGGCTGGCAGCTCTGGAAGGCCGTCTTTCCAGGAGTGGCGTGGTCGTACTCACTTTGTGCTCTCTCGATCTGGCTGCGTTTCTCCTGAACAACATCGTCCAGCGTATCCCTCGCGACACCGTTGCCGCAGGTGTCGCATGCCTGGCGCCGGTATTGGTTGTCCTCGCGGTGTTTCTTGCTCTGAAAACAGCCGCCGTTCCGAGCCGGACGAATGTGAACGCATGAAAATGACTCCTGCTTCTGTAAGCACGGGCAACGTACCAGCGTGAGATGATCGCTCATGCGTCTTTCCGTGCATGGCCTGATTCTGGCCGTTGTTACTTGTTTCGTTCAGCCCATTGCCGGGCAGCGTCTTGGTCCTGACGGTGCCGCCCAAACCTTCCATGCCGTCTCTGACCAGTTCTTTGACGATGTGTACTTTCGCTTTCAACCCACTGCGGGTACGGCGGCGGGTCTGCATCAGTACGACACGCATCTGGAGGACTACTCCGCCGCGAACATCGCGAAGCTGACCAGGGCGCTGCACGACTACCAATCGAGGATCGAAGCGATTCCCGCGGACGGCCTGGATGCTCCCGTCGCCGCTGACCGCGAGGTCCTGCTGAACGCTATCCGGTCCGAGCTGCTGTCGCTGGAAACCATACGGATGTGGCAGAAGGACCCGGATACGTATTCCAGCGGTGCCACGGGCGCGATCTTCGTCATCATGGAGCGGCCATACGCTCCGGTGAACACGCGTCTGCACGCGGCCATCGCGCGCGAAAAGGCGATTCCGCAGATGTTGCAAACAGCGCGGCAAAACCTGAAGAATCCGCCGCAAATCTACACGGAGATTGCGCTAGAGCAGATTGATGGAGATGTCAGCTTCTTCCAGCATGATGTGCCGATGGCCTTCGCCGATGCTACAAACGCAGCGGACAAAGCAGAGTTCGCGCGAACCAACGGCGCGGTGATTGACGCGCTGAAGAGCTACGGCACGTGGATGAAAGCTGACCTCCTGCCGCGCTCGCATGGCGACTTCCGCTTTGGCGCGGATACGTTCCGCAAGAAGCTGCTCTACGACGAGATGGTGGATACGCCGCTGGACCGTCTCTTGGCGATCAACGATGCAAACATGAAGGCGAACCAGGCAGAGTTTGCGCGCATTGCAAAGGAGCTTGATCCCGGCAAGACGCCGCAGCAGGTGCTTGCCGAACTTGCCACGATTCATCCGCCGCCGGACAAACTGCTGGAAGCCTTTCGCGACAGCTTCAACGCGGAGATTGCCTTCATTCTGTCGCACCGCATCATTACGCTGCCCAGCGATGTGCGTCCTGTGCTGGAGGAGACGCCGCCCTTCATGCGCGCCACAACTTCCGCCAGCATGGACGCGCCTGGACCCTTCGAGAAGGCTTCCGCGAAGGCGTACTTCAATGTGACGCTGCCGGAGAAGGACTGGTCGGCGCAGCATATTGCCGAGCACATGGCTGAGTTCAACGTGGGCACCATCGTCAGCACCAGCGTGCACGAGGCGTACCCCGGGCATTTTGTGCAGTTCTTGTGGCAGGATCAGTTCCCATCAAAGATTCGCAAGATATTGGGTGCCGCAACCAACAGCGAGGGATGGGCGCACTACTGCGAGCAAATGATGCTGGACGAGGGTTTCGATCCGCCAGGCGCGGACGATCGCGAGAAGAAGTTAATCAGGCTGGGCCAGTTGCAGGATGCGCTGCTGCGAAATGCGCGCTTCACTGTCGCGATCAAGATGCACACGGAAGGCTGGACCACGAATCAGGCTGAGAACTACTTCGTGAGCGAGGGCTATCAGTCACCATCCGTTGCGAAGGTGGAGACCAAGCGTGGTACGTCAAACGCCACCTATCTGTACTACACACTTGGCAAGCTGGAGATCATGAAGTTGCGTGAAGACGTCAAGGCGAAGCAGGGCAGCGCATTCACGCTTCAACGGTTCCACGATGACTTCATGCTTCAGGGGCCGGTGCCTATTCGCATCGTGCGGCAGGCCATGCTGCACGACGGCTCGCCTGTGCTGTAACCCTGTCCCGACGTGCGACATCCTGAGATTGCGCACATGGCTTCCGCAGGGCATTCAGTAGCATCGAAGTACAGTGTGAGAGCTAGAACAAGAAATTGGAACGATGTGGCATGACAAAGAAGATTCGTAAAGCGGTTTTCCCCGCCGCTGGACTGGGCACGCGCTTTCTGCCCGCTACCAAAGCAACTCCGAAAGAGATGCTCGCGCTGGTTGACAAGCCGCTGATTCAGTACGGCGTGGAAGAGGCCGTTGCGGCAGGCTGCACGGAGATCATCATTGTCACGGGCCGCGGCAAGAGTACGATGGAGGACCACTTCGACCGTGCGCCGGAGCTGGAAGCATCGCTGGCGCGCCGCGGCAAGACGGCGCTTCTGCAGGCAGCTAAGGCAGTGGCAGAGTTGGCGAAGATCAGCTACGTGCGCCAGCCGGAGCCTCTTGGTTTAGGCCACGCCGTCTTAATGGCAAAGCAACTGGTTGGTGATGAGCCGTTCGCGGTGATTTTGCCGGACGACATTGTGGATGCGGAGATACCCTGCCTGAAGCAGATGGTACAGGCATTCGAGCAAACAGGAGCATCGATTCTGGGGAGCGAAGTCGTCGTGGGGGATGCGATTCAGAACTACGGCTGCCTGGACTGCGTCACGGTGGAGAGCGATCCGCGCCTGTGCAAGGTGCGTGACATGGTGGAGAAGCCCAAGCCAAGCGAAGCTCCCAGCCAGAACGCCATCATTGGACGCTACATTCTTACGCCACGCATCTTTGACATGCTGCAGACGATAACGCCGGGTTCCGGTGGCGAACTGCAGCTGACAGACGGGATCAAGGCTCTGCTGCAATTTGAAGATGTTTATGGCTTCACCTACGAGGGCAAACGCCATGACGCTGGTGACAAACTTGGATTCTTGAAGGCCACCGTAGAGTTCGGCCTGAAGCACCCCGACCTGGGGCCTAAGTTTCGTGAGTGGCTGAGGTCGTTTCCGGTTTAGTTGTTGACGTGAGCCTGCTACTCACTGTCCTCTGCTGCCTACCTCGCCGTGAGTCACCTAGTTACGGTTCCAGCTAACTGCGCCGCAGAACGAGGCATGACCAGGGAATGAAAACGAAAAGTTACGCCTCTACCTTCCACATTCCCATGGCAAGCAACGTCATGAGACGTGAGACCACTCAATCTTCGTAGCACGTCAAAGGCTGCATAGGTTCCCCACCGCAGCAACCCTTCATGTATAAGGACAAATTCTATGAGTTCTGACAACAATCCTATGTCTCGCCGTGACCTGATGACGCATCTGGGAGCAGGCGTTGCTGGTGCCGCGCTTACCGTCGCAACGCCGGCCGAGGCGCAAACGCAAGCGGCCTCGACTGCGGCTCCGTTTGAAAATCCGAGGAACAAGTATCCCAAGCCGCCCTATCCATCGCAGACCCAGCCATGGCCCGGCCTGGCCAGCAAGATGGACCCGAGGCCAGATCATGGAGAGACAAGCTACAAGGGCTCAGGCCGGCTGACCGGACGAAAGGCGTTGATCACCGGCGGCGACTCGGGCATGGGACGAGCCGCCGCCATTGCCTATGCGCGTGAGGGCGCGGATGTAGCCATCAGCTACTACCCCACGGAAGAGCCGGACGCGCGCGAAGTGATTCAGTTGATCAAGGCAGAGGGACGCAAGGCGATACCGATCCCCGGCGACCTGCGGCAGGAAAGCTACTGCAGGGATCTCGTGGCCAAGGCGCTTGCCAGCCTGGGCGGACTCGACATTGTGGTATCGAACGCTGGACGTCAGCAGCAGTGCGAGGACATTCTGCAACTCACGACCGAGGCCTTCGACGCCACGATGAAGACCAACATCTACGCTCCGTTCTGGATCATCAAGGCCGCGCTACCGCACATGCAGCCCGGTTCCTGCATCATCGGCACTACCTCCGAGCAGGCATATGATCCTGCGGCCAACTTGTATGACTATGCGCAGACAAAGGCCGCCACGATGAACTACGTAAAGTCGTTGGCAAAGCAGCTGGGGCCGAAGGGGATTCGGGTGAACGGTGTCGCGCCAGGTCCAATCTGGACGCCGCTTCAGGTGTCAGGCGGTGCCACTCAGGAGCACCTAATCCATTTCGGCCAGGATTATCCCTTGGGCCGTGCCGGACAGCCCGCAGAGTTGGCCAGCATCTTTGTGCAGCTGGCAGCCAACGATGCCAGCTACACCACAGGCAACATCTACGGTGCAGGTGGCGGCAAAGGTCAACCTTAGAACGTCGACGCAACATTCCAAGCCAATCCTCAAAATCAACCATGGCCTCGACTGCCTGCCCGGTAGTTGAGGCCGCCACGTTTTGCGGGAGTTTTCTCCCCGTTGCACCGGAGGGATGGCTTCGGGCTGCCATACTTAGGAGCATGAAGAAGCTCTTGCTGTTTGTGTTGCTGCTGTGCGGAAGTCGGGCGTGGGCGCAGATGCGCGATCCGCTTACGCTGGTCGATCCGATGACCGGCACCGGTCCGGAGGGGCATACGTTTCCCGGCGCGTCGGCACCGTTCGGCATGGTGCAGCTATCGCCGGATACGCAAATTCGGCCGTTCAAGCAGAGTTATAAGTGGGCGGCCGGCTACCGGTATGAGGACACAACGATTCTCGGCTTCTCGCACACGCACTTCTCGGGTGCCGGGCACAGCGACCTGGGCGATGTCCTGATCACACCGTTGAGCGGAGATTCAGTGCCGCTGGAGCCGGGAGATACCGAAGGCAAGCAGCGTGGCTACCGCTCGCGATTTTCGCACAGCACTGAGCATGCCGAGCCGGGTTATTACGCGGTCACCTTGGAGGACGCACACGTACGCGCGGAACTAACAGCAAGTGAGCGCGTCGGCGTACATCGCTATACCTTTGCACCGGGTGTGCAACAGCACATCCTGCTGGATTTGCGCAGCAGTATCTATAACTATCCGGGAAAGGTGCTGTGGTCGCGTGTGCGTATTCGGCAGGATGGCACCGTAACTGGTATGCGCGAGACGCGCGGTTGGGCACCAGGGCGGCAGCTTTACTTTGCGATGCGGTTTTCATCCTCTCTAACAGGTCATGCGCTGTATGACCGCGAGACGGACCCACCAACTTATAAAGGCTTTCAGCCGCCGGGCGATACAGCAGAAGATACGCAGAGTATGGAAGGCCGCGCCTTGGAAGCTGTGTTTAGCTTCGCGCCCTCTGCCGGACCGCTGATTGTCAAGGTAGCCATCTCGCCAGTAAGTGAAGACAATGCCATCGCGAACATGAACGCGGAGGTGCCCGCGTTTGACTTTGACGGCGTACGCGCCGCCACGCAAAAGTTATGGCGCACGGAGTTAGGCCGTGTCGAGTTTCACGCTTCTGCTGCCATGGAGAAGTCGTTGTATACAGCGCTGTATCACACCATGCTGTCGCCTGGTACCAGCATGGATGTGAACGGCGAGTATCGCGGGCCGGACAACCAGGTGCACCGTGCGGAAGGCTTCCGCTTTGTCTCGTCGCTGTCACTGTGGGATACCTATCGCGCGGAACAGCCGCTGATGACGCTGATCGAGCCTGAACAGCGCACAGATAATCTGGTGCGCTCGCTGCTGGCGTCGCAGCAGGAGAGCCCCTTTGGGATTCTGCCCGTGTGGCAGTTCCAGGGGCTGGAGACGTGGTGCATGATCGGCTATCACTCCGTGCCGGTGATTGCCGATGCCTACATGAAGGGCATTCGCGGGTACGACACGAAGGCCGCTCTCGATGCGATGGTGGCGAGCGCGACGTATGCTCCCTACGGTCACTTAGGGGAATACATAAGGCTCGGCTATGTGCCGGTAGATCAGGATGGCGAGGCCGCGTCAAAGACAGTCGAGTATGCCTTTGATGATTGGACCATTGCGCGAATGGCGAAGGAAATGGGCAACAACAAAGTTGCCGCGGAATTCAGCAAACGTGCAGGCTACTGGCGCAATACCTTCGACGCGGCGGATGGTTTTGTCGAGCCAAGGCTTGCGGACGGCAGTTATCGCAAACCATTCGACCCTGCCCGCGCCGGTGCTGAGAGCGGATTCACCGAGGGCAACGCGTGGCAGTATTCCTGGTATCAGCCGCAGGATGAGCAGGGCTTGATTGATTTGCTGGGCGGCAAGGTGAAACTTATCGCTAAGCTGGACATGATGTTCGACCAGAAGGTCGATCCTGCCAAATATGCCGATGTGGAGGATATCTCCGGCATGATCGGCCAATATATCCATGGCAACGAGCCAAGCCATCATCTTGCCTACTTATACATGTACGCGGGTGCGCCGCTGAAGACGCAGGCCCGGCTGAAGCAGATTGTGGATTCGCAGTACCGCCCCGCTCCAGACGGATTAGTCGGCAACGACGACCTAGGCCAGATGTCAGCATGGCTGGTGTTTACCGCACTGGGCTTTTATCCTGTCGCGCCGGGTTCAACCCAATACGTGCTAGGCCGGCCGTTTGTGAATCAGGCTGTACTGCACCTGCCAAACGGCAAATCATTGACTGTTTCGTCCAGGGGAATGGATGACGCGCATTGCTTTCTGGAAGACGTGCTGTTGGATGGCAAGTCGCTGGATCGCAGCTATGTTACGCATGAGGAACTGATGCGTGGCGGCAAACTGCACTTTGTGTTCAGCGATGAAGCAGATGCAGGCTGGTCTCGGCGAGCTTTGGAAAAACCCTTCTCGCAGACACATGCTCGTTAGTCACAGGCTTGCCACATGGCGAAAGAACCATTTTTCACGGCGCGCGTTGAATGCTAGGATAGATGCCATCCCGCACCTTGGAGCGAATCGATGCGTCTGCTACATCTGCTTGCAGTTCCTCTGCTTTCTGTACTCTCTACTGCCTTGGCGTACGGTGATACCTTTAGTTACTCGTTCAGCGATAACGGCAGCTACACCGGCCTCCTCTATCCCGTGGCATTCACCTACACGAGCTCAACCCTTATAACGTCTGACACGGTAGTGATTCCAGCAACCTGCACCTATGTTCCCGGATCGGTGTGCACCTCCGTTGAGCTAAATCCGGCAACGGACTATGTCACATTCAACGCGGAGTTTTTCTACAGCAATGGACAGCCCAGCGGCACTGGCTCACTCGCTGAGCCGTTCTTTGGAAGCCTTACCAAGCTTGGCACGCAGACCGGCTATGGTGAGAGCTTGACGATCACCCAAACAGTAAGCCCTGTCGCGGTCACACCGGAGCCGTCAAGCCTGCTGCTCCTTGGCACGGGACTGCTTGGCGGGTTCGCGGCGCTGCGCAGGCGGCTCGTCTTCAAGTGAGCCGCGGTTGATGCCGTGATGTGCGACAATGCCATGCAACCCACTTCCTATGGCTACCCACGCGGTAACATCTGACACCGCAGAACCATTCGGCGCGCCAACGCGCGCGTCGCCTTCAGGCATTTTGGACTGGATCTCTTGCGCGTGCTGGCGATCTACATGGTCGTGCAGATCCATACGGGCGAGTTCTACTACATCGGTCCGAATGGCACGGTACTTAATACAAAGCAATGCCGGAGGTTGTCGAACGACACAATCTTCAACCGCGACCTTGGTACGCGCAGCACGAACGAAGTGGCAAAGTAACAGTTTGCAAGACGATTGCTAGTACCGCATTTACGAGACGCAGGAAGAAACCATCGCACCGTTTGAGTCAATAGTCGCCTTGCGCAGGGCGACTCAGCAAACGTGGAAGGGCGTAGCCTCAGCTATGCCCTTTGTGCGTAGAAACACATCCCGCTTTAGCGCTGAGGGCACTTTCTCTTTCTTCTCTTAAGACCATAGGACATAGTGAAGCGTCTTGCGTGAATTCAGCGGATTCATGCGTGCGTCTGGACTAGACCAAAACCGGAATGTTCGCCATACCTGCCAGTCCGAAGACCTCGCGGTAATGCTCGACAAGATCTGGCGGGCCGCTCGCCTTTTCATAGTTATCAGAGAGCTTGACCGCGGGACATCCTTCGGCAGAAGTCAGCTTGCAGACCAGCGAGATCGGTTGCAGGCAATCCTCGCCGCGGGGATGGCAGTCACGGAAATCGTTCGTCAGCAACGTTCCCCAGCCTGAGGAGAAGCGGATGCGCCGCTGCTTGCTCCACTTGCGTGCATCGTGAAAATCGGCGGCGCCGCGAAAGTCTCGAACGCTGGTGCCGGGCTGAATGTTGCCTGCAAAGTACGCATGCAGACTGAGTATCTCCTGCGCATCCAAACCATCGCTGGCGATGATCAGCTTGCTGCCTGGGTCCTTGCCGCGGCTGCGCAGCCATGCAATATATTCATCACCGGCGACGAAAGGGTCCTTCGAATCAATGCGCTGACCCGTCCAATCGGCCACCCAATCCGGCGCGCCTTGCAGGAACTGCGTGGTGCCGTATGTATCGGGCAGCATCACCAGCAGAGCTCCGCCATAGGTCTGCTGCCATAGCTCCAGGATGCGGTACTGCGCAGCCTGAAGCTCTTCATCCGTGTTCGCAATGGCGGCCAGCGCCATGGGCAGTTCATGCGCGTTGGTGCCTATCGCTTCCAGGTCATGCTTGTATGCCAGGAAGGTGTTGCTGGTGCCCGTAAACGCATCGCCCAGTTCCGCGCGCATTGCCCCAACGACATACTCCTGCCACAGAAAGGAGTGCCGCCGCCGGGTACCGAAGTCCGCGACCGCGAGACCTGGGACACCGCGCAAGCACTCAACTTTGCCCCACAGGCGCGTCTTTGCGCGAGAGTACAGGATGTCCAGTTCAAACTCGCTCATGCCCTTCAGGGCCGCTCGCGTTTTCAGCTCATTCAGGATGGAGAGCGCGTAGATTTCCCACATGGTCGCGTCAACCCACTCCCCCTCAAACGTCAGTTCGAACTGCCCGTCGCGCTCCGCCAGATGGTACTCGCTGAGAACGAAGTCATGCTCCAGCCAGTCAAGAAACGCAGGCTCAAAGATGCCCCGCGCACCGTAGAAGGTGTTGCCCGCCAGCCATATCAGTTCTGAACGCCGGTAGCGCAGCCGCTTCACATGGTCGAGCTGGGCGATCACAGCTTCACGGGGCACCATCTCCGCCAGCCGGAACCGCGCCGTCCGGTTGTGCAAGCCAAAGCTGACGCGCGTATGCCGAAAGTGTTTCCAGATGAACTGCAGCATCAGCAGCTTGTAGAAGTCCGTATCCAGCAGCGAGCGGACGATTGGATCGAGTTCAAAGTTATGGTTATGCGCCCGCTCTGAAAAATTAATGATCATGCATCTCAAGCCTATCAACCGCTGCCCGCCTACCGGGATGACCTTCAGCAACGCCAACTACGAATGCCAGGCGGCTGCGAGAAGAACTTCGGCATTACTGCGCGGATTTCCGCCACGGAGATCGCGTGCGGTAGATGAGTTCGGCCTTTCGAAAAGCGCCCTCGCAAACCGGTTAGAGCCACGTTAGGAAACACGCAAAAGCGCCCGTTCCTAGCGTGAAAACCATGCTTTTTACCGCATTACGTTAGCGCTAACGTGCGCTCTTCCGCCCCTCATGAGGCACGCAGGCCGGCCATAGGCTGGATGCGCGCTTTGACCGCTTCACATCTTTGTTCGCAACGTGAAAGCGAACTGAGGCAGGCATGTCCGGTTTTCAAAAATGTTTCACGTGAAACATTTGGGTTCGCCGGCACTGTCCTTCAATGATCGATAAAACACATTCCTCGCCGGTCTTTTAACCGGTTCTACATGTCGGCCCATCCGGTCCGCCTGCGTGAACACGGTAAACTGTAGAACGACATGCCGACGAAATCCGAACTTCTCAAGAACCCCATCCAGCACATCGACATCAAGCAGCACAACGTTGTGCCACTGGTGGATGCCATGGCCAGCATGGCCTATTCCTCGCGTGATCTGGCGCGGGCGGCTTCTATCTATGACATGATGCTTCGCGATACGGAGTGCGGCGTGATCCTGTGCCTGGCTGGGTCGCTGATCTCAGCGGGCCTGAAGGCCGTCATCGTCGATCTGATCCGCAACAACATGGTCGATGCGATTGTCTCCACCGGCGCGAACATTGTCGATCAGGACTTCTTTGAGGCGCTGGGCTTCAAGCACTACATCGCTGGCGACGAGTACAAGTATGGCAACGGCGACGCCGAGTTGCGCGAGCTGATGATCGACCGCATTTACGACACCTTCATAGACGAAGAAGAGCTTCGCATCTGCGACGAGACGACGGAGAAGATCATCAACAGCATGAAGCCCGGCGCCTACTCCTCTCGTGAGTACATTCGCGAGATGGGCAAGTACCTGAAAGATAATGGCCGCACACCAAAGAACGGCAACGGAGATTCTATCTTGCTGGCAGCGTATGAGCAGGATGTGCCGGTCTTTGTCCCGGCGTTTTCAGACTGCTCGTTTGGTTTCGGCATGGTGGCGCACCAGCACGCGCGCCAAGGTAAAAACATGTGCTCGATCGACTCCGGCAAAGACTTCTACGAGCTAACCCAAATCAAAATTCAGAACCCCACCACGGGTCTTTTGATGATTGGCGGCGGCGTGCCCAAGAACTTCGCGCAGGACATCGTTGTCGCGGCCGACATCCTTGGCGTGGAAGCCTCCATGCACAAGTACGCAATTCAGATCACGGTGGCCGACGCCCGCGACGGCGCTCTGAGCGGCTCCACCCTGAAGGAAGCCAGCAGCTGGGGCAAGGTGGACCTGACGTACGAGCAGATGGTCTTCAGCGAGGCTACGATCGCCTTGCCGCTGATCGCCGGGTACGCGTATCACAAGCAGTCTGCCGCCGCGCGCAAGGGCAAGCGCTTTGCGCAGATGCTGGAGCCGGTCGCCGCTTAGAAAACGTTATCCCGTTGTTCTCGTTATCCTTACAGTTGAACGAAAGAGCAACGAGAGCGGCAGGTTGAACCCGGAAGCAGGCCAGGACAACACCGACGAGTCGCCCGCGCCCACCACACCCGTGAAGGCGGCAGATGGCTTCGCGCCGCTGCGCATTTCACTGTTCCGCGACCGCTGGATCGCCTCCACGGTCTCTGGCGTGGGCACCTGGATGCAAGACACCGCAGCCACGTGGCTGATGACCGCGCTCACCGGCTCCCCCCTGCTGATTGCGTTGATGCAGACCGCGGCCAGCCTGCCGGTGTTGCTGTTCGGCCTGTTTGCAGGAGCGACCGCAGACATCTTTGAGCGCCGCCGCCTCTTGATCTTCTGGCAAAGTTGGCAAATGATTGCCGTCGCGTTCATGGCCATTCTTGCCCTTACAGGGGTGATCGGCCCTGTGGCGTTGCTGGCGTTGACCTTCCTGATGAACGTCGGCTCGGCGATGAACAATCCCGCATGGCAGGCCATCGTTCCGGAGCTTGTGCCGCGTGAGCAACTGCCCAACGCTGTATCACTGGCAGCGGCCAGCAACAACCTGGCACGTGCCGTCGGCCCGGCCCTCGGGGGCCTGATGGTAGCTGCGTTCATCAAGGCAAGCACTGGCGCGGGTTGGGTCTTCACCTTGAACGCCACGTCGTTCGCCGCAGTCATATGGGTGCTGTACGTGTGGAAGCGGAGGCCGCTGTTCAAGAGCGCGCTTCCCGCCGAACGCATCATGGGATCCGTCGAAACCGGGCTTCGCTATCTGCGGTACGCTCCCGCGCTGCAGGCTGTCTTTCTCCGGTCGTTTCTGTTTACGTTTTCAGTTGCGGCGGTGTGGTCGCTGTTGTCGCTGATCGCCAGGCGGGAGTTCGCGCACCGGGCCGTCTCCGGAGCGATGGGATACGGCATTCTGAACGGCTCCATGGGACTCGGCGCGGTGCTGGCGGCAGTATTGCTGGCGCGGGTTCGCGCGCGTTTCTCGTCTGACGTGATCCTTGCCGCAGCCAGCGTGCAGTACATCGCGACCCTGCTGGTGCTGGCCTTTGTGCACAACATATGGCTGGACATCCTGTTCCTCATCGCGGGAGGGTTTGCGTGGACATCGACCATGTCCACGCTGAACGTGAGCGTTCAGCTCTCGTCGCCGGGATGGGTGCAGGCGCGTGCGCTGGGCATGTATCAGATGGTCTTTCAGGGCGGTCTCGCGCTGGGATCGATCCTGTGGGGCTACGTTGCCGAACACAGCTCCGTGACCATCGCGATGGCAAGTTCCGCAGCGATGATGGCATGCTGTCTTCCCTTGACGTTGCAACTGCACGTGTTGCGCGGCGTGCCGCCCGACCTGTCGCCCTACCAGTGGAAGCGGCCCGTGCCGCACCTGCAACTGGAGCCTTCGCCACAGGATGGACCGGTGCGCATCCTGGTGGACTACACGGTTCCGCTTGAGCGCTACAACGAATTTGTGGCCGCCATTCACAAGCTACGTGATGCGCGTCTGCGTGCGGGCGCCATCCGCTGGGGCGTCTTCCGCGATGGCAATGATCCAGAGCGGCTGGAAGAGAGCTTCGTGATGGAAAGCTGGCTCGACTACCTGCGCAGCCGCGAACGCATGACTACTGCGGACGCCGCGCTTCTTCAAAGCGTACGCGCCATCCACAAGGGGGATGACCTGCCCCGCGTGACGCACCAAGTCTATGCTAAAGAAATAGCAAATTTGAATGCAGACAGATGCGGAAATTAAAATGAGTGAGAAGGTGAGAAGCGAAAGAAAGTGCGCTTACTGCGGTTGCTCAGCGGCAAAGTTCGAAAATGAGCATGTGATCCCGAGTGCTTTGTATCCGAAGTCACTAAAACCAACAAATATCCAAAGAGTAACCATCAAGGCTTGCACAGACTGCAATAGAGCTTATGCGAGGGATGAGTCACACTTCCGAAGTGTACTCTCACTGTCCGGCGAACCCAACGAGGCGGTCCATGCCCTCTGGAAGAACAAAGTGCTTAGGTCCTTTGATCAGACTGATGGAAGACAGCAGGTTGAAGCTTTGAGTCGCATCCTGAAGGAGGTGACGCATGACGGCGAGCGGCGCTTAGCGATTTACCCCGCTGAGAGTGACCGCGTCCTTCGTGTTGTAAAGAAAATTGCGCGAGGTCTCAGTTGCTTTCACAAAATCGAGTGTGGAGTCGATGAAGCACGAATGTCTGCTGATGTACTAAGATATGCCGTTCCAGATAACTTTACTGATGATTTTGAGTACGAACAACGAGAACCAAGCATTGTCGATTACTGGTACAAGAAACCTTCTTCTGGTGATCCGTACTCGTATTGGTTTTTACGCTTCTTTCAGAGAACGACGTTTGTCGCCACAATTCACCCGCCCAGAGTGGATAGCACATCATTCCACTAAAAGACGCTCTACTCCGTTTCAGACGTCTTACCCCAGGAGAAACGGCGGCCGATGATGCCTTTCACCAGCAAGTGATCGGTCGCCGAGGTGGGGCCGAGGCCAACGCCAAAATTGATCTCCCACTTCGGCGAGACGTTCAGGTCAGAGACAACAAAGATTTGCTGCTGCTGTTCGTGCAGGCCGTCGAAGTTGAAGAGCCGTCCATAATCTGCGTAGTATTCGAAGCCGGCACTGACTTTGCGTGTGAAGTCATAGCTGATCTTCACGCCAGGCGCGAAGCCGAGTCCCTGATTCACGTCAGGACCGTGCCAGGTGCGTTCCAACGCCGGGTTGAAGGCGAAGTACCAGCGTCCGATGGATTTATCCACGATGGGCCGAATTTCCCATGTCCATGTGTCGGGCGAATACACAGCGCGCTGATAGCCGATCTCCGTGGAAAGGCTGACACCCACCGGCCAGTGCCAGCTATTGGGCACACGCACGCGCGGGCGGATGTGATCGCCCACCCATTGCACGCCATGTCCAGCCTGCTCACTGGTAAAAATGTAGAAACCAACTTCAGACCAGTCGTTGATGCCTTGCGTGATTTCGATGGTTTCGTGTTCCTGATGATTAGTGGGGTAGACGCGATTGATGGTGTAATGCTGGCCGTCCACGGTGTAGTTGGAGTGCAACTCCACCATGGTGTTCTTCGGTGCAACCGTTTCAGAGCCATACACCTGAATCTCGTAATTACCCTGCGCGTGCGCCGCAGCACAGCAAAGCAGCACAACAGCCAACGCCTGCGGCAACCAACCGCAGTGCAAGCCGCCGCGCGAGCGAGTCAACCAGCGCATCGGGCTACGCATACTGTAGGAGCATCATAAAACCGCGATCCATATGGTCCTGTTGATGGCAGTGGAGCAACGTTGCGCCGGGGTTATTCGCGACGAACTCGACCGTGGCCTTTGCTCCCGCGCGCACCAGCACCGTGTCTTTCTGGATGCCCCGCACGTTGTCCGGCTCGTCTGAGAGCGAGATCAGTTCAAAGCGGTGACGATGAAGATGCATGGGGTGATCGTCCATGCTGCGATTGTCAAACAGGAGGCGGTAACGCTGCCCAGCAACGAGCTTGGGCGAGGGCACGTCCGGGTAGGATTTGCCGTTGATCGTCCACTTCTCCGGCGAGCCGTGCCCGGCAAAGCGCGCCTGAATCACCAATGGGATCTGCTCTGCGGGTGTGGTGGAGGCACTTGACTCACCGCCGCCAGACGCTTGTGCGAACTGCGAGTAGGTCCATTGCAGCGCATCCGGCTGCTGCCATTGCGGCTTGCCGGATGCACTGGCATATTCCACAACGATGCCCATGCCCGCGGCCTGAATGTGCCGCCGGACTTCGCCCAGCACCCACACGCCCGGATTGGTCATCTCCACGATGGCGCTGACCCGCTCTGCCGGTGCAAGCCGCAGCATCGGCACTGCTCTGGGTTGCTGCAGAGCGTTCCCGTCCAGAGCGACCACGTGAAACTGATGCCCTGCGAAGGCGAGCCAATGCGGGTCTGTGGCGCTTGTGTTTACCATGTGCAGCAGAACCCGTTCACCCTGTTTTACGCGGATAGGATCGCCAAACCCAAGCACGCGGCCGTTGATGGTGGACAGCTCGTAGACCGGGTTCATGGCACCATCGTCACTGCCCTCCATGCGCCCGCGCCAGTCGTGAAGATTCAGGAAGATTTCGCGGTCATAACGGCCGGGATTCTCCGCCGGTTCCACAAACAGAAATCCGTGCTCCCCGCCGTACTGCGCCTTTGTGGTGCTCCCTCCGGCAGATATATGCGTGTGATACCAGCGGAAGCCTGCGGGGCGGGGAAGCAGGTCGTAGCGGACCGTGGCGCCGGGTATGATTGCCGGCGTGCCTTCTTCCATGGCACCATCAATCGCGGATGGCAGATGCATCCCATGCCAGTGGACCACCTCTGGATCGGCGGTGTGGTTGGTGACCTCCACGCTGCATACACGGCCTTCACGCATGCGCAGAAGTGGTCCCGGCACCTCTCCGTTGTAGCCAACGGTTTTCAGACTGTGGCCCTGCGCGTACTCCAGGGTGCATGGAGCAATCTCCAGGCGGTAATCAGGAGCAGGAGCGGCCTGGGCAAGCAACGATGCAGCCCGGTTCCGGCCCTGCAAAAAGGCAGATGCCGCGACCACCCCGCCCGATCGCTGAACGAATTGCCGCCGGTTTACCACGCCTCCAGAGTACGGCATGCCGCTGGCCCCGAAGCAGGCGCGACCTCCATGAAGGTGCGTCAACATTGACGATGTGAAAAGGGCCGGGCCTACCAACCCTCCAGAACGATTTTGCCGATGGAGCGTCCGCTCTCAATCCACGCATGAGCCATTCTAAGATTCAGCGCATTGATCTTTCCGTAATTCTGCGTCATGGTGGTTCGCAGCGTCCCCAGATCGATCAGTTTCGAAATCTCTGTCAGAGAGTCGTGCTGGCGCAGGATGTCTGCCGTTTCGAAGTACGAGCGCGTAAACATAAACTCCCAGCAAATGGCACCCGACTTCCGTTTCAGCGGGCGCGCGTCCACCGGCTTTTGCGGATCGTCAATGATCGCGATCTTGCCCTGCGGCGCCATCAGTTCCGCGATGCCGGGGTAGTGCGTATCCGTTGCACTCAACAGCGCAATGTACTCCACCTCACCCAGCCCAAGTTCCTGCATCTGCGTACGAATGTCACGGTGATGATCGATGACGTAATGCGCGCCCATCTGCCTGCACCACTCCGTCGTTTCCGTCCGTGACGCGGTGGCGACGACGGTCAGCGGCGTGAGGCGGGAGGCGATCTGCATCAGCATGGACCCAACCCCGCCTGCCGCGCCGATGATCAGAATCGAACCTTTGCGGGAGGCGTTGTAGCCAATGCGGCGCTGCTCTACGCCGAAGCGGTCAAACAGTATCTCCCAGGCAGTGAGTGAAGTTAACGGCAGAGCGGCGGCCTGCGCAAAGCTCAGCTTCTTCGGCTTGTACGCCACAATGCGCTCATCGACCGTGTGCAGTTGCGCGTTGCAGCCCTGCCGCGCAATGCAGCCCGCATAGTAAACCTGGTCACCCTTCTTGAAGAGTGAGGTCTGCTTTCCCAGGCCTACGACAACCCCGGCGCAATCCCATCCCAACACCTTGTACTCTTGGCCATCGGCTGGCTTCGCGCTTTTTCGCTGCTTGGTGTCCACTGGATTCACCGAGATCGCGCGCACCTCCACCAGCAGATCGCGGTCGCGCGCCACGGGGCTGGGCAGCGTGATTTCAAGCAGCGCGTCAGGATTGTCAATGGGCAACGGAACGGTATAGCCAACGGCGTTCATTGGTTTGAGTCTACCGCGCCAGGCCCGTCCGTCTTGAAAGTGACCGTTACACGGTGTACGGGATGCGTATACCAGGTATTTCTTCTTGGAAGTCACGCGTATTCCGCGTGACAAGCGTCAGTCCATATACCTGAGCAGTTGCATAGATCATTGCATCCGGCAACCGGAGTTTCGGATAAGCATGGCGAATGGAAACCGTCTTTACCGCGACTTCAGCGTTCAATTCCAGTAGCACGAGAGACCTAAGCACAGCGTGAATGGCTGGTAGTGCATCCTGCTTTGCGCCTACAAGCAACTCCATCCAGACGATCCGCGAAACGTAAGCTTCATCGCAAGAACTCAGCTCACGATACGCACGGTCATCGCCATCAACTTCGTCAATCAGGATGTTTGTATCGAAAAGAAAACGCGTCACAAAACTAGTGCCTCGCCAGGATCAGTCGCGTTCCCATTCACTGCGCATCCTGTCCTGAAAAGCCTGCCCGTCTTCCACTCGGCCTCGCAAAGCTCCGAAGGCCTGGTCAAGGAAACCGCGGCGCTCCTCGAGGCTTAGTTGTTTTGGTTCGTGCGACTGCAAGAATGGCACAAGCGCTTGATGCATCAGTTCGTTGCGCGATCGGCGTTCCGTTTCGCTCAAGCGGTCGAGACGCTTGATCATATCTTCGGGAATATCGACCATAGTCTCCACGCGAATATCATGCTCCCCGTAGCTTGCCTGAGAGGCGCTCCGATTGGTCTCGGATGTGATCGCGCCTGGATGTTGCAATTGAGCAATGGAACTGAAATCGAACGCAGCTTACTTCGGCGCTTTTCCCAGAGCGTACTCGATGAGAGCCTTCTCCTGCAGTTCATGCGCCTTCGCGGAACCCGTGGCGGGGCTGGCCGCCGCCGAACGCTTGATGCTTAAGACCCGGCGTCCACCCGCGTGACGTTTCAGTAGGGGCATGGCATAGGTGAATGCGCCCATGTTCGCCGGTTCTTCCTGCACCCACACAATCTCGTCGGCAGAGGGATATTGCGCAAGCGCCGCCTCTAAGGCCTGACCGGGCCAAGGATAAAGCTGCTCCACAAAGACGATAGCTGTCGAGTAATCCCCGCGCTTCGCCCGCTCAACCCGCAGGTTGTGCCCGATCTTGCCGCTGCACACCAGGATGCGTTTCGGATCCTTCGCCTCGGTATCGGCAAGGACTGTCTGAAAGTGCGGCGCGCTGAAGTCTGCCAGTGGAGAGACTGCATCCGGATGCCGCAACATGCTCTTGGGCGTAAACACAATGAGCGGCTTGCGGTACGGAGACAACGCCTGCCTCCGCAGCAGATGGAAATACTGTGCCGCGTTTGAGGGTTGCGCCACAATCATGTTGTCGGTCGCGCACAGTTGCAGATAGCGCTCGATGCGCGCGGACGAGTGTTCCGGGCCTTGCCCCTCATACCCGTGCGGAAGCAGCAGCACGATCCCGGAGTACAGACCCCACTTCGCCTCTCCCGCCGCGATAAATTGATCGATGATGATTTGCGCACCGTTGGCAAAGTCACCAAACTGCGCCTCCCATAACGTGAGTGTCTCCGGGTAGTCGCGCGAGTAACCGTACTCAAATCCCAGCACCGCAGCTTCGCTCAACATGCTGTTGTAGGCCTCAAAGCGGCCCTGCCCCGGCGCAAGGCTTTGCAGAGGCGACCAGCGCTTCTCCGTCTCCATGTCGATGAAGAAGCTGTGCCGCTGGTTGAAGGTGCCGCGCTGCGAATCCTGCCCGGAGAGCCGCACCGGGGTACCCTTTTCCAACAGGGAAGCGTAAGCCAGCAGTTCCGCCGTCCCGTAATCGAACGGCTTGGCTCCCGTACGCATCTCCTCACGCTGCTTCAGCAGTGCCTTGATCTTGGGATGAAGATGGAAATCCGGCGGGACAGTGGTCAACTTGGCTGTCAGCCGTGTGACCTCTTCCGCGGATAAACCCGTCGCGGTCTGATCGTCAGCTGGCAGGTAACCGCCCTTAAAGGGAGTCCAATACTGCGGCAATTCGCTAAGCGCAGGTGGATGCTCCGCCTCCTTGCCAAGCGCCTGATCCGCCAGGAACTTGTCCGCGATCCGCTTGATCTCCGGGCCAGCATCGATTCCGCACCGCTCCGCATAGCTCTTGTACAAGGGCGCGGTCTCTTTCACGCGGGCGTACCGGCGCGGCTGCGTCACCGTGGGGTCATCCACCTCGGAGTGGCCATGCCGACGGTAGCCGATCAAGTCGATCACCACATCGGAGGCGAACGCCGCGCGGTACTCAGCCGCAATCTCCGCAACGCGTACCACCGCGTCCGGATCCTCGGCATTGACGTGGAAGATTGGTATGGGCAGACGCTTCGCCAGGTCGGTTGCAAATCGTGACGAGTTCGATTCCTGCGGCTCTGCGGTAAATCCGAGCAGATTATTGACGACCACCTGGATCGTACCGCCAACTGTGTAGCCGTGGATGGTGGCAAGATCCAGCGTCTCGGCCCATATGCCCTGGCCGGCAAACGCCGCATCGCCGTGGATGAGGATGGGCAGCACGCGCTTGGTTCCGTCCTCGCCAAGCCGCACCTGACGTGCGCGCGCCCGTCCCATCACCACGGGATCGGCCGCTTCCAGGTGAGACGGATTCGACGCAAGATGCAGCGCGATGGTGCTGCCATCGGGGGCGGTATAGGTGCCTGTCGCACCCTGGTGGTACTTCACATCGCCGCCGCCAAGATGGCTGCGAGGGTCCACGTCCTCAAACTTTGTAAAGATATCCGCGGCGGAACGGCCGACCGTGTTCACCATCACGTTCAGGCGTCCACGATGACTCATGGCAAAGTTGCAGCGCTCCACGCCATGCGCCGCACTTACCTCAAAGACGCGATCCAGAAATGGAATCAGCGCGGTAAGACCTTCGAGTGAAAAGCGCTTGGTTCCAAGATACCGCTGCTGAATCGTCGCCTCAAACAGGTCTGCCTTGATCAATGCCGTGAGCGTATGCGCCTGCTGCTCCTTTGTCTCGACATGCGGCTGCTCCATCTTTGCCTGCAGCCACTCACGCTTCTCCGGCGATGCGATATGCGAGAACTCCAGCGCGACGTTACCGCAGTAGTCGCGGCGCGCTTCCTCGGCCAGGCTGTCAGAGCCTTCTGGAAGTTCTATGGGGAACGGTTCTGCCGGCAGGTACTGCATCAGGGGATCGAGTGTCGCCTGCAGGTATCCCCAACGGCGAAAGATTTCAAAGACCTCCGTGCGCAACTGCCCTGTGCCGTCGCTGCTGTTGTCTGAAACCGCCGCTGCCGCCTTGCCCTGTGCTTTCACCCTGGTCGCCATACCGCCTCTGCTAGAAGGATAGTCCTTTCAGATTGCTTTGGCAGGACGACTTTGCCCAGGTGCGCCATATCGGCTTCCTCACAGTGACGCCAACTTGGGATGACGTGCTTTGCAGCGAGCGACGAACGCCCCCAGACAACATCTGGTTGCCTTCTGAGCGTCTACTCATTCGCGAAGAAACAGCGAAGCAATGAGGACACATGGCAGAGCGCACCGTTGAACTGGACAAGCCTGAGATTAGAGACGAGGCGGCTGAAGCCGTGCGCACGGCAACCGAACGCGCGGAACGCGCCGAGGCCGAGTTGGCAAAGCTGAAATCGAGCGCGGGCAAGCATGAAACCTCCGCTGGAGTGTCAACGGCTGCGCTAAAGCAGCCACCTTCCCCCAGCACCGCAGCCAATGCACTCGAAGACTCGTCAGGAGCAGCTGCCGGGCAAGGGAAGCCTGAGATCGACGGCCATTTGGGAGGCGAAGAAGAACTCCGCAAAGATTCCATGATGGCGCATCTGCTGGATTCACTAAGCGATGGCACGGATGTCGGTCACTATGGCCGGCTCGTCTTCGCCATGGTCGCGCGTCACTTTATGGCGCACGATGAAGTGCTTGCGTGGCTGACCAGGGACAGTGACTTCAGCGAGGAGCAGGCGGGACAGATGCTGCACCAGGTGGAGGGCCGCGACTACAGCCCGCCGCGCCGTGAACGCCTGATGGAATGGCAACGCGAGCAAGAGTTCCAGTTCATGGACGTGAACGACCCTGACAGCGGCAACCTGTACCGCAACCTCAAGTTCCCAAATGAGATTTACGAACACATCGGCCACTACCAGGAAGCGAAGTCGCGGGAAACCTAAGCAGCGCGAACACGCCAGCCATAGCGACTAAACGATAGAGCGGGTTTACCGGTCCTTGGACGCGGCGAGTTTCTCTTCGGCAATGCGGATCTCGGCTTGTGCGTAGTCGTATTTCGCCGCGTCGTCACCAGCCTCGTTCCAGTCCTTTTGACCGGCATCAAGTTCCTGTTGAGCCTGCGCGGCGTCAATATCGGCGGGCAGCATGGCGGTTTCGGCCAGGACGGTGACACGCTCCGGCAGCACCTCGACGAAGCCACGTGCCACAAAGAATCTGGCATCAGCGGAGTTGCCGCCGTGCAGCTTGATCTCGCCCGCTCCAAGCTCCGCCAGCAGCGGTGCGGCACCGTACAGCGCCTCCATGTAGCCCGACATGGCTGGCAACTCAACGGCGTCTGCGGTGGTATCTACCAGCACGCGGTCCGGCGTGACGATGCGGATTGTAAGTTGACCTGTGGATGTTGTTGCGTCTGCCATCTTGTTACTTACTCTCTAATGCGGCTTACTACTTACTTTAAATTACTTGCCAAGATACTACTTACTGCTTACGTTCTGCTTATGTCATCCCGTAGCGCAGCGAAGGGATCTGCATTTTCCTTTGTTAATCCAGAATGCAAATACAGATCCCTTCACTTCGTTACGGGATGACAACGTGGAAGTACGGTATGACAACGTGGAAGTACGGGATGACAACGTGGAAGTACGGGACAACATGAAGCACCGGGATGATACAGCCTAAGAAACAACATTCAGGCAGATGCCTTCATCTTCTCCGCGGCTTCCAGCACTTCTTCAATGCCGCCCTTCATATAGAAAGCCTGCTCCGGCAGGTCGTCATGCTTGCCTTCAATGATCTCCTTGAAGGAGCGTACGGTGTCGGCCACCTTGACATACTTACCCGGATTGCCGGTGAAGACTTCCGCGACGTGGAAGGGCTGGGATAGGAAACGCTGCACCTTGCGCGCGCGGCTTACGGTCAGCTTGTCCTCCTCGCTGAGTTCGTCGATGCCAAGGATGGCGATGATGTCCTGCAAGTCCTTGTACCGCTGCAGGATGCCCTTGACGGCCTGCGCCACGTTGTAATGCTCCTCGCCAACGATGCGTGGAGAAAGGATGCGTGAGGTGGACGCGAGCGGATCAACGGCGGGATAGATACCGATCTCCGTCAGAGCGCGGCTCAGCACGGTCGTCGCGTCCAGGTGGGCGAAGGTGGTTGCCGGAGCTGGATCGGTCAAGTCATCGGCCGGCACGTAGATCGCCTGCACGCTGGTGACGGACCCCTTCTTGGTCGAGGTGATACGCTCCTGCAGCTGGCCCATCTCCGTCGCCAGGTTTGGCTGGTAGCCTACGGCGCTGGGCATGCGGCCCAGCAGCGTGGAAACTTCAGAACCGGCCTGGGTAAAGCGGAAGATGTTGTCAATGAACAGTAGCGTGTCCGAGCCTTCCACGTCGCGGAAGTACTCCGCGATGGTAAGCGCGGTCAGCGCCACGCGGAGGCGCGCTCCTGGCGGCTCGGTCATCTGGCCGTAGATCAGCGCCGCCTTCGACTTGCGCCAGTCGTGCGGATCGATGACGCCCGATTCCTGAAACTCCATCCAAAGGTCGTTGCCTTCGCGGGTACGCTCGCCCACGCCGGCAAAGACGGAGAAGCCGCCGTGCTGCATGGCAACGTTGTTGATCAGTTCCTGAATGAGCACCGTCTTGCCGACGCCGGCACCGCCAAAGAGGCCGATTTTGCCGCCCTTCAGAAAGGGCTGGATCAGATCGACGACCTTGATGCCGGTCTCAAACATTTCTTCGCTGGTAGACTGCTCGTCGAAGGCCGGTGCCTGGCGATGGATGGGCATGCGCTTGTCCGTCTGCACCGGGCCAAGATCGTCCACCGGTTCTCCGATCACGTTCAGCACGCGGCCGAGCGTCTCCTTGCCGACCGGCACCATAATGGGGCCGCCGGTGTCGATCGCCTTCATGCCTCGGACCATGCCCTCTGTTGCTTCCATGGCGACGGTGCGCACGCGGCCTTCGCCCAGGTGCTGCTGCACCTCGACGATGACGTTTAACGGAGTGGGGATGTCGAAGCCTTCCGACGTGATGCGCAATGCCTCATAGATCGGTGGCATGTGCTTCTCGTCGAACTGAATATCAACGGCCGGGCCACTGATCTGGATTACTTTGCCTATGTTCTCTGCCATAACTCTCTCTGGGAGCCACCTTATAGCGCAGCAGCTCCGCTCACAATCTCAATAATTTCCGTCGTGATGGCCGCCTGACGGGCACGGTTCATGTTCAGGGTTAGCCGGTCAATCATGTCGTTGGCGTTGCTGCTGGCGGCATCCATGGCGGTCATGCGCGCGGCATGTTCTGAGGCAGTGGACTCCAGCAGCGCGTGGTAAATCTGCGTGGTGACGTAGCGCGGCAGCAGGTGGCGGAAGAGCTTGGCCGGGTCTTGGTCGTAGATGTAATCCACGTCGGCGGTACCGAACTTTTTAGCTTCCTCTTCCATTGCGCTATTTTCAGGCGTGTTGATGGAGATGCCGGCGCTTTCCGCGGCTTTGGCGGCGGCTTCTTTCTGCTCCTCCGTCATCTCTTCGACGGCGGTAATCTCCTGCGAGCCAAGTTTGCGGATAGGCAGGAGTTTTTCCACCACGACGCGTTGCGCGATGACTGACTTGAACTCGTTGTAGACGACGTAGACAGCATCAATTTCGCCGCGCTCATAGCGGTCGATGATGGTGTGCGCGCACTTATCCACTTCGGGGAAGTTCAATTTGCCCAGCAGTGAGGACATATCGTGCGTCAGTTCGACTGGTGCCTTACGCTGGCGGATGTCCTCGATGTGGCGCTCGGCACCTAGCCCGGGGTCCGTTTCTTCGTCCACATGCTTCCAGACCGCCTCCGGGTAGCGGCGGCGAAAGACATCGCGCGCCTTGCGTCCCACCGTCTCAATGTCAATATTCTGTTCGCCGGGGCGCGGGTCATTCTCAGAGGGCGTGTGCGGTTGGCGGCGGTAGTCGATAAAACGCTGCGCGGCCTTACCGATGTTGGCGTTGAACGCGCCGGCGAACCCTTTCTCGCCTGCGATCACAAGGACGAGGACATTCTTTTCCTCGCGCTCGACCAGAAGGGGATGGACGACATCGCCTTCGGCACCGTAAAGGTCGGCGCGGCGCACCAGCGATTGCAGAACGTTCGCCAGCATCTGCGCATAAGGTCTCGCCTGCATCGCCCGGTCCTGCGCGCGGCGCAGCTTGGCGGCAGAGACCATCTTCATGGCCTTGGTGATCTGCCGCGTGTTTTTTACGGAGCGGATGCGCCGCTTAAGATCGAGTACGTTTGCCATCTACCTGTTCTGCTTCTCTTCGAGCCGCGCGACTCGTACTTCCAGCTCCGTCAGCTTGCCTATCACTTGCATCATGTCGGAATGAAAGCGGTTCTCCAATGCAGTCATGCGTGCATCCAGCCGCCCTATTTCAGTGCTTAACCGGGAATCAAGTTTGCTGTAGTCATTACGATTCAGCAAAATGCCTGTCAGGACAGCGAGGGTCGGCAGGACTGCGGCTACTATGTCGTAATGCATCTCCCACCTCCTCCCACATTCTAACTATGCTGTGACCAGTTCCGGCTTATTCTCCTGCTGACTCGCCTTAAAGCTGCCCTTGTAGTCGTTGATGGCATCCGTCAGGCGTTTGCTGATGTCGTCGTCCAGCGCCTTCTTGGTCATGATGTCATCCAGAATCTGTTTGCCGGTGGTTCCCATGTATTCGTGAAAGCCATGTTCGAACGTTTGTATCTGCTTGACATCGATGTCGTCCAGCAGACCCTTTGTCCCGGCAAACACAATGGACACCTGCTGCGCCGCCGTAAGCGGTTGAAACTGCGGCTGCTTCAGAATCTCCACCAGCCGCGATCCGCGGTTGAGCTGCTTCTGCGTGGCTGGATCCAGGTCTGAACCGAATTGCGCAAATGCCGCAAGTTCGCGGTACTGCGCCAAATCCAGTTTCAGGGTCGCACCTACCTGCTTGGTGGCCTTCATGGCGGCGGCAAAGCCCACGCGCGAGACCGATAAACCCACGTTCACGGCGGGCCTGATACCCGCATTGAACAGGTCCGTTTCCACAAAGATTTGTCCGTCGGTGATGGAGATGACATTGGTCGGAATGTACGCGGAGACGTCTCCGGCCTGCGTTTCGATGATGGGCAGCGCGGTCAGCGAACCTCCGCCGAGCTTGTCTGATACTTTTGCCGAGCGCTCCAGCAGGCGTGAATGGAGGTAAAACACATCTCCCGGATATGCCTCGCGGCCTGGGGGACGGCGCAGCAGCAACGAGATCTCCCGGTAGGCCGCGGCGTGCTTTGATAAATCGTCGTAGATGATGAGCGCGTGCCTGCCGCTGTCACGGAAGTACTCGCCCATGGCGGTGGCTGCATAAGGAGCCAGATACGACATCGGCGCGGGCTCTGATGCAGTAGCCGCCACCACGATGGTGTAGGCCATCGCGCCGTAGCTCTCCAGCGTCTGCACCACCTGCGCCACGGAGGAGCGCTTCTGACCAATAGCGCAGTAGATGCAGATCAGGTTGTTCTTGGCGGAGTTCAAAATTGCGTCAAGCGCGATGGAGGTTTTCCCAGTCTGCCGGTCGCCGATGAGAAGCTCGCGCTGTCCGCGTCCAATCGGAATCATCGTATCGATGGCCTTGATGCCGGTAGCCATGGACTCAGTCACGGACTTGCGGTCGATCACCCCGGGAGCCAGCCGTTCCACAGGCAGCGTATAGGGCGTATCGATTGGCCCCTTGTCATCGATGGGCTGCCCGAGCGCATTAACGACGCGGCCAATGAGGGCGTTGCCCACTGGCACGGACATGATCTTGCCAGTGCGCTTGACCTCGTCGCCTTCGCTGATTTCGGTGTAGTCGCCCAGCAACACCGCGCCCACCTGATCTTCGTCCAGGTTCATGGCGAGGCCGCTGATGCCTTTAGGGAACTCAATCAGTTCGCCAGCCATCACCTTGTCCAGGCCATGGATGCGCGCGATGCCGTCGCCCAGCGAGATGATGGTGCCAACCTCGTCCACCGCGATCTTCTGCTCGTAATTCTCAATCTGCTGACGCAGCAGTTCCGTGATTTCGTCTGCCTTAAGCTGTGCCATGTGTCCCTTTTCTCAAAAATCCTAGCGCGCCATCGTGGCGCTTGTTGCCTTGCAAGCGATCAGGCACCCGCAAGGTGTTGCTGCATCTGCCGCAGCTGCTCACGAACCGAACCATCGTACACGCGCGATCCCAGACGAATGATGGCACCGCCAAGCAGCGATTCATCCTGCCGCCACGCAACGCGCACATCGCTCCCCGCCAGTTCGCCTGCCTTCCATTTCAGCAGGTTGCGCTCAACGTCCGAAAGCGGCTTGGCGGAAACGATCTCAACGTCCGAAATACCCTTTGCCTCGTCTGCCAGCAGGCTGTACTCCGCAATGATTTCGTCCAGCGCGTCCAGCCGCTGGTGATCCATGAGTACCGCGATGAAGTTGCGAACTGCCTTGTTCATGCCGATCCGCCCCGCGACGGCGTCCAGCATCTTCAGCTTGTCTGCCTGCTGCAGCGATGGATTCAGGAGGAACTCGCGAAGCTCCCGGCTCGCCTCGAACGTTCCCGCGAAGTCGTGCAGTTGCGCGCGCACCGCATCCAGATCCAGGTTCTGCGCCGATGTCACTTGCTGGAAGGCGCGGGCGTAGCGAAGCGTGAAGGCCGCCATCAGTTACGGCTCCCCCCGGTGCCGAGCTTTCCTGCAAAGCGTTCGATCAGCACGCGGTCGTCCTCCGGCGTGATGTGCAGTTGCGCCGCCGCACGCTGCACGGCGATCTCCGCGGCATACGCGCGGAGCGAGCGCTGTGCCGCAGCGGATGCCGCGGATATCTCCTGCTCGGCAGCCTGCAGAATGCGGACCTTCTCCTCTTCGGCCTGCGTGTGCATGCGCTGCTCTTCTTCCGCGGCACCACGCTCACTTTCCATGCGCAGAGTTGCGATCTCGCTATCCAGCCTTCCCAGCCGGGCCTCGACCGCGGTCAGCCGGGCGCGAGCCTCCTCGGTTGCGGCTCGCGCTTCCACAATGCCCTTATGGATCGTGTCCGTCCGGGTGCGGAAAGCCTTGGGCAGCATCTTTGCCAATGCATAGATGACAGCTGCGGCAAGCACCAGGAAGTTGATCCAGTTGAAGACCGACACGGATGTCTTGGGGCTCAGGCCGGCAAGGCTGCCCAGCTTGGACACGCTGGGTGAAGGTGCCCTCAGTGCCGCTGCGGGATCTTCCTGCTCGCGGCCCGCGTTGGCCTCCGGTTCAGAACGCTGTCCGGACGCAGTGGACGGCGATGCCGGGTGCGCCGTCCCTGCCGGAGCAGGAACAACAGTGGAGGCAGGGGACTGTGCTGCCATACGCCCGGCGGGCAGAAGCATCCCAGCGGTTAACAGGGTGGCGCACAGAATGCCGGCGCGGATCACTGTGCGGCTCCCGTGCCCGCGCGATGCGGAAGAATGGCGGCAAGAATGCGCTGCGATAGCGACGCTGCACCCGTCTCAAGTTGAGCCTTCGCCTCCGCGCCTGAGCGCTCGACGGCCTCTCTCGCGGATGTAATCCGTTGCTGCGCCGCCTCACGCGCCCCGGCGAGCGCGTGGTCCCGGGCTTCGGCGGCAACCTTCTGTCGAGCCGCGCGGGCCGCGAAGATCTCGGCACGTGCCTCGCGCAGCCGGTGCTCGTACTCGGCGGTCTTCGCTTCGGCAGATGCAGTCGCGGCTCGCGCCTCATCCATGGCACCGCCGGTGCGGCTATGCCGTTGCGCAAGCACGCGTTCCAGAGGTCTACGGACCAAAAAGGCGTACGCAACCAAGAGAATAAGAAAGAAGACGATGGTCGGCACAGAGCCGATCATCAGTTCGCCAATTTGATGAAGAATCGCTTCCATGAAGAACCGTACGCCGCGTTCAAGAGGAGCCGCACGCCAGGGTCACAGCCACTGACAGGCTATTTGGAGGTGCCAAGCTGAACGCGGGCAACCCTCTTCTTATACCAACCGGCACATCATCGGTCAACGGTACCCGCAGGCCGGTCGAGTACCGTCTAAGGCGGGCGATTGCGCGAACGATGAACACCTGGCGAGATCTAAACAGCAGGGAACCGTTGAGAACACCGTATTCCTCAGCGATAGCTCGCCGGGACTTCCCCCGTTCCGTTCTCTTTCTTGTGTGTGGCCAAGCCATCTGCGGCAACGATGCTCCCCGTCTCCAGGTCACCCTCGCACCGGAAGTTGGCCGCTTCGTCCATGCTTCCCTTGCCCGTGTAGGTTGCTGATTTCGGATACGCGCACACAGGACGAGTGCGCACCACGGTGCCGCTCGCATCGCGTTTCGTCGCCAGGATGCGTTCCGGCACCTGACCCTGTTCCACCCACTTCACTAGGGCAACAAACAGCGGTCCATTGACGATATTTCCCGGCTGGGGTCCCGTGCCGCCTGCGCAGTGGTCCACACTGGGATAAAGGAACACCCGAAACCAGGTCTGCAAAGCCTCGTCGTCGACCTTTTGCCCCAAATGAGCAGCGGCGTCCCGGTAGAACTTAATCGTGTTGCGCGATTGAATGTTTCGGTCGGCTGTGCCCGTCCAGGCGAGCATCTTCACCCCGCTCTTTGCTGCACGGTCCACCGCAACATCGTCCATATCCGCTAGATCACTTACACGTTGGCTGGCCAGTGCTGCCATGTCTTCGTAGCTGATCCCCCGGGCGTCGTGCGAACGCTGCAGTGCTGCTGCGTCCATGTACAAATGCGCGTTAGAAGAAAAGGCCAAATCGCGCACAGCCCACTGCATCACCCCATCTGAAAGCAGATAGTTGGTTTGATTCGAGAAGGTCGTTCCCGGCTCCCAAGGGAACCAGATCATCTCCCCACGATGATTGCGCGGCCCCCGGCGAATGGTGTCGAACGCTGCCGCCTGATCTGCATCAAGGCAGCCATCGGCACTTGTCTCCCCAGGCTTGCAAACCGCCGCCCTTGCGCTCCATTGGCAGGTACGCGGGTCGGCCAGCTCACCGTCCTTCAGGCCGTCAAGCGCATCGCACGCAGCCACTTCCTTCTCTACCGTGCGCGCGATCTGTGCAGCGGTCAGATCCTTTCCCTTCACCCGGAGCATATCTTTGATAACGACACCAGACCAGGACTGCGCCATCTGGAACCGCATCCAGTAAAGGGCCGCTCCACCTGCCAGAATGCCGTCGTATTCTTCCGGCATCGTCTCTAACGCAATAAAGCCTTCACGTCCGCCTTGCGAACATCCGCACCAGTACGTCCGCTTCGGCCCCTGCCCATAATAGGTTTTGACCAAAGCCTTCGACCATAACGTCTGCCACCGCACGTGTTCCGCCGAAAAGTCACGAATCAGGCCCTTGTTCAGCTCGTGCTTGGCCTGGATCACACCGAAGCCGCAGTTGAAGACGATCCACGGCGCGCCATGTCCACCATCGCTGCTCGCACTCGCGAAGCCGGCGTTCGTCGCAATCGTCACGCTTGGCAAACTGCCCATGCAACCGCCGCTGCCCACGTTCTGTATCCGCCCATTCCAGGGGACGGGACCGCCACCGTCATCCGGCCGCAGCGGCAACCCGATCCGGATCGTTATCGCTTGGCTTTGGCCGTTGTCATAGCCATCCTTCGGTCCAGACAGCCCGGAGTCATAAACAAACTGCACGAAGCAGTACGCCGCGTCCATGCTGTTGGCCGGGATCACCTTCGCGATCAACGCAGACACACCCTTCTTCCCTGCAAGCCCATCCGCAGGATCCCGGCCAAGAGACGCACAGGAGGGCAACCCTGGCTTGTACGCTTCGGCCAACGAGTCCAGTTTCAAACCAGAAGCCTGCGCTATGCTTCTCTGCGGCGCCACGCCCAGAAACGCCCGGAACTCTGCCGTATCCAGCGTTCCATTCCCGTCCGCGTCAGCCCGCTTGAACCGTTGCGCCGTATCATCGAAAAACTGCTGCCTTGATAAAGCAACACCGGGCGCCGGGACCAAATCGCCCAGAAGCATCATCACCACAGGGTTCTTCAAAATAGCCTCACGGGTCACGCTCCCACGCTCCGGCAAGTCCATCGAACGCCATTGTTCAACGGCAAACGCATGAGCCTCCCCAGCGTCAATCGCCAGATCGTGATTGCCATCCGCCAAAGCGAAGAGGAAGTCTACATCCTGTCCATGAGCCGTAGCTGTGGCGAAGCTTGCGGCAACCACAAGCATGATAAGCACCCAACGAATCATGATCTCTCCCTGAAGTTAAGAGCGGGTTGCCGCCAGTCAGAACGTGGGCGAACTAGTACCATCAAAGTGCGGACACAAGCATCCGCGCAGTCTTTCCTTCGACCGCCCGCAACGACGAACATCTTCATACTCCGCATCGCGAAGCCGGACTGTCAATCGCAAGTCAGGGATGCCCTGCTGGGAGCAGCGTTTCGTCCGGACCTGCCCCGGCTGGGCCGGTAAAGGCGGCGTTTGGGCGTGCGCGGCGTCTATCGTATAGCTGGCGCATCTCCGGCGCGAGCGGAGGCTGCGTGCGGCTGCGTGGATTCGTTCGACGGGGTCTGTATACCCTGGCTGTACTGTTTCTGCTGGCTGTGGCCGTCGCGAGCTATGCGGCCTACCTGCTGAACAGCGAAGGTGTGCGGCTGCGCGTACAGGTGGCGCTGACGCACGCGCTTGGCCGGCCGGTAACGATGGCACACCTGCGATTGTCGCCGTGGACGGGATCTGCGGTCGCCGAAGACTTCCGTATTGCCGAGGATCCGGCCTTCTCGCCGGAGTCGTTTGTGCAGGCGGACAACATCGGCATTGGGCTGGATATTCCCGTGTTGCTGCTGCACCGCCAGATCCGCATCCGCTCACTTACCCTGCGGCACCCGGCGATCCGCCTGCTGCGCGATGCAGCGGGGAAATGGAACTACACCAGCCTGACGCCCGCACACTCCACACCGCGTGAGCCGCGGAGCAAAGCCAATGTCGAGTTATCGAGCATCGTCGCGGAACAGGGAATCGTGCTGGTGCGTACGGTCACGGCCGACGCATCGGAGGTCCGCCGCTCGTTCGAGATCAAGACCTTGCAGGTACGCGATCTCGGCATTGGCAGAAGCTCACCGTTCTATTTCGCAGCGCAGTTGCCTGCGGGTGGAAGCGTTGTTGCCTCGGGTATGGCTGGGCCATGGGACGAGAACGACGCGGGCCGGACGCCGGTAGAGGCGCATCTCGAGGCGAACCACCTGCAGTTGCAGGACGCGGGCCTGGTGAGTGCCGGCGCCCCAGTGAGCGGCGTCCTGGAGAACGCTGCAGTAGATTTGCGGTGGAACGATTCGTGCTTGACCGTTTCGCAAGTGCGCGTGGACAGCTCCAGCCTTGCTGTCCATCTGCAGAGGCCGCGTTTGTCACAAACGGGTGCGGGTCACACCACAACTGCAGCCGTGTGGACGCGTCTTCTGCAAAAGCTGACGATCAAGCAGGCAGAGGTGCACGCCGGCGCACTAGAGATCGATCGGCCGGATGGCGGTGCGATACGGTTGCGAGCCGTGCAGGCGTCCCTGCGGGACTGGTCACCGGGCGGACGGGCCGGATTTGTAGTCGGTACTGCCGCGGCTGGTGGCACGCTCCGTACGAAAGGCAGTCTTCGCGTGCCAGCGCAGGGCGATGCGCAGCCGGTGGATGTGGAGGCGGAGGTAACGACCACCCACCTGCACCTGGCGGGCAGCGGTCTGCTGCCTGAAGGTACGCCGGTGGATGCTGTTGCGGACATCTCCGCGCACCTGCAGGTGGCGGCGCATAACGTGGGGGCAGCGGGCTCGTTCCGGCTTGCGGCGCTAAGAATGACACGCAACGGGCAGCCCTCGGCTGTGCCGGTTGCGGGCAGCTTCCGGCTGCACCAGGCGGTGCGGGAGAACGGCGGTGATGGAACGCTGGAGCAGGCAACCATGCAGCTGGGCCGCGCAACGCTGCACACTGCAGGCAGTTACACCTGGGACCGAAGCGGGTCATTGCTGAAGCTGGTGGTAAAGGGCGACCGCATGCCGGTGGACGCGATCGAGTCGTTTCTGCCCAGCGCGGGTGTTGTGCTGCCGGAGGGCTCGCGGCTGCAGAATGGAGCGCTAAGCCTTTCGCTGGACGTAAGCGGCGCGCCCGCGCACCCGGAGGTCAGCGGGCCAGTGCAGCTTGAGGGTGCGCGGCTGGCCGGCTTTGATCTTGGTTCCAGGCTCCGCACCCTGGCCAAGTTCACCGGCGGCGGGCTGGGGTCCGCGACGGCAAGCGGAACGGAAATTCGAAGCCTTAGCTTCACCCTGCGTGCCGGTTCAGGATACGTGAGGACGGATCATCTCGGGGCGGAGATTACGGGGATCGGAACGGCAACCGGCTCTGGGAGCATCGGCCCGGGCGGCGCGTTGGACTACCGGCTGTCTCTGAAGCTGAACGAGCTTGTGCCTGGCAACGGTGGACCTTCCGGCTTGGCAAGCGACCTGGCCGACAGCCTTCCGGCGGCGTGGGCGCGCAGGCTGCAGGGTGCCATCAAGTACCTCAGCCAGGGGCCAATGAGGAACGGGGTCCCGCTGCTGATTGGTGGCACCGCGCGTAAACCGACCGTCAGCCCAGATCTGGGCGCGCTATTACCTGCGGAGCGGCATCAATGAAGTGGTGGCCAGAGACGGGATCGAACCGCCGACGCCGGCCTTTTCAGGGCCGCGCTCTACCACTGAGCTATCTGGCCTTGGGTGAGTATGCGGCAGCTTCGGCTAAACCGAGCATAGGCTGTTCGCGGCGGCCCCTTGATGCCGCCATGCCGCGGAAGCGGCTCCCGCAAGTATAGCAATGGAGCGGCACGGAGCCAAACCGCGCGGCGGCATCGCGACTTCCCGCGTAGTGAGCGCGGTCCGATATGCTAGGGCAGCAACAGACTCACTACCCGATCCCGGAGCCCGCAGCCGCCATGCCGTTCCCAGCCAGACGTCTGTTCCGCTTCTGCCTTCTGCCGGGTTTCGCAACGGCTATGCTTGCGGCCCAGACGGCAGCCCTCAATGAACATCGCACGGCTGCCCGCATGGAGAGCCTGCGGACCAACCCGCCCGCGCTGCACGCGTTTCTGCTCCGCATGCCAAAGGGCGCCGATCTGCACATGCATCTCTCCGGCGCGGTGTACGCGGAGACGCTTATCCAGGATGCCGCGGAAGACGATCTATGCGTCGACCCGGTCAAGCTCGTGCTTCTGCCGAACCGGGGACTCACCAGGAGCATTCCGCCACAGGCGGTCTGCGTGGAAGGCACCGTGCCTGCGGCTGCGGCACTCAAAGACCAGAAGCTCTATGACGGCATGGTGGACAGCTTCTCGATGCGTGCCTTTGTGCCCAGCGCGGGCGTCAGCGGGCATGACCAATTCTTTGCCACCTTTGGACGCTTCGGCGGCATCAGCAAGACACACAACGGCGAGTGGGTGGATGAACTGGCGACTCGCGCTGCCGCGCAAAACGAGCAGTACCTTGAGCTCATGTTCACGCCCGATTACACAATAGCCCGGCGATTGGCACAGCAGCAGCACTGGACCAATAACCCGGCACAGGCGCGTGATGCCCTGCTGGCAGGCGGCCTGCGCGACGACATCGCGGCGGACCGCGCCGAACTGGACGCCATGGAGCATAGCCGCAACGAACGCGAGCACTGCGGCACTCCCTCCGCCACGCCTGCCTGCGGTGTGACCGTGCGCTATCTGTACCAGGTGCTGCGAGCGGCGGAACCGGAACGCGTCTTTGCGCAGACGCTGCTGGGCTTTGATCTGGCAAGTGTTGATCCTCGCGTGGTGGGAATCAATTTCGTGCAGCCCGAAGACGCGCATCTCGCGATGTCTCAATACAGCACGCAGATGGAGATGCTGCATTACCTGCACGGAGTCTACCCAAAGGTGCACATCAGCTTGCATGCCGGTGAACTGGCACCCGGGCTGGTGCCGCCAGAGGGATTGCGCTTCCATATTCATGACGCCGTCTTGCAGGCGGGCGCGGAACGCATCGGCCATGGGGTAGACATCATGTACGAGACGCACGCAGATGCGTTGCTCCAGGAGATGGCTGCACGTCACGTAATGGTGGAGGTGAACCTGACCTCGAACGACGTTATTCTGGGCATTCGCGGTAAGGACCACTCCTTGCAAAGCTACATCGCTGCCGGTGTTCCCATCGCGCTCTCCACTGATGATGAGGGTGTCTCGCGCATCGACCTGACCCATGAGTACGAGCGTGCGGTTCTGCAGCAGGACCTGACGTACGAGCAACTCAAAGCGTCCGCGCGCACATCGCTGGAACACGCCTTCCTTCCCGGCGAGAGCCTTTGGTCTGCGCCGGACAGGTTTACTGCCATGCGGGCGGACTGCTCTGCCGTGGCAGCACCGAAGCCTGCATGTGCTGCGTTGCTCAACAGCAGCGAAAAGGCACGGCAGCAAATGGAGTTGGAGCGACGCTCTCGTGTCTTCGAGGCAGCGATCGCATCAGAAACCCTCTCCCCTACGAGTCTGCCTGCGCGCCGCAAGGAGCCACGATGAAGTTCGTGCTCTCCGTCGTGTGGAAGGCTGTCCTGCTGTACCTGGCCGCGCTCGCCGGATTTGTTCTTGGCATGGCCGTCCCTGCGCTGCGCGTGTATCGCGTCCTCAGCCAATCCGCGGCAAATGTGCGCACTTATGACTTCGACTGGCTCATCGCCGTTCTGCTGGTATGGGCGGTTCTGCTGCTGGTTGCTCTGCTTCGCAAGCGCCCTCGCGAAGCCGCGACAGCAACGGTTGCTCTTCTGATCGTGCTGGCCATTGTGACACTGGGTACGCAGCTGGGCCTCAAGGACACGCCACTTCAATAGCCTAGCCACTCCAGTGGTGTGACAAAGCGGAGATCGCCGCGTTGCAACAAAGCACGTGTCACCGCCACCGTGTCGGCGCGGGAGGCAAGTTCCGCTCCATCCAGGTGCGATGCATCGTGCAGCAACACATTGGAACCGGTGCCGCGCCCGCGATTGCGTGCGATGCCCGTCTCCACACGGGACAGGATCGCCGGCGCGCCTATGCGCTTCCAATCCTGCGCTGTGACATTCCACATGACCGGTAACAGGTCCATTGACCGCGCAATGCGCAGCACGTCCGGCCTGCGCGCGCCATATGGCGGACGGAAGAGCTTTGGATGCACGCCCAGCGTGTCTTCCAAGATGCTCTGGCAGCCTTCCAATTCTTCGCGCACACGCATAGCTGATTTACGTGAAAGGTTCGGGTGCATCATCGTGTGATTGCCAACAACATGGCCTGCGGACATGACCCGCCGCGCGAGACCGGGATGCTTGCGCACATGCTCGCCAATCAGGAAGAACGTTGCCATGGTGCCGTGTTCTGCCAATACGTCCAGCAGCGCGGGAGTATTACGCGGACTTGGTCCGTCATCGTAGGTCAAGGCCACGCTATGCCGTTGCGGATCGCTGTCCGGGCCGGCAATCAGCGTCCGGCCAAAGATCTGCGAGGTGGGCCAGTTGGCGGCATACGCGTACCCGCCAGCAGCCAGTCCAGCAATGCCCGCGCCAATGCCAAGTGCGATCAGTGGCTGCACCGGCTCAGTGTACCGGTTGTCCGCGCCGCGTCCATGCGCGAACGCCGTAGACCAGCGCACCTGTCAACAGCACAAAGCCAACGGGCCGCAGTTCCAGCGCAAGATGTGGCCGCGATGCCAGGATGTACACAAAGCCGCACATGGCCAGCGCCGCAGGAAGAGGGTACAGCGGCATGCGGAAGCTGCCTGCCCGCTGCCGTGCCGCGCGATGCCTTGGGAGCATGACCGCCACGCCCTGCAGCAGAAACTGAAAAACAAGACGGATCACCACCAACGAGGCGATCACCTCTTGCAGGCGCAGGACGCAGCACGCCAGCGTCACGCCGCATAGCATCAGCAACGCCACAGTTGGCACACGATACCTGGGATGAAGCCGGGCAAACACAGCAGGAAAGTTGCCATCGCGAGCCGCGGCATAAGGAATCCGTGAATACCCCAGCAGCAGCGCATAGACAGACGCCAGCGCTGCCAGCGCGATCAGCACAACGGCGGCGCTGCCCGCGGCATGTGCCCAGATGTGCGACGCGAACGCCTGTTCCGCGAACACCGCGATGGTGTACTGGCGCGCACCCGCATCCTCGCGCGCCAGCGCTTGCCACGGCAGCACCCCCAGCACGCTGATGTTCATCAGCAGATAGAGCGTACCCACGATGGCGATGGAGCCAAGCACCGCGCGCGGAATCGTCCGCTCAGGCCGGACCACCTCTCCACCCAGAAAGCAGACGTTGTAGTACCCCCAGTAGTCGTATGCGGATATCAGCAGACCTCCTCCCAGCCCCAGCAGGAACGCGCCATCCAGATGAAACGCACCGGGCGGGAATGAAAACGCACGCGCTGCCGAGAAATGCAAAAATCCAACAAAGATGACGGCGCAGAGCGTTAGCAGAACAACTCCGCCTAAAACTTTAGTAGCTGCGCCAATCCGCCGCACCGGCTGCATCAGCAACAGCGTGCAAGCGACGCATGCAGCCATCGCCAGTGCAGTGTGCAAGCGATGAGAACTGCCGGGCAGAAACCAGCTCGCGTACTGCGCAAACCCGATGCAGCCGCTCGCAATCGACAATGGCGCGGAAAACAACAGCTGCCACGCATACAGAAACGAGAGAGCACGTCCCCAGGGCGAAGGGAAGCTTGCCTGCAGGTAGGCATACGACCCTCCTGCCTCCGGGTGCGCGGTGCCAAGTTCGCTCCAGATGCAACCATCCATTAGCGAAAGTAGCGCGCCCGCCACCCAGCCCAGCATGGCCTGCGGTCCGCCCATCACGCCCACAATCAGCGGCAGCGTCAGAAATGGACCAACGCCCACCATGTCGATGATGTTTGCGCCCAGCGCACCCGCCGTGCCCAGGCCGCGCTGCAGACCGTCGTTGCCGCTGTCCAGGGCTGCGCTGTCTGCAACAAGCATGGCTGATGGTATCGCGAGGCTAAACCGCTGCACCGGCTCGCCGTACGGCGCATCCAACGATTACTCTTAAGCCAAATGAAATCATGGCGTAATTTCGTGAAAAACCAGCCGGTTCCGCACATACCGATTCAATAGAGGTGAAGATGAAGCGACTGCGAGTTTTCCTGGCCGGAACTGTTGCCCTCCTCGGCGTCGCGGCAGACATCTCTTCGCCCGCGCAGCACGGCAAGGCCGAAGATCCTCTGGCATTTGGCCACTTGCAGCCGTACGCCTTTGCAACGCCGCTGCCGTTTGACCGTGGTGCGGCAGGTCTGGCGCAATCACTCCGTAAACTCGCCACCCGCGCCAGCTTTCTCCAGATCAATGCGCATCCCGACGATGAAGACGGTGGCACGCTGGCCTATGAGAGCCGTGCCGTGGGCGCGGACGTATCGCTCCTCAGTCTGAACCGCGGCGAGGGTGGCCAGAACGTCATGACCGGCGACTTCTGGGATTCGCTCGGCATCCTGCGCACGGAAGAGCATCTGGCCGCGAACCACTACTACGGCGTGCATCTCTACTACACACGCGTGGCGGACTTTGGGTTCTCAAAGACGCGCGAGGAAACCCTGAAGCAGTGGACGCATGAGCGTGTGCTGGGCGATGCCGTGCGTGTCGTGCGCGAAACCCGGCCCATGGTCGTGACCAGCGTCTTTGCGGGCAACGTCTCTGATGGCCATGGCCATCATCAAACTGCCGGCGTTCTGGCGCAGGAGGTCTACACTGCAGCCGCTGATCCAAAGATGTTTCCCGAGCAACTCCGTGAAGGCCTGCGCCCGTGGGCACCGCTGAAGGTGTACGCCCGCACGCCGTTCGCGCGCGTCACCAAGGACGGCATCTTTGACTACGCCACTGGCAAGTACGAGCCGCTGCTGTATCGCAACTACATCACCGGCGAGGAGATGCATCAGGTGCCATCCGCCACCGTGGTGGTGCCCTCGGGCAAGTACGACGCGCTCTTTGGCGAAAGCCCCTTCCAGATCGCGCGTGAAGGCCTGGACCAGCAGAAATCGCAGAATGGCGGTATCGGTTTACCCCCGCCCGGTAAGGCCGACGCCAGTTATCATCTCTACGCCTCCCGCGTAGAACCTGCACCGCTGCCAGAACACGAGAGCAGCTTCTACGAGGGCATCGATATTTCGCTCGAAGGCATTGCGTCCTATCTTCCGTCTGACACGCAGGCCGGCACTCGCACCAAACTCGCGGCAATTGCGGCGGAGGTAGAGGAGGCAACCAGAAGCTTCGATGCGAATGATCCTGCCAAATCCGCACCCGCGCTGGCCCGGGGACTCGATCAAACGCGCGCTCTGATAGCCGGTCTGCAATCAGCCAAGCTGCCGGACGACGCTCGCTACAACGCAATCTTCGAGTTGCGAATCAAGGAGCGGCAATTTAATGAGGCGCTGGCTCAGGCGCTCGGCATGAGCCTGATCGCCACCGTCCAGAAAGGCCCCGCGCCCACCGAGTCGCGCGGCCCCGGCCAGCCCGGCCAGAGCAACGAAGTCCTATCGCAAACCGTGGTCGACGGCGAAAGCTTCGGTGTCGGCATCCACATCGCGGACCAGGGAACCGCACCAGTGCAGATCGACCGCATCACGCTGCTGCCCGTCAGCGGAGACGACTGGAAGGTCCGCACACCTCCGCCTCCAGCTCCCAAGCCAGCTTCAACCACTGCGCCATCGCAAACACCTGCAACCGCGCGTTCCGCCGCAACCGAGCAGCCCCCCTCCGCAGGCCAGCCGGCAAAGCCGCCCATCGGTCCCCTTGCCGCCGGAAGCAGCGTGGATGACTTCCTGATGGCGACCGTTCCCGCAAACGCCGCCCCCACCATGCCCTACTTCTCGCGGCCAAACCTGGAGCAGAGCTTCTACGACATCCACGACCCGCGCTGGCTCACCCTGCCGGAGGAACCGTACCCGCTCAACGCCGAGGTTTCCTACACGTTCGCGGGTACCCGTGCCACGCTCGCCGGTGTGGTCCAGACCACGCACCGCTACAACGGCATTGGCACCGTGCTCGAGCCGCTGCTGATCGCTCCAGCTATCTCCGTCACGGTGGCACCTGCCAGCGGCGTCCTGCCGCTCACAGCTAAATCGCTCGCGGTGCAGGTCACGGTGCACAGCAGCGTCAAGGGGCAAGCACAAGGCACCTTGAAGTTGGAACTTCCGAAGGGCTGGACCGCCGAACCTGCCAGTGCCACCTTCCACATGCAGCGCGAAAGCGAGGACTCTGTCTTCCGGTTCGAAGTCGCCACCCCCGGACTCCAGACGAAAACCTACCAGATCACCGCCGTGGCTGACTCAGCCGGTAAGCAGTACACCACCGGCTTTACGACCATCGGTTACCCGGGGATCCGGCCCTATCCACGCTACCAACCAGCTACCAGCAGCATCACCGGCGTAGACGTTAAGATCGCGCCCGGTCTCCGCGTGGGTTACGTTATGGGTTCCGGTGACGACGTGCCCGACAGCCTTCGCGAGATGGGCGTCGATCCCACGATGCTGACGGACGCCGACCTGCAGCACGGCGACCTCTCCGCGTACGACTACATCGTGCTTGGCGTTCGCACCTACACGGCGCGGCCCGTGCTTCGCACCGCCAACAACCGGCTGCTCGATTACATGCGTAGAGGCGGCGTGGTGATTACGCAGTATCAAAGCGTCGAGTTCAGTGCCGACGACGCTCCCTACCCGATCACGATTCAGGGCGACCCCGGCCACACCGTCGCCGAAGAAGACGCAACGGTCACCATCCTGAAGCCGGACGACCCGCTGCTGACCTGGCCCAATCGCATCAGCCCCGCTGACTTCACCGGATGGGTAGAGGAACGCGGCCACGGCTTCCCCAAATCCTTCGCGCCGGAGTACACCGCTCTGACCTCCGTCCACGACGCCGGCCAGGACCCGCAAAGCGGCGGACTCATCTACGCGCGCTACGGCAGAGGCTACTACGTCTATCTGGCCTACGCCTTCTTCCGCGAGATGCCCGAAGCCGTCCCCGGCAGCTTTCGCCTCATGGCCAACCTCCTCAGCATCGACAAAAACCCGGGGTTGCAGCATTAAGCGGCCTGATTGAAGATGACTTGAGTTCTATTGAAAGCTGGGTACATGCAGAATCGGCTCTACTACGGTGACAACTTGCCTCTAATGAGAGAAAGAGTCGCCTCGGAGACCGTCGAGTTGATCTATCTCGACCCGCCATTCAAGTCCGATCTTGACTACAACGTTTTGTTTAAGGCGGATGGAATTACCGCGGACGAAGCTCAGATGACGATCTTCAAGGACACCTGGAGCTGGGACACAGGTGCGCAGGCCAGCCTTGACGAGCTCCAGGACGTTCCAAATGTTCTTCTTGTTAGTTTAGTGAACTCATTGAACGTGGGGCTGCAGCGCACGCCAATGATGGCCTACATCGTTCATATGGCAACCCGGCTGAATGAGATGAGGCGAGTTCTTAAACCAACAGGATCAATTTACCTGCACTGCGATCCGACCGCCAGTCACTATCTAAAATTGATAATGGACGCGATTTTCCATCCAAACAATTTTCGTAGCGAGATCATATGGCGCAGAACGGGTTCTCACAATAAGGCGAAGCGCTGGGCACCGATTCATGACGTTATTCTCTTCTACACTAAAAGCGACTCATTCACATGGAACAGTCCGCGCCGCCCTTATATGCTCGGCCATGTGTCAGATCATTTTATTAAGGCGGATGATGGCAGCTACAGAACTGACTACTACGGAAATGTCTTAACCGGTTCAGGAACACGGAACAAAGAGTCAGGCAAGCCGTGGAGAGGGTTCGACCCCTCATCCAAAGGGCGGCATTGGGCCATTCCGGGAAAGATATGGGACGAGGTCGGAGTTGATCCACAAGGCATGACGCAGCATCAGAAGCTCGATCTGCTGCATGAGCTTGGCTACATTACGATCACCGAAGGAGAAGCCTGGCCGATGTACCAGATGTCTGTGCGTCCTGGTGATGGACCAGCCGCACCGGATATCTGGGCGTACCAGCCCTACACCGAAGGCACTGTGTTCGGTACAACGGACGGGATCGATGCAGACGTGCGTTGGCTCAGTCCCAACGACGCAGAGCGCCTAAGATACCCGACACAGAAGCCTGTCAATCTGCTCCGGCGAATCATAAGTGCTTCAAGCAAACCGGGGGATTTGGTTATGGACCCATTTTGCGGCTGCGGCACGACCATTGAGGCGGCTCAAATTCTGGCTCGCTATTGGATCGGAATGGATATCTCACCGTTCTCCATCGAACTGATCCGGCGTCAGCGTCTTGAAGGTGCTTTTCCGCACCTGAAGCCCGGCATAGATTATGAGATCAGGGGTCTGCCGACAACAATAGAGGGCGCGCGTATGTTGGCGCTAGAAGAAGGTAATCGAAAGAGTTTTGAAATCTGGGCTGTGTCGAAGATTGATGGTATACCAAATCCAAAAGCCGGCGCCGATAGAGGTATCGACGGCCGAATTCCTTTTAAACCGGACGGCAGGACGGCGAAATACGCCATTGTGTCGGTAAAGAGCGGTAAGCTCAAAGCAGACGACATACGAGCGTTGAAAGCTGTTGCGGACAGGGAAAAGTCTAACTCGTTAGGCTTTGGAGTTCTTGTGACACTTCAAGAGCCTACCGCGGGCATGATTGCGGACGCTGCCGCAGCCGGAACTACTGAGTTCCATGGAGTTCGATTTCCTTTTATACAGATACTGCGTGTCTCGGAGATCCTGGACGGTAAGCGGCCTCACCTTCCTCTTATCGATCCGAGTATTACGTATGGCAAGAGGGCACGTGCATCCAACCTTCAAAGTGATCTACTGTAAATCGATGATAAAGGCGGGCGAAGAAATCTTCAGCTATGCCGGTTGTGCAATAACGTGAAGCGCCTGTTCTGCTTTTACCAGCCGGTCCTGACTGTTTTGCCACACGTGAGGCATGCGGTCTTGCGGCAGTTCTTCCAGGGCGGATCGAAAGGCAGCGACGGCTTCCTTCATGCGTTCGGCGCTGTGCTCGCGCTGGGCCAGTGCGAAGAGCATCACCCCTAGATTGTTTTGCGTGGACGCCCATTGAACCGGCGCGCTCTCTCGCGGCGTAACCTCCAGCACGGTATGGGCAGCCGCAATAGCGTCGAGCAGCGTTGCCGTCGCGGTATCCAGTTCGCCCAGGTAGAACAGCGCTGTCGCGCGATTGCGCACCGTTACCGCCCACTGCACTGGCATAGCCTCACGAGTGCGGACTTCCAGCGCGGCATCAAAAGCATCCACCGCCTCGCGAAGGCGTTCCACGCTCTTCTCGCGCGCACCCAACGACGACAGCGAATTGCCAAGATCGTTGTGCAGCCCGGCCCAGTACGCCGGCCAGATCTGCTTCGTGACTACCTGAAGCGCATTGCGCAAGGCGGCTACGCTTTCCACATAGGGCGTGATCTCATCCACTGACATGCTTCCAAGAGCCTGCAACGCCAATCCGAGGTGATGATGGGCCAACGCCCACATCGCAGGCTGCCGCTCTTTGGAAGACTGAGCAATGACCCCGCGCGCCAGAACGGAAGCTTCCAGCAGCGACTGCACATGGCCTTTTTCCAAGCCATGGCTGCGCAGAACGCCTGCGCTACGCAACACATAGTCGGCGCTCGCGATGACATCGTCCTCCCCGATGGTCGCGGCAGCGACCTGAAAATGCCGTACGGCCTCCAGTTGATCGAGCCGCGTCAGGCTGAGCTCGGCACGCTGGGCGCGGGTGGCCGCCTTTTGCCGGCGCATGCGAACTGCGGCCTCATGCGCTTCACGCTCCATCTGCTCGGCGCGCGCAAGTTCGGGGTCGTTGGCCTCCTCGGCCTGGCACAGCAGACCGTCCGCCTGGTCGTAGTCGGCAGGGGAAGAAGCCTGCGCAATCAGCGTACGTGCCTGCTCGATCAGCGCGCGTGCGGCTGTACTGTCCGGCTCCATCGCACGGAGCCGGGCCAGCAACTCCATATGCCGCTGGGCGATAAGTACAAGCGTCTGCTGCAACTGATCCGGTGGGACCTCCTGCTCTTTGATAATGCGAAAGAAGCCAAGCAGAGCCTCACGGCTGGTGTTTAGTTGGGCTGCAAGCCGCGTAATCTCGCCCTGTTGCGCAGCTCCCGCGGCCTGCAGCATGGCACCGATCTGCTCGGCAGTAAAGCCAATGTGCACATGTGCCTGCGCGCCATCACCATAGGCCTGCGCAATGCCCGTTCCGGACGCGGACTGCAGCGGGGTGTCAGCCATGCTTAACCGGCGGAGGCCCGTGAAAGATGACGCGGGCGTCGCCTCCGCGATCCGCCTGAGCGACACCGATGCTGTCGTTCGCGGTCTGCGTGTGACTGCCGGCTTGCGGCATGGACTGCAGCAGCGCCAGCAGCTTTTGTGCTGCCTCCACCAGGTCGGGCGCATCATTTGCTTTGACGGCATTCAACTCTTCGTCCAACGTGTCACGCCTGCCTTTCGACTCTGGACTGGCCTCAAGCTTGTCCACGGCGATGGCGGCCTCGCTGTCGTGACCGAATTTATGCTTGATGAGAGTCTTCAAACCGCCGTAAGCGTCCGTAATGGCACACTTGGTGGCCTCCGTGATGCCGGGGGCCGCTCCGGCTGAAATGGCTCCGGTAAGGGCGGCGAGAACGATGGGAAGTGGCATAAAGTGGTTGGCGGCATTGTGCCACAAATCGTGCCATCTTGCTTCACCTTTTACAATGCGCCACCTGCGGATGTCGAACTGATGCGCGCAACAGGCGTAAACTTCATAAGAGTCTGTCATGGCGATTACCGCTAATCCGGCTGCTGTTCCTGGTGAGGCTGAGATATCGCCGGAAGCCGTTCCTGCGCCGGACCGGGTGTACTCCTGCCCCAACTGCCAGCACTGGATAGCCGAGGGTGTGCTGGCGTGCCCGGATTGCCAGACGCTGGTCTATGCGCGCCACCTGAACCGCGTTGGCGCGGCTGCGGCTGCTGCGGAAAAGGAAGGCAAGCTGCCCGAGGCGCGCGCGTTATGGGCCACCGCGCTGGAGTGGCTGCCAGCGGATGCTGCGCAGGCCGACCAGATCCATAAGCACATCGACGCGCTGACCGGCCGCGAGCAGGCTGAGCAGGATCGCATGGCGCGTTGGAAGAAGCGCCTCGGGCCGCTTGCACCCGTCGTCTTCGGCCTTGCCAAGTTCAAGAGCGCGCTCTTTCTGTTGTTTAAGATGAAGTTCCTGCTCGGCTTCCTCGGCTACTTTGGCCTGTACTGGGCACTGTTTGGCTGGAAATTTGCGCTGGGCTTCACACTGTCGATCTTCATCCACGAAATGGGCCACTACGTTGCGGTCCGCCGCCGTGGGCTGAAGGCCGATCTGCCCATGTTCCTGCCGGGCTTGGGCGCGTACGTGCGGTGGTTCCATCAAGGGATGAAGCTGGATCAACTGGCGGCGATCGCGCTTGCGGGGCCGGGATGGGGCCTGGGCGCGGCCATGGCCTGCATGGGTTTGTTCCGCTGGACGCACCTGCCCGTCTTTGAAGCTCTGGCCTACACCGGTGCATGGGTAAACCTGATCAATCTGATCCCCGTGCTTGGCCTCGATGGAGCGCAGGCGACGTACGCGCTTAACCGGCTGGGACGCGGCCTGGTGCTGGCCTCGTGCGTGGTGCTGTTTGCGCTGATGCACGAAGGCGTCTTTCTCTTTATCGGCGCGGGCATGACGTGGCGCATGTTTACCAACGACGCTCCGGAAGAGAACAGCACAGGTACGCTTGCAGGCTACCTTGCGCTGCTCATCGTGCTTGGTGCCTTCCTCTACTTCGTACCGGCGCCGGGCCAGATCGGCCGGTAGAGTCTTCTCCGGCGTAAGCTTCCCGGCTAACATAAGCCAAGTCATCCGCAACGTATCATCCTGCAACACCGACTGGTGCACGCGTGAATATGGCACGCGGCGTGCCGATATGCGGAATGTGACCGACGAAGAATTACAACCCGATCTTAACCTGCAGAGCTTCACGTACCAGGAACGTGGAGTGTTGATCCCAGAACTGGGTGCCGCCATTGACGGTGCCGGCGGGTGGATTTTAGACCGCCGCCCAACGTCTGCCAACGCCGTGGAAATGTACCTTGAGGTGCAGCAGGCCGCACTGCCCGAGGTTTATGGTGCGCTTCTGGGAAGCGGCCTGGAGCTGACCCGCGAGAGCCATCGCGCGCTTGCGGAGCGCTGCACGTGCGGTCTGCACATGCCGGTGCGGCAGGGCACGTCGACCATCTTGACTGTGCGTGTCGAGCTGCATTTCCTGCAGGAATCCGCGCACACCACGGAAGTGTCGCGGTTGATAGTGATGGGTGCGGCGCTGGCGTAACCGGGCGTGCGTGTAAAAGCGCGATAGACTGATGGAGTCCATGCCGCCAATCATCGTCGCCCGTCAACTGGGTAAAACGTACCGCTCGGGCAAGATTGAAACGCATGCATTGCGTGACGCAACCTTTACCGTTGAACGTGGCGAGTTCATCGCGATCGCAGGTCCATCGGGTTCTGGTAAGTCAACCTTGTTTTACCTGCTGGGTGGCCTGACGCGCGCAAGCGGCGGTTCGGTCACCATTGATGGCATCGATTTCAGCAGCTTGTCTGACGCGGAACGTACCCGCCGGCGTGGCGAAAAGATTGGCTTCGTCTTTCAGCGCTTCAACCTGCTGCCCACCCTGACTGGGCGTGGCAATATCGAACTGGCACACAGCATTGCGCTGCCGCGCAAACCACTGAACACCGCCTATCTGAACCGCCTTGCTGAGATGTTGCGTATCGAGTCCCGGCTGGATAGCCGGCCAAACGAACTCTCTGGTGGAGAGCAGCAGCGGGTCGCCATCGCGCGAGCCCTCATTACGCAGCCCGCTCTTATCCTTGCGGACGAACCCACGGGCAATCTCGATACAGAGAACTCCGATACCGTGTTGCAGATGCTTCGCCATGCCGCCAAGGAACTTGGACAGACGGTACTGATGATCACGCACAATCCCGAGGCCGCGGCCATCGCGGACCGCACGTTGTATGTGCGTGACGGCAGGCTTCATCATGCACCGCCGTCATCGCCCACGTTACAGAAGCCGTTTATCAGCAGCCTGCCGGCGGAGTAAGACCCGGCACCTATCCGCAGCTAGTCGCGCCTCATTTCGCAAGAGAGTACGTTACCGTCACCGTGGATTCCACTGGCACCGCTGCCCCGTTCAACAGGAATGGCTTGTACGTCCATTGCTGCACGGCAGTGATGGCGGATCGTGTAAGCGCCTCATCCGGCGATTGCAGCGCCGAGATTTGCTCCACGGTTCCGGTTTCACTCACGATCACGTGCAGAACAACGGCTCCCTGGATCGCCTTCTGCTTGGCTTCCACCGGGTAGACAGGATTCTCTTTGTGCGTGTTGTTGCCGGCAAGCACGCCTGGCGCAATCTTCAGCGGCTGACCCTCAGCCGGCGCAACGAAGGGCATCCCCGGAAGATCGAGACGGGCAATCTGCTGGGCCTGCTCCTTTAACCGAATAGACAACTCCCCGGAGCGTATGTTGTCCAGCATCTTCTCCTGTTCAGCCGTCAGCGTCTTTACTTGCTGCTTCATGGCGCGATCCATCGTTGCCTTGAACTCCGGCGAACTGAACTGAAGCTGAAGCTTCTTCACAGCGGCACGCTGCTTGTCTGAAAGGGCATTCAGGTCATCCATGCTCGGCAGATCGAGGTTTGAGAGATCTGGCATGTCTATGGTGATGCGCTGTCCTGCTGAGTTGCCGGCGGAGGCGAGCGCCTGCTCGGCCGCCTTCAAGGCGTTGCGTGCGGCAGCAATTCTGTTGCGTTCCTCCTCGCTCGTGGCCTTTTGCTGCGCGGCGGACAGCTGGCGTTGCGCGCGGCGCAACTGCTCGCGGGCGTGTTCACCGGAAATCAGGCGCGGCGACGTGGAATCGGCATCCGGCGACGTCAATTGCTCTGGCGGCGTAACTGTCTGGGAGGCAGCCGTGGTTTGTTGATTGACTCCCTCATGTGCGAGTGCAGGCTGTACCTGAAGCATTCCCGCCACCAGCACGGCAGCGGCCGCAACAGCAATACATCCAGCCGCGCGTACTGCCCGGCCACGCACCACGTCCTTGTTTCCGTTCATCAGCATCCGCATACGTTCCTCCATGGTTCCTTGTGTGTTGAACATTCCCAGCAGCCCAGTGTTGAAGAATCCGGGCGCGGACCGGCGCGCCACCGTGGCCGGCGCGGAGCGCTCCGCCATGCGCAGCAGCGCGTCCGCATAGCCCGTCACCGAGCGGAAGTCCGCAGAGGCTTCCGCATCGCAGGCCATTTCGCGTGTCTGCCGGATGCGCGCGGCGATCCAGAAGGCTGCCGGATGAAAGCTGACCGGAAGAAGAAGCCACGCGCACACCGCATGCAGCAGGGGATCGCGCCGCCGCAGATGCGATCCTTCATGCGCCACGACGGCGTCGATCTCTTCCGCGGCCAATCCGTCGACGTTGCGCGGCAACAGCAAGACAGGATGCAACACGCCCGCCAGTGCGGGTCCGGTGACCTCATCGCTCATGCGGCATTCCGGCATCGCGATGCGCAGATGGCCGCAACGCGAGCGGAGTTTGGTTGTCAGGGCATCCGGAACGCCACCTGCTGACGAGCGCTTCACCATGCGCCGCATACGCCACCAGGACAGGAACAATCGCACGGCAAACAACAGCGTCACGACCAGATAGGTTCCCGCGATGACATGCGACCATTGCTGTGGCAGAGCGAAGCGCACAGGCTGCACGCCATGTTGCGCGCTTGCGTGACGATGCAGGAAGCGTCTCCATGGACCTTCCCGATGGAGCACGGGCAGATCGCCCGGCTCAGCGAGCACATCCATGCGCACCGTTCCGAGATCGCGTTGCGCTTGCCGCGCGGCAGCTCGCGCCATCCACGTGGACGCCGCTGGCAGCAGGACACAGAGCAACAACGTACCGCACCACACGGTATGCGCCACCCGCACATGCGGTCTCCCCACGCGAATGGCGCACCACGCCGCGCCCGCCAGCAGGGGAGTCTGCCACATCGCGTGCACCGCAAAGCCAGCAAGCACCTGTTGCAGCGCTGCCCACGCATAAAAGACCGGCAAGATGTTCATTGTGGCCTTTCGTCTGCCGCGGCGTGCTTGCGGGCGGTTTCGGCGGCTTGCAGCGCCTTGCGCGCGCGTCCCAGATCGCCGGCATCAATGTGGCCTGCGTCCACCATGGCCAGCAGCATCGCCTCCGCGGAGCCGCCAAACATGCGCTTCAGCAGATCGGCAATGGCGGAACCGGCGGCACGTTCCCGCGAGACGGCGGCACGGTAGCGGTAGGCGCGGCCCTCCGCTGTGCGCTTTACCTTGCCCTTGCGCAAGAGCACCTGCAGCATGGTCTGCACGGTGTTGTAGGCCAGGCTGCCCTCAAGCTGTGGCAGCACCTCCGCCGCCGTGCTGGGACCGGAGGACCACAGCACCTGCATGATCTCGAGCTCCAGCGGCGTCAGCCCCCGTTTGTTACCGCCTTTTACTCCCGCTGCCATGCCGTTGCGCCTCCTATAAAGTTAGGAGTACAGCATGACCCGGCAGACGTGATCGTGTCAACTAAAATCTTAGGTATGAAGAATATGTTTCTCGCGAGAACGCGAACGGCAAGTTCGATGTCCCCGCACCGCCCGGTCATGCGGATACTGCCGAACGGTCAAACTCCGGCGCTGGCCTCCTCCGCCAGCTCGCGTACTGACAGGAAGCGCTGCGTCGCTTCATCAAAGACGCGCACATCGCCCAGCGCAATGTCATAAATCCATCCCGAGATGTCGAGTTCGCCACGCGCCAGAGCACCTGCAATGGAGGGATGCGTGCGAAGATGTTGCATTTGCAGGAGCACGTTCTGCTCGGTCAGCGTCCGCAGCGTTGGCAGTCCGTCGTCAGCACTGGCTGCCACGCGCTTGGCTGCCTCGGCGTTCCGCAGCCAGCTCTTCACGGTTGGCATGGCATCCAGCGCGCCGTCCGCTGCAAGAAGGCCTTTCATGGCACCGCAATCGCTATGGCCGCAAATGACTGCGTGACGCACCTTCAGCGCATCCACGGCGTACTCGATCACAGCGCTCACGCCGCCCAGCATTTCGCCGTACGCGGGCACCATGTTGCCGATGTTGCGTGCGACAAAGAGGTCTCCGGATGCGCTCTGCGTCAGCGTTTCAGGATCGATACGTGAATCCGCGCAGGTAATCAGCAGGGTGTGCGGCGTTTGCGGATTTCTCGCCGCAGCCTCGTATTCCGCCTGGCGTGCAGGGTAAACCTCGCGTTGAAACCGAAGGATGCCCTCTCTTAAACGTTGCAGGGCATCTGCTTGTTTTTCCGGCACTGCATGAACTCCTGTTGTTGATCTGATACGTTGGGCAGGTTGAACTGAGGGATGCACAAACGTTGTACCATGCGTGTGTCATGCGAGGCTCACAATGGTTCTTCCGTGGAAACAGTGACCTCCCTCCGGCAGCAACACCGCGAGTCATTTTGTGTTCTAAACCGGAAAGACCTCTGCCTGCCTCTCCGGGGCAGTGATGTCGAGGTGCACCACAAGGAGAATTGAAGATCATGACCCTGCCTGAAGAGACTGTTGCGCTTACACCTGAGCAGACCGGCAACGGACGCGAGGTGCGCCGTGCCCTGGACCGCCGCCGCTTCCTGAGCGGAGCGGGAATGGCGAGTGCGGCGGCGGTTGGCGCGGCCATCATCGGATGCGGTGATTCCACAGTGCCCTACGTGGACGCGGCGAGTCAGGCCGAGGTGGATGTGTTGAACTTTGCCCTCAATCTGGAGTACCTGGAGGCCACGTTTTACAGCTACATCGTGACAGGCAACGACCTGAACAGCAACCTGACCGGCGGCGGCCCCGCACCCACCGGCGCACCAGGGCAGATTACGTTTCCCAATGCGCAGATCAATGATCTTTTCGCCGAAATCTACTTTGACGAGATGTCGCATGTTGCCGCCATCCGTACTGCTTTAGGATCCGTCGCGGTAGCCCGTCCGCAACTCAATCTTGCCGCGCTGGCCACCATCTCAGGAAGCAATTACTTGCAGATAGCACGGCTGTTTGAGGATGTTGGCGTCACCGCGTATACGGGTGCGGCTGCGTATCTTACGGGCAGCAACTCCACGGCTGCCGCTCAAATTCTCGCGGTTGAGGGTTTCCATGCGGGCGCGCTCCGGTTGATCGCCATTCAGCAGGGAGCGGCGTACCCGGCTAGTCTACCGGGCTACGTTCCCGCAGACGGCTATGACATCAAGCCGGCGGACCCGGGTACTGTCGCGCTGGCGGAAGCGGGTCCAACCACGGCTAATGGCGGCTTCTTCGCCACGGCTGCTAACGGTACGACGGGCCAGGGAGGCATCTTCGCCGGGTTCGCCTATCAGAGATCGTCCTCCCAGGTGCTGGCGATTCTCTATGCCAATACGGCGACCGGAACCGCGAAGGGCGGATTCTTCCCCAACGGCTTCAACGGCAATATCACAAAGGTTTAGCGAAGGCTCGCCTCACAGCACGGCCGCAAGGATTGTTATCCTGTCATGGTGCGCACACCTGCTCTCATTCTTCTCGCGGTATCCATCACGGTTGCGCTCTGCGGCTGCCGCAGCACGCCTGACAACGCAGCCGCACCCGCGCGTTCGGAGGCGAGCCAAATGGAAGAAGCACGCCGTGACCTGAGTCAGATTCCGCCACCTTCCAAGAACCTGTACATGCAGGTCAGTTCCATGAGTGAGTGGCAGAATCCATCGCTCACCGTCCAGGAGAAGATGATTTCGCTGCATGTACTCATGCCAGATGCCAACCCTTCCGACCTCGGAAAGGGCACCATGCTGCGTCCTGAGGCAGCACGAAAGCAAGTCCTCAATATCGATCCATCCAATCTCGCGGCAGCGCTCACCGCCATTCCAAAGGAAGCCTGGCCCTATGGCCGCGTCGTGGCCATTGAGGAGGCGCGGGACGCTCCAAAGGCAGCGCAGCCGCAGCTCCGTCTCACGATTGAGCGGGCAATGGATACCTTGCAGAATATTGGCGTCGTGGCCGACGAGTGGAACAACAACCACCCTGTGGGCGTGCGCTAGGAAAGTTAGTCATCCTGTTAGCCTTAACGCTTGTCATCCCGTAGCGCAGCGAAGGGATTTGCATCTCTAAAGTGGCCATGCGGACCCAACTGCAGAAAGCCTGCCCACTTACGCCGCCAGCAGCGAATCCAGGAAGGCATCGGAGTCGAACGGCACAATGTCCTCCATCTTCTCGCCAACACCCGCAAAGACCACCGGCAACCGCAACTCACGCGCTATGGCAATCACGATGCCGCCTTTTGCTGTGCCATCCAGCTTGGTTAAGACGATGCCGGTGACCCCGGCGCTCTCAGTAAACAACCGCGCCTGCTGCATTCCGTTCTGACCCGTAGTCGCGTCAAGCACCAGAAATACCTGATGCGGAGCACCGGGCACCAGCTTGTGCGCGGTCCGCCTCATTTTGTCCAGCTCTGCCATCAAACCGGCCTTATTGTGCAGGCGTCCGGCTGTGTCCACAATCACGATGTCCGCGCCGCGTGCCTTTCCCGCAGTCAGCGCGTCGTACAGCGCGGCGGAAGGATCGCCACCCTGGCGTGTCTTGATGATGTCAACGTTCGACCGCTGCGCCCAGATCTCAAGCTGCTCAATTGCCGCCGCGCGAAATGTGTCTGCGGCGCACAGCAGCGCCTTGCGCCCATGCGTGCCATACAGGGCTGCCAGCTTGCCGCTGGTGGTCGTCTTACCGGTCCCGTTCACGCCCACCATCATAATTACCTCCGGCGGATGCGCCGGGTGCTCTGTTGGCTGCTGCACGCCATCCAGGATGCGGCGAAGTTCCTCCTTCAGCATGGCTTTCAGTTCGGTCGTGGTCGCCTTCTCCCGCAGAGCGCGCGTGCGAAGGTTTCGCATGATGTCGTGTGTGGTGGCCGCGCCAATGTCCGCAGTCAGCAGAACGGATTCAAGATCGTCCAGCGTGCCTTCGTCCACGGTGCGGCCCAGCGCCAGAACGTTGTCCAGCGATGCGCCCAGCGTGTCGCGCGTGCGGCTGACCGCGTCGCGCATCTTGCCAAGAAAGCTGGCTTCCTCTTCTTCAGCGGACGTGTAGCCTCCAAAGGAAAAGCCGGAGGTCATGGGCCGGAGCCCAAACTCATTGCGTCCCGTCTGTGCAGGTGAAGGCCCGGACGCCGGAGATGACGTTGCCGTCGCCTGGGCAGGAGTGGCGAACGAAACATCTCGCGTCACGGCTTCGGGCCCCAGTTCATGCGCTACCGTCTCGTCCGCAGCCTGGCGCAAGGCCTCGGCCGTCAGTGCTTCTGGAGCGTTCAAGGGAAGGTTGCCGACACCCTCGCGCTCCAACAGCTCGAACTCGTTCTGCGGCGCGAAGGAAGGTTCTTCCTGGAGTGTCTGTCCTGCGGCAGCATGTGCAGAGGGCACCGGAGACGGTTCTACCGCGGGCGGCTCAGACTCCGCCGGGGCACTCTCGCCGCTTACGGCCTGACGCATGCGCTGGAAGAAGCTGGGCTTGCGCGGCTTTTCACCGCCTGTGTTGAAGAGGGAGATCGGCATCGCCCTCTAGTTTACGTCTGCTGTCGCAGCGATCTACGCTGCGTGCGAGTCTTCGGTGGCAACTTTGCGAAATCGCAGCTGTCTCTCGATACAAATACAGCCTAGGACGAACCAAACCGTTCCGTATTCGTTTCCACCGGCATGCAATTGAAAATGGCCGGGGAACAGCCAGTCTCTAGCTGCCGCAAACAGGAAAGCGCCGCCGCGATCCAGTTCACCATGGCGACATACTACACCCACCGTTCGCGATAGACCGAGGCCGGTGCTTTACTCGTCCCGTCCGGGGCGCGTCATCAGGGCACGTATCGCATCCGCGGGAACGCGGCCACTGTGCAGGACCGCGTGCATCTCCTGCGTGATGGGCATCTCCACGTTGTGCCGCCGCGCAAGACCCAGCGCGGCGGAGGTGCAGCGCACGCCCTCAGCCACCTTGCCGTTCAGCCCCGCCACAATGTCCGGCAACGTGCGGCCTCGCCCAAGTTCCACGCCCACGGTGCGGTTGCGGGAGAGCGTTCCGGTGCAGGTTAAGACCAGATCGCCATAGCCGGCTAGGCCAGCCAATGTCTCCCGGCGGGCACCGCATGCCACGGCCAAGCGGGTAATCTCCGCCATGCCTCGCGTGATCAACGCGGCGGCGGCGTTTGATCCAAGCTCAAGTCCCGCAACAACGCCGGCGGCAAGTGCGATGACATTCTTCAGGGC